>NZ_FNCY01000003.1 GCF_900099695.1 Propionivibrio dicarboxylicus | reverse complement strand
CATGAGCAAGGAAGTATTTGCATTGAGCGCCGTCCGGTCGCCGGTCGGCAGTTTTGGCGGATCGTTGGGCGGACTGGCGCCGGAAGAACTGGGCAGCCTGGTGGCGAAGGAAGCCTTCGCGCGGGCCGGTGTCGATCCGAAACAGGCGAGCTACGCCGTTGTCGGCAACGTCATCCCGTGTGGCTTCAGCTTCCCGTACGTGCCGCGTCGGGTGACGATCGGCGCCGGCATGGCGATGGAATCGACGGTGATGGCCTGTAACCGGCTGTGCGGCTCGGCGATGCAGGCGATCATCAACGTGTCGCAGAACATCCTGCTCGGCGACGCCGAGATCGGGCTGGGCGGCGGCGTCGAAGTGATGTCGGCCGGCGGCTACCTGTCGACGGCGATGCGCAGCGGCGCACGCATGGGCGACACGACGATGGTCGACATGATGGTGGCGGTGCTGACCGACCCGTTCGGGGCCGGCCACATGGGTATGACAGCCGAGAATCAGGCGGCCAAGTGGGGCATCAGCCGCGAGGAGCAGGATGCCTTCGCGCTGGAATCGCAGGTACGCGCGGCCAAGGCGATTGCCGAAGGGCGTTTCAAGTCGCAGATCGTGCCGGTGACGCTGAAGACGCGCAAGGGCGAAGTGGTGTTCGACACCGACGAGCATCCGCGGGCGACGACGCTGGAAGCGCTGGCGAAAATGAAGCCGGCATTCAAGAAGGACGGCTCGGTGACGGCGGGCAATGCTTCCGGGATCAACGACGGGGCGGCATTTCTGGTGTTGGCGGGCGACGCGGCTGCAGGCCGGAGCGGGCAGAAGCCGTTGGCGCGACTGGTGTCGTACGCGGTGTCGGGGGTTGAAGCGAGTCTCATGGGCGACGGGCCGATTCCGTCGACGCAGGCGGCGTTGAAGCGTGCCGGTCTGACGCTCGACCAGATCGACGTGATCGAAGCGAACGAAGCGTTTGCGGCGCAGGCGATCGCGGTGGGCAAGGGTCTGGGCCTCGATCCGGTGAAGACGAACCCGAACGGCGGCGCGATTGCGCTGGGCCACCCGGTCGGCGCGACCGGCGCGGTGATCGTCACCAAGCTTCTGCACGAGATGCAGCGCGTCAATGCGCGCTACGGCCTGGCCACCATGTGCATTGGCGGCGGCCAGGGCATCACCACGATTTGGGAACGTTGCTGAGAGAAGATGGGCTGGCAATAATTATTTCGGAATACTGCGTTGAATCGCCCGCTTTTGCGGGCGATTTTTTTTGCCCGGACAGTACCGATGAGTCTATTTTTTACAATTGTTATATTTGTACAAAAAATGTAAAAAATGCACGTCATAAACCATGCATGTGCGCATAAACCAGGATTGGATGGATTGTGTTGTACGGTTTGTGTGCTCTTATTTCCTGTCTGAAATAACGACGTTTGTCGAAATGTGTGAAATTTTTAGAAGAAAAATGAGTAATAAATCACACTGACTTTTGTGCCTTTGTCGTAGTGTCCTCGCGTGAAACGACGGAGGTGACTGTGAAACGTCGAAAAGCCGCATTGCCAATTCTCCTTCGCGTAATGATAAGCGCTCTGCGTTGCGCCGCGATGGTTGTGTCGCTGACGCGCAAACCTTGGTCCGCGAAGGCGGCCGCATGGGGCATGGGCGTAATGTTGGCTGCCACCTGTGCTCAGGCGACAGATGTGACGGTGCTGAATCTGGCGCATATCTATCCCCCCAGTCATCCAACGGCAAAAGCCTTGTCGCTTTTCTCGGATCTGGTCGGTTCGCGAAGCCAGGGTCGCCTGCGGGTGAAAGTGTATGAGGATGCCGAGGCAGGTAACCAGTCCGCCATCTTCCAGAGTCTGCGCAACGGAACTTTGGACCTTTCAGTGCTGAGCCAGGGGGTTATCACAGAGGTCGTGCCCGAAGCGGCAGCTTTTGGTTTGCCATTCCTGTTTGGTTCGAAAGAAAAGGCTTGGCGCGTTCTCGAAGGTGAGAGCGGTCGCCGGTTCGTGGATAAACTTGCGAATCAGGGATTTGTTGCGCTGAGTTACTGGGACATCGAGGTGCGTCATTTGACCAATTCCGTGCGCCCGGTACGCAAGCCTGCTGATGTCGCTGGCTTGCGTATACGCATCCCCCCTGATCCGCTTGCCATTGACGTATTTACTGCGCTCGATGCTGAAGTTCGGATACTGAATTTTTCGGATCTCTACGAGGCTTTGCGGCTCCGAGTCGTCGATGGACAGGAGAATCCGGTGCTCAATGTAGCAGCGATGAAGTTCTACGAAGTGCAAAAATACTTGTCTCTGATCGGTCAGAAATATTCCATTTTTGTATTTCTGATGACGAAGTCGGCACGCGATCGTTTATCGGTAACAGGTCGGGGCATCGTTGAGCAGGCAGCACAAGAGGCGGCGCGATATCACCGGACATTGGTTGCCAGTGAGGAAGTCAATGCCTTGAAGACGATCGTTGCCCATGGCGTGAAGGTCGACCGGGTTGATCATGCCTCGTTTGTCGCGGCGACGTCGAAAATATATGAAAAATGGCTTGAAAGCGGGATCGGAGATTTCGTTCGTCTTCTGATCAACGAGGCAAGGAGTTCTCCATGAAGATCAGAAATGTGCTCGTGAACGGCTTTGGTGCGGCCCTTGTCGCCGTGATTGCGGTGGTGGTGCTGTCGTTTGCGATGCTGTCTCAATTGACCGCGCAGTGGCGTGATGCATCGACCGTTGCCAACAAACGCTATGAAATTATGTTGAAGGCCTCGCTGCAGTTGGGGTATGCGGCCCTGTATTTCAACAATTACGTTCTTGAAGGCGGCAATGACGCGCGTCGGTTTAACAGTGAAATGCTTGAGTTGTCGGCGTTGCTGGACGCCTATGCCGAGAGCGGTGTCATCGACGAATTCGAACAAGGTTTGCTGGCAAACGCCCGAGACTGCATCGCACAGTACAGAAATGATATTCGCAAGATCATTCAGCTGCGCGAATCGGGGGTTCCCAGTGCGGGGCTTAAACTGGCGGTACAGGGGGAGGCCGACAAGCGGTTGGCACTCATCATCCGGAGACTAACGGATATCAATGGTCAGCGGACAGGCATTGCCGCTGAAAAAATCGATCGTCAGTTTGACTTGAGTCGCCTGGGCTTGCTGCTGGCCGCACTTGTTGCCGCAGGATCTATCCTTGCTGTCGGCATTCTCACTTCGCGGATGATCGTGCGAAACGACAAGGAACGCATGCTCGCGATTGGTTCCCTGCAAGTGGAGGTCGGCGAACGGCGAAAGGCCGAAGCTGAACTCGACGGGTACCGGGAACATCTGGAACAACTGGTTCAGGATCGCACTGCCGAACTCGAAGAAGCGCGTGTGGTTGCCGATGCCGCCAATATGGCCAAATCCGATTTTCTCGCCAATATGAGTCATGAAATCCGGACGCCGATGAATGGCATCATCGGACTCACGCAATTGGCGCTGGATACGCACCTGAACGGGCAGCAGCGCGATTATCTTGACAAAGTGCTGACGTCGTCGCGCGCGCTCTTGAGCCTGCTCAACGATATCCTCGACTATTCAAAGATTGAGGCCAGTCGTATAGAACTTGAAGCGACGGATTTTATGCTCGAGGAAGTTTTGTTGGCGACGAGCGATCTGTTTTCCTTCCGAGCCGACGAAAAAGGGCTGGAGCTCTTCATTGACATGGATCCGGATGCTCCCCGCTGGGTCGTTGGGGATCCGTTGAGACTCAGTCAAGTGATCAACAATCTGGTCGGAAATGCCGTCAAGTTTACGCAACGTGGCGAGGTTCACCTTAAGGTCGATATCGCCGAGAGAACGCGGGAAACGGTTTTTCTACGCTTCTCAGTTCGGGATACTGGGATAGGGATCGCCGCGGAAGACGCCAAGAAGCTATTCCAGCCGTTTGTTCAGGCCGATACGACAGTTACCCGGAAATTTGGAGGAACCGGCCTGGGTTTGGCAATCAGCAAGCGTCTTGTGGAATTGATGGGAGGGCAGATTGCAGTCTCCAGCGCCCCCGGCGTTGGCAGCACTTTTTCCTTTACGGTTCGCTTGGGGGTGTTGTCGTCGATTGAGACCGAGCGACAGTCGGAGAGACGTCTTCAAGATTTGATGCCGAAACGGACGCTGGTCGTTGACGATCAGGAAACGTCGCTGATCATCATGCGAACCTTGCTGGAAAAGTGGAATTTCCCTGTGACGACGGCACCGTCTGGCGAAGAGGGGTTCCGGCTATTTTGTGAAGCACGGGAGCGAGGCGTCCCATTTGATCTCGTTCTGCTTGATTGGCGGATGCCCGGTATGGATGGCATCGAGCTTGCCAACTCGATCGATACGACTTCCAGCAGGGATCAAGGAGGGAGGCCGCCTACGGTGATCATGGTGACGGCCTACAGTCGTGACGAGTGGAAAGCGGAAAGTGGCGAACTGAATGTGGATGCCGTTCTGAATAAGCCAGTGACACCTTCAGTGTTGTTTGACGCCCTGCTCAGCATGCAGCACGAGGATAGTCTGCCGCGTATTCAGGTAGAGGAGTCTGCTGGACTCAAGGGGTTTGGTCTTGATGCCGTTCGTGGCGCGTCGATTCTTCTCGTTGAGGACAATGAAATCAACCAGCAGGTCGCACGAGAATTTCTCGAGAAAAACGGTTTGCAAGTCACCGTTGCAAGTGACGGACAGCAGGCCGTTGACCGGGTTGCACACGGGTCTTTCGATCTGGTCCTAATGGATTTGCATATGCCGGTCATGGATGGCTTTGAGGCGACACAGCGAATCCGCACCTTGCCCCAAGGTGTGAAATTGCCTGTTATTGCGATGACGGCTGCAGCAATGGCTCAAGATCGCAGGGATAGCCTGAATGCGGGAATGAATGATCACATCGCGAAACCCGTAGAGCCCAAGAATCTTGCAGAAACCCTGCTGAAGTGGCTCTCAACGATGAGTCAAGTACATGGGGGGGCGGCCAAAATAGCGCTGGATGAGCCGTCAAATCAGGGGGATGAGGCGGAAATCGAAGCTATCGAACATCACTTGCCAGGTATCTCGGTCAGATTCGGATTGGCCAGGATCATGGGGAATCTCGCTTTGTACAAGCGTCTCCTGCAGTCTTTCTCCGAGCGGCATTCTGGCACATCAGCCAAACTGAGAGCACTACATGTCGCCAATGACATCGAGGCGATATTTCTGGAAGCTCATAACCTGAAGGGTGAAGCCGCGAATCTCGGGATTGATGCGGTTCGTGCGGCGGCAGACCATCTTGGGTGTCGGATCAAGGCGGGTGATTCCGTTTTGGCACTTCATCGATTATTGGACGATCTTGCACAGCAAGTGGAGAAAATCGTCGAATTGCTGGGGGCTGGGGTGTTCGCGGCAGAAGATGCTGGTCAAGACGATGACGAGAAGGCGAAGATTATTCCTCTTAGCATCGCCCAGGCTGAGGCACAACTCGAAATATTGCGTGACTTGCTGCGATCACGAAATCTTGCCGCGCGGCGGGTTGTGAGCGAACTGGAAACCTCCTTCCGAGGCAATCCTGGTCTGCAGGAGATACGTGAAATTGCCGATGCCATACGGGAGTTGCATTATGAAACGGCGTTGTCGCTGCTGGATGAGCTGTTTTTAATACCGCCGTGGGGGTCGGGAGCATGAAGGACAATAGTCGTTCGCGTATCCTGATTATCGATGACTCACCCGGCGTCATAGAGTTTTTGGACGGGGTTCTGAGTCCAGATTACGATCTGAGCTTTGCAACGAGCGGCATCGAGGGCGTAGCGCTGGCGCAGAGCTATCCGGCGGATATCATCCTGCTGGACGTCATGATGCCTGAGCTTGATGGCTACGACGTTTGTCGTCAACTGCGTGAACTGCGGATGACGCGTGATACGCCGATTGTGTTTCTTACCAGTTTGGCGAGTCCGCACGATGAAGAGTTCGGGTTGTCTTTGGGCGCCGACGATTTCATCGCCAAGCCGATCTCACCACCGGTGTTGCGTGCGCGTGTCAAGAATCATCTCCTGTTTGCGCAATCGCAGCGTGCCCTGAAACGTCAAAACGAAGAATTGGAGATCCTCGTATTCGAGCGAACCAAAGAGGTGATGCGGCGGGATCACAAGCTCATCGCGGCCCAGACTTCTATCATCACGGCATTTTGTGCGCTTGCCGAGGCGCGTGATCACGAAACCGGAAACCATATTCAGAGAACGCAGAATTACGTCAAGATTCTAGCCGAGAGGTTGCGTTGGAATCGCAGGTTCAGCGCCGTTCTCAATGACGATTACATCAATGTTCTGTACAAATCGGCACCGCTTCATGATGTTGGGAAGGTGTCTGTTCCGGACGCGATTCTACTCAAGCCGGGCGGTTTGCTACCGGCCGAGTGGGAAATCATGCAACGTCATTGCGCCGCGGGAAGTCGGGCGATCGCGAGGGCGGCTCAGGATTATGGCGAGGCCGAAGATAGTTTTTTCGAGGTCGCTGCAGAAATCGCGATGTTCCACCACGAACGCTGGGATGGAAGCGGGTATCCGCAAGGGCTGGCAGGTGATGAAATTCCGGTCAGCGCACGATTAATGGCGGTTGCCGATGTTTACGATGCGTTGATTTCTCCTCGTATTTACAAGAGGGCGTTTTCCCAGGACAAGGCTATCGAGTTGATGGTCGAACAACGGGGACGACATTTTGATCCGGATATTCTCGACGCGATGCTGGAAATCTCAGATCGGTTCAGTGATATCGCGCGGCATTTCTCAGATCCATTGGAACGAGAGCATTCGCCTCATCAGGAGCGTGTCGCAATTTAGGCCTGTTCAATGCTAAAGGCATTGTCAAATTTAAGTCGAGGCGCTTAACAACGAGTTTCTTTTTAGATAATTGACGCATGCATCCTATCAATTTACTGGATATGCGTACCCTGCTGATGGGGAACGTCGTCAGTTCATTCGTTTGTTTCGGCGTACTGCTGATGCTATGGCAATACAACCGAGCGCGCTTTCCGGAAACAGTCTATTGGCTCAGGACAATGTATCTGGAGAGTATCGCGTTGGCTTCGATCGTTGCGCGCGGAGTTGTCCCGGACGTCATATCCTATATGGGTAGTAGTGTGTTACTGATTTTAGGGGCCCTTCAGTTTTATGAAGGATTGAGTCGGTACGTGGGGAGGGTTATATCGCAGCTCTATCACTTGAGTGCACTAACTATTTTTCTGGCGATCCAGAGTTATGTGACGTATGGATATGAAGAGCCAAATATTATGCTCCGGAATATTAACGTTTCCGCCTTTTTCGCACTCATATGTGCGCAGTGCGCTTGGGTCATGTTGTACCGGGTCCCCGCTGATCGTTATCCCGGAACGGCTCCGGTCGGGTGGCTGATGAGTCTTTATTGCTTGCTCAACTGCGGCAAGATTATTTCCTATGCATTTTTGCCGGTACCTAACGACTATTTCAAAGCGGGGTATTACGACGCATTTTCACTGCTTGTCTATCAATTTCTATTGTTCGCACTGACCTCCAGCTTGGTGCTAATGGTTAATCGCCGCCTGCACACGGCGCTGGAGGCTGATATAGAACGAACCCGTTGTTCGGAGGCGGCGGCTCGGGTCAGTGAAGCCCGTCTGGTTCGTGCTGAATTGGCGTCACGTGCGGGGAATTGGGAGTTGCACCTCGACACGAATAGGGTGCTTGGCTCCGAGGGTGCCGCGCGCATCTATGGCATTGCCGTCGCACAGATGGATTATGACGGTCTCAAGAAATTTCCGCTTCCCGAGTATCGCGAAATGCTTGATCGGGCAATGATCCGGTTGATAAGGCAGCAAGTGCCGTTTGACATGGAATTCAAAATCCGCGCAGTCGATAGCGGGCAAGTCAAGGACGTGCGTTCCCTGGCGACTTTTGACGCGGCACATCGCGTCGTTTTCGGTACTGTCCAGGATATCAGCGATCGAAAAGCGATCGAGAATCAGCTGGAGCGATTGGCTCAGATTGATACGTTGACCGGCACTTACACGCGTCGCCAGTTCATGGCACTGGCCGAGCGGGAACTGGCGCGCGCCATCCGCTACTCCAGTATGACATCGGTCATGATGGTTGATGTTGATAAGTTCAAGGGGGTCAATGACTCGTTTGGTCACCAGATGGGCGACCGTGTTCTTCGTGAACTAGGCCAGTTGTTCGCTACCGCACTGCGCGAAACCGATTTCGTCGGTCGCCTTGGCGGGGAGGAGTTCGCCGTATTCTTGCCGGAAACTGATTTGCCCTTGGCGGTTGAGGTGGCTGAGCGGTTGCGGAAAGCAGTGGAGCAACTTGTCTTGCCATTGGAGGGAGGGGAAGTGTTGAATGTTACGGTGTCGATCGGTGTGGCGCCATTTTCAGGTGTCGTGGCGAATATCGATTCGCCGCTCGCAGATGCCGATAAGGCTTTATATGAGGCGAAGCGGAGCGGTCGCAATCGCATTTGCCAGTTTGGAGACAGGACGCTGGCAGTTGCCTGAGTGTGGCTTAGCGTCGGATTGAAACGGTCGCAACAGCGGACAAGATGAGTGCCGCAGCAATGAGTTCCTGCGCTCCGATGGGCTCGCCGAGGATGAGCATACCGCTGATGACGCCGATCAGCGGTGTCGCTAGCGATGATAATGAAGAGACGGACACCGGGACCATCAGCACGATCTTGTTCCATGCCCAGTAACAGAACATGAAGGCGATGATCGTGTTGTAAGCGACGCCCGCGGCCGGCCAGAAACTCGGAACAGAAAGACGGGCTGTCTCAAGCGGCAGGGCGGCAATGAGCAGAGGAATCCCGCCGAGAAGCATTGTCCAGCCGGTTAGGGCCGTTGTTGGCATAGGGACCTGCCGGCGTTTGAACAGCACGATGCCGAAGGCCCAACTCCAGGCTGCCGCCAACATGCAGGCGATACCTGCCGGTGCTTCGAGAAATCCGGAAATACTTCCGCCCATCAGAGCGACGATGCCGGAAAGTCCGAGGATAAGTGCTGCCACGCGTCGGAAGTTCAGCCGCTCGCCGAGGATCAGTACCGAGAGGATGGCGCCCCACACCGGCATGGTGAATCCGAGCAGGGCGGCGCGGCCCGAAGGGAGCAGGGATACGCCATAGATGGCGAAGACGTTCCAGCCGACGATATTGAACAGGGACAACTGCGCGACGGCTTTGAATTGTCCGGGGGGAATGGCGATCGAGTATCCGCTTGCTCGGGCTATGCCAATCAAGCCGCCGCCGCCCAGGATCAGGCTGATGGCACGAAAGTAAAGCGGCGGCACTTCCGACAGAACAATTTTCATGATCGGCCAGTTGAGCCCCCATCCAAGCGCAAGCGCTGCAAGCAGCATGAATCCGGCCGGCGGAAGTCTGTCGTGATGCGAGGGGGCGTTCATCGGGAACCTGGGCGGGTAATCTGTAATCAATGTAAGGCGGGAAGACATTGCCTTTTTCGTATGGTTCCGGCAATGTCGGCGGTGAGAGAGTGATCTTGCTTCGGTAGGGAAATCGAGGAGATAATCCGCGACCATGACACAGGATTCGATCATCAAACAAGGCGAGTCTTCCGAAGATATTCCTCCGGAAGGAACGCGTCGCATTATTGAGGGTCAGGAGCGCGTCTTCTACGACGGCTACTGGATCAAGACCTATCCGGTTCCCGCCAATACGCTGGAGGCGCGCAAGCGCCTGATTGAAGCCTTGACGCGGCGGCTCTTCAATCATACCGAACATGGATTGAATGTGCCTGGCTCGCGGCTCGCAGAAGCGCGCAAGAGCTTCGAAGAAGAAAACGACCCCGCGCGCCGTAGAGTGAAATCGGCGATGTTGGCGGGAGCGCTGTTTAACCGGGCAACCGATATTTTCCGCAAACTGGTCGAGTTGCAAGCAGACGGGATCGAGATCCAGAGCAGCAATCCATTGATGCGCGAATGCGGCAAGTGTTTGATGGAGGCGATGGAGCTCGGGCATTCGGTGCTGCACCGAAGTGGAGAAGAGGGCATCGACGAACTCTGGGGGGAACCCTTCCGTGCCTTCTCGATCCCGATCGAGGAGTTCTACGAAAGTCGCTACATCAAGATCGGTCAGAGCATGCGCGATATCGATCGCATCGGGCAGGCGATGGTGGAGACTTTTACCAGAATTGATGCGTTTGAAGGAATCGCGGGCCCCATCGTTGATTTGGTGGACGCCGCCAAAATCAAAGCCGAGATTTTGCGGACCGATCCGAATATCTTCGACGTTTGGGCTCGGCTCGTTACTGCGTCGGAGCGTCTGGCCAACTTTGCGCCGCGTCATCCCGAACCGGATGAACCGCCGCATAAGCACAATATTTCTGATGGGTTGCAGTTGATCCGTAATGGCCGCGATCTGATTTTTTATATCGCAAGAGCGCGTACCCCGATGCCGAAAAGCATGCGCGAATATGTGGATCGCTGCGAAAACTATCTTTACTCCGGACGTTCGCCGTTGGCCCCGGCGCCTTTGCCGGCCTAGGAGGCTGGCGGGCGGTTCTGGCGGTGGTCGTCCTCTGCCTGTTCGTCGAGAGGCAGGTGCAATTGGCGGCGACGCGACAGGAAGTCGCGCAGTGCGTTTTCCATGACCGTCGAAACTCCTGAGCCAAGTTCTTTTCCTGTTTGCAGCAAGGCTGCTTCGATCAGCGTGGGCAGGGACTTGGCGAGCTGTTCTCCGAAGGCGTGTGCGATTTCCGAAGCGAGAAGCGTGACTTGAGTTTCGTCGAGGCGTTCGCTTCGAGGTTCTGAAATGGCGGCCTCTGGCGAAACGACATCGGTCAGCGTTGGAATGTCTTCGTCTTCGGGTATCGGTGATGCGGTCTGAGGTGTGCTCGGCGTTGCCGCCGGCTTTGCGGCGATGAAGGTGCGACGCCTTCTGATCAATGAGTTGGTTCGATCAAGCACGTCGAGGGTGTCGCTCATCGCTGTTTCTCCTCGAGGTCGATGAACTGGATTTCATAGCCGCGATCCTTGTAGAACTTCACGCGTTCGCGCCCCGCCAGGCGATCTTCGTCATCCTGGCCGACAACTTCGATGAGACTGGCAAATCGGGAAAATCCTGGCGGAATCTCGCGGGAAAGATTGAACAGCCGCTGACTTTGAGATGCGTGTTCAAGCGTGTCGGCAATGACGACAAGGGTTTCGGAAGCGAGAGGGGACTGAGCGCGGACGTGTGGAACGAAACCGGTCGGGTGCTGAACCCAGAGTTGCCGGTCGATCGCGTCGGCAATTTGCGGGTCGGGCGCGTACACCAGCAGCGCTTTTTTTTGCTGTGCCGCTTTACCGATCAGGGCGGCGACGGCGTTGAGCCGATCCGTGGCGTTGTGATAAAAAAAGACTTGGGTCAATCGAGTTTCCCCGCGCGGCCGAGCAGATAGTGAACCAGAAGCGGGACTGGGCGTCCGGTCGCGCCTTTGTCGGCGCCCGATTTCCACGCAGTTCCGGCGATGTCGAGATGCGCCCAGTCGAATTTTTCGGCAAAGCGCGAGAGAAAACACGCCGCGGTGATGCTGCCACCCGGACGGCCGCCGATGTTGGCCATGTCGGCAAAATTGCTCTTCAGTTGTTCCTGATAATCCTCCCAGAGCGGCAACTGCCACACCCGATCAAGGGCATGGTCACCGGCCTTGCGCAGGTCGTCCGCCAAATCATCGTCGTTGGCGAAAAGACCGCTGGCCACATGGCCTAATGCGATGACGCAGGCACCGGTGAGCGTAGCGACGTCGATGACGGCATCCGGCTTGAAACGTTCGGCGTAACTCAGCGCGTCGCAAAGAATGAGTCGGCCTTCTGCGTCGGTGTTGAGGATCTCGATGGTTTGTCCCGACATCGATGTGACGATGTCCCCCGGTTTGCTGGCGTTGCCGCCCGGCATGTTTTCGGTGGTCGGAACAATGATGACGAGTCGCAGCGGGAGTTTCATCTGCGCCACTGCCTTGAGCGCGCCAAGCACGCTGGCCGCGCCGCACATGTCGTACTTCATTTCGTCCATGCCCTCGCCGGGCTTGAGCGAAATGCCGCCCGAATCGAAGGTGATGCCCTTGCCGATAAACACCACCGGCTTTCGATTTTTGGCGCTGTCGGTACCGTTGTACTCCAGAACGATGAATTTTGACGGCTGGTGCGATCCGCGTGCGACCGACAGGAATGCGTTCATGCCGAGTTTTTCAATCTCGGCACGTTCAAGTATGTCGCAGCCGAGCGAGTGTTCGAGCGCCAATTGGCGGGCGGTCTCGGCCAGGTGGTCGGGGGTGCATACGTTTCCCGGCGTGTTGCCAAGGTCACGTGCGAGGCTGACGCCGGCGCCGATCGCGAGTCCTTGGGCCAACGCCGATTCTGCCGCGGGAATTTCCTTGCGGCTGTCTACCAGCAGGACCACGCTGTTTAGCGTGGGGACTTTGTCGTTTTTCTTGCTCTTGAATCGGTCGAAACGATAGGCGATTTCTTGCGAAATCATCGCTGCCTGTCGGATTTTCCAGGCGGCACTGCGCTTGCGTAATGGAAGCGCGGTGAGTGTCAGGGCAGCATCGGCAGCGCCACTTTCACGTAGCGCCTTGAAGGCGGTACGGATCGCCGCACAGTAGTCTTTGTCGCGAAATGTCTTGGCTTTGCCGAGTCCGATCAACAAAATCCGCTCGCTCGGACAGGAGGGGACGTGGTGCAGCATCAGGCTGGTGCCGGACCGCCCCTCGAAATCGCCGCCTTCGACGAGCTTGCTTAGTGCGTTGCCGCAGATTGTGTCGAGTTCCTTCGCGATTCCTGCCAGAAGGCCCGATTCGAACACGCCTACAACAGTGCAGGCGCTCGGTTGTATGTCCAGGGAGGCGCTTTTTATGCTAAATTCCACCGCTTCGCTCCTTCGATGGCTCGGATTGTCGTCAGGGGTCGATTATCCCCGTTGTTTTTCGCTAAAGTCAAAACATGATCTTCCAGCGCGCCACGCGGCGCGAATTCACCCAAGCGGCGGCCGGTGTCTTCGTGGCGCTCTTTGCTATCCTCGTGACGACCCAGTTGATTCGCTTACTTGGCGAGGCTGCGCAAGGCTCGATCATCCCTGAAGCGGTTGCCGCCCTGCTCGGTTTTTCAGCCATTAACTATATTCCGACCCTGCTGTCGCTGTCTTCGTTTGTCGCGATATTGCTGACTTTGTCGCGCTGCTACCGCGACTCGGAAATGGTTGTCTGGTTTTCGTCTGGATTGTCATTGCGTGCGTGGATCCGGCCGGTACTGGTTTTCATGTTCCCGTTGGTGATCGCTATCGGTGCTTTGGCCTTGTTCGTTTCTCCCTGGGCGCTGTCGAAGAGTGCCGAATATCGCGGGGCGTTGAATACACGCAAGGATGCCGGGCAGGCAACGCCGGGCGCTTTCCAGGAATCGTCCTCGGGGGATCGGGTTATTTTTGTCGAGGCCGTAGCCGATGATGAAAGCTACGTCAAGAACGTTTTCGTCAGTTCCGTGCAAAACCGGCGCGTCGGTGTGACCATGGCGGCGACCGGTCATCAGGAGTTTTCGGCTAACGGCGATCGTTTTGTCGTGCTCGAGAACGGTCGGCGCTATGAAATCGAGCCGGGCGATCGCGAGTTCCGGATTCTCGAGTACGGGAAATATGCGGTTCGTATCGAGACGAAGGAATCGCGGGGCGTCGAGGTCAGTCCAGGAAATATGCCGACGCTGGATCTGATGCGAAGCGGCCAGCCGGGGCATCTGGCGGAACTGCTCTGGCGGCTCGGCGCTCCCATTTCTGCCGTTGTTCTGGCGTTGCTCGCAATTCCGTTGTCGTTTGTCAATCCAAGAGCCGGGCGTTCGGCCAACATGCTGCTCGCCCTGTTTGCCTATCTGCTCTACAACAATCTCCTGACGATCAGCCAGGCTTGGGTTGCCAGTGGCAGGATTTCCTTTGCCGTCGGGGTGGTGGGCGTTCATCTCTTAATGCTCGGTTTGTTGCCCTTGCTCTTTTTCCGGCGGATCGCCGTGTTGTCCGTATTACGGTTTTTGCGATGAAAATCTACCGTCGTTATCTGGCGCGGGAGGTTTCCGCCGCAATCATTCTGGTTCTTGCCGGATTCCTGGCCCTGTTCAGTTTTTTCGACATGGTCGGGGAGGTGAAAAATGTCGGCCAGGGTAATTATCAGTGGCACCACGCGCTGATCTATGTTGGTTTGCGGTTGCCTGGGCGTGTCTATGAATTGATGCCAATCGCCGTGCTGATTGGCGCGCTTTACTCGCTGTCGGCGCTCGCGCGTCATTCCGAAATTACCGTTTTGCGCGCATCAGGGTTGTCGACCGGGCGGTTGCTGGTGGTGTTGTTCCAAGTGGCGCTGGTTTTCGCCGTGGCGATATTCGTGATCGGCGAAGCCGTGGTGCCATCAAGTGAGAGAGCGGCGCAGCAACTTCGCTTAAGAGAGCGCGGGCAGACGGTTGGGCAAGAGTTGCGCAGCGGCCTGTGGCTTAAGGATGAGCGTAGTTTTGTCAATGTGCGTTCCGTCTTGCCGGACAATCAGTTGGAAGGGATTCGCATCTACGATTTTGACAAGAATGCGCGCCTGAAGTCGGTTACCGAAGCTCGCGGTGGGCGTTTGCAGGCGTCGAAAGGTTGGGAACTGACCGACGTGGTCCAAACTGTCCTCTATGGCGAGCGTTCGGAAGTGCTTCGCAAACCGGCGATGGCTTGGCCGTCGACACTCAATCCGGATATCTTGTCTGTGTTGATGATCGCACCGGAGCGCATGTCCTTGCTGCACTTGACGGCCTATGTCCGGCATCTGTCCGAGAACGCTCAGAAAACGCAGCGGTACGAAATTGCCTTGTGGAAGAAAATCATCTATCCCTTGGCTGCGTTGGTCATGGTGGCGCTGGCCTTGCCCTTTGGGTATACCCACAACCGTGTGAGCGGCGTCAGCCTGAAAATCTTCTCCGGCGTGATGATTGGCGTGCTGTTCCACATGCTGAACGGCTTGTTCTCGAATCTTGGCGCCATCAATAGTTGGTCGCCGCTACTCAGCGCACTTGCCCCGTCGGCGCTGTTCATGTTGGCGGCCTCCGGGATGATCTGGTGGATGGAGCGTCGCTGATCAGCGTTCGCCAATTAGCCGTGTTCCGGCGAGTCTGTCATGCAGGAATTGACGGTCGCGGTCGATGAATCCCCATAGAATGCCGATGCCGCCGAGCAGGAACGATGGCCAGCACAGCAGGTAGCGCAGTAGCGCTTGTGCCGGCCGAAGGTCGGAACCGTCGCTGGCGACGATGCGGATTTTCCAGGTTTTCATCGCCAGCGTGCGCCTTCCCGCGCTCCAGAACCAGACGAAATAGACGAGTAGTGTTGCAAACACCTGAATCCACAGGGTAAATGGTGCGGCGACACGGTGCAGAAAAGCGCCGACAAGCAAATGGGGTAATAGAAGCGTCGCCGCCAACAAGGCGAGAACCAAGAGCGCTTCGTAGCACATTCCGGCGAGTCGTCTGGCGATCCCAGGTGGGCGAGGAAAACCAGGCAGCAACATTATTGTTTGCTGCCGGCTTCCGCTATCGCGTTGTCAGTCGACACAGGTATCGAAGAGGTGGGGGGCGTCGGGGTTGCTGCAGGCAACTGAGCCGGTCTGGCTGGCTTGGCTGTTATCTGGCCTTCTGCCATCTGCTTCAATTTTTCTTTTTCAGCGTCGGGAAGACTGGAGTACTCTTCCCACATCTGCTTCAGTTGCTGTTTTTTCTCGGTGGGAAGCTTGCTGGCGGTCTTGAAGTTCTCCCGAGCCGTTCTACGCTCTTCCGGAGAGAGTTTGTCCCAGGACTGCATTTGAACCTGAATGCGGCGCTTTTCCTCCGGCGCCATCTCAGAAAAGCGTGCCGCGATGCTCAGCCATTTTTTCTGACGGTAGTTCTCCATGGCGTCCCAGTCATCACTGAGCGGGGCCAGCACTATCTTTTGCGTAACCGCCAGTTCGCTCCATTTTGGTTGCGGAGGGGTGGCCATCAACGCCGGATTGGACGGTGCCGCCCCTGCCGGAATTGAAATGAGGATGCCGATGAGTACTACTGCGGCGAAACCTGCTTGAGCCATTCAGAAAAGCCCTTGTCAATAAAGGCGCCAACCGGAAGATCATCGGATAGCAGCGCGCTGTCGATCTCGCTGAGTTCGTTGACGCGTTGATCCGCGATCCAGAACGAGGCGGTGACGACGCAGGCTGCCAGCGTGAGTGCGGCGACGAACTGCCTGATCCGCATGCCTTCAAGCTGCATCTGGAAGTAGCCTCCCGCCGCAGCCAGCACGGATTTGGAAGCGCTTTGCCTTTGATGAGCAAGCGCCATTTTTCTGGCCATGGCGAGACGATCCGAAGTCTCGGGGCGCATTTCGTACAGTCCCCGGTTCAGGTGCTGCCTGACTTTGAAAATGAAATGTAGCTCGTTCATAGGGTGATTCCTCTTGCTTTCAGTGCATTTGCCAGCGCGTGTGTGGCGCGCGAACAATGGGTTTTTACGCTGCCTTCTGAGCAGCCCATCGCCGAAGCCGTTTCAGCAACGTCCATATCTTCCCAGTAACGCATTAGGAAGGCTTCGCGTTGACGTGTTGGCAATGATTTTATTTCTTCTTCAATAATTCCCAGGACTTGCGATTGCTCAAGCTGTCCGTCGGGCGAGTTTGGCGTGAAAGACTCCGATTCGACCTCAATCGTTTCCAGTGGATCGCGCTCTTCGTCGTCGTCGGAGGTGAACGACGAGAGCAACGTTGTCCAGAGCGAGCGTACCTTGCTGCGACGAAAATAATCGCGGATCGCATTCTGCATGATACGCTGGAAGAGCATCGGCAGTTCTTCCGCCGGTCGGTCACCATATTTTTCCGCAAGGCGCATCATTGCGTCCTGAACGATATCAAGCGCAGCGTCGTCGTCACGAAGGGCAAACGCCGCCTGTTTGAAGGCTCTGCGTTCAGTCGCGGCGAGAAAATCGGAGAGTTCGCGTGGGCTGGCCAGGATGAAAGTCCTTGCGGGAAGTACCAGAATTGCCTGTCGGCTCCCGTAATGCGAAATCGGGGAGTCTTGACCAATCGGTGTCTAGCAGATAACGTTATAGAATTTTTCGAGTTTTTCGCATGGTGGGGCGACAGCAATGACATTAATGACCGGTGCAGAGATTGTAATCAGGTGCCTGCAGGAAGAAAAGGTCGACTATGTGTTCGGCTATCCGGGTGGTGCCGTTTTGCACCTGTATGACGAGTTGTTCAAACAGGATCAAGTCAAGCATGTGCTGGTCAGACACGAGCAGGCCGCTGTCCATGCGGCTGACGGTTTGGCGCGGTCGACCGGGCAGGTTGGCGTAGCCTTGGTAACGTCCGGTCCGGGAGCGACAAACGCCGTGACCGGTATCGCCACGGCCTACATGGATTCAATACCTCTGGTCGTGATTACCGGCCAGGTACCCACCTTTTACATCGGCCAGGACGCGTTTCAGGAGGTCGATTCGGTCGGTATTACCCGCCATTGCGTGAAGCATAACTTCCTGATCAAGGATGTGCGGGACATCGCCACGACGTTGAAAAAGGCCTTTTATATTGCTCGGACTGGACGGCCCGGGCCGGTCGTCGTCGATATTCCCAAGGATGTGACGGCGGCGAAATGCAAATTCGATTATCCGGCGGAAATCCGGATGCGTTCGTACAATCCGGTCGTCAAGGGTCACCTCGGCCAGATCAAGAAGGCCGTCGGCCTGCTGCTCAATGCCAAGCGACCGGTGCTCTATACGGGCGGCGGCGTCGTTTTGGCCAATGCGGCCGAACAACTCACGGCGCTGACGCGGCGCCTGGGCTTCCCAATTACCAATACGTTGATGGGATTGGGGGGCTATCCGGCGTCGGATCCGCAGTATCTCGGCATGCTCGGTATGCACGGTACGCTGGAGGCCAATCTGGCGATGCAGCACAGCGACGTGGTACTGGCGATCGGGACGCGCTTCGATGACCGGGTGATCGGCAATCCTGACCACTTCACAGGGATGCCACGCAAGATCATCCATATCGATATCGATCCCTCGTCAATTTCGAAGCGCGTTCGCGTCGATGTGCCGATTGTCGGCAACGTGGCCGAGGTTCTCGAAGAGATGCTGAAGCTTGTCGAAGCAGAATCGGATAAGCCCGATGTCAGTGAATGGTGGTCCGAAATTGAAGGGTGGCGTGAGCGTCAGTGCCTGAAATACAAGATGGACCAGGAAATCATGCCGCAGTACGTCATCGAGAAGTTGTGGGAGGTGACGGGGGGCAAGGCGATCGTGGCCTCGGATGTGGGGCAGCACCAGATGTGGGCCGCGCAGTATTACCGCTTCGACGAGCCGCGTCGCTGGCTTAATTCGGGCGGGCTCGGAACGATGGGGGTCGGCCTGCCCTATGCGATGGGCGCCGCGATCGGCAATCCAGACAAGCAAGTGGCTTGTATTACCGGCGACGGTTCGATTCAGATGTGCATTCAGGAACTGTCGACGGCCAAGCAGTATGGCTTGCCGATAAAGATCCTTTGCCTCAATAACCGATTCCTCGGGATGGTGCGCCAGTGGCAGGAAATGTTCTACGATGGACGCTATTCGCATACCTACATGGATTCCCTGCCTGATTTCGTCAAGCTGGCCGAAGCGTATGGGCATATCGGGATTCGCATTGATCGGCCGGAGGAGGTCGAGCCAGCACTGAGAAAAGCGTTTGTCGAACACAAGAATGAAACGGTTTTCCTGGATATTCGTACCTCGCGCGAAGCCAACGTCTTTCCAATGGTGGCCGCAGGCAAGGGGCTTTCCGAAATCATTCTGGCTGAAGATCTCTGAGGAACAGGTTTATGCGACACATCATTTCTTTGTTGCTTGAGAACGAAGCCGGCGCCTTGTCGCGTGTGGCGGGTTTGTTTTCGGCGCGCGCCTACAACATCGAGTCGTTGACGGTGGCGCCCACCGAAGACGCGTCCTTGTCACGGCTGACCATCGTTACGACTGGCAGTGACGAGATCATCGAACAAATTACCAAACAACTGAACAAGCTGATCGACGTCGTCAAGGTCGTCGATCTGTCCGAAGCCGCGCACATCGAGCGCGAGCTGATGCTGATCAAGGTCCGCGCCTCTGGCAAGGACCGCGAGGAGATGAAGCGCATGGCCGACATATTCCGCGGGCGCATCATTGACGTTACCGAGTCGACCTACGTGATCGAACTTACCGGTAGCGGGTCCAAGCTCGATTCCTTTATCCAGGCGATCGATGCAGATCTTATCCTCGAAACTGTCCGTACCGGCGTCAGCGGCATTGGCCGGGGCGACCGCATTCTCAAGGTCTAGGACGGGCGCGGAACGACGTTGTTTGGCCCCGTCGCTATTTTCTGTTTGCACTACGAAAGGTAAATCATGAAAGTCTATTACGACAAGGACGCCGACCTCTCCCTGATCAAGGGCAAGAAGGTCACGATTGTTGGCTATGGCTCGCAAGGCCATGCGCACGCTCAAAACCTGACCGATTCGGGCGTCAAGGTAACGGTTGGGTTGCGCAAGGGCGGCGCCTCCTGGAGCAAGGTCGAGAAGGCCGGGCTCAAGGTCGAGGAAGTCGCCAAGGCCGTCAAGGGCGCGGATGTCGTGATGATGTTGCTGCCGGATGAAAATATCCCGGCCGTGTATTACAACGAAGTCGAGCCGAATATCAAGAAGGGCGCTGTGCTCGCCTTCGCTCACGGTTTCAACGTGCATTACAACCAGGTCGTTCCCCGCGCCGATCTTGATGTCGTCATGATTGCGCCGAAGGGACCCGGTCATACGGTTCGTTCCGAATATCTCAAGGGCGGTGGTGTTCCTTCGCTGATCGCCGTGCATCAGGATAAGTCCGGCAAGGCCAAGGATATCGCTCTGTCGTATGCGGCTGCCAACGGCGGCACCAAGGGCGGTGTCATCGAGACGAACTTCCGCGAAGAAACCGAAACCGATCTGTTTGGTGAGCAGTGCGTGTTGTGCGGCGGTGCCGTTGAACTGGTGAAGATGGGCTTTGAAACGCTGGTTGAAGCCGGTTATGCGCCCGAAATGGCCTATTTCGAGTGCTTGCACGAACTCAAGCTGATCGTTGATCTGATGTACGAAGGCGGTATCGCCGACATGAACTATTCGGTGTCGAACAACGCTGAGTATGGTGAGTATGTTACCGGCAAGGAAGTCATCAACGAAGAATCGCGTTACGCCATGCGCAATGCTCTGAAGCGCATTCAGAATGGCGAGTATGCCAAGATGTTCATCCTTGAAGGCAAGACCAACTATCCTTCAATGACGGCCAATCGTCGTTTGACGGCAGAGCATCAGATCGAGAAGGTCGGTGCCAAGCTGCGTGATATGATGCCGTGGATCAAGAAGAACAAACTGGTTGATCAGTCGAAAAACTGATTTTGGGTCTCAACCGGTGACGAGGCGTTGATGCCGAAGTCGCCGCGGTTTTGGGCGGTGTCATTATTGACCCGCCCAAAACTTTAATTGGTGTCTACATGAATTATCCGCATCCGATTATCGCCCGGGAGGGCTGGCCGTTTATTGGCGTTGCGCTGGCGTTGGCTGTGTTGTCATCTGCTCTTGGGTGGTTGTCCCTGCCGTTCTGGCTGATATTTGTTTTCTGCGTGCAGTTTTTTCGCGACCCCGCTCGGGTGATTGCCGGTAGTGCAAAAAGCATCGTGGCGCCGGCCGATGGCCGGATTGTCGTTGTCGAAGAGGCGGAGGATCCGTATCTGCAACGGCGCGCGCTGAAGGTCAGCGTTTTTATGAACGTTTTCAATGTTCATTCCAACCGCATGCCGATTGCGGCGAGCGTGCTGGGGAAATGGTATAAGCCGGGTAGTTTTCTGAATGCCGCGCTGGACAAGGCATCCCTTGAGAACGAGCGTTGTGCGCTGCATTTGAAGACAGCGGACGGCAGCGACGTGACCTGCGTGCAGATCGCCGGATTGGTCGCCCGACGTATTCTGAATTATGCCGAGGTCGGCATGAGCTTTACTGCCGGACAGCGGTATGGCTTCATTCGTTTCGGTTCACGCGTCGATCTGTATTTGCCGCTCGATGCGAAGGTGAAAGTCGTCATCGGCGAGAAAGTTTCCGCCTCGAGTACTGTGCTGGCTGAACTTGTCTAGGAGCGAGGGGAATATTCCAAATGAAGCGCGGCCTTTCAACCGTTCGCCGATTTTCGGCCAGGGTTTTTAGCCGCTTCATTGAGGAGAACTTCGACCAGTTGAGCGCCAGTCTGGCGTTTACGACGCTGATGTCACTGGTCCCGTTGGTGGCGGTTGTGCTCGGCATCATGTCGCTGTTTCCGGTGTTCTACGAAATGGTCGAGGAACTCGACCATTTCGTCGTGCGCAGTCTCCTGCCGGAGCGCAGCGCGGAAATGATCATCGGGCATATTCTCGAGTTCTCGCGCAAGGCGACGAACTTCACGTTGGCCGGCTTGGCCGCGCTGGTCGCTACCATCTTGTTTCTACTGCTTAGCGTCGAAAGGGCGTTCAATCACGTCTGGTGTGCTCAGGATGATCGTTCCTGGTGGCGGCGTCTGCGTTTGTCTATTGTCGTTGTCGTGCTTTGGCCGATTGTTGTCACCTGCGTGATCCTGGCGATTTATCGTGCAGTGACGACTTCGTTGGGGATGATCGACAACAATCCAGAGTGGTTGCATGACGGCTTGTTAAAGATGGCCGGAATGTTCGTCGCAGCGATCTTTTTTGCCGGCTTGTATTACGCCGTGCCAAATGCCCGTGTGCGTTGGCGCGATGCGATTTGGGCCGGCGTGTTCTCGGCGGTTGGCTTCGCGCTGATGCAAAAGGGTTTTGAGTTCTATCTTGCCTATTTTCCTTCGATGACGCTTGTCTACGGCGCCTTTGCGACAGTGCCGATCTTTCTCATGTGGATGTATATGTCCTGGGCAGTCGTCTTGCTCGGGGCGCTTGTCGCGGCAACGTTACCCGAGTTCGATTCTCGCCTGGAGGATTGATCGGCATCCGTCGTCGGCACTTCGGGCCTGACGCTGTCAGCGTATTTCCTCTTGCGGTTGATCGGGATGTATGTTTTCTGTCGGTAAGACGTTCTCTGTCGTGACCTGTTGTGATGCGCTTGGCTGTGTGTGTCGCTTGGGAAGTAATAGATGGCTGAGTGCCAGGGCCGCTTTGCCCGAGCACTGTGTGGCTATTTCCTCGCAGAGGTCGTAGAGTTTGACGCCCCACATGAGGTTGGCGGTTCCGACAAGTGCGACAACGAGGAATAACCAAGTCTTGGGATCGCTCAGCATGTCAATGGAGAAAGACTCCGGAGCAGTGACGAATAAACCTGCCACGATAAGCGTAATCCAGATGACCAAAGCTCCTCCGCAGGTTACGAGCGCGATTGCCCTAGCGATGGTGGCGATGAGTCGGTTGATCTGGTCGCGATGGGCCTTTGTTTCGATTTCCAGCGTCGTCAGTTTCTCATTGATCTCTTCCGTGTAGTTTGCGCGAGCGAGTTCCAGTACTTCCTTGACAGAACCATGCACGAACTCGCCTTGTTCGATGATCGAGTCCATCAAGTGGTGGCGAGCTTCCAGGCTGTGAATGAGCACGGCATAGTCGTTTTCGCTGATTTCCTTTCTTTCCTTGAGTGTTGTGGCTTCGGCGAGGTAACGGTTCCACAGACGGTCGCTCGGTTGCATGGCGGCGATGCAGTTCGCAACCAGGCGGTGTTTCGGCAGGTCAGGAATCTTATTGACCGATTTTAGCCATACCAACGTCGTAAATACCTGATCCGCCATGCATATCGGTGCATTTGAAATTTCCTCGTGCATGTTGAAATAGCGTGCTGAAGCGCGAGCTAATTCGACGTTGGTTGTGACGAAAATGGCGATGCATGACTCGAGGTACTGCTGAGCCCTTCCTGAACGAAGCCGGTAGATCGAGGTGAGACAGTCGATGTCGTGTTGCCTGGCCTCCAGTGTTTGTCCAGGGAGCGCATCTTGTATGTATTGTCCGAGCAATGTCTCGTTGACGGTGAGCGAAGCAATATGCGGAGGTCTGTCTTCAATGCGAATGCCAATCTTGTTGAGCGACTGCTCCAGCATGGCGATGTCGAGTTCGACATCCGATTGGCTGGCGCCGATGCTGTTGTAATAATCGAAGATATCGCCGGGGACACGGGTGACGAGGCGACGTCCGCCTCTAAGTTGGCTTGAGGCGGCATGCAGGATTCGGTGAAGTTCATTGAAAGTGTCGCGAAAGCACCGCATCTTTACCGACATGCCGCGCAGGATTTGCGCCAGTTCCTTGCACGGCTCGGCCAGTCCGGCCTCGCACAGGCCGAGTGAGCGGACGAGAAAACCTGTGTCGAAGACGACGACGACATCGCGCATTTTTTGCGACAGGGTATCTGGGGCGCTGTAGTAAAAGGTTTCGGTCAGCATGGCGCCACGGACGAACGATTCGATCGATGCCGACGAGATGGGGTCGCGTTCATAGCAATGGGCGACGAATCGAGCGATCAATGCACGGGTCGACTCGGGTTCGCGCGCGGCTCCGCCCGGATTGTCCGGCAATCCTGCGGTGCTGCCGATCAAGGAAGGTGCAACGTCATACAGAACATCGAAGAAGTAGGCGTCGATCTCTCCGGGCGTAGGCGGCGCGATATGGTGATATTCACAAAATTCGACGAAGGCCTGCTTCAGTGCCTGGTACTTCCGTAATTCGGTATCGCGCAGCGAAAGATATTGCCGGTCGGGCAGCTTGTCCCGGCATATCTGATAGGTGCCATCGTGGTCGCGCGTCAGAAATCCATGACGTTTCGCCGCACGCTTGACCAGTGTTCCGAGTGCTGCTGTGGGGACTTCAAACTCTGCAACTTGGCGGAAATGCGTTCGGATTTCGCTGAGCGAGGCAGTTGTTGCGGTGCATTCGGAGAGTGCGTAGGCGAGTAAGGGGATGTGGTTTTCGAGAAGGTCGGCGCCAGAGCGATCCCAGTTGACTTTGACGATGGCCATATTGATCAACAGGCGTTCCATGGGTGTCCTTTCGTTTGGGAGGCGGGCGGGGAAGATTCTGTGGGCGGGCTTACTTGCAAAGGAGGTGTTCGCAATATTCGGCACAACATTGCTCGATGCACTTCGTAGTTCGCCCTGTGCCAGTGTCGCTGGATCGACAGCAGGTGACTGGGCAGCAATAGGATTCGAATGTGCAGGTGCCGCCCACTTCCGGCAGCGCTGAGGTACGTTTTTCAGCGGCGTCAATTGCTGGAGAGGGACCGGGTGTCGCCGATATGCGATCGTCCGGGAGTGAGGCTTTTTTTTCTTGTGAAAGTGCCATGTTGCCGACAAGGCTGAGAGAGAGTGCAACCAAGCATGCGATGAGGACAGGAAGTCGTTTCATTTTGAAAGTCGCTCAGGCGATGGATGTTGGCTTATCTGTTGGAAGGGATGGCAACTTGCGCAGTGCGTGGCTCCTTTTGTCGTTCCTGCTTCATGCGACTGTGTGGCGTTTCTCTTAGGGCGCTGGAGGGAGCGAGGTGTGGCACGTTCTCCTGCAGGCGACTGCTCCTTAAGGCCGCGGGTGTAATGAGAGTGATACCCCCCCACGCCACGTGAGCGTCTGGCTGAGGCATTACGGCGTTGCGATATCCCCGGGGAATCGGAATAAAACAGGGAAAAAGAATCGATAAATTCGATATTTTGTGTACAGTTATGTTTCAACTATCTCTGTTTATGTGCACTTTTTGTGCCGACTACAATCTGATTTCAGTCTGGATTCTAAGTGATATGTTCATATTTTTATGCGAAAAAGTTCTCACTATTTGTCGCGGTGTCGACGTGTTTTTGTTTGCCGATGCGTTTGAGTATCCGTCGATACGAGGAGGTTGGCATTGAAAGCCAGTGCGTCGGATAAGATTGTTTGTCAGAAAGGTCTCGGCTTTGCCGAGCAGACTGAAAATGAGAGCGCTTGTTGCGTGAGACAGGAGCGCTTGAGGTGGTGTGCCTGATAATCGCGCCGGCTTCGTTGAGCCGTGTCGTGGCACGAGAATGTGTCAGGAGACAAGCGTTTGACGCGAGTCAGGATCCGCAGGCGCTGACCGAGTCACGTTTGTAGAATTCGCTGCTTGCCGTGACCACGCGCGGGTTGCGGCGACGGGTCAGACTCCTGGCGTAACTTTCCGCCGAAGCGCGGGTGCTGAAGTAGCCATGCGTGGCGAATATCAACAAGCCATCCTCGTCTTCGCAAATGACAAAGTAACGTTCGTTCATCGGTTTCGTCCGGTAGAAATGGCTGAAGATAACCCAAAGCGCGTGGGTGGGCTGTGTTGCTGGGCACGGTTGTCTGACTACGACCGCCGGTGTTGTTTTTCCCGTGGTCAGAAAAAGGAGGGGGCCTGCATGAGGGCGATCTGCTCTTTCAGTTCGAGTATGCGGTCCTGCCAGTAACGGACGCTGCCAAACCAAGGGAACGCGGCCGGAAAAGCCGGGTCGTGCCAGCGTCGAGCGATCCAGGCGCTGTAGTGGAGCAGGCGCAGGGTGCGCAGGGGTTCGATCAGGAATAGCTCTCTGTCATCAAAATCGCGGAAGGTTTCGTAGCCTGTCAGAAGGGCTGTCAATTGTTGGCGCATTTCCTGTTCTTCGCCGGAAAGCAACATCCACAGATCCTGTATGGACGGACCGGTGCGGCTGTCATCGAAGTCGACGAAATGCGGACCATCATCGGTCCAGAGCAGGTTTCCCGGGTGACAGTCGCCGTGCAGTCGCAGTGTTTTGATGTTGCCGGCGCGCTGGTACGTCTCGGCGACGCAATCCAGCGCGAGATCGACGGCGCTTGTCCAGGACGCCTGAAGTTCTGCCGGGAGCCAGCGCCCCGCGAGCAGAAAGTCGCGCGATTCAGTCCCGAAACTGTCAAGGTCGATCGACGGGCGCGCGCGGAACGCTTCTCGTTCGCCAATACAATGAATTCTGCCAAGAAAGCGGCCGAGCCATTCCAGCGTCTCGCTTTGTTCGAGTTCCGGTGGCCGGCCCCCTTGCTTGGCGAACAGGGCGAAGCGATGCCCGTTGGCATGGTGTAATGTGTGCCCGGCGAAAATCAGGGGGGAGACAACCGGAATTTCGTCCTGGGCGAGTTCCCGGGTAAAAGCGTGTTCCTCAAGAATGGCGGCGTCGCTCCAGCGTTTGGGGCGGTAGAACTTGGCGATTCGATAGCTGCCATCGTCGAATCCGACCTGATAGACGCGATTCTCGAAGCTGTTGAGTTGTAGCAAGCGCCCATCGCAGCAAAGTCCCTGTCCGTCAATCGCGTCAAGCAGGGTGTTCGGCGTCAGATTGGCGTAGGGCGTGTCGTTGTTCACTGGCGGCTTTCGCGTTGATGGTGACTGAATGGGTTCTAGTCTGGGTGTATCCAGCGCCCATTGTAGCCGCCGCGTTGATTGAATTCTCCGGATTCGCTATTGGAGATTGCCTGTCGCGGTGAGCGTAAACCCGAAGGATCCCTCATAAGGTCGGTCGGGATAAATGATTTTCTGCCGACCTCGGATGATTGCACGCGTCATTAGTGGTGCTGTTTGTGGATTCTTTTGGTATGTCCTCAACGATGTGAAAAATTCGATGGAAATCCGCATGGCGACGGCGCTTAGGCGTATTTGCAAGAGATGCTACTGTCAATTCTGTCAGTTGCGTGAACGCCTGATTTCATGCCATAACATATGACCGAATCAGTTGAGCGATCGCGACGGCGAGCCGGGCGCTTTCGGATATTCCCGACTGGGAGCGGTGAGGGCTACACCGAGGTATCGAGCGCTTCATTTCAACCCGGAGGGGTGCCATGACTCGCGACGAATTCAGGGATTTGCTGGCAGTTGCCATGCATGTTGGGCGCATTCTTCATTTCATCGGGAAGAATCGTCGAAAGCGCTGGATCCCAGTGTTTGAGCCTTATCCGACGGTTTGTACGAAGGCCGGAAGCGGAGGCGTCGGCATCATCCCGGTCAAACTGAAGCAAGCTTCGTCGCATCGCTCGGGACGGAGCCATGGATGTCCTGTCAAACCTCGCGCGTAAGGTGGCGTCCTTCCTCCGCTTGCGGTGTGTCAATGGAATCCATCGCCGGTTTTCTAGTCGGCGTAGCGCTTAACAGGGGGCTCAATTAGCCGCAACCAACGCTTGATTGTGACCTCCCCTTAAACGTCGCTACCCGGGGTTTCTGGGCGATCGGTTCGGGAGAGGGTGGGGCTTGAAGCAGATGCGAAAAGCGGAATTCCGGCGCTATTTTTGAACGGTGTTGGAGGTCGGTGTGGGGCTTCAATCGACGGCTCTGCGGGCGCTCAGTCGGGCGTCAGCACAGTCGGCGTGCTTGTCCCGGCGGTCGCCGTGGCGAGCGTCCCGGCTGTCGCGATCGGAAATAGCCTATTGATTGGACGCGATTTGTTGTTATAATCTCGCTCTTTTTCTCAGTCTGGAAATAATCCTATGGTCGTTATTCGTCTCGCCCGCGGTGGTGCCAAGAAGCGCCCCTTCTACAGTGTGGTCGTTGCTGATTCGCGTGCGCGTCGCGATGGTCGCTTCATCGAACGTATCGGTTTCTACAATCCGATCGCCTCGGAAAAGGAAGAGGGCCTGCGCATTGCTGCGGATCGCCTGAACCATTGGTGTCAGCAAGGCGCTCAGTTGTCGCCGACGGTCGTTCGTCTCGTCAAGCAAGCCGGCGTCAAGGCCGCTGCCTAATCGGCAGTCGGTGACGCACATGTCCGCCGCGGCTGGAGATGAGTCGCCGGGCGACATGGTGGTGCTCGGCAAGATTGTTGCGCCGTACGGTTTGGTGGGGGCGGTAAAGGTTCATCCTTTTGCCGATGATCCTCTCAGTTGGGCCAAGTTGCCGCAGTGGTGGCTGGGCCGGGAAGAGGACGATCCTAGTCTCTGGCGGCCGGAGAAGTTGCGGCGATGCCGGTCTGGCGGTGATGTGCTGATCGTGCAGTTCGGGTCCTTTTCGGATCGCAATGCTTCCGAGGCGGCCAAGGGTCTATTGGTCGGCGTGCCGCGCAGCATGCTGCCGCCGACGGCTGAAAACGAGTATTACTGGGCCGATTTGATCGGCCTCGACGTGCTTAACACGCACGGCCAGTCGCTCGGACAGGTGCTCGGTCTGATCGAGACGCCGGGTAACGACGTGTTGCGGGTTGGCGACGGCGAAGGAAACGAGCGCTTGTTGCCCTTTGTCGCAGCGGTGGTGTTGGATGTCGATCTGCCAGGGCGCTGTGTCCGGGTGGATTGGGAAGCAGATTGGTGAGCAGGGTTGTACAGCAGGCCTCGGGCGCCGCGTTGGTGGCCGATGTCGTGACCTTGTTTCCCGAAATGTTCGTTGCGCTGACGCATTCGGGTGTCACGCGGCGGGCGCTGGAAGAGGCGCGCTGGAGTCTGGATTTCTGGAATCCGCGCGACTTTACGCAGGATGTGCATCGGACGGTGGATGATCGCCCTTATGGCGGTGGCCCCGGGATGGTGATGATGCCACAACCGCTCGAGCAGGCGATTGACGCTGCGCGGGCGCGCCAGGAAGGCGCTGGCGTGCGTAGCCGGGTGGTGTATCTGTCGCCGCAGGGGGCGTTGCTGACGCACCGGCGGGTGATGCAGTTTGTTGATGCGGTTGCCGATGAAGGACTGATCCTTCTCTGTGGTCGCTACGAAGGAGTCGATGAGCGCCTGATCGAGCGTTGCGTCGATGAGGAAATTTCGATTGGGGATTTCGTGCTTTCGGGTGGCGAGATTCCAGCGATGGCGCTGTTGGATGCCATCGTCAGGCAGTTGCCGGGCGTGTTGAACGACGCGGCGTCGGCAACAGAGGATTCGTTTGTGTCGGGCTTGCTGGATTGCCCGCACTATACGCGGCCCGAGGTGTATTTCGGGCAGCAGGTGCCGGAGGTGTTGTTGTCCGGTCACCACGAGCAGATTCGTCGTTGGCGCCTCAAGCAGGCGCTGGGACGGACATGGCGACGGCGTCCCGACCTGCTGGCAGGACGGAAGCTGTCGAAAGAGGAAACGCAACTCCTGGTGCAGTTTCAGGAGCAATGCGGTCAGACAATGATAAAGGAGTATGACAATGAATCTGATAGCGCAACTTGAGCAAGAAGAAATCGCCCGTCTGGGCAAGACCATTCCTGAATTCGCTCCGGGCGACACGGTCGTCGTCCAGGTCAAGGTCAAGGAAGGTTCGCGTGAGCGTCTGCAGGCCTATGAAGGCGTCGTGATCGCTAAGCGCAACCGCGGTCTCAACTCGAGTTTCATCGTTCGCAAGATTTCTTCCGGCGAAGGCGTCGAGCGGACGTTCCAGACCTATTCTCCGCTGGTTGCCGCGATCGAAGTCAAGCGTCGCGGCGATGTGCGTCGTGCGAAGCTGTACTATCTGCGTGAGCGTTCCGGAAAGTCGGCGCGTATCAAGGAGAAGCTGTCGCACAAGCAGAAGCCGGTCAAGCAGGACTGATCCCGGTTCTGTCTGCAAGGCATCATCAGGCCGCGTCGAAAGACGCGGTTTTTTTTCGCCTGTTATCCGGAAAAGGTGGGCCGAATAGAGCTTGTTTTGTAACTAAAATAGAAAATAATTTTATATTGTGCTAAATTGGTGGTGTATAAATTCTATTTATAGCCATTATGTTGCATGATCATTTGCGTAATGAGTTCGTCAAGGCCCTGCGCCACGAGTTGAAGCCGGCCTTGGGCTGCACCGAGCCGATTTCTCTTGCCCTGTGTTCGGCGATCGCATCGCGCTATCTCGGCGCGTCGCCGGAACGGATCGAGGCCAAGGTGTCGCCGAATCTGATGAAGAACGGCATGGGCGTAACCGTACCGGGAACCGGCATGGTCGGCTTGCCGATCGCCGCCGCGGTCGGTGCCCTGGGGGGTGATCCGGATGCCGGTCTTGAGGTCTTGCGCGCGGTCAGCGCCGAGCAGGTCCGGGCGGCCAAGGCGATGCTCGACGAGAAGCGCGTGACGGTTGGGCTGGCGGAGACGTCGCTGGCGCTCTATGCCGAGTCCTGCGTCTCGCATGGTGCGGACAAGGTACGCGTCTGCATCGCTGACTCGCATACGCGGGTCGTGTGCATTGAGAAGAACGGCGAGACAGTCTTTCAGATCGATGCCGAGGCCGGGGCGGCGGATGCATTGCCGTATTCCCTGGCCGACGCGACGGCTGCCGACGTCTTCGAGTTTGCGATGACGGTGCCCCTGGCGAGCGTCGACTTCGTGCTCCAGGCGGCCAGTCTGAATTCGGCGCTGGCCGACGCCGGAATGAGCGGCGACTTCGGCTTGCATATCGCCGCGACCATGCAGCGAAACGTCGATCATGGCCTCTTGTCCGACGACTTGCTGACGCGCATCGTCAAGCGCTCGGCGGCGGCGTCCGATGCCCGTATGGGCGGCGCGGTGCTGCCGGCAATGAGCAATTCGGGGTCCGGGAACCAGGGCATCATGGCGACCATCCCGGTGGTGGTGGTCGCCGAGCATCTGCGCGCCGATCAGGCGACGCTGACGCGGGCGCTGACGCTATCGCATCTGATGGCGGTTTACATTCACGATCATTTGCCGAAACTGTCGGCGCTGTGTGCGGTAACGACTGCGGCGATGGGCGCGGCGGCGGGGATGGCCTGGCTGCTTGGGGGCGATCAGCGCACCGTCAGCATGGCGATCTGCAGCATGATCGGCGATCTCGCCGGAATGATCTGCGACGGCGCTTCCAACAGTTGCGCGATGAAGGTGTCGACCTCGGCGAGTTCAGCGTACAAGGCCGTGCTGATGGCGCTCGACAATTCGCGCGTGGCGCATTACGAGGGCATCGTTGCCGAAAGCGTCGATGAGTCGATCGCCAATCTGTGTGCGTTGGCCTCGCGTGGCATGGTGCAGACCGACCGCCAGATCATCGAGATCATCCTGAACAAGTGCTGAGCCGAGGCGGGCGGCGACGCGTGCCGCCGGCGCTCAATCGTCGATGGCGGCGTAATTGAGCGGCAAGGCGCTGGTGTGCTTGAGCTCTTCCATCGCGAAGCTTGAGCTGACCTCGAAGATCTCGATGCGGCTTGTCAGCTTCTTGTAGACGGCGTCATAGGCCGCGATGTCGGGGACGATGACGCGCAAGAGATAGTCGATATTGCCGCTCATGCGGTAGAAATCGACGACCTCGGGAATATCGTTCACGATTTCGCGCAGGCTTTCGAACCAGTCCTGATTGTGCCGGTTCGTGCGCAGGAGCACGAAGACGGTAACGCCGACATTGAGTTTTTCCGCATCGAGGATGGCTACCCGGCGCTGGATGTAGCCCTGCTCCTCAAGCCGCTGGATACGCCGCCAGCAGGGCGTCGAGGACAGCTTGACCCGCGCCGCGATCTCGGTCAGCGGCAGGTCGGCGTTTTCCTGCAGCAGCGCCAGGATTTCCTTGTCGATGCGATCCATCAGTAGCGGATGTTGGGATGGGCAGGCGCCTTCTTGGTATTCTCAATCAAGGCGTAGGCCGAGTGGTTGTGGATCGACTCGAAGTTCTCGGATTCGATGACGTAAGAATAGATGCGGTCCTCGGCGTTGAGTCGGGCGGCGACGTCGCGCACCATGTCTTCGACGAACTTGGGGTTGTCGTAGGCGCGCTCGGTGACGTACTTCTCGTCCGGGCGCTTGAGCAGGCCATAGAGTTCGCACGAGGCTTCGCCCTCGACCAGTTGCACGATTTCCTCGATCCAGACGTGGTCGAGAATGCGTGCCGTGACGGTGACGTGCGAGCGCTGGTTGTGGGCGCCGCGCTCCGAAATCTTCTTCGAGCAGGGGCAGAGGCTGGTGACCGGCACGACGACCTTGATGGTCGAGGCGATGTCGCCGTGGCAGATTTCGCCGATCAGCGTGACGTCATAGTCGATCAGGCTTTGCACGCCGGATACCGGTGCCGACTTGTTGATGAAGTACGGGAAATTCATCTCGATGTGACCGGTTTCGGCTTCGAGCTTCTTCACCATTTCACGCAACATGCTGGGGAAATTCTCGACCGAGATCTCGCGCTCGTGGCTGTTCAGGATTTCGACGAAACGCGACATGTGCGTGCCTTTGAAGTTGTGCGGCAGGCTGACGTACATGTTGAAGACGGCGATGGTGTGCTGGACGCCGCCGGAGCGGTCGAGCACGCGGATCGGGTGACGGATCGACTTGATGCCGACGCGGTTGATGGCGATCTGGCGCGTGTCGGCGAGATTCTGCACGTCGGCGATGGGGTTGTCCTTGGCTTTCTGCGCTGCGTTCATGGCGTTTCCTGTGAATGCTGATGATTAAGTACCGAGCGGACGATGCCGTCCTTGTCGAGGCCGAGTTCGGATAGCAGGCGGCTCTGGTCGCCGTGCTCGATGAAGCGGTCGGGTAGTCCGATGCGGACGAGGCGCGCCGTGCTGCCCGCCTCTTCGAGCACACGGGCGACTTCCGAACCGGCGCCGCCGATGACCACGTTCTCTTCGATGCTGACGAGCAGTGAATGTTCCCGAGCCAGCGCGAGAATCAGTTCGCGGTCGATCGGTTTGACGAAGCGCATATTGGCGACCGTGGCATCGAGGACTTCAGCCGCGTCGAGTGCGGGTGCCAGCGTCGTGCCGAAAGCGAGCAGGGCGGTTCCGGTGCCTTGCCGGCGAATTTCGCCCTTGCCGATCGGCAGTTCGCGCAGTGTCGGGTCGATCGCGGCACCGATGCCTGCGCCGCGCGGATAGCGGACGACGCAGGGTGCGTTGCTGCGGCAGGCGGTCGTCAGCATCTGTCGGCATTCGTTTTCGTCCGACGGCGTCATGACGACCATATTGGGAATGCAAGTTACATAGCTGAGGTCGAAACAGCCGTGGTGCGTCGGGCCGTCGGCGCCAACCACGCCGCCGCGGTCGAGCGCGAAGACGACCGGCAGTTTCTGCAGGGCGACGTCGTGCAGAAGTTGGTCGAAGCCGCGTTGCAGGAAGGTCGAGTAGATCGCCACGACCGGTCGCATGCCTTCGCAGGCCAGTCCCGCGCCGAAGGTGACGGCATGCTGTTCGGCGATGCCGACGTCAAAATAGCGCGCAGGGAAAAGTTCGGCGAAGCGCGTCATGCCGGAACCTTCCCCCATTGCCGGGGTAATGGCGACGAGCTTCGGCTCGATTTCAGCCATGTCGCAGAGCCAGTCGCCGAAAATCTGGGTGAAGGTCGGCTTTGCGGTCGTGCGGGATTCGTCGATGCCGATGTCCGGCTGGAATTTCGAGACGCCGTGATACAGGATCGGATCGGCCTCGGCGAGTTTGTAGCCCTGTCCCTTGCGGGTAATGACATGCAGGAACTGCGGGCCGCGCAGCTTTTGCAGGTTTTGCAGCGTCGGCACGAGCGAGTCGAGGTCGTGCCCGTCGATCGGGCCGATGTAATTGAATCCGAGCTCTTCGAACAGCGTTCCCGGTGTCAGCAGGCCTTTGACGTGCTCTTCGACGCGGTTGGCGAATTCGAGCAGCGAGGGCGAAACCGACAGGACCTTCTCGCCGGCCTTGCGCGCGGCGTTGAAGGTGCTGCCCGAGAGGACGCGGGCGAGGTATTTGTTGAGGGCGCCGACCGGGCGCGAAATCGACATGTCGTTGTCGTTGAGTATGACGAGCATGTTGGCGTCGGCGACACCGGCGTTGTTGAGCGCTTCGAACGCCTGTCCCGCCGACATCGCCCCATCGCCGATGATGGCAACCGTGCGCCGTTCCTCGCCCTTGAGTTTCGCGGCGAGCGCCATGCCCAATGCGGCCGAGATCGAGGTCGACGAATGGCCGACGCCGAACGTGTCATAGGCGCTTTCGCAGCGCTTCGGGAATCCGGAAACGCCGTCCTTCATGCGCAGGCGTGCCATGCCCTCGCGCCGCCCGGTAAGGATCTTGTGGGCGTAGGTCTGATGGCCGACGTCCCACACAAGACGGTCTTCCGGCGTGTTGTAGACGTAGTGCAGCGCAATCGTCAGTTCGATCGTGCCGAGGTTCGACGACAGGTGTCCGCCGGTGCGGGAAACCGATTCGACGAGGAAGTTGCGCAGTTCGTCTGCCAGTTGCGGTAGCTGCTTGCGCTCCAGTTCGCGCAGTTGCGCGGGCGACTGGATGGTGTCGAGCAAAGGATAGGAACTCATGACGGATGGGCAGGCGCCGGTCTAGAAAAACGCGGGTCAGAACTTGCGGTAGGTGATGAAGTCGGTCAGCGCCGCGAGCCGCGATGCACCGGCGCCGAAGACGGAGAGCGCGTCCATGGCCTGGGTGCGCAACTCGTTGGCGAACTCGCGCGCGCCGTCGAGTCCGAGCAGGCTGACGTAGGTCGGCTTGTCGGCGGCGGCGTCCTTGCCGGCCGTCTTGCCGAGCGTTGCCGTACTGGCGGTACAGTCAAGGATGTCGTCGACGACCTGGAAGAGCAGGCCCAAGCGTTTGGCGAAGCGGTCGAGACGTGCCAGCGCAGCCTCGTCAATGTCGTCGCCGCAGAGGGCGCCGAGGAGTACCGCCGCGCGGATCAGTGCGCCGGTCTTGAGCGCGTGCATCAGTTCGAGTTCCGGTTGCGTCAGCGCCTTGCCGACCGATTCGAGGTCGATCGCCTGACCACCAGCCATGCCGCAGGAGCCGCTTGCGTGCGCCAGCAGCCGGACCATTTCGAGTTGTTGCTTCGGCGCGCCCAGCGTTTCCCGCGTCAACAGTTCGAATGCCAGCGATTGTAGACTGTCGCCAACCAGCAGGGCGGTCGGTTCGTCATATTCGACGTGACAGGTCGGTCGGCCGCGGCGCAGGACGTCGTCATCCATGCAGGGGAGGTCGTCGTGGACGAGCGAATAGGCGTGAATCAGTTCGACGGCGGCCGAGACGATTTCGAGTTTCTCCGGGGTCGCGCCGGAAATCTCGCCGGCGGCGAAGGCCAGCAGGGGGCGCACGCGTTTGCCGCCGCCGAGGCTGGCGTAACGCATTGCCTGATGCAGTCGGGCAGGAATCGCTTCGTCGGGAGGCAGGAGGCGCGCCAGCGCGGCTTCCATGCGCTGCTGGACGCTCTGCATCCAGTCCGGGAAAGCCGGGGTCGGCGCGGTGAACGGTGAGGACATCTGGGTCATCGGGTTTCTCCGTGTGGGGCGTCGAGGTCGCGCAGGATCCCGTTCTCCAGGGCTTGCACCTTGTGCTCTGCTTCCTTGAGCAACTGCTGGCAATGGCCGAGCAGTTCGCTGCCGCGGCGGTAGGCGGCGATGGCGGTTTCCAGCGGGAGTTGCTCCTCTTCCATGGTGCGGACCAGGCGTTCGAGTTCGGAGAGGGCAACTTCGAAGCTCAGGTCGGCGACGGGGATGTCGGCGTCAGCCGGCGTCGTTTCGGGAGTGGAGGATGTGGGTTTCGCCATGGGAGAAATCGGAAAACTGGTAAAAATAGCGTATGGCACGATGTCGGGTCAATCGAAAGCCATTACAATCGAAGTTTACACCCTTGCCGTTGTCGTGTGTCTGCCGAGCCCCCGGCAGTTGGATAAATAGCCATGCAATCCCTGTGGATGATCGTCGCCAGCTTCTGCTTTGCCTGCATGGGCATGTGCGTCAAGCTGGCGTCGGAAACGTTTTCGGCGACCGAGGTGGTGTTCTACCGCGCCGTCATTTCCTTCGCTTTCATGCTCGCCGTCGTATGCTTTCGCGGTATTCCGCTGAAGACGCCGCATTGGCGTTTCCAGATGACGCGTTCGATTTGCGGCTTTCTCGGGTTGGTATCGTTCTTCAATGCCATTTCGCTGTTGCCGCTGGCGACGGCCGTCACGCTCAACTATACGTCGCCGCTGTTCCTCGCCGTGCTACTCGCCTGTACCGGTCGCATCCTGCTGCGCCTCTCGCTGCTTGCCGCACTGGCGCTCGGTTTTGTTGGCGTTGCCTGGCTGCTGCGCCCGACTTTTCATGCCGATCAATTGGTCGGCGGGTTGTGGGGGCTGGGATCGGGCGTGCTTTCGGCATTCGCTTATTACAACGTGCGGGAACTCGGCGAACTCGGTGAAACGGAGGAACGCACGGTGTTTTATTTCTCCTTGTTCTCGACCGTTGGCGCGGCTTTATGGATGCTGCTTTACGAGTTCCATCCGGTCGATCTGCGCGGCGGCTTGCTGCTGCTCGGTGTCGGCGGCTTTGCCACGGTGGCGCAACTGGCAATGACGCGGGCGTACAAGCGCGGCAATACGCTGGTCTCGGCGAGTCTCGCTTACACCACGGTTGCCTTCGCCAGTCTGCTCGGCATGGTCTTCTGGCACGAGGCGCTGACACCGAACGCCTGGCTGGCGATTGGCCTGATCGTCTCGAGCGGCCTCATCTCAAGCTGGTTCTCGCGCGCCAATCCTGCCGATCAGGACTGATGCTACACTGCAGTCATCTCATAAGGAGACTGCCATGATCGTTATCCAACATCAGCCGGGCCGGGTTCAGGTCAATGTTTACGGCGAGTTTACGCTCGGCGATTTCAAGGAATTCGAGCAGATGGTCGGGTATACCGCCCAGTTCGAAGGGCCGGTCGATCTGCTCTTCGATCTGCGCGAAATGGCCGATTTCACGCTCGACGTGGCTTGGGAAGACATCGCCTTCGCGCGAGCACACCCCAACGATTTCAACCGAATCGCGGTGCTGACGCAGAGCCAGTGGGTGACCTGGAGCGCGTGGCTGACGCGGTTGTTCGTGCGGGCCGACATGCGCGTCTTCTCCGACGAGGGCGAGGCTTTGGCCTGGCTCGACATGGCCGAGGAGGGCGCGGCGCCATGATGTCTCCGCTGATTTCCTGCGAGCAGCTGGCAGCGCGTCTCGACGACCGCGACCTGTGCATCGTCGATTGCCGCCACCAGCTTTCCGATACCAGCCACGGCGAGCGCGTTTATGCGGAAGGGCATATCCCCGGCGCATTCTTCATGCATCTCGATCGCGACCTGTCGGGACCGATGACCGGGCGTAACGGTCGTCATCCGCTGCCCGATCCGCAAACGCTGGCCCGGCGGCTCGGTGCCATTGGCATATCGCGGCAGACGACGGTAGTGGTTTATGACGATGCCGAAGGCATGGTTGCCGGTCGCTTGTGGTGGATGCTGCGCTGGTTGGGGCACGAGCGCGTCGTGGTGCTCGATGGCGGTTTTCCGCGCTGGGTGGCCTTGGCGCTGCCGTTGACGAAAGCGCTGCCGAATCCCGTGCCGACGGATTTCGTGGCCGATCCGCCGCGCGACTGGGTGGTCGGTACCGACGCCGTGTTCGCCAATCTGGATCGGCAGGCGTTCATCGTCGTCGATGCTCGTGGCGCCGATCGTTTCCGCGGCGAGAACGAAACTATCGATCCGGTCGGCGGGCATATTCCGGGGGCATTGAGCCGTCCGTTCCGCGACAATCTCAAGGCCGACGGGACCTTCCGTTCGGCCGACGAACTGCGCCAGGCATATCTCGATCTTTTCGGCGGCGTGCCACCCGAACGGGTCGTCATGCAGTGCGGTTCGGGGGTGTCGGCGTGCCACAACCTGATCGCCATGGAACTCGCCGGCTTGCCGGGCGCTCGTCTCTATGCCGGTTCCTGGAGTGAATGGTGCAGCGATCCGGCGCGGCCGGTGGCGCGCTGACAATTTGCCTGGCGGACGCGTTTATACCGTTGTGATCGGGCGGTCGTAGCGGTTGAGCGCCCAGGCGACGTGTTCGCGCACGAGCGCCGAGGGATCGTCGCGGCGCGACTGAAGTGCCAGGCGGTGTGCGTCCGTCGGTGCCGCATTGCCGAGCGCCACGGCGATATTGCGCAGCCAGCGTTCGTGGCCGATACGGCGAATCGGACTGCCGGCCAGGCGCCGCTCGAATTCGTCCGCCGGCCAGGCGAACAGCGCGGTCAGCGGACTGTGGTCCAGATGATTGCGCACGGCGAAGTCCGGGTCGCCGGCTTGCGCGAAGCGGTTCCAGGGGCAGCAGGTCTGGCAGTCGTCGCAGCCGTAGATGCGCTGACCGATCAAGGGACGCAGTTCCTCCGGGATGGCGCCGTCCAGCTCGATCGTCAGGTAGGAGATGCAGCGGCGCGCATCCACTTCGTAGGGGGCGACGATGGCGCCGGTCGGGCAGGTGTCGAGACAACGCCGGCAATTGCCGCAGTGCGCTTCGGCGGACGCATCCGCCGGCAGCGGCAGGTTGGTGAACAATTCACCGAGAAAATGCCAGGAACCTTGGCGCGACAGTGTCAGCGTGTGTTTGCCCCGCCAGCCGATGCCGGCGCGTTGGGCGAATTCGGTTTCCATCACTGGCGCCGAATCGGAAAAGGCCCGGAATATGAAAAAGTCATCATTTCCGAGGCGTGTGCGCACGTGCGCCTGAATATGCTCGGCCAATTTTTGCAGGCGTTGCCGCACGGTCTTGTGATAGTCGCGGCCGCGTGCGTAGCGCGAGACCTCGGCGATGGCATCGTCGTGCTGTTCGGGTTCCGAGGACGCTTGTGGCCAGTAGGGCAGTCGCACCGAGATGACGCTGAGGACGCCGGGCAGGAGCGCCGACGGGTCGGTGCGCAGGGCGGCGTGTTTGGCCATATAATCCATCCCGCCGTGCCGACCGGCGGCCAGCCAGCGCCGGAGGCGTTCAGCGGCATCCGGGGTGACGTCGGCCCGGGCGATGCCGCAGGCCGAGAAGCCGAGCGCCCGCGCTTGCTGCCGGATGTCGGCGGCCAATGCCGCGAGCATCGCCTCGTCGGCGCGTGATTCGATGCTGTTTTCTCTTTGGGAGCCATGATCTTGCATAGCCTGCATGATAGCCCGGATGTGCGTCCGGACACCGGGGACGCGCACTGCTGCCTCTGTCTGCCGGACGAGGCGGCGACGATCGCGGTCGGGCAAGCGCTCGCGCCCTTGCTGGCGCCTGGCCTGATTCTCTGGCTCGACGGCGATCTTGGCGCCGGCAAGACGACGTTGGTGCGTTCACTGCTGCGCGCGCTCGGTCACGCCGGACCGGTCAAGAGTCCGACCTATACGCTGGTTGAAGTTTACGCAGTTTCGAGCTTATACTTGTATCACTTTGATTTTTATCGTTTCAATGATCCAGAAGAGTTTGTCGATGCCGGCTTGGGTGAATACTTCCGCACGGATGCTGTCTGCCTGGTCGAATGGCCGGCCAAGGCGTGTGGCTACGTGCCGCCCGCCGATGTGGAATTGGTCTTCCGCTTTCCCGATGCGCCGGCCGACGGCCGCATCCTCGAACTTCGCGCCCGTAGCGAGGCCGGGCGGCAATGTCTGAGCCGTTTCCGATCCAGTTCCGGCGTCGCCAGCTTGTTCGTTCCCTCGGTGCCGCCCTTCTCCTCTCGGTAACGCCGGTCGGTCGCGCCGCTTTGTCGCGCGGCAACGGCATTCTGGCCGTGCGGGTGTGGCCGGCGGCGGATTACACACGTGTCGCGATCGAGCACAGCGATCCGCTGAAGTTCACGCATTTCACGATCAAGAATCCGGATCGACTGGTCGTCGATCTCGAGGGCGTCGAGTTCAACGGTGTACTCGATGGCATGGCCGGCAAGATCGCGCCGGACGATCCGAACATCAAGTTGCTGCGTGCCGGACGTTTCAAGCCCGGTGTCGTGCGCCTGGTCATGGAACTCAAGAACGAGGTGCGACCGCAGGTCTTCGTGTTGCCGCCGGTCGGTGAATACGGTTATCGCCTGGTGCTCGACGTCTATCCGCTCGATCCGCCCGATCCGCTGTTGCAACTGATCCAGCGGAGCGAATCGCTTTATGGCGGCACGACCGCCGAGCAGAAGCCGGAAACGATCGTCGAGCGGCCGCGGCAGGGCAAACCGGTGGTCGACCGTCTGGTGACGATCACGCTCGATCCCGGGCATGGCGGCGAGGATCCGGGCGCGGTCGGACGCGGCGGCAGCTACGAAAAGCACGTCACGCTGGCCGTGGCGCATCGCTTGCGCGCGAAGATCGACGCCGAGCCGAATATGCGCGCGGTATTGACGCGAGATACCGACTATTTCGTGCCGCTGCAGATGCGGGTGCAGAAGGCGCGCCGCATCCAGTCCGATCTCTTCGTCTCGATTCATGCCGATGCGTTTACGCGTCCCGATGCCAATGGTTCTTCGGTGTTTGCCCTGTCGGAGAGCGGCGCGTCGAGTTCGGCGGCGCGTTATCTGGCGCAGCGAGAGAATGCCGCCGATCTGATCGGCGGCGTCAATCTTGGTGCCAAAGACCCGATCCTGGCGAAGACGCTGCTCGATCTGTCGCAAACGGCGACGATCAACGACAGTCTCAAACTCGGCCGTGCGGTGCTCAACGAAATCGGCGGCATCAACCGTCTGCACAAGGATAGCGTCGAGCAGGCGGGCTTCGCCGTGCTGAAGGCGCCGGACATCCCGTCGATCCTGATCGAAACGGCCTTCATCTCGAATCCGGAGGAAGAGCGTCGGCTCAACGACGAGGCTTACCAGGACCGTATGGCCGAAGCGATCATTTCCGGGATTCGCAAGTATTTCATCAAGAATCCGCCGCTGGCCAAGTCGAGGCTGGCCCGGCTCGACTGAGGCGTCGCGCGGCCGGCGGGTTTATCGTCCTGTATCGGCGGCGTGCAGCAGGTCGAGGGTGGTCTGCATGATCGGACTCACCGGGCGGTCGGCGAAGATCAGGCTACCCCAGGGCGACAGACTGTTGGTGAAGGTGTAAGGCAGGCTGCGCAGCAGTCCGTGGCGCGTGAAGACGGCAGCGACCGATTTCGGGATGGCGGCGATCATCTCGCTCTGTGCGACGAGGCCAGTAATTGTCATGAACGACGAGGTCTCGATCAGGCCCTGTGGCAGGGGAACGTGGTGGCTCTGGAATTCCTGCTCGATGACCTCGCGCAGCGGGCTGCCATGCAAAGGGAATATCCAGGGATAGTCTTGCAGCGCCTCGAACCGGATTTTCTTCTTCTGGATTTCACGCATTGCCGGATGGGTGCAGGCGCAGACGAGCGCCAGCGCCTCTTCGCCGATCGGCCGGAAGACGCAGTCGCGGCTGGCCCGGCTGCCCGGTTCGGGCATGCGGCCAATGACGAGGTCAAGTTTCCCGGCGCGCAGCAGTTCGACCAGACGGTCGCTGGTATCGACATGGATCTCGACCGAGAGCAACGGGTAGCGCTGCTTCAACCGGATGATCGCGTCGCTGAGCGGCGACGACGAGGTGGCGCTGATGCTGCCGATCAACAGCCGGCCGGAGCCACCGAGCGGGAGTTCGTGCAGTTCCCGGCTCAGGCCGGCGACGCCGTTGCGCAGTCCTCGGAATGCGGTCAGCACGGCTTCGCCGGTCGCCGTGAACTTGAGGCCGCGCCCGATACGCTCGAACAGCGGTTCGCCGAAGGCATCCTCAAGTTCGCGCAGCATCTTGCTCGCCGCCGGTTGTGTCATGCCCAATCTGGACGCGGCATTCCTCAAGGTCTTGAATTCGCTGATCGCCAGCAGCAGCGCCACCTGCCGCAGCCGGAGGCGGTTAAGGAGTTGCTCGGTGCTCGGTGTCGACATGGGATGGTCATAAAAGTTGATAACTTATTGGCATCAATATATCAAAACAATTCACTCTTTCGAGAACTTTAGCGCTGCTAGCATGAGCGTTCGACAAGCAACCCTTTTGCTGCCGACGGACGTCAAGGCGCCGACGGCGGCAAACCAGGAACAGGCGATATGCTGAGTGGAATCAGGGCGGATCTCGCCCAGGCGCGACAGGATTTTCTCGTTTCCGGCGATGATCGGTTGCTGCCGATCGTCGATGCACATCATCACTATTGGGAAATGCGCAATCCGCATCCGTGGCTGACCGAATTGCCGCGCATTCCGTTTCGCTATGGCGACTACGAGGCGATCTGTCGTGACTTCATGCCGGAAGACTATGCGCGGGCCTGTGCCGGGCACCGCGTGATGCGCCACGTCGTCATGGAGGGTGAATGGACGCCCGACGATCCGGTCGGCGAGGCGCGCTGGATGCGTGCGTTGGCCGATGCGAGTGGCGAACCGCAGGCGATGGCGGCGCAGATCTGGCTCGATCGCGACGATGTCGACACCGTGCTGCAGTTTTATGCCGAGGCGCCCTTGCGCGGTTTCGTCCGCAGCGTTCGTCATAAGCCCCGGACGACATCGCGCGAGGCGTTTCGCGCCGACTGGAGCGTGCCCGGTTCGATGCGCTGCCCGCGCTGGCGGCGCGGCTACGCGCTCCTGGCGCCGGCATCGCTGATGTTCGAATTGCAGGCGCCATGGTGGCATGTTGCCGAGATGGTTGAATTGGCGAACGATTTTCCTGAGACGACGATCGTCGTCAATCACGCCGGCATGCCGGGAACACGCGATGAAGACACCTTGCGGCAATGGCGCGCGGCGATGGCGCAACTGGCCCGGTGCGACAACGTGCGGATGAAGATTTCCGGCATCGGCGTACGCGGCGAAGCATGGACGCCGGCGCACCAGGCGTTCGTCGTACGCGCGCTGATCGAGGATTTCGGCGTCGCCCGTTGCCTGTTCGCGAGCAATTTTCCGGTCGATGGACTGGTTGTCGATCTCGCCACTTTATGGGCAGGTTTCAAGACGCTGACGCGGGCGATGACGCCCGAGCAGCGCCTAGCGTTGTTCTGCGACAACGCCGTCGGGCTTTATGGCTTGTGTTGACGTCGTTCGTCGTTACTCACCATCACCAGGAGGAATGCATGATGAAACACCCGAAAATTTCGACGCTCTTCAGCGTCGTGGCGATTGCGCTGGCCTGTCTTTGCCTTGGCGCTCCGTCTGCCGGCGCTCAGGAAATCAAGGCGCGCTTCGGCACCTCGCTGCCCGACAGCCACCCGCAAACGCTGGGGGCGCGCAAGTTCGCCGAGATCGTCGAGCAGAAAAGCGGCGGGCGCATCAAGGTGACGGTCTATTCCGGCGCGCAACTCGGCAGCGACCAGCAGATGCAGGCGGCATTGCGTGGCGGCACCCAGGAATTCACGGCGCCGTCGACGGCGACGCTGGCCAATCTGCTCAAGGAATTCGGCGTCTTCGGCTTGCCCTTCGCATTCGCCAATGAAAAACAGGCCGACGCCGTTTTCGACGGTCCCTATGGCCAGGGCATGCTGGCCAAGCTTGCGGAACGTGACCTGATCGGCCTCGCCTTCTGGGAAAACGGCTTCCGCAATTTCACCAACAGCCGCCGCCCGATCGTCAAGGCCGAGGACCTGGCCGGTCTCAAGGTGCGCACGATGCAGAACAATCTCTACATCGACATGTTCAACGGTCTTGGCGCCAATGCCGTGCCGATGCCGGTGAACGAGCTTTATACGGCGCTCGAGACGAAGGCTGTCGATGCGCAGGAGAATCCCTTCACCGTGGTGCAGGCGCAGAAGTTCTATGACGTGCAGAAGTATCTGTCGACGACCGGGCACGCCTATGACGCACAGGTATTGATCGCGTCGAAGAAATTCTGGGACAAGCTGAGCGCGGCCGACCGCACGCTGTTGCAGGACGCGGCGCGCGAGGCGACGCTTTACCAGCGCCAGGTGAGTCGCGAGCTGAACGCCAAGGCGCGTGCCGATCTCGTCAAGGAAGGCATGCTGGTCAATGATGTTTCCGATGCCGAGCGCAAGCGCATGCGCGAGAAGCTGCTGCCGGTCATCGCCAAACATCAGGCGGTTGTCGGCGAGGAGACGGCGAAGGAGTTTTTCGCGGCGATCGCCAAGGTGCCGAACTGAACCATGGAAATCGTTATGTAGCGCCCGCGGCAGCGCGGGCGGTTTTTCCGGTCGCAGTCATTCGATAGGGGATCTCGTGATGAAAAGCAAATTGGCAGGGCTGGTCGGTATCATGCTTTTGGGATTGTCCGGAACGCTGGCCTGGGGACAGGCACAGCCCGTCAAGCTACGCTTCGGCCATGCGCACCCGACCAGCGATTCGCAGCACATCGCCGCCGTTGAATTCGCCCGCAAGGTCAAGGAGCGGACGCAGGGCATGGTCGACATCCAGGTGTTCCCGAACAACCAGCTCGGCAATGACGCCACCATGATCGCCGGCGTACGCGGCGGCACCATCGATATCGAGACCTCGGGCAACCCGTTCTTCACTGGCATCGTCGCCAAGCTCAACGTGCTCGATCTGCCCTATCTGTTCGAGAACAACACCCACGTGGCCAAGGTGCTCGACGGGCCGATCGGTCGCTCGCTGCTCAACGAACTTGAACCTTTCCAGATGAAGGGGCTGGCGTTCTGGGAAGTTGGATATCGCAGTCTCGCTAACAGCCGCCGGCCCGTTAATAATGCTGAGGACATCAAGGGGCTGAAGCTGCGCACGACGCCGAACCAGGCGCACATCAAGGCCTTCCAGTTGCTTGGCGCGGCGCCGCAACCGATGCCTTTCGCCGAGGTCTATGCCGCGCTCGAATCGAAGGCGCTCGACGGTCACGAGAATCCCCCGAACGTCATGCTGTCGACCAAGATGTACGAGGTGCAGAAATATCTGTCGTTGACCAAGCATGCTTATACCGGCTTGATTGTCGTCATGAACAAGAAGCGCTTCGACACGCTGGCGCCCGAATACCAGCAGGTGATCTTGCAGGAAGCGGCGAGTGCCGCCGTCCTGCAGCGCGATCTCAACGCCAAGGGCGAGGCAGCGGCGCTTGCCGAGTTGCGTTCGCATGGCATGCAGATCAATGAAAAACCCGATGTGAATAGCATCAGAACGGTGGTACGTGACGAGACGCGCAAGATGTTCATCGAGAAGAACGGCGACGAGTTGATCAAGTCGATCGACGCGGCACGCTGAACGGAACCGATGTCATGACTCTCCGCTTGCCGCGCGCGATCGTCGATTCGCACCATCACATCTGGGACCTCTCGCAGATCCACTATCCCTGGCTGGCCGAAGCGTATGACGCGTCGACCTTCATTCTCGGCGACTATCGTCCGCTGTGCCGCAACTTCATGCCGGACGATTTGCGCGCGGCCTGGGGCGGTATGCCGGTCGTTGCGACCGTGCATATCGAAGCCGAATGCGAACGTCGTCTCGCCCTCGAGGAGACGCGCTGGGTGCACGCGCAGGCGGCGGCGTCGGGCCTGCCCAATGCAGTTGTCGCGCACGTCGATCTGCTCGCTGACGATGCCGACGAGCAACTCGACGCGCACTGTCGGTATCCGCTGGTGCGGTCGATCCGTTTCAAGCCGGTGACATCGCGTCGTCCCGATGACAGCGTGCGCGACAGGCCGGGCTCACTCTTCGATGCGCGCTGGCCAGCCGCGCTGGCACGTTTGCAGGCGCACGGTCTCGCCTGGGATTTGCGCGTTCCGTTCTGGCATCTCGAAGAGGCGGCCGCGGTGCTGCGCGATTTTCCGGCCTTGCCGGTCGTCCTGCAGCACACCGGTTTGCCGTGGGATCGCAGTGCGGCCGGGCTGAACGCCTGGCGGCGCGGCATGGAGGCGCTGGCGGCTTTACCGAATGTCCATGTGCGGCTGTCGGAGTTGGGGCTGCGCGACCGTCCCTGGCGGCTGGAAGACAATCTGCCGGTGGTGCGCGATGCGGTGGCGATCTTCGGCTGGCAGCGCAGCATGTTCGGCAGCAATTTCCCCGTCGCCGGGCTGCGCATCGACTATCCGACGCTGGTGCTGGCGATGGCCGAGGCGCTGGCGCCGCTCGACGAGGTGGCAAGCGCCGCCGTGTGGCATGACAATGCCTTGCGCTTCTACGGGATGGAGCTTGCCGCCGTCGCGACGGCGGTCGGGGGCTGAATTCGGGTTCGGCGCGCATTTGCAGGAGCCAGGATGCGGCGGAAGAAAAATGCTTTGCATCCCGCGGTCTCGTTGCTATAATGCGCGCCTCGCAGTCACAGGGTTACTTGTGTCGCCGCTGTAGCTCAGTCGGTAGAGCAGCGCATTCGTAATGCGAAGGTCGGCAGTTCGATTCCGCCCAGCGGCACCAACAAACTCAAGCACTTAGGCCAATCCATCGGATTGGCCTTTTTGCTTTCCGGGAGGCGTGAAACCTGCATGCCGACCGGCTAATCAGCGAGCATCGACCTGCCGGAAGGCCGAACGAGTCCTGCCTTGTTTTTACGCAAGATTTGCTATCTTTCGCGATATCGCGCATAGTCACGCCTTGCGTTCTTCAAGTAGTGTCAGAGTCGTTTGTCGGTTTTACATCCCGCCGTGTTGCGGAGCAATTCCCCTGATTACCTCGCCGTCTTGATTTTCGCTTCATTCCGGGTGACTTAACCCCTTATTTTTTTGGAGATTCAAGACATGGCAACAGGTACCGTCAAGTGGTTCAACGATTCCAAGGGCTTCGGCTTCATCACCCCCGACCAGGGCGGTGACGATCTGTTCGTTCACTTTTCCGCGATTCAGGGCAAGGGTTTCAAGACCCTCAAGGAAGGCGACAAGGTGACCTTCGACATCACCCAGGGACAGAAAGGCGCTCAAGCCAGCAACGTGCTTCCCGCCTGATTTCGCATCACTCCGGCCGGGTGATTGAAAACCGGCTGTCGATCAAGGCCTGGTGTCATCCAGGCCTTTTTTCTTCGCATGAAAATGGAATAGTCATGGCAAAGGAAGAACTGCTCGAGATGCAGGGCGTCGTCGCCGAGGTGATGCCGGATTCGCGTTTTCTGGTGACGCTGGAGAACGGGCATACCCTGATTGCCTATACTGCCGGTAAGATGCGCAAGCACAGCATCCGCATCATCGCCGGAGACAAGGTTTCGGTCGAGATTTCCCCGTATGATCTCAGCAAGGGACGAATCAACTTCAGGCACCTTGAGTCGAGACCTCAGGCTTCAAGGCCTCAGCGGCGCCGATTTTAGGAGCGTGACCGGGAGAAACTGACGATGTACTACGGCGAACGGTTCAACGGCTACAGCCATCTGGCGGGTGCCATGCTGGCCCTGTTGGGGAGCATTGTGCTGGTGGTGCTCGGATCGCTGACCGGCAATGTCTGGAAAATCGTCAGTTTCGCAATCTATGGTTCGACGCTGGTTCTGCTCTACAGCTTTTCGACGCTGTACCACAGCACGCGTGGCCGCCTCAAGCAGATATTCCGCAAGCTCGATCACCAATCGATCTACCTGCTGATCGCCGGAACCTACACGCCCTTCACGCTCGTCAGCCTGCAGGGGTCGTGGGGCTGGTCGCTCTTCGCCGCGGTCTGGATCCTGGCGATCATCGGTATCGCCCAGGAGTTCTGGTTGGGCAAGGGCGCGCGCAAGCTTTCGCTGGTCATTTATCTGCTGATGGGTTGGCTTGCCGTCATTGCCACCGTTCCCCTGATCGAGGCGCTTTCCCTCAGCGGCTTCGCCTGGGTCGCCGCCGGTGGCGTGGTCTATACCGCCGGGGTTGTCTTCTATCTTTACGACGAGAGATTCGCCCATTGGCACGGCATCTGGCATCTGTTTGTCATTGGCGGCAGCGCGCTGCACTATCTTGCCATCGCGCGCTATGTCCTTTGAATTTTTCGGTGACGGCGGTGCGCCTGTTCGTTTTCGGGACGCCATGAATTCCCTCGGAGACGAGCGTCCATGAAAATCTGGGTCGATGCCGATGCGTGTCCGGTCGTCATCAAGGAAATCCTCTTTCGCGCAGCCAATCGCGCCCAGGTGCCGACCACCCTGGTGGCCAACCAGATGCTGCGGGTGCCGCCTTCTCCATGGATCAGGGCCGTACAAGTGCCGGGCGGGTTCGATGTCGCGGATCAGCGCATCGTTCAGGAGGCCGCTGCGGGAGACATCGTCATCACCGCCGATATTCCGCTGGCTGCCCAGGTCATCGCCCAGGGCGCGGTGGTCATCGATCCGCGCGGTGAGTTGCTCGATGCCGGCAACATTCAGGAACGCCTGACGCTGCGCAATTTCCTCGACGGTCTTCGCAGCAGCGGCGTCGAGACCGGAGGGCCATCGGCGCTCTCGAATGCGGATCGACAGGCGTTTGCCAACCAATTGGACCGGCTTCTGGCAAAGCGCCAGAAGTGACTTGCTGTGTTTTCAGGTCATGCCGCCAGAGCGTCTGGTGGCGTCCTGAAGCGAATCAGGATGCTGTCCGTATGATGCCAAACGCGTAGGCGGCCAAGGAGAATGGCGGTGTGCAAGGGAGCGTTTTGACGGGGGGCGGTCTGGTCGTAGAATAGCGAGGACGTCGGTCTTGGCCTTTGCTCCTGCCACTACTGACGGCCGTCGGTGCTTGTCCTGAACATCGTCTTCTTTGGCTTTCCCGTGTATTCCCACGCATGACGCTTTCCCAACTGCTCGATCTAAGAACCCTGCTGACGACCAATGTGATCAGCATGATGCTCTGTGTGCTGGTCATGGCCATCGTCTGGTGGAATAACCGGGAGCGTTTTGCGGCGATAGGGCAGTGGTTCCTCAGCCTGATTTTCCAGTTGCTGGCATTTCCCTTGATCCTGGCGCGCGGCATCCTGCCCGACACCGTGTCGATCCTGATCCCCGCCTGGCTGATCACTTCCGGGTTCGTGCTGCTGTTGCGGGGGGTGGCGCGGCATCTCGATCGCCCGCAATCGTTCCGGCACGACCTCGCCCTGCAGGCGGTCTTTCTCCTGATCCACGCCTATTTCACCTATGCCGTACCGAGCCTGCTCTGGCGTAGCGTCAATTATTCGGTGTTCCTCAGCTGGTTGAGCATCGAGTGCGTGTGGCTGGTATTCCGGACGCCGGCAGATCGACGTTTCGGCGCGCAGACACTGGCGTTTGTCATGGCGTGTTATGCGCTGCTGTTTTCCGGGCGGCTCGTCTTCTATTTTTTCAATCCGCCGGGGCCGAATTTCTTTCTGGCGAGCGCTTACGACCTTTTCATGTACGTCGGCACGCAAACATTGCTGATCGCGCTGACCTTCAGCTTCATCTTGCTGGTCAACCGGCGCCTGCTCCATGATCTCCTGGTCGATGTGCGGCGGCGTCAGGAGACCGAGATGGCGATGCGGGATAATGTCGAACGCCTGGCGCGCGCCGAATTGGCATCGAAAACAGGCAACTGGGAGTTCAATCCCGATACGCGCGTCATGACGCATTCGGTCGGCGCCGCGAGGATTTTCGGACTGCCGCCGGAGGAAATTGACGAAGCTGCGTTCAGGCGGATGTTGCTTCCGGGATACGAGGCGCCGATCGAAACGGCGATGGCGGCGCTCGTCCAGCACGGCCATCCTTTCAATGTCGAATTCAGGATACGCGCCGTCGATACCGGCGAAATCAAGGAAATCCAGTCAAACGCCGAATTCGATCCTGGTCGGCGCACGGTGTTCGGCGTTATCCATGACGTCACCGAACAGAAGCGGATTGAACACGAGCTCGAGCACCTGGTGCAGGTCGATCCCTTGACCGGGGTGTTCTCGCGTCGCCATTTCATGGCCCTGACCGAACGCGAGTTGGCGAATGCCGCGCGCTATGACACGCAGCTGTCGGTGCTGATGCTCGATATCGATTACTTCAAGCAGGTGAACGACACCTATGGTCACCAGGTCGGCGATCAGGCCCTGCAACAACTCGGCAGCATTCTCCGCGGGCTGCTCCGCGAAGTGGATATCGCCGGGCGTTACGGCGGCGAGGAATTCGCCATTGTGCTGCCCAGAACCGGGCTGGTTCAGGCCTTCGAGGTGGCCGAGCGTCTGCGGCGGACGATCGAGTTCGGAGAAATCCCGCTCGACCACGGCGTGCCGCTGAAAATCACGGTGTCGATCGGCGTCACCGCCTTCAAGGACGCGGCGGAGAATATCGACGCCTTGCTGGCGCGGGCCGACAAGGCCTTGTACGACGCCAAGCACCAGGGGCGCAATCAGGTGTGCACCTACGAAACGAGTTTCGATCTGCGCTACTGATCGCGGGCGCCTTGCAATCGGACGTTCGGCCGTTAAGATAAACGAGTAGTTCCCCCTGGATTGCCGGAGGTGGTGCGGTGTGTCCGGTTCGGGGGGCATGGATTGTTTCCGGCACTGAACATTTTCCCTCTGGAACGATCCAATACCGGCGAACGTATATCCGGAACATACAACCTAAGGCTCGTCATCATGAAAACCATCACCATCTCGAAGCGTATCGTGTTCCTGATCATCTGTTCGGTGATTGCCCTGCTGATCGTCGGGGCGGTGGGCCTGTCGGCGGCCTTGCACGGACAGCGTGGCGTGACGCAGGTGCGCGACGACAGTCTTGCCAGCATCAAGACGCTTGGCAACGCGCGCAATTCCTTTCAGCAGATACGTGTCAACGCCTATGCGCATGTATTGACGACCGACGACGCCGGCATGGCTGCGGTCGAGAAAAGCATCGAACAGCTGGTCGCCAGCGTGAATGGTGATCTGAAAAAGTACGAGTCGATGCTCTCGAACGACGAGGACAAGAAGTTGCTGGAGGCTGACCGGCAGGCAGTCTCACGTTATCTGACGGCGTTCCATGAGAAATTGCTGCCGCTGTCGCGCAAGAACGAAACGAATGCGGCGCTGGCCGTGCTCAGAAACGAGATGCGCCCGATGGCGATCGAGGCCGCCGAAGCACTCGACAAGCATGTCGCCTTTAACGAGAACATGGCGGGTAGCTATGCCAACGAAGTCGTCGATTCCGTGTCATCGGCGATCAAGTGGTCGATTGCCTCGATCGTTGCGGCCGTGGCGGCCATCGTCGTCATGGGCTATTTCATGCTCGTCAATATCCGCGGTTCGCTCAGCCTGATTCGCGACAGCGTGACGCAGGTGGAAGCCAATCTCGATTTCACGCAGCGGGTCAGGATTCTGCGGGAAGATGAAATCGGCGTGACGGCGCAGGCGCTCAATCGGCTGCTCGACAAGCTCCAGGGCAACCTCAAGACGATCCTGACGCATTCGCAGACGGTGGCCCAGTCCGCCAGCCAGATGTCGACGACATCGGGGCAGGTGGCGGTCGCCTCGCACCAGCAGAGCGAATCGGCGTCGAATATGGCGGCGACGGTCGAGGAGATGACGGTGAGCATCAATCACGTCGGTGACCGGGCGCACGAGGCCGACCGCATTTCGACCGAGTCCGGCCAACTGGCGTCGTCGGGCGAGACGATCATCGGCAAGACCGTTCATGATATCAACAATATCTCGGAGACCGTCAATCAGGCGGCCGAGCGGATTCGCGAACTTGTCGATAGCAGCCAGCAGATTTCGAATGTCGTCGCCGTGATCAAGGAAGTCGCCGATCAGACCAATCTCCTGGCGCTCAATGCGGCGATCGAGGCGGCGCGTGCCGGCGAGCAGGGCCGCGGCTTCGCCGTGGTCGCCGATGAGGTGCGCAAGCTGGCCGAGCGCACGGCGGCGTCGACGCAGGAAATTTCGGCGACGATCGCGTCGATGCGCTCGGGCGCCAGCGACGCGGCGGTGAGCATGGAAAGCGTGGTCACTGAGGTGAGCCTCGGCGTCGAGTCGGCCCAGAAGGCGAGCGAGGCGATCAATCAGATCGGCCAGGGCAGCCGCAGCGCGGTCGAAATGGTCGAGGAAATTACCTCGGCGATCCGGGAACAGGCGTCGGCGATGACGACGATCGCGCAGCAGGTCGAGCGGATTGCGCAGATGTCGGAGGAAAGCAGCGCCGCAGCCGATCACAGCGCCCAGGTGGCGACCGATCTCGATCACCTCGCCAACGAGATGCAACGCATCGTCAGCGCCTATCGGTTGTAGCCTCCGGCGCTCTTGCCCGGTATTGCGGCCCGGTCGCCCGGTGAGGCGGCCGGGCCGCGTCGTTTCCGCTTGAGGACGAAAATCGACCGCCGATCGTCCGGGGCTGGTCAAATGACGCGCCCTGCGCTTGAATGCAAGCTGTCAAGGAGGGTCTATGGAACGCAATCGGGGGTTTTCACTGATCGAGCTGATGGTGGTCGTCGTTATCATCGGGATTCTGGCGGCGATCGTCTATCCGAACTATTCGGACTACGTGTTGCGCGGCAAGCTGTCGGAGCCGCGGGCGAAACTGGCCGAAGTGCGCACGCGCCTTGAGCAGTACTATCAGGACCAGCGCACGTATCTCGGCGCTTGCGCCGCCGGCACGGTCGCGCCCTTGCCGAACGACGCGCAGTACTTCACCTATTCGTGTCCGACCTTGCTCGCCGACAGCTACGTCGTGCGCGCGGACGGCGTCACAGCCCAGGGTACCGGGGGGTTCCGCTTCGAGATCGACCAGGCCAATACCCGGTCGACGCCGACCGTACCGTCCGGTTGGACGAGCAGCGCCAGTTGCTGGGTGCGCGATAAAGGCGGGTCATGCTGATTCGCAGCGTGCGCGGGAGCGGCGGATTTACGCTCGTCGAATTGATGATCACCGTGGCGGTGATCGCGATTCTGGTCAGTGTCGGCATGCCGAGCTACAACGACTGGATTCTCAAGCTCGAAGTACGCAATGCCGCCGAGGCGGCGCTGCATGGCCTGCAACTGGCGCGATCGGAGGCGATCAAGCGCAACGCGACGGTGACGCTGACGCTGAACGGCGGCAACGGTTGGGCAATCACCGACGCGCTGGGTGCTGCGATCCAGTCGCGACCTAGCGGCGAGGGCTCGCGTTCGGCGTCGATTACGGTGACCCAGCCGGCATCGGCACTGCCGTATTCGATCGCCTTCAACGGGCTCGGGCGCATGGCGGCCGGGGCGCCGGGCGTTCCCGTCGTGCTCTCGGCGGTCGATAGCGTCGGCGTCGATTGCACCGGCAGCGGGCCGCGCAATTGTTTCCGTGTCGAGATCAGCGTCGGCGGCCTCATTCGGATGTGCGATCCGGCGCCGTCGATGTCAGGCACGCCGCAGGGGTGCTAGGAGCCTACGCATGTGGCAAAAAAAGAGCGAATCCGGATTCCTGCTGATCGAGGCGCTGATCGCCATCCTGATCTTCTCGCTGGGCATCCTCGGCCTGGTCGCGCTGCAGGCGGTGGTGATCAAGGAGACGACCGATGCGCAGTATCGCGTCGAGGCGTCGATGTTCACCAATCAGCTGATCGCCCAGATGTGGGCCGAGGACAAGACGAACCTGGCGACCAATTTTGCGTCGCCGAACGGTCCGCGTTACCTCGCCTGGCAGGCAGACGTCATCACCGCGGCCAACGGCGGCCTGCCGAATGCGGCCGCGCAACCGCCGACGGTGGTGTTTGGCGCCAACAACCAGGTGACGATCACGATCTTCTGGCAACTGCCCGGCGCCGCTGCCGGGACGCCATTCCACCAGCATGCGACGATCACTCAGTTGCAATAGCCCAGGGAGAATTCAGGTGAGGCGTCGTTTCCGCTTTGCACAACAGGGTGTTTCGCTCGTCGAGTTGATGGTCGGCGTCACCATCGGCCTGATCACGGCGCTGCTGATGGCCCAGTTCGCGCTGTTCTACGACGCCCAGAAGAAGGGCAATTCCGGCAGCGCCGAGGCGCAGAGCAGTGGCGCCATCGCCATGTATTCGCTCGAGACCGACATCCGCCTCGGCGGCTACGGTCTTGCCGCACTCGACGCCTTCTACTGCACCTTGCAGTCGAGCCGTTCCTTCAACGGCCGGCGTTATATGCCGGTGATGATCATTCCCGACGGCACGGCGGCGGGCGCCGCGACGAATCCGCTGGGCATTCCGCCGGGTGACGCTGGTTCCGACATCATCGCCGTGATGTACGGCAATACGATCGCCACGCCCGAGGGCGTGCCGATCAGTGGGGTCAGCGGGACGACCACGTATTCCTTTGGCAAGAACGTCACCGGCTTCAATCTCGGCGATTTCGTCCTTGTCGCCCAGGCCGGACAAAACTGCACCGTCGGGCAGATCACGGCCGTAGCAAATCCGTCGATCACAGTCGATCAGGCCTCGACCGGCGCGACCTATGCCGCCAATACGACGAATGTCTTCAACCTCGGCGCTGGTGGCATGGTCATGCGCGTCTATGCGATCCGTTCCGGCAACCTGACGGTCTGCGATTTCTGGACGACAAACTGTGCCGACGCCTCGCGCGTCAGCGACACCACCGTCTGGGTGCCGATCGCCAGCAACATCGTCGGCCTGCGCGCCCAGTACGGCTGGGATACGACGGCGACGCCCGACATGCATGTCGATGCCTACTGTCGCTCGCACCTGACCGTCGCCGCGCCGACCTGTCCGTCGCCCGATGCCGGTGCCACAGTGCCGTCGATCGCCTGCGACTGGACGCGGATCGCGACGCTGCGCGTGGCGCTCGTCTCGCGCAGCGCCGAGATCGCTCGCGACGGCGCCAATGTCAGTCCGGCAACGATCACCTTGTGGCCGTCGGTCGTTGCCAATGTCTCGGGCGTGCCGCTGACCGCCGGGCCGGTGTTCACGGTGCCGAGCCAGCGCTACCGCTACAAGGTGTTCGAGACCATCGTGCCGGTGCGCAACGTCGTCTGGCTGGGAGGGCAATCGGGATGCTGATCCGGTCCAATTCGCCGCGCCAGCGCGGCATGGCGCTGATCGTGACGCTGGTCATGCTGGTCATCATGACGCTTGGCGCGATCGCGATGATCCGCTCGCTCGACACGACGACGCTGGTTGCCGGCAATCTCAGTTTCCGCCAGAGCGCCACCTATTCGGGCGATGTCGGCGTTGAAACGGCGCTCAACTGGTTATCGACGGCGAACGTCCTGACCCTGACCTGCGGCGCGACCGGCAACGCGGTATCGACCTGTCCGGCCGGTTACAAGTCGAACGGTGGCAATGCCACCGACCAACCGGCTGCCGGGCAGACCTGGGAGCAGTTCTGGGCGGCGAGCCTCGCGGCCAACGCAGTGACGCTTGCCGAGGATGCGAGCGGTAACACGGTGTCGTATTTCATTCATCGCCTGTGTGCCGGCACGGCGGCGATGACCGGTGTCGGCGCCAACTGCATCGAGACACCGTCGGTGGCGAGTTCCGGCGGTTATGCCAAGCGAGCCGGCGCGACCCGCTTCCAGGCTTCGTCGCAGGTCTATTACCGAATCACCGTGCGCATTCAAGGCAAGAAGAACACGGTGAGTTTCGTGCAGGCGATCATCGCGCTCTAGCGTGGGTTGAGAGGAACGGAAATGCGTGAGAGCTGGATTTTTTCATGGGGACGCCGGCTGGCGGCGATCATCGTCACCCTGGCCGGCGTGGCGGCCTATGGCGCGTCCACCGATATCGCCACCTCGCCGATGGTGACCTCGGAAAACAACGCGACGGCAGTCAAGCCGAACCTGATGTTCATCCTCGACGATTCGGGCAGTATGAACTGGGACTTCCTGCCCGACTGGGCCAACGACTATTACTGCAAGAAGTCGGATGGCACGGTCAGTACCTCGAACTCCGGCTCTGCCTGCTGCCGCAACCGTTCCGGGTCGAGCGATGCCTGCATGTGGATGTCGGGATCGGCGACGACCTTCGGCACCATGCGCGGCGATGTGCCGTTCATGACGAGCGACTTCAACCGGATCTATTACAACCCGGCCATCCGCTATGTCCCGCCGGTCAATGCCGATGGCACCAGCAAGGATAGCCAGACCTCGGCCAATACCTCGGCCTGGACGTCCGTCAAGCTCGATGCTTATGGCATTCAGCACGCATCGACCAAGGTCGTCGATCTTGTTGCCGGCTATCCCGACGGCGAGTGGTGTACCGATACCAATTACACCAGCTGTTTCAGGAATACCTCGAACTACCTGCTGCCGAATTCGAGCTACGCGAGCTTCCATGCGATTTCAGGCAATGCCTATTACTACGTCATCGTTCCCGGCGAGTACTGCGATTCGGACAAGCAGACCAACTGCACGGTGGCCTCGGCGGCGACCGGTTCCTACACGGTGCCGGCCAAGCTGCGTTGGTGCAGCGACACGGCGCTGACGACCTGTCAGGCGCTGAAGAACGATACCTTTCAGTATCCGCGCTATCCGATGATCTTCAAGTCGGGCGATACGAGCAATTTCATCAGCTTTTCAGTCAGCGGCAGTTCGACGGCATCGAGCAACAAGGCGGCAACGGTAACCGGCATTACCGTTGCTACGGGGGCGGCGCTCCTGAGTACGGCGACGACCGCGTCGAACGACGTCGATACCGTGGCGCAGGCGATCATCAACAATCTCGCCAACGGTTATATGGCGACGGCGAAACGCTGTGCGACGAGCAGCGGCACGCGCACCTGCACCTTCCTGATCTATGCACCGTATGCGGCGACGGCGGCGAACGGGTCGGTGACGCCGGTCCAGAGCAACGGGTCCGGGACGACGACGATGACGATCGCCGGCAGCGGCAGTTTCAACGGCAAGAAGCCGGTGCCGGGCAGCTTCCAGCGTGTCGACATCGTATCGACGAACAACAGTTATCCGTATCCGGGTTCGTCGACGAAGGCCAGCGCGCGCTCCGACTGTGCCGGTTCGACCTGTACCTATGCCGAGGAAATGACCAATTTCGCCAACTGGTACACCTACTACCGGACGCGGATGCAGATGATGAAGTCGGCGACGAGCCTCGCGTTTCAGGGCGTTTCCGACAATTTCCGCGTCGGTTACCTGTCGATTGACGCGAATGCCAGCAATTCCTTCCTCAACGTCGCCACCTTCGACAGCGGCCAGAAGAGTTCCTGGTACGCCAAGCTGTTCGCCGCCGATCCGAGCAACGGCACGCCGCTGCGTTCGGCTTTGTCGACGGCGGGCCTGATCTATGGTGGCAGCCTGAACGGCGTCTCGCTCAATGGCTCGACGGTTGTCGATCCGGTCCAGTATTCATGCCAGAAGAATTTCACCATCCTGTCGACCGACGGTTACTGGAATACCGGCAACGACAGCGGTTGTTCGGGCCGGAACGGCCAGGGCTGCCGGCTCGACCGGACGACGGCGATCGGCAACAGCGACGGCGGCGCCGGGCGGCCGTATTCGGACGGCGCGACGGCGACGGTGACGGCGGTGACACCCTATACGACGGTCGTCCGGCAGCAGTCGGTGCAGAGCGCGACGCAGACGTCCACCTGGACGCGGACCGTCGTCACGCAGGGTGCCAGCTGTGCGATTTCGGTGCCGGCGGCGGCCGGCAGTTGCGCTCAGGACAACAGCAAGAACTCGGCTAACGCCACGCGCACCTGGTGCATGGAGGCGAATACCAGCAAGGGCACCAACTGTACGAGTGGCGCCGGCACCAGTCCGAAGGCCTATGCCTGTCGCGGCACCAGCAACTCGACCGCCACGCCGGGGGGGGTCGATCTCGGCTGTGTCACCGACGGCGCCGGCGTCGAATGGTGTCTCTATCCGAATAATTCGACGGCCGGGACGAGTTCGTGTAATGCGGTGTATTCGGGCAACTCGCTCTACGTCTGCCGGCGCGGGACGACGTCCAGCAACACCGGCACGACGGTGACGACGGCGACGCAGACCTATAACCAGGTCGCGGTCGGTTCGCTGGTGATCGTCACCGACCAGACCTCGACCTACAACAATACCGTGGTGACGATCAATGGTGTCGTCACCTCGAATACCAACAGCACGGCCGCGACCTCGACGGCGACGGTCAGCAACACCCTGTCGACGACGAGCGATACCGGCGCGCCGGGCGCTGGAACCAGCTGGACGACGGCCTCGTCGACCTCGACCTGCATGGCGACGCCGACCGCTGCCGGAACGTCATCGGCAGCGATCACGGCGACAAATACGACGACGAGCGGCACAGCGACGGTGACGACGCTGTCGACAACCGGACCGACCGCCGGGACGACGGCGACGACGGTGGCGACCTCGGGTGGCGTGTCCGACACGCTGGCCGACGTCGCGCACTACTACTACAACACCGACCTGCGCGTTGCCGGTTCGATGAACAACGGCGTCGACGTCGGTACCGGCGATTACGATTCGGCCAACGGCACTTATACCAACAACATTCAGCGCATGACGACCTACACGCTCGGACTCGGGATCGACGGCTACATGAAATTCCAGTCGAATTATTCGAGCGCGAGCAGCGGCGACTACCAGGACGTTGCCGCCGGTGCGACAGCCTCGTCGACGAGCTGCACCTGGCAGTCGTCGGGGACGACCTGCAACTGGCCGACACCGTCCAGCGATTCCCAGGCCAACGTCGATGACCTCTGGCATGCTGCGGTCAACGGGCGCGGCCAGTACTTCAGCGCCGGCGACCCGGCGGCGCTCGCGGCCGGACTGTCCGGCGCGCTGGCCAGCATTTCGGCCAAGCTTGGCGATGCCGCTGCCGCGACGACCAGCAACCCGAACATCACGACCGGCGACAATTTCCTGTTCAGCTCGGACTTCAAGACGAGCGAATGGACGAGCGAGTTGCAGCGCCTGCAGATCGACGTGGCAACCGGCAACATCATCACCTCGGGCACGCCGCCGACGCCGGTGATCGACTGGAACGCGCAGCCGCTGCTCGATACGAAGGTGACGGCGACGACCGACACGCGCACGATCTATACCTTCTCGACCGAGACGAGTACCTACCCGAGCCAGTTGAAACCCTTCGTCTGGGGCAACCTGACGACCGCCGAGCAGGCGTATTTCTCGTCGACGGCGATGGCCTCGCTGCCGCAGTTCTGCGCGACGACGACCTACACCATCGTCGGCGATCCGACCATTCGTAATTGTCTGTCATCGAGCGAGCAGGCCGACGCGGCCGGCGACAAGCTGATCCGCTTCCTGCGCGGGCAGACCGGCTACGAGGACCGCACCGACAATACCGCCGCCGCCCGGCCGATCTACTACCGTCTGCGCACGCACGCCTTGGGCGACATCGTGTCGTCCGAAGCGGTGTATGTGAAGCAGCCGCTGGCCAATTATTCCGACAGCGGTTTCAGTACCTTCAAGGCGTCACAGGCCAGCAATCCGGGCATGGTGTATGTCGCCGCCAATGACGGCATGCTGCACGCCGTCAACGCGACGACCGGGCAGGAGAGCTGGGCCTACCTGCCGAGCATGGTGCTGCCGAATCTCTACAAACTTGCGTCGATGAATTACAAGAACGATCACCGCTTCCTCCTCGACGGCACGCCGGTGGTCGACTATGCCTATTTCGGCGGCAGCTGGAAGACCTTGCTGATCGGCGGGCTCGCCGCCGGCGGCGCCGGCTTCTATGCGCTCGACATCACCGATCCGACGCAGCCGAAAGCGCTCTGGGAGTTCAAGCGGCGGACGACGTCCTGCGCCGCGACGCTCGCGGCGGCGGTCGGCGCCAGCGACGATTGCGACCTGGGTTACAGCTACGGCAACCCGGTCGTCACCAAGCTCGCCGATGGCACCTGGGCGGTACTCGTGACGTCGGGCTACAACAACACGACGCCGGGCGACGGCGGCGGTTATTTGTATGTCCTCAACCCGCAGACCGGCGCGATCATCCGCAAGATCGCCACGGGGGTCGGCAGCAATTCGGCGATTTCCGGTGTGTGTACGACGGCGCCGTGTCCGAGCGGGCTCGCCAAGATCGCTGCCTGGGTCGATTCGCCCGATACCGACAATACCGTCCGGCGCGTCTACGGCGGCGATCTCTTCGGCAATCTCTGGCGTTTCGACGTCAACGACACGATCAGTCCGTCGGGCTACGAAGCCTTGCGCCTGGCAGTGTTCTCCGGGCCGGCCGGGACGCTGCAGCCGGTGACCGAGCGTCCGGAGCTTGGCGACAGCAACGGCGTCGCGTTGGTGCTGGTCGGGACCGGTCGCTTCCTCGGCGACAGCGATCGCTCGGATGCGGCGCAGCAGAGTTCGCCGACCAACAACAAGCAGTCCTTCTATGCCGTCAAGGACCCGCTGACGGCGACCGGCTGGGGCGCGGTGCGCGGCGGTACGGCGACCTTCATCGCCCAGACGGTGACGATCGATAGCAACCAGAACCGTCTGGTCAGCCAGAACTCGGTGAACCTCGCCAGCGCCGCCGGTTGGTATCTCGACTTCCCCGACAACGGTGAACGCTCTTATACCGATCCGGCGCTGGTGCTCGGGACGCTGGTGTTTACGACCAACCAGCCGACCGGCACGGCCTGTTCCTCGGCCGGCCAGAGCTTCATCTATAACCTCGACTACCGTTCCGGGGCGCCGATTTCCGGGTTTGGCGGCGTCAAGATCGCCAACGCGCTGGCGACGCGGCCGGTCATCGTCCAGCTCGACGGCGGCGCCGTACGCAGTATTACCCGGCTCGGCGACACGACGACCGATGTGCGCGACGTCGGCATCGGCAGCGCGGCGACGGTGCCGCGACGCGTGTCCTGGCGACAGTTGATCGAATAGGCGGGCGGTCGTGCGTCAGAGCGAGCGTCAACCGCTGAGCGTGGCAGTGCTGGCGTCGCTGCTCGTGCATGCGCTCGCCCTGCTCGTCTGGCAGGGCTTGCCGCGCGGTGACGCTTTCGCCGGTTTCAGCCGTGCGGCGCCGCTGCCACTGGATGCGACGATTGCCATGGCGATGGCGAAAAACATGGGCTCGCCAGTCCGGAAGACGCCGCCTGCGCAAATCTCGACATCGACATCGCCGGTGCCGCTGACGGCGTCCGTGCCGTCGTCCGACGATGCCGATGCGCCCGCACCGGGAAGTGCTCTGCCGCCGGCAATGCGCGACGTGCCGGCCGGCGTCGTCGCGATCGATCCGACCTATTACCTGCACGCCGAAGTCGATGTGCCGCCGTATCCGCTGACCGAACTGTCGACGCTGGCTGCTTCGGCGTCGGGGGGGCAGGAAGCGCTGACGCCGGGGCGTCTCGTCGTCGAATTGTGGATTGACGACGTCGGCCGCGTCGGCCGCGTCGATGTGCTCGATACCGATCTGCCGGCGGTGCTGGTCGCCAGTCTTGAGGAAGCACTGTTGCGGCAGCCCTTCACGCCGGCAATCCGTCATGGGGCGAGCGTGCATGCGCGGCTCAAGGGCGAGTTGCAATACGCGCCGCCGCCACCGCGCGCACGGCTCAGGCGTTAGCCGCCAGCGGGGCGGGCGTCTTACCCGGCGTCGCCCTGCAGTTCTTTCGGCAAGGCGAAGGTGACGTTTTCCTCGGCGCCGATCAGCTGCTCGACGCCTGTGCTACCTTCGGCCGCGAGCGTCGTGATGACCTGCTGGACGAGCACTTCGGGGGCCGATGCCCCGGCCGTCACACCGATGCGTTTGACATCGGCCAGCCAGGCGCGGTCGATCTGTCTGGCATCGTCGATGAGGTGCGCATCGGTGCCGTTCAGCCGGGCGACTTCGCGCAGGCGGTTGGAGTTCGAACTGTTGCGCGAGCCGACGACGAGCACGAGGTCGGTGGTCTGGGCGAGCGCCTTGACGGCGTCCTGGCGATTCTGCGTCGCGTAGCAGATGTCGTCGCGCTTGGGGCCGACGATGGAAGGGAAACGGGTCTTGAGGGCGGCGATGACGCGCTCGGCGTCGTCGACGGAGAGCGTCGTCTGCGTCACGTAGGCCAGGCGGTCGGGCGTGGTGACGCTCAGCGCGGCGACCTCCTCGGCCGTTTCGACCAGATGCATGCGGCCGGTACTTTGCCCCATCGTGCCTTCGACCTCGGGGTGGCCCTTGTGGCCGATCATGACAATTTCGTAGTCGTCGCGGTGCAGGCGGGCGACCTGGTTGTGGACCTTGGTAACCAGCGGGCAGGTGGCGTCGAAAACGCGCAGGCCGCGCCGTTCGGCATCCTCGCGCACGCTCTTGGGCACACCGTGGGCGCTGAAAATGACGGTCTGGCCGGCCGGCACTTCGTCGAGTTCCTCGACGAAGATCGCACCCTTGGCGCGCAGGTTGTCGCAGACGAAACGGTTGTGCACGACTTCGTGGCGCACGTAGATCGGTGCGCCGAACTTCTCGATGGCGCGCTCGACGATGGCGATGGCGCGTTCGACGCCGGCGCAGAAGCCGCGGGGATTGGCAAGGATGACGTGCATGGGAAATCCGTGGGGAAGGTCGGGACGAGGCCTATTGGACCGCGTCGGCGTCGTCCGGTTTCCGGCGCCACTGATCCCAGACGAGCAGCACCGCGCCGAGCGTGATGGCCGAGTCGGCGACGTTGAAGGCCGGCCAGTAGTAGCCGGCGGCATGCCACTGGATGAAGTCGACGACGGCGCCGAAGCGGATGCGGTCGATGACGTTACCGATCGCGCCGCCGAGGACCAGCGCCAGCGCCAGCGACAGGCCCGTCTCACGGTGGTGACGGCGGAGCATGACGACGATCCAGGCCGAGACACCGAACGACAGGGCGGTGAAGAACCAGCGCTGCCAGCCGCCAGCATCGGAAAGGAAGCTGAAGGCGGCGCCGGGATTGAAGGTCAGCACCCAGTTCCAGAACGGCGCGACATAGCGCGTCTCGCCGAAATGCAGGGCGCCGAGGACGACCCATTTGCTCAACTGGTCGAGGGCGATGACGCCCCCGGCCAGGGCCAGCCAGGGACGGGCGTTACGCGCAGGCACGCGCTTCGCCCTCACCGTGCAGGTTGCTGACGCAGCGGCCGCAGAGATCCGGGTGTGCCGGGTTGGCGCCGACGTCCTCGCGCACATGCCAGCAGCGTTCGCACTTGGCGTGAGTGAGCGGCGCGCAGTCGACCTTTTCTTCGGCGCCGCGGACGAGCGTCGTCTTCGAGCAGATGAAGACGAAGCGCAGGTCGTCGCCGAGCGAGGCGAGTTGCGCATATTTCTCGCCGTCGGCCTGGAGCGTGACTTCAGCCTGCAGCGAGGAACCGATCTTCCCGGCGATGCGCAGTTCCTCAAGCGCGCGGGTGACCTCGGCGCGGGTGGCGCGGATCGCGTTCCATTTCTCGATCAGTGCCGCTTCGCCGTCGAGCGCCGGCAGCGCCTGCCAGGTGTGCAGCATGATCGAGTCGTCGGTCTTGCCGCTCATCGTCGCCCAGGCCTCTTCGGCGGTGAAGGAGAGGATCGGCGCCATCAGTTTGACGAGCGTCTGGGCGATGTGCCACAGCGCGCTCTGCGCCGAGCGGCGGGCGGCCGAGCCGGCGGCGGTGGTGTACAGCCGGTCCTTGAGGATATCGAGGTAGAAACCGCCGAGGTCTTCGGAGCAATAGGTCTGCAGCGCCTGGACGACGCGGTGGAATTCGTACTTGCCGTACTCGGTCTCGCATTGCGCCTGCAATTCACGCGTCATGGCCAGCGCGTAGCGGTCGATTTCGAGCCATTGCGCCGGCGGCAGCAGATCCTTCGTGGCATCGAAGTCGGAGGTGTTGGCGAGCAGGAAGCGCAGCGTGTTACGGATGCGGCGATAGGCCTCGACGACGCGCTTCAGGATTTCGTCGGAGATCGACAGTTCGCCCGAGTAGTCGGTGGCCGCCGTCCACAGGCGCAGGATGTCGGCGCCGAGCGTGTCCGAGACCTTCTGCGGGGCGATGACGTTGCCCATCGACTTCGACATCTTGCGGCCCTTGCCGTCGACGACGAAGCCGTGCGTTAGCAGCGCCTTGTAGGGGGCGCGGCCGTCAATGGCGCAGCCGGTCAGCAGCGAACTCTGGAACCAGCCGCGGTGCTGGTCGGAGCCTTCGAGGTAGAGGTCGGCGGGATAGGCGCAGGCGTCGACGTGCGAGCCGCGCATGACCGAGAGGTGGGTGACGCCGGAGTCGAACCAGACGTCGAGCGTGTCCTTCATCTTGCGGTACTGGTCGGCTTCGTCGCCGAGCAATTCCTTGGCGTCGAGCGAGAACCAGGCCTCGATGCCGGCCTGTTCGACGCGCAGCGCGACCTGTTCGATCAGCTCCGGCGTGCGCGGATGCAGCGCGCCGGTCTCCTTGTGCAGGAAGAAGGGAATCGGAACGCCCCAGTTGCGTTGGCGCGAGACGCACCAGTCGGGGCGCGTCTTCATCATCGCTTCGAGGCGGGCGCGGCCCCAGGCCGGGAAGAACTGCGTCTCGTCGACGGCGCGTTCGGCGATCCAGCGCAGCGTCGCGGCGTCTTCCTTGTCCTTGTGGTCCATGCCGATGAACCACTGCGTCGTGGCACGGAAGATGATCGGCGTCTTGTGCCGCCAGCAGTGCGGGTAGCTGTGCGTGATCTTCTCGGATTTGAGCAGCAGGCCACGGGCGTCGAGTTCCTGCAGCACCAGCGGGTTGGCTTCCCAGACGGTCTTGCCGGCGAGCGGTGAGACCGAGAGCGCCGGCGTGCTGGCGACGAAGCGGCCGTCGTTGTCGACCGGGTTGCTGACCGGCAGGCCATAGACCTTGCCGATCTGGTAGTCGTCGGCACCGTGGGCCGGCGCCGTATGGACGAGGCCCGTACCGGCTTCGAGCGTGACGTGCGTGCCGCAGATGATGCCGACATCGCGGTCCTGGAACGGGTGCTTGAGCAGCACGTGTTCGAGCGCGCGGCCGTTGGCCGAGCCGACGACCTGGCCTTCGAAGCCGTAGCGCTTGAGGCAGGCCTCGGCGAGTTCGCGCACGAGGATCAGCGCGCCCTTCGGCGTTTCGATCAGGTCGTAGATGAATTCGGGATGGGCGCTGACCGCCTCGTTGGCCGGCAGCGTCCAGGGCGTCGTCGTCCAGATGACGGCGAAGGCCGGGCCGCGCAGGTGCGTCAGGCCGAAGATCTTGGCGACTTTTTCGGCGTGGTTCGGATGCACTTCGAAGGCGACGTCGATGGCGTGCGAGCTCTTGTCCTCGTATTCGACCTCGGCCTCGGCCAGCGCCGAGCCGCAGTCGAGACACCAGTTGACCGGCTTCAGGCCCTGGTAGAGGTAACCCTTCTCAAGGATCTTGCCGAGCGCGCGGATTTCGTCGGCTTCGGTCTTGAAGGCCAGCGTCAGGTAGGGATTGTCCCATTCGCCGAGCACGCCGAGGCGGATGAAGTCCTTCTTCTGGCGATTGACCTGCTCGCCCGCGAAGGCGCGGCAGAGTTCGCGCACCTTGTCGCCAGGGATGTGCTTGCCATGCAGCTTCTCGATCTGGTGCTCGATCGGCAAGCCGTGGCAGTCCCAGCCGGGGACATAGGGCGCGTCGTAGCCGGCCAGCGTCTTCGAGCGGACGATGATGTCCTTGAGGATCTTGTTCACCGCGTGGCCGATGTGGATGTCGCCGTTGGCATAGGGCGGGCCGTCGTGCAGGACGAAGCGCGGACGGCCCTGAGCCGCTTTGCGGATCTTCTCGTAGAGCTGCTTGTCCTGCCAGTCCTTGACCCATTGCGGCTCGCGCTTGGCGAGGTCGCCGCGCATCGGGAACGACGTGTCGGTCAGATTCAGGGTGTTCTTGTAGTCAGCCATGGCGGTGTCTCGGTATCAGTGCGTGAAATACTGTCGTGCGGAAAGGAGGTCTTCGGAAATCTGGTGCTTCAGCGCATCGAGATCGGCGAATTTGCGCTCGTCGCGGATCTTGTGCAGGAAGCGGACGGAAAGATGGGCGCCATAGAGGTCGCGGTCGAGGTCGAAAAGATGGACTTCGAGCAGCGCCCGTGTCGTGTTGTCGACGCTCGGCCGGTAGCCGATGTTGGCGATGCCCCGGTGCGGGCCGTCGGGCAGGCCATCGACGCTGACGGCATAGACGCCGCCGAGCGCCGGCCGGCGGTGCTTGACGCGGATGTTGGCGGTCGGCACGCCGAGATGACGGCCAAGTTGCTGGCCGCGCACGACGCGTCCGTCGATGACATAAGGGCGGCCGAGAAAGCGGGCGGCGTCTTCCATGCGGCCGTCCGCCAGTGCGTGGCGCACGGCAGAACTCGACAGGCGCAGACCGTCCTGCTGGACGCCGCCAAGCGCTTCGACGGTGAATCCGTGACGGCGACCGAGCGTTTCGAGCAGCGCGAAGTCGCCGCGGCGACCGGCGCCGTAGCGGAAGTCGTCGCCGACGATCAGGTGGCCGACGCGCAGCGCGTCAACCAGCAGGCGCTCGACGAAGGCTTCGGCGTCCATACTTGCCAGCGCAGCGTTGAAACGGCCGATGCAGGCGAAGTCGATGCCTTCGGCGGCGATCAGTTCGAGCTTCTCGCGCAGGCTCGACAGGCGTGTCGGTGCCTTGTCGGGGGCGAAGAACTCGCGCGGGTGCGGTTCGAAGGTCAGCACCGCCGGCATCAGGCCGGTGGCAGCCGCGTGGTCCTTCAGTTTCCGCAGCAACGCGCGGTGGCCGAGGTGGACGCCATCGAAGTTGCCGATGGTGAGGACCGTCGGTGCCGGAGCCGGTCGGGAAAAGCCGCGGAAAACGAGCATCGGAGGGTTGTGGAAAAACGGAAAAAGCCTGAATTATAACGGGTTTGACGGGGCTTGGGCGGGCGCCCGGCGCACTGCCAGGGCGTGATGACAGACGGAACTGACTTATACTCCGGGCGGTCGATGGGCGGGGCCGGCGGTGGTTCAGCCGGATTTCCGGCGCTTTGTGCGCCGCCTTCATGGATTGGGTGAGGATGGGTCAGGCGAGTTGTTATCACTGCGGATTGCCGATTCCGGCCGGCGTCGACCTGTCGGTGACGATCGACGGCGAGGCACGGGCAGTCTGCTGCATCGGCTGTCAGGCGGTGGCGCAAGCGATCGTCGCCAACGGACTGGCCGACTATTATCGCCAACGTGACGCGCTGCCTGAATCGCCGCGCGAGGCGATGCCGCGGGTGCTCGACGACCTCAAGCTCTACGATCACGCCGATTTCCAGAAGAGTTTCGTGCGAGCCCTCGGCGAACACGAGCGCGAGGCGGCGCTGATCATCGAAGGCATCACCTGCGCCGCCTGCATCTGGCTCAACGAACGCCATCTGGCGGCGCTGCCCGGCGTCACCGGCGTCGACATCAACTACAGCACGCGGCGCGCCCGCGTGCGCTGGGACGAAACGCGCCTCCAGTTGTCCGATATCCTGGCCGCGATTGTCGCCATCGGCTATCGCGCCCATCCCTACGACGTTGCGCGGCAGGAGGCACTCGCCCACCGCGAGCGGCGTTCGGCCTTGTGGCGCCTGTTCGTCGCTGGCTTCGGCATGATGCAGGTGATGATGTACGCGGTACCGGCCTATCTCGCCGGCGAGGGCGAGATGAGTGCCGATATCGAAGCGCTGTTGCGCTGGGCGAGCCTGGTGCTGACGCTGCCGGTAATCCTCTATTCGGCGGCGCCCTTCTTCCGCGGCGCGCTGCGCGACCTGCGCCTGCGTCGCGTCGGCATGGACGTGCCGGTGGCACTCGGCGTCGGCGCCGCCTTCGCCGCCAGTCTGTGGGCGACGCTGTCGGGCAGCGGCGAGGTCTATTTCGACTCGGTGACGATGTTCATCTTTTTCCTGCTTGGCGGGCGGTATCTCGAAATGACCGCACGCCAGCGCGCGGTCAGCGTTACCGAAGCGCTGGCCCGCTTGCGCCCGGCTTTCGCCGCGCGCGTGCCGGGTTTTCCGGCGGTGCGCACGGTCGAGCGCGTCGTCGTCGATGACCTGGCGCCGCAGGACGTCGTACTGGTGCGCCCGGGCGAGACGATTCCCGCCGACGGTTGCGTGCTCGAAGGGACGAGCGGCGTCGATGAGTCGCTGCTGTCGGGCGAGAGCGCACCGGTGACCAAGGCGCCCGGCGATGCGCTGACCGGCGGCGCCGTCAATGTCGATAGTCCCTTGTATTTCCGTGTCGAACAGATCGGCGAGGCGACGCGGCTGTCGGCGATCCTGCGCCTGATGGAACGCGCGGCGATGGAAAAGCCGCAGCTCGTCGCGCTTGCCGACCGCATCGCCGGGCGTTTTCTTGAAGTGCTGCTCCTGTTGGCAGCGGCCGTTGCCGTGGCGTGGAGCTTTGTCGATCCGGCGCGCATGCTGTGGGTGACTGTCTCGGTGCTGGTCGTCACCTGCCCGTGCGCGCTCTCGCTGGCGACGCCAGTGGCGCTGACCATCGCCAGCGGCGCGCTGGCGCGCCTGGGGGTGCTGGCAACGCGTGGGCACGCGATCGAGACGCTGGCGCGGGCGACACATTTCGTTTTCGACAAGACCGGCACGCTGACCACTGGCGAGATGCGCCTGCTCGACACCTTGCCGCTCGGCGAACGCGATCGCGATGCGTGCATGGCGCTGGCGGCGAGCATCGAACAGGCGTCGGAACATCCGCTCGGGCGGGCGCTGCGCCAGGCGGCCGCCGGCATGCCGCTGGCGGACGTCAGCGAGGTCGCCGGCGTGCCGGGGGCCGGCATGTCGGCACGGATGGACGGGCGCGCCGTACGGATCGGGCGGCTTGCCTATGTCGGCGAAATCCACGGGCAAGCCTTGCCCGAGGCAGCGGCAGCGTTTGCACAGAGCGACGACACGGTGATCGCGCTTGGCGACGATACCGGCTGGCTGGCGCTTTTCCGGCTCGGCGACGCGGTGCGTCCCGAAGCGGCGGCGATGTTGGCCGCCTTGCGCGCCGATGGGCGCGAGCTCGTGCTTCTGAGTGGCGATTCGGCGCGCGTGGCTCGCCGCGTTGCCGATGCTCTTGGCATTGCGACCGTGATTGCCGAGGCTTCGCCGCAGGACAAGCACGCCTATGTAAGTGGCCTGCAAGCCGACGGGGCGGTCGTGGCGATGGTCGGCGATGGTGTCAACGATGCGCCGGTGCTGGCGCTGGCCCAGGTGTCGGTGGCCATGGGCAGCGGCTCGCAGCTGGCGCGGACGCAGGCCGACCTCGTCCTGCTCTCGGACCGGCTGACGGCGGTGGCGCAGGCCTACCGGCTGGCACGCCGCGGTCTCGCGATCATCCGCCAAAATCTTGTCTGGGCCTTCGTCTATAACATCGTCGCGTTGCCGCTGGCGATGGCTGGTTGGGTGACGCCGTGGCTGGCCGGAATCGGCATGTCCGGCAGTTCTTTGCTCGTCGTATTGAACTCATTGCGCTTGCAGCGGTCGGAGCGTCACGAAAAGCCATGGAAATCCTCTATCTCCTGATTCCGCTCTCGGTCGTCCTCGTCTTCATCATCGGGGCGGCCTTCTGGTGGTCGCTGCGCAGCGGTCAGTACGACGACCTCGAAGGGCCCGGTTACCGCGTCCTGCGCGATGACGATGGCGTCAGGAAGTGAGGTCGGGGCCGGCCGCGTGAATCTCCGCGTTCGCGAAAGCCTTTGGGCTGACGTGGGTATTTCAATGGCAGGTTTGAAATTGACATAGATCAATTGCTAGGGAAGCGTGAGTGTTCCAGGCGTTTTGTTGCGCTATTGGCACATCTAAGGGGTTACAGGATTTGTGTGATGCAGGTTTTGAATTGATGCATGTCAATCCTTGTGGTCAAATACCACTTGTGCGCGAAGGGTTGTTCGTCGGCCTGCGGGCCACGAAAGTCCTTGTGAATTGCTTGACGATGCAGGGTCGGGACTATAGTGTGCATCTGAACATGCCATGCACGCGTGTTAAAGTGAATGGCATAAACCGTTTCATTTGAAAGCGAGGTGGGTCCATGTCGGAAATCCAGTCTGCCTATAACTACAAGGTGGTTCGGCAATTCACCGTGATGTCCGTGATCTGGGGCATCGTCGGCATGCTGGTCGGGGTGATCATCGCCGCCCAGCTGGTCTGGCCGGAACTGAATATCGGCTTCCTGCATTTCGGGCGATTGCGGCCGCTGCATACCAATGCGGTGATCTTCGCCTTCGGCGGCTGCGCCCTGATGGGTAGTTCCTTCTACGTCGTCCAGCGCACCTGTCATACCCGGCTGTTCTGCGACAAGCTGGCGTCCTTCGTCTTCTGGGGCTGGCAGGTCGTGATCCTGCTGGCGGCGATCACGCTGCCGCTCGGCATGACGTCCGGCAAGGAATACGCCGAACTCGAATGGCCGATCGACATCCTCATCGCCGTCGTCTGGGTGGCCTATGCCGTCGTCTTCTTCGGCACGATCTGGAAGCGGACGGTCACGCACATCTACGTCGCCAACTGGTTCTACGGTGGCTTCATCCTCGCCGTGGCGCTGCTGCATATCGTCAATAGCGCGGCGATCCCGGTGTCGCTGACCAAGTCCTACTCGGCTTATGCCGGTGTGCAGGACGCGATGATCCAGTGGTGGTACGGTCACAATGCCGTCGGCTTCTTCCTGACCGCCGGCTTCCTCGGCATGATGTACTACTTCGTGCCGAAACAGGCCGACCGCCCGATTTATTCGTACCGCCTGTCGGTGGTGCACTTCTGGGCGCTGATCTTCACCTACATGTGGGCGGGTCCGCACCATCTGCACTACACGGCGCTGCCGGACTGGACCCAGTCGGTTGGCATGATCTTCTCGCTGATCCTGCTGGCGCCGTCCTGGGGCGGCATGATCAACGGCATCATGACCTTGTCGGGCGCCTGGCACAAACTGCGCGACGACCCGGTGCTCAAGTTCCTGATTACCTCGCTGTCGTTCTACGGCATGTCGACCTTCGAAGGCCCGATGATGTCGATCAAGACGGTCAATGCGCTCTCGCACTACACCGACTGGACCATCGGTCACGTGCACTCCGGCGCGCTCGGCTGGGTCGCCATGGTGTCGATCGGCACGATCTACTATTTGCTGCCGCGTCTGTTCGGCAAACCCGAAATGCATAGCGTCAAGTTGATCACGGTGCATTTCTGGGTGTCGACGGTCGGTATCGTGCTCTACATCGCTTCGATGTGGATTGCCGGCGTCATGCAGGGAATGATGTGGCGCGAGGTCAATGCCGACGGCACGCTCGCCTACAGCTTCGTGGAATCGGTCAAGGTCTCGTATCCGTTCTGGGGCATCCGCCTGATGGGCGGCGTGCTGTTCCTGACCGGTATGCTGATCATGGCCTACAACATGTTCAAGACGATGGCGGGCGGCCTGACCGAAGATGCGCCGGTGCTTTTGCCGGCCGGTCATCACGCCTAACGGGGAGGACAGGACAAAATGAAATTGACGCATGATTCGATCGAACGCAACATCGGCCTCCTGATCGTGCTGACCGTGCTGGTGGTCAGCGTCGGCGGGCTGCTGGAAATCGTTCCGCTGTTCTTCCAGAAATCGACGACGACGCCGGTCGACGGCCTCAAGCCGTATGACGCGGTGCGCCTCACCGGTCGCGACGTCTATATCCGCGAAGGCTGCTACCTCTGCCATTCGCAGATGGTGCGTCCGTTCCGCGCCGAGACCGAGCGCTACGGCCATTATTCGGTCGCCGGCGAATTCGTCTATGACCATCCCTTCCAGTGGGGTTCGAAGCGTACCGGTCCGGATCTCGCCCGCGTCGGCGGACGTTACTCGGATGAATGGCATCGTGCCCACCTGATCAATCCGCGCGACGTCGTGCCGGAGTCGAACATGCCCTCGTTCAGTTGGCTCGCCAAGACGCCGGCCGACGCGGCCAGCGCACCCGACAAGATGCGCGCGCTGCGCAAGGTCGGCGTGCCTTATACCGACGAACAGATCGCCGGCGCCGCCAAGGAAGTCGAGGGCAAGACCGAACTCGACGCGCTCGTGGCGTACCTGCAGGGGCTGGGGGTCGAACTCAAGGGTGTGAAGTGATCGCCATGGATATCAACGAACTGCGATCCATCGTCACGGTCGTTTCCTTCGCGACCTTTCTGGGCATCGTGTGGTGGGCGTACGGGGTACGCAAGAACCGGCAGCGCTTCGAGGAAGCGGCCCAACTCCCCTTCGCCGACATCGAAGCTGAAATGGCCGAGCGCGGCCTGGCTTCGCGCAACGAACAAAGGAAAACATCATGAGCGATTTTGTCAATGAGTTCTGGAACTGGTATGTCATTCTGATCGTGCTGGTCAGCGTCGTTGCCTGCGGTGTCTTCCTCTGGTTCCAGAGCATCCACCACAGCAGCAGCGAGCAGACCACCGACACGACCGGGCATGTCTGGGACGAGACGCTGCAGGAATACAACAACCCGCTGCCGCGCTGGTGGATGTGGCTGTTCTACCTGACCGTCTTCTTCGCGCTGGCGTATGTTTCACTCTATCCGGCGCTTGGGCGCTTCCCCGGCATCTGGGGCTGGACCTCGACCGGCGCGCACAAGATGGAAGTCGAGAAAGCCGAAGCGCAGCTCAAGCCGCTCTTCGACAAGTATCTGAAGCTCGACCTTGCCTCCGTGGCCGCCGACAAGGAAGCCATGGAAATGGGCGGGCGCCTGTTCCAGACCTACTGCATCCAGTGCCACGGCGCGACCGGTCAGGGCTCCCGCGACAAGGGTTTCCCGAACCTCACCGACAAGGACTGGCAGTGGGGCGGCGCGCCCGAACAGATCGTCGAGACGATCAGCAATGGCCGCACCGGCATGATGCCGCCCTACGGCGGCAACCCCGACGCGGTCGGCGGCGAGGCCGGCGCCAAGGAGCTTGCCAATTACGTGCGCTCGCTGTCGGGGCTCAAGCACGATGCGGATCTCGCGACCAAGGGCGAGACGCGCTTCAAGGCCGTCTGCTTCGCCTGTCACGGCATGGACGGCAAGGGCCAGCAAGCGCTCGGCGCGCCCAACCTGACCGACAAGACCTGGCTCTACGGCAGTTCCGAAGCCAAGATCATCGAAACGATCACGGCGGGTCGGACCAACCAGATGCCGGCGTGGAAGGAATTTCTTGGCGAAGGCAAGGTCCACCTGTTGGCCGCCTATGTGTTCAACCTGAGTTCGGGCGGCGAGAAACGCTGAACGGTCGCGACAATGGCATATACGGGGCAGCGAATGCCCCGTTTTTTCTCCTGCAAGCCTCAATTGCGCCAAATAGTAGCGTAAAGTGATATTCCAACTTTGGCGGACTGCATCGACATGAATACGGACGGAAAACCCTCCGGTCAGGCCACAGGGGCCGGGGGGCTCTACGAAAAGCGCAGGACCATCTACATGCGCAGCGTTTCGGGCACCTTCAACAACGCCCGCTGGATCATGGTCTTCCTCACCCAGTTCTTCTTCTACGGCGCTTGCTGGCTCGACTGGGGCGGGCGGCAGGCCGTACTGTTCCATCTCGCCGAACGCAAGTTCTATGTCTTCGGCATGGTGTTCTGGCCGCAGGACGCGATCTATCTCGCCGTCCTCCTGGTGATCTCGGCGTATCTGCTGTTCCTCGCGACGGCGATCGGCGGGCGGCTGTTCTGCGGCTATGCTTGTCCGCAGACGGTTTACACCGAGATCTTCATGTGGATCGAGCGCAAGATCGAAGGCGACCGCTCGGCGCGGATGAAGCTCGATCGGCAGCCGATGTCGGCGCGCAAGCTCGGCCTCAAGGTCGCCAAGCACGCGGCATGGCTGGTCGTGGCCGCGTGGACGGGCTTCACCTTCGTCGGCTATTTCACGCCGATCCGCGAACTGGCGAGCGCCGTCGGATCCTTCGGCGTTAGCGGCTGGGAAGTCTTCTGGCTGTTCTTCTATTCTGGCTTCCTGTATTTCATGGCCGGCTTCATGCGCGAGCAGATGTGCAAGTATCTCTGCCCGTATGCGCGCTTCCAGGGTGTGATGTTCGATCCGGACACGCTGGTCATCACCTACGACGCCGAACGCGGCGAGCCGCGCGGGCAGCGTCGCAAGGGGGGTGATGCCGGTGGAAAAGCCCTCGGCGACTGCGTCGATTGCGGCGTCTGCGTGCAGGTCTGCCCGACCGGCATCGACATCCGCAACGGTCTCCAGTACGAATGTATCGCCTGCGCCGCGTGTATCGACGGTTGCGACTCGGTGATGGACAAGATCGGCCTGCCGCGCGGCCTGATCCGTTACTCGACCGAGAACGCGATGGCCAAGCATTACGGCGCACGCGACATCCTGCAGCATCTGATGCGGCCAAGGACGCTGGTCTATTCGGCCATCCTCGTGCTGATCGTCGTGGCGGCCGGCTGGAGTCTGGCGACGCGCGTTCCGCTCAAGGTCGACGTGTTGCGCGACCGCTCGACGCTGTACCGCGAAGGCGATGACGAACGCATCGAGAACGTCTTCACCCTGCGCGTCATGAATACCGACGAAGCGCCGCATCGCTACCAGATCGAGGTGTCTGGCATCGACGGCATCCGGCTGGAAAGCGGCGCCACGATCGAGGTTCCGGGCGCATCGAACAAGACGGTGGCGGCGGTGGCGAGCGTTGAGGAAGGCAAGGGCAAGAAGGGCTCCAACCCGGTCGTCTTCGAACTCCGTGCGGAGGGCGCGCCCAAGATCGCCGTCCATGAGAAAACCACTTTCTATCTGCCATGAACGAAAACACGTCATCCCCGTCGCTTCCCTGGTACCGCCACCGCTGGCCGTGGCTACTGATGGCCGGTCCGGCGATTGTCGTCGTCGCCGGCTTCGTCACGCTGGTGCTGGCCTTGCGCAGCAACGACGGACTGGTGTCCGACGACTATTACAAGCAGGGTCTCGGCATCAATCAGACGACGGCGCGCGATCAGGCGGCGGCGCGGCTCGGATTGCAGGCGCAAGTGATGCTGGGCGGCCACGAATTGCGGGTGATGTTACGCGCGGGGCAGGCCGGAACGACGCTGCCCGAGACCTTGTCGCTGCGCCTGATGCATCCGACGCGTTCGGGTGAGGATCAGGTGCTGACCCTGCAGCGCCAGGCCGGCGATCTCTATTCCGGTCGTCTGGAGCGGCCGCTGTCGGGGCGTTGGCGGCTCTCGATCGAAGATGACGGGCGCATGTGGCGCCTGACCGGCGACTGGCTGGTCGATAAGGCGCCGGTCCTGGTCTTGCCGAAATAAGCGCTTATTCCGCGCAGCGCGCGGCGTTCGACCAGAGCGTCCGGTAATTCAGCTGGTCGGCGATCCAGTCTTCGTCGAGTTCGAAGAAATCCCCGCAGCAGCGCGACAGGCAGGCGCGTAGCAGTGCGGCCCGCTCGGTCTGTCCGGTGAAACTGCGCGTCGGTGCGGCGATCGCGACGGTCCAGGTTGCGCGCTCCTCGTCTTGCTGCAGGACAGGGTAATGTGTTGCCAATTTCGCCAGCAGCGCGTCGTCCGATGCGGCGCAAGCACCCAGGTGTCGCGCCGCCAGATGCTCAAGGACGCCCGGCGAGGCCTCGTCGATGTGAATTCGCACGGACCTTTGCGTTGGGCGGGGTAGGCCGAATCCCGGTCAGGACGAGCGAGGCTTGCCGAATTTCTCGACGAGCTGATTCAGCTTTTGCGTGCGCTGGCGTTCCTGTTCTTCGGCGAGGCGCTGCGCCTTGCGTCGCTCGGCATCCTTGCGGAAGCGTTCGCGCAGGGTTTCGGCGGCATGCTGCCGGTGTTCCTCGGTCACCTCGGCAACGACCTGGCCGTCGAGGTCGACGCGCTGCGTCGCCTTTTCCATGGTCTTGAGATAGCGCAGCGAGTTGGTGTGCATGCCGAGCGCAATGCGCAAGGCTTTGCGTTCGATGTCGGATTGACGGGCCAGCAGCTGTTTGTCGATGCCGATCGCCAGCGGCGCGTGGTCGCGGAAGGCCGGATAGGTTTCGTGGAGTTTCTTGAGCAGGGCGCGCGGGTCCTGAGCCGGCTTGGCTGCGGGCGTACTGTCGGTCGTCATGGTCGGGAAGAGGGAATCGGTCAGCAATGTCAATGATGGCCGGAGCTTACCACGACCGCTCTCGTTTCGGCTTGGGCTTGTTGCTGCCGCTGGTGCGGTGGGGTGGCTACACTGTGTCTTTTTTCACATTCTTCGGCGCTTTTGACAGGCATACCATAGGGTGTGTTCTCAATTAAGCGTTGGTTGCGCACGGATCTGGCGAGGCGCATCGCTAGGCGGCGGATACGCCGCATGGCCATCCACGCAAGCCTCCGGTAACAACGCGATGCGCCTCTTGCGAAGGGAACGACCCTTCGCTGCGACCCGCGCCTTGCAGCCGCTCTAGCGTAGGGTGCAACGCAATCCGGCAGTTAATTGAGAACACACCCTAAAGCCTTGGTCGAATTGGGCGTTATCTCGTCAAGCGGCCGATGCGCGCCGCATTATCAGGGAGTAAGGCGATGGCGGCTGAAGAGAACGGCACAACGGAAGACGATTCGCCGGGACTGCGCGGTTTGATAGCGAGGTTTGCCCCAATGATTGGCGCCGGCGTTGCCGGCTTGTTCGTGTTGATACTGATCGGCGGAGAAATCTATTTCGCCGTGAAGACGCGCACGCTGCAGTCGGAACTGACGACGGTGCGCAAGGAATTGAAGGAACGCGGGCGCGTGGCCGGCGAGCAGCAGGCGCAACTGGCGGCGCTTGCCCAGCAGGTCGAGGCCATGAAGACGGCGCTGGCGGCAAAGTCGGAGAGCGACGCCAAGGAGGAGGCTGCCAAAGCGCCGACCGAGGCCAAACCGGCAGAGGCGGCGGCGAAACCGGTTGCCGAGCCTGCCAAACCCGTCGCACCGGCAGCTGCGCACAAGGCACCCGTCGCCGCCGAAAAGCAGCCGGTCGCTGCGAAGAACGAAGCGCCCAAGGCGGAAGCCCCGAAGGCGGAGGCGCCAAAACCCGCACCCGCGAAAGCCAAGGCGTCGGATGCCTTCAGTTGCGATCTGGCGGGCAAGTCGCCCGAGGAACAGGCGGTGATCCTGAAACGCTGCGTCAGCGTCATGGACATGCCGCCGCCGGCCGGCAAGCGCTAAGACGCCCGGTCCAGGTTCGTGCCTTCAGGCGGTTTCGGCGCGTAACCGGAGGAAGGCGGCGTAGCGGCGTGGGTCGATCTCGCCGCGTTCCAGGGCGGCGAGAATGGCGCAATCCGGCTCGCGCTCGTGCCGGCAGTTGCGGAAGCGGCACTGGCCGAGGTGCGGGCGGAATTCGGGGAAGCCCTGCTCGATGCCTTCGGCGCTCAGGTGGTGAAGGCCGAATTCCTGGAGTCCCGGCGAATCGATCAGTGCCGTTTCGGCATTCAGGCGATACAGTGTCGCGTGGGTCGTCGTGTGCTTGCCCGAATCGAGGGCTTCGGAGATTTCGCGGGTCGCTGCCTGCGCATGGGGAACGAGCGCGTTGGTCAGCGTCGATTTGCCCATGCCGGATTGACCGACCAGTACGCTGGTATGGCCTTCGAGCAGTGGGCGCAGAGTGTCGACGCTTTGACGTGCCGACAAGGGCAAGATCGGGGTGCCGAGTTGCGCGAAGGGCGCGAGCTGGGCCTGTGCGCTGGCGAGCGGCGCTTCCAGGTCGCACTTGTTGAGCAGGATGCGAACGGCCAGGTCCTGGCTTTCCGCCGCCACCAGGCAGCGGGTGATGAGTTCGTCCGAGAAAGAAGGTTCGGTCGCGACGACGATCAGGATCTGCGTGACATTGGCGGCGATCAGCTTCTGGCGGAAGGCGTTCGAGCGATAGAGCAGCGACTGGCGCGGGGCGATGGCGTCGATGACGCCCTGGCCGTCGCCGCTGCGTGCGATCTCGACACGGTCGCCACAGGCGACGTCGCTTTTCTTGCCGCGCGTAAAACAGTTGAGCAGTTCGCCGGACGCGAGTTCGACGCGGTATTGCCGCCCGTGGGCGGCGACGATCGTTCCGCTCTCTTTCACGCGCCGCTCACCGTGCATGGCGGGCGAGTTGCGCAATGCGCAGCGCCGCCGGTGGGTGGGAGTCGTAGAACAACGAGTGCAACGGGTCGGGCGTCAGCGTCGCTGCGTTGTCCTCGTAGAGCGTCACCAGCGCGCGGATGAGTTCGTCGGCCGAGGCGTGCTCTGCGGCATAGCGGTCGGCCTCGAACTCGTGCCGGCGCGACAGTCCGCTCATGACCGGGGTGAGGAAAAAGGTAAAGATCGGTACCGTCATGAAGAACAGGATCAGTGCCAGCGCCGTGCCCTGGGCGTCGACGCCGAGTCCCTGATAGAACCAGGTCTCGCGCATCAGATCGCCGAGCAGGGCGAGAAAACCGAGCGACAGTCCGAACAGCAGGACGATGCGCTTGATGACATGGCGATGGCGGAAGTGGCCGAGTTCGTGCGCCAGCACGGCTTCGATCTCGGCGGGTTGCAGGCGATTGAGCAAGGTGTCGAAGAAAACGATGCGCTTGTTCTTGCCGAAACCGGTGAAGTAGGCGTTACCGTGCGCCGAGCGCTTCGATCCGTCCATGACGAAGAGTCCCGACGAGGCGAAGCCGCAACGCGTCAGCAGGGCTTCGATACGCGTGCGCAAGGCAGCGTCGTCAAGTGGTGCGAACTTGTTGAAGAGCGGAGCGATCCAGGTCGGGTAGACGAACAGGATCAGCAGGTTGAAGCCGCACCAGAACAGCCAGACATAAAGCCACCAGCGTGGTCCCATCTGCGCCATCAGCCAGAGCACGGCGAGCAGCACTGGCGTGCCGATGACGAGACCGAGCGCCGTCTGCTTGATGAGATCGAGGAAAAACAGCCGGGCGGTCATGCGGTTGAAGCCGAAGCGTTCCTCGATGACGAACTGGGCATAGAGTGAAAAGGGCAGATCGACGACCGCCGAGATCGCCATGACGCTGAAGATCAGCGCGACGCCGTAGGGCAGTCCGTCGAGGCGGGGCGACCAGAAGTCATGCAGGGCCTGCAGACCGCCGCCGAAGGTATAGGCGAGCAGCACGAGCGTCTCGACGCCGAGCGAGACAAGACCAAAGCGGGTGCGCGCGCAACTGTAGTCGGCGGCCTTCTGGTGCGCGTCGAGCGCGATGCGGCCGACGAACTGTTCGGGTACCGCCGCGCGGTGGGCTTTGACATGCGCCATCTGGCGCAGTGCCAGCCAGACGCGGATGGCGATCATCAGTGCCAGCGCGGCGGAGAATATGAGGGAGAACGCGAGGGAGGATGGACTGAGCAAGGGATTGGCCATGCGGTGTGAGAAAATACGGACTGAATATTTCTAGGAAGCGGAGATTATATGGCACAGGACGCGAATCATCTTGTTTGGCTGGACATGGAAATGACCGGCCTCGACCCCGAGCGCGAGCGCATCATCGAAATGGCGATGATCGTCACCGACAGCAATCTGGAGACCGTCGCCGAATCGCCGGTGTGGGTGGTGCACCAGTCGGACGAACAGCTCGACGCAATGGACGACTGGAACAAGAAGACGCACGGCAAGTCGGGGTTGATCGAGCGCGTGCGTGCCTCGACGCTCGATGAGGCCGCGGTCGAGGCCGAAGCGCTGGCGTTCATGCAGCAGTACGTGCCGCAGCGGGCGACGCCGATGTGCGGCAACTCGATCGGTCAGGACCGTCGCTTCATGGTCCGCTACCTGCCGAAGCTCGAGGACTGGTTCCACTATCGCAACCTTGACGTCAGCACGCTCAAGGAATTGTGCAAGCGCTGGAAGCCCGAGGTGGCGGCCGGCTTCGTCAAGAAGGCCGATCACACGGCGCTTGCCGATATCCGCGAGTCGATCGAGGAACTCAAGTACTACCGCGACAACTTCCTCAAGCTCTAAGACTGGCGGGCGGGCAATGGCGCCGCCCTCGCCTCAGCGGCGGGCGGCGTTGTCCTGGCTGTCGCTGATGGCGATGTCGCCGAGCGCGTCGGCCGAGGTCGCGCGCGACTGGCGCCGGTAGAGGTGGAGCTTGTCGCTGGCATGGCGGTCGCTCGGACGGTGTCCGAGCCAGATCGGGTGCCAACCGGCCGTCTGCAGCGCACGGGCGTCTTTCGGATCGCCCTGCATCAGGAGCAGGTGGCAATGCCGGCTGGCATCGCTGTCCTGCGGCACCGTGGTGATGCCATCGAAATAATTGAGGATGGCCAACGTCGCGTTCGGGAGGTTGACGTTGGCAATGCAATCGACATTTTTCGGCAGCGCTTTGGCGAGTGAGGCGGACACCGGACGATAGGTCTTGCCGTAATCGATCCACGGCATCCAGAGCGCGGCGAGCAGCATCCAGAACAGGCTGACGCCGCACATCCAGTGCATCGTGCCGCGCATCGGCGAGCGCGGGGTGGTGACGATCAGCCAGAGCCAGGCGAGCGTGATCAGCGCGGCGAAGGCGGCAGCGACGAGGCCGAAGTGTCCGACGAATCCGGGTTCGATGCGCACGACCTGCCGCGCCAGGCGTTCCGGCCAGCCGAAGACCATCGCGCACCAGGCGACCCAGACGACCGCGGCGAAGAAGGTGAAGGTCACCATGCCGAACCAGTCGAAGGCGTTGGCGGCGCCGCGCCGGAGCGTGCCGACGCCGGGTACGGCGAGCAGCACGAGCGGCGGCAGCAGGAGCAATGCCGGTGCGCTGCTGGTTTCGACGAACGCGGCGAGCAGTCCGAGTGTGGCGATGAAGGCCAGTGCCGGCAGGGCGATCGGGCGTTGCCCGAGTTGGCGGCGGCGTGCCCACAGCGCCCAGGCGGCGAGCGGCATCGCCGGCCAGGCGTACCACAGCAGCAGGTTGAGATAGCGCGCCAGGTTGTGCAGCGCCGCCAGCGGCTTGGCGAGGCCCGAGAGTTCGTTCAGCCAGAAATCGGCGAGATAGTCCGGCGCGGCGAGGTGGGCCGGCAGCAGCCAGAGCGCGCACAGCGCCAGCGCCAGCGCGAGGCTGCTGGCGAGTCTCAGTGCGTCGGTCAGGCGCTGTTCGGACAGCAGCAGCGTCAGCAGGATCGCCGGGATCAGCGCCAGCACCGGCAGCAGGCCATTGGCGAGAAAGGCGATGCCAAGTGCGGCACCGAGGACCGGTGTGGCTAACCGTGGCTGGCGCGGCAGCAGGATCAGCGCCCAGTAGGCGGCGGTGTGCGCGGTGAGTGCCGCGAGCATCGGCTGCGCTTCGTGCGCGTGGAACAGGAAGCCGAGGCTGCCGGCCAGGACCAGCGGCCCGGTGGCGGCGAATTCCTTGCCGTGCAGTTCGCGTGCCGCCAGCAGGATGAATTCGAGCGCGAGCAGCGTGAACAGGCCGCTGGCCAGGCGGATCGCATCGTGCGCCGGCAGCAACCAGGAAAACAGCTTGGCGAAACCGGCGGCGATCCAGTAGTAGAACGGCGCGTCGGGATAGGGCTGGCCGGCGAGTTGCGGCAGCAGCCAGTGGCCTTGGCTGGCCATGTCGAAGGCGACGCCGATGGTGATGGCGTCGTCATGCTTCCAGGGGTCGTGGCCGATCAGGCCGGTAAAGATGTAGAGCGATAGCAGGATGGCCAGCGCCCAGCCGCTCGGCGGCAGGGAGATTCCCTTGAAACGCGGATTGTTCTGGAGAAAGGGCATGGCCGTTGTCGTTGAGGGCTATCGATAATGAAAAAGGCAGCCCTGCGGCTGCCTTTTTGCTGAGTCCGCGTGAACTCGCGTGGCGGGAAAGACCTTAGATGGCCTTGGCGCGCGCGCCATACTTCTTGTTGAACTTCTCGACGCGGCCGGCCGTATCGATGATCTTCTGCTTGCCGGTGTAGAACGGGTGGCAGGCAGCGCAAACTTCGATGTGCAGCGCCTTCTTCATCGTCGACTGGGTCTTGAAGACGTTGCCGCACGAGCAGGTGACTTCGATTTCTTTGTATTCGGGATGGATGTCGGATTTCATCTTGGGGACTTCCTGTAGGTCATGTCTGGCCGGCTCGAAAAACCTGGTTTCTCGGTGACCGGCCCCGGAAAACGGCGAATTATCCTTGATTTTTCTGCAAGTTGCAATCAAAGGCTGTTTAGCGACGCATCGAATCGAAGAACTCGGCGTTGGTCTTGGTCGCCTTGATCTTGTCGAGCAGGAATTCCATCGCCTCGAGATCGTCCATGTTGTAGAGCAGTTTGCGCAGAATCCACATCTTCTGCAGCACGTCCGGCGCCAGCAACAGTTCCTCGCGACGCGTGCCCGAGCGGTTGACGTTGATGGCGGGGTAGACGCGCTTCTCGGCCATGCGGCGGTCGAGGTGGATTTCCATGTTGCCGGTACCCTTGAACTCCTCGTAGATGACGTCGTCCATGCGGCTGCCGGTGTCGATCAGCGCCGTGGCGATGATCGTCAGCGAACCGCCTTCCTCGATGTTGCGCGCGGCGCCGAAGAAGCGCTTCGGTTTCTGCAGTGCATTGGCATCGACACCGCCGGTCAGCACCTTGCCCGAGGCCGGCTGCACCGTGTTGTAGGCGCGGGCAAGACGGGTGATCGAGTCGAGCAGGATGACAACGTCCTTCTTGTGCTCAACCAGGCGCTTGGCCTTCTCGATGACCATTTCGGCGACCTGCACGTGCCGTGTCGCCGGTTCGTCGAAGGTCGAGGCGACGACTTCGCCGCGCACCGAGCGCGTCATTTCGGTGACTTCCTCGGGACGCTCGTCGATGAGCAGGACGATCAGGTTGATGTCGGGGTGGTTGGCGGTGATGGCATGGGCGATATGCTGCATCATCACCGTCTTGCCGCTCTTCGGGCTGGACACCAGCAGGCCGCGCTGGCCTTTGCCGATCGGCGAGATGATGTCGACGATGCGGCTGGTGATGTTTTCCTCGCCGCGGATGTCGCGTTCGAGCTTGATCGGCTGCTCCGGGTGGAGCGGCGTCAGGTTCTCGAACATGATCTTGTTCTTGGAGGCTTCCGGCGATTCGCCGTTGACCTTATCGACCTTGACCAGAGCGAAGTAACGTTCGCCGTCCTTGGGCGTGCGGATTTCACCTTCGATGGTGTCGCCGCTGTGCAGGTTGAAGCGGCGGATCTGGCTGGGGCTGACGTAGATGTCGTCGGTGCTGGCCAGATAGGACGTGTCGGGCGAGCGCAGGAAACCAAAACCGTCGGGCAGCGTCTCGAGCGTGCCGTCGCCGAAGATGGTCTCACCCTTGCGGGCCTGATTCTTGAGCAGGGCGAAAATCAACTCGTGCTTGCGCAGGCGGTTGGCGCCTTCGATCTCGTTGGCGACGGCCATGTCGAGAAGTTGGCTTACATGAAGGGCTTTGAGTTCGGATAGATGCATGTGCGTGCGAAGGGACGGTAAGAGGGATGCACGATGCGCCGGCAGTCATGCCTGAAAACGCACTGGAGGGGGTGTCGGGGAGAACCGGGACGCTTGCTTGGAAGCGTGGGGTGAAACCGGGGATCCCTGAAAGCTGCGTGCGCTTTTTTTAACCCGGGAGGGTGTCGCAACGAGCTTTCAGGCGGAGGGTATCGAGTTTACAGGTTGCTGTCAATGAAGGACGCGAGTTGCGACTTGGACAGCGCGCCGACTTTCGTCGCCTCGACATTGCCATTCTTGAAAATCATCAGCGTCGGGATGCCGCGCACGCCGAAGCTCGCCGGCGTGTTCTGGTTATCGTCGATGTTGAGCTTGGCGACCTTCAGGCGACCGGCATAATCGCTGGCGATTTCGTCGAGAATCGGTGCCAGCATTTTGCACGGGCCACACCATTCGGCCCAGAAGTCGAGCAACACGGGTTGCTGCGCTTCGAGCACCTCTGCAGCAAACGTATCGTCGGTGACGTAATGAATCAGATCGCTCATGGGGAATACCTCTGTCTTGTTGTGCAATTGAACGGGAACGTTGGGGGGCTCGGGCTCTGAGTAGGTTTTCTTGGAGAAATGGCCCCGACGCCGAATTGACCCTATCGTAGCGAAAAAATTCCCTGAATGGAAGGAAGAATTGGCGCGGCACGGCACTTGGGTGGCTATGACGATGGTAAGTTCCCGTGCGGTCAGGATATCTGGCCGGCCCCGGCGATCGCCGATTAAATGCGCTATAGTCGGCGTTCCATGAACTGACGAGTGAGTGATTATGGCCTACGTCGTCACCGAGAACTGCATCAAGTGCAAATATACCGATTGCGTCGATGTCTGCCCCGTTGACTGTTTCCATGAAGGACCGAATTTCCTGGTGATCGATCCGGACGAGTGCATCGACTGCACGCTCTGCGCCGCCGAGTGTCCGGCCGAGGCGATCCTTGCCGAGGACGATGTGCCGGGCGACCAGCAGTCGTTTATCGCGCTCAATGCCGAAATGTCGAAGGTCTGGCCGATCATCAGCGAGCGCCGCGAACCGCCGCCCGACGCCGACGACTGGAACGGTACCCCCGGCAAGCGCAACCGGCTCGAGCGATGATCGTTTCGACGCTGCCCCCCGGCGCGTCCTTCTTTGACGATCTCGCCGACGCGTTGTTGGCGGCTTTCCCGTCGCAACTGGCGGCAGGGGATCTGTCCGGCCTACGTGTACTGGTGCCGGCGATGCCGATGGCTGCCGAGTTCCGCGCCGCGCTGGTGCGGGCAACGCAGCGTTGCGAGGGGTCGCCGGCCTTGCTGCTGCCGCGTTTCGATACGCTGCGTGCGTGGGCGCAGTCGCAGCCCTTGCCCGATCTTGCCGAGCCCCTGCCGGCGAGTCGCCGTCTCGTCCTGCTGCAGGAGGCGCTGCGCGCGCGCGCCTGGTTCGACGAGCGGGCCTTGTGGGGCATCGCGGCGGAAATGGCGGCCTTGTTCGACGAACTGACGGCGGCTTCGGTCGGTCTGCCGGAAGATGCGGAAGCGCTGGTGACGCAACTCGAACAGGCGTATGCCTTGCGCGCGTCGGCGCCCCTGGCGTTCGAAGCACGCGTGGTGCACGAGTTGTGGCGCGCGTTGGCGGCGTCGGGCGCGATCGACGCAACGGCCCGCTATCGCCTGCAACTCGCCGAGCTGGCGCGGGTGCCGGCGCAGCCCCTGTGGGTGCTGCTCGATGCGCCCGTCGAGGAGTCGCTGGACGCGGCCGAGCGCGCGTTTCTTGCCCGCTACGGCGAAGGCCAGACTGTCCGGATCTGTCACCCGTCGCCGCGCGAGACGGCGGCGACGCCCGTGCTGGACGTGCTCGATGCGGCCTGGCCGGCGCAGCTCGACACGCCGCTGGTTGAACGCGCCGAGGCGCTGGCGCAACGTTTGCCTGAGAGTCCGTTGGCCGGTCGTCTGGCGCTCGTTGCCGCCGCCGGGCGCGAGCATGAAGCGCAGAGCGCCGTGGCTCAGGTCGCCGAGTGGCTGCTTTCCGGCAAGAAACGGATTGCGCTGATCGCCCAGGACCGGCTGACGGCGCGGCGCGTGCGCGCCCTGCTCGAACGCGAGGGCGTGCTCGTCAGCGATGAAACCGGCTGGTTGTTATCGACCTCGCGCGCGGCCGCCGCGGTCGATGCGCTGATCGAAGTGGTGGCGGGCAATGCCTATCATCGCGACGTGCTCGATCTGTGCAAGTCGCCCTTCCTGTTCGGCGATTTCGATGCGAGCGCGCGTGCGGATGCGGTGGCGACGATCGAGACGGCCATTCGCAAGGGCTCGGTGGCGTCCGGATTGACGCGCCTGCGGCGGGTCTTGCTGGAGCTTGGGAACGATGCCGCCGCGCCGGCGCAGGTTCTGCTAGACCGGATCGAGGCGGCGCGGGCCCTGCTTGACAGTCGGCCGGCGACGCTGGTGCGCTGGATCGGCCGTCTGCTCAAGGCGCTCGAGGCGCTGGGGGCGCTCGACGCCCTGCGTGCCGATACCGCCGGGCAGGCGCTGCTCGATCTGCTCGACGCGCGCTTGCTCGAACTCGAAGGTACCGACGCCGTATTCGCGCTGAGCGCCTGGCGCGACTGGCTCAACCGCGAGTTCGAGGGGGCGAGCTTTCGCGACGGGTCGCTGGCGAGTCCGGTTGTCGTGACGCCGCTCAATGCCGTCTGTTTGCGCCGTTTCGAGGCGGCCTTGATGATCGGCGGCGACCAGCGCCATCTGGCGCCGGCTGCGACCGGTGCCTTCTTCAACCAGTCGGTCCGTCGTGAATTGGGTCTGCGCACGCTGGCCGACAGCGAGCGTGAACTGCGCCGCGACCTCGAGTTGCTGCTGGCGACGGTACCGCAGGTGACGGTTACCTGGCAGTCGGTGCAGGACGGCGAGGCCAATCTGCTGGCGCGCGAGTTTCTCGTGCTGGCCGCCTTGCATGCCGAGGCCTGGAAAGTCCCGCTCGAACGCCCGGCTTTGCCGGCGCGGCCGGATGCGCCCGCCGATTCGGCGACGGCGCCGCTGCCGAGCTGCCAGGCAGCGCCGGCAGTCGCGGCCGGCCTCGTGCCGGCGCGCGTCTCGGTCAGCGCCTATGGCAGCCTGGTCGCCTGTCCGTACCGCTTTTTCGCGCGTCATGTGCTGCGTCTCGGCGAACTCGACGAAGTCAGCGAGGAGATGGAGAAAAGCGATTATGGCGCGCTCGTACATCGTTCGCTCGAACTGTTTCATGGTCGCTACCCGCGTGTTTCGGCGTTGACCGGGGCGGATGCCCTGAAGGCGCTGCAGGCCTGTGTCGACGCCGTTTTCGCGCCGGCGGTCGGTGAGAATCTGCTGGCGATCGCTTGGCGTCAGCGCTGGGGGCAGCGACTCGGCGCCTATCTCGACTGGCAGCGCGCGCGCGAAGCAGCCGGCTGGCATTGGGCGCAGGCAGAAACACCCGTGACCCGCACACTGGCGCTCGACGGCGGCGGCAGCATCGAATTCTACGGCCGCATCGACCGCATCGACCGCCGCGACGATGGTGAGGCGGCACTGCTCGATTACAAGACGCAGACCGTCAAGGCGATCCGCGACCGTCTCGACGACGATGTGCAATTGCCGGCCTATGCCCTGCTGCACGGCGATGCCGGCGAGGCGGCGTATGTGGCGCTCGACGACCAGACCGTCGCGGCCGTGCGTTCCTGCGAGGATCGCGCCGCGCTGCAGGCGAGCGCCATGGCGCAGGCGGCGCGTCTGACCCGCAGCATGACGGCGATGCGTGCCGGTGCCGGTCTGCCGGCGCATGGGGTCGATACCGTCTGCCGCTGGTGCGAGGCGGCCGGACTTTGTCGCAAGGCCTATATCGCTTGATGCCGGCGGGAATTTAGAGCCTATTTCGGCGCGGCCCACGATCCCTGCCGAAATAGGCTCTTGGCCGGACGGGCGGCGGCCGACAGGCAAAAAAAACGCCGGGAGGGTCGCATGACCGTCCCGGCGCTCTGTCGGTGCTGTTGGCTTACTGGACCTTGGCCTTGGCGCGCAGGTCTTCGACCATCTTGCTGATCTGTTGCGACTGGGCTTGCTGCAGCAGGCGCGGCTTGAGTTCGTCGAACGGCGGGACGGCGAGCGGACGCGTCTCGTCGAGCAGGATGACGTGGAAGCCGAATTCCGACTTGACCGGGGTTTCGGTGTACTTGCCGTTGCTCAGGCTGGTCAGCGCGTCGGCGAACGGCTTGACGAAGTTGTTGGCACTCGACCAGCCGAGGTCGCCGCCGCTGTCCTTCGAACCCGGATCGATCGATTGCTTGGCCAGTTCGTCGAACTTGGCGCCCTTCTTGAGGTTGTCGATGATCGTCTTGGCTTCGGCCTCTTCCTTGACGAGGATGTGGCGCGCCTTGTATTCCGTGCTGCCGAGCTGCGCCTTGATGGCGTCATACTGCGACTTGAGTTGGGCGTCGCCGATCGGATTCTTGCGCGCATATTCCTGCACGTAGGCGCGGATGATGATCGACTGGCGCACGGCCTCGGCCTGGGCGACGATGTCGGCCTTCTTGTCGAGGCCGGCTTTCTTGGCTTCCTGCATCAGGAGTTCGCGGCGGATCAGTTCCTCGCGTACGGCATCCTTGACTTCGGGCGAGTCGGGGGCGCCTTGCGCCTTCTGCTCGGCAATGAAGACATTGGCCATGGTTTGCGAAACGGGGGAACCGTTGACGGTGACGAAGGTGTTGCCTGCCGCCAGCAGGGGGGCCGACATCATCGCGCCGACGAGCAGGGCGGCCGCATGTTTCGTGAATTTTTGCATGTGAGATCCTTGGGTCTGACCGAGCGGGTGAAAAACGTCTAGGATAGGAGTTCTTCGCGTCGGAGTAAATGGGATAAACAGAGGGGTCAGGCTTCTTCCGGCGATTTCGCGTCGATGACGAGCGCATGGATGCGGGCGTGCATCAGGTCGCCGAGCGCGTCGAAGACGAGGCGGTGCCGCGCCAGTCTCGGTTTGCCGGCGAATGCCTCGGAAACGATGCGCAGGCGGTAATGCCCGCCCTTGCCGGCACTGCCGTGACCGGCGTGCGCGGCCGAATCGTCGGCGATCTCGATCGACCGTGGCGCCAGCGCCGCCAGCCGTTCGCGCAGCAGCGCTTCGGTATCCGGCGCCTGGGTCATGCCGGCAGGACCTTCTTGAACGGCTTGACGGTGACGCGTTCGTAGACGCCGGCGGCAACGTAGGGATCGGCATCGGCCCAGCGCTGAGCGGCTTCCAGCGACGGAAATTCGGCGACGATCAGGCTGCCGGTGAAGCCGGCGGGGCCGGGATCGAGCGCGTCGATCGCCGGACACGGGCCGGCCAGCAGCATCCGGCCTTCGGCCACCAGCGCCTGCAACCGCTCGATGTGCGCCGGACGGGCGGCCAGACGGGCGTCGAGCGAACCGGGGCGATCTTCTCCGATGATCATGTAAAACATTATTTTTTCTCCTCGTCGATATATTTCGAGAGCATGAGACCCTGCGCCAGCGCGAAGACGAGCATCAGGCCCATGCCGCCGAACAGTTTGAAGTTGACCCAGGCATCGGTCGAGAGCCCGAGCGCAAAGGCGACCGTCAGGTTGGCGATGCCCATGAAAACGAAAAAGCCGATCCAGGCGGCGTTGAGCTTCTCCCAGACCGGGTCGGGGAGGGTGATCTGTTCGCCGAGGACTGTGCGGATCAGGTTCTTGCGGAAGAACAGGCGGCTGCCGGCGAGGCCGAGCGCGAGCGTCCAGTAGAGCACCGTCGGCTTCCATTTGATGAAGGTTTCGTCGTGCAGCAGCAGCGTCGCGCTGCCGAAGACGGTGATGATCGCAAGGCTGGCCCAGAGCATGCCGTCGACGCGGCGGTGGCGGAACCAGGTCCAGCCGATCTGGGCGACCGTCGCGGCCATGGCAACGCCGGTAGCGACGAAGATGTCACCGAACTTGAATGCGGCGAAAAACAGGAGAACCGGGAAAAGGTCGAAGAGGAATTTCATCGGGAAGCCGGGTGGTGCGAACGGTGAGCGGATTATGGCGGCAAAGGCCGGGTGTGTCCAATCGCCGCTTTGATATACTCGTCATAAAGGAGATCGGCATCGGCATGAATCGGATTGCGATCATCGATGACAGCGAAATCAACCGGGTCTTGTTCGGCGCTCTCGTCGGCAAGCTGGGCCTGTGTCATGCCGAACTGTTTCGCGATCCTGTCGACGGGCTGGCCTGGTGTCTCGCCCATGCGCCGGATCTGATCGTCGTCGATTACATGATGCCGGACATGGATGGCATCGAATTCATTTCCCGCCTGCGCGCCTCGCCGGGCATGGAAGACGTGCCGGTGCTGATGATCACCGCCAGCGACGATCGCGGCGTGCGCCATGAGGCCCTGCGCCGCGGCGCCTCGGATTTCCTGACCAAGCCGGTCGATCATGTCGAGTTCTCGACGCGCGTGCGCAACATGCTGGCGCTGTCGAACGGGCGCAGGAAACTCGCCGACCGCGCCGCCTGGCTGGCCGAGGAAGTGGCCAAGGCGACCGAAGCCGTGCATGCGCGCGAGCAGGAGTTGCTGATCCGCATGTCGCGCGCGGCCGAATTCCGCGATCCCGAAACCGGTGCGCACATCCTGCGCATGGCGCATTATTCGCGCCTGATCGCCGAAGAACTCGGTCTTCCGGACGACGATTGCCGGCAGATCTTCCAAGCCTCGCCGATGCATGACATCGGCAAGATCGGGATTCCCGATCACATCCTGCTCAAGCCGGGGCGACTGACGCTAGAGGAATTCGAGGTGATGAAGCGGCATGCGCAGATTGGCCACGAATTGCTCAAGGGCAGTGCGTCGATGATCCTGCAGGCGGCAGCGACGATTGCCGTGTCGCATCACGAGCGTTTTGACGGCGTCGGTTATCCTTGTGGGGTCGTTGGCGAGGCGATTCCGTTGTATGGGCGGGTCGTCGCGGTGGCGGATGTTTTCGATGCGCTGACCTCGACACGTCCGTACAAGCCGGCCTGGTCGCTCGATGAGGCGGCGGCCTATCTCCGCGATCAGTCGGCGGCACATTTCGATCCGGCCTGCGTCGATGCGTTTTTCTCGCGCTGGGACGCGGTGCAGCAGATTCATGCACAATATCGTGATGAAGTGGGCAAAGGCGGTTGATGCCTGGGCCTGGTGATAATTGACAGGAGAATAACGGGATGGCGGGGGGAGATAAAATTTACGACCGGGCGGAAGCACTGACCCGGCTCGACGGTGACGAGGCGCTGTTCAAAGAGATGGCGGAAATGTTCGTCGGTGAATGCGAGTCCTACTGTCAGGCGCTTGCCGGCGCGCTGGCGTCGCGTGAGGCGGCGCAACTGCGGCGGGAAGCGCACACGGTCAAGAGCCTGCTGGCGACCTTCTCGTTCGAAGCCGGGCGCCAATTGGCCGCGCGGCTGGAGCAACTGGCGGCGGGCGGCACGATCGAAGGCGCCGAGTCGCTGACGCAGGATCTGATCGTTGCCGTGCGGCAGCTCGCCGCTGCTTTGGCTGCGGACGCCTGAACGGACGGGCGTCCGGTCGTTTTCAGTCGGGCAGGCGCAGGTGCGCGGCGGCGGCCGCCGGTGTGCTGTTGGCCGGGATGACGCCGAGCAGCGGCGCCTTCAGCCGCGATACGAGCGCCGCGAGATTCTCGTCGAAGCGTGACATGGCCGGATCGATGCGGTTGGCGATCCAGCCGGTCAGGCGCAGGCCGCGTGCGGCGATCGCTTCCTGGGTGAGCAGCGCATGGTTGATGCAGCCGAGTCGCATGCCGACGACGAGGATCACCGGCAGGCCGAGGCGCTGGGCGAGATCGGCGGCGTCGCAGTCGCTGCCGAGCGGCACGCAGAACCCGCCGACGCCCTCGACGAGTACGACGTCGGCGAATTGCGCGAGTTGGCTGAAGGCGGCGAGGATGGTGTCGAAGTCGATCGTGCGGCCACTTTCCTGTGCCGCGATGTGCGGCGCGATCGGCGGTTCGAACAGGTAGGGATTGATCAGGTCGAGCGGCGCCGTGACGCCCGCGGCGGCGATCAGTGCGTCGACATCGTCGTTGCTGCCGGCGGCGTTGGTGCCGGCCGCGACCGGTTTCATGCCGAGGGCGCGCACGCCGTTATTTTTCAGCACATGCAGCAGCGCGCTCGTCGAAAAGGTCTTGCCGACTTCGGTGTCGGTGCCGGCGATGAACCAGGCGTGGTCTTTCGGTGCGTTCATGCGTCGATTCGTTTATTTCGTGGCGGTGGCGAGGATGACGTCGTAGCTGGCCGGCAGTCCGTCGGCGCTGCGGAAGCGTTCATAGGCGGCTTCGACGCGCTGCCAGGCGGCGCGTCCCATCATGCCGCTGCGGCCGCCCTCGCCGACGTTGTGGGCGCCGATGTCCTTGACCGCGCGCAACAGGCGTTTGAGGTCCGGGTAATGCACGGCGTGCCGCTCGCGGCGCAGCGAGATGCCGCCGAAACCGGCCTGTTCGAGGGCGGTGAGGATGGCTTCGGGCGTGTCGAAGGCGAGCGTGTGGCGATGCGCGTCGACGCCAGTGAAGGCCGTGCGCAGTTCGTGGAAGGTTTCCGGGCCGAGCGTGCTGACGGCGAGCGTGCCGCCGGGCTTGAGAACGCGGAGGGCATCGGCGAAGACGGTGGCGGCGTCGCACCACTGGATGCTCAGGCTCGACCACCAGAGGTCGACGTATTCGTTGGAGAACGGCAACTTCTCGATGTCGGCGGCGAAGCCGAGGTCGATCGCGTCACGCGCGACGTCGAGCATCGCCGGGGCGAAGTCGACGCCGATGATCGGTACGTTCGGCCAGCGCTGGCGCAGGATGCGGGCGCCGTAACCGGTGCCGCAGCCGGCATCGAGGATGCGGGTCGGCGTGGTCGGCGGTGTCAGGTGCGCGAGCAGGCGATCGCAGACGCGGCGCTGCAGGATGGCGGCGCCGTCGTAGGTACTTGCGGCCCGGTCGAAGGATTCACGAACGCGTTGCTTGATAGGGGCGGAGAGCATGACAGGTATCGATCAGCAATTCGGCGAAGCGCTCGGGCGCGCTCAGGAACGGAGCGTGCGCGGCACCGCGGAAAATTTCGAGCTGAGCGTCGGGCAGGTGATCGGCGAGCCACTGCGCAGCCGGCAGGGGCATCAGCGGATCGTTCTCACCGTGGATCAGCAGCGTCGGAATGCTAATCGTTGCGACCAGCGTGCGCAAATCGGATTTCCACAACCACTCAAGCCCTTGCAGCAGGCTGGCGGTGTCGGCGAAACGATCCGCCGGCAGGGCGCGCTGTTGCGTGCGGGTGTTGGCGCGTGCCTGCGCGTCACCCTGGTTGAGCAGCGCGATGAAGCGTTGCAGCGTGTCGGCCGGCGCGGCTTTTACCGCCGTCATGAACATCTTCAGCAGTGTCGGCGATTGTCCGTGCGACCAGCCGCGTTGCTGTGTGAAGCAGGCGGTGGCGCCAACGAGGTAGAGCGCGCGGAAGCGTTCCGGGCGGTTGTGTGCCATCTGCAGCGCCAGCATCGCGCCGAGCGACCAGCCGCAGAGGATCGTGCCGGACGGCACGGCGTCGGCAAGACGGTCGGCGGTGGCGCAAAAATCGGCGGGGTCGGCGGGGGCGTCGCCATAGCCGGGCAGATCGATGCAACGGACGTCATAGTGGGCCGAGAGTGCGTCAGTGACCGGCGCCCAGGCCTCGCGCCCGAGTCCCCAGCCGTGGATCAGCGCCAGGCCGGGTTTTTCGGCGGCAGTGCTCATGACAATCCCCTGAGTGCTTCGACGAGTTGCCCCACCTGTGCCGGCGTGTGCACGGCCGAAAGCGACACGCGCAGACGGGCAGTGCCCTTGGGGACCGTCGGCGGACGGATCGCCGGGACCCAGAGTCCGCGTTCGTACAGTGCGTTGGCGACGCGCAGCGCTTCGTGGTTGTCGCCGAGGATGATCGGCTGGATCGCGGTCGGCGAAGGCAGGAGTTGCCAGCGCGTGCCGGCCAGCCCCTCGCGCAGTTGGGCGATCAGCGCCTGCAGATGCGCGCGGCGGGCATCGCCGTGTTCGATCAGGTCGAGGCTGGCGAGCAGCGCACCGGCCATGATCGGGCTGGAACCGGTGGTGAAGATGTAGGTGCGGGCGCGGCTGATCAGCCATTCGACGACGTCGGCGGACGCAGCGACGAAGGCGCCGGCCGCGCCGGCCGCCTTGCCGAGCGTACCCATGTAAATGACGCGCGGGCTTTCGGGCACGCCGCAATACGACAGGCTGCCGCGGCCTTTTTCGCCAAGCACGCCGAAGCCGTGGGCGTCATCGACGACGAGCCAGGCGTCGAAGCGCTCGGCCAGGGCGAACAGTTCGGCGAGCGGCGCGACATCGCCGTCCATGCTGAAGACCGCGTCGGTGAGGATCAGTTTGCGCCGGGCCGGGCTGGCGGCGAGCTGGCGCTCGAGCGCGGCGATGTCGCCGTGCGCGTAGCGGAGGCTGGTGACGCCCTGTGCCTTGGCCAGCTGTGCTGCGTCGATCAGCGAGGCGTGGTTGAGCTTGTCGGCGAAGACGGCGTCGCCGCGGTCGAGCAGCGCGCCGACGATGCCGAGGTTGGCCATGTAGCCGGTCGAGAAGAGCAGCGCCCGGTCAAAGCCGCTGAAGGCGGCGAGCCGCTGTTCGAGCTGTTCGTGGACGTCGAAGTGGCCGCTGACGAGATGCGAGGCACCGCTGCCGACGCCCCACTGGCGGGCCGTTGCCGCGGCCGCCTCGATCAGCGCCGGATCGTTGGCGAGGCCGAGGTAGTCGTTGCTGCAGAAGCTGAGTAGTCGGCGTCCGTCGACGATCGCTTCCGGGCCGCAGGGCGAGGCGAGCTGGCGCCGGCGCCGACGCAGGCCGTCGCGGTCGAGCCCGGCGAGCCCTTCGCTGAGTTCGTCCCAGATCATGCCGCGAGCGTCGTGTCGAGGGCGCCAGCAAGGGCCTGGCCGAGGTGCGCGATCTCGTCGTCGCTGACGATGTACGGCGGCATGACGTAGACGGTGGTACCGATCGGCCGCACGAGCGCTTCACGCGCCAGCGCGGCGCGATAGAACTTGCGTGAGAAGGCCGGATCGTCAGTGCGCACGTCGAAGGCGGCGATCATGCCTTTCTGACGCAGATGGACGACGTCGGTACGGGCGCCGAGCGGCGCCAGCGCGGCGGCGAGCTTTTCGGCGCGCAGCTTGTTTCCGGCAATGACCTTGTCTTCGGCGAAGATGTCGAGCGTCGCCAGCGCGGCGCGGCAGGCCAGCGCATTGCCGGTGTAGGAGTGCGAGTGCAGGAAGCCGCGCGCCGTGGCGTCGTCGTAGAAGGCCTGGTAGACCTTGTCGGTGGTGAGCACGATCGAGAGCGGCAGGTAGCCGCCCGAGATGCCCTTCGACAGGCAGAGGAAATCGGGCCGGATGCCGGCCTGTTCGTGCGCGAAGAAGGTGCCGGTGCGGCCGCAGCCGACGGCGATTTCGTCGCAGATCAGGTGCACGTTGTAGCGGCTGCAGAGTTCGCGGGCGAGACGCAGGTATTCGGGGTCGTACATCGCCATGCCGCTGGCACACTGGATCAGCGGTTCGACGATCAGCGCGGCGATCGTTTCGTGGTGGCGGTCGAGATGCTGTTCGAGCGCGCTTGCCGCACGCCGGGCGACGTCGACGGCCGTCTCGCCGTCTCGCGCCAGTCGCGCGTCGGGCGTCGGCACCGTCGCGGCGCTGCGCACCAGCGGCGCGTAGGCGTCCTTGAAAATGGCGACGTCGGTCACCGCCAGCGCGCCGACGGTCTCGCCGTGGTAGCTGCCTTCGAGACAGAGGAACTGCTGCTTCGTCTCGAAGCCGCGGTTGCGCCAGCTGTGGAAGGACATCTTCAGCGCGATCTCGGTGGCCGAGGCGCCGTCGGAGGCGAAGAAACAGTGGCCGAGTGCGTGTCCGGTCAACGCCGACAGACGTTCGGAGAGTTCGACGACCGGCCGGTGCGTGAAACCGGCGAGGATGACATGCTCGAGTTCGTCGAGCTGCGCGCGCAGCGCCGCGTTGATGCGCGGGTTGGCGTGGCCGAAGAGGTTGACCCACCACGAGCTGATTGCATCGAGGTAGCGATTGCCGTCGAAATCGTAAAGCCAGGCACCCTCGCCGCGCGCGATCGGGATCAGCGGCAGCGCCGCCGCGTCCTGATTGACGTGCTGTTTCATCTGGGTGCACGGATGCCAGACGGCGGCCAGGCTGCGTTGCAGCAGTTCCGTATTGTTCATGGCAGAGGCGCTCTAGTGCAGGGTTTGCGAGGGAGCGTTGTTCTGCTCCGGCAGTTCGGCGTGTACCGGTTCGCCATCGACATTCGGATAGAGCGGCGCACCGCAGTCGTCGCAGAACTCGAACGGGAACTGCTGGTTGTGCACGACGATTTCCTTGACGCCGGACTCGCGCAGCAGCACCTCGATGTCGCTGATGACATCGGTGTTCTCGTCCTCACTGCCGAGCAGCGGCCAGATGACGCCGTGATAGATGACATCGTCGTCGCGCGGGCCGAAGGCGATGCGGTATTCTTCCAGGCGTTTGTCATAGAAGGCGCCGATGACGGCACGCAGCGATTCGGCCGGTTTGCCGAGCGTCGTTTGCAGGAAGTCGACGGAAGCGCGCAACGAATACGGGCGCGAGGCCATGTCGGCGTTGCGGCAGGCGGCGTGGTAGGCGTCGGCGAGCAGCGGCTGGAAGGCGCAGCCGGTAAGCAGCGGTTCGAGGCAGGGAGTGCCTTGCTTCGTCCATTCCTTGAGTGCCGTTTCGCGCGTCGCGTGGTCGTTCTCATTCCAGCGGAAGAGCGGCCGTCCGTGCGGCACGGCGATGGCGCCGATCAGGTAGCGCGTGTCGGAGAGGAACTGGTTCGTTTCCGGCAAGCTCGTCACGTCGAGCGCCAGCGCTTCGTTGCGGATCGCCGCGGCGCCGAGTTCGCGCATCAGGAGCCAGGTGTCGACGAAGCTGCGCGGCAGCTGGTCGGGGCTGAACAGATAGTTGGTCAGCGCGATGCGCGCGTCGGCCGAGAAGACGTGGGCGCCGAGCTGGACGCCAAGCGTCTGCAGGGTGCTGGTCGGGATCGTTCCCGAGGGGATCGAGAAGCGCGACCAGGCGAGCAGCGGCACGTTGAAGAGCAGCACGTCGTAGTCTTCGCCGTCGACGCTCAGGATGCACGATTCGGCGGCGGCCTCGACGGCGTCGGCGAGGCAGTCGTGGGCGCTGGCGTTCGAGTCGAAGAGACGGTCGAGCGCGGCGTTGAGGTCGTCCTCGGCGCCGCTTTCGAGCAGCTTGCAGATGAGGTCGGAGAGTTTTTTCTCCCAGAAGATGTCCTCGAGCTTGCCGCCGGAGTCGGCGAGGCTGGTGGCGATCCGGCCGAGTTCGGAGGCATCGGCGGAGATGCGCTTGCGGGTAGGAAGACGATTGCGTTTCATCGGACGGGGAACCTGTGCAGCGATTAATCCTCTATTGTACCAGTCGCCTCGCTACAATCTGCGCCCGCCCTCTTGTCCGGACTCCGCCATGCTGATCCTGCTTTCGCCTGCCAAAACGCTCGATTTCGAATCACCTTTGCCGCCGCTACCGCCGGCGGCGTCATCTGCGCCGCAGCCGCCGGATTTTCTCGATGCCTCGGAAACCCTGATCGGGGTCCTGCGCCAATTGTCGCCGGCCGAGATCGGGCGGCTGATGGGCATCAGCGATGCGCTGGCAGTGCTCAATGCCGGCCGCTTCTCGGCCTGGTCGCGTCCGTTCACGCCGGCCAATGCGCGTCCGGCGGCGCTGGCCTTCAACGGCGATGTTTACGAAGGACTCGCGGCGGCGACGCTGTCGCCCGAGGATCTGGCCTTCGCCCAGACGCAGTTGCGCATCCTCTCCGGCTTGTACGGCGTGCTGCGGCCACTCGACCTGATCCAGCCTTACCGGCTCGAAATGGGGGCGAAGCTGGCCAACCCGGGCGGCAAGGATCTGTACGCCTTCTGGGGCGACCGCCCGGCGGCGGCGCTGAATCGCGCGCTGGCCGAGACCGGCAGCAGCGAGATCGTCAATCTGGCGTCCGAGGAATATTTCAAGGTCGTCGCCCGGCAGTCGCTGGCGGCGCCGGTCATCCAGCCGGTTTTCGAGGACTGGAGCAGCGGTCGCTACAAGGTCGTGAGTTTCTATGCCAAGCGCGCCCGCGGTCTGATGGCGCGCTTTGCCGTTCAGGGCCGGCTGAGGTCGGCCGGCGCGCTCAAGGATTTTGCCGTCGAGGGCTATCGTTTTGCCGCCGAGGCCTCAGACGCGCAGCGCTGGGTCTTCCGGCGCCAGGCCGAGTAGCGGCAGCGCGGCTTCGGCCGTGACGATGCGAAAGGGGGGCGGCAGGCGGCGGTGTCCGGCCAGTCGCAGCAGCAGCTTGTCGCGGGTGATCAGCAGGTCGGCGCCGCAGCGCGCGGCGAGGACCAGAAATTTCTGGTCGTCGGGGTCGCGACAGCGCGGCAGCGCGATGCCCGGCGCGTCTTCGTCGGCGCCGTCGGCGTCATTGACGACGACGAATCCGGTGTAGCGGGCGATTAACGCCGCTTGTGCCGCCGGGTCGAGGGCGAAGGCGGGATAGGTGCAGACGCGTGCGAGTTCGGCCAGGCAGTCGCGGTCGGTGAAGGCGGTGCAGCGTCCGGCCGTCAGCGCGGCGAGCAGCGGCGCCGTGTGCGGGTTGGCGAAATGGAGCATGTCCATGACGATGTTGGTATCGAGGACGAGGCGCATCGGCGGCTGAACGAAATGGGTGTGCGGAAAGACGCGCGGTGGCGCGAGAGCGCGCATGATACGCGGGGATACCGGTCGCTGCGTTAAAATTCTGCCCCGCCCGGCGTTTCCGGGTTCCCGGCCAAGCCTGTTTGACGAAAGATTCCCGATGGCGTTCCTCTGTTTGAAACTCCCGGTACGGTGCCGCTTCAACGTGGGCGGGTGGCGATGAGCCGGATTCTGCTGGCGCCGATGGAGGGCCTGGCCGACTGGGTGTTGCGCGACGTGCTGACCCGGGTCGGCGGTTATGACGCGGCCGTGTCGGAGTTCGTCCGTGTCTCGGGCTCGGTGCTGCCACCGCGCGCCTTCTTCCGCATCTGCCCGGAACTCCTCAATGGTTGCCGCACGCCGGCCGGTGTGCCGATGGCGGTGCAACTGCTCGGCAGCGATCCCGGCTTCATGGCCGCCAACGCCGCGCAACTCGCCGAACTCGGTCCGCCCGGCATCGACCTCAATTTTGGCTGTCCGGCGCCGACCGTCAACCGCCACGGCGGCGGCGCCTCGCTGCTCGACGATCCGGCGCTGATCGGCCGCATCGCCCGGGCGGTGCGCGAGGCGGTGCCGGCGCATATTCCGGTCACCGCGAAGATGCGGCTCGGCCTGCACGACACCGCGCCGGCGCTGATCTGCGCGCGCGCCATCGAGGACGGCGGCGCCGCCGAACTGGTCGTGCATGCGCGTACCCGCGACGAATTCTACCGGCCGCCGGCGCACTGGGAATGGGTGGCACGCATCCGTGAAGCGCTGCGCATTCCGGTGGTCGCCAACGGCGAGGTGTGGACGCTCGACGATTATCATCGCTGCCGGGAAGTGACCGGTTGCGCCGACGTGATGATCGGGCGCGGCGTTGTCGCCGACCCGTTTTTGGCGCGTCGCATCCAGGCTTCGCTGGCCGGTGAGGCGCCGGTCGACGGCGACGACTGGCCGGAATTACGCGGCTTGCTGGCGCTCTTCTGGCAGCGCCTGCCTGAGCGCGTGCTGCCGGTGCATGCGCCAGGGCGCCTGAAACTGTGGCTCAAGTCGTTGCGCACACGCTTTCCGCAGGCCGATGCGCTCTATCTGGAGGTGCGCAGCTTAAGTCGCGTCGACGAGATCGACGCGGTCTTGCGCCGGCACAGCATCGTTGGCGAGGAGAACACGCATGCAGGCTAATTCGCGTCTGCCAAGCAGCGCCCAGACCGGCATCCACGAGCAACTCGCCGGCCTGCTCGAGCGGCACCGGCACGCACTCTTCCAGAAGCCCTTTGCCGATTACAACCGGGCGGCCTACGCGGCGAGCATGGAACGGCGCGCCCGTCAGGCGTCGCAGGCGCCGCTGATCCTCGACGCCTGCTGCGGCGTCGGCGCCAGCAGCATCGCGCTGGCGCGCGCCTTTCCCGAGCATTATGTGATCGGCGTCGACCAGTCGGCATCGCGGCTGCAGCGGCAGATCGAAGGCAAACGCGAGGGCTGGCCGGAGAATCTCGATCTTGTCCGTGCCGATCTCGTCGATTATTGGCGGCTGCTGCATGCCGACGGCGTCCGGCTCGACCGGCATTACCTGCTCTACCCGAATCCCTGGCCGAAGATCGGTCATCTGTCGCGGCGCTGGCATGGGCATCCGGTCTTTCCGGAGATGCTCGCGCTCGGCGGCGTGCTCGAATGCCGCAGCAACTGGCGGATTTACGTCGAGGAGTTCTGCTTTGCCGTCGGCGCCCTGACCGGTGCGCTGCCGGCATGCGAGGCCTATGTGGCCGAGGCGCCGCTGACGCCCTTCGAACGCAAGTACCGCGATTCGGGGCATGCGCTCTGGCGGACGGTGGTGACGCTGTGATGCCTGGCGTTCCCCCGGATTTTGAAGGTGTTTTGAAAGGAAGGGCCGTCTACAGTGGTGACAGTGCCGGTACGGCCGTGCGTCGTGCTGCTACAGTGTCCGCCTGTTGTCGTTTGTCCTCCGGGGAACCATGGCCGAGATCGCCTGTTTGACCTGCGGTGCCTGCTGCGCCGCCTTTCGCGTCGACTTCCATCGCGCCGACCTGGCGACGGCGGGGACGGACGGCGTGCCTCCGGCGCTGGCCGTGCCGGTGACCGGCAACCTGTGGCGCATGCGCGGCACCGACGATGCGCCGCCGCGCTGCGTGGCGCTGTCGGGCGAGGTCGGGCAGCAGGTCTCGTGTACCATTTATGCTTCACGCCCCGGTCCGTGCCGCGATTTCGCGCCGTACGCGCCGCTGGGCATCGGTGACGACGCCTGCGACCGGGCGCGCCGGCGTGTTGGCCTGGCGCCCTTGCAGGCGTCCTGAACAAGGAATGAGATGAGTATCGTGATCGAGGTCCGTGGCGACCATATCCAGCTGGACCAGGCGCTCAAGACGACCGGCTTGTGCCATTCGGGCGGTTTTGCCCACGCCGAGATCGAGGCGGGCAGGGTCGAGGTCGATGGCAGCGTCGAGTTGCGCAAGCGCGCCAAGCTGCGCCCCGGGCAGCGTATCGCGTACGGTGGTGAAACAATTGAACTTGTGGCGCCAAAAGCGTCATAAGTCCTTGGAGAGGTTTTCGTTCGATCGCGGTTGAACGGAAACGCGTCGCCGGCATGCCGGCGTGACGGTCGTGGTTTGAACAGGCGGACGGGAGTGTCCCGCTCGCCGCAATTCGCAGAAAGGATGGCTTTTTCATGCTGGAATCGTATCGTGCCCATGTCGCCGAGCGCGCCGCGCTTGGCATTCCGCCGCTGCCGCTGACGGCAAAACAGGTGACGGATCTCGTCGAATTGCTCAAGAACCCGCCGGCCGGCGAAGGCGAGGCGCTGGTCGAGTTGATTTCGCAGCGGGTGCCGGGCGGGGTCGACGATGCCGCCAAGGTCAAGGCCGCTTTCCTCGACGCACTGGCCAAGGGTACGGCAAAAAGCCCGCTGATCGGCCGCGCCAAGGCGACCGAACTGCTCGGCACGATGCTCGGCGGCTATAACGTCAAACCGCTGATCGATCTCTTGACCGATGCCGAGGTTGGCGCCGTCGCCGCCGAAGGGCTCAAGAAGACGCTGCTCGTCTTCGACTATTTCAACGACGTCAAGGAGCTTGCGGATAAGGGTAACGCCAACGCCAAGGCGGTGCTGTTGTCCTGGGCCGAGGGCGAGTGGTTTACCTCGCGCCCGGAAGTGCCTGCGGTACAGAAGGTCACGGTCTTCAAGGTCACCGGCGAAACCAACACCGACGACCTCTCGCCGGCGCCCGACGCGACGACGCGTCCGGACATCCCGATGCACGCGCTGGCGATGCTGAAGAATCCGCGTCCCGGCATCGACGCCGACGAACCCGGTGTGCGCGGCCCGATCAAGCAACTCGAGGCGCTGGCCAAGAAGGGCAACCTGATCGCCTACGTCGGCGACGTCGTCGGCACCGGTTCCTCGCGCAAGTCGGCGACCAACTCGGTGCTGTGGTGGACCGGCGAAGACATTCCTTTTATCCCGAACAAGCGTTTCGGTGGTGTCTGCCTCGGCAGCAAGATCGCGCCGATCTTCTTCAATACGATGGAAGACGCCGGTGCTCTGCCGGTTGAGATCGACGTCAGCCAGATGAATATGGGCGACGAGATCGAGTTGCGCGTCGATGGCGTCAAGGCGCAGGTCACCGCCTTCAAGAACGGCCAGCAGATTGCCGAAGCGTCGATCAAAACGCCGGTGATCCTCGACGAAGTGCGCGCCGGCGGACGTATCCCGCTGATCATCGGACGCGGCCTGACGGCCAAGGCGCGCGAGTCGCTCGGCCTGCCGCCCTCGACGCTGTTCCGCCTGCCGCAGGACCCGGCCGATTCCGGCCGCGGCTTCACGCTGGCGCAGAAGATGGTCGGCCGCGCCTGCGGTCTCGCTGAAGGCAAGGGCATCCGTCCGGGCACCTATTGCGAGCCGCGCATGGCGACGGTCGGATCGCAGGACACCACCGGCCCGATGACGCGCGACGAACTCAAGGACCTCGCCTGCCTCGGCTTCTCGGCCGACCTCGTCATGCAGTCGTTCTGCCACACGGCGGCCTATCCGAAACTGGTCGACATCAAGACGCATCGCACGCTCCCGTCGTTCATCACGACGCGCGGCGGCGTCTCGCTGCGTCCCGGCGACGGCGTCATCCACAGCTGGCTCAACCGTCTCTGCCTGCCGGATACGGTCGGCACCGGCGGCGATTCGCATACGCGCTTCCCGATCGGTATCTCCTTCCCGGCCGGTTCCGGCCTCGTCGCCTTCGCCGCGGCGACCGGCGTGATGCCGCTCGACATGCCCGAATCGGTGCTGGTGCGCTTCAAGGGCCAGATGAATCCCGGCATCACGCTGCGCGATCTCGTCAATGCGATTCCCTACTACGCCATCCAGCAGGGCCTGCTGACGGTCGCCAAGCAGGGCAAGAAGAACATCTTCTCGGGCCGCATCCTCGAAATCGAAGGTTTGCCGGATCTCAAGGTCGAACAGGCCTTCGAGCTGACCGACGCCTCGGCCGAGCGCTCGGCCGCCGCCTGCACGGTGCATCTCAACAAGGAACCGATCACCGAGTACCTACGCTCGAACATCACGCTGATGAAGTGGCTGATTGCCAACGGCTACGAGGACGCCCGCACGCTACGTCGCCGCATCCAGGCGATGGAAGCGTGGATCGCCGATCCGAAGCTGCTCAAGGCCGACGCCGATGCCGAATACGCCGCGGTCATCGAGATCGACCTGGCCGAGGTCAAGGAGCCGATCCTCGCCTGCCCGAACGATCCGGACGACGTCAAGCTGCTTTCCGAGGTTGCCGGGACGAAGATCGACGAGGTCTTCATCGGTTCGTGCATGACCAACATCGGTCATTTCCGCGCGGCCGGCAAGGTGCTGGACGGCAAGAGCGACATCCCGACCCGTCTGTGGATCGCGCCGCCGACCAAGATGGACGCAATGGTCCTGGCCGAGGAAGGTTATTACGCCGTGCTCGGCAAGAGCGGTGCGCGCATGGAGATGCCGGGCTGTTCACTGTGCATGGGCAACCAGGCGCAGATCCGCAAGGGCAGCACGGCGATCTCGACCTCGACGCGCAACTTCCCGAACCGGCTCGGCATCGACACCCAGGTCTTCCTGGGCTCGGCCGAGCTGTCGGCAATGTGCGCGCTGATGGGCCGGATCCCCAACGTCGAGGAGTACATGACGCAGATCCAGGCAGTCAATGCCAAGGCCGCCGACGTCTATCGCTACATGAACTTCGACCAGATTCCGGAATTCGTCGAAGCCGCCGAGCAAGTCACCGTCTGAGGTGGCGCCCGTTTCGGGGCGTGCGTTTCGAATCAACCCGCTGCCTGAGCGCAGCGGGTTTTTTTTTGCCCTCCCTTGCGTGTTTGTAACACATGCAAAATCGGGTAAAACGCCGCCCGGCGGAGGGGTGAATGGCTAGAATTCGTGCGTCGACGCAGCGAATGAGATGTCGGCACCTGTGCCGCGGCGCAGGTATATCTGGCGACCGCGTGTCGCGATTGATGGAGCATGAAGATGAAGTCTGGAAGTTGGTTGTTGGCATTAGCCTGTCTCGGGATGACGCTGTCGGCGCCGTCGTGGGCCGGCCCGCACGCGCATGTCGGCGTGGTGATCGGCCCCGGGGCGTTCTGGGGACCGCCTCCGCCGTATTACGCCCCGTATCCGTATCCGTACTATGTGCCGGCCCCGGTGGTGGTACAGACGACTCCGCCGGTTTACGTGCAGCAACCCGAGCCGGTTGCACCGGCCGCCGCCGCTGCGCCTGCCGCCTCCGGCTACTGGTATTACTGCGCGGCGAGCAAGAGCTATTACCCGTATGTGAAGGAGTGCCCGGTCGGTTGGCAGCGCGTGTCGCCGCAACCTCCCGCGCCGCAATGAAGCGAGGAATGATGATGTCTGCAAATCGTAAACGAATGGGGCTCGCGGCTGCCGTCGCCGCGCTTCTGCTGGCCGGTTGCGCGACCGTCCCGACCGGGCCGAGCATCATGGCACTGCCCGGCTCCGGCAAGACTTTCGATCAATTCCGCGGCGACGACGCCGAGTGCCGGCAGTACGCCCAGCTGCAAATTGGCGGCAATACCGGCACGGAGGTCGATCCGGGCGTGCGCAATGCGGCGATCGGTACCCTTGTCGGCGCGCTCGCCGGTGCCGCTTTCGGCGGGCATCAGGGGGCCGGAGCGGGCGCAGGAGCCGGTCTTCTTGTCGGCAGCATGAGCGGCGCCGATGCGGCACAGCAGTCGAATCAGACCGCGCAGCGCCGTTATGACAATGCCTATGTCCAGTGCATGTACGCGAAAGGACAGCAGGTGCCGGTGTCGGGCAATATGGCGCGCATGCAGATGCAGGCGCCGTCGTTGTCGGTTCCCGCGAGCGTGACGCCGGCCGCACCGATGGCAGCGCCCTATCCGCCGCCGCCACCACCTCCCGGGAGTTGACGCGCATCGCCATCGCGTCGGTGCTGGTCGAGGCCGTCGGGCAAGCGAGCAGACCCTGGCCTGGCATCGATCGGCCCGCTGGTCGGCGCGTTCATGCCGGTGTCGCCAGGCACTCGGGGGTTTCCGCCCCGATGGCATTGGCCGCCTCGATCAAGTCGGGACGCTGCGGTATGGCGACGGATGATCTTGGCGCTTCGGCGCGGATCAATGCGCATCGGCATGATCCCTGCGAATCTGTCGCCGGCAACTCGGTCAGTGTCACCGACACCGGCATTACGCTGCCATTTTTGTGTGAGCCGGACATGATCGCGCGCTGGCCGAAAACGGCCGCCGATTGCCAGTAGCCCAGCAGGCGCCTAAGCTGTTCTCCCTTCATCTCGCCTGGTGCATATCCGAACAGGGTTTCGAGCGCCGTGTTCGCCTCAATGATGATTCCGTCATCAGAGGTGATGGCGATGCCATCGGGAATCGATGCCATTATCTTGTCGTGCCAGGCGCGGATGTTCTTCTCGGTTTCTTCGTGCGCGGCGAGGCGTAGCGCCGTCTGTTCGATTCGGGTGGCCTGTGCTTCGAGCTCACGTGACTGCGACTGTGTTTCGTCGAGCAGTTGCTGTGTCTTGGCATTGCGCAGGTGAATCTCCAGATTGAGCGAGAGCAGCATGGTCAATTCATCGAGCATCTCGTTTGCACGGCTGTCGAGGGGCAATAACTGTGCGATCTCGACGATGCCGAGGAGGCGCTCGTGGCGCATGACCGGGATCAGGACGATTTCCCTTGGCAAGGTTTCCGACAGGACGGACGTAATCTTCCAGTACTCGGGTTTTACGCCGTCAATAATCAGCTTTTTCTTTTCCAGCGCGCATTGCCCAAGTAGCCCTTCCCCGACCGCGAAGGATGCGGGGATGTCGCGCGTACAGCCGAAGCTGGCGAGTAATTGCAGTGTGTCGAGTTTTTCGCCGGTGATGCGATAGACGGCGCCCTGCAGGACATTGAGCAGAACGTGTGTCGTGTCGAGATATGCCTGTCCGAGTTCCTCGGCCGATCCCGTCTGCTGGAAGTGCAACGAGGCTTGGGATAGGTGAGTCTTGTTGATTGCCTGCGCTTCTTGGCGTGCCAGAATTGCTTGCATCTCCTGCGTGGCTGTATCGCGATCGTGCTTGCGGCGCAGGAGAATGAGGATGATCGCTCCGGTCAAGAATGTGGCGAACGCGGCAGACAGGATAGGTCGCCATTCATGCGACAGCGGTAGCGAACGCGACAGGTCTTCGGCCAGAATTAGCCGCCATTTCTCACGGTTGTCGTTCCAGTAGACGCTGGCGTTGGCGACGGCATAACGTACGCCGGCGAAGGTCGTGATCTGGTTCCAATTTGGCAGCGGTAGCGCCTCCGTGTTTGACGGTTCGATGAGGGCGCCGATCGGCGAATTCATTTGCAGATCGAAGACCCCACTTCTTGGAAGCGCCACCGTAAGACGACCAATCCAGTCTTCGCGACTACTCGCAAAAACGATGCCATCCGGCGAAACGAAGAGGGCGATGTCGGTTTGTTTGGCCAATAGATTCTGTAGACGGTCGATATCGGTGCGAACCACCAGCGCGCTGATTGGATTGCCGCTCGATCCGCGCAGCGGCGTCGAGAAATAGAGGCTGCGCTCGCCGGCAAAGGGGCTGACCGCGACATGGACGCTGCTGCGATTGCCCATGGCTTCGTGGTAGTACGGCCGGTCGCTGACGTTCATGCCGACTGATTGCTTCCCGTTCATGTTCCAGGCGGCGTCGACGATGCCGCCGCGATTGAAGACAAAAACGCCGTCGGCATTAAGAGCCTTGCCGATCTTGTTGAGCAGTCCGTTATCCTTGCCCTCGTGCCAAAGTCCTATTTCAAGGATGCCGGTGGCGCCAATTGAGGCGACCAGTTGGCCGTTCATGATGTACTCCGTGATTTCCCTACTGGCGTTGCGCGCGGTGCCCTGGAGTAACTCGAGACGATCGTTTTCTTTGGCCATGCGCGCCATCTGCCCGGCGGCCACGCCGATGACAGCCGCACCGAGGAGGACTAACCCCCAGGCAATATGCCAATGCTGTTGAAGCATGCGCTCGAAACGATTCATGGTCGGCCCCCGGACTACTTGTTTTCGTTCTTGATGTTTGCGACCCCGACCCGACGCGAAGCTCAGCCCGTCGCTGTGCGCAGGTAGGCGCCGAGCTTCATGTCGGTATTGAGAATGTGATTGATCAGCCAGCTCTTCAGGAATGCGACGAGATCGGCTTTTGAAATGCGCTGGCCGCTGCCGAGTTCTTGCTTGATTTGAGTCACCCGGTCGGCGAACGCGTGGTGTTGGGCAAGGTGCGCGGACGCCTCCTCGGGCTGCTTGTCGAAGTAGCCGCTGTCGGCGGCGAAGCGCTCCTCGGTGCCGAAATGGTAGCCGGCGTAGTTGAGCAGCCCCTGCACGATCAGATCGAGCTCCGATGACGGGCTGTGATCATTGATCTTCATGTTGGCTTCGTTAAGCATGGCGATCAAAACGCGGTGTTGATCGTCGATGACCTGAATACCGGTAGCAAATTCAGGTTGCCAGAAAACTTGCCCGTCGAGTTTCTGTTCCATTGTCTGAATCTCCGAAAAGTCGCTATGCATCATGATGTTCATCATATTGCCTTGTCCAGTGCTTCGAGTGCCGCATCAAAATCGTAATTGTCGAGATGTTTCTGGACGACGAGGAATCCGGCTGGCCGTGAACTTTCCGGTAAGCGGATAATGATGCGGTCGAGCAGGTCGCCGGCCGCCGCATCGCTTTCCTTCAGCAGTTCGCGAAGTTTGGCGAGATCGGCTTCGATGTCGCTGTCGTCGTCGGCGCCTTCGCTCGCGGGCGATGCCTCCGGCTCGTATTCGGCGAGGAGTCGTCCGATGTCCTGAGTGACCGGCGTGAGCAGGGCCTCGACCCTGTCCAGCGCCGACTCGATGCGGCTCGGCTCGGGATTTTCCCGGCACGCCGTTTCGAGCGCGGCCGCCGCTTCCTGTACCTCATGTGCGCCGATGTTGCCGGCGGTTCCCTTGAGCGTGTGGGCGAGTCGTGCCGGCTCGGTCGCATCGTCACTGGTGAGTGCAGCGCGGAAATTGTCCCCGAACGCCATCTGGCCGTCATGGAATTTCCTCAGCAGGCGCAGGTAAAGCGCTTCGTTGTTCAGCGTCGTTGCCATTCCCGCGCCCACGTCGATGCCGATCAATTCAAAATGACACGGGGCAGGCGTCGTCTCGGTGTCATGTTCGGGTAGCGTCGACGAGGCGTTCGCATTATTGGGCGTTATCCATTTTGCTATCGTGGTGAACATGTCATGGGTGTTGATCGGTTTGGCGATGTGGTCGTTCATGCCGGCTGCGAGGACTTTTTCCCGGTCGCCTGTCATGGCGTTTGCCGTCATCGCGATGATCGGCATGTCGGCATGGCGCGGATCCTTGCGGATTTCCCGTGTCGCGGTGTAGCCATCCATGACCGGCATCTGGCAATCCATCAGAATGCCGTCGAACGCGGCGTCGACGGCAAGCTGGTCGAGTGCGGCCTGACCGTTCCCGGCGACGACGACCTCAATACCCACCTGGTTGAGAAGTTCGGTCGCCAATTCCTGGTTCATTTCGTTGTCTTCGACGAGGAGCAGCCTCGCGCCACCCAGTCGAGCGATCGTCTGGTGATTGCAGCCTTCCTTTTGGTGCGCGCGCGTCTCGACCAGCGAGTCCCGGCCGAGCGCGGCGCCGATCGCCTCGAGCAGGGCCGACGGTGCGACCGGCTTGGTCAGGATGGCCTGGGGCCGGACGCCGCCGCCTTCGATCGAGTCCAGAGCCTCTTCCCGTCCGTGTGCGGTGATCATGACGACGGCCGGCCGGCGCGAAAGCGGCAGCTTGAGAAGCTCCTGCTGGACTTCGATGCCATCCATGAATGGCATTTTCCAGTCGAGAAGGATCAGATCGAAAGCCTGATTCGCTGCGTCGGCCTCGATGATTTTTTCGAGCGCTTGCTGGCCGTCGAGAGCGGTATCTGTATCCAGCGAGAACCGCTGCGCAAGGTTGGTCAGGATTTCGCAGGCACTCGCGTTGTCGTCGACGATGAGCGCGCGCAATCCGGAAAACTCTTCGGCGCAAAGCATGCGCCGGGGCGACGTTTCCGACTGTAATCCGAATTTGGCGAGGAAATGGAAGGTCGCCCCTTTGCCGGGGGCGCTATCGGCCCAAATGCTTCCATGCATGAGTTCGACGAGATTCTTGGAAATGGCGAGCCCGAGTCCCGTGCCCCCGTACTTGCGTGTCGTCGAACTGTCCGCCTGGCTGAATGATTGGAATATTCTGGCGCACTGTTTCGTTGTCATTCCAATGCCTGTGTCATGAACAGAAAAATGCAGATCGATGCTTTCCGCGGTGATTTCATGGCACCGGATAGCGATGACGATTTCGCCGGTTTCGGTGAATTTGACGGCGTTATTACCGAGATTGATCAGTATCTGTCCGAGGCGCAAGGGGTCGCCGATGAGCAGGGACGGAACATCCGGCGCGATGTCGAACAATAGTTCGATGCCTTTGTCGACCGCCTTGATACCGAGCAGATTGGCGAGATTGTCGAGGACGTCCTCAAGGTGGAAACTGATACTCTCCATGCTCAAGCGCCCGGCTTCGATCTTGGAGAAATCGAGGATGTCGTTGACGATGCCGAGCAGGTTTTTGCCGGCGCGATGCACCTTGTCGATATAGTTGCGTTGGCGCTTGTCGAGTCCCGTTTGCAGCGCCAGTTGCGACATGCCGATGATCGCATTCATCGGTGTGCGGATCTCATGGCTCATGTTGGCGAGGAAGTCGCTCTTGGCCTTGGTCGCGTCTTCGGCGATGCGCTTTGCCTCGCGCATCGCGTCTTCGGCCCGCTTTCTCTCGGTAATGTCCCGATACGCGATGACCGTGCCGATCAGCTGATCGTCCTTGCGAATCGGCGTCGTCGAGTATTCGACGGGAAGCGCGGTCCCATCCTTGCACCAGAGCACCTCGTCATCGATGGTCCTGGACCGTCCATCGATCAAGGTGTGGTACATCGAGCACTCGGCAGCCGGGAAAGGGCTTCCGTCTGCACGGGAGTGGTGCACAAGCGAGTGCAGGTCGGCGGCGGTGAATTCTTCTTCGGAATAGCCCAGCATGCTTGAAGCCGCCGGGTTTGCAAAGGTGATGCTTCCAGAGGTGTCGAGGCCGACGATGCCGTTGTCGACCGAGCTCAGGATCAGGCGGCTGCGCTCCTCGAGTGCCGCCAGTTTCGCTTCAGCCGCCTTGCGCTCGCTGATGTCGCGTATCGATGCGCAGTATGACAAGCACTTGCTATCGGCATAGGGAAGTTGCGATATGCCGAGCTCTATCGGAAAAACTAGGCCGCTTCGTTGAATGCCATGCGTATTCCATGAATGCTCGCCTCCGTTGCGATGGGTTTTCGTGTCGCTGCTGGCAGCATGCCAGGCAGATCGTGGAATTGCACCGATATCCGGAACGATCGTTTCGATTGCGCGGCCGATCAGTTCGCCTTTTGCATAAGCGAACATCGCTTCCAGTTCGGTATTGACGAGCGTGATTCGCCCGTCGGCGTCGGCGACCAGCATGCCGTCCGGCGCCGATTCGACGATGCCGCGGTACCATGCTTCGGTGGCGCGGATGGCGTCCTGCTGTGCCTCAAGCTCTATCGTCTGCTCTTCAAGCAAGGCCGCCTGCCGCTTCATGTCCTCGGCCTGGCGGCGCGTTTCGGCGAGCAATTGTTGCGTGTGGGTGTTTCTCTCGAATATTTCCACGCTCATCGCAAGTATCGGCATGATGCTTTCGAGCAAGGCTTGCTCGCGATCGCCAAAGGTGCCTAAGGTGGCCAGTTCAATGACGGCGAGAAGGCGCTCGTTGCGAACCACGGGAAGCACGGCAATGCGCCGTGGCCTTGCCTCTCCGAGCGAGGAACCGATGCACACGTAGTCTGCGGGCGGTTGCGTCAGGATAATCGGTGTGCGCTCCATCGCGCATTGTCCGATCAGTCCTTGCCCGAGCCGGAAATACTGGTCGAAATTCTTGCGTTGCCGATAGGCGTAACTGCCGAGCATTCTCAGAAGCTTCTGTTCTTCTTCGAAGACGTAGAAGACGCCTTGGCCGAGATGGATCAGTGGTGCGAGCGTGGAGAGGAATTTTTGCGACAGATCGGTGAAGCTCGTTGCGGCTTGCAACTCGGCCGACAGGGTCGCCTGATGGCTCTTGATCCAGCGCTGTGTTTCCATTTCACGCGCGCCTTGTTGCAGGATGACGATCGAACGCGCGAGTTCACCGATTTCATTGTCGAAATCCGTGTGAGGAATTGTCTCGTCAAGCTTTCCGTCGGCCAGAAGCCGGACGGCACTGCCGATGTTCTCGAACGGGCCGCGAATGGCTCTTGTGAAAAGAAAACCGAGTAATCCGAATACGGCGAGATTGGCGGCGAGCAGCGCCAGCATGACTCGACGGTTCTGCTCCAGACGTTGAGCGATGGCATCCATGCTCGTGCGCGACTCGTCTTCCTGCAGCGCGCGAAGCGCTCGCACGCTCGCCTCTGCTCTTCGGGCAGAGTCCAGGAATTCCCGGCGATTGGCGTAGTCCGTCGCTTCCTGTGGCCTTTCGCTGCTTCTCTCAACGAGCAGGAGCGCCATGGCGATTTCGTTCCGATAGGCGTCGAAGTGTCTTTCGAAGTCGGAAATCTGCTTTTCGATCATTTCGGTGGAGACTGTTCGCTTGGCATTCTGGATTTCATTGATGAAAACAGTTTCGGCTTCAAGCACGCTTTTTCGTAATGATTCGCGCAGGGCGTTCGGGTGAGGCGATAGCATCCGTCGTAGTTTGCGTTCGATGTCGGTGAGCGCGACGATCGCTTCATTGAGATGAGTAATGGCCTCATAATCACGGTCGTGGATGCGCTGGTTCGTCTCCCTAATGTCATCAAGATGGTAATGGTGCTGGAACCCGATCAGCAGCGTGATGACGAGTACGATGCCGAAGCCGAACAGCAGTTTCGCCGCCAGCGAACTGCGATTGAATGCGGAGAGGATGTCCGTGTTCATGCGGAATCTTCCGTGAGGTGCGGTTCATTTTGCTTCGAGACGTAAGCGGCCTCGTGACGAATCTTGATTTCAAGATTCATCGCGAGCATTGGCAGCATGGTCTCGATGCATATTTCCTGATCATCGCTCGGGCGTTCGGGCAAGGCCATTTCGAGGACGCCGACGAGGTTTTTGTTCAGTTCTATGGGGCAGATGACAACGCAGGACGGTGGCGCTTCGCCAAGTCCAGAATGGATCTGCCAGTGCACGTCGTCAGTGGCCTCGAGCATGATGCGTGATTGTTGCAGCGCGCACTGGCCGACGAGTCCCTCGCCGATGTCGAGACGCGCCGGCGGTTGCGTTTCGCAGGCATAGCTCGCGACCAGTTGCAGTTTTCCGCCTGCATCCTTGGCGTACAGAACTCCTTGCAATATGCCGAGCAGTGTGTGCGCTCCGCTTAGGAATGTTCGGGCGAGCGCCTCGGTGTTGTCGCTCTGTTGCAACTGCAGCGAGAGCGTTGCGATCACCTCTTTCTGCCGGGCATGGGCTTCCTGAATCTGCGCGTAGTTGCGGATTTTTTCGCTTGCCTCGCGTTGGCGATAGTGACTGCGCAGGAGCGTGATGAGTAATAGGGCGATGGTTGCGGTGATGGCCCCTGACAGCAGCGCCGCCGTCAGGATGCTCTGCTTGGAGACCGTTTCTTCCAGGGATTCCATGAAAACCAGGGACCAGTCACCGAGAGGGTCGTTCCAGTGAATCGGAGTGCTGGCGACGGCATACTCCTTTCCCTCGAAGGAATGGATGCCATGCGTCGTTGGAAGCATCAGCGGTGTGGGTTCGCTGATTTCGAACAACTTGCCGAATTGCTTGAAATTGCGGATTGCTTTGAGCCGTTCTGGCGATAGCGTGCCGATGATCTGCCCGAACCATCCCTGCCGATTTGCCGCGAAGATGACGCCTTGTGGGGAAATCAGGACCGCAATATGCGGAATGCCGGCGAGAATCCGGTCAATTCGGTTGAGCGAGGTGCGAGCGATGATGACGCCGATAGGCGGGGTGGTTTTTGTCGGTTGGGCAAATACGGGGGCAGCGAAATAGAGTGTCCGTTGGTTCATCGTGGTGCCCACCGCCGCATAGACATTTTCTGTGCCTTGCATTGCTACGTGGAAATAGGGGCGATATGTGAAATTTACTCCGGTTACTGGGGCATCGTTCCTGTTCCATGAAGCACGGATGATGGCGTCGGCATCGCCGACGAAGACACCTTCGGCATCGAATGCAGCGCAAATCGTCTCGAACAGTCGGTTGATCTTCGGCGTGTTTGGCATCGTACGGCTCATGCCGTCCGACTTGATTTCGTCATTGGTCAACCCGGTCAGCGAGATCGCGCCCATCAGCGTGCCGGAGATCGTCTGTGACATGATGGTGTTGCCCACGCGTTCGACGCTGGTCTCGAGTTGCGACAAGCGGTTGTTCTGCCAATAATCGCGTCCAATCAACGCCGCCAGGCCGGTGGCCATGATGATACTGGCGACGGCACAGGACCAGGTCAAACCCGGTCGCCATGTGACGAAATGATCGATCCGTTCCATACGATCCTCGTCCTAGGCCGGTTGATCCGCGAGATGTTTGAGCTGCTCGGCCTTTCTGCTCAGGTCGTCGGCACTGTCGGCAAACCTCTCCGCAATGGTCTTGAATTCGTCAGTCAATACAGCGAAGGCATCGACCATGTCGGGGTCGAAATGCGTTCCGCGACCTTCGAGAATGATGCCGACAGCTTGTGCATGTGGCATGCCATCCTTGTAGATGCGACGGCTGATCAGCGCATCATAGACGTCGGCGACGGCCATCAGGCGCGCGCTGGTCGGGATGGCGTCGCCGGCGGCCCCCGTCGGATAGCCGCTGCCATCCCATTTTTCCTGATGATAATAGGCAATGTCCTTTGCATAGGTGAGGAATTCGACCTCCATGCCGAGACGCTTTTCGGCATGCTCGATCGCATCCTTGCCCAGTGTCGTGTGCGTTTTCATGATTTCGAACTCTTCGGGTTCGAAACGTCCCGGCTTGAGCAGGATTCGGTCCGGAATGCCGACCTTGCCGATGTCGTGGAGCGGCGCTGATTTGAACAGCATGTTGATGACCGGCGGCGTCAACGCGGCACGGAAGCGAGGGTGGTCCCGGAGATGTTCAGCCAGTGCCTTGACGTAGAACTGGGTACGGCGGATGTGGTTGCCGGTGTCGTTGTCGCGCGTTTCAGCCAGCGACGCCATGGCCAGGATGGTGACGTCCTGAATGGCGGAAACTTCTCGCGTGCGTTTGGCGACCTCGTTTTCGAGGAAGGCGCTCTTGTCGCGCAGGAAATCGGCGGTTGCCTTGATGTGCAGGTGGGTCTTGACCCGAGCCTCGAGAATCGGCGGGCTTATCGGTTTGGTGATGTAGTCGATTGCGCCGAGATCGAGGCCGTGCCTTTCATCCTCGGCGGCGCTCATTGCCGTCAGGAATATGACCGGTATGTCACGCGTCGCCGGGTCGGCCTTCAATGTCTTGCAGACATCATGGCCGCTCATGCCAGGCATGACGATGTCGAGCAGTATGAGATCCGGCGGTGCGTCGCCGTGGATGATTTTCAGCGCCTTCTCGCCGCTGTTGGCGATTTTGACGCGGTAATCTGCCTTGAGCAGTCCGGCGATCAGCGCCAGATTGTCAGCGGTGTCATCGACCGCCAATACCGTCGCTTTCTCGCATAAATCGAGCGTATCGACCATGGAGCCCCCCCCAGTTCGCATTCTTTTGTCTTATTGCCGCTGATCGTCTTTGCGTCGGCGGCTTTTATGTACTATTGACGATGCTATGGAGACTATAGTGCAAAAAATCCAGGTTGCCAGGAAAAGCGAACAAATTCCTGGAAAAGCGATTGTCCGTATGTCGCAAGACGATGGTCTTTTTGCGGAATGCCGGGGTCAGAAGGCGGGCGGGAAGTGGAAGACAAGCGGCTTGTTCGTCCGCGGATGGGCGAAGGCGAGCGATTCGGCATGCAGCAGCAGACGGTCGGCCTTGGCCCGGCCGACCGCGTCGGCATAGAGGGGGTCGCCCAGGATCGCGTGGCCGAGCGCCTGCATATGAACGCGCAACTGGTGGGTGCGGCCGGTTTCCGGAATCAGTTCGACGCGGCTGCTGTCGGTCTCGGCGTCATAGGCGAGGAGGCGATAGCGGGTGAGCGAGGGTTTGCCGTTCACCGGGTCGACGATGTGCAGCGGACGATTCGGCCAGTCGACGATGAGCGGCAGGTCGACGATGCCGGCGTCTTCGGCCGGTCGCCCGGAAACGACGGCGATATAGCGCTTGTCGACCAGGCGTTCCTGGAAAAGGATACTGAGCCGACGGTGCATGTCGGCGCCGCGCGCGAGGACGAGCAGGCCCGAGGTGTCGTAGTCGAGTCGATGGACGATCAAGGCGTCCGGGAATTCCGCCTGGACCCGCCGGATCAGGCAGTCCTGCTTGTCTTCACCCCGTCCCGGCACGGAGAGGACGCGGTGCGGCTTGGCCACGACGAGCAGCGCGCGGTCGGCGTGGATCAGGGTGAAGCCGGACGAGTCGGCGGAGAGCGGGGCGACGGACATGGCAAGTGCGGGGGCTTGAAAAACGCGTATTGTCGCGCGATTTTGCCGGGATTTCATGACGGACAGCGGAGATTTGGCTGATACACTACGATTTTCCCGAGCGCGGGGTTGTCCGTTCTTGCCTTGCTCCGCCGCGATTCTCCGGTTATTTCAATGAATATGCTGTTGCACCACGTGGCTTTGGCCGCGCCGTTGTTTGCCCTCGTTCTCGTCGGTTACGTCGTCATGCGCCTGACGCGTTGGCGCGCCGAGGTGGCGGAAAGCCTGACTTCCTTCGTCTTCGTCGTCGCCCTGCCAGCGATGATGTTCCGCCTGATGTGCGGCTTGTCGAAACTGCCGCCGGTCGATGCGCGTCTGCTGATCGCCTTCTTCGGCAGTTGCGTCATCGTTTTTGGCATCGGCCGCTTGGTCGGCTGGAAACTGTTCGGCCTCGACGGCGTGTCGCAGTCGGTGTTCGCGCTCGGCGGCGTCTTCTCCAACAACCTGATGCTTGGCTTGCCTTTGGCCAAGATCGTGCTCGGCGACGCCGCCGTGCCGTCGGTGGCGATGGTGCTGGTCTTCAATTCGCTGACGATGTGGACGATGGTCACCGTTTCGGTCGAATGGGCGCGCCACGGCAGCCTGTCGGTCCATGGCTTTGCGCGGACCGCGCGCAGCGTGCTGACCAATCCGCTGATCCTGGCGATCATTTTCGGCACCGGCATCGGTCTGACCGGCATTGAATTGCCCGAGGTCGTCGATATTCCGCTCGGCATGATCGCCCAGATCGCCACACCGCTGTCGCTGATCGCCCTCGGTATGGGGCTCGTGCAGTATGGCGTGCGCGGCGGCTGGAAACTCAGCGGCGCAATCACATTCATGAAGCTCATCGTGCAACCGCTGGTGGTCTGGGCGCTTGCCCGCCTGCTCGGCCTGCCGCCGATGGAAACGCGGGTGGTCGTGCTGCTCGGCTCGATCGCCCTCGGCGTCAATGTCTATCTCGTTGCCAAACAGTTCAAGGCCCTGGAAGGGCCGGTGGCGAGCAGCCTCGTCCTGTCGACGGTGATGGCAGCGCTGACGACGCCGCTGGTCCTGACCCTGAGCGGCTGATCAGCCGCAGGCGCGCAGGAATTCGTTGCGCCATTGCGGATCGCTCTCGAATTCGCCGGCAAAGGCCTGCGTCACGACGCGCTCGTCGCCGCGGCGGTCTTCGCCCAGCAGCAGGCAGAGCTGTTCCGCCTCGATCAGGCAGGCGGCGCCGCGCGCCTTGCCGTGCCGCATCAGCGCGTCGGCGATGTCGCGCGTCAGCCATTCCTGGTAGGTGAAGCGGTGTCCGATCGCGTCGACCATGCGGGCGATACGGCCGAAGCCGTGCAGGCGTCCGCCGGGCAGGTAGGCGACATGGGCGACGCCGCGGAACGGCACGAGGTGGTGCGGGCAGACGCCGTGGATGGCGATGCCGCGTACGACGACCATGTCGCGCCGCGGGTCTTCGAAGCCGTCGCCGAGTGCCTGCGCCGGATCGAGGTCGTAGCCGCCGAGCAGGCGCTTCTGCCAGAGCTCCCTGACGCGCACGGCGGTCCGGCCCATGTGTTCGGCATCGGGGGCGATGCCGCAGGCGGCGAGCAGGTCGCCGACCGCCCGTTCGAACGCGATCGCGTTGAAGGCCTGCTGGCGCGGTATGCCAAGCGTGGCTTCGTCGCCGCTTGTACGGGTTGGCGCGGTGTCGTGGTCGGTGCAGTCGGGCATGGTGGTTTCTCCGGGAAGCGTGCGCTGACTTCGACGATGATACACGCCGTCGGCATGGGGTCGCCAGCGTCGCCGAACGGCGGTCGGCGCCGTGCCGGCAGCCGGATTTTGATTGACGGATCAATGCGTTCCGATTATTGCGAACGGATTGTGGTTTGCCGTTGTCGAAAGCGATATTTTTCCGGCGGGTTCGCGAATGAGCGATAATATCGCCCCTGGCGGCCCCGCTGACGCAATCGCGTTGGGCGGGGGTTATGGTTTTTGAGGATATGAATAATGCGTGTTGATGATTTTCGGTTGATGTTCGGCAAGCAGGAGCTGGTTCCCATTGTCATAGGTGGGATGGGCGTCGATATCTCGACGGCTTCGCTTGCACTTGAAGCGGCGCGGCTTGGCGGCATCGGCCATCTTTCTGACGCGATGATCAAGACGGTGACCGACCGCCGTTTCAACACCAAGTATGTGCGTGACAAGATCTTGAAGTACAAGGCACAAGCGGCCAGTATGGACAAGTCGGAGGTCAAGTTCGACCTCGGTTACCTGACCGAGGCGACCAAGCTGCATGTCAGCAAGGCGATGGAAGCCAAGCGCGGTGCCGGGATGATCTTCGTCAACTGCATGGAAAAGCTGACGATGAACGCGCCGAAGGAAACCCTGCGTGTGCGCCTGCGCGCCGCGCTCGACGCCGGCATCGACGGCATCACGCTGGCGGCCGGCCTGCATCTCGGCTCCTTCCAGCTGATCGAGGATCACCCGCGTTTTCGTCATGCCTTCCTTGGCGTTATCGTTTCGTCGCTGCGCGCGCTGCAACTTTTCCTGCGCAAGACGGCAAGCTGCAACCGTCTGCCTGACTACGTCGTCGTCGAAGGACCGCTCGCCGGCGGCCACCTCGGCTTCGGCATGGATTGGGCGAAATACGACCTGGCGACGATCGTTGCCGAGATCAAGGCGTGGATGACGGCCCAGAAGATCAATATCCCGCTGATCCCGGCCGGCGGCATTTTCACCGGCAGCGATGCGGTCAATTTCCTCCAGAACGGCGCCTCGGCCGTGCAGGTGGCGACGCGCTTCACGATCTCGAAGGAATGCGGGCTGCCCGAGGACGTCAAGCAGGAATACTTCCGCGCCAACGAGGGTGACATCGAGGTCAACCAGATTTCGCCGACCGGTTATCCGATGCGCATGCTCAAGAGCAGCCCGGCGATCGGCAGTGGCTTGCGTCCCAACTGCGAGGCCTACGGCTATCTGCTCGACGGCAACGGCCGCTGTGCCTACATCGATGCCTACAACCGCGAGGCAGCGGCCAATCCCGGTGTCGCGCGCGTGACCGTCACCGACAAGACCTGTCTGTGCACGCAGATGCGCAATTTTGATCTGTGGACCTGCGGGCATTACACCTATCGCCTCAAGGACACCACGCGCCAGCTCGAAGATGGTACCTACCTGCTGCCTTCGGCCGAACATATCTTCAAGGACTATCAGTTCAGCACCGACAACAAGATTGTCGTGCCAGCCTGATCGTATGTGACACGGCGCCAGGTGGGCGGTTGCGGCCGTTGCCTGGCGCCTTTCATTTCCGGCGTCGCCGCCCTTCATCTCTTCCGGTCCTTCGTCCATGCTCAGCTATCGCCACGCCTTCCATGCCGGCAATCATGCCGATGTGCTCAAGCATCTCGTTCTCGTCCAGTTGACGCAGTACCTCGGTCAGAAGGAAAAACCGTTCTGGGTGGTCGACACCCACGCCGGCGCTGGCGCTTATGCACTCGATTCGGCCCAGGCCGGGAAATTGCAGGAATATCGCGACGGTGTCGCCCGGCTTTGGGAACGCAAGGATCTGCCGCCGGCGCTTGCCGAGTACCTGGCTTTCGTGCGGAGGATGAATCCGACCGGCGGGCTCAAGGCGTATCCCGGCTCGCCGTTCTTCGCCTTATGGACGTTGCGAGAACAGGATCGCCTGCGCCTGTTCGAACTGCATAGCAAGGACGCGCGCCTGCTCGCCGGCAATTTCGAGTCGGCGGGAAAACAGGTGATCGTCGCGCCCGCCGACGGTTTTGCCGGGCTCAAGGCCGTGCTGCCGCCACCGACGCGGCGCGGGCTGGTCCTGATCGATCCGTCCTACGAGGAAAAGCAGGATTATGATCGCGTCATCCGTGCGCTCAAGGATGCGCTCGAACGTTTTTCCGGTGGCGTCTATGCGCTGTGGTATCCGCAACTGACACGCATTGAGTCGCATGAATTGCCGGCGCGCCTGAAGCGCGTCTCGGACAAGTGGCTGCACGTCGCGCTGCGCGTGCGCACGCCGGCCAAGGATGGCTTTGGCATGCACGGCAGCGGCATGTTCGTCATCAATCCGCCGTGGACGCTGCACGAGACGCTGGCCGAGGTGATGCCTTATCTCGTCTCGGTGCTTGGCACCGACGCAGGTGCCGGCTATGTGCTCGAGCGCTCGGAAGACGCCGGCAAGTGAGCGTTTTGCGGGGCTGATCAGGCGCGGTTAGGTGTGTCCGGATCGCTGAGTTCGGTATATTTGCGGCTGCTCCCCCAGGCTTTGTCGACCGGGTATTTTTCCGCGTTCTTCCCGAGTTTTTCGCGTGCCGCCGTGGCGAGATCGATGCCGGCGGTATCGGCGATCAGCAGCAGGTAAAGCAGCACGTCGGCGCATTCGTCGGCGAGCGCTTCGCGCCGCGCCGGTTCGTCGAGCAGGGCGAGCATTTCGGCATCGTTCTTCCACTGCGTCAGTTCCAGCATTTCAGACGCTTCGAGGTTGAGCGAGACGATCAGGTTGCGCAGCGTGTGGAACTGCGCCCAGTTCCGCTCGTCGCGGAACCGGCGCAGGGCCTCGGTCAGTTCGGCGAGCGGCATCTAGGCGAAGAAACGCTGTTTCGCTTCGGCCGGCAGGGTCATGCCGGTCGCATCGGCGCGAGCGAGCAGTTCCCAGTAATAGCGGTACGAGGCGCGGTCGTGCAGCAGGCCTTCGTGCGAGATCGGGCCCCAGTCGCTGTCCTGTGCCTTGAGCAGGATCGCCGTCCCCAATTCGACCTCGGAGAAGTCCGGGCGCATCGCCTCGACGATCGGCATGATCTGGTTCGGGTGGATGCTCCACATGCGCAGGAAGCCGAATTCGTTGCGCGCGCGGCGGGCGTCGTGGCGGATGACGTCGAGATCCTTGAGTTCGGTGGTGACGTTGTGGGTCGGTACGACGCCGTTGGCCAATGCCGCCGTGCTGATTTCGCACTTGGCGCGGGTGACGAGCGGGTGTTCGAACTGACCGGGGCTCTTCATCGCCGAGCCGGGAATGGCGCCGTGGTGGCCGGAAACGAAGTCCATCAGGCCGAAGTCGAGCGATTCGACGCCAGGCAGTGCGGCGATCTCCCAGACGTCATGGAGCGCGCCGAAGGTCTCGATGAGTACATGCACCGGGATTTCGCGCTGCAGACCGGCTTTCTTCTCGACGTCGCGCAGGTAGGCGATCTGCGTGCGGATGTCCTCGACGCCGCGCGGTTTCGGCACGGTGACGAAGGGCAGTCGGCTGCCGGCGGCCGGGATCAGGATGTCGAGGTCTTCGCGCCAGTGATCATGCGTGAAATCGTGAATGCGTGCGGCGACGCGCCCGAAGCGGTTGTCGGTACTCATGATGATGCCGGCGCACATCTCGGCGTGTTCGCGTTCGGCACCGGCGCGGGCGCCGTCCTCGCAATCGCAGGTGATGTCGAAGACCGGGCCGAGTTCATTCTGCAACTGCAGCGCCTTTTTCATCAGCTTTTCCGAGCCGGCGTAATGATCGACGGCGGGCAGGATCGGGAAGGGCTTTTCGCCGGGGAAAAGGACGGTGCTGGGATGGCGCATGGCAGGTCTCCGTAATACGAAATAAGTCTTGGGGTGTTTTTTAATTGATCAAGTATGGCCGAAAAAAAGCCGCAGCGGGGCTGCGGCTTTCCGAAAAACAAGGCTAATTCCAGTCGCTGTCGCCGCTGCTGCCGCCGTCGTCCCAGGAGGCGGTGTCGCTGATGCCAAAATCATCGCCGCCCATGTCGAAGGCGCTGGAGTCTGTGTTGACGCGATCGTCGCCGAATCCGCTCGGGCCGAGGTCGGAGAAGCCGGAGGACGAATTCCGGTGACCGTCGAGTACGCGATGCATCAGCGCTTCGCCGGCGGCAACGCCGGCACCGACGGCGACGCCGGTGGCGAGGCCGCCGAGCATCTGCGATCCGAACCCGGGCGCGCTGGCGGCCGGCGCGGCGTTGCCGTAGGCGGGGGTGCCCGCGGTGCCATAGGGGGCCGGCGTCGGGGCGGGGTAGACGGTGCCGGTGCGGGCGCTGGCGCCGTAGTCGTTCGGTGCGGTCGCGTTACGGCGGGTCATGAAGCGTGCCGCCCAGGCGATGAAGGCGACGAGACCAAGGCCGCCGGCGAGCAGACCCCAGGGGATTCCCGCCGCCGCCGACGGAGCGCCGGCCAGCGGTGAGGCGGCGTGGGCGGTGGGCGTACGGTGCACGGCATTTTTCAGTCCGGAGACCGACTCGGGGCTGGCGAAAGGCAAGCCCGGCGCGAGTTTTTCGGCGGTCGCGAGTTCATCCGCGGCCTGCTTCAGTTCGCCCTGGCGGGCCAGCAGTTCGGCATTGACGTAGTGGGCCTTGCCGCTGTTGGGGTGAGCGGCAAGCACCTCGCGCATCATGGCGCGGGCGTCGTCGACGCGCCCGTTGTTGGCCGTCTGATAGACCTCGTGCAGCGTCGGTTCGGCAGCGAATGCCGGCAGGCCCAGGCTGACGGTGGCGAGCAGCAGCAGGGCAAGCATGAATCTTTTCATCGGATCCTCCTGATGTTGGGTGGACGCGCCCGACGGGCGATTCCTGACAGGCAAGATAGGGAGGCTGCCCGTCGGCTTCAAGTGTGGTTGTGCAATGCTTGGTAACAGTCTGTGCCGGCTCGCGCACAGCGTGGACAAAAAAAGCCGCAGGCGGACCTGCGGCTTTTGCGCGTGAGCCGGTCGATCAGAGCATCGACTTGACGGCGTCGGCTTCTTCCTGAAGTTCCTTCAGCGTCTTGGCGATCTTCTCTTGCGAGTAGGCATCGATTTCAAGACCCTGGATGATCTTGTACGAGCCGTTCTTGCACTCGCACGGGAAGCCGAAGATGATGCCTTCAGGAACGCCGTAGGAACCGTCGCTGGGAACGCCCATCGTGACCCAGTCTTCCGTGCCGAGCACCCAGTCGCGCACGTGGCAGATCGCCGCGTTGGCGGCAGAGGCTGCCGAGGACAGGCCGCGCGCTTCGATGATCGCGGCGCCGCGCTTGGCGACAGTCGGCAGGAAGACGTCGTTGTTCCAGGCGGCGTCGTTGATCAGCGCCTTGACGCTGTCGCCGTTCGACGTGGCGTTGCGATAGTCGGTGTACATCGTCGGGCTGTGGTTGCCCCAGACGGCCATCTTGCGCAGGCTGGAGACCGGACGGCCGATCTTGGCGGCAGCCATCGACAGGGCACGGTTGTGGTCGAGGCGCAGCATGCCGTGGTAGTTGGCCGGGTTGGTGCGGCCGACCTTCATCGCCGACTTGCGGGCAATGTAGGCGTTGGTGTTGGCCGGGTTGCCGACGACCAGCACCTTGACGTCTTCCTTGGCGTTTTCAGCGATCGACTTGCCTTGCACGGTGAAGATGGCGCCGTTGGCCGAGAGCAGTTCGGCACGTTCCATGCCCGGGCCGCGCGGACGCGCACCGACGAGCATGCAGATGTCGGCGTCCTTGAAGGCGACGTCGGGGTTATCGGTGGCGAATACGCCGGCGAGCAGCGGGAAGGCGCAGTCGTCGAGTTCCATGATGACGCCCTGGCAGGCCTTCTGGGCTTGCGGCAGATCGAGCAGCTGAAGAATGACCGGCTGGTCTTTGCCGAGCATTTCGCCCGAGGCAATGCGGAACAGCAGCGCGTAACCGATTTGGCCGGCGGCGCCGGTGACAGCAACACGTACAGGTGCTTTTGACATCTTACGACTCCTCTCACATTGAAAAAACAAGACAATTCGATTCGATCAATTTAAATTTGTTTGCGCGCTATTCTAACCTCATGCCGTCGAAAATCGGCAGGGTTCCGTCAAAAATGACAGGTCTTGCGGGTTTAATGCCGGCGCGCCTTGTCAGGCGCCCGGCGGATAAATTGTGGAGAACCGTTGACTCGTTTTTCGGAACGTTCTGGTAATGTCGACCCCCGGCAACACACCCCTTTGGGCTCGGGCTTGAACTTTCACAATCGGTCCGAGTCGAAACTGGCGTCTGCGGATGCCGGAATACTCAGCAAGGAGACGGCTTTGACGACGGATGAAACGGCCTACAACCGGTTGCGCTGGATCTGCAACCAGCGTTCGATGCGGGAAATGGATGTTGTGCTTGGCGGCTTTCTCGAGCGGCGGTTTCACGAACTGTCGCCCGAACAGGCAGAGGCATTCACCCGGCTCGCCGAGATGGAGGACATCGATTTGTGGCCGCTCGTCTCCGGGCGCAAGAACTGCGACGATCCGGCGCTGGCGGCGATGCTGGTCATGCTGCGCGATGTCCGGGTCAAGTGAGTCGAGACGGCAGGTGATGGGCGAATTTCTAGGGATAACAGGTTTTTCACTGGGAGCGAATGATGACAGAAGGGCGTAAGGTGTTGCTGACGATCGACGGCAAGGAGCCGGTCGAATTTCCGATCATGAGTCCGGTACACGGCAACGACTGTGTCGATGTGCGGTCTTTGACGGCCAAAACCGGTCTGTTCACCTATGACGCCGGATTCCTATCGACGGCGTCGTGCAAATCGAAGATCACGTTCATCGACGGCGACAAGGGCGAACTTCTGTATCGCGGCTATCCGATCGAGGAACTCGCCGAACACTGCAACTTCCTGGATGTCGCCTACCTGCTCAAGCATGGCGATCTGCCGACCTCCGAACAGAAGATCGATTTCGTCAAGATCATCAAGCGGCATACGATGATCCACGAGCAGATGGCCAAGTTCTATCAGGGTTTCCGCCGTGACGCGCACCCGATGGCGGTCATGGTCGGTGTCGTCGGCGCCCTGTCGGCGTTCTATCACGAAGCCGAGGAAGGCTTCCTGGATCCGAAGGCGCGCAACGTCAACTTCAACCGCATCGTCGCCAAGATGCCGACGATCGTCGCGCTCGCCTACCGCTACTCGCGCGGCAAGCCCTTCATGTATCCGCGCAACGACCTCGGCTATACCGCCAACTTCATGCATATGATGTTCGGCACGCCCTGTGAGGAATACGTACCGAATCCGGTGATCGTGCATGCGCTCGACACGATTTTCACGCTGCATGCCGATCACGAGCAGAACGCCTCGACCTCGACGGTGCGGCTGGCCGGCTCGTCCGGCGCCAATCCGTATGCCTGTATTTCCGCCGGTATCGGCTGTCTGTGGGGGCCGGCGCACGGCGGTGCCAACGAGGCCTGCCTGAAGATGCTGGCCGAGATCGGCGACGTGTCGCGCGTGCCCGAGTACATCAAGCGCGCCAAGGACAAGAACGATTCGTTCAAGCTCATGGGCTTCGGCCACCGGGTCTACAAGAACTTCGACCCGCGCGCCAAGATCATGCGCAAGATCTGCGACGACGTCCTGCGCGAACTCGGCCTCGAAAACGATCCGCTCTTCAAGCTGGCCAAGGAACTCGAACGGATCGCGCTCGAGGACGACTACTTTGTCGAGAAGAAACTGTATCCGAACGTCGATTTCTACTCGGGTATCGTGCAGAAGGCGATCGGCATCCCGACCGAGATGTTCACCTGTATCTTCGCGCTGGCCCGGACGGTCGGCTGGATGGTGCAGTGGGAAGAAATGGTGATGGACCCCGAATACAAGATCGGACGTCCTCGCCAGGTTTATGTCGGCGAGCCCCGGCGCGGCGTGCCGCCGACCCGCCGTCCCGAGGCCGACTGACGCGCATGACCGCCGTCGGGCAATGCGCCCGGCGGGATAGGGAACGAAGAAGGAGCGTTGGGTTTGGCCCGCGCTCCTTTCTTATTGACAATATATTAGAATACGGTAATATTGTGGTGTATTGATTTTCTGGAGTGTTCCATGCTGCGTTTTGATATTGCCCCGGTCGATTCGAATGCCTATCGCGGCGTCGCCACGCTGAGTTTTATCGTTGCCGCGCTGTATCTGTTTTCGCCCTATCCGTGGGTGGCGCTGGTGCTGGCGTTGGGCGGTTTTCTCCGCGGCTTCGTGTCGCCGCACCGTTGCCCGTCGTACAAGCTGTTCGAGCGGATCAGCGCGCGCCTCGGCAAGACCAAGAAAGTGAATGCCGGCTCCAAGATGTTCGCCGACAAGATCGCCGCGATTGCCGGAACCGCGATGGTCGTGACCGCCGCGATGGGATCGGATGTCGGCGCCATTCCGGCGACCGCAATCCTGATTTTTGCCTTCCTCGACGCAACGACCGGCTTCTGCGCCGCCTGCTGGGCGTATGCAGCCTGGTATCGGCTGCGCGCCGCGCGCGCCTGACCCCCTTTCATTGGCAGTTTCGCCGGATGCGGGATGACGCCGCGCCGGCGATTTTTTTTGCGCGGGCGATCGGCGGCGGCGCGTCGTGCAGCATGATGACCCGAGCATGCGTAGAATCGAGGTTTCAGCCTCATTTTCCGATCTGAAGACCAAGGAGCGAAACATGCAGAATTTCGATTTCTTCAATCCGACGCGCATCGTGTTCGGCGCCGGCCGTACCGGCGAGCTGGATGGCCTGATCCCGGCCGAGGCGCGGGTGCTGGTGCTGTTCGGCGGCGGCAGCGTCCGCCAGAACGGGACGCTCGACGAGGTCAAGGCGGCGCTGGGCGCCCGCCATGTCGTCGAGTTTGGCGGCATCGAGCCGAATCCGACCTTCGAGACGCTGATGCGCGCCGTTGCCGTCATCGCCGTCGAGAAGCTCGATTTCCTGCTCGCCGTCGGCGGCGGTTCGGTGCTCGACGGCACCAAGTTCGTTGCCGCGGCGGCCTGCTTCGACGGCAATCCGCGCGACATCCTCGCCAAGTTTGGCCGCAACGTGGAGCAGGCGCTGCCGATCGGCACCGTGCTGACGCTGCCGGCGACCGGCTCCGAGATGAACAATGGCGGCGTCATCACGATCAAGGCCGAGGGCGCCAAGCTGCCGTTCTCGAGTCCGGCGGTATTCCCGCGCTTCTCGCTGCTCGATCCGACGCGGACCAATTCGCTACCCGAGCGCCAGCTCGCCAACGGCGTCGTCGATGCCTATGTGCACGTCATGGAGCAGTACCTGACCACCTGTGCCGGCGCGCACGTCCAGGATCGCTTTTCCGAGGGACTGTTGCTGACGCTGATCGAGCACGGGCCGGCGGCGGTGAAGAGCAGCGATTACCAGGCGCGCGCCAACCTGATGTGGACGGCGACGCTGGCGCTCAACGGCCTGATCGGCGCCGGGGTTGCGCAGGACTGGTCGACGCACATGATCGGTCACGAGTTGACCGTCAAGTTCGACATCGATCACGCGCGCACGCTGGCCGTCGTCCTGCCGGCGATGATGCAGGTGCGGCGCGAGGCCAAGCGCGACAAGCTGCTGCAATATGCGGATCGCGTGTGGGGAGTGACGGCCGGGAGCGATGACGAGCGCATCGACGCGGCAATCGCCCGGACGCGCGCCTTCTTCGAGAGTCTCGGCCTGCCGACGCGCCTGTCGGCCTACGGGATCGGCGCCGACGCGATTCCGGCGATCGTCGCCCAACTCGAAGCGCATGGCATGGTCAAGCTCGGCGAATCGCGCGAAGTGACGCCGACGGTGAGCCGGCAGGTGCTCGAAGCCGCGCTCTGAGGCCGGCGTGAACCCGTCCGTGCGTATGCCGGGACGGGGCTTTTCTTAACTTCGGACCAGACCGGCGGCTGTGGCCAGGTGCCACAAGCCGGCCGGCGCGGTGTTGTCGAGCATGGCATCGACCGGTCGTTGCAGGCGCGCCAGCGCATCGGCATAACGTCGGCAAAGCGCCGGCGCGCCGATCATCACCAGCGGTCCCGTGCTCGCCGCGGTCGCCAGGCCGGAAACCAGTTCGTGGCCGATCAGCAGTCCGGAGAGGTAGTCGGCCAGCGCCGGCGGCGGCAGTCGGCCGGTCAGTCCCAGCGTGCGCGTGCCGAAGATCTGATGCGAGAGATCTCCCGGGCCGCTGCGTGCCGCCGTGTCGAGTCCGAGCGCAAAGGCCTCCGGGTCATCGGCCGGGACTGCTGCATCCGGCATCAGGCGGCCGAGGATCGAATGCCGGCAGAGTACCGAAAAGAGTTCTCCGGTCAGATAGGACGTGAAGCGGACGATCTTGCCGTCCTCGATCTGCGCCCACTTCGAATGGGTCCCGGGCAAAAGCATGCAGGCGCGTTGGCGCCAGCCGGGGTTGGCGAGCAGCGCGCCGGCGATCTGGATTTCCTCGCCGCGCATGACGTCCGGGAGGGCGTTGGCCTGGTCGAAGAGTACGCCCGGTGCGATCAGGATCTCCGGCCCCATACCGCTGTCAACACCGACGCTCTGGCTGGCGAGATCGGCGATGTCGGCAGGACAACGGACATACGGCGCTTCGCGCCAGCCCTGGGCGCTACCGACCATGCCGCTGGCAACGACGGGAAGTTGCGGCCACTGGTCGATCCAGTCGCCGACGAGTTCGGCGAAGGCCTGGCGGTAGCCGGCGACGCCGGGCGCCGGCAGGTGCTGGATGCCGTGCGCCGACTGGCGCGTATCTAGAATGCGGCTGTCCTGCATGAGGAAAGCGCGCAGGCTCGAGGTGCCCCAGTCGAGCGCGAGCAGCGCGGGGGCGATAGGGGACGATGTCGTCATGACGGAGGGCGAAGACAGGGAAGTGGACAAGGCTGCCGGCATACTGTATATTCATACAGTAGTAGGGGCGGCGAGGTAATTACAGTGTCGTACCCGCGTATTGAATCACGTTTTGACGAGGAGTGAAGCATCATGAATGCGATTCAGGCATGGTTTGAGCGGATTGCCGGCATCACCCAGGAAGAGCGCGAACGGCTGGCGTTTGCCCGGGAGTTGTACGGGCGGCCAAGTTTCGATCCGGCGGCCTTCGAGAAACCCGCCTGCTGGCGCCGCCGGACCGGTGCGCTGCGCTGGCGGCGGATGGCATAGGCAGGCGCGGTCGGGCCGGGAGGCCCGCAATGCTTCCGCAATCGACATGAATACCACGCGCCGCATCGCGCATCTCGACATGGACGCCTTTTTTGCGTCGGTCGAGTTGCTGTCGTACCCCGAGCTACGCGGCCGGGCGGTCGTTGTCGGCGGTCGCGGAGCCGTGCCGGCGTGCCCGACAACGGGCGGCGAGCGGCAGTTTGCGCGTCTTGCCGATTATGTCGGGCGCGGCGTCGTTACCACCTCGACCTACGAGGCACGCGCGTTCGGCGTGTTTTCCGGCATGGGGCTGATGAAATCGGCGCAACTGGCGCCGGAGGCGGTGCTGCTGCCGGCCAATTTCGAGGCCTACCGGAATAATTCGCGTCGCTTCAAGGCGGCGGTCGCCGAGATTGCGCCGCGCATCGAGGACCGCGGTATCGACGAGATCTACATCGATCTTGGCGACGTCGACGGCGAATCGCGGGCGCTGGCCGATCGTTTGCGCGCGGCCGTGTTCGCAGCGACCGGGCTGAGTTGCTCGATCGGCATCGCGCCGAACAAGATGCTGGCGAAGATCGCTTCCGATCTCGACAAGCCCGGGGGAGTCACCGTGTTGAGCGACGATGGATGGCGCGAACGCATCTGGCCGCTGCCGGCGCGCAAGATCAACGGGGTCGGCCCCAAGTCGGCCGAGCGCCTGACGCGGCTCGGCATCGAAAGCATCGGCCAGCTGGCGGCGGCGCCCGAGGCCTTCCTTGTCAGCCACTTCGGCGAGGCGAGCGGGCGCTGGATGCATCAGGTGGCCAATGGCATCGATCCAAGACCGGTCGTGACGGAATCCGAGCCCAAGTCGGTCAGTCGCGAGAGCACCTTCGAACGCGATCTGCATGCGCGCCACGATCGCGAGGCGCTGACGGAGATCTTCACCGGCTTGTGCGTGCGGGTGGCCGAGGATCTCGGGCGCATGGGCTATGGTTGCCGGACGGTCGGCATCAAGTTGCGTTATGCCGATTTCCAGTCGGTGACCCGGGATATCACCTTGCCATTTTCGGTCAGCGACGGGCCGCGTATCCGGCGTGCCGCCGGGGAGTGCCTGAAACGCGTCGCGCTCGACCGGCGCATCCGTCTGCTCGGCGTGCGGGCGAGCGGCCTGGCGCCGATGACCGAGGGCCCGGATGCGGGCATCGGCGGACAGCTGTGTTTCCCCTGGTGAGTCGCCGCCGATAGCGATCGAGGCCGGGGTGCGCCGCGGGTGCCGCGTCGTCGCGGTTTCCTCCGAAGAGGGCAGCGACTAAAATGACCATGTCTTCATTCGGATGTCAGCTCATGGGACGTTCCGTCCTCGCTTTCTGCCTTGGTCTCTGCCTGCTCGTGTGTGTTCCGGCCTCGGCTGCCGAGAGTGGGCGCAACGCTCCACCGACGCGGGCCGGGAGCGCGAAAGTCGCGCTGGTGATCGGTAACGCGGCGTATCCGGGAGCGCCGCTGAAAAATCCGGCCAATGATGCGCGGGATGTCGCACAGGCATTCCGGCAATTGGGTTTCGACGTGATCGAACGGATCGACGTGACACAGAAGGAAATGAATCGCGCCATCACGCAGTTCGGTTCCCGGCTGGCGGCGGATAGTGTGGCGGTTTTCTATTTTGCCGGACACGGCATTCAGGTCCGCGGCAAAAACTACCTGGTTCCGATCGATGCGCAGATCGACGGCGAGACCGCGGTCCGGACGGAAACGGTCGACGTCGATGCCGTGCTCGACCAGCTCAATGCCAGCACGCTGAATATCGTCATCCTGGATGCCTGTCGCAACAATCCGTTCGAGCGGCGTTTTCGCGGGGTCGGTGGCGGACTGGCGCAAATGGACGCGCCGAAGGGGACGCTGATCGCCTATGCGACCTCGCCGGGCAAGGTCGCGTCCGACGGGAGCGGCCGCAATGGGCTGTATACGCAGGAACTGCTCAAGGTGATCCGCATGCCCGGGCTCGAAGTCGAGAAAGCGTTCAAGCGCGTTCGGGCCAATGTGGCGCGCGTCACGGGAGACGCCCAGATTCCCTGGGAGTCCTCCTCGCTGACCGGCGATTTCTTTTTTGGTGGGAGCGGCGTTGCCGAAGTGCCGGCGAGCCGGGTACGTACCGATGCGGAAATCGAACAGGAGATCTGGGATGGCATCCGCGACAGCGAGCGTGCCGAGGTCTTTCAGGACTATCTCGCGCACTATCCGAATGGGCGTTTTGCCGTGCTGGCCACGGCCCGCATCCGGGTGCTCGGCACGAGTCGTCCAGACAGCCCGCCGTCGGATACGGCGCGGACGATTCAGCTCAAGATTGGCGAGCAACTCGACAAGGTCTCGCTCTTCCCGATGATGATTTGCGATTATTCGCGTCCGGTCTCTTCCGTGCTGGATGGCATCCTGAGGCGCGCCGCTGCCGAACGGATGCCGCGCGTCGAGTGGGGCCTCGATTCGGCCGATACGGTGCTGGATATTCGTCCCGTCGCGGCCAATCTCGCCAAAGTGCCGGGCGCCGATTCCGATTCGGTCTATGCAATGAGGCTGGTGGTCGAGGCGGCACTCTCCAGCGGCGGACAGGTCCTCATGCGAAAGACCTATGAGGAGCGCAGCGCCCACAAATATGCGTCCTGCTGCACCTGTTCCGCCTGGGACAGCGACATCGACACTGAATTGAACAAGGTCTCGGAGGGGCTGGTCTCCCGCCTCGTCAACGACCTGGCGGCGACGCGCGGGCGTTAATACGTTTGCATCGACGACGCTGCGGGCGTGATCCCCGGAAAAAAACAGGCCGGCTGTCGAGGCCGGCCTGTGTGCGCTATGAACGCCCGGGAATTCCCGGAGCCAGGGCTTACTGGAAGGCTTCAGCTCGCTTGATCAGATCGTCGAGACCCGGTTCGGCCGGATTGCGCGGCTTGCCCGGATGGATGATCGCGACCTGGCAGTTTTCGGCGGCATCGACGAGTTGCGCAAAAGTGCCGGCGCTGACGTCGGCGATATACGCCTGTTTGTTGCCGTCATAAGCGAACATCTTGTCGTTGATCTGGATGCACTCGTTGCACGAGGCGCAGCGGGGCGTCTCGATGTAGGCCTCGTCGCTCGATTTTTCGGCTTCCTCGACCGGGGCGGCGCTGGCCGGTTGCGCTGCCGGCGCGGCTGCCGGTGCAAGGGGCGACACGGCGGCGGACGGCACGCTGACCGCGCGGCTGGCTTCCCAGATGGCCTTCTCGCGTGCCAGCAGGGCTTCGGCGTGCGAGTTGTGGATACCGCCGAGCTCCTGCAGGCTGTTCCACATCGTCCGGCAGCGCCGTGCTTCACGCACGAGCTTCTCGGCGACGATCACGCGGTAGAGGATGTTCGATGCATCCGTCATCAGCAGGTAAGGCACCGTGTCCACCTGGCTGCGGCGTTCGCCGGCGATGAATTCGCCGACCGGCACCATGTCCTTGCTCCAGTGCTCTTTCGGCACGCAGGCGAAGTGCTTGCTGTAGCGCGTGTCCATGGCGACGAAGTCGATCAGCGTGAAGGGCGTCGGCAGCTTCACCGTCTGGCAGTGCTCGTCCTGGTAGGCGAGTTCGCGCGTCGACCAGTCGCACTCGACCTGCGGGTTCTCCGAGATCGAGAAACGCGCCGACCAGTTGCGGCCGGCCGCCGGGTTGAAGGTGAAGGACGGGAACAGGCGCGATTCGCGCGCGGCGGCGGCGACCAGGTAGGGCGGGATGCCGGTGGTATTGGGCGAATCGCCCGAGTAGATGCTGAACACCGCCGAGCCGCCGTAGTCGAGGCCGAGCTGCATCTGCTGACGCATGCGCACGAGGCTGGCCGACGGCGCCTGCATGACGAAGCAGCCGAGGCCCATGGTCATGCGCGCGAGCTGCTTGTTGCGCAGCGTGAAGGCCATGTGGCCGTGCTCGATCAGCGATTTCTCGAGGATGTCGTCGCTCTGGACGACGATCTTGAACGGCAGGTCGGCCGAGAGGATCTCGGTCAGCGTGCTCTGTTCGGCGCCCGACAACGCGCTGGCATTGATGCGGATCAGATAATCGGGGAAGAGCGCCAGCGCTTCGGGATCGAGGCCGTTTTCGCCGAAGGCGTCGAAGAGCGCGTCATGGCGGGCTTCGCTGTATTCGCCGCGGACTTCGAGTTCGGCCATGGCGACGGCGCGGGCCAGTTCGATGGCTTTCGGCAGGCGGTCGCGATAGGCCTTGAGGGCAGCGACGCAACTGTCGAAGGCAAAGGAGTACGGTCGGTTGCCGGCACCGGCCTTGCTGATGCCGGTCGGGAAGAACTTCTGCGCCTGCAGCGTCGAGATCAGGCCGAGGATGCGCTGGCGGCGGCGCTTGGGCAGCGCGTCGCGCACCGAGACCTTCTTCAGGATCGACGACATCGTGTCGAAATTGAAGTTGTTGAGCGCGCCGGCGCCGAAGGAGTCGCGCAGGTTGGCGGCGCTTTTGGCGGCGTCGGAGTTGATGTAGTCGGCCTGGATGATGTCCGAGAGCTTGAGGATCAGGCGGTTGAGGTCTTCGTTGAAGCGCTGGGCGCGGCGCATCTGCGTCAGGCTCCAGGCGTGGCCGAAGAGGCGCGCCGGCAGGTCGCCATTGCAGTCGAGCAGTTCGCCGTCGACGGCGAGGTTGGCGCGGGCGCGGCGAAGGCTGTCGGCGATGAGCGCGTCTTCCTTGGCGAGCGGTGCCGCGGCGCGGTCCCAGAGTTCCGAGAAGAGGCCCTGGGTGCCGCCGGCGGCGAGCGCGCGGATCGCCTGTTCGAGGCGCAGCACGTGCTTGCGGATGCGGTCGCCGTCGGGACCTTGCGCGACTTTGCCGAGGATGACGTCGACGAGGCCGGAGAGTGGTTCGGCGAAGCGCTCGCCGGCGGCGTCCTCGATCAGTACCAGCGGAAAGTCGTAACGCATGCGCGTCAGGTCGCCGTAGCCGGCGAAGAGCGCCGGCCGCAGGCCGAGTCGCCCGATGTCGTCAAGCCGGGTCGCCTGCTTCTTGCCGGTCAGGTAGAACGCAACGAAGGATTGCAGATCAGCTTCCATAATATCCTGCCATCTCAAAGGGTTTCGCCGGGTGGTGCGGCGGAACGCTGTTTATCGGTGGCCTCCGCCGCGCACGGCGGAGGGTGTCGCATGGTGTAACGGATCAGACCTCGTACTTGTCGAATTCGGCCTCCAGCCCCTTGCGCACGATGTCCGGCGTGCGCAGGATGCCGGTCTGACGGGTGTCCTCGTAGCAGGGAATCTCGCGGTTCTGGTAGAGGATGCCGACCGGCACGACATCGGTACTCGAGGCGATTTCGCGCGCCCGGTGGATGTCGAGCGGGTCGTGCTTCAGCTGGTTCTTGTAGACCTTGGCGAGGTTCGGGCTGATCTGCAGCGCATTCTCGTGATGCAGCAACTGGACCGCGTCCGGTTCCTGCATGTCGGCTTCATGCAGCTTCGGCAGCCATTCCGGGCAGCGCTGCAGGATGCGCACGAAGGAGAAGCCCTTGTGGTGATAGGCCGCCTTGACGATTTCAAACAGGCTTTCGGGAATCCAGTCGACAGCCTGGGCGATGAACGAGGCGTTCGCGACGCCGAGCGCGACGCTGAGCGGATTGAGCGCGTCGAGATAGCTGCCGCGCGGCGTCGTGTTGCTCTTGGTGCCGATCGGCGAGGTCGGTGACGCCTGTTTCTTGGTCAGGCCATAAATCTGGTTGTCATGAAGGAAGACGGTCAGGTTCATGTTGTAGCGCAGCGCGTGGATCCAGTGCGCCGCGCCGATGCTGCAGCAGTCGCCGTCACCGGTATTGACGAAGATCGTCAGGTCCGGGCGGGCGAGGCGGATGCCTTCGGCGATCGGCAGCGCGCGGCCGTGGATGCCGTGGAAGCCGTAGGTCTTCATGTAGTGCGGGAAGCGGCTCGAACAGCCGATGCCGGAGACGAAGACGGTCTTCTCGGGGCGCAGGCCTTCGTCGCGGCAGAGGCGCTGCACCGCGGTCAGGATGGCGTTGTCGCCGCAGCCCGTGCACCAGCGCGGCACGCCGCTCTGGTAGTCCTCGAGTTCCAGCTTCTCTTCGTAGAGATCGAGCAGGCATTCAGTCGATGAAAATTTCATGATCTCGGTTCCTTATTTTTGCAGCTTGTCGAGGAGAACGCGGCGAATGGTGCTGGGCTTGACGGGTTGTCCCTTGACCTCGGTCCAGCAATCGACATCGACGAGGTAACGGGCGCGCAGGAGCGTCGCCAGCGCCGAGTAGCGGCGGTTGGTTTCGTCGATGATCTCGTCGGCCGGATCGTCGCTCCAGTTCGTCTCGATCGTCATGACCTTCTTGAAACGCTGCAGGATTTCCTTGATGCCGGGCTGCATCGGCTGCAGGAAGCGCAGATGCACGCTCGAAACCTTCTTGCCTTCGGCGCGCAGCGCCGCGGCGGCTTCCTCGATGGCGCCCTTGGTGCTGCCCCAGCCGACGACGAGCAGGTCGCCCTTGTCGTCGCCGACGACTTCCGGCGGCAGCAACGTCTTCTGCAGCGCCGCGATCTTCAGGCTGCGCGCACGCAGGCCTTCCTGGTTGATGTCGGGGTCATAGGCGACGTGGCTCTGGCGGTCGTGTGCGAGGCCGGTGACGGTGTGCATGCCGCCGGGTTGGCCGGGGATGAAGCGGCGGGCGATGCCGGTCGTCGCGTCCCAGTCGTAGGGCTTGGCGCCGTCGGGGACGGCGCTCTGGTCGATGGGGGGCGCCAGCCAGGCTTCGTTGAATTGTGGCCGCGCGAAGGGCTGCTGCGAGGTGGCGAGCATGGCGTCGGTGAGCACGACGACGACGGTGTTGAAGGATTCGGCGATCTTGCGCGCGGTGATCATCGAGTAGAAGCATTCCTCGATCGTCGCCGGCGCCATGACGACCTTCGGCGCGTCGCCGTGGCTGCCGTAGATGGCAGTCATCAGGTCGCCCTGTTCGGACTTGGTCGGCTGGCCGGTGCTCGGGCCGCCGCGCTGGACGTTGACGACGACAAGAGGAATCTCGGCCATGACGGCGAGGCCGATGGCTTCCTGCTTGAGCGAATAGCCCGGTCCCGAGGTGATCGTCACCGTGCACTTGCTCGCATACGAGGCGCCGACGGCGAAGGCGCAGGCGGCGATTTCGTCTTCGGCCTGATGCACGAGGCCGCCGACTTTCTCGAAGACATCGGAGAGGTAGTGCGAGGCCGAAGTCGCCGGCGTGATCGGGTACATCGCGCACAGTTCCATGCCCGAGGCCATGACGCCCAGCGCCAGTGCGGTGTTGCCGTTGGTGGCGATCTGAGCCTGCTTGGCCGGCGTCGCCGGAATGCAGAAGCGATAGTCGAAGTTCTCCGACGCCCACTTGTGCCCGGCTTCGAGAAGTACGACATTGGCATCAATGATGGTCTGCGCCTTCTTGCCGAAGGTCAGCGCGATCTGGTCGCGCGCCGCCTGCAGGTCGAAGCTGTACAGGTAGCAGAGCATGCCGAGCGCGAACATGTTCTTGCCGCGCTTGGCGTCCGGCGTCAGCTTCAGGCACTCCTGCTCCATCGGCACTTCGCGCACCTGATAGCCGGCTTCGACGAGACGGCTGTAGGTTTCCTTGTAGGCCATCGCGATGTTGATGTCATTGTGCGTGCGCCACATGCTTTCGAGCAGGATGATGCAGTTCGGCTTGAGTTCGCGGGCGCGGACGCGGCCGAGCAGCACCTGTTCGTTGAAGGCGACGACGAGGTCGGTCTGGTCGCCGCCGTTGGTGATGTAGCCCGAGCCGATGCGGATGCGGTTGCCGCTGGCGCCGGCGACGCTGCGGGCCGGCGGCCGGATCTCGGCCGGGATGATCTCGGTCGTCCAGATGCCGTTGCCCATGCGCGCGGCGATCGAGCCGAGCGACTGGCCGCAGCGCTGGGCGCCTTCACCCGAGTCGCTGATGATTTCGACGATGTGTTCCTTGAGCTCGGTGACGGCCGGGCCGGCCGCCTTTGCGCTGCTCTTGCCGGCGCTCTTGCCGGTTGTCTTCTTGCTTGTTTTCTGTGCGCTCATGTCGGGAATTTCCAAAGATTTCCGTTCGAGGGATTGGATCGGTGCGGTCGTCAGGCGGTCTTCAACCGCACGAAGGCGCGTTCTCCGCTGTCGATGCCGAACAAGGTGTCGGCGCCGGCGTCGTAGGGGGCGTCGTCGTCACGCAGGCCGAGGTAGGCCTTCATGCTCTTGGCGGCGCGCCGTCCGGCGCCCATCGCTTCGATGACGGTGGCGGCGCCGGTGACGATGTCGCCGCCGGCGAAGACGCCGGCCAGCGAGGTCGCCAGCGTTTCATCGGTGTCGATGTAGCCCCACTTGTTGAGCCGCAACCCCGAGGTCTGGCCCATGATCGGGTTGGCGTTGGTGCCAATGGCATAGACGACCATGTCGACTTCGAAGTCGAATTCGCTGCCGGGTACGGGCACCGGGCGACGCCGGCCGGACTCGTCGGGTTCGCCGAGTTCCATGCGCACGCAGCGCATGCCGCGCACCTTGCCTTCGCCGTCGTTGAGGATGGCGATCGGATGGGTCAGCCAGTGGAATTCGACGCCTTCCTCGGTGGCGTGGTGCAGTTCTTCGGCGCGGGCCGGCGCTTCCTTCTGCGAGCGGCGATAGACGCAATAGACCTTCTCGGCGCCGAGGCGGACGGAGACGCGCGTCGCGTCCATCGCCGTGTTGCCGGCGCCGACGACGGCGACGCGCTTGCCGATCGGCTGCGGCGTGTCGAAGTTCGGGAAGTCGCGGGCGCGCATCAGGTTGCAGCGCGTCAGGAGTTCGTTGGCCGAGAGCACGCCGTTGAGCGAGTCGCCGGGGATGCCGAGCGTCGTCGGGTAGCCGGCGCCGACGCCGACGAAGACCGCGTCGAAACCCATCTCGGAAATCATCTGCTCAAGCGTGAACAGGCGACCGACGAGGGTGTTGCATTCGAACTTGACGCCGAGTTTGATGAGGTTGGCGATTTCAGCGTCGATCACCGTGTTCGGCAGGCGGAAGTCGGGGATGCCGTACTTGAGCACACCGCCGGCCTGGTGGAAGGCCTCGAAGACGGTGACCTCACAACCGGCCTTGGCCATGTCGGCGGCGCAGGCCATGCCGGCTGGGCCGGAACCGACGACGCCGACCTTGAAGCCGTTCTTCTCGATGTAGGGAATGTTGGCCCAGCCTTCGCGGATGGCGGTGTCGCCGACGAAGCGTTCGAGCCGGCCGATGGCGACGGCTTCGAGCGATTCGCCGACCGTGCACACGCCTTCGCACTGGTTTTCCTGCGGGCAGACGCGGCCGCAGATCGCCGGCAGCAGGCTGGTCTGGGTCAGGATGTCGTAGGCGCCGCGCAGGTCCTTCGCGTTGATCTTCTGGATGAAGCCGGGGATGTTGATGCCGACCGGGCAGCCCGAGACGCAGGGCTGGTCGGGGCAGACGAGGCAGCGCTCGGATTCGCGCAGGGCGTCGTCGGGATGATAACCGCATGCCACTTCTTCAAAGTTCTTCGCCCGGATCGCCGGTGCCTGTTCGGGCATCGGCGTGCGTTCCTGGGGAATCGTCCGGATGGTTTTCTTTTTCGCCATGGGGTCCTGCCTTGATATAAGTGCGTGAAAGGGGACTGCGTTGGTCGCTGCTGCCGCTCAGGCCTTGGCCGGCCGGGCGCGCTTGGCGGCCGGCTTTTTGGCAGATTCGTTGGCCGGTTTGGCGGCAGATTCGGTGCCCATCGCCGCGTTGACCGCGGCCTCGGCCGCTTTCTGCATACGACAGGCCTTGTCCTCGTTCCAGTGGTCGAGCGCCATGCGCTCTTCCTTCGAGTAGCGGCGCAGGCGGGTCATCATGTCGAGGAAGTCGACCTTGTGGCCGTCGAAGTCGGGGCCGTCGACGCAGGCGAACTTGACCTTGTCGCCGACCTTGACGCGGCAACCGCCGCACATGCCGGTTCCATCGACCATCAGCGGGTTGAGGCTGACCATGGTCTTGATGCCGTAGGGCCGCGTCGTGTCGGCGCATCCCTTCATCATGATCATCGGGCCGATGGCGACGACTTCGTCGATGTCGCGGTGGCGCTGGATCGCCTGTTCGAGGCCGAGCGTGACGAGGCCCTTGATGCCGACCGAGCCGTCGTCGGAACAGATGATGAATTCATCGCAGCAGGCGCGGAACTTGTCGTCCCAGAAGACCAGGTCCTTGTTGCGGAAACCGACGACGCCGATGACATAAGCGCCGGATTCCTTGTAGGCGCGGGCCTGCGGATAGACCGGGGCGACGCCGAGGCCGCCACCGACGCAGACGACCTTGCGCGCGTGGCCGATGGTGCTCGGCACGCCCATCGGGCCGACCAGCGCGTAGAGCGAGGTGCCGACCTTGCAGGCGTCCTGCATTTCGCGCGTGGTCTTGCCGACGGCCTGGATCACCAGCGTGATCGTGCCTTTGTCGACGTCATAGTCGGCGATGGTCAGCGGGATGCGTTCACCGTGCTCGTGGAGCATGACGATGACGAACTGTCCGGGCTTGGCCGCCTTGGCCATTAACGGGTGACGTACTTCAAGCAGGTACGTGACGTCGGAGAAGTCCTCGCGCGCCACGATTTCGAAATTTGCCATGGTGCTTGCTTCCTTACCCTGATTGTTCTGGTGATCAAAGCCCGGACACCGACAGCGGCAGGACGACCCGGCTGTTGTTTCGGGCGGTGGTGACGTCGTCGCGCTGGTGTTTTGTGTTGGGGTTTTCTTGTTTATATCCGCAACGACGTCCGGGTCATTTTGCACATTTCTGGCGCCGAAGAAATCGCTGTCTTGTTACAACGTGATGCGATTGCGGAACGATCTCAGCCGTCGCTCGAAAAACAAGGCCAGGTAGCGAGCCGCTTCGGCGCAAAGAGGGCAGGCGAGTTGGTGCTGCGGCCTCAGTCGCCTCGCGGGTGTCGGTGGAGTGTCTGTTTTGCGCCCGGGGGCCGGCATTTTTTACTGCCGTGCTATTGCCTTTTCATATATCTGGCGGCTTTATCAAGGTATAGTAACAATGTTGTGCAATTCTGGAATGGATGCCATGAGAAGAAAAATTCCGGGGACGGAGCTCCTGATTGCTTTCGAAACGGCCGCGCGACACCAGAGCTTCACGCGCGCCGCGGAGGAGTTGTCGCTGACCCAGAGTGCCGTCTGCCGGCAGATTTCGGCGCTGGAGGAGTATCTCGGCGTTGCGCTGTTCAACCGCATCAAGAAGCGGGTGACGCTTTCCGAGGCGGGGCAGCTCTATGCGCGGCAGGTGCGCGAGAACCTCAATCGTCTGGAGCACGACACGCTGTCGCTGATGGCGCATCGCGGCGCCGGCGGCGTGCTCGAACTCGCGGCGATCCCGACCTTCGCCTCGCGCTGGCTGATCCCGCGCCTGACCGATTTTCGCGCCCATCATCCCGGCATCAGCATCGATCTTGCGACGCGTGCCGAACCCTTCATGTTCAACGACACGCCCTTCGATGCGGCGATCCATTTCGGCGATCCGATCTGGCCCGGTGCGGTGATCGAATACCTGTTCGGCGAGGAGATGGTGCCGGTCTGCAGTCCCGACCTGCTCAAGGGGCGCGTCCTGGTCGAGCCGCAGGAACTGGCGACGATGGAACTCCTGCATCAGTCGGCGCGTTCGGATGCCTGGCGGCAATGGTTCGAGATGGTCGGTGTCAGCGGCGTCAACGTCATGGGCGGTGCGCGCTACGAACTCTTTTCGATGCTGATTCCGGCGGCGCAGGCCGGGCTGGGCGTCGCACTCGTGCCGCGCTTCTTCGTGCAGAAGGAAATCGCTTCGGGCGAACTCGTCTGCCCGTGTCCGTATGCGCTGCGCAGCAAGCGCGCGTACTACCTCGTCTATCCCGAGGATCACGCCGGCTCGGCCTCGCTGCAGGTCTTCAGCAAGTGGCTGCACGAGCAGGCGGCGGCCTACCGCGAAACCGAAACCAACTGAAGGGCATCGCGCCGTCGATCACGACGCGCCGCCGATTGTCCGGTTGTACCGGGCGATCGGCGGCGTTTTTATTGCAAAAGCGGGATCGGAGCCTATTTCGATCGGGCTCGCGGGCCACGATCCCTGCCAAATAGGCGCTTAGTCGAGCGTGATCTTGCCAGTCTCGATGACGGTCTTCCAGCGGGCCTGTTCCTGCTGCAGGAAGCTCGCGAATTCCTGCGGCGTATTGGCGACGATTTCGAAGCCGGGGTCGGTCATCTTCTTGGCGATCTCGGCGTCCTTCAGCGTCGCCACCATGGCGCCGTGCAGCGCGTTCCGGATGTCCGCCGGCAGGCCCTTCGGCGCGGCGATCGCCTGCCACGAATAGACCACCATGTCGGCGATGCCGGCTTCGGCCATGGTCGGCACGTCGGGTAGCAGCGGCGAGCGTTTTTCCGACGTGATCGCCAGTGCCTTCAGCTTGCCGGCCTTGATGTGGCCGCTGACGACATTGAGGTTCTGGAACGAGGCGTCGGCGTGGCCGGCGATGACGTCGGCAATGGCCGGGGCGCCGCCCTTGTAGGGGACGTGAATGCCGCTGGTGCCGGTCTTCTGCCAGAAGAGCGCGGCCGAAAGGTGGTCTGAAGTCCCGGCGCCGGAGGTGACGAAGCTCATCTTGTTCGGGTTTTTCTTCAGGTAGGCGACCAGTTCGGCAACGTTATTGACCGGGATGTTCGGATTGACGAAGAGGACGTTCGGCGAACGCACGGCCACCGTCATCAGGTCGAAATCCTTCATCGGGTCGTACGAGAGATTCTTCTGCAGGAAGGGGTTGGTGGCGTAGATGCCGATCGAGGCGACGAGCAGCGTGTAACCGTCGGGCGCCGCACGTTTGACCTGCGTCGCGCCGATGGCGCCGGTGGCGCCCGGTTTGTTTTCGACGATGAAGGGCTGGCCGAGTTTCTCGCCCATCTTCGTCGTCATCAACCGCGCCACCATGTCGGTCGAACCGCCGGGGGCGAAAGGGACGATCATCGTCACCGGCTTGTCGGGATAGCCGGCGGCCTGGGCGCCGGCGGCGAGCGCGCAGCCTGTCAGTAGCGCGGTCAGAAGCTTTTTCATCGAGTGAACCTCCTGCTGGATGTCCCGGGGTCGGGCGCGGCATCTTCGGGACACGGGATGCCGCGCAAATGCAAAAAGCTAAGGAGCGTCGCCGGTGAAGCGCGTCGATCCGGTCGATACGATGACAAATGAATCAGGGGCGCTGGCCGACCTCGAACTGTTCGCGCGTCCAGCGCCGCGCCTGCTCGCTGATGCTGACGCCGAGGCCGGGGCGCTTTGGCACCAGCATGCGGCCGTCGGCAGTCTCGAGGCGTTCGTTGAAGAGCGGTTCGAGCCATTCAAAATGCTCGACCCAGGGTTCGCGCGGGTAGGCGGCGGCGAGATGGACGTGCAGTTCCATGGCGAAGTGCGGCGCCAGCATCAGGCCGGCGTGCTCGGCGAGACCGGCGACCTTGAGGAAGGGCGTGATGCCGCCGACGCGCGGCGCGTCGGGCATGACGTAGTCGGCGGCGCGGTGCCGGATCAGTTCGGCGTGTTCGGCGGCGCTGGTGAGCATTTCACCGGTGGCGATCGGCGTGTCGAACTGCGCCGCGAGCGCGGCGTGGCCCTCGTTGTCGTAGCAGTCGAGCGGCTCCTCGATCCAGATCAGGTTGAACTGCTCGAAGATGCGGCACATGCGCTGCGCTGTCGGGCGGTCCCATTGCTGGTTGGCATCGACCATCAGCGGGAAGTCGTCGCCGAGGTGCTTGCGCACCGCCTCGACGCGACGGATGTCGAGCGCGCAGTCGGGTTGGCCGACCTTGAGCTTGATGCCGCCGATGCCCTTTTCACGCGACAGGCGGGTGTTGACGAGCAGTTGCTCGAGCGGCGTGTGCAGGAATCCGCCCGAGGTGTTGTAGCAACGCACCGAGTCGCGATGGGCGCCGAGCAGCTTGGCGAGCGGCAGTCCGGCGCGCTTGGCTTTCATGTCCCAGAGCGCCACGTCGAAGGCGCCGATCGCCTGCGTCGACAGGCCGCTGCGACCGACCGAGGCGCCGGCCCAGCAGAGTTTGTCCCAGAGGCGGGCGATGTCGTTCGGGTCTTCGCCGAGCAGGCGATCGACGATTTCCTTGGCATGGGCGAACTGGCCCGGGCCACCGGCGCGCTTCGAATAGCTGAAGCCGATGCCGCTGTGTCCGCCGGTGGTTTCGATTTCGGCAAAGAGGATGGCGATCTCGGTCATCGGCTTCTGCCGGCCGGTCAGCACCTTGGCGTCGCTGATCGGCGTCGCCAGCGGCAGGAAGCAGGAAGAGACCCGGACCCAGGCGATCTTGTCGTCCTGCATCGGGGGCGTGATGGGGGTTGCGGGCATGGCCGATTCCTCTCGTGTCGGGGCTGAAAAATCGCTTTTCGCGGAATGCTTGCCAAAATGATAGCGCAATCATTTTTGTCGTCAATATAATTCTTAGTGGCTTTGAATATGGCCATAGGCTGTAAATAGAACGACGGTTGCGGTATCATCAGGCGTCGAAACCCGTGTTTTTATCGCCCATAGCCGCCGGAGTGCCGATGCCTTCTTCCGCCGCTGATGTGTTTCCGCCATCGTCCAGCGACGCGCCGCGCAGCGTCACGCTCAAGGATGTCGCGCGCGTCGCCGGGCTGTCGCCGATCACCGTGTCGCGGGCCCTGAGTACGCCGGACATCGTCCGGCCTCAAACCGTGGCGCGCGTGCGTGCGGCGGTCGAACTGACCGGCTACATCCCGAATCTGCTGGCCGGCGGATTGGCGTCGAAGCGCAGCCGTCTTGTCGCCGCGATCGTGCCGCAGCTTTCCAACGCGATGTTCGCCGAAACCGTCCAGGGGCTCGGCGACCAACTCGCCGCCCACGGTTACCAGTTGCTGCTCAGCCTGAGCGAATACTCGCCGCAGCGCGAGAGCGAACTCGTCGCCGCGATTCTCAGCCGCAAGCCCGACGGCATCGTGCTGACCGGCATCAACCATGCGCCGGAAACGCGCAAGCGCCTGCTCTCCGCCTCGGTGCCGGTGGTCGAGACCTGGGACCTCACGCCGACGCCGGTCGATATGCTGGTCGGGTTTTCGCATTTCCGCATCGGCGAGACGATCGCACGCTATCTGCTGGGCAAGGGCTATCGCCGCTTCGGCCTCGTCTGGGCCGACGACGAGCGCGCTGCCGTGCGCCGTCAGGGCTTCGAGTCGGTGCTCGCCGAACAGGGCCTGGCGTCGCCGCCGGCCTGCGAGGAACCCTTGCCGACGACGCTCGAACTCGGACGTCGCGGCCTGGCGACGCTGCTCGACAGCGGCCAGGCCTTCGACGCCATCGTCTGCAGCTCCGACGCGCTGGCGCAGGGCGTGCTGACCGAGGCGCGCGTGCGCGGCCTGTCGGTGCCCGGCGATCTCGCCGTCATGGGCTTCGGCGACCTCGATTTCGCTGCGCATACCGTGCCGTCGATCTCGTCGGTCCACATCGACAAGCGCGCCATCGGCCGACAGGCGGCCGACGCGCTGCTCGCCCGCATCGCCGGACGCCCGCTCGCCACGCCGATCATCGACGTCGGCTTTACGCTGGTGGCGCGGGAGTCTGCCTGACGCTTTCTTTCATCCTTCCCTTTGACGATACCGCCATGAATTCCCGTGCCGCCCAGCGTTGCCGTGCCCGTTACCTCAGTCTCGACGATTTCGAGCACGCGGCGCGGCGCAAATTGCCGCGCTCGCTTTTCGGCTATGTCGAGGGCGCGACCGAAAACAACCTGAGCCTGCGCGACAACCGCAAGGTGTTCGAGGAGATCCTGTTCCAGCCGCGCGTGCTGGTCAATGTGGCCGGGCGCGACCCGTCGGTCGAGCTGTTCGGCACACGCTATCGCGCGCCTTTCGGCATTGCGCCGATGGGCATCTGTTCGCTCACCGGCTATCGCGGCGACATCGCCCAGGCCGCCGCCGCGCACGCGGCCGGGGTGCCGATGGTGTTGAGTTCCTCGTCGCTGATCCGCCTCGAGGACGTCGTCGCGGCGGCGCCCGGCGCCTGGTTCCAGCTCTATGTGCCGCGCCACGAGCAGGCCGTCGATGCGCTGATCGACCGGGTCGCGCGCGCCGGCGTCGAGGTGCTGGTGGTGACCGTCGATTCGGCCGTCGTGCCGAATCGCGAGAACAATGTGCGCAACGGCTTCAAGACGCCGCTCGAACCCAGTCTGCGCCTGCTCTGGGAAGGCGTCAGCCATCCGTCATGGTCGCTCGGCACCTTCATGCGCACGATCCTCCGCCATGGTGTGCCGCATTTCGAGAACAACACCGCCGAACGCGGCACCTCGCTGATCGCCCGCAACGTCGAACGCGACTTCAGCGGACGCGAGTATCTCGACTGGGCGGCGCTACGCCGCATCCGTGCGCGCTGGCGCGGCAAGCTCGTGCTCAAGGGCATCCTGCATCCCGACGATGCCCGCCGTGCCGGCGAGATCGGCGCCGACGGCATCATCGTCTCGAATCACGGCGGTCGGCAGCTCGACGGTTCGCTGTCGCCGATGCGCGCCTTGCCGGCCATCGTCGCGGCGGCCGGATCGCAGGTGGTGATGATCGACAGCGGTTTCCGGCGCGGTACCGACATCCTCAAGGCGATGGCGCTCGGCGCGCGTTTTGTCTTCGTTGGCCGGCCCTTCAATTACGCCGCCGCGGTCGCCGGCGAGGCCGGTGTCGCGCATGCCATCGCGCTGCTGCGTGACGAAGTCCATGCCGACATGGGACTGATCGGCATCAACCGCCTCGACGAACTCGATCCGGGTTTTCTCTACCGTCCGGCGGCCGGCTAGTACCCCGGCGTGATGCCGGGCAGGAAATCGATGCCGGTGCGCCGCTGCAGTTCTTCGTAAGAGAGCGGCCGGGTCGGTTGGGCGTCGTCGCGGTTGTCGCTCCAGTGCGCCCAGGCGCGCCCCGCCTGCGGATCGTAGATGAGCTTGAAGAGCGCCGCGGGCACCCAGACGCGCCCGGGGCCGATGGTCTTCGGCGTCGCCGGAAAGACCGGGCCGGTAAAGACGTAGACGGTATGCCCGCTACGTTTGACATATTGCCGCGTGCCTTTCTCGACGACCTTGGCCCACAGACCGCGATTGTGCTCGGGCGCCTGCGGCACCATGTTGGCGAGCGAGAACGACTGTGCCATCGCTTGTGCTGTCGGCATATCGCCGGCCGGCGCCATGTGGCCGCGGTCGTAGCCCGAACCCTTGTAGTCGGCCAGCGTCGCGCGCTCGGCGGCGCGCAGGCGGGCGTCGGCGAAGAAGCGGTTCGTGCGGGTCTCGTCGCCGGCGTCGTCGATCTGTTCGGGACTCAGCCGTTCGACGACGAAGATCGGCGTCTTGCGCAGGCCCGAATGCAGGATCGCGAAGGCGTCGTAGCAGAGGTCACGGGCAATCAGGCGGTCGCTGTCGGCGATGACCGGCGGCGTGCGGTTCGGGAAGAAATCGCGGCAGGCCTCGAAGGCCGCCTGGGCGGCGCCGGCGGCAAGCGCCAGCAGCGCCGCGAGCAGGGTCGAGCGGAGGAAATGCATGAAGACTTTGTTTTTATGTGGGTGAATGTTGTTTTTATATCGGGCAAAGCGGGACCGGCCTGTCAGGGGCCTGCAGGAACGACAGTGTCTTGCGCGGCGTTATGCCATTCGGGGCTGGCGGACCTTGCCCCGATCAAGCGCGGCTCAGCAGCACTTTTCGCCGTGCTGTGCCTTGTGCGGCAGCCCGGTCATCTGCTCGAAGGCCTTGCAGCCGAGGACGAGCGAGAGCGTGCTGCTGAGGTAGGTTTCGAGGCCGACGCCGGCCTTGCGTGCTTTCTTGGAAAAGAATTCGTGTACCTGCGGGTCGAGCTTGAGCGTCACGTCGATCGTGTCGTGTTCGGTGTCCGGCATCATCGGAGAAATCCTCGCGCAATGGTTGGCAATGCTTGGGTCTGCCCACCGCCACCCGGTCGGATGACTGCCGGATTGTGTCCGGTCATCGTCGGGAAGCGTCCCGCCGCAGTGTCCGGCGGGAGTGCGCACCATAACATTTGCATGACGCGCACGCCAGCCCCGTCACCCGATTGTGCTACCCGTTTCGGGTGCTTCCATCGCCTCGTCCGGCGCTCCGCGATCCGCGCTTCGATGCCCCACGCTGGCACTCAGCCGCGGGCGTTCGCACCATTGTTGTGATGGTTCACTTGCCAGGTGTCGCGAATCCAGTTGGTGGCCAACTCGATGGCATACGGTGCGGTGGCGCCTACGGTGAGCAAGGCAAAGACTTCGTCCCATTCCATGATGGCCTCCTTTTAAATCGAGTGACAAGCGACCTTACGCAAGATCGATGCCAGATTGGATTGCGGTCACCGGGAAAAGTTTCCTTTGCCTCGATATGTCATTGACGTCACCCCGGCCCTCGCCGATACTCACCCACTTTTCCTAGCCCCGAGACCTCATGACACATCGCCGCGCCGTCAGCCTGTTGATCCTGGCGACCCTGCTCTGGAGCATTGCCGGGGTGGTGACGCGTCAGCTCGACGCGGCGCGCAGCTTCGAGGTGACTTTCTGGCGCAGCCTGTTCAACGCGCTGGCGCTGGTGCTCGCCTTGAGCGTCATGCGCGGCGCCGGGTTCTGGGGCGGTTTCCGCCGGGCGCGCTGGCCGGTCTGGATCTCCGGCGTCTGCTGGGCGCTGATGTATACGGCGTTCATGGTGGCGATGACCTTGACCACCGTCGCCAATGTGCTCGTCATGATCGCGCTCGGGCCGCTGGTGACGGCGCTTTTTTCCCGCGCGGTTCTCGACCACCGCCTGCCCTGGCGGACCTGGGCGGCGATCGTGCTGGCCGGTGGCGGCATCGCCTGGATGTACGGCGCCGAGGCGCTCTCCGGGGCGTCGCTGGTCGGCACCGTGGTGGCCGGTGTCGTGCCGCTGGCGGCGGCGGTGAACTGGATCGTCTTGCAGTTCGTCGCCTCGCGTTCGCAGTCCGGCGCCGACATGCCGGACATGATGCCGGCCGTGCTGATCGGCGCCACGCTGTCGGCGGCGGCGACCCTGCCGGTGGCGCTGCCGCTGCAGGCCTCGCTGCACGACGTCGCCTGGCTGGCACTGCTCGGCGTCGTCCAGCTCGCGATTCCCTGCCTCATCGTCGTGCGCCTGTCGCGCGAACTGCCGGCCGCCGAAATCAGTCTCTACGACCTGCTCGAAGTGATCTTCGGCGTCACCTGGGCCTGGCTCTGGGGCGGCGAAACGCCGTCGGCATCGACGCTGCTCGGCGGCGGTCTCGTCATCATCGCGCTCGTCTTCAACGAGATGCTGGCGCTGCGCCGGACCTGACGGTTCGGCAGCGGAGGGTTTTTTCCATCAGTGGGCACTAAATCCGACTACGGTTGTCAACTACTGCACCGGCTTTCCGGTTTTTCGCAGTGACACGCTTGAGGAGGGTGCCATGAAACTGAGAGTTCTGTTGGCCGGCCTGAGTGCCGGGCTGGCGCTGCTGGCGTCGCAGATGGTTTGGGCGCAGCAGCCGATTGTCATTAAATTCAGTCACGTCGTGGCGGCCAATACGCCGAAAGGCAAGGCCGCCGATTTTTTTGCCGCGAAAGCGGCGGAGCTGACCGGCGGGCGCGTCAAGGTCGAGGTCTATCCAAACTCGACGCTGTATAAGGACAAGGAGGAGATCGAGGCGCTGCAGCTCGGTTCGGTGCAGATGCTGGCGCCGTCGTTGTCAAAGTTCGGGCCGCTCGGCGTCAAGGAGTTCGAGGCCTTCGACCTGCCCTTCATCTTCGACGGCGTCGACGATCTGCGCAAGGTCACCAACGGGCCGCTCGGCAAGCAGTTGTTCGACAAGCTCCAGCCCAAGGGCATCCTCGGCCTGGCCTATTGGGATAACGGATTCAAGTCCTTTTCGGCGAACAAGCCGATCCGCACGCCGGCCGACCTGAAGGGGCTGAAGATGCGTATCCAGTCGTCCGACGTGCTCAAGACGCAGATGCGCGAACTCGGCGCGCTGCCGCAGGTGATGGCCTTCGGCGAGACCTATCAGGCCTTGCAGACCGGCGTCGTCGATGGCACCGAGAATCCGCACTCGAACCTCTATACGCAGAAGATGCATGAGGTGCAGAAGTACGTGACGGTGACCGATCACGGCTATCTCGGCTATGCCGTCATCGTCAATAAGAAGTTCTGGGAAGGCTTGCCGCCGGATGTTCGCAAGTCGCTCGAAGAGGCCATGGCGCAGGCCACGCGCTATGCCAACCAGATTGCCCAGGTGGAGAACGACAACGCGCTCGAGGCGGTGAAGAAGAGCGGCAAGACGACCGTCTATGTGCCGACCAAGGAAGAGCGGGCGGCCTTCAAGAAGGTGCTGGTCGGCGTGCATAAGAAGATGGAAGCGCGCGTCGGCAAGGAAACGATCGAGGCGATCTACAAGGCGACCGGTTTCGATCCGGCGAAACTCTAATGTGCCGTGCCGCTGCCCGGCCCGGTGTCGGGCAGCCGGCCGCAGGAGGAGGGGTCATGAAGTTTCTGGATCATCTCGAGGAGTGGCTGATCGCCTTCCTCATGGGCGGGGCGACGCTGATCATTTTTGCCGCCGTCATGCATCGCTATCTGTCGGGCGTCGCCATTCCGGGTCTGCAGGACTGGCTGATCTCGCTCGATTTTTCCTGGGCGCAGGAGCTGTGCATCATCATGTTCGTGTGGATGGCCAAGTTCGGCGCAGCCTACGGCGTACGCACCGGCATCCACGTCGGCGTCGATGTGCTGATCAACCGGCTGCGGCCGGAGGTACGCGCCCGCTTCGTCATCTTCGGGCTGCTCGCCGGCGCGCTCTTCACCGGCCTCGTCGCCAGCTTCGGCGCCATTTTCGTCTGGGAGAACGGTTTTCACTACGCGCTGCTGAGCCGTATCGGCGCCGACGTCTCGGCGCTGTCGGCAGGGCCGACGACGCCCGACCTCGAATGGCAGACCTGGATCGTCTATAGCGCGATTCCGCTTGGTTCCTCGCTGATGTGTTTCCGCTTCCTGCAGGTGGCGTGGCGATTCCTGCAGACCGGTGACCTGCCGCATCACGATCACGGTCATGTCGATGGCATCGACGACGAGGAGGCGGCGCGATGAATGCGACGATCATTTTTCTGCTGTTGCTCGGGCTCATGCTGACCGGCATGCCGATCAGCATATCGCTCGGCCTCACCGTGCTCAGCTTCCTCTTCCTGTTCACCCAGGTGCCGCTCGAATCGGTGGCGCTCAAGCTGTTCACGGGGATCGAGAAATTCGAGATCATGGCGATTCCCTTCTTCATCCTCGCCGGCAATTTCCTCACGCACGGCGGCGTCGCGCGGCGCATGATCCGCTTCGCCACCGCGCTCGTCGGGCACTGGCCGGGCGGTCTCGGGCTGGCCGGCGTGCTCGCCTGCGCCCTGTTCGCGGCGATCTCGGGATCGAGTCCGGCGACCGTCGTCGCGATCGGTTCGATCCTGTTGCCGGCGATGGTCAAGGCGGGCTTCCCGAACAAGTTCGGCGCCGGTGTCATCACCACCTCGGGCGCGCTCGGCATCCTGATCCCGCCGTCGATCGTCATGGTCATGTATTCGGTGGCGACCAACACGTCGGTCGGCGCGCTGTTCATGGCAGGCGTGCTCCCCGGCCTGCTGCTGGCGCTGGTGCTGGGTCTGGTGACCTGGTACCGGGCCTGGAAATTCGGCTATCCGCGCGCCAAGCTTTTCGCCGAACGCAGCAATTCGCAGGCGTCGATCGGCGCCTTGTTCGGGGCGTACTTCGCGCTGATCTTCACGGCGGTGCCGCCGCTCATCGTCGGCAGCCTGCTCGCCGAAGTCTTGCCGAGCAGCGGGCTTTCCTACCTGATTGCCGGCTTTGGCTGGTTGCTGGCGGCGCCGTGGACGACGCGCAACAAATGGGTCATCCGCTTCGTCTATGTCGTGCTCAATGTCATCGGCGTGCCGATGGCGCTCAGCCTCGGCATTCTCCATCTGCTCGACGGCGTGCCGCCGACGATCGCGATGGTCGTGCCGACGGCGGTGACGGTCGGCTGGCTCCTGCTGATCCAGGCCTGCGGTGCGCACTCGAAGATCGCGCCGACCTTCCGCTTCGAGCTGATGTGGGAGTCGCTCGAAGTCTGGCGCGTCTATTGGGAGAGCATCTGGGGCCTGTTGCTGATCCTGGTCGTCATGGGCGGCATCTATGCCGGTTTGTTCACGCCGACCGAGGCGGCGGCGATGAGCGCGGTCTATGCGTTTGTCGTTGCGGTCTTCGTGTACAAGGACCTCAAGCTGGCCGACGTGCCGCGTGTGCTGCTGTCGTCGGCGAACATGTCGGCGATGCTGCTCTACATCATCACCAACGCCGTGCTCTTCTCGTTCATCATGACGAACGAGAATATCCCGCAGGCGCTGGCCGACTGGATGCTCGGCAACGGGCTCGGCCACATCGCCTTCCTGCTGGCGGTGAACGTCGTCCTGCTGGTCGCCGGCAACTTCATGGAGCCCTCGTCGATCGTGCTGATCTTCGCGCCGATCCTCTTCCCGGTGGCGACGAAGCTTGGCATCGATCCGGTGCATTTCGGCATCATCATGGTCGTCAACATGGAGGTCGGCATGTGCCACCCGCCGGTCGGGCTCAATCTCTACGTCGCCTCCGGCATCACGCGCATGGGCATCACCGAACTGACCGTCGCGGTCTGGCCGTGGCTCCTGTCGATGCTCGGCTTCCTGGTGCTGGTGACCTACTGGCCGGGGCTGTCGATCTGGCTGCCCAAAGTGCTTGGCATGATGTAGCGACTGCCGGGGATCATGCTCCCGGCATTGACGAGAACTGGTCGCCGACGACCTGCCAGCGGTCGTCGGCGCGGACCAGGAACATCAGGTCGCGGCCGCGGTCCTGGTAGCGCCGTCCCGATATCTCATAGTCGATGTCATAGTCATAGGAGACGACGGCGGCCGCGCCATACACGCGAATTGCAGGGTCGATTTCCTGCCAGTCATGAACCTGCGCGGCGGCAACGAAACCTTTCCACCCGGCGAGGCAGGCTGCCTGGCCGTCCAGCCGCTGACGGTCGACCGGGGTGACGGCAATCATCCGTGCATGAAAGTAGCGTTCAAGCGCGTCGGGATTGCCTCGCGTCCAGGCGACGTTGAGTGCGCGGACGGTGGCCCAGATGTCGCGTTCGGTCGGATCGGTGAATGTCGTTTCCATTGTCGGCCTCTCAATCTTCAATGTCGTCAGCATGCCACGCAATGCGCGCCATGGTATCGGACAGCCCGACGAGGCAGGCCGACTGAAGCACTTCGGCCGGGATGACGCCGCCGCGTCCGTCCGGTAGGTCGCGCGTGGCCGTTGCCGGCGCCAGCACGGTGCAGACGTAACCGAGTTCACGCGCGGCGCGGACGGTGGAACTCACGCAGTTGTGCGTCATGAAACCGATGACGATCAGTTGTTGGCGTCCGGCGGCGGCCAGCGCGGCGTCGAGACCGGTGGCGTTGAAGGCGTTGGCGAAAGTCTTCTCGATGACCGTTTCGCCGGCCTGCGGAATCAGCGGCGCGGCCGGGTCGAAGCCCGGCGTGCCCGGCGCGAACAGCGGACCGGCGCCGCGATGCAGGATGTGGATGACCGGCGTACCGGCGCGCCGGGCGCGGGTCAGTAACGCGCCGCCGACCGCGAGGGCGACATCGATGCCGGCGAGCGGCAGGGCGCCGTCGACGTATTCGCGCTGGGCGTCGATGACGAGCAGCGTCGCGTCGGCGAGTCGGGCAATGGGCGGCGTGGCGCCGAGCCGGGCAAGCAAGGTCTGGGGAACAGGGGCGGGCATGGCGATCTCCGTGAGTGATTGCTGCCGAGGATGCCACTGCGAGGGCGCGTTGCCGAGTGGCATAATGGACAAAAAACATGCGGAATCTGCCATGCCTCGTCTTGCCCTGATCGTCGAACCCGGCGCCACGCCGTCGAGCGTTACCTTGACGCTCGACATGGTCGGCATCGCCCAGCGCTATCCCGAGGCGGCCGCCTGCCGTCTCGATGTGTTCTCGCAGCACGGCGGTCCGGTGTCGCTTTCGTCGCGGGTGACAGTGGAGACCGAGCTACTGCCCGAGCGCCTCGACGGCTATGCGGCGGTCATCGTTCCGGGGTTCTTTGCCGAGGATCTCCCGGCGCTGGTTGAGTCATTGGCGACGCACTGGCCGCCGGTGATCGCCCGGTTGCGCGCCCTGCCGGCGGAGACGCTGGTCGCCGCCAGTTGCTACGGCACTTTCGTGCTCGGCGAGAGCGGCTTGCTCGACGGCGGCGACGCGACGACGACCTGGTGGCTGGCCGATGCCTTCCGGCAGCGTTATCCGGCGGTGCGGCTCGACGCCGGTCCGGCGGTCGTCGATAACGGACGCTGCCTGACGGCCGGCGCGATGACGGCGCATGCCAACCTCTGCCTGCAGGTGCTGCGCCGGCTGTTCGGCGCGGCATTGGCGCGTGCCGTTGCCGGCATCATGCTGATCGATGGCTTGCGCGTGTCACAGCGTCCGTTCATGTCGGTGCGGCGCCAGTTCGACGACCGCCTCGTCCAGCAGGCAGCCGACTGGCTGGCGCGGCATGCGGCGACGGCGCTGACGACGTCGGCACTCGCCGAGGCGCTGCATGTCAGCTATCGCACCCTGCACCGCCGCTTCCGTGCGGCGGTCGGCATGCCGCCGCTCGCCTATCTGCAGGAACTGCGCGTCGAGCAGGCCAAGGCCTTGCTCGAGGCGACATCGAAGGGTTTCGACGAGATCGTCGCCGCGGTCGGTTACAGCGACGCGCCGGCGTTTCGTCGCCTGTTCCAGCGGCAGGTCGGGCTGAGTCCGGCGCAGTATCGGGCCTGGTGGCGGCGCGCCGAATGAGGCGCCGCAGCGCGTGGTGAAACACCGCTGCCTCTGAATTGAGCACGGGTTAAAAAGCCTTATGCCAGAAGGGGCTAAGGCGTGAATCCAGTCCTTGTCCACAGACTTGTCGACGGCTTCTGTGGACAGGATGGCACACGGCCGGGCGGCGAACCGTCCGGCGGGGCGGGGGTGACGCTTAGCTGCCGCTCTTGCCGGCGAGCTTGCCGATTTCCTTGTCGACGAAGTACAGGCCCTTGCCTTCGACGCCGATGATTTCGATCTTGTCGAGAATGCTCTTGAACAGGCGTTCTTCCTCGTGCTGCTCGCTGACGTACCACTGCAGGAACTGGAAGCTGGCGAAGTCCTGTTCGGCGAGGGCCGAGGCGACGAGGCCGTTGATCGCCTTGGTGATCGCCAGTTCGTGTTCGTAGGTGGTCTTGAAGACCTCGCCCAGCGACTTGTACTTGGCCGGCGGCGCCTTGAGCGCGCCAAGGACGGCGAGCGCGCCGGTTTCCGAGACGTAGTCGAAGAGCTTGTGCATGTGCGTCAGTTCTTCGGCGGCGTGCTCCTTGAGGAAGGCGGCGCTGCCGACGTAGCCCTGATGGTCGCACCAGGCGCTCATCTGCAGGTAGAGGTTGGATGAATACTGCTCGAGATTGATTTGCTTGTTGAGGCGTTCGACCATATCGCTGCTGAGCATGTTGACCTCCGTGTGGACATTCAGGGAATCATGTCGGGTCGACCGGGGGCACGCGGGGAAGTTCATTTCCCGACGGTCCGCGGGTTGTGCGGGTCTGTGCCGTGCCGCCTTGATTTGCGCGGCATAAAGCGCGAGACTCGGGGCTATCGGGACAAGCAAGGAAAAGGCGTGCAGATACTGGGCGTGGATGTGGGCGGGACCGGCATCAAGGCGGCGATCATCGAAACGGCGGACGGCACGCTCCTGAGCGAACGTATCCGCTTCAGGACGCCGCGTCCGGCGACGCCAGCGTCCGTTGCCGAGGCACTGGCCGAACTGGTCGGGCACATCGGCTGGAAGGGACCGGTCGGCCTCGGTTTTCCGGCCGCGATCCAGCACGGCGTCGTTCGCACGGCCGCCAATATCGATGCGTCCTTCATCGGCCTGTCGGCCGCCGATCATTTTTCGCAGGCGACCGGATGCGAGGTCTTCGTTGCCAACGACGCCGACGTCGCCGGGCTCGCCGAGATGCGCTTCGGCGCCGGGCGCGGGCAAGCCGGCGTGGTGCTGATCGTGACGATCGGCACCGGGCTAGGGACCGCCTTGTTCAGCGACGGTCACCTGCTGCCGAATACCGAACTCGGTCATATCCTGCTGCGCAACGGGCAGGAGGCCGAGCATTACGCGTCGGAAGCGGTGCGCGTGAACAAGGAGCTCAAGTGGCGGCCCTGGGGCGATCGCCTCAATCTCTATCTGCTGACGATGGAGCAGTTGTTCTGGCCGGATCGCATCATTCTCGGCGGCGGCGTCAGCGCCAAACTGTACAAATACGCCGCGTCGCTGACGACGCAGGCACCGGTCGTCGCCGCGAGTTTCCTCAATCAGGCCGGCATCGTCGGCGCCGCCTTGTTCGCCGAGGCGGAACTGCAGCGCCGGGCCGGCGCCGAGTCAGGTTCAGTGCAGCAGCAGGGGTAGCAGCAGCGCCGTCACGATGCCGTTGAGGCCCATCGCCAACGCGGCGAAGGCGCCCATTTCCTCACTCACCATGAAGGCGCGGGCGGTACCGAGGCCGTGCGCGGCGAGACCGACAGCGAAGCCCTGGGTGGCGTGGCGCTTGATGCCAAGCAGGCGGAACAGCGTCGGGAAGCAGGCGGCGCCGAGGATGCCGGTGAGGACGACGAGGACGGCGGTGAGCGAGGGCAGACCGCCGATTTTTTCGGCGACGCCCATGGCGATCGGCGTCGTTACCGACTTGGGCGCCAGCGAACGCACGGTTTCCGGCGAGGCGCCGAGCCAGGAAGCGATCGCCATCGCCGAGAAGGCGGCGGCGGCCGAGCCGGCGAAGAGCCCGACGATCAGCGGCATCGCCATGCGCTTCAGGTTGCGCCATTGCGTGAACAGCGGCACGGCGAGGGCGACCGTGGCCGGGCCGAGCAGGAAATGGATGATGCGGGCGCTGTCGAAATAGCGTTCGTAGGGCACGCCGCTGAACCAGAGGAACAGCCCGATCAGGATGATGGCGATGAGCACCGGGTTGGCCCAGGCTTGCTGGCCGGTTCGCTTGAAGAGCACGACGCCGGCCTGGTAGGCGAGCAACGTCGCCGTCAGACCGAGCAGCGGCGAGGCAAGGAGATAGGACCAGAGGTCGAGCAGCGCTTTCATGTCCGCTCCTTTTCGCTGTCGCCGGCCATCGCCCGGATCACCAGCGCCGTCACCGCCAGTCCGATGAGGGTGCTGGCGACGAGCGCGACGGCGATCGGCAGCCATTCGTCGGCGATGCGGTGCAGGTGCACCATGACACCGGCACCGGCCGGCACGAAGAGCAGCGACAGGTGCTGCAGCAACGCGTTGGTGCCGTTGCGCAGTTCATGGCTGACCGTGCCGCGGGCGAGCAGCGTCAGGAAGAACAGACTCATGCCGATGACCGGCCCCGGGAAGGGCCAGCCGAAGGCATGCACCAGCAGTTCGCCGGCGAGTTGGTAGAGCAGCAGCAGGGAAAACGTTGCAACCATAAACTTCCTGAAAAAACGATCAGCCGGCGATTACTCCGGCGCGGACGAGCAGTTGGCGGGCCTCATTGATGAGTTGCGGCGTCGGCGGCGTCGCCGGGGCGACCAGTGCGGTCGAGATGTCGAGGCCGCAGAGACGGATCGACTCCTTGATCAGGCCGGTGAAGGGGCGGTCCATCGCATACAGGCGTGAGAGCGTGCCGAGCTTGCGCAGCAGCGTCTGCAGCGCGCCGAGATCGCCGTCGCAATAAGCGTGGTAGATGCCGCAGGTGATCTGCGGGGCGAAGTTCGAGGTCGCCGGAATGCCGCCGTCGCCGCCGGCGAGCAGTGTGTCGAGCATGTACTCGTCATAGCCGCAGAAGACCAGGAAGTCGGGGCGGACAGCCTTGACGTCCTGGATCATGGTGCGGATGTGGCTCATGCAGTCGACGGTGTCCTTGATGCCGACGATGTTCGGGCAGTCGGTCGCCAGGCGGGTCACCAGCGCGCTCGACAGGTCCTGGCCGGTCAGCGCCGGGAAGTTGTAGAGCAGCACCGGCAGCGGCGAGGCTTCGGCGATCTTGCGGTAATGCTGGTAGATGCGCTCGTCGGTGAGTTGCGAGTAGTACGGGTTGACGACCATCACCGCGTCGGCGCCGATGTCGCCGGCATGGCGCGAGAGTTCGATGACTTCCTCGGTCGAGCAGGAGGCGGTGCCGATGATGACCGGACGCTTGCCGGCGACGCGCTGGACGCAGAATTCGGCGATGCGGCGGCGGTCGGCATTGGCGAGCTGGGCGAATTCGCCGGCGCTGCCGAGGAAGAGGAAACCGTTGACGTCCGAGTCGAGCAGGCGGTCGATCAGACGTCCCATGCCTTGCGGATCGAAGCGGCCGTCAGGGCCGACGATGGTGGGAACGGGAGGAATGACGCCGCGCAGTTGGAATGACATTTCAATCTCCGGTGGTAGGGTGAGGGGTGGGTGAGCGTGTCAGCTGCTCGAGCATGACGGCGATGCCGTCGAGGTGCAGGGCCGGCGCGATGCGGTCGGCGACGGCCTTGAGTTCGGGGTGTCCATTGTCCATGGCGATGCCGAGGCCGACGCCCTGCAGCATCTGCAGGTCGTTGAGCCCGTCACCGAAAGCGACGGCTTGCGCCGCGGTGAAACCGGTCTCCTTGAGGACCCACTGGCAGGCGGTCCATTTGTTGACGCTGCGCGGCATGATGTCGACGCCGGTGTGGTGCCAACGGACGAGTTCGAATTCGGGATAACGTGCGCGGATTGCCGGAAAGAGTTCGGCGTCGCGCGCTTCGTCGAAAAACAGCCAGGCCTGGTGCGTCGGTTGCCGCAGGTAGGCCGGGTCCTCGGTCTGGTAGGGCATGTCGACCGAGTCCATCGGCACGACGACGCAGGGGTCGGCGGCGCTGATGTAGCCGATGTCGCCGAGGTTGGATCCGAAGGGAATGCCCTGCGCCGCGATCCAGTCGAAGAGCGAGACGAGCGAGGGCAGGTGCAACGGCACCGACAGCACTTCGCGCTCGCCGTGCAGGATGCGGGCGCCGTTCTGGGTGATCAGGTAATCGGGTTCGACCTGCTCGACGAAGGGTCGGGCGTGGCCGTAGCTGCGACCGGTGGCAACGACGACGGTATGGCCGCTGCGTTTGAGTCCGGCGATGGCCTCAAGCGCCGACGCCGGGATGGTCAGGGTACGGTGATCGAGCAGCGTGTTGTCGATGTCGAAGAAAAAGATGCGAGGAATCATGAAGTTGGTCTGTCAGCGTACGGGCGGGCGCGCCGGATCGGCAAGCATCCGTCATTGTACGTCATGCGGCGGCCGCGGTCTGCGCGTCCGCCGCACCAGACGGTGATCACGCCATCTTCTGACCGTGTTCGCGGCTGGCGTGGAAGCCGACCTTGGTCCATTTCTCGCGCGTTACGTCGAGGTTGTAGCGGGTGCTGGCGAGATAGACGAGGTTGCCGTCGACGTCCTTGGCCATGCGGTGCTGCTGCTCGCGCTCGAAGTTCTTGCGCGTCGTCTCGTCCGGGAAGGTCAGCCAGCGGGCGGTGTGGATCTCGGCCGGCTCGAAGATCGCATCGACCTTGTATTCGGTCTGCAGGCGCTGGGCGACGACCTCGAACTGCAGCGTACCGACGGCGCCGAGCAGCAGCGCGCCGGAAGCGAGGTTCTCGAAGACCTGGATGGCGCCTTCCTCGCCGAGCTCCTGCAAGCCTTTCTGCAGTTGCTTGCTCTTGAGCGGGTCGCGCAGGCGGGCGACGCGGAAGAGTTCCGGCGAGAAGTACGGGATGCCCTTGAAACCGAGCGTTTCGCCTTCGGTCAGTGTGTCGCCGATGTGCAGCTGGCCGTGGTTGTGGATGCCGATGATGTCGCCGGCGACGGCGTCCTCCATCAGCACGCGCTCGTTGGCCATGAAGGTCAGCGCGTTGGCGAGCTTCATCTCGCGGTCCATGCGCACGTGCCGGACCTTCATGCCCGTGCTGTATCGGCCCGAGCAGACGCGGAAGAAGGCGATGCGGTCGCGGTGCTTCGGGTCCATGTTGGCCTGGATCTTGAAGACGAAGCCGGTGAACGGCGCTTCGGCCGGCTGCACCTGGCGGCTGCCGGCGTCGCGCGGTTGCGGCGGCGGCGCCCAGTCGAGCAGCGCCTGCAGGATTTCCTGGACGCCGAAATTGTTGATCCCGGAGCCGAAGAAGACCGGCGTCTGCAGGCCGGCGAGAAAGTCGACGAGCGAGAACGGGCTGCTGGCGCTGCGGATCAGATCGACGTCCTCGCGCAGCTTGCCGACTTCGAGCGGGAAGTCCTGGTCGAGCACCGGGTTGTCGATGCCGTCGATCTTCTCGGCCTCGGTGCGCTTTTCCTCGCCCGGCGTGAAACGCAGCAGGCTGTCGTTGCCAAGGTGATAGACGCCGCGGAAGGTCTTGCCCATGCCGATCGGCCAGGTCACCGGCGCGCACTCGATGTTGAGCACCGACTCGATTTCCTCGAGCAGTTCGAAGGGCTCGCGCACTTCGCGGTCGAGCTTGTTCACGAAGGTGATGATCGGCGTGTTGCGCATGCGGCAGACGTTGAGCAGCTTGATCGTCTGCGCCTCGACGCCCTTGGCCGCGTCGATGACCATCACCGCCGCGTCGACGGCGGTCAGCACGCGGTAGGTGTCTTCCGAGAAATCCTCGTGGCCCGGCGTGTCGAGCAGGTTGACGGTGTGCCCCTGGTATTCGAACTGCATGACCGAGCTGGTCACCGAGATGCCGCGCTGCTTCTCGACTTCCATCCAGTCCGAGGTGGCGTGGCGCGCGCTCTTGCGGCTCTTGACCGTGCCGGCCATCTGGATGGCGCCGCCGAAGAGCAGCAGCTTTTCGGTCAGCGTCGTCTTGCCGGCGTCGGGGTGGGAAATGATCGCGAAGGTGCGGCGCTTCTGCACGTCGCGCAGAATGTCGGGCGGAAAGGCGCTGGAATCGGTGGTGCTCATCGTCGTAAATCTTTCGGCGGCAAAAAACTCAAGGGGCGAAGTATACCGAAGATGGCGGCGGCGCATGGCGCAGAATTTGCTCGGAGACGACGCTAAGGCGGACTGTCATGCGCGCATAATATTTGGCTGCGATCATGACGGCAGCCGATTTCGACAAGGAGAAACAAGCATGGCAACGACGAACCCCGCGACAGCACCGGCCAAGAAGGCGATTCTTCCGCGCAAGCGCATCGCGCTGGTGGCGCACGACAACAAGAAAAAGGACCTGATGGAGTGGGCGCGCTTCAACAAGGGCTCGCTGACCGCGCACGATCTCTGTGCGACGGGCACGACCGGTACTCTGCTCGAGCGTGTGCTCGGCGTCGAGGTGCAGAAGTTCAAGAGCGGCCCGCTGGGCGGCGACCAGCAGATCGGCGCGCTGATTGCCGAGGGCCTGGTCGACTTCATCATCTTCTTCTGGGATCCGCTCGAACCGCAGCCCCACGATCCCGACGTCAAGGCCTTGCTGCGCCTCGCCGTGGTCTGGAACGTGCCGGTCGCCTGCAACCGCGCGACCGCCGACTTCCTGATTTCGTCGCCGCTGATGTCGTCCGAATACGAGCGGGCGCTGCCGGATTTCGAATCGCACATCAACCGCTACGAAGCCGACGCGAATATGACTACGGACTGAGCACGGAGTTTCGGATGTTGTACTCCGGTCGGGGTGAACTATAGTGGAAGTGCACGGGTGGGCGGGTGCCCGATCCCGGCAGAAAGGAGTCCGACATGTTCAAGCACATTCTCGTACCGACCGATGGTTCCGAGTTCTCGACGGAGACGGTGAAGCGTGCGGTGTCGTTCGCGAAGGAGGCAGGCGCCGAAATCACGGCGTTCTTTGCCAAACCCGATTTTTCGGCGACCGGCTATTACGGTGAAGGTGCCGTGATCCTCGCCAAAGCCATCGAGGAAGATGACGCGCGTTCCGAAGCCTATGCCCGGAAGGTGCTGAGTTTCGTCGAGGATCTGTGTCGCGAAGCCGGTGTGACCTGTCATACGAAGACGCTGACCAGCGCGCTGATTTATGAAGGGATCATCGACGCGGCGACGCAGAGCGGCTGCGACCTGATCTTCATGGCCTCGCACGGACGCAGCGGCATCAAGGCCTTGCTGCTCGGCAGCGAAACCCACAAGGTGCTGACGCATTCGAAGATCCCGGTGCTGGTGTACCGCTGAGCGGGACGCCGCCGATGCGGCGGCGGCTGTTCACACCAGGCGGCGTTGCCGCAATTCATCCTTGAGCCAGGCGTAGCAGATCGGCGCCGCCGCGAGACCGGCGAGGCCGAAGGCGCTTTCCATCACCAGCATCGCGGTGAGCAGTTCCCAGGCCTTGGCCCGGATCTGTGAGCCGACGATGCGGGCGTTGAGGAAGTATTCGAGCTTGTGGATGACGATCAGATAACCGAGCGAAGTGACGGCGACGAGCGGCGAGTGCGCCAGGCTGACAACGAAGATGACGGTGTTCGAGATCAGGTTGCCGATCACCGGCAGCAGGCCGGCAACGAAGGTGACGACGATCATCGTCTTGACCAACGGTAGCGAGATGTCGAAAGCCGGCAGCATGATTGCCAGGTAACAGAAGGTGAAGAAGGTGTTGAGCGCCGAAATCCGGACTTGCGCGAAGACGACGCGGCGGAACGATTCGGCCAGCCTGAAGCAGCGTTCGCCGAGGGCGCGGGCAAGCGGGCCGCGCACCTCGGACGGCGAGGCTTCGCGCACCGAGACGATGGCGCCGATGATCATGCCGATCAGCAGGTGCGCGAGCGAATGGCCGGTCTCCTTGCCGATGCGCTGAAGTTCCGAGGCATTGCTGCGCAGCCAGTTGCCCAGGGTGTCGCGCAGCACCTCGACGTTGGGCGGCAGGGCCTGGCTGATCCAGGCCGGGAGTTGGGCGCGCGACTGCTCGACGATTTCGGCCATCTTGGCGAGCAGCACCGACAGGCTGCCGCCTTCGCTGCGCATGAAGGCGATGACGCCGATGATGGCGAGGCTGACCGTACCAAGCACCGCCAGCAGTACCAGACCGAGCGCGATGCCCTTGGCTTCGCGGCTGTTCAGCCGCCGGATCAGCAGCGGATAGAGGGCATGGACGAGTTCGCAGATCAGCAGGCCGGCGACCAGCGCACCGAACAGCCGGAAGTGGAGGACGAAGATCATGCCGAGCACGGCCGCGATCCACGAGGTGATGTCGCTGGCGGAGGGCTTTCCAGTGGGCGTCATGACGATGTCGGTGGATGGCGATGGGGCGATTGTAGCCATGCCAGCGCGCCTTGCCCAGCCGCATGACCGGTGGATAGGCAGGCGGTGAGCAGGTAGCCGCCGGTCGGCGCTTCCCAGTCGAGCATTTCGCCGGCGCAGAAGAGGCCTGGGTATTGTTTCAGCATGAGCTGCGGATCGACCGCGTCGAACCGGACACCGCCGGCGCTGCTGATCGCCTCGTCGAGCGGCCGCGGCGCGGCGAGCCGCAGCGGCAGCGCCTTGATCGCTGCGCCAAGCGCGGCCGGGTCGGCCAGCGTCGCCTTGGACAGGCCTTCGTGCAGCAGCGCCATCTTGAGGCCCTTCAGGCCGAGCGTCCCCTGCAGGTGGCTCGCCAGCGAACGCGAGCCGCGCGGACGAGCGACGGCGGCAATGACACTGTCGTGATCGTGCTGCGGCAGCAGGTCGATCAGCAGCGTCGCTTCGCCATGGGTTTCGATGGCTTTGCGCAAGGTGGCGGAGAGCGCATAGACGAGCGTCCCCTCGATGCCGGTGGTGGTGACCATGATTTCGCCGCGTCGCCAGTCGCCGGTCGGGACGCCGTCGGGGCCGGCGACGCAGGCGCCGATGTTCTTGAGCGGCTGGCCGGCGAAGCGTTCGCGCAGCACGGCGCTCCAGTCGCAGTCGAAGCCGCAGTTGGCCGGACGCAGCGGCGTGGTGGCGATACCGAGCCGGGCGAAGGGCGCCATCCAGGCACCGTCGCTGCCGAGTTTGGCCCAGCTGCCGCCGCCGAGCGCGAACACCACGGCATCGACGTCGTGCTGGCGTTCGCCGTCGGCGCCGGCAAAGCCGAGCCGGTAGCCACCTTCGGCGAGCGGGTCGATACCGAGCCAGCGATGCCGGACGTGGATGCGCACGCCGCTTTGCCGCAGCCGGTGCAACCAGGCGCGCAACAGCGGCGCCGCCCTCATGCCGATGGGAAAGACGCGGCGGGAAGAACCGACGAAGCTGTCGATGCCGAGTCCCTGCATCCAGGCGCGCACGGCGTCGGGACCGAAACGACCGAGCAGGGGGGCCAGCGTCGCTTGTGCCTCGCCGTAGCGGCCGCAGAAATCGGCGAAGGCTTCGGCGTGGGTGATGTTCATGCCGCCCTTGCCGGCCATCAGGAACTTGCGGCCGACCGAGGGCATCGCGTCATAGAGATCGACCGGCTGGCCGGCGGCGGCAAGGACCTCGGCGGCCATCAGCCCGGCCGGGCCGCCGCCGATGACGGCGACGCGCGCGGTCATGGCCGGCGGGCCGTGTGCGCCACCGCGCACCAGTGCGTGGCAACGTCGAGCAGGCGGTTGGCGAAGGCCCACTCGTTGTCGAACCAGATCAGCAGGTTGGCGAGCCGTCCGCCGTTGCAGCGTGTGACGCTGGCGTCGATGACAGCCGAGTGGGGGTCGTGGTTGAAATCGATCGAGGCGCTCGGGTGGTCGCAGTAGCCGAAAATGTCGGGCAACTCGGCGGCCGCCGCGGCCATCAGCGCGTTGATTCCGGCGGCATCGACGTCATGCCGCAGCGTGACGGTGAGGTCGATGGTCGAGACGTTGACGATCGGTACGCGGATGGCCTTGGCATCGACGCGTCCGCGCAGTTCCGGCAGCAGGCGTTCGACGCCGTGGGCGAGGCCGGTGGACACGGGAATGATCGACTGCATCGCCGAGCGGGTCCGGCGCAGGTCCGGGTGGTTGTAGCCGTCGATCAGCGGCTGGTCGTTCATGACCGAGTGCAGCGTCGTGATGAAGGCGCGGTCGACGCCAAACGCCCGGTGCAGGCGGTCGAGCACCGGGACGACGGCGTTGGTCGTGCAGGAAGCGTTCGAGACGAGTCGTTCGCTGCCGTCTAGGGTCTGCTGGTTGAGTCCCTGGACGATCGTTCGGTCGATCGCTTCGGCGTTGGCGCAGGGCTGCGAGACGAGCACGCGCGGGCAACCGGCGGCGAGGAAGCGTTCGAGATCCGGTCGCTTGCTGTAGCGGCCCGAGCATTCGACGACGAGGTCGAGGTCGAGTGCGCGCCAGTCCACGTCTTCGGGCGTCGTCGCGTGGCTGATCCGGATCGGCCGGCCGTCGACGCGCAAGTGATCGTCATCGATGGCGACATCGCCGGGAAAGACGCCGTGGGTCGAGTCGTAGCGCGTCAGGTAGGCCATCGTTTCGAGTGCCGCCGGTTCGTTGATGGCGACGATCTCGACCTGGGCGCCGAGCGGCGAGGCGTGGATGGCGCGGAGAAGGCTGCGGCCGATGCGGCCGTAGCCGTTGATGGCGAGACGGAAAGGTCGGTTCATGGTCGAGGTGGCAGGCATGGGGTCAGGCGGCCGCGCGTCCGGCCGGACCGGAGAGGCGGGCGTGCAGGTGCTGCAGGCCGAGCGCCGACAGCGCCGCCGGCAAGCGTTCGGGATGGGCGGTGGCCCACAGCGCCAGTCGCCCTTGACCGCGTGCGGCGGGGCCGGCCAGCCGTTCGCATTGACGCGCGACGGCATCGGCGACGTCGACGAGCGTGGCCCGTCCGGCGACGATCGGCGCCAGTTGCGGCGCGAGAAAACTGTAGTGGGTGCAGCCGAGCACGATGCGGTCGGCGCCGGCGTCGAGGACCGGCGCGAGATGGCGCTGCACCGAGGCGATGAAATCGGCATCGTCGAGTTTCAAGGTCTCGACCTTGGTCGCCCAGCCGGGACAGGCGAGCACGTCGACGCGCACGCTGCCGGCATGTTCGCGGATCAGGCGGGCGAGGCGCTCGCTGCGCGCCGTCGATTCGGTCGCCAGTACGGCGATATGCTTCTTGCACGAACTGGCTGCGGCCGGCTTGACGCCCGGTTCGATCCCGATGACGGGAATGCCGGGCAGGGCCTCGCGCAGGGCGATGGCGGCGGCTGCAGTGGCGGTGTTGCAGGCGAGGACGAGCAGCGTGCAGCCCTGGTCGACGAGAAAGCGGCCGGTGGCGAGCACGCGGGCGCTGATGTAGTCGTCGCCCTTGTTGCCGTAAGGGACGTGGGCAGTGTCGGCGAGATAGGCGAGATCGGCGTCCGGCAGGCGTTCGGCGATGGCGGCCAGCACCGAGAGGCCGCCGAGGCCGCTGTCGAAGACGCCGATCATCGCGGTGCTCCCGGGCGGAAGGGGGTGAAAGAAGCGGAAAGGCGGGAAGAACAGGAAAGTTTCATACCCGGCATTTTAACGGGGATCGGGGCCGGGTCGCGAATCTGGCCGTCACAACGGCCGTTTCAGGTCGCCTTTTCCTTGCCGTTGCCGCCATTTTTTGGTGCCGGGCCGGCACTTTTGGCCGATGCCGGCGTCCAATACCGAAAATCGCCGACAGCAGGTGGACTGGGGCGGAAAAAGCGGTTGCCAAACAAGTATCGGGTAGATAAGGTGAAGTCAGTGCGTTCGGGGCCAGTTGATGCAATGGCTCAATGGCAGCGTCCTTTGCGGTCCTCTTGTGGCACGCGTCCCGCAGCGGCGGGGCGGCTGATATGATCAAAGGATAAAGTGTGCTGGAACAGCGACTGAGTCGGCAATCGAACAGCATCAAGACGCGCCTCGCCGGCGTCGTCCTGCTGATGCTGCTTGGCTGCATCTGGCTGATGACGCTGGCCATTACCCGCAATCTTGAGCGCGATATCGCCCGCCTGATCGAGGCGCAGAACAACGCGGCAGCCGCATCGATCGCCGCCGAGGTCGATGGCAAGCTGGGGCAGCATCTCGACCTTATCGGCGAAACGGCCGCCTTGCTCGGCCGACATGCCGATGCGATGGCGCAATTGCATGCCGTGGCGGGGCATCATGCCGGGATTTCGCATCTTTTCAGTGCGGGGATCTTCCTCGTCGATGATCGTGGCGATGCACGGCGGCTCGGCAATCCTCGCGCTCCGGCGACGGGCGGCAGGCTGCCGCCGGAAATCGTCGACCTCGTCCGCAACGTGCGCGAACACGGAAAGGCAGCCGTCGGCAAAGCGATGCCCGGTGCCGATGGCGGCCCTCCGGTGCTGCCTTTTGGCGCCCCGGTCGTCGGGCCGAACGGCGAGCGCGCTCGCGTCCTCGTCGGTCTGGCGGCGCTTTCCGGCACGGGCCTCTTCGGTCCGATCCAGCGCGGCACCGCCGGTTATGCCGGGAGCGTGCTCGTCAGCGACGCGCGTTTCGGCGTGGTCGTTTCATCGACCTGGCCTGACGAGGTGATGAAGCCTTACCCGGCGTCCGAAAGCCTTTTCGACGACGCCATCGCCGGCATCGAGCGCGCACGCCTGGCGCGCCATCCCGACGGACGCGAGGTGCTGGTGTCGACCCGGATGGTTCCGGACCAGGGGTGGTCGGTCCAGGTCGTTTTGCCGGTGGCCGAAGCCTTCCAGCCGATCCGTCACATGCGGCGCATGGTCTATGCCGTTGCCGGCGGGCTGACGCTGTTGTCGCTGGTCGGCGTCTGGTTGTTCCTCGGTCGCCTGCTGCGGCCTCTCGACGAAGTCACCGCCGCGGTGCGGCGCATGGCGGGCGATCCGGCCGGAGGTACCGCCCTTCCCATCGCCGGGCCGCGCGAGGTCTGCGAACTGGCCGAGAGCTTCAATGCGCTCGCCGAACAGCGGATGCGTTCGACCGAAGCCCTGCGGCGCAGCGAAGATCGTTTGTCGCGCGCCGAACTGATCTCGAAGACCGGCAACTGGGAGGTCGATCTCGGCAGCATGGTCGTCACCGCCTCGATCGGCGCGCGCAATATCTACGGCGTGACCGAGGCGCAGACGCCGTTGGCGACCCTGCAGCGACAGAGCTTGCCGGAATATCGGGAGATGCTCGACGCGGCCTTCGCCGCACTCGTGCAGCAGGGGCTGCCTTATGACGTCCGCTTCAAGATCGTCGCCGCCGATATCGGCGAAGTCAAGGACGTCCGGGCCCTGGCCTTCCGGGATTATGATAAGGGAATTGTTTTCGGCGTGGTCAGCGATGTCACCGAACGACGGATCTTCCTCGAAGTGCTGGAACAGGAAGAGCAGCGTCGGCGGCTCTTCCTCGACAAGGCCAGTGAAGGCGTGGCGGTGGTCGCTGCCGACGGGCGTCTGGTCGAATGGAATCCGGCCTTTGCCAAGATGCTTGGCTATTCGGAGACCGAAATCGGCTGGCTCAGCGTTTTTGACTGGGATGCGCGCTTCTCGCGCCACGATCTGGAGACCTTGCTGGCGTCCGACATGGACAACCAGACGATCGAATCCCGGCACCGGCGCAAGGATGGTTCGGAATATGACGTCGAGATCAGCATTTCGCGGGTGACGTGGTCCGATCAGTCGTTCTCCTTTTGCCTGTGTCGCGACATCTCGGCGCGCAAACAGGCCGACCTGGCCTTGCGTGAGAGTGAGGCGCGCTTCCGGGCGGTGATCCAGTCGTCGCCGGTGTCCTATCTTCTGTGCGGGGAGAATGCCGACGTCGCCTACGTCAATGATGCCTTCGTCAAGACCTTCGGCTACGCGCGCGAGGATTTGGGCAGCGTTGCCGACTGGTGGTGTAAGGCCTGTCCCGACGACGCCTACCGGGCGGAGGTCGACGAAAAATGGCAGGCGCATGTCGATGCGGTCCGCCGCGGCGCGCATCCGGTCGACCCGGTCGAGATCGACATTCGCTGCAAGAACGGCGAGCGGCGTCTGGCCTTGGTGTCGGCTGAACCGGTTCGTGGCGTCTCGCACGGGGCACACATCATCTCGCTGGTCGATATTTCCGCCCGCCAGCAGGCGGAAGAGGCGCAGCGTCTGGCCGCCACCGTGTTTGCAGTGGCGCGCGAAGGCATCATGATTACCGATGCCGATGGCAATATCCTCGATGTCAATCAGGCCTTCGGCGATCTCACCGGCTACACGCGCGAGGAGGTGCTCGGCCGCAACCCGCGCCTGCTCGGGTCCGGTCGCCATTCGCGCGCCTTCTATGCCGGCATGTGGCGCGATCTCGAACGCAAAGGCCACTGGTCGGGCGAAGTGTGGAACCGCCGCAAGGACGGAAGCATTTTCCCGGAAATGCTGACGATCAGCGTGGTGCGCGATCGTGACGGGAAGACGCAGCAATATGTCGCGCTGTTTTCCGATATCACCGAGATCAAGGAACAACAGCAGAAGCTCGAGCGCATGGCGCACTACGACCCGCTCTGCGGCCTGCCCAACCGGACCTTGCTGTCCGACCGCCTGCATCAGGCGATGGTGCAGGCGCAGCGCCGGGCGCAGCGCATCGCCGTGTGTTACCTCGATCTCGACGGTTTCAAGCAGGTCAACGACCGTTATGGCCATGCCATTGGCGATCAACTGCTGGTCGCCCTGTCAGGGCAGATGAAGCAGACGCTGCGGGAGTCGGATACGCTGGCGCGGATCGGCGGTGACGAGTTCGTTGCCGTGCTGATGGACTTGCCCGACGAAAAGGCGGCGCTGCCGACGATCGAACGCCTGATCCGGGCCGTGGCTCAGCCGACGCATGTCGGCGGATTCGAACTGCAGGTGTCGGTCAGCCTCGGTGTGACTTTCTATCCGCAGCATCGGCCGGTCGATGCCGACCAGCTGCTGCGCGAGGCCGACAACGCGATGTATCAGGCCAAGACCGGCGGCAAGAACCGCTACGTCATCGCCCAGGTCGAAGCTGTCGGCTAGCCGGCGCGCGCGGCAATGACGACGGCTTCGAGGCGGTAGGCCGGGTTGGCGAGGCGGGCGCCGATGCAGGCGCGCACCGGCGCACAGCCTTCCGGCACCCAGGCGTCCCAGACGGCATTCATGGCATCGTAATCACTCATGTCGGACAGGTAGAGCGTGACCTGCAGCAGTCGCGTCGGGTCGCTGCCGGCGCGGCGCAGGGTCGCTTCAACGCTGGCGAGCACTTCGCGCGTCTGCGCGGTGATGTCGCCGGTAAGCGTCGTCGGGACTTCGACGAGATGGACGGTGTCGCCGTGAATGACGGCGTCAGAATAGCGGCGGGTGACGCCAATGCGTTCGATGCTCATGGTTCGGGCGGTGAATTCGGTCGATGAGCGCATCATTGTAGCGCGCCACGCCAGCCGGCGCGCCGGACTAGAGGCTGGTCGAGGCGACGGCGAGTGCGAGGCCGAGGGCGACGAGCACGAGGCCGATGGCGCGCTCGATCAGGTGGCGGCAGCGGTTGGCAATGCCCTGCGCGGTCGTCGACGAGAAGGCGTAAGCGACGAGCATGAACCAGACGAGGTGGGCGAGCGACATGAAGGCGCCATAGGCGAGTCGCACGGAGAGCGGCGTCTGCGGCGCGATGACCTGGGTGAAGAGCGAGACGACGAACAGCGTCGTCTTCGGGTTGAGCGCATTGGTCAGGAAGCCGATGCGCAGGGCTGCGGCATCGGAAAGGGCTGCACTGACCGGTGTCGGGCTGCCCGAGTCGGCAGGCCGGGCGCGCAGCATGCCGATACCCAGATAGACGAGATAGACGGCACCGGCGGCCTTGATCAGCGGCAACAATACGCCCGCATGGGTCATGAGCAGGCTGACGCCGGCGATGGCATAGGTTACGTGCACGAGGACGCCGAGGGCGATGCCGCAGGCGGTGAGCACCCCGGCCCGCCGGGAGCGCAGCATGCTGTTGCGCGTGACCATGGCGAAATCGGCGCCGGGACTGATCACGGCGAGGATGGTGACGGTGATGACGGCGAAGGCTTCGATCATGGGGATGCCGGGAAGTGCATGGCAGGACGCGAGAGGCTGCGTAACGTTCCATTATGCGATGTTTGCGCCTATGATGATGCGAATAGGTCGTAAATAATTCATCCAAATCACCTCAGGGGGAGATCATCATGATTCGAGAAGAAGACAGCGTCGTATTCGGCACCGAGGACGTGCTCGTCAGCCTGTGCAATTCTGTGACGAAGGTATTGTCGATGGCCTCGCGCAGCGAGATCCGCTATTCGGCGATGGTCCAGCGCATCAGCAAGACCTGCCTGAAACCGGATATTGGTTGCTTCGTGCTCTTCGACGGCGGTTTTTCCGGGCTCGTCATCCTCAATTTCTCGTCCCAGGCGGCGATGGAGTTGTACTCGAAATACATGCTCAGCATGGGTATGGCGAAAGAGGATCTGGCAGCGTCCTTCACTTCCGACGAGGTCGGCAACGTCATGGGCGAGCTGATGAACCAGATCGTCGGCGACTTCACCGGCAAGATCGGCCGTGAATTGCAGACGCATATCACGCAGAACCAACCGAAGATGCTGGCGATCAACAAGCAGGTCATGCTCAGCGTGGATGCCAACCTCGACCAGGCGGAATCGCGCCGGGTCACTTTCTATACCGGCGGCAACAACATCTTCTACCTCGAACTGGCGATCGACCGGACCGAATTCATCAAACTGCACGATTTCGATCCGCACGAGATTCCCGATCCCGATGAATTGATCGCCCAGGCCGGCAACGGCACGCCGGCGGTTGCGGCGGCACCGGCCAAGGACGCCGCCGACGCCGATCAGGACGAACTGCTGCGTTCGCTCGGCATGTAAGCAACCGCGGGAATCAGGCGCTGCGCGCCAGCCGGATCAGTTCGGCGATCCTGATTGCCCTTAGCCGGTGTGGGTGACCTTGATGAACGAGGCGCGCTCCATGTCGCGCATTTCGACGGCGATCTGCAGTGTCAGCCCTGGCGGCGCGATGAAGTGCTTCTGCAGGACGCTCTGCAGGCGTTGCGACAGGTCGCGCTTGATCTCGGGCGAACGTCCGTCGAGCAGCGCGAAGGTGACGTAGACGAAGCCGCGATCGCCCGCTTCGGTGCCGATGACGAAATCATCGACGCGGACGGCGCGGCTCTTGATGTCGATCTCGGTGAACTGGCCGGAGTCGGCGGCGGCGCGGTTGCATTCGGCGAGCACGGCGGCGAGGTCGACGGCCGGCAGGTTGGCGGTGTATTCGAGGGTCAGATTGGGCATGGCGGACTAAACCATTCGGGTAAAGCGCCATTATCGCCGGGATAGCGGAATCAGCGCGCGAAATCGGTGGGGCGTCGGTGGCGTGCGCGATCAGTCCGCGTTGGCGAGGTCGGCGTCAATGAACGCGCTTAACGCCGAGCGAATATGCTCGACGCGTTCGGGTTTCGCGATGGCCCAGCGGTGAATCGGGTGCGGACAGTCGCGGAGCAGCAGGCTGTCGACACGGCGTGCCTGCCGGAATGAAGTCCGGTAGAGGTCGTCGACCGCCTTCGGGATGACCGCGTCGTGGTCGGCGGCGACGTAGAGCACCTTGCCGGTATAGGTGGCGCAGAGGTCGCCGGCGTCGCTGTCGAGATAGGACTGCGGCCGGCGGATGGCCTCGCTGAAACCGTGGCCGAAGCGCAGCGACCAGGCTTCGCTGGCATAGGCGGCAGGGCAGAACAGGATGAGGTTGCGGGCGCTCGTTTGTTCGAGCAGCTTGAGCGCGCCGTAGCCGCCCATGCTGGTGCCAATGAGGAAATCGATCGGCAGGCCGAGGTGACGGAGGACGATCAGCGCATCGTCGCGCCGGTCGGCGAGCGAGCACTCGCTCCGCTCGCCGGCACTGTCGCCCCAGCCCGAGCAGTCGAACGAGGCCCAGCCGATGCCGCGGTCGGTGAAGCAATTGGCAAGGTAATCGGTCGATGCGCGCGTCGACAGGCCTCCGCCGTGCAACGACAGCGCGATGCCTCGGCCCGGCTGTGTCGGCGGGATGAAGTCAAGCGCCAGGCGCTTGTCGCGGTAAGTGAGTATTTCCATCCGTGGGAACAAACGTAAAGAGCGGACGTAAAAGCAGGCGTAAAAAAGCCGGCCCGCAGGCCGGCTTTCGGAACGACGTCTTAGTGCTTGTTGCCGAACAGGGTCTCGACGGGAAGGATGCCGATCTTCTTGCACCATTCGGCCGGGCCGGTGGTGTGGATCGCCGAGCCGTTTGAATCGACGGCGACGGTGACCGGCATGTCCTGCAGGTCGAACTCGTAGATCGCTTCCATGCCGAGATCTGCGAAGCCGACGACCTTGGCGCCCTTGATCGCCTTGGCGACGAGATAGGCGGCGCCGCCGACGGCCATCAGGTAGGCCGACTTGTTGTCCTTGATCGCCTCGATGGCGATCGACCCGCGCTCGGACTTGCCGACCATGGCGATGAGGCCGGTCTTTTCCAGCATCATGCGGGTGAACTTGTCCATGCGTGTCGCCGTCGTCGGGCCGGCCGGGCCGACCACTTCGTCGCCGACCGGATCGACCGGGCCGACGTAGTAGATGACGCGGTTGGTGAAGTCGACGGGCAGCTTCTCGCCCTTGGCCAGCATGTCCTGCACGCGCTTGTGGGCGGCGTCGCGACCGGTCAGCATCTTGCCGTTGAGCAGCAGCTTCTGGCCCGGCTTCCAGGCGGCGACCTGTTCCTTGGTCAGCGTGTTGAGGTCGACGCGCGTGGCTTCCTTGAGGTCCGGCGTCCAGGTGACGGCGGGCCAGTCCTCGAGCTTCGGCGGTTCGAGCTTGGCCGGGCCGTTGCCGTCGAGGTGGAAGTGGATGTGGCGGGTGGCGGCGCAGTTCGGAATCATCGCGATCGGCAGGTTGGCGGCGTGCGTCGGGTAGTCGACGACCTTGACGTCGAGGACCGTCGTCAGACCGCCGAGGCCTTGCGCGCCGATGCCGAGGGCATTGATCTTCTCGTAGAGTTCAAGACGCAGTTGCTCGGCTTTGGTCGTGGCGCCCTTGGCCTTGAGTTCCTGGATATTGCACGGCTCCATCAGCGCTTCCTTGGCCATCAGCATGGCCTTTTCCGGCGTGCCGCCGATGCCGATGCCGATGATGCCGGGCGGGCACCAGCCGGCGCCCATCTGCGGCACGGTCTTCAGCACCCAGTCGACGATGTCGTCGGACGGGTTGAGCATGGCGTACTTGGCCTTCGCTTCCGAACCGCCGCCCTTGGCCGCGCAGATGACGTCGACATGATCGCCGGGGACGATTTCATAGTGCACGATCGCCGGTGTGTTGTCCTTGGTGTTCTTGCGGGAACCGGCCGGGTCGGCGAGCACCGAGGCGCGTAGCGGGTTGGTCGGGTCGTTGTAGGCGCGCTTGACGCCTTCGTTGACCATTTCCTGCAGGCTCATCGTCGCGTCGGCCCACTGCACGTTCATGCCGACCTTGAGGAAGACCATGCCGATGCCGGTGTCCTGGCAGATCGGGCGGTGGCCTTCGGCGGACATGCGCGAATTGGTCAGGATCTGGGCGATGGCATCCTTGGCCGCCGGATTCTGTTCGCGGTCGTAGGCATCGCCCAGCGCCTTGATGAAATCGAGCGGGTGGTAGTAGCTGATGAACTGGAACGCATCAGCGATGCTCTGGATGAGGTCTTCCTGCTTGATCTGGGTCATTTCAGGTACTCGCTTTGGTTAATGGAAAAGATTGATGGAAACAACGAAATCGTGTTGCCGTGCAGTCTGTCCTGCCCCGCAGAACGGCCAAGATTCTACATCAAGCCCGGCCCTCTGCGCCGGGCTTTCGGGCGATAATAGGATGCTGGGGGCAGCGGCGGAGCTGGCGAATGACGCGTATTTCCGGGGTGTTGACCGAGACTTTTCAGCGATTTATCGCGTCGGAGCGGGCCGGCGGCTATCTGCTGATCGCCGCAACGCTGGTCTCGATCGTGCTGGCCAATTCGCCGGCCGGCCCGGCCTATCTCGGTTTCTGGCAGGGCAAGATCCTGGGTCTCAGTGTCGAACACTGGATCAATGACGGGCTGATGGCGGTCTTTTTCCTGCTGGTCGGCCTCGAACTTGAGCGCGAACTCTACGTCGGCGAACTTTCCGAACTCGGGAAAGCCTTGCTGCCGCTGGTCGCGGCCTTGGGCGGCATGCTGGCGCCAGCGCTGGCGCATTACGCGCTCAATGCCGGCACGCCGACGCAAGGCGGTTTTGGCATCCCGATGGCGACCGACATCGCTTTTGCGCTCGGCATCCTGTCGCTGCTCGGCAGCCGGGTGCCGGCGGCGCTCAAGGTCTTCGTCGTCGCCTTTGCCGTCATCGACGATCTTGGCGCCATCCTGGTCATTGCGGTTTTTTACACGGCCGATCTGTCGCTGGCCTATCTCATCGCCGCGCTGGTGCTCTGGGCAGCGCTGATCGTGCTCAACCGGCGGCGGGTGATGGCTATGCCGGTCTATCTCGGCGGCGGCCTGTTGATGTGGTTCTGCCTGCTGCATTCCGGTGTGCATGCGACGCTGGCCGGCGTCCTGCTTGCTTTTGCGATTCCCTTCCGGCATCTCCGGGCGGAGTTGCCGTCGCCCTCGCACCGGCTTGAACATACGCTGCACCGGCCGGTGGCTTTTGTCATCCTGCCGCTGTTCGCGCTGGCCAACACGGGCGTCGTCCTGACCCCGGACTGGGCGTCCGGGCTGCTGTCGGCCAATTCACTCGGCATCGCCGCCGGTTTGTTGCTCGGCAAGCCGGTCGGGGTCCTGCTCGCGGCTGCGGCGGCGCTCGCGGCCGGCGTCTGCAGACTGCCGGAAGCGGTTGGCTGGCGGCATCTCGCCGCTGCTGGCGTGCTTGGCGGCATCGGCTTCACGATGTCGATCTTCATTACCAATCTGGCCTTCGCCAACCAGCCGGAGATCGTCAATGCCGCCAAGATCGCCATCCTGGCGTCGTCGTCGCTGGCCGGCGCATTCGGATTCCTGCTGCTCCTGCGGCGCTAGGGCGATGGCAGTGGGTCGATCGCGTTACACTGCCGAGCGTTTGGTGATCGGCAGCCGTTCTGCTAGAATGCCGCCTCCCGGAGAGATGGATGAGTGGTTTAAGTCGCACGCCTGGAAAGCGTGTGTAGGGTAATACCCTACCGCGGGTTCGAATCCCGCTCTCTCCGCCAGATGTCAAGAAAAAGCCCTTGTAAATCAAGGGCTTTTTCTATTTTTTGTTGGGTTGGTGTGCCATCTGGTGTGCCATTCGCTATTTTCTTCGACGTTTGGCTAAAGAGCAGATGAACTATTCTGCCTCCTGCATTTATTTCTTGGACCAACGCGACTTGTTGTTGAGGCAGGACTCAGTTTCGTCGTGATGGTGCTTTTTTTCTATCCTATGGATGGCACCATAACTTCGTATACGTCCGGTAAGCACTTTTTCGTTGATCTATAGCGACGGGATAGGGCTTTTTCTGCAAAGTACTCGCACATTCAATTATGTTATGTATATTATAATATATATAAACAAATAGAATATTTATCCCCTGTAGTGTTAGCGAAGAATCACCCGAAGACTCTGCTTCAGAGTTTCGTACTCCGTTAAACCAATTCTAACTCTGCATCCAGACGTCTCATTGTGAGATTGGAGCCATCCTTTCATAAACGAATAGGAGAGTTCCATGACCCACAGTAGACATGACATCCCGCTGATTGCCAGCGACGGTGCGGCAAAATCACCTCATCATTCCTCTGCCGTCGATCCACTCCTACGGTATTTCTTCGAGAAGTACGAACAGACGAGAAAAAAGTATGGCATTGCCGAGAACGATCAAGAAACTACCTTCCTCGCAATTGAGCGATTCGTCGCCGAGGTCTTAGCAGATCATGAACCTGGAATTCAGATTCGCGAGGGCAGGTATGGCAAGTTGGAGTTCCGACAATCACTGATCGCTAAACGATACTATCGTTCGATGAACGAGTATCTCAGCCGATACCAGCCAGGAGTCTTCTATAGCCCTTTGCTTGACTTGTTCTACGAGTCTTGCCGCGAAATCGGCATCTTGGGATATCGGTTCGATCCGCTGATGATGCCTAGCGACTCGCTCGCACTAGTGTATGCCGACAAATTCAACCAACTCCTTGAGCGTATTCGCGAGAAGGGTAGCACTCGTCAGTTCAAGAAGAAATTGTCGAACAATTTTGGCAAGCGGTTCGGAAAATTCGTGGGATTGGTTGAGTACGTTGACGCCCTCTTTGACCGTGTTCGGTCACGGCTAATCGTGATCCGCCTGGATTTGAAATATCACCCTGAGAAAGCCAAGGAGATGGTGCCTGGTCAGGCACGGACAGACCTAAAGCATTTCTTCGACAACATGCGCAGCAAGCCCAGCCTCTTCGATGATCTCGCGGGCTACGTTTGGAAGATGGAATGCGGTGATTATGGTGGAGAGCATTTTCATGTTTTCCTGTTCTTCACCAACGATCGGATGCAGAACGACTGCCACCGTGGCATGGAGATCGGCGAGTACTGGGAAAACGTGGTCACGAAAGGCAGAGGTACATACTTCAACTGCAATTCGCCAGAGAACAAGAACAAATTTGACAGATATGGCCTACTGGCAATCGGTCGTGTCGAATATTACGATGATCGCAAGCGCTACAACCTCCTGACTCCGCTCGCCTACATCTGCAAGGACGAACAGGTTGTTCGGGTAAAGACGAAGAAAGCGTCACGATCATATGGTCGAAGTGAAATGCCGGGTGAAAGAGCCGGGCGAAGGGGGAAACCGAGATCCGTTGATGTGCCGTACCAGGGCTATCTGAACTTGGTGTCTTTGCGTGCCTGATTTATTGATGTTTGAAGCCTCCGCATATCTCGCCTGCGCATGATTGCGCAGGCGATAGCGAGGAAAGCCTCATCGATGAGTGCAAAGCGTTCGAATCAGACTGTTAGTCGCTGGAAATCGCGAAGATTCCAGTCATGCGCACTGATTATTCCCCCTCAGCGTAATCGAATCTCGCAGCGCTCCGTCGATTGGCCTCGTTACAAGGCCAGAAACCTTGTCGAGCGATTCTTAAATCGCCTCAAGCAATTTTGTCGCATCGCTACGCGAAGCTTACTCTGGAAGGGGGGCGTGAGAAAGTCGTTCATTCCAACAGCGAAATACTGCGCGCGGTGATCCGAAAACGCGTTAGCAGTTAATGCCAGAATTGGGGTATAGCGACAGTTCGATAATTCGCGGATTCGTTGTGTTGCTTCAACGCCGCCCATTTTCGGCATTTGCATGTCCATCAGGATGGCAGCGTAGTCCATCTCGCTGGTCTGTTGAATGGCTTTCCAACCGTCAATCGTTCCACCCGTAACCCTACGTCCTCAAGCATGAATTGATCATATTGAGACTGAATGGATTATCCTCCACAACCAGAATGCGACAATCGGCTTAATGCGGACTAAGTACTAGTTTGGTCTCGGAAATTGAGTTGAAACGGAGCACGTTGATTATTGCAACTGATCAGTCTAGCCGTTAGCCAGAATGTGCTGCCGACTCCGACCGTACTTTCAACTCCTGCTTCACCTCCCATCATTTCCGCCAACCGCTTGGTAATGGCGAGTCCTAGTCCGGTGCCTCCGTACTTGCGTGTCGTTGAACCGTCGGCCTGCGAAAAAACTTTAAACAGGCCTGGTAGCGTTTCAGGGGCAATCCCGATTCCGGTGTCCTGAACCTCAAAACGGATAACTACCGAATCGGGATCTTCTTGCTGCTTCATCGCGCGTAGCGTGACGGCTCCCCGATCGGTAAACTTGACGGCATTACTAACGTAGTTGATCAAGGCTTGCTTCAGACGTGCCTCGTCGCCCTGCAATAGGGGCCAGGCCGTGTCCGTTATAACCTGAAGAGCAATCCCCTTTGCCTGTGCGTGTGCAGTCAGGATAGATTTAACTGTGGCCAACAGGCTGTTGATATCGATAGGGGCTTTCTCCAAGACAAGATCGCCGGCTTCGATCTTGGAGATGTCGAGAATGTCGTTAATGATATTGAGCAGGTGTTCAGCTGCGGTGTTGATGTTGTCGAGGCGTTTGGTTTGGAAGGGATTCTCAGCATGGCGTCTGAGGATATGTGCCATCCCGATGATGCCGTTCAATGGTGTGCGGATTTCATGGCTCATGTTAGCCAGGAAAGTGCTCTTGGCGCGGTTAGCTGCCTCGGCGGCTTCTTTGGCCAGAGCCAGTTCACGAGTGCGCTCTGCAACGAGCTCTTCAAGATGCGCCTTGATCTCCGCTTCACGGTTTAACGCTTCCATCATTGCATCCTGCGTCTCTCTCAGCGCGGAATTTTGCAATTCCAGTTCGATCTGATGGACCCTCAGTTCATGAATCAGGCGTTGTCTTTCGCCGTCACCAACCGGAAGTGATTTTTCCTGCTGCATTACTTGCTCCTCGGCAAGTCGACGCAGTTCCGCTGGTTCACATGCCCCGCTGTTCTTCGCCATGACAAGTCCCCCTGTTATTAGACGTGCCCGGCTCCCATCGTGGCTGCCCGTGAAGTCTTTGAGTAGAAAGTGGTGAACATATAACAACACCATATTACGCCCGTGTTTAGAAACCAAGTAATCTAATGACGTAGGCAATTCGTGTCCCGAGTTGTCAGTAGATGGTGATAATGGTATTGATGGCTGTGCCCATCACCAAGTGCTCAACTCCACGACAACATCAAATCAAAGGGTAGCAATGACGCCCAAGAAGAACATTATGCCGGTGACCAAAGACATCCAACTCGCTGCTCCTTCTCTGCTTGAGCCGAGCACGGTGGAAATAGCCGACAGTGCTCCGGCCGCCATGATTCCAACGGATTTCCCCGTTATCGGCATTGGTTGCTCGGCGGGCGGCCTCAATGCCCTGGAAAAGTTCTTTCGCCACGTGCCAGCAGGAATTGGCGCAACATTTGTCGTTATCCAGCATCTAGCACCTGACCACGCCAGTGTCTTGCCAGAGTTGCTACAGCGGGTTACCTCGATGGTCGTCGCGGAGGCCACGGACGGCTTGGTCTTGCAGACGGGGTTCGTCTATATCATTCCGCCTAATCGGGATATTTCCCTCTTGCACGGCACACTCCGATTATTTGAGTTCTCCAAGCCCGATGGCCAGCACCTGCCGATCGATTTCTTCTTCCGTAGCTTGGCGGAAGACCGGCGCTCAAAAGCCATTGGAGTCGTCCTTTCCGGAATGGGTTCTGACGGTCTCTGTGGGGTGCGCGCGATCAAGGACAAGGGCGGACTAACCCTGGCGCAAGAACCAACCAGTGCCTTGGCCGATAGTATGCCCCGGAGCGTCATCGAAGCGGGTTTGGCGGACAGTGTGGCCATACCCGAGGCACTAGCGAAAATGATTGCCGACCATCTGGGATATCCCGCGCTCTCAGCGCATTCCGAAGCGCCCACGCCGACCGACGTTCATCGCGCACTCGACAAGATCATCATCTTGCTGCGTGATCGTGGGGGTAACGATTTTTCCCAGTACAAGAACAATACACTGCATCGCAGGATCGAGCGGCGTATGGCAGTGCACCAGATCGCTGCCATAGACGACTACGTGCGCTATCTGCGCGACAACCCTGACGAGCTGGACCTGCTGTTCAAGGAGTTGCTGATCGGTGTCACCAGTTTCTTCCGCGATGCAGACGTGTGGGAACATCTACGTACGAAAGCACTCCCGGCCTTACTGGCGCGACACCCGCGGGGTCGGGCTTTGCGTGCCTGGGTTCCCGCTTGCTCGACTGGCGAAGAAGCCTATACGCTGGCCATGGTATTTAAGGATGTCTTGGCGCAACAGAAGCCGGAGGCGCGCTTCACACTGCAGATCTACGCCACCGATCTTGACACCGATGCCATCGATACCGCGCGCAAGGGACTCTATCCCGCGAATATCTCAAAGGACGTCTCACCTGAACGGCTAGCCCAATATTTCACGCCTGAAGAAAGGAACGGTTATCGCATCAGCAAGAAAATTCGTGACATGCTGGTCTTTGCCGTACAAAACGTCATTTCCGACCCGCCTTTTACCAAGCTCGACATTCTCACCTGTCGCAATCTGCTGATCTACTTTGATGGAAAGATGCAGAAAAAGCTTCTGCCGCTATTCTATTACGCGCTCAACCCGGACGCTTTGCTCGTCCTTGGCAACGCCGAAAGCGTAGGGAATTTCAACAACCTGTTTTCGCCGATCAACCAGAAGGCGCGTATTTTTCGTCGCTGTGACCAAGTACAGTCGATTTCCGAACTGGAGTTTCCCCGCAAAATGCCCAGCACACCATTATTCATCGCCCCCCCCTCGCACTCCCTGCCCGGCGAAAACCTTGCGCAACTCACCGACCAATTCATCCAGCAAACTTTCGCACCAGCAGCCGTGCTGGTCAATGCAGAGGGGGACATCCTATATGTGAGCGGACGCACTGGAAAATACCTCGAACCCGCGGCGGGGAAATTCAACATTAACATCCATGCCATGGCACGCGAGGGATTGCGCGAGGCGCTCACTGGTGTTATCTCCCGGGCCCTGAAGGATTCAGTGCCGATTCTGATGAATGGACTGCATATTGGCACAAATGGCGGCACACAAGTCGTCAATGTAGTTGTGCAGGCTATAGAAAAGCCGGACGCCCTTCGCGGGCGTGTCATCATCGTTTTCAAGGATGTACCCACGCCGCGGAGTCAGCGCAGAACGAGCAGGAAGGGCTCACAAAGCGATCAGAGTGCGCTGATGCAGGAATTGCAGCAAACTCGCGAAGCGCTTCAGGTTACCCGCGAGGAAATGCAAACCACCGTAGAGGAACTCAAGTCGAGCAACGAGGAACTGCAATCCACCAACGAAGAGTTGCAATCGACCAACGAAGAACTGACCTCCTCGAAGGAAGAGTTGCAGTCGCTCAACGAGGAACTACAAACGGTCAATGCCGAACTGCAATCCAAAGTGGATGATCTCACTTGGGTGCGTAACGATATGACCAACCTGCTCAATAGCACTGAAATCGCGACGATCTTCCTCGACAATGAATTGATGCTGCGCCGCTTCACCACGTATGCTACTAAGCTCTTCAAACTGATTCCCGGCGACGTCGGGCGACCACTTTCAGACGTTGTTACCGACCTGGAGTACCCCCAGTTGAAGAATGACGCGCTTGAAGTGTTGCGTAGCCTGGTGTTCCAAGAAAAGGAGATTCCGACCAGGGATGGTCGTTGGTATCGAGTGCGTGTCATGCCTTATCGAACCCAGGACAATGTAATCGATGGCGTGGTAATGACCTTCATCGAAATCACCAAGATGAAGCAACTCGAGGCAGATCTGAAGCGGCTAGGGGCTTAGGAGGAGCAGTTATGGACCGAACCGCCCGCTGCAGTCCCAGTAAATTGCGCCGACGCGCCGAGGAAAATCTAGCGAAACAATCAACGGAGTTCCCCGTCAACGAAACGGATGCACAACGCCTTCTGCACGAACTGCAAGTGCATCAGGTCGAACTCGAAATGCAGAACAGTGAATTGCGACGCCTCCAAAGTGCATTAGAGGAGAGCGAAGAGCGTCTGCGCGTTGCCATGGAAACGACGCGTGACGCTTTGGTCATTCTGGAAGGCGAACACGGCGCTATCACGGTCTGGAATCCCGCAGCTGAAGCAATTTTTGGCTTCAAGCAGGCCGATGTTCTGGGTCTGTCGCTGCATGAGTTCTTGACGCCCCCCCGGTTTCGCGAAGCTGCGCGGCGCGGTTGGGAACATTTCTTCCGCAGTGGGGAAGGCAGTGCGGTAGGCAAAACACAGGAACTGGTGGCGTTGCGTAAGGACGGGACGGAAATCCCCATCGAACTGTCGCTTTCCGCCATGAAATTACGTGGAAAATGGCAAGCAACAGGTATCGCTCGCGACATTACCGAACGCAAACGCTACATAGAAAAATTGGAGTACCAGTCCAATTATGACGAGTTGACAGGCCTGCCGAACCGCACCCTATTCCAAGACCGGGCCAGCCAGGCCATGGAGGGGTGTTATCGGACTGGGCACCACGGTGCGCTGCTTTTTCTCGACCTGGACAACTTCAAAGTACTCAACGATACACGTGGACATGCCATTGGTGACCAAATGCTGGTTGAGACTGCCAAGCGCATTGTGGCCAACGTGCGTGCCGACGACACGGTAGCACGATTGGGTGGGGACGAGTTCGTTGTGATGCTAAAGGAATTGAGCAGGGACGCTGCTGAAGCAGCCGTGCAGACTCGTCTGGTGGGAGAGAAAATTCGGGAAAGCCTCGCGCAATCTTTTACCCTGATCGGGGGTGAATTTCATTGCTCGGCTAGTTTTGGCGCCAGCCTTTTCCGCGGTCACAATATTACGGTGGAGACCCTGCTCAAGCAAGCCGACATGGCGATGTACAAAGCCAAGAGCTGCGGACGCAATGCACTGTATTTCTTTGATCCGCGCATGCAATCGGCGCTTGACGAACGCACCCTGCTTGAAGCCGATCTTCGGATGGCAGTAGCGCGCGGTCAACTGCGCCTATACTACCAGGCGCAGTTTGGCCAAGATCGTCGAATTCTTGGCGCTGAGGCCCTGCTGCGCTGGGAACATCCGACACGAGGCCAAGTGTCCCCTGGCGATTTCATTCCGTTGGCCGAGGCTTCCGGGTTGATTCTGTCTGTCGGCCACTGGGTGCTCGAAACGGCTTGCACCCAAATCAGGGCATGGGCTGCGATGCCGGAGACACGAGAACTTAGACTCGCCGTTAATGTTAGCGCGCGACAGTTCCAGCAACCGGAATTTGTCGCCGAGGTGTTGCAGGTTCTGAAAGATAGCGGTGCCGATCCTTCGCGTCTTAAATTGGAACTCACGGAAAGCATGAGGCTTGAGGACATTGAGGATTCAATCGACAAGATGCATGCCTTAAAGGCGCATGGCATCGCTTTTTCGATCGATGATTTTGGCACCGGGCACTCTTCCCTTGCCTATCTGACCCGGTTGCCGCTTTATCAGATCAAGATAGATCGTTCGTTCATTAGGAATTTGCCGGACAGTCAGAACGATGCTGTCGTTGCTCAAACGATTATCTCCATGGCGCAAAGCTTGGGATTGGAGGTTATTGCAGAAGGCGTGGAAACGGAATCACAACGAATATTTCTTGAGCGCCACAACTGTCGTGTTTACCAAGGCTATTTGTTTAGCAAGCCAGTCCCGCTCGGGCAGTTTGAAGAACTATTGAACGTAACTGATAAGTAGTAGCGGGCGTTCGCGCTGACATTTCGAACGGGAGCAGTAGGTTTGACGCGGCGTTTGTGGTCGAGGGACGAAGAGATGGCCGCAGGCACTACAAGGGTTGTCTTCATACGAGTCTCCGCTAGGAGTGACCGTATTGAAACCCTGTTAGCGCTTAGAATTGTATCGATGCCACACAGGAATATTTTGCATTTCAGGCTCTATGAACTATATTCAGGAGGCAATACCCCCCTCTCGCCCCTGCTCCTTGCACCTTTTGAGACAGGGGCTTTTTGTTGCCCCCATGTTTTGTGGTCCTCGGCTCATGCTGGTTGGGCCGTCAAGAAAATTCGAAGTCAGAAGAAAGCAAGAAGCTTCCGGGAACGTGTAGACAGAATTTCACATGGGATAGAACAGACGGAGCTTGAGCTTTTCCAGCATTTCCAATGACAGAGGGCGATTGTCATGAAGTACGTTAACTTCAGTTATCTCCTGGCGTTGTGGTTCGGATTTGTTGGTATGCTTCAAGCCACACCGTTGGATGGAACCGCGCGTAGTATTGTAATTCTTACAGAGTCTGTGTCCTGCATCGACGAGTCGAGAAAATTTCCATCACTATCGGACTATACGAAAGCCGAAATATCGAATTACTGCGTTTGCCGTGCAACGAAAATGGCTGACGACCTAACGATGGAAAATTTTGTTCGACTTAATAGCGAACGAAAGAATGGGATTGCTCGGGACGATATCGATCGGGCAATTTTGTTTTGTAATCAGAAATTTTTGCGCCGCCCCACTACTCCTTGAAGAGGAGTTCCTGGCCATTTCAGAGTTCACGGTCTTAAAAGTGCTATGACTCGGCAAAAACACTAAGGCAAAAAAATTGTTCGCCATGTGTTCGTGCTAGCTTCCCATTCGCTCAAAGCGAATAAAAAAACGGCCTGCAGACAAATATTAAGCTGCACGCCGTAAATGGGGGGGTCGAGGAATACATGGTCATCGTAGTTACGAAAAGCTTTAAAATCAACAAATTATCCTTGTTTCCCTGGGGATATGAGCATGTCATAAATTTTGTGTTTGAGGCATAACATGTTGCGTAAACCCGACACTGACCGTAATCCTGCCAACAATAGGTGTTCGTACCGACTGAATTCCAGGCAGTTTGAAGAGGTTGTGCCGGTTTAAAACTGGTCAGGGTGTTCAACCTACCCTGTGCATTTTTTGCGCAGGAGCGAGACGGGGTGATCACCATGGAAATGTTTGGCAAGGTACGCAGGATGTTTTACCGGGACGGGATGTCCCGTTCTGAAATCGCAAAGAGAACTGGACTGTCGCGAACAACGGTCCAGAAGTGGGTTAAGGCGCCAGCGGGCAGTGCGCCGAAATACCAACGCGCAGGCCGGCCCGGCAAGCTGACGCCATACAAGGACGAACTACTTCAGGCACTCAAAGCCGATGCACGTCGTCCGCGTCGTGAGCGGCGCACAGCGCTGAAACTGCTGTCGATGATTCAGGCCAACGGCTACTCCGGGGGTTATACAGCGGTCACGGATTTCATCCGCGCCTGGCACGCCAGCCATGGACAGTCAGCCGTACGCGCCTTTGTGCCGCTGCAATTTGAACCTGGTGACGCACACCAATTCGACTGGAGTGAAGAACATCTGGTCATTGGCGGTGTTTGGCGCAAGATTATGGCGGCGCATCTAAAGCTGTGCTTTTGCCGAGCTTTCGTGGTGCAGGCGTACGAGCACACCAGCGTGATGATCACGACCAATCTGCCGTTTGCCGAGTGGGCCAGCGTCTTTGGTTGCGTATTCCGACGCAAGGTGACCGGTGATTCCGAAAAGGTGTGACCGCTGATTCCGAGGACGTGACCGGTGATTCCGAAATAAGTGTGACCGATTTTGCCGGCGTATCGGAACGGGCGGTCACGTTGTCGGAATCGACGGTCACGATGTCGGAACGGAAAGCGGATGTGTGGCAAAGACGTTTAACAAAGCCGCTACCCTCCCGGGTTTTTTGCGAGGGAAGGGATGGCGGCGGAACGGATTGCCATGCACAAGATCAAGGAGCTTTTGCGGCTCAAATACGAATGCGCGCTGTCGTTCGAGCGAATCGGACGGGCGCTGAAGCTATCGAAAGGTGTTGTCGCCAAGTACGTCAAGGCGGCGCAGGTGGCGGGGCTGGATTGGGCGCAAATCCGAGCGCTGGATGAAGAGGCGCTGGAACACCGTCTGGCTCTTCGCACCGGGCGCGGGAAATCCCGCGGGCACGTGGCGCCGGATTTCGCGGCGATTCATCAGGAACTGAAGAAGAACGGCGTCACCCTGGCGCTGCTCTGGGAAGAGTATCGGCAAACGCGGGGCGAGGCGGCCTACCAGTACTCGCGTTTCTGCGACCTTTACCGGGACTATGCCAAGGGGCTCAAGCGCTCGATGCGGCAAACGCACCGGGCCGGCGAGAAGTTGTTCGCCGATTACGCTGGCGATACCGTCCCGGTCATCGACGCCGCCACGGGCGAAATTCGCCGGGCGCACATCTTCGTCGCCGTGCTTGGTGCCTCGAACTACACCTACGCCTGCGCCACGGCCGCCGAGACGCAAGCCGACTGGCTGGACGGGCTGGGCCGAGCGCTCCAATTTATCGGCGGCGTGCCCGAACTGATCGTCCCCGACAATCCGCGGGCGCTGATAGGCCAAGCCAACCGCTACGAACCCGAACCGCAGCGGGCGATGGCCGAATTCGCGGCGCACTACGGCACCGCCGTCCTGCCGGCGCGTCCCTATCGCCCGCAAGACAAAGCCAAGGTCGAGGTCGGCGTGCAGATCGTCCAGCGCTGGATTCTCGCCCGGCTCAGACACCGGCGCTTCTTCTTGCTGGCCGAACTGAACGAGGCTATCGCCGACCTCGTCGACGACCTCAACCGCCGACCCTTCAGGAAGCTCCCCGGCTGCCGCCGGGACGCCTACGAGTCCCTGGACCGTCCGGCGCTCAGACCCTTGCCGGCGACACCTTTCCAGTACGCGCACTGGAAGAAGGCCCGCGCCAACATCGATTACCACGTCGAGGTCGACGGCCATTACTACAGCGTGCCACACGCGCTCGTCCGACAGGAAATCGAGGTTCGCCTCACCCCGAACAGCGTCGAATGCTTCTTCAAGGGCAAACGGGTGGCCGCGCACCAGCGTAGTCCGCATCGCGGCGCGCACAGTACGGTGCCGGAACACATGCCGGTCTCGCACCGGGCACACGCCGAATGGACGCCCGGCCGAATGCTCAACTGGGCCGCCACACTCGGCCCGGCGACCACCCAAATCGTGCGTTTCCAGCTCGAATCACGCCCGCATCCAGAGCAAGGCTATCGCGCCTGCCTGGGAATCATGCGCCTGGCGCGCCAGTACGGTCCGGAGCGCCTAGAAGCAGCCTGCGCCCGCGCCATCGCGCTCGGGGCATGTCGCTACAAGTCGGTCGCTTCCATCCTCAAGGCCGGCCTGGACCGGCAGCCGTTGCCCGGCGCGCAACAACGCGAACTCATCTTGCCGACGCACGCCAATGTGCGCGGCGCGTCCTACTACCACTGACCTCAACCCCAAGGAGACTTATGCTCACTCACCACAGCCTGACCCAACTCAAGACGCTCCGCCTGGACGGCATGGCGCGTGCCTTCGAGGATCAACTCGGCCAGCCGGGCGCCACGGCGCTGTCGTTCGAGGATCGCTTCGCGATGATCGTCGATCGGGAGATCGCGTTCCGCGATAGCAAGCGGCTCACGCGTCTGCTCAAGCAGGCCAAGCTCAAGGTTGGCGGCGCCTGCCTGGAAGACGTCGATTATCGTCCCGGACGCGGCCTGGACAAGGGGCTCCTCGCTTCGCTCGGCGGCGGCGACTGGATCCGCCATCACCACAATTGCATGATCACCGGCTCGACCGGCAGCGGCAAGACCTGGTTGGCTTGCGCGCTCGGCAATGCCGCGTGCCGACAAGGCTTCTCGGCACTCTACATCCGCTTGCCGCGCCTCTTCGAGGAGCTGCGCATCGCACACGGCGACGGCAGTTTTACCCGCCGTCTGGCCGCGCTGGCCAAAACCGATCTGCTGTTGATCGACGACTGGGGGCTGGCGCCGCCTTCCGCCACAGAACGTTCCGACTTGCTGGAAATCCTCGACGATCGTGTCGGCACGCGATCCACCGTCATCACCAGCCAATTGCCCGTCGAGCATTGGCATGAGTATCTCGGCGAGCCGACCCTCGCCGATGCGATCCTTGATCGCATCCTGCACGCCGCTCACCGCCTTCCGCTGGCCGGCGAGTCGATGCGGAAAGCGAAACCCGCATGAAGTCCGCGCCCATCATACGGGTTCCCCACAGGCGGCCGACCGCCAGCGTGAGAGGCGCGCTGTCGTCCGCCTATGGACAACCCTGTACCACGTCATCGTGACCGGTCAGGGTACAATTTGAACCCCACACATCCGTACTTCCGCATCGGTCACGTTCGTCGGTGCAGCCGGTCACGTTCGTCGGAATGCGCACTTTGGTGATGCCAAGATGACCACCGCGCTGCTCGATCGCCTGACGCATCATTGCCACATCGTCGAAACCGGAAACGAGTCGTATCGCTTCCGGCACAGTAGCGAAGTCGCCCGAACGAGAATCAAGGCCAGAGAACAGAGCAAACGCAATCCGGTTTCCGAACCCTTCTGAGCCGCCGCGCTGGAAATTCCGCTCCGGGCTACGCCCTGCGCGGACTCTCCAGCGCCAAAAACGCATTCCCATCAACGAACCGGAGGCCCAATCCAACAACGACTACGCTACACTGATCTTCAGCTGGCTATCCGAAAACCAGCTTTCGCCCCTGACCAAATTTCAGCCGGCACGCCTGCACAGAATTCACCCGGTACGGACATTCGAGCGCCCCCCGATCTAAGCCGATACGGAAAAGGTTTTGTCGAGAATGGCCGCCCCGTTACCCCCTATGCACGGACAGTCACAGCAACGTTCGAGGAACGTTTTCGAGTAATAAAAAAGCCGCCCGGAAGGGAGGCGGCTTGAAGGGGGGGTAGTTCGATTACTGCGATACCAGCATAGCACCAATTCATGAATACGCAAGCGACCCACAAAGTATGGGATTTGTCATTTGGCTCCGATCTCAACGCATAAGAAAAAGCCGCCCCGGAGGGCGGCAAAGTCATGGAGTGACAACCAGGGGGAACGCAGTCAACTTGATCATAGACCATCATGCAGGATACAAATTCATGCGATGAGTGGACAGTTCCAATCATTCGCGGGTTCCGCCTTGCCAGTACGTTCCCATAGTGCCCACGAAGGATTCCGTTGCATCTACGACCGCTCCCGACGCATAGCCGGTTGTAGGGGCAATTCAAACAACTCGGCCGAAACAGACAATCGATGCCATTGAAAATTTCGACAGCTCCGAGTACCAAAGCTGACCTTGGGCACGTAACCATAGTTTGAACATATTACTTTGGTCTGGCCTAGCCTCTCTGCCCTGGTCTTGGTGGTCTCTGTAACTTCAGCGTCTCGGCAAGCAGGTCGTTGGTGCGGCGCTGCTCAAGGAAAAGTCTCAGAAGCATCGAGCGCAACTCGTCCATTTCGCTGATAGGTTCGTCCGAAATCCATTTATCGAGATCGAGGTCGAACCAGGCAGACGCGCGTGTTGGCACCTCGATGCCTGCTATAGAGCAGTCGGTATCTGCCCTAAAACCTATGCGCTGCTCAATGGATTGGGCCAGCGCTTGGCGCATTCTTTCGTCTCCGTGATTGATAAACACTCGACATGCCGATTGCGGAATGGTGTGCCTGCTTATACGGCGAAAAACGAAATCAACCAACCCGTCGCTGTCCGCGTGTCCCGAGTAATAGCCTCCCAAATCCTCCACCTTCGCCCTGATATTCGAGGTTTCGAATGTAGCGTCGCCAAAATTCAGTTGTTCGGAGACGGCGTTCCCGGACGAACGCGAAACAGCCCGCAACCTGCCACCGACAGTCTCGGGGTCGGCGTAGCCTGTCAGCACTATGGTCGACGTACTGATGGGTAACTCTCGAATTAGATGCGGGACAACTGGGCCCACATCGCACATACCGCTGCTGCTGAGGACAATATTTACATCCCCATCCTTCATAACATCTTCAGTCTCTTCAGGCTTGCAGAATCGGAGTATGTACGATGCAAATTTCGACTCGCTTTCACGCTCGCCAAGAAAGAGCCGATCCGTCAAAGCGTCCACCTGGACTTGAGAATCGAGGCCGAGTAGTTCCTTCAAAGCACAATTACGATACATCGGCACGCCGGGTGATCCGGGCATGCATCGCTTAAGTTCACGTCTGAATACTGAGGTTACGCGCTGTCCCAACGGCGAATCCAGAATTACCTGAATCCGAACTTTGGGAGTGAAGACTCGCATCTCTCTCACCAAACTCCGAGCCTGCTCGAGCGTTACATTGTCGTCAGCGATCGGCCGATAGACTGTATGAAGTTTGCCGCTATCGTCGATCTCCTCGCAGCGTAAGAAAATCTCATTGAAGTGATCACGCCGGTTTTTGGGCCATTCATGCATAGCATTAATGGGCCGGTCGATCTTGTTACCGCGCAGGCCTAGTTGGAGAGCGTTCTCTATATGAGCGTCCTCAGTAAGCCAAGGGCGTACAGAGACAATTTCTTCGCGCAAATTGCGCTCCAGAACAACGTGTATATCGAAGAGCAACTCTTGGCAACGGTGAATGCTAAAGCAGGGAACGACAATGGTGGCTTTTACTGTCTCAACGGCCGAACGAATGATTCGTTTCCACTCTTTTAGTCGGTTGTTCGCATCAGCGAACTGCGGTTCTCGTACACGCCCTCCATAGGTTGACTCGACAAGCAGATACTGCGGGGCGCCACTCAGGTAGGCGCGCCCCGCAAGCAAAGACTGGTTTGCAACCTCGTCGTTGTTGGGGCCTAAATCACCGCTAAATGCCATTTCTTTCCAGGAGTCCTCTCCATTGCGCCATCGGATCGTGACGGAGCATGCACCACCGATATGCGCGGTTGGTTGGAAGGATGCGAATAGCCCCTTTGTTATTGCGAATGGTTTTCCCCATCCGAAACCGTTCAGTTCGTCGACGTGTGTGAACTGGAGTAACTCAACGTCCATTCGCGTAAATGGTGCGCCAGACATAGTCGAAGCGCTGATCAGGTTCAATCGAGCCAGTTCCGCTGTGAAGCGGGTGCAATAGATTTGCCCCGTGAACCCCTCACGCACAAGCCTTGGTAGCAATCCGCAGTGGTCAAGGTGAGCGTGGGTAAGAAGAACGAAATCGATACGTGACGCTAAGAATGGCCACGGCGCTAGGTTGCTCGCCAACGCCCTTGGATCTCCTTGCGCCATTCCGCAATCAACCAGAAAACGCAGACCCGCCTCGGAATGCTCTAACAACGTGCAGGAACCGGTGACGCGTTCAATCGCGCCTATGAACTTAGCTTTCATTTAGGTTGATGATCTCATACAAATTTCGAGCGTTTGAGCTGCAGCAAAAACCTGACAACAGCCGATTCCGAATTCTAGATCTTTGCCATCATTACTTGAGAATCTGAGATGCGCGCTCTGAGTGGTCCATGTTTGAGTTATAGCTTTCGTAGTTACCGCGAAGTCAACTTTCAATCTCGAGAAGACGTAGGTGGTTGCTACTTCGATTGTTGACTCTGGCCGACGAGCGATGATCGGCCAGAGTGGTCGGTCAGCATGTTGCTCTTGAGCGGCAGGTTTACACAAGAATCTGGACATGCCCCTTTCCTAATAGTCAACAGCGCACTCATCGGGAGCTGCTTTTCTGCACAGAGACCGCTGTTCACTGGAAGAACAGTGCCTCCATGTCCTGAATCGCTTGGGGCGTCAGGGTAGTCGCCTGGCGCAAAGCCTCACGGCTCCCCGGATTCATGCCAATCACCGCCGCGTAGACACGCGCACGCCAGTAGTTGAAGGGCGTCAGCCTTTGTGCCTGGGCTTTGGCAAACCCGACCTCACGGAGTTTCTGTAGAAAGGATGCATCGTCAGCCGCGCGAGCATCCTCGGCCAACTTTGCTCCCAACTCCTTGAACTCACCCTCCACGCGAGACTTGATCTCGTAGACGTCATCCCAGGTCGCGAGCTTCTCTTGTCGATCAGGATCAGCGCTCCGAAGGTTCACGACCACGCGTGGAAACAGATCGTTCGCGTCATTGACGACCACCTCGATCTCTTGCAACGATGCGCTCTCGGTCCAGGGCGAAAAGCTGAGGCGACGGATTCCACCCTTGAAAACTAAGTCTTTCGCCAGCTTGGCCTTGGAATTGCAGGTGTTGCAGATGGGCAATAAGTTCTTGGGATCGACTCCGTATAGCGGGTACAGATCTTTCGCCAGAAGGTGGTCGTACGGGCCGCGCCACTGCTCGTTGTCGTTTTCATCTGCCCGAACCTGAGCAAGGTACTCCGTCCCGCAAACGCAGCACACATTGCCATTGCCTGGCGCGTTACCGTGACGAAAGCGTGCGTAGTGGTCGTCAATGCATTCACCACATGCCTGCTCCACACCTTGGAGCTTCGCCGTACGCTGAAAGAGGTGAACAGCCAGTGACTTCAATGCGGGAAAGACCGCTTCGGGTATGGCTGTCAGCGGTACTGTCCGGTCGGACAGGAAAGCACAGGGGTCAGTTCTCGCCGCCAACGCAGCCCCAAGAGCTTGTTTTTGCCCTTGATCAAGCGCCGACAGCTTTGCCGACAGGGCATCAACCGCAGTGCGAGTCGGCTCATTTCCAGCAATCGCAGCACACAGGCCGGCCGGAAGGTGGGCCTCATCCACTGGCCGCCTTTCCAGCGCTGCCAGCATCGCTTCTACAAGGAATAAGTTAAGCCCGTCAAAAACCTTCGACTGCTCAAGATTTGGTCTGATCTCAAACAGCATCAGGAAATTCTCAACTTATTGATGAGATACGAACGCTCCATCGATTCGCCGACGGAATCCTCAAGCCATTCCAACTTTTTTTCGGTTGTAAGTTGAGGGTTTTCCAGCCGCTCGCGAATTTCCTGGACAGCCGTTTCGGAGATCGTTGCACGCAGGTTGAAGTGCTTTTTGATCAGCACGTCAAACGATGCACCAAATGTTTCTCCTGGCGGATTCGTCATGTCGGTCACGCCGTCGACCTTCTTAAAATGGAACACCGCTTCGCGAAGCAGCGAAGAGACCAGAAAGGGCGAGTGCGAGGAGATCATGGCCTGGGCCTTTCCGTTGGCCTCATTCGCCTTTTCAAAATCCAAGTGGAACCGTGTGCGCCAGCTTGGGTTCAGGTGCGTTTCGGGCTCGTCGTAAAGGAACAGCGTCTCATCGTCGCCGAAGAGTCGCACGGCGCCCAGTGTCAACAGAAGCTGTACTTCTCCGTCGCTCAAGTCGTCAAACGCGACACTTCGTTCGCCATCAGACATCCAGAGTTCCTGCACAGAAAGTGGGAGTTTCCCTTTCAGTGGCTTCTCTACATGGCCTTGAAAGTCGTCGCGACGCAGTGCGCGTTTCATCGTCCCAGACCATTCATCAACGCCCAGAAGTTGAAGCTTGTACAGCGCCGAGAACCACTGGTCAGGCGCTCGCGAGTTGTCAGCCATGCGCTGGATTACTTCCGGGTCCTGAAAATTGATCTCGATATCACCCGCCAAGTAGTCCAGCTCCAGCAACTCATACTCGGGCTCGCTGGTCTCGCGGGAGATCGCTTTACAACTGTTTGGCCCCGCCAATTCGATCAATCGCTTAATGTCGCGGGCGTTGTCCGAAGCAGTCGCTTGGCCACGCAGGTCGTACCTCAACACCACGCGCGCTGGATGGCGGAAAGGGATCTCATTCCACACCTCGTCACGATCAGTATGCGAAAGCATGCCGAGTGTCGCGATCAGCAGCGCTGCGCAGTCATAGTCAAGGAAGAGGTTCTTGGGGATCGCCGTGTCGGTCTCACGTAGCCTGAAAAGACCCGATTCGGGATCCTCCCCTTCGGCAGCGAATATGCCCGGGTTGCGCTTGAGATAGCGCTCATTGATGACGAGCGTCGCCCTTTCATCGACATTGGACTGAGCAAGTTCCTTCTTCAGGTTCGCCCTGACACGAATCACGTCAAAGTACTGAAGCGCATTGCGCATGAAGGCCCGTTGAAGGTTCTCGGACATGCCGGAGGCGTATCCAATGACCCGCGGTAGAGCCAACTCCTCCAATGAGCCATCTGCCGTGATCTCACTCCATGTCTCCTGAGCCAGCTGTGCAACACCATCGTGAGGCTGATCAGACAACTGGTGCACCGCAATTCGAAGACCATCCCGCGTGTTCACGGTGAACCGGCGTAAGCCTTCGTAGCGAGACGAAGCCATCTCGTAGGAAACGCGAAAATCATACCCCAGCGGCGCGCGTACCCGGAAATCCTGTCGCTGCCGCCGCTCAAGGAAGGCAAAGGCCTCGGCGATGAGTTCCATCACCTGCGACTTGCCTGAGCCGTTGGCGCCGATGAGGACGGCCACGTCTCCACTCACCGATGAGAAGTCAAAGGCCTGATCCCTCAGGCCTTTGTATTGCCCGAACAGCTCAATCGACAGCAGCTTCATGCCGCGCTCTTCCGCCCGCGCTTCGCACTGGTCGACGGTGCTTCCTGCTGCAGTCGGCGCAGCAGTTCACTCGCCGGTTCGTCGTTCGGGTCTTGTGGCACCAGTTCTCCGCGGAAGGCCTTGGCCAGCAGGGCCGGAGTCAGGCGTTCGGTGGCGGTCTGAGCGGTTAGCAGGCGGTCTTCTAGGCGATCAGCGAAGGTGAACAGTGTTTCGACGCGCCGGACGATTTCGCCTTGCTCTTTGCGTGTCGGCAGTCGACAAGGTGCAGCGATGACGGTCTGCTGATTGATCTTCGGCATGTTGCCTGCAGTACCAGTCGCGTGCTCGCGGAAAAACTTTCTGATGTCTGCTGAGCTGAGCAACAAATGGAGGAAGGCCGGGGAAGTCCGCTCATTGGCACGGCACTTCATCATTAGGTCCGGGTAGATGTAGCCGCCAAGCTCGACATCAACCACTGCGCTGACCCCGACGTACTCGAGGGAGTTGGCTCGCTGGATCAATACGTCGCCTTTTGAGATCCACAAATGAGAGTCAGGCGGAATGTTGTCGGGAACGAACTTGAAGCATTCGGGGCGGAAGCGCCCTGTCGTCGTCGCGGAGAGTGTCAGTGAGCGAATGGGCGTCTCGTGATCGACGGCCTTCGGCGAATAGCCGTTCCGCGGCTTTTCTCGGAGCAGGTCACCGATCTGGCAATCTATCCAAGAACATATGCTCGGATTGACCTCGCGCCAATCCTCCGTCAAACGCCCCGATGTGGCGGCAGCGAGGACGGACTGGCGGAAGCGTTTGAGGATGGGGGCGACGCGAGCCAGGCGGGTGTTGACGGCCTCAACGCGGGTTAGGACGGTGTCGAGTTTATCGGCAATGCGTTTCTGCTCGGACCTCGGAGCCAGAGGAACAACGAGCTGCGAGAAGCGCTCGTGCGTGATGTTCATGCCACTTTCACTGATTCCAGTCTTCATGGCATCGATCTGATTTCTTGTTTTCGGCGTTCGCAAGAATGCCTCAAGAAGTCGCGAATCAATCAAATGATCGTTTGCTCGGAATCGGTACATCTTTCCCGAGATGAATCGCTTAGCAGGCGTCTCCCGTACCAGGCACGCGACTCCGCAACGAACTCGTGGCCCCGCACAAGTCATGAGGAGATCACCGGGCTTAACCTCCAATCGCTCCTTGGGGTCAAGCGAGTCTGGAAGTCGCTTGTTGTGCTCAGGAAGGTAAGCACCATCCTGAATTGCCGTTGTTTTCAGAGCTCCCCAATCGCTATCTGAGCGAGCTGGCCCCGACTCACATTGGGGGCTCCACCCTTGGTGAACGAGCTTCCCATCCGACAGCGGCTGCATGAGTGCACGGATAGGTGCTGCCGTCCAGCTTTCGGGTAGAGCGCTCATAGTTCGGACTCCTCACCCAGCTCAGCCAAGATCGCATCCAACTCCTCCAGAGCCCTGTTCAGCTCTTCCACCGCCTCGCGCGCCAGCTCCGCCGGCTCGGGCAGGTCGGCTGCGTCCTCGGCGTTGTCGTCCTTTAGCCAGGCGATGTCCAAGCCGTTGCCTTTTTCGCCGGCGATCCAGTCCCGGCTGAATCGGCGGAAGCGGCCCTGTTCACCCAGGTCCTGCCGTGTGGCTTTGCCGTTCGGTTCGTCGCCATACGCGGCGATGAAGTCGGCAAAGTGAGCGTCGGTCAGTGGGGTGCGCTTGCCGAACTTGGGTGCGTTGGCGCGCATGTCGTACACCCAGACATCCTGCGTGCTGCCAGTGGCGGCCTGACTGACCTTCTCGAAAAACAGCACATTGGTCTTGACACCCTGGGCGTAGAAGATGCCGGTGGGAAGGCGCAGGATGGTGTGCAGCCGGCACTTGTCCATCAGGTCGCGGCGGATGTCGGCGCCCACGCCAGCCTCGAACAGCACGTTGTCGGGCAGCACCACGGCGGCACGGCCACCGTCTTTGAGGTGGCGCACGATGTGCTGCAGGAAGGCGAGCTGCTTGTTGCTGGTGGCAAAGGTCAGGTCGTCGCGCGTAGGGCCGCCACCGCCCTTGGCGGTGCCAAAGGGCGGGTTGCTGAGGATGACGTGGCTTTGGGGCAAGCCGCTGCCCGCGCTGCCCAGGGTGTTGCCGACGTGCACCACGCCTTCGTCGTCCCCCTCCATGCCGTGCAGCAGGCAGTTCATCAGCGCCAGGCGGCGGGTGCCAGGTACCAGCTCCATGCCCAGGAAAGCGTCGTTGCGCTGGAACTTGCGCTGCTTCTCGGTGAGGTTGTAAAGGTCGTCCGTCTGGTCCTTGATGTATCGGTCCGCAGCAATCAGGAAGCCAGCCGTGCCCGCTGCCGGGTCTTGCACGGTTTCGCCGGGTTGGGGCTTGATGACCTTGACGATGGTGTCAATGAGCGGGCGGGGCGTAAAGTACTGACCGGCACCGCTCTTGGTCTCGCTGGCGTTCTTTTCCAGTAGGCCTTCGTATAGGTCACCTAGGCCGTCTTGTCGGGCGCTGAACCAGTCGATGCTGTCGAGACTTTTGACGAGCTGTTCCAGATGGCGCGGCTCTTTCAGGCTGGTCTGCGCGTCGGCGTAAATGGCGGCGATCAGCCGGTCGTCACTGGCGGAGAGCTTAAGCAGGGTTTCGCGGTAGTGGCGCAGCAGGTTCAGGCCGCTTTTGTCGCGCAGCTCTGGCCAGCGGGCAAAGGGCGGCAGCTTGTGCGCCTGGAGGATGCCGCTCTCCGTGTTCTCGTACTCCATTTTGATGAAGAGCAGCAGCACGAGTTCGGTGACGTAGTCGCTGTAGTTGATGCCGTCGTCGCGCAGCACATCACAAAGATTCCAGAGCTTCTGGACGATGTCTTGGGTGGTCATTTTTGAGTTTTGTGAATTTGTTGAGTGTCAAACACTGAATTGTCAGGCGGCGCGTGGCCAGAGACCGACAGCCAATGCCGCCATTACACTGTCAAGCTGCCCGCCTAGCAGTTTGTCCAATTGCTTCGCACCACCGTCGTTGGCAAAGGCGTTGTTGACGAAAGCTTGGTCGATGACCAGTTCGTGCGTGAGCTGTTTGGCCAGGCGGTCAAGCCATTTGCGCTGTACCGGTGTCCAGGCGTGTAGTGCGTAGATCTTCAGCATCGCCTGGGCCACCCGCTGGTCGAAGGGCAGCAGCGCTTCGCCCAACGCAGCTTGTCGGATGTAGGCGATAACACCAGCAGCGATGTCCTGGTTGCTATGGTTGCGCCAAGCGGCCTTGAGGCTGGCTTCGGAGTAGCCAGCGCCGTCAAGCAACAAGCGAACCTCTTTGAGCTGTTCGCGAGTGAGGTCCGTGGGGCGGTTGACGACCGTGGCCATAGCGACCGACTGGTTGACTTGCGCGCGCACAAAGTGACTGAAGCTGTCGAGGTAGTCCTCGGGCTTGGCATACGAACCCCAGCTCTGGCTGCGTTCCCGCAGCTCGTCGGTGTGGGTGGCGATGACAGGCATGTAGGCCGTGCCCAGGAGCTGCTTGACCTCGGCAAGTTGCAACAGTAGGCGCGTGTTGTGGCGCAGAAAATCGGCTGCGGCCTGGGGGGCACCTTCCTGCCCGAGCTGGCGCAAGTGGCGGTGCAGTTGCTGCGGCGGGACGCCCCATTGCTGCTCTAACTGATCCAACTTTTCTTTCAGGGCCGGGTTCTTCTCGGCCTTGTGCGCGGCATCGCGCAGAACGCGCATGAGCTTCTGGTTGAGCTGATCAAGCACATCGTGCGCGTGGCTGCGGCCGGGGGTGCTGCCCGTAGCCTCGTGCGCGGCCGGGTTGTTCAGCTCTTCGAACAACTGTTCCAGCGTGACCTTAGGATCCTTCACCAACGGCTGCATGGTGTTGACGGCCTGAAGTGAGGCGTACAGGTCCACCGGGTCGTAGATCTTAAAGACGGTCTTGCCGATCTCGTCGCAACGTCTGGTGGCGCGGCCGATCATCTGTTCGTACAGAATACGCGAGCGCACCCGGCGCATGAAGACAAGATGGCAGATGGGCGGCACGTCGATGCCGGTGGTCAGCAAGTCCACCGTGATGGCGATGGTTGGGAAGCGCTCGTTCTTGTAGCGACGGATGAGCTGGTCGACCTTGTCGGATGCGCCGGTGATCTTTTCCACCGCGGCCTGGTTGTAGTGGTCGCCGTGCACAGCCTTGAAGGCGTCGCCCAGCAGCCGTTTGACCATGTCGGCATGAGCGTCGGTGGCGCAGAAGATCATGGTCTTCTCTTCGCCCATAGGGTCCAGCTCTTGGGCGAGCTGTTCACAGATGACACGGTTGAACGGCTCGCTGATGACGCGCTTGTTGAAGCTTTCGAGCTCGAAGTGCAGTTCGTCGTCCAGCTCGGCAGTTTCGATTTCGCCGGTGCCTAGGTTGATCGCCTCAACCTGTTGACCGCTGTCGAAGTGAATGCCGTGCTGGCTCAGTAGGGTCTGGTAACGAATGGGGGGCTCGTGGTCGATGAGCCAGTCGTCGGCCACCGCCTCACGGTATGAGTAGGTGTAGACCGGTCGGCCGAAAATGTCGGTGGTATGGCGTGCTGGCGTGGCGGTTAGCCCCACTTTGACGGCGTCGAAGTAGTCCAGGACACGCCGGTAGGTGGAAAGGTACTGGGCCTGGTCGCGCAGGGCGAGCTCGCCCTCGGTCATATCCTGATCCAGTGTGTAGCCGCGGTGGGCTTCGTCCACGATGATGCAGTCGAAGGCGTCCAGCGGCAGCGGGTTGTCGCTGCCGAAGATACGCTTGACCATGGCCTGGACCGTGGCCACCTGCACGCGGGTTTCAGCCTCGGCAGCCATGTCGCCCAGTTCGGCGATGTTGTAGATCTTGGACAGGGGTTGGCTTTGCTCCAGCGGTGCTTCGTTGAAGGCGTCGATGGCCTGATCGCCCAGCGCCGTGCGGTCCACTAGGAACAAGATGCGTCGAAAACGCTCGGCCTTGAGCAGGCGGTAGATGAGGCCGATGATAGTGCGCGTCTTGCCCGTGCCGGTGGCCATGGCCAGCAAGCAATTGGTCTGGCCGACGGCCAGCGCGGCTTCCACCGCGCTAATTGCTTTTTGCTGGTAATCGCGCAGACCTAAGTAGACAAAGCCTTCCTGTTGCAGCTTGGCCTCCGCCTCGGCCTTGTTGCGGCGGAGCTGGTCGAGCAAGCCGGCAGGTGAGTGGAAGCTTTGCAGTGGCTTGGCCAGATTGCCCTGGTGGCGCAGATCACGGAACCAAGTGCCGCTGGCTTCCGGGCTCTGCTTAACCAGCGGGCGGCCGTTGCACGAATAGGCAAAGGGCAGATGAAACACGCCACCCTGGCCGTCGGGCCATGGGCCTTGGCGGGCTTCAGCCAGCCAAGCGGCTTCGTGCTCGGGCTCGACTTGCAAGCCTCGGGCGTAGCGCTCGGCCTGGCCGATCTTCCCTGCGACATTGACGTTCAAGCGCTTGGCTTCGACCGCAGCAATGGGTGTGAGACCAGCGAACAGTAGGTAGTCGGCGCTCTGCTTTCCCGCAGTGGGCCATTCGGCGATCGCCAGGTTGCGGTTGCGTTCTGGCCGTGCGCCTTTGGCATGGGTGAGTTCATGGGTGTCGGCCTCCCAGCCGGCGTCCTTGAGCATCTGATCGATGAGCAGGCGGGTGGAAGCTTCGTCCATCGCCACCTTTTGTGCAGCCTGGGTGGTGCGCTGCGCAAAGGCCTGAATGTCCAGCGAGGTGGGTACGTCCGGCGCAGCATTGGCGGTTTGCAGGTGGGCGTCGAATTCGGCCTTAAGGGCGGCGTAGCGGGTGCTGGCCTCTTCGGCCAGACTTTCGTAGACGCTGCGCTCTTCGGCGGCCCGCTCGGCTAGCACGCGCTCCTGTGCTGCCTGGGCGGCCAGCAACTCTGCAATTTGGCCTTTGGCGGCCTGTTCACTCTGGGCCTTCTGCAGGTTCTGCGTGAGGTCAGCCACTTGCTGCTGCAGCGTAAGCAGCCGCTGGCTGGGGTCGTCCGGCAGGATGAAGGGACCGGGCTTGAAGTCCGCGTCGCTGCCGAAGCTTCGATGAAACCAAAGCGCGATTTCACGGGCAACCTTCAGCGCCTCTAGACCCTCGCGGTAGCCGATGCGATGGTCCACCTGATGTGCAGCCTCGTTGCCCCTCTGACGCAGCAAATGGAACATCTGCCGCACTTGCGGATCAAGTCCCAAGCGCTGGTCCACTGCGCGCAGCAGCTCGGCCTGGGTGGGTTGGATCAGGCGCACACCTACGCGGGACGCCACATCCTGCGTGATCGACTCGGCCAACAACCGCAGCTTGAGCACGCAGCTGGCCGGATCGAAAGGATAGAGCCGCTCCGCGGTTGCCCCAAGATCAGCGAGCAACGGGCTGTGCTCAGTTAGAAATCCGAAATTGCTTAATCCTTGCGCGATGTCTCTAGCCATTGACCTCTTGCCCCTTAAGTCCTTGCAAGCTCGTTCGCCTTGCGGTGTTTGGTGGACTTAACCTTTCACAACACTCTTATGCGCGCTTGCGGCATCCGCCGCCCATTCACCTCCAATGCCGCGCGATCTGCAGTACTCGAGCACCATAAACTCGACCATAGATGCCAAGCTGCGCCGCTCCTGCTCGGCGGCGGCGACCAGCGCAGCCTTCACATCCGGTGGGACTCTAACGCTAACAACCTCTGTCTTCGTGACGGCCACGAGCTGCTCCTGTGTGAAAAACGCTAGCGTTTTGCTAAGCGTATCAGGAATCGTTTTTCCAGCCAACATCTCTTTGGAATATTGGCGCGCTCTGCGCAGAGAATCATGGCGCACGAAGGTGTGTTAGGGCGCCAACTGAACATGCTTGCCGGCCGTACGCATGTCGATCAATCCATCAGCCTCGCTTGCGCTCACACTCCTCGACGAGCGGAAGGATTTGGCCTCCAGTCCACGCATGTCCGAAATTCTGTGTAAACCGGTCGTTACTACCTCGCATGCTGACAGGCTGCTCTGGCCGAGCAGTGATCGGTCAAAGCTGAAAAGCTGACTGTCCTCAAACCGCTCCGCAATCAGTCTGTCATCAATCACGGCAAAGGATTTGTCAGGGGGCGCTATAACGCTTTAGTAATTACAATGTTGTATTTCCGCATCCATCGGTAGAGCGTGGGGCGTGACACGCCGAGAGCGCGTGCAGTTTCCTTGATGTTGTAGTGATGCGCTTGAAGAGCCGAAAGCACCCTTGTCTGTTCTGGAACTTGATTCAGAACAATGGCGGCGGAGACGGCTTGCCCAGCCTGATCATATTCTCTGTTGCCCAGAAATCTGGTGACCGTCTGGCCGGTAATGCTTGCCGTATTTGCCGTTACCACCAGACGCTCCACAAAATGCATCAGTTCGCGAACATTTCCCGGCCAGTTATGTCTGGCAAGTTCGTCATATGCATCGTCGGAAAACTCTATCGTCCGCTGGTAGGTTTTTTGATACCGCGACAGGAACTCCCTGGCAAGGTGCTCAATATCGCCAGATCGTTGACTAAGGCGGGGCAGATTCAATACTAGAACCTTCAGTCGATAGTAGAGATCCTGCCGGAATACCCCGGATTCGACGAGGCCCATCAGATTCTGGTTGGAGGCGGCAATGACGCGCACATCGATCGGGATGTACTTATCGCCGCCCAGGCGCATGATTTGCCGTTCCTGTAGTACCCGCAAAAGGCGGCTTTGGCCGTATTTGTCCATTTCCGAGATTTCATCGAGAAACAACGTGCCCTGATGGGCCATCTCAAATAGCCCCGGCTTGCCCTTCTTGGTAGCTCCGGTAAAGGCCCCTTCGACATAACCGAACAATTCGCTTTCGAGAAGATTTGGCGGAAGTGCCGCGCAATTGATGGCGACGAACGGCCCGTTTCGGCGGGAGCTCTGATTATGGATGCTTTGGGCGAACAGTTCCTTGCCCGTCCCTGACTCCCCCTGAATCAGGATGCTTGCCTCCGTCGTTGCAATGGCACCGGCAATTCTTTTTGCTTCCATGAGTTGCGGCGATTTCCCGACAATGTCCTGCGTCCGGTATTTGGCGGCAAATTTCTTGACCAGCATTTCCGTACGAATTGACGCTTCGGCTTCCTGAATGCGGCTGACCTCTTGGAACGTCAAAAAAGCGCCGATTACACCACGGTCGACAGTAATCGGGGCGATGTTGAGGCTGATCCATGTCGTGCCCAGCTTATGGACTTCGCCCTGCACAGTTCTGCCGGTCGCCAAGCAATCGTCAATTGCCGGCAAGTCGATGATGTTTCCGACGGGCGTTCCCACATAGTCATCGCAAAAGCCACTGAACAATTGAGCCGCGGCTGGATTGATCAGTAGGATTCTCTTCTCGTTGTCGATGCTAACAATGGCTTCCAGCGAATAGTCGATCAACGCTTTGAATTTCTCCGCACTTTCTTTTTCGATTTGCCTTCCGAGCGCGATCTTTTTTGCCTCTAGCAGCGCATTTCTGACAGACAGCGCCCCGGAAAGAAGCAGCACGGCCTTGAGTCCCCGTTCTTTAGCGATTTTGACCGTTCGTGTGCCTCCGAAAATAACGTCGTAATTGAGCGTGGCCACTTCATCGACCATCGGCGGGATATCTTCATCACTTTGTAGTCGATGGATGGTCACATCGACGTTGGCGAGTTGGGCAATGACATCCACCTCGGTCACCATGTTGTCGAATGCGATGAAAGCGGCGCGGGGGTGCTCCAGTCCTGTAATCGCTTTGGCTTCAAGGCAGATTCGTGCCAAGTCCTGCCCGGTAATCACTACCTCTACCACCGGTGTCCTGGTCAGCGCGGCCTGTATCAACATGGCCAACCCGCCTCGCGCGACGATGACATCGACGCCTGCCTGTTGGAGCTGCAAAGCTTGGCGCGGGGCATCCGACAAAGTTGTGAAATAGAGATCAAGTTCTTGCTCTAGGCCCAGCTCCCGGCAGATAAGACCAGCCTGCTCAAACAGGTCGCTGTCCGATGTGATGAGGGCAATTTTGGCCATGGCGCTGAAAGTCCGATAAATGGAGTCGCGAAATCTCTTACTGAGACCTCGCTTATCGCTCGATACACGTGAAAACACTAACGTATCACGTGTAATGAATACGCAGTTACACAAGAAAACACAAAATTAAAAAATTCTTTAAAAATCAGCGCAAAAAGACTTGGCACGCTAACTGCTATTACAACCCTCAACAATCGACAATTTGGCTAACCGAGGCGAAAGGAAGACGACATGCGTGTGTTATTGAGAGACAACATTGAGCAAGAGCCCCTGCCCGGGCGCGTACTGCAACGTGCCATCGGCAAAAACTCGGCCTCCGAGAGCAAGAAGATGACGGTCTCCTTCTGTCGATATGCCCCCGAAAGCGGGCCAATGGAACCGCATCAACATGCCGAGGAGACGGTTTACATCATTGAGGCGAAGGACGGTTGGGTGCGCAAAGGTCCAACCAAGGACTGCCTCAACGAGAAGGTGATGCTGGCGAAGGACACAGTGCTCCACTTCGACGAATTGGAGTGGCACGTCTTCGAATACGCGTCAGGCGGCTTCATCGATGCGCTGTGCATTTACGGGCAGGTCGACAACATTCGCCCGGAAGACATCCTCAGAGAATCCTCCCGCTAAACCAATTCAGAAAGAAGACAACATGGCGAAGAAATATATTGGCGTTATTCCTCCCATCGTCACCCCGGTGGACGAGCACGAGAATGTCGACGAAAAGGGCTTCAGAAAACTGATCAGCCACTGCATCGACAATGGAATTCACGGCATTTTCGTGGCTGGATCGAACGGCGAATGTCTGGCGCTAACCCAGAAAGAGCGTGACCGTGCCATCAAGATTGCCATCGACGAAGCCGGCGGGCGCGTTCCGGTCATGGCGGGCGTGATGGACAGCAGCACCCGGCGCGTCATCGAGAACACCAAGCGGCTTGAGCAGATGGGCGATGCCGCTGCGGTCATTACTCCCGTGTTCTATGCACGGCATGCCACACAGGACGAGACGGTTCGTCACTTTGAAGAAATTTCCCGAAACACCGCCGCGGATCTGCTGATCTACAACATCCCACCGTTTACCGGCCAAACGCTCACGGCCGCAACCATCATCAAGATCGCCAAGATCGACAAGGTCGTTGGCTACAAGGACACCTCGGGTTCGTTTCCGGAATTCCAGAAGTGCCTGTCTCACTTCAAGGGCACCGATTTCGTACTCCATCAGGGGGCCACGAATCTGGCGGCGGCAAGCATGCTGCTGGGCGCTGACGGCTATATTCCGTCGATGGCGCCGCTGTTCCCTGAACCGCACATCGCGATGTATGAATACGGCCGCAAGGGCGACATCGCCAACACGATGGCTTGCAATGACCTCATCGCCGAGATTTCGACGATCTGGCCGATCACCAAGAGCCAGACTGCATCGACCAAATATGCGCTGAGCCGCCTCGGCTTCTTCGACAAACGCGTCATTCAGCCTACCGAGCCGATTCAACCCGACGAGGAAAAACGCATCGACGCCAAGATTGAGGACATCAAGAAGCTCATCGCCAACTTCCGTGAGGTCAAGGCATGAGCGTCGTCCTTCTGTCACACCGCCTTTACGAAGACGGTATGAAAGTTCTGGAGCGGGAATCAACCACCGACATTGCCAACTCGTCCGACCTGAGAAACAACCTGGAACAAGTGAAGCAGGCTGACGGCATCGTCCTGCGCGTCGGCCGCATCGGTCGCGATTTGATGGAGGCATGTCCCAAACTTCGGGTCATTTCGCGTCCTGGCGTGGGTGTCGATACGGTCGACATGGCGGCGGCCACCGAATTGGGCATCCCCGTGGTCATCGCCCCTGGCGCAAACCTGCGCTCGGTCGCCGAACATGCGATGGCGCTGATCTATGCCATCACCAAGAATGTTCTGGAAAGTCACCTCAAGACCGCAGCAGGCGACTTCGGCATTCGTAACAAGTACGCGGCGATCGAATTGGCTGGCAAGCGGGTCGGCATCGTTGGCTTCGGCAACATCGGCAAGGAAACGGCGCGCATCTGCAAGAACAACGAGCTGGCGGTTTCGGTGTACGACCCGTTTGTCCCAGCCAGCGTTGCCGAAGGGTTGGGGTATCAGTACGAAGCCGATCTCTTCGGGTTGCTCGGTGCCTGCGACATTCTTTCCCTGCACATGCCGGCAACGCCTGAAACGGAAAAGATGTTTGGCGAGCGCCAGTTTGCGGCGATGAAGGCCGGTGCTTTCCTGGTCAATTGCGCTCGCGGGGAAATCATCGACGAAGCAGCGCTTTACACGGCGCTTAGCACGGGACACCTTGCCGGGGCTGCCGTCGACGTAATGGAGGACGAGCCGATGAAACCCGATAGCAAACTTTTCTCTTTGCCGAATTTCATCGCGACCCCACACATGGCAGCCCTGACCAAAGAGTCAGCCTCTCGCACGTCGAAATTGACGGCCGAAGGAACACTGGCCGTCCTGCGTGGGGAACGCTGGCCGCATGTGGCTAACCCGGCAGTCTATGCGCATCCGCGCTGGCAGAAATAGAACTCAATCCGACCCCCGAAGATACTTGGGGGCCTCTATCCACTGCAAGATGTTCTGTGAGGGATCAATATGAAACTGAAGTTCGCTAGTTCGTTATTGGCAGCCTGTTCAATCCTGTGCGCGGGTCAAAGCATGGCGCAAGATGCCGGCAAGTACCCGTCGGACTCAGTGCGAATCGTGGTGCCGTTCGCCGCCGGAGGGGTTGCTGACATTTTTGCCCGCGTCATTGGCGACCATCTGCAAAAGGCCTTCGGCAAGCCGTTCGTCGTTGAGAACGTTCCAGGCGCCGGCAGTATCAACGGCATTGCTCAGGTCGTGCGGGCCAAGCCAGACGGCTTGACGCTGGCGGTTTCCGGCCCCGGCGCCATCGTCATCAACCCACTGCTCAGGCCCGATCAGGTGCCTTACAAGCCGCTCAAAGACATCATTCCGGTAGTGATGTTCGACACCGTACCCAACGTCTTAGTCATTAACAAAAACAAGATCCCGGTCAATTCGGTACCGGAACTGATTGACTACCTGAAGAAGAATCCGGGCAAGGTGGCCTATGGCTCCGCGGGGGTGGGTACCACGCAGCATCTGGCAGCTGAATGGTTCCAGCAATTGACCGGCACGAAAATGACGCATGTGCCATATCCGGGATCATCGCGCATGATTACTGACCTAATTGGCGGACAGATCGGTCTGGTGTTTGACAACGTACCGCTGATCCTGCCGCACGCCCAATCAGGGAAACTCACCATGCTGGCGACTGCATCGGCCAAGCGCGCTGCCTTCGATCCCAATCTGCCGGCCGTGTCGGAGTTCCTGCCGGGCTTCGAGTCCAGTTCTTGGCATGGTTTCCTCGTTCCCGCCGGGACTTCGCCGGAGATCATGAAAAAGATTTCCGACGAGGTCAAAGTCTGTATGAGCAAGCCCGAGACGATCAAGAAATTCGCGGACATGGGAGCCGAAGCCGTACATAAATCGCCCAAGGAGTTCGAAGAGCACATTTCCAAAGAACTCGTGCTCTGGAAAGACGTGATCGAGAAAGCGAATCTTCAGATCAAGTAATTGATCTGCTCGTTGGAAAGGGACTGGTGGCGACAAATTCAGCGGAGTTAGTTACACAGCCGGTGAGTTTGTCGTAACACCGTCGTTTGTCGGTTCTTGGTTCCAAGAACAGTTGTCTTCAGCACGATTTCGAGCAGCAGGAATTCTCGTCATAGAGGGAGGGGGCGTAGTGATTCGTAACAAGCAGAATTTTGCGTCTGGGGTGTTTTTTGTGGTGTTTGGCGTGTTCTGCGCGCTGGTGGCACGGGGCTATTCGCTGGGCACGACCGACGACATCGGGGCGGGCTACTTCCCGTTCTGGATTGCCGTCCTGCTCACTGTTCTAGGGGCGGTGCTCTGCGTCAGTTCCCTGGCGGCCAAGGCCGAAGCCACCGAAATCGGCCGGCTCGACTGGAAATCGACCGCCTGGATCGTTGGCGCCGTCGTCCTCTTCGCCTTCCTGCTGCAATACCTCGGCATCGTCCTCTCGGTTATCGTTCTGGTCTTCGTGTCCTCCATGGGCAGCCACGAATTCACCTGGAAAGGCGCGGTGGGTTCGTCAGGCATCCTCGCCGCCCTCGTCTATCTCGTCTTCGTCAAGGGATTGCACCTGCAATTCCCGGCGTGGCCGACCCTATTCTCCTGAGGCAACGCGACCATGGACCTGATTGCCAACCTCTCGCTCGGCTTTGCCACCGCACTCTCGCTGCAGAACCTCCTCTACGCCTTCATCGGCTGCCTGCTCGGCACCCTGATCGGCGTCCTGCCCGGCATCGGCCCGGTGGCGACTATTGCCATGCTGTTGCCGGTCACCTACGGCCTCAATCCCACCACCGCCCTGATCATGCTCGCCGGCATCTTCTACGGTGCCCAGTACGGCGGCTCGACGACGGCCATCCTGGTCAACCTCCCCGGCGAATCCTCCTCAGTGGTCACCGCCATCGACGGCTACCAGATGGCCCGCCGCGGCAAGGCCGGCACCGCCCTGTTTACCGCCGGCTTCGGCTCCTTCTTCGCCGGCTGTATTGCCACTCTGGTGCTGGCCGCCTTCGCCCCGCAACTGGCGGAGCTGGCCTTCAACTTCGGCCCGGCCGACTACTTCTCCCTGATGGTGCTTGGCCTCGTCGGCGCGATCATCCTGTCCTCCGGCTCCATCCTCAAGGCCATCTGCATGATCCTGCTCGGCCTGCTGCTCGGCCTGGCCGGCACCGACGTCAATTCCGGGCTGATGCGCTTCACCTTCGGCATCCCGGCGCTTTTCGATGGCATCGACTTCGTCTGCGTCGCCATGGGCCTGTTCGGCTTCGCCGAAGTCATCACCAATCTCTCGCACAAGGACAAGCGCGAAACCTTCACCAACAAGGTCTCCGGTCTCTGGCCATCAATGGCCGACTTCAAGCGCATGCTGCCGGCGATTTTCCGCGGCACGACGCTGGGCTCCATTCTGGGTATCCTGCCCGGCGGCGGTGCCGTCCTCTCCTCGTTTGCCGCCTATACCTTCGAGAAGAAGATCTCGGCCCATGCCGACGAATTCGGCAAGGGCGCCATCGAAGGCGTTGCCGGGCCGGAATCGGCCAACAACGCGGCGGCGCAGACCTCGTTCATCCCGCTCCTGACCATGGGCATCCCGTCCAACGCGGTGATGGCGCTGATGGTCGGGGCGATGACCATCCACAACATCCAGCCCGGGCCGCAGGTCATGCAGAACAACCCAGAACTGTTCTGGGGGCTGATCGCCTCGATGTGGGTGGGCAACCTGATGCTGGTCATCCTCAATCTGCCGATGCTGGGTGTCTGGGTGAAACTGCTGACGATCCCCTACCGTTTCCTCTACCCGGCGATCCTGGTCTTCTGCTGCATCGGCGTCTATTCGCTGAACAGCAACGTGGCCAACATCTACATCACGGCCATCCTCTCGGTATTTGGCTACGTGCTCTCCAAGCTCGGCTGCGAGGCAGCGCCGATGCTGCTCGGCTTCGTTCTTGGGCCGATGATGGAGGAGTACTTCCGGCGCGCGTTGATTCTCTCGCAGGGCAGCTACGCCACCTTCTTCACCAATCCGATTTCGTTGTCGCTGCTGGTCGCTACTGCCATCCTCATCGCCGTCATGGCCTTCCCGTCGATCAAGCAAAAACGTCAGGAAGCCTTTCAGGAGGAGTGAGTTGACAAGGCAGATGGTACCGATCGGCTCAGAACTACGGAATACGAAACAAGACAAGCAAAGTTAGTGATTCTTCAAAACTGCGCCATCCTCCTCAGGAGATCCTATTATGCGTCGATGCTCTCAGACTCTTTCGATCCTCTTGCTGCTGTTTACCAGCCTGTATTTTTCGGTTGCATTGGGTGCTACTTACCCTGATCGTCCGATCCGTTTGGTTGTTCCATTTCCTCCGGGGGGAGGAGTCGATATTTACGCACGATTGGTGCAACCGGAATTGGCGAAGCAGCTTGGTCAGCCCATCGTAATTGAGAACAAGGCAGGCGCAGGTGGCATGATTGGAACCGACCAAGTTGCCAAAGCTGCACCTGACGGATACACCTTGGCTGCAGGGAATATTGCGACTTTTGCAATGAATGCAGGGGTCTATAAGAACATGCCCTACGACCCGGTCAAGGATTTGACGCCGATCATACAAACCGTGATGGTGCCTTACGTCCTCGTTGTGAACCCGTCCGTACCAGCCCGATCCGTCAAAGAACTCATCGCTTACGCGAAAGCCAACCCGGGAAAACTCATGTACGGATCTTCCGGCAATGGCAGCGGACAACATATGGCGGCCGAGCTTTTCAAATCAAAAACGGGAACGGATATGCTTCATGTTCCCTATAAAGGTGTTGGGGCGATGGTCATTGATCTCATGGCCGGCCATGTCCAACTGGCGATCGCCGATCTCGCAAGTTTGATGCCGCATGTCAAATCAGGGAAGTTGCGTGCTTTGGCCGTCTGCGGTGCTGCCCGCTCAGCTGAATACCCCGATCTTCCGACGGTGATCGAGGCCGCTAACCTGCCCGGTTACGAAACCATTGGCTGGCAGGGAATAGCTGCTCCCGCCGGGCTTCCGAAAGAGGTCATCAAACGACTCAACGAGGCGTTCAACAAGGCTCAAAGTGAACTATCGGTAAAGGAGAAACTCATCTCCACCAGCCTAACCCCTGTCGGCGGCGCCGCGGAGGAATTTGCCCGCTATATCCAAAAAGAAACCGCCAAATGGGCAAAAGTTGCCAAAGACATTAATTTGACTGTCGAATAGGAAACACCTGGGAGCAACATGTCCGGTGGACTAACCTCACGGCGAGGAGGCAGACGTGGTTCGCATAAACGTTCTGTCGTCGCTTATCGGCTGGTTAGGGTCGCTTTGCCGCCCGAAAAGGAATAACACCCGAAAGTCGGCTGTGGCCGACGACTTGACCGTGATAAGTCGTTACGAACGGCCGTTTTATTCAGAGTTCTGCCATAGAACTTCTGATATGCCTCCGCGAGCAGATTAGGGGCTGATGTGTGGGTTCGCTTGATGGTAAGGCTGACAGCGCTCAGTTGTACTCCGAAAAAAATGGACCGATCGGACATGGATACGCAGGCGAGATCTCTCGCTTGCGTATCTATGTTCAGCTATTCGGAATATTGTTTGAAGCGTGCTCCGCCTTCTCGGCCAGTTTGTCTGCCAGCCCTAGCCTCTGGGTTGCAGGCTTTCCATCAGTAATAGGCTGTTGCTCTGACGTAGGGAAGAATTCTTCGACGATGTCGGGAGTGTCGTCCTCGCTATCCTCGAACGCACCGTTAGCAAGCGCCAACCGAGCAGCGGCTTCCAGTGCCCGGATATCCACCCCGGAGTCCTTGTGCTGCGCTGCGGCCATCCGTGCTTGAACTACCGCTTCTTTCAGCGTCATCCCGTCACGTAGGGACAAATCGACGTAGTAGACCGGCGCCCGATGCGATTGCGTCGTTGATTTGCTCCGCAACTTCAGTTGCAACGGTAGATAACGCGTCGCGCCGGAGCCTGTCAGAAATTTTGTGTTTGAGGCATAACATGTCGCCAAGGAGCATGTATGCCAAGCAAGACGAGCAAGAATAAGCCGGTGGAGCTACCCACCATTCCGAAAGAGCTGATTGACCAGATCGCCGATGGACCGATGACCGCGGAGGCAGTGAATGCCGCGTCGATGGCGTTCAAGAAGGCGCTGATCGAGCGAGCGCTAAGCGCCGAGCTTAGCCATCACCTGGGTTATGCGCCCGGCGCCGGCAAGCCGGAAGGCAGCGGCAACCACCGCAACGGCGTCAGCAGCAAGACCGTATTGACGGAAGACGGCCCACTGCGGATCGATGTGCCGCGCGATCGACAGGGGGGCTTCGAACCGCTCCTGATTCCCAAGCACGAACGCCGCTTCACCGGTTTCGACGACAAGATCGTCGCCATGTACGCGCGCGGCATGACGGTGCGCGAAATTCAGGGCTTCCTGGCCGAGCAATACGGTACCGAGGTATCGCCCGAGTTCATCAGTTCGGTCACCGATGCCGTAATGGACGAGGTCACCGCCTGGCAATCCCGGCCACTGGAGCCGATGTATCCGGTGGTGTTCTTCGACGCGCTGCGGGTCAAGATTCGCGAGGACGCTGTCGTTCGCAACAAGGCGATCTACCTGGCACTGGGCGTGCTGCCCGATGGCAGGCGTGACATTCTCGGACTGTGGATCGAGAACACCGAAGGCGCCAAGTTCTGGATGAAGGTCTTCAACGATCTCAAGACCCGCGGTGTCGCCGACATCCTGATCGCCGTCACCGACGGTCTGAAAGGTATGCCTGAAGCACTCGCCGCGGTGTTCCCGGCGACCACGTTGCAGACCTGCATCGTGCACCTGATCCGTAACAGCCTGGACTACGCGAGTTGGAAGGATCGTAAGGCGCTGGCCGCGGCGATCAAGCCGATTTACACGGCACCCAGTGCCGAAGCGGCTCAGGCCGAACTCGATCACTTCGCGCAAGGGCCGTGGGGCGAGAAATTCCCGACCGTAGCTGCGGCTTGGCGGCGAGCGTGGGATCGTGTGATTCCGTTCTTTGCGTTCCCGCCGCCGATCCGCCGGGTGATCTACACCACCAACGCCATAGAAAGCATCAACGCCCGGCTGCGTAAGATCATCAAAACGCGCGGGCACTTCCCGAGCGATGATGCGGCCAACAAGCTGATCTGGCTGGCTCTGCGCAACATTACCGCCGAATGGGGCCGCGCTGCTCATGACTGGAAAGCGGCCATGAACCAGTTCGCCATCATGTATGACGATCGATTCTCTCTGCGTATCGCTTAGAATTAACTCCGACGAACCCCTTTGCGGAACGTCTCCATCCGCCTCACACACAGAAATTCTGACACTCCCTCGCGCCGCTACTGACCGCCTCGAAAAACTCCAGGCGCGCCGTCAATGTCCGAATCGAATTAAACCCGGTCGTCCTGAAGATAAAACACCCAAGTTCGTCCTCCTGTCCTTCGACCTGGACATTCAAACGACCGTAGGGCTTACATCCTCCCTTTTTTCCCATCTCGCATGCCTCCGGAGACGGGCAGGCATATTCCTTCAGCCCTTCGGAGGTCACTCCTTTGGCAGTTTCACCGTTCCCAACACACATTGGGCGTCCTGTCGATTTGTCGAACAGGCTGTATTCGGCCCGAAGATTAAGTTCGCTGGCGTTAAACAGTAGCGTGACGGGAATGGCCCGGAGCTTTTCCGTGGCGGACGCTTCGAGCAATTTCTGATGCAGCGGATGCAAAAGCCAACCGTCCTTGGTTTGCACCTGCGTCGTCAGCGTAAAGCAGTCATCCTTCTCTGGAAGACGTTTGCCGTTACGTTCAACCACCTTACCAATCGAAATGCGCCCGATGACCGGCGGCGTAATGGCGAGCCCTTTAATCATGATGAACTCCTGAAATAGAAAAAGCCGCTGTCCGAATTCGCTCCGGACAACGGCTTGTGGTGCACTGAAAAATGGTTATGCGGAAACCATGGGGCGATTGCTCACGACAGACGAGAATCCCCGCAATTGACATACGTTGAGGCCGATGGCTTCGGTCTTGCGCATGCTCACAAAATGAGAAATCGCCGGCTGCCCGTGCGCGTTAATGGGTACTGCGCCTGTAATTCCGGCAGATCTTTCAGCAGCCGAGTGACATCCAGCCCCAAGCTATCCTTCGACTTTTTCCAACTGACGGAACCCGTTTCAAACAGTGCGCGGCTGCTTTCACCCATGGCCGCCTGGAGTTGCTGCTTGAGTTTGGCTTCTAATGCCTGACGATCCGCAATCAGCTGACGTACCGCCACCAGATCGGAAAAGGCTGCGGATAGGGCGGTGTCCTCTCGGAAATCCATTTCTCCGCCGTTGTCCTCCGGATACAGGCAGCGCAGTGCCAGATCAGCCGATTCCGAACCATCGGCATCCGGTGGCGTATCGCTTTCCACCAACTGCCAGAATTTGCGCTCCAGTTCGATCAGATTCCGGATCAAGCGCTCATCGCGTTCAATACGGTGGATCTCCAGATGTTGGCCGCCAATCAAGACGGCAACATCCGCAGCCTGTTTTCCGGTAACGGCCAATTGGTGGTGTACCTGGGCCTGAACATACTCCGGCACGCCGTCTTTCCATAGGCGGGCGCCATTGATCCCGGCGGTCTTGCATTCCAGAATCTGGACGTCGGGGGCGCCGATGACCTCACGGTCGATATTCGCCAGCATCCAGGCTTTATCCTGATCCGGATGCTGAAGCACCGCATTGATCTTACGAACCCGATTGCCGGATCGTTTCGTGTAGTGCGCAGCAACTATCGGTTCGAGGAAATTGCCCCAATAAGTCGGGCTTTCCTCGTCATGCGGATCGATTTTCGGCAAGGCCTGGTCGCGGCCGGTTTTCTCCATCCAGAGTTCAAGCTGGGATTTGTAGGGACTGAGGCCAACCGCTGCCGCGGCATCAGAGCTGCCGATACCCCGCTTGCGCACTTCCAACCATTCTTGACGGGGAAGGTCGTTGGTTTTGATCAAACGCAACGCTGGGCGAGCGCGCACGGGGGACGGGGGGATACCCCCTGGTTGAGAATGCGACGGACTCGTCGGTTGCATGGATCTTCCTTTCAGGATGCAGATAAGAAACGCCCCGCGCGATCCGTAGATCGGGCAGGGCGCACATGAGGACGGCAACAGATTGGATGCTTACGCGGACAGCGGACCACTATCCATGGATGCGATGTGTTTCGTAAAAGCGAGATTCTGGCCGACAGAACCGTACTGGCTATAGCGCGACGTTTATCGGGAAGCCCCCAACATTGGCATCGTCCGCCATTATTTAGGCTGCCAAGGCCAATGCAGTATCCAGTGCTCGCTGTTTCAACGTAGCCCCCTGCCCGAACCAGGCGGAATCCATCCGGTGCTCGACACTGCGCGAGCGACGTTCGTGATCCACATACTCGGTAACGGCATTGAGCAGACCCCAGGCGGTGTTTCGGGCCGAATCGAGTTCTGAGCCGCGTCCTTGGCCGTCATACAGGCTTTGTACCTTCTTCAGCGCCCGCTCATTGACGAGACCGGCGCTGTCGGAGGCTGGGGATGCATCACACAGCACCCGCAGGAAATAGTTCATGGCTTCGTGCGTCTTGACCTTGCGTTCAGTCAAGGTCCGCATTCGGTACATGAACCCGTCCCATTGCGATACAGCAATGCCGAGTTGCTGCTTTACCGCTTGGGGATCGAAGCGCGTACTGTGGGGTACTCTGATAGCCTGACTGGCGCCGTTCAGGGCGATTGTCAGGGTGTTATGACAGACCACCCGGATCGTCGTCGGCGTCGCGGTGGTGGCCAGCGTACCATCGCAAGAAGTGGCCAAGAGTAGGTAGCCATTGACCGTGTCATTGCCCTTCACAGCAGTCGACTGCCCCGTCTTGGCCAAGGCCCAGAACTTCTTGCCACCTTTCAGCACGCCAGCTGTTTCCAGTTCAAAGCCAGAAATTTCGGAAAGATCCCGGTAGAACTCCAGGACCTCTCGCGGCTGTACGACCTGATAGCGTTGAGAGACGACCGATAGTGCCGTTTTCGTGTCGGATCGATAGAGCACTTTCTGTTCGGGGAACGAGTGGATCGTGCCGAGATTGCCAATCGTGTCGGTCATAAACCGCACTGGCGTTTCTTCGATCTGCCAATCCATGCCGGCTTCCTGTTGCCAGATTTCGATCGGCTGTTTGGCCGGTAATTGATGTCCGAGACCGTGCCACGGGACGGCGTCGACATACGCCATTTGTTGAACGAGATGAGCCATGAAAATTCCTTTCGTAAGAGGGGTGACGAAACGTAAGGCGTGACGAGGCTGCCGAGAACTGCCGGCAGGTGGTGTTCGAAGAAGAGAGGAAAGAAAACGGGAGGATGCAGAGACGCGTTACCTCACGCCGCAATCAGTATCAGCGAGAGACGTCGAGCCGACCCACGCCCCCAAGAATGGCATCGTTTGAAAATGGGGTGATTTCCGTCTCCTTCTGATCGAAGACGAGTGGCGTGCGAAAGTGATGGTCGCAAGCAAGACAGTGGTAATTGTCGAGCAGTCGTTCATCGATGACGTGACCGAGTTGGGCGCCAGTCAATGCGCCAGTGATACCGCCGACCATGCCGCCGACGAGCGTACCGATCCATTTGCCAACGCGGGAACCGACCGGGCCGGCAATAAAGCCGATGGATCCGCCGACAATCGAGCCGATTTCGGCACCGCTTTTTGCGCTGGCGATACCACTGGCTGTCCCGCCAAGAAAACCGACAGTGGCGGCAGCTTTCTTGGCGTAATCCTTGGTTTCAATCTGGGTTGAGAGGCAGTTAGGGCAAATCATGGGCATGACGAACTCCTTGGCAAGGTGAAAGTGCGAGAGGTCAGTATTTGTCCGGCATAAATGCAAAAACGCCCACGACCGTCACGGAGACGATGTGGGCGATGGAGGTGATATCCGGATTGGATGATCCGGTACGAGCTTGGACTAAGAAGTGGCTCGATTAGAGACGGGTCAGTACGAATTTCTCAGGTAAACAATATGTGATCAAAATAATCTGGAAAGGATGCCCTCCGGCTCGAACGTCCACTTGCCACCAGCGCCAACACGCAGTACATGCACCGCGTCTTAATTTTGCTGCTGCTTTTTTTGCCGTAATAGCGGAAAAAAGCAGCAGCAACGAATCACTCCTTTAAATAATTGATCTTCCCACGGGCAGCGTCTGACAAATTCGGGCAATCATGTCAGCTGTGAAGAAGTTCGGGTTCATCGAGATAAAGACCGCCTTGTCGCTCTGCAACTTTCTTTCTCCAGCAATCAGACGTGTGTCCAGGTTCTGGATCGCAGCGTTCAGTCGCGCTATGTTACGGAGCGAGTTCGGACCTCCGCTGCGCACATCATTTTTCTTCACGCAAAGTTGGTTGGTGGTGCGAACGTAGTTTGCCAACCACCGAAGCAGGATGTCGCCATCGATCTGTTCCTGCGGGACAGTCGGTGCAGGGGTGAAATAACGCACAAATTCGGTGGCATACCAGTCCGAAATGGTGATTGCGCGCTCCAGTGTCTCCAGAGAGATAATGGTACTTCCCGTTTCGTAGTACTCCAGGATTGCGGCTAGGCGCGCAATTTTATCCGCGTGCTTTGATCCGAAGTCCTTGAAGGCATAGAAAAAACCACCCGGAGTCATCTGGCTTTCGATCTGGTCATGTTTTCTGATCCATCGGGGTTGGGCCTCTGGGGAGAACGCCAGTATCAGTTTTTCCGGTAAGCATTGACCATCAATGCTGATCTGCTCATTGAGGATTTTGAGGCATCGGGACTCGAATTGTTTGAGGGCGGTACCGTCAGACTTGACTGCGTATTCGAGGAACCGAGTGCCCGCCATTTGCGGTGGCCTCACTACGTACGTCCGGGCAAGAAAACCGGTGCCACGAGCGAGTTCCCCCTTGCGGCAGAGGTACTGTTCAAGGACCTGTCGTTGGATGAATAGCGCAATTGTTAAGGTCGGATCGCGTACGATTTTCGTGCCGTTACTCACCGAGTCAAGATAAATGTCGGATCCGTCCCAGGCCTTGCACAGAATGCTTAGGTCAAGTAGAGCGCGACCATTTGTGATGATGCCGCCTTCATCGGAGAAGAGCGCCGTCGTTGGCAGCGATTCCGAAAATACGGAAGTAATCGCTTCTGACGTGGCCTTCTCGATGATGAGGTGGAATGGTTTGGGGCGCTTTGGCTTTTTGTCGGACAGTTCCTTAAGGCTTGCTTCTTCGCTGTCAAGAGGTATGCCTTTGGCCGCCTTCTTTCGAATGGCGTCTTGAAGTCCTTTCGTCTTCGATTTCCAGGCGGACAGGTCTGACAGATATCGGCTGTACGATTTCTCGTATTCAGAGGCCTGGCTGCTTGAAAAGGAACTAATGGCGCCCGTAGCTCTTTTTACCATCGAGGTTTTCCGCTCACCAGAGTCTTGCTCGACGATGAAGCCAAGCGAGACAGGTGACTCCAGGTTGTCACGTTTTCTGACGCGTATCCTGCCCTGGCAAGTCAGAGAAAGAGTGGCTAGCAATGACGTTGCAATTGCTGCGGCAGAGCCTTTTGTCTCACGGTACATGTCCAATGTGACTGGGACAAGGGAGCCCATTGCTTGGAGCGGGAAATTCTCAAGGTTGGGAATTTGGTTGATTAGGGACGTCATTTTGCGTCTCCTTGATGTCTGCTGTTGGCCTGTTTTTCAATCCAGCAGAGCACCTCCGAAAGGAGATAGCCAACAGCACCCCGTTTCCCGTTACCGGAGAGCGAGAATTTGCGTGGAAAGGTCGGGTCGTAGTATTTGTTGTCATTGGACCCGTTTGTTCGAAGGTAGATCGATGAGCGACACAAGCCAGTGAGTTCTATTACGTCTCGCATTCGAATGACGCGATCAGTGAGAACTTGGCTTTTGCTCTTGGTGGTGCCTGTAAGCTGTGAATCTCCTTTCAGTGTGAGTTGATTCGCTGCTATGGAGATGGGTTGCGTTTGTGTTGATGATGGGTATAGCTGGTATGGTTTCAGAACCTTTTGCGCGCTAGGCGCAGTGTTTGAAGGGTTTCGACCTGAAACTGCGCCCGATTTGACATATGCATTATGCATTTTTAACACCTTTATGACTTTATGAAGCAACGTTTTTCGTCACTGCGCTTAAAATCTCGAAGGGTTGTTTGCATGCGGCAGCGACGGGAAAAACCTGCAAAGCCCCGGAGTTCTTTATGGCCAGGTTCTCGGGCTGTTGAGGCCCGGCCTGGACAGGTCACAAAACGCAACGGCATTTGCCCTTGCCAAGTGACCTAAACGAGGTAGATACGCAGCATCTTTCTCTGCGTGTCATAATCCAGAGCAATTGCAGATAAAATCTGCTAGCTCTGCTATGCAGGCGAGGCATTTACTTCAGCCTCTAGAGGCGCAGACTTCGGCCTCAGCCATGGCACCGCCGGGTGCTCGATAATGCATCGGTAGCGCGTTGCCGCTACGGATGTCGCCAGGTGTTTATCCGCGCTCGCTGCCCAACGTGGTAACTGCCTGACTAACATTGCCTCGAAGGCAAGTATCTTCTCCGCATATTTTTTTGATGCGGCCATCGTTACGACTGCAGCGTCAAACGATGAAAAACGAATTGCCATTCAAGCAGAAAGTAAGAAGTTATGCAAGTGCTCGTTAATGGCTGTGAAGCTTCAGGCTATTTACTTGATTTTGTCTTGATGATTCCAAGATCGCGTGCTGGTTTTAGGAGTTTATCAATTGTGCTGTCGCTTTCATAACCGGGGTCTTTGTTTAGGCAGTGCGCTGCCCATTTCTCCATCATCGGCCGACGTTGTTCCAGTAAGTCTGTTCTGTGATAGGCCGCTTCGACCTTGTTTGCGACGGTGTGGGCCAGGGCGCGTTCTGCTAAGTCTCGCGGAAAGCCATTCTCGCTGCACCAGTCGCGGAAAGAACTACGGAATCCATGAGCGGTTGCAAGGCGTTCTGGGGTGTCGCTTGGCGCCTTGATTCGTCGTAAAAATTGGGTGAGAGCCATGTCGGAAAACATGACTTTGTCCCGTGGTGTCGGAAATACAAACTCTTCGTGCAGTCCTGTTTGCCGCTCGATGATCTGGATGGCTCTTCTGGTTAGTGGAATGCGATGGGGGTGTTTTGCTTTCATTCGCTCTCCGGGGATCGTCCAAACTGCATTATTCAAGTCGATTTCCTTCCACCGCATCCCGCGGATTTCACCCGAGCGGACGGCTGTGAGGATTAGCAGTTCGAGCATCGGACGAATCAGATCTCCTTCGGTATTGCTGCGCAGGTGCTTTACGACGAACTCGGGAATGTCACGCCACGGCATGGCAGGTTGGTGCTGTAAGCGTACGGCCTTGCTTGGTTGTTGTGGCAATAGGTGGTCAACAACATCAACTGGATTTGAAACGCAATGCCCGTGAGCCCATCCCCAGGCCATGATGGCGTGAAGACGTTGTCTTAAGCGGCTTGCCGTCTCAGCTTTGGATATCCAGATTGGGCGTAATACTTCGGCTATATGGCGTGGTTGAATCTGATCCAGAGGAAGTGCGCCGATGGTCGGAATTGCGTATTCAGAAACCGTGTTGATCCACTGCTGGACGTGCTTCTTGTTTTTCCACCCGGGGGATAGCTCCGCATGAACAACATGGGCTGCGGTTCTGAAGTCGGGGAGTTTGGGGGCGTTGGCGGATGCTTTTTTTTCCTCAAGAGGGTCTTTGCCGGTGGCAATCTGCGTGCGCATGGCAGTGCCGATTTTTCCGGCTTCGGCAATGCTGGTTTCAGGGTAGGAGCCCAATCCAGCGTTTCGGCGTTTTCCTGTGACGGGGCTGATATAGCGCAGGACCCACTTGCCATGTCCCTTCGTTTTTGTCGGGATCAGGATCAGCCCAACGATGCCTCCGTGGGGAAGTTGTCCGTCATCCGGCTTGATATTTCGGGCCTTTGTATCGGTAAGTAGAGCCATGGCATACTCCGTATGGTATGCCATAGAGTATGCCATATTTCTCTGGCTGTGATTGTGGCTTGTTGGACTCTATTAGTATTATGTGTCATTAAAAACAATGTAGTACGTGTTTTGTTTGTACTATTTTGGACAGCGTTGGATTGTGTTGTGGCAGTCGCTCTCTCCGCCAGATAGTCAGAAAAAGCCGCCTTGTGCGGCTTTTTCTTTGTAAGGCCCGCGCTGTGCGGGCTTTTCGCTGTATGGGTTTTCTCTGTTCGGGAAAGTCTTGGCTGTTTCTCGGATTTAGGCGCAAATGCCCTCATTTTCTCAGTCGCTACGTTAGACGGTTAGACTTTGCTCAGCTGCATAAGCGAAACGATACAGGGCGCAACGCGCCCTTGGGGAGTGGATCTGGTTGGGAGGTCTTAAGCTGCGTCGGGAATCATCCCGATCCAGCGATATTGCTCAGCCCAATCGATTGGCGGAACCCCCTTCTTCAGTAGCCTTTCGGCACTCAGAGAAACCGGCTGCTTGCCTTGAGCAATACGCTGGATGATCTCGGGCGAGAGGAACGCCAGATAGATGACTCGGGTGATATAGGAAGGTGATACCCCTTCGCGCTCGGCGAGGGCTCCGATACTCATGCAATGTCCGGAAGACAGCAGATCGAACCAGCGATGTGCTTTGGCAATGAGCGCCACCAGTGTCTTGTCGATTCGGGGTCGTGATCGCGTATCGCCGACGATCAATCGTACCGCAGTACCCAGGCGTTTGATCTGAATCGGTACCTCGATAGATTCAACGGCGCCTTGGAACCCCGATTCGGTAGGCTGCAGTACGATCTCCAACTTTCCCGAATGGACAATGATGCGCTCGACGACCTCCCGAAGCGTCTCATGTCGTGTCGTCTGGGCATTGATCCGCTCAGCCATCAACTGGTTCTTTGCCAATGTCTCAGAGGGGCGGATATACCGCGACTTGGCCATCGTCACGATCCTGACCTCATCCTGAAGATAATCGACGACCGCATCGATCACCGTCCGCTCCAACTCCAGCGCTGGAATCCTGAATTGATCAGCGTTGTTATGACGCCCCTGATGCAAGTCAGCGCTCACATAATACTGATAGAGCCGAGTCCCCTTCTTTGAATAGGTCGGGGTCAGTTTCTGATCCTGCGCGTCGAACAACAGACCGACTAGTAACTTTGGGATTTGGGTATTCTCGCGGCGCTTACCATTGGCCTGATTCGCCAACTGCTGCTGCACAGCCTCCCACAACGGTGAATCAATGATCGCCTCGTGTTTTCCCGGATAGATCGCCCCCTTGTGGGGAATCTTGCCGATATAAATCGGATTCTTCAGAATCCGGTGCAGATGGCCACGGCTGAACGGCCGATAACCGGCAGGGCCGTTCGTTTGTGATCGGGCTCGTGTCTTCCAACCCATTCGATCGAGTTCCGCCTTCAACTGCGTCACTCCGCCGCAATCGAGATACAGACTGAAGATCGTACGTACCCGAGGCGCTTCATCAAAATCAATCCGCAGCGTCCGTTCGGATGGGAGATAACCCATCGGCGGAATCCCTCCCATCCATAGCCCCTTACGCTTGGAGGCGGCAATCTTGTCGCGAATCCGTTCGGCGGTGACCTCGCGCTCAAATTGAGCAAAGGACAACAGCACATTCAAGGTCAGTCGGCCCATCGATGTCGTCGTATTGAACTGCTGGGTGACCGAAACGAACGATACCCCGTGCGCATCGAATAACTCGACGAGACGAGTGAAATCGGACAGTGACCGGGTCAATCGATCTACCTTATAGACGACCAACAGTTGAATGCGCCGTTCCTGAATGTCGGCCAAGAGACGGGCGAGTGCAGGGCGTTCGAGCGTGCCGCCCGAATAGCCGCCGTCGTCATACACTGTGGGCGAGGCGATCCAGCCGAGGGATTGCTGACTGACGATATAGGCGGCACAAGCGTCCCGTTGCGCGTCTAGTGAATTGAAATCCTGCTCAAGTCCCTCTTCTGAAGACTTGCGCGTATAGATAGCGCAGAGCAACGGGCGCGGTGTGGAAGCTTTGGCCGGTCTCATAGATCGACCCCGAAGAAGAGCGGGCCAGACCAGGCGGTCCCGGTGATATGACGGGCAATGGCCGAGAGACTCTTGAACACGCGGCCGTTCAACTCAAATCCCTTGGGGAGTACCAACACGTGGAAAACCTCCCCTTGCCATTCCCGGACCAACATCATGCCTGGAGTAAGTTCAGTCCGGGTGTCGCCCTGCAACAGGCGTCTTAAGCGTCGGCGTCCGGCTGAACCTCGCCAGAGCAGGTTCTCCTGCATCTGGCGATGCCAACCGACGGCGTGCTCGACGAGTTGCGCTTGGACATAGCGTGGGAGCGGATGGCCGAAGGCGGACTCCCACGCTTGCGTCAGTGCGTCGCGATGGGTGGATCGCTTCATGATGCTGCGATGATTCGATAAACCCGTCCAGTATCGCTCGGGCTGCACTGGACATTGAGCCCGAGGCGCTTGCGAAAGACGGCACTGATGCAACCACGGATGCTATGGGCTTGCCAGCCTGTGGTGTCGGCCATCTGGGCTAGGGTTGCTCCGTTCGACGATTGGAGGAGGGCGAGCAGTCGCGATTGCTTGCTTCCAGGTGTTCCAAGCAGAGGGATTGTTGACGAGGGCGACGCACTGGTGGATTTGACAACCTTCTTCCGCGAAACCGTAGCTTTCTGCTTGGGGGATGGGGCGGGTTGTTTCGTCGGGCTGGATTTGCGAGTGCTGGTGGCCATGATGACGGCTCCTTGGGTAGGTCTGTCGCGACCGTCGCGGCAGTAACCCTAGTAACGCTCTGTTGCGTGAGTCTATCCAGTCATTTGTGGCGGTCGTAGAGTAAAGTCAGAGAGCTTCTGGATCTGTCAGCTTTCTGCGACAGGAGCGTCCAGAAAGATGGCGTCAAGTATTCATGTCATCAGAGTTATGCAACTGGCGTTGTTTGCTCGCGGTAGCATACTGTTCAACGGAGTTGCCGGCCTTCATGTCAGCTAAGAGCCAAATTGAAAGTTAGCTTCTCGGTTGCGCGAAAGGTAGTCTGCCAACTCTGAGTTGCTGCCTGATCCGAGATACATGCTGTGGCTGGTATCCAGGCGGCGCCGGTCATCCAGTACGGTAACTCACGGACTGGAGGCCGGCCAAAGCGGCCATCATAAACTCCACCTAATTCGGTCAGCAATGCCACCTTTACCTGCGGTTATTTCAGTTGAAGCGTTGGCTCAAAAAAACGGCAGAGCAGCCAAATGATTGTAATTCTGCCTTGGCTGACATAAACACACATCTAAAAAACCGTTTATCATATTCGTGTATATGCTTCGTGGCATCCGCTCTTAATATGCGAGGTGAGGTGAGGTGAAGATATGGCACTGGAACTGCTCTACAGCTTCTTGACTTATCCCAAAAAAGAAGAGGCACCCACAGGTGTGGATATCCCGTTGGATGACTCGAAGCTCTGTTTGATGCTCAGAGGCATATTTGATAATGCCAACAAAGACTGCAATGTGCCAATCCTTTTTACGTCTGAAGGCACCAAGCAAAAAAATATTGTCATGGACGAGGTTCTGACGCTTTTGTCGGCCCCCTCGCTGGAAGTTGCCCAGCCGCTTGCGACGCGGCTTCAGTGTGTGACAAACGGTACGTCAGGCATGGGGCTGATGTTCATCTGCATCGGGAAAGGTCATTCGGGGAAAAAGCAAATAGTGATGTCAAGGTTTCCAGCCGATGAAGGAATTGTTGCTGAGAGGGGAGAAGATAAGCTCTCGGTCCAGTTTGTAGATCAGGTGTTTCTAAAAAGTTCTCATGCCTATAAAGCAGTTACTTACACTTGGAGTGGTATAGCGGGAGACCTATGGAACGGACATGCAGTAGACAAGCAAATCAACCATGGGACCAAATCAATTGCTGACTACTGGATCGTTGATTTTCTTCAATCTGATTTCGCAACATCCCCGGCTTTAGGGACCAAGCGCTTAGCTAACGCACTCAAGAATGCAATGAAGGCCGCAAGTGACCAACAGACCAAGGCCGAGATCGCATCAGCAACTCAGTTGGCAAGAAACCTGTCCTCGAAAGCCTTATCAATTGCAGGTTTCTGTGATGAATTTCATTTCAGCGAGAAGACAAAAAAGACGGTCCTGGACAACGTGGATCCTGCCCGATTGATACAGGAAAAATTCAAATTTGATTCATCAGAATTTTCCAAAGTGATCGCCTTCAAGCAGGTGGAACTCGATTCAGGCGCGGTTGTATCTGCTCCCGCTGACAAATTTTCCCAGTGCTTTACTGTTGGCGACGAGGGCGATCAAAAGACCTATACAGCCAAAGGCAGAGTGATTGACCAGCGCTTAAAGAGTACAAAATGACAGAGACGGAACTGTTGGCGGAATATCAGTCCAGATATCAAGAGCTGAATGGTCTAGCCGAAAAACTTATAGATTTCCTCACGGAAATGCTTGAGGACACCCCTCGGATAGACAGAATTGCCGCGAGGGCCAAGAGCCCGGAGAGATTTCTTGGCAAGGCCTTGAAGCTCAACGATGATGGCTCCATCAAATACAGTAGTCCTTTTGTACAGATCCAGGATCAGATAGGTGCTCGTGTCATAGTTTTTTACAAGCAGGATGTCGATGCAGTAAGTGAAGTAGTGGATAAATATCTACGCAGAATAGAAGAGAGGGTAGTAATTCCAGATTCCGCGAAAGAGTTCGGCTACGTAGGTAAGCACTTTATCTTGGCGCTGCCGGAAGATGTGATCAGCGATCAGTTGGATAGAGAGAAGGTTCCTCAGTTCTTTGAGCTACAGGTGAAAACACTTTTTCAACATGCTTGGGGCGAGGCTGAGCATGATATTTCTTACAAATCGAAGGAGCCCTTAACTAAATTGCAAAAGCGCCAGGTCGCTTTCACTGCAGCGCAGGCATGGGGTGCTGACGAAATATTCGAGCAACTCGTTAATGCTTTGACCTGACTAGATGCCGGTCGAAGTCCAGTATGGCCGACTTCTTGCCGACCACAACGAGTCTCAGCAAGAGACTAATTAGTGCGCATCACGCGGGCTTCGTCTGCGGATTGCGGAGTCCTTCTAATTCTGCTGCTCCGTCGCGCAACGCGAGGAACAAATGTAACGGTAACCTCACCGCAAATTGCTCACAGCCTTTATGGCGCTAGGCTCAAAGAAAGTCTTGGGGCATAGTCAGTTCGTCGCTCACCACGTCATGCCTGGCGACATTTTACTCACGGCTACGCCCGAACCTCTGAGCCAGACGGTCTGTAAGATCACAGGCTAGGATATCTCTCACGCCATGATTTGTGTCGGTAAGTCGAGTGTAGTCGATCTCGCCTGCAACGGTGTTCATGCACGTAATCTTGCGCGGATCATTCTCGGGCCTGGCTGCGCTGGTCATGTGCTGCGACCAGTGAGTCCACTGACAACGGACCAATTGCGCTCCGTCATCTCCTTCGCCAGAGCTGCGGTTGGTATGAATCACACCTTGTGATATACCTCTGCTCCTGACTTCACGAATTCCACCGACTTTGTTTCCATCCCCGCTTTTGCCACTGTTTCCAGCGCGGCCTTCTCGTCGAGACCTTGCTTGGTCGCGAAGTCGCGCACATCCTGCGTGATCTTCATCGAGCAGAAGTGCGGGCCGCACATCGAGCAGAAGTGGGCGATCTTGGCCGATTCCTTGGGCAGGGTTTCGTCGTGGAAGCTCTTGGCCTTGTCCGGGTCGAGGCCAATGTTGAACTGGTCGTCCCAGCGGAACTCGAAGCGTGCCTTGCTCATGGCGTTGTCGCGGATCTGCGCGCCGGGGTGGCCCTTGGCGAGGTCGGCAGCGTGCGCGGCAAGCTTGTAGGTGATGATGCCTTCCTTGACGTCGTCCTTGTTCGGCAAGCCAAGGTGTTCCTTTGGCGTGACGTAGCAGAGCATCGCCGTGCCGTACCAGCCGATCATGGCAGCACCGATGCCGCTGGTGATGTGGTCATAGCCCGGGGCGATGTCGGTGGTCAACGGCCCGAGGGTATAGAACGGGGCTTCCTTGCAGTATTTCAACTGGAGGTCCATGTTCTCCTTGATCATGTGCATCGGCACATGGCCCGGACCTTCGATGAACACCTGGCAGTCATGCTTCCACGCGATGTCGGTGAGTTCGCCGAGCGTTTCCAGTTCGGCCAGCTGGGCTTCGTCGTTGGCGTCGTAGATGGAACCGGGGCGCAGACCGTCGCCGAGCGAGAAGCCGACGTCGTAGGCCTTCATGATTTCGCACATTTCCTCGAAGTTCGTATAGAGGAAGCTTTCCTTGTGGTGGGCGAGGCACCACTTGGCCATGATCGAGCCGCCTCGGCTGACGATGCCGGTCATGCGGTTAGCAGTCATCGGCACGTAGCGCAGCAGCACGCCGGCGTGGATGGTGAAGTAGTCAATGCCCTGTTCGGCTTGCTCGATCAGCGTGTCCTTGAAAATTTCCCACGTCAGCTCTTCAGTCTTGCCGTTCACTTTTTCCAGCGCCTGATAGATCGGCACCGTGCCGATTGGCACCGGCGAATTGCGCACGATCCATTCGCGTGTTTCGTGGATGTTCTTGCCGGTGGAGAGATCCATCACCGTGTCGCCGCCCCAGCGGATCGACCAAGTCATCTTCTCGACTTCTTCCTGAATGCTGGAGCCGAGCGCTGAGTTGCCGATATTGGCGTTGATCTTGGTCAGGAAGTTGCGGCCGATGATCATCGGTTCGGCTTCCGGGTGGTTGATGTTGGCCGGAATGACAGCGCGGCCGCGGGCGACTTCCGAGCGCACGAATTCGGGCGTGATTTCCTCGGGTATCGAAGCGCCGAAGTTCTGACCGGGATGCTGGCGCGTCATCAGCGCGGCGAGCTTGGCGCCTTGCGGGCTGCTGGCCTTCAGCGATTCGATGTAGGCGCGGCGGTTGTTGTTCTCGCGGATGGCGATGAACTCCATTTCCGGGGTGATGATGCCTTGGCGTGCGTAGTGAATCTGGGTGACGTTCTTGCCGGGCTGGGCGCGCAGCGGCTTGCGGTGCAGACCAGGGAAGCGCAGTTCATCCAGCGATTTGTCGGCGGCGCGGATACGACCAAATTCGGAGGAAAGATCCTTCAGTGCTTCGGTATCGTTGCGTTCGGCAATCCACTGGGCGCGTAGCGCGGGCAAACCTTGGCGGATGTCGATCTTGGCGGCTGGGTCGCCGTAGGGGCCAGAGCAGTCATATACGAAGATCGGCGGGTTCTTTTCGCCGCCGAAGGCGGTCGGCGTGTCGGCTTGCGCGATTTCGCGCATCGGCACCTGCAGGTCCAGGCGGCTGCCTTCAACGTAAACCCTGCGGGAATTAGGCAGTGGTTGGATGGCAGCCTCGTCGACGTGGGCGGCGGCTGCGACGAATTTTTCGTTGGCGTTCATGATCAGGTCCGTGGGTGAGGCAAAAAAAAGAAAGCGGCTTCAGGCGGCAGGCCAGCGCACGTGGAAGTGATGCACCTGGCCGTGGCCCTGCGGCGCCGAGGCGACGCTGAGGCGGTCGGCGTGGGCGATGGCGTAAGCCAGCCAGTGATGCGCGTCGCATACGGCCGAAGTAATGTCGGCCCGTTGCGGCAACAGCATAGCGATGGATGCCTAGTAGGCGCTGCCAGTCCGTGTCATAGCCAAACAATGAAGTGACAAATCGAGCTTGGGAATCAGAGTGCTAAAGGTAAGGCCCCAAACTCTATTGATAGAAAAATATTTTTATCTTCTAAAGATTAACAGCACTACTTCCAGCATATAGCTGACAAGTCAATACTTCTGCTGTGAGTGTAACGCGTCAAAACGGTGTTCAAGCAACGGCGAGGACTGCGCTGATTAGTTAGCACAAAGAATGCGGCGCCACACTTAAGGCGGGTTCCCGCCTACTTATTACGTCAATATCCAATCGCCTATAGGAGAATGATATGGGAAAAATGCGCGCGGTTGATGCGGCAGTGTTGGTAATGAAAAAAGAAGGTATTTCTACGGCGTTTGGTGTGCCGGGAGCTGCCATCAATCCCTTCTATTCGGCAATGAAAAAAGCCGGTGGCGTCGATCACGTGCTGGCACGGCACGTGGAAGGCGCGTCGCACATGGCCGAGGGTTATACCCGGGCCAATGCCGGCAATATCGGAGTCTGCATCGGCACCTCAGGACCTGCCGGCACTGACATGATTACCGGACTTTATTCGGCTTCGGCAGACTCGATCCCGATCCTGTGTATCACCGGACAGGCCCCGCGCGCCCGTCTGCACAAGGAAGACTTCCAAGCCGTCGATATCGAAACCATCGCCAAGCCGGTGACAAAATGGGCTGTCACCGTGCGCGAACCTGGTCTCGTTCCTCGGGTCTTCCAGCAGGCATTCCATTTGATGCGCTCCGGCCGTCGTGGCCCCGTGCTCATTGATTTGCCGTTCGATGTGCAAGTGGCCGAAATCGAATTTGACATCGATACGTACGAACCGCTGCCAGTCTATCAGCCGACAGCCAGTACCAAGCAACTCGAAAAGGTGATGGAAATCCTGTGTTCCGCCAAGAAGCCGGTCATCATCGCCGGCGGCGGCATCATCAACGCGGATGCGTCCAAGGAACTCGTTGAATTTGCCGAGCTGACTGGCGTTCCTGTCATTCCAACGCTGATGGGCTGGGGCACGATTCCTGATGACCATCCGCTGATGATCGGCATGGTTGGTATCCAGACCGCCCATCGTTACGGCAACGCCTCTTTCCTCGAATCCGACGTGGTCATCGGCATTGGTAATCGCTGGGCCAACCGCCACACGGGTTCGTTGGAGGTTTACACCAAAGATCGTAAGTTCGTGCACATCGACATCGAGCCGACTCAGATCGGCAGGGTCTTCAACCCTGACTACGGAGTTGTTTCGGATGCCAAAGCGGCGCTGACCGGTCTCCTCCAGTTAGCGAAGCAATCAATCGGCAAATTGCCGGATTGGGATGCCTGGGCTAGAGAGTGCTACGACCGCAAACGCGACATCACAATGCAGCGCAAAACGCATTTCGACAACGTTCCGATCAAGCCGCAACGGGTGTATGAAGAGATGAATCGCGCTTTTGGCAAGGACGCCTGCTATGTGACGACCATCGGCCTGTCGCAAATCGCAGCTGCGCAGATGCTCAATGTGTTCAAGCCGCGGCATTGGATCAATTCGGCTCAAGCGGGCCCCCTGGGGTGGACGTTGCCGGCGGCACTTGGCGTTGCCAAAGCCGATCCGAAGCGTCAGGTGGTGGCCCTATCCGGGGATTACGACTTCCAGTTCCTGATCGAGGAACTCGCCGTCGGCGCCCAGTTCAAGCTGCCCTATATCCATGTGCTGGTTAATAACAGCTACCTAGGCCTTATCCGCCAGTCGCAACGTGCCTTCGACATGGACTACTGCGTACAGTTGTCGTTCGAAAACGTCAACGCTCCGGAACTTGGTCAGTACGGCGTAGACCACAAAACGGTTGTTGAAGGACTGGGCTGCAAGGCCATCCGTGTAACTGATCCGGCTGATTTACCGGAAGCTTTCCAGACCGCGAAGCAATTGATGGCGACCTATCAAGTCCCGGTGGTGATTGAGGCCATTCTGGAGCGAGTGACCAATATTTCGATGGGACCGGAAATTAACAACGTGATTGAAAACGAGCCGCTGGCCGAGAAGCCCGAGGATGCACCCACCACCATCGGTGTGATGTACTGAAACTCTGACAGTCGTCACATCAATAAATTGAGACTACTAAGGAATCAAAATGGCAAGAAGACTGAAAGGTGTCTTGGCTCCCGTTGTAACCCCGTTTGACGCCGATCTGAAGCCCTCTGCTGAGCGGCTTATCACCCACTGCAAATGGCTTGTCTCGCAAAATGCCGGACTGGCCGTATTCGGTACGAACTCGGAAGCCAACTCACTCAGCGTTGCTGAGCGGATGACGCTGATGAGCCAGCTGGTGGAAGCCGGTGTCGACGCCTCGCTGATGATGCCAGGCACCGGGTGCTGCGCACTGACGGACACCGTCGAACTGACCAAGCACGCTGTCAAGCTGGGATGTAGCGGCGTACTGATGCTCCCGCCGTTCTTCTATAAAAACCTCTCGGATGACGGGCTATATCGTGCTTTCTCGGAAACGATTCAACGTGTCGGCAGCGACAAGTTGCGTTTGTACCTGTACCACATCCCGCCTATTGCTCAAGTACCGATCACTCCCGGTGTCATCGAGCGACTGTTGAAAGCCTACCCGGGTACGGTTGCCGGTATCAAGGATAGCTCGGGCGATTGGAACAATACCGACATGTTGCTGAAAAATTTCCAGTCAGAAAGTTTCGACGTGTTCTGCGGTAGTGAAGTTTTCCTTCTGCAAACCCTACGAGGCGGCGGTGCTGGCGCCATTACCGCAACGTGTAACGTTAACCCGGCGATGATTCACGATCTCTATGCGCATTGGCAGGACGCGGACGCGGATGATCGGCAAGCAAAGGTCACGACCGTACGCCGTACGTTCGAGATGTTGCCTCTGATCTCAGCAATGAAGGCTGTGATCGCTTGGAAGCGTAACGATCCGCAATGGTCGGAAGTGCGGCCACCGTTGATGAGTGTGCCGAAGGAAAAACTCGAACCGTTGCGCGAAAAGCTTGACGAAATCGGTTACCAAATGAATCTGTAGTCCAAGCAAGCGACGGAGTACCCGAGCACTGTCTCGGGTATTTCCGCGCGCCGATTTGTCTCTGACAGTTGGTAATAGACCGTACTGATTAAGGTCAGTAGGTGATCTGTTTATCTCAAATTTCGACTAACGGATAGGCTGCAAATGACTTTAGCCGGGCTTTCCCAAACAGAAGCAAGTCGCATGACGAATAACACGCGCGAAGGAGCAAAACATAATGGATGAATCAATCCGCAAATACATGAGGGTCGGCCTGATTCACTTCATGGCCTACCCAAGCGTGATTAAGGGGGAAGGTCCGGTGGAGGAGACCTTCCGCAAGATCGCGCTGGACGACTACTTCGAGGCGGTCGAGATTACCTCGATCAAGGATCCGGCGGTTCGTCAACGCGTCAAGAAAATGATCGACACCTCGCACATTGACGTCGCCTACGGTGGGCAACCGCGGCTCCTGACGACGGGAATGAACATCAACGACCTGGACGAGGTGGCGCGGAAACGGGCAATCGCTAACCTCAAGGAAGGGATCGACGAAGCCTACGAAATGGGCGCCCAAGGATTTGCCTTCCTGAGCGGCAAATACACCGACGACAAACTGGAAGATGCCTACCGGGCGCTGGTCGCCTCGACCCTTGAACTATGCGCCTACGCCAAATCCAAGGGCGACCTCAAGATCGCCTTGGAAGTCTTCGATTTCGACGTCGACAAAAAGTCACTGATTGGCCCGGTCGCGCTGGCCAAACGCTACGCCGAAGAGATCCGTGCTGAATACGACAACTTCGGCCTGATGGTCGACTTGAGTCATATCCCGCTGCTACACGAGACGGTGGCCGAATCGCTCCTGCCAATCAAGGATTACATCATCCACGCCCACATGGGGAACTGCGTGGTCAAGGATTCGTCCTGGCCGGCCTACGGAGACGCCCATCCGCGCTTCGGGTTTCCTGGTGGCGAGAACGACGTCGACGAACTGGTCGAGTATCTCCAGATCCTTAAGCAGATCGGTTTCCTGAACAAGGACAAACGTCCGATCGTCAGCTTCGAAGTCAAACCGGTTGGTGACGAAGATCCGGATCTGGTCGTGGCCAACGCCAAGCGGGTGCTCAACCTCGCTTGGGAACAAGTTGTGTAAGGGAGATCGAAATGGAAAGTGTGGAACGCCTCAAAGGAATCTGTCAGGATGTTCGGGCCGATATCGTCCGGATGACTAACGCCGCCAACTCTGGCCACCCGGGTGGCAGCCTATCCGCCGTCGAAGCCATGGTCGCCTTGTACGGCAACGTAATGAATCACCGTCCGGCTGATCCAAACTGGCCGGAGCGCGACCGCTTCTTCCTATCCAAGGGCCATGCCTGCCCGGTGACCTATGCGGTTATGGCGCGCACCGGTTATTTCCCGGTCGAAGAACTCGTGACCCTGCGCAAACTCGGTACCCGCCTGCAAGGTCATCCGTCTTGTAAAGCGCTCCCGGGTATCGAAGTCTCCAGCGGCTCGCTGGGACAGGGCCTTTCGGTAGCCAACGGCTTCGCCCTGTCGGCCAAGCTCAACCGCAAACCCTACCGGGCCTACTGCCTGCTGGGTGACGGCGAATTGCAGGAAGGCCAGATCTGGGAAGCCATGATGACGGCCGCCCACTACAAGCTCGATAACGTCTGCGCCATTGTCGACTACAACGGCCTGCAGATCGACGGCGACGTGGAGAAGGTCATGGGCATTGCCCCCTTGGCCGACAAGTGGCGCTCCTTCAACTGGCACGTCATTGAGTGCGATGGACACGATATCGCCCAGATGTTGGCCGCCTATGAAGAAGCGAAACAAACGAAGGACAAGCCTTCGGTCATCCTCATGAAGACCGTCAAGGGCAAAGGCGTCTCCTTCATGGAGAACGTCGCTGGCTGGCACGGCAAACCGTGCAACAAAGATGAAATGAAGCAGGCACTCGACGAAATCTACGGGAAGGGGAACGGACAATGAGCCTTATGACGCTGCCGACACGCGATGGCTACGGCCATGCTTTGGTCGAACTGGGTGCGACCAATCCGGATGTGATCGTGCTAGATGCCGATCTCGCCAAATCGACGCGTTCCGACTGGTTCCAAGCAAAATACCCCGACCGATTCTTCGATATTGGGATTTCCGAACAAGACATGATCGGCACCGCTGCTGGCCTTGCTCTGGGCGGCAAGATACCTTTCGCCACAACGTACGCGGTCTTCGTGGCCGGCCGGGCTTGGGATCAGGTGCGGACGACGGTCTGCTATTCCAACCTCAACGTCAAGATCGCCGGGGCGCACGGCGGCTTCTCAGCCGGCGGTGATGGTGCCACGCACCAGGCGCTGGAAGATGTGGCTGTGATGCGCGTCTTGCCGAACATGACAGTGATCCTGCCCTGCGATGCCATCGAAGCCAAGAAGGCAACGATCGCCGCAGCCAAGATGGAAGGCCCCTGTTACCTGCGTTTTGCCCGTGAGGCCACGCCGGTCTTCACCGACGAAGGCGACGTCTTCGAGATCGGCAAAGCCATCGTGATGCAGCCAGGCACGGACGTCACCATCATCGCCGCAGGTCCGCTTGTCTATGAAGCGCTGCTGGCGCACGACAAGTTGGCACAAGAAGGAATCTCCGCGCGCGTGATCAACATGCACACCGTCAAGCCACTCGATGAAGTGGCGGTGCTGGCAGCGGCGAAAGAGACCGGAGCGATAGTCACGGTTGATGAGGCGCAACTGGCCGGAGGCTTGGGCGGCGCCGTCGCCGAATTCCTGGTGAGCCACCATCCGGTGCCAGTCGAAATGGTAGGGATCAAGGACACCTTCCTCGAATGCGGATTGCCAGAAGAACTGGCGACCAAGTATCAGCTCGTGGCCAAAGACTTCGTGGCAGCGGCCAAGAAGGTAATAGCAAGAAAAGCCAAATAATCGACTTTTCGTTCGAGTGTTGCGGCGTATGAAGTCACGCCTTCATACGCCGCATATTTGATCAACGGAAAATTAAACATGAAGTACAACGATTGGAGGTAAAGCGTGGCTAGTGTTGGATTCGTAGGTTTGGGCATCATGGGCACGCCGATGGCAGAGCACCTGATTAAGGCAGGGCATGAAGTGTTCCTGTTCAGCATTCCGAGCGTTCCCGCGTCGCTGGTCGAGGCCGGCGGCAAGTCCTGCGCCAGCGGCAAGGAAGTCGCCAAACAGGCCAACATCATCATCACCATGGTCCCGGACACACCGCATGTTGCGGCGGCATTGTTTGATCCGAACGGCATAGCCGAAGGATTGAGTGCCGGCAAGATCGTCGTCGACATGAGTTCGATCTCTCCGATCGAAACCAAGGAGTTCGCCAAGAAGATCAACGCGCTCGGTTGCGAATACCTCGACGCACCGGTCTCCGGCGGCGAAGTCGGCGCCCGGAACGCCTCGCTCTCGATCATGGTCGGCGGCAAGCAAGCGACCTTCGACGCGGTCAAGCCGCTGTTCGAACTGATGGGCAAGAACATCACCCTCGTCGGTGGCAACGGTGACGGCCAGACCGCCAAGGTTGCCAACCAGATCATCGTTGCGCTCAACATCGAAGCCGTCGGCGAAGCACTGCTGTTTGCCGCCAAGGCCGGCGCCGATCCCGCCAAGGTGCGCGAAGCGCTGATGGGCGGTTTTGCCTCGTCGAAAATTCTAGAAGTGCACGGCGAACGCATAGTCAAGCGGACGTTCAACCCTGGATTCCGCATCGAACTGCACCAGAAGGATCTCAACCTGGCACTGACCACGGCGCGCAAACTCGGCCTTTCGCTGCCCAATACCGCGACCGCGCAGGAACTGTTCAACAGCTGCGCCGCACACGGCGGCAGCGCCTGGGATCACTCCGGCATGGTGCGCGCCCTAGAACTGATGGCCAATTTCGAGATCGGTCAGAAAACGTCAATAGTCGTAAGACCAGCGTAACTAGCCGTCGATCTCAAACCACCAATTACTCACAGGAAGACATCTACGTCGTTCGGAAAGGGACGTCAGTGATAACTAAACCAAAAGCAATTTCGCTTATTGCCGCAGCGGCTTGCATCGGGTTATCAGCGCTGGCAATTGCTTTAAGCAACGAAATTGGAGTAACGGTTGCATCAATTACTTCTGCGTTGAATGCAAATAGCGCAACACTGACATCTCTTGAAGGCGAACTGCGTTTAATGCAAATCGAAATCTTCCTGGCTGTCTGTTGTGCGATAACAGGGTTTGGCTTCAACTATTTCGGCAGTGAGAAAAAAGTCGATAAGGCTCTATCCACAATCTATAAAGCGATTTCATATGCGGCCGACAACCTCGACTTTTCGAAGACAATCGCCATTTCGGGAGACCATCGAGTCGAACGGATACTCTCCGCGTATAACCGCCTAATCGAAAAATTCCGGGAAACATTGCTAGGCATCCAAAACTCGGTTGACACCTTGATTGAAGTCTCCGAGGAAATCGATCATTCAGCACGAAAGATAGCTCGCAATTCGCAACTTCAAAGTGACTCATCTGGAAACATGGCTTCCGCCGTCGAGCAGATGACGGTGAGCATTTCAGTTGTCGCGGGCCAGTCTGAAGACGCTAGTCGTCACACCCAAGAATCACGCCGAATAGCCAGCGACAGTGCCCGAGTTATTCTCGAAACAGTCGGTGGAATTCAGCAGATATCGGATACTGTCACCGAGGCCTCTCAAAGAATTCGCGCCCTACGTGAAGATTGTGATGGCATATCATCCGTGGCCGGAATGATTCGCGAAATTGCAGATCAAACTAATTTGCTTGCACTGAACGCTGCTATCGAGGCAGCGAGAGCAGGAGAACAGGGGCGAGGATTTGCAGTGGTTGCGGATGAGGTTCGGAAACTTGCTGAGCGAACCACTGTTTCCACACAAGAAATAAGCAACTTACTGAATCGCATGCAGGAAAGCGCACGTTTGGCGGTCGAAAGTATGCATCATACGGAAGAAGCGGTTGGCATTGGCGTTCTCAATGCCCGTCAAGCAGGCACGGCCATAGAACGATTAAAATCCGGCGCAGAAGCAACTGCAGTAGCAGTTGCAGACATTTCAGGGGCAATGAGGGAGCAAGAAACAGCCAGTGCCTCAATCGCTCACAATATCGAGCAAATAGCTCAAATTAGCGAGCAAAACTCATCTGCTGCGAAATCTTCGTCAGATAAGATCTGCCAATTGTCACACGTCGGCCACCAACTGAACCAGATCATTAAGAGCTTCAAGAACACTTCGACAGTTGATAAGATTGTCTTACGAGCAGCCTTCCCGAACGCCAATGACTATCCAAGCGTGCGAGCTGTAAGCGCAATGGCCGATATCTTGGCAAAGAAAAGCGAAGGTCGAATAAGTATTAAGATTATTCCAAACGGGGTCTTTGGTTCTGAAAAGGAAACGCTCGATCAGTTGCGGACTGGCGTGTTGGACATCGCAAGAGGTAATGTTGCCTTGCTGGCAAAGGATTACCCAACGGCTAATGTTCTTTCTCTTCCCTATCTGTTTGATTCAATAGAACACCTTCATACCGCAATGGATGGTGCTCCTGGGGAAGAAATTTTACGGACCTGTTCTCAGACAGATTTCGTCGCACTGGCTGTATACGATGCCGGATTTCGGTCCATTTATAGCAATGTGGCAATCCATAAACTTGCCGACATGCGCACTCTGAAATTGAGGGTGATTCAGTCGGATCTATGGTTCGCGATCGCAAGAGCTCTTGATATGATTCCGACCCCCTTGCCGCCCGACCAAGTTATTTCTGCTGCACGTACCGGTCTGATCGACTGCGCGGAAAACAGCGTTATTGTTTTCGACAATTACAAACATCAGGACGCGTTCAAGTATTTCTGTTTGACGGAGCATGCTGTCGTTCCTGAGGTGCTACTCTTTAGCAAGAAACGTTGGAACGAATTGTCCGAAACGGATCAAATGCTCATAGCATCAGTCGCGCGCGAATCAGTTCCAATTCAAAGGCGACTGAACCGTGAAAGCGAAGAATCGGCGCGAAAGCGTGTTACGCAATCAGGGATCGTGTTCATCAAGGACATTGATCGCCGAATGCTCAAAAATGCCATGCGTCCTGTTTACGATCGATTCTTGTCGAATTCTCAACAACGAGCACTATTTCAATCAATCCAATCGATGCGCTAGTCATTAGTGACGACATGCCGCGCTTGCGCTGTCAACGCGGCTATGTTTGACGCTAGTGAGATGTAACAATTATTTTATCGAATGAATATCACGTAATCAGTTGGTTCTCTGACAGTAAATGTTCAAGATCATTTCTCCCGCAAACAATCAAAATTATGGAGGTTCTTGAAATGACCGCATTCAGTATTAATCGTCGTGAAGCTCTTCAAAAACTCGGCATTTTGTCAATCGGTGCAGGTGCAATTGCCTCAGGTGCTGGAACAACATCAGCTCAGATATTGCCGATTAGTTGGTCAACAGGCGTGGATCGCCCCAGAACCAAAGTTCCAGCAAATGCCTGTGACTGTCACCACCACATTTATGACGCACGCTATCCATTCGCACCAGAAGCGACATTACGACCAGGAGACGCCTTAATCGCGGACTACCGTCGCTTGCAAGAGCGTCTCGGTACCTCGCGAAATGTAATAGTTCAACCATCGAGCTATGGGGTCGACAACCGGCTCCTTGTCGAATCGCTAAAACAATTTGGTGGCAACGCGCGCGGAATAGCCGTGGTAAATACAAGCGTCTCAGATGCGCAACTACGTGAGTTGCATGAGGCCGGAGTGCGCGGAATTCGGTTCAATCTCGCACCTCCGGGTACCACAACTTTGGATATGGTCAAGCCACTTGCAATGCGTATTGCGCCGATGGGGTGGCATGTCCAAGTTAATGCACCTGCAAATTATCTGCTAGAAGCAAGAGACATCTGGTCCAGCCTCCCTTGCCCTGTCGTTTTCGATCATCTTGGACGCGTTCCTCAACCCAATGCTCTGCGGCATCCAACATTCGCAATGGTCCGCGAACTTCTGCAACAAGGCCGAGCTTATGTAAAGCTCTCAGGCTTTTACAATGAAACCAAGGTTGGCGGTCCAAGTTACTCCGACAGCGTTGAAGTGGCAAAGGCGTATGCAATTGAGGCGCCTGAACGTGTTGTATGGGGTAGTGACTGGCCTCATCCTACTGAGCATACCAAGGTCATTCCGGATGATGCGATCTTGCTTGATGCCCTAAGTCTTGCCGTGTCGTCAAAATCCGCGTTGCATAAAGTGCTCGTTGAAAATCCCGCGACTCTCTATCAATTCTCGTAGTCGCGCTGGCATTGCTATGGCCTGGGTGGCTCATAAACACTCAGGCCAGACGTTCAAATTGAATCTTCGGCGAAGGCCCTTAAGGTAGTAATTGACAGTATGAATCAGAGAGAAGCGCAGATGACGAGAACGGTTTTCACAAAAACGGCTGATGGTCATGACGAATTACGGAGCAGAACGAGAAAACTCAGTGCTGTTCTTCGTCATTTGCTGATCTTGGTCAATGGAGAGAGATCGACCGCTGAGTTAAGGTCCATGCTCGGAACACGGTCTTCAATAGATAGTGGCCTCAATATGCTGGCTGCAGCAGGGCTGATCGAATGCATACTCGAAGGCGCTGTCATTTCCGAGATATTCCCGGCAGAGACAGGTGAAAAACGCCTATCAAAACCGCTCATCAATAATCACGGAGTTGTCGGAACATGGTTAGTGGATGCATGATCTGCAAATGCATCCAGAGTCATCTGCGCTTTTGGACTCGTTACTAAATCTGTCACCAAACCCACACCACTGAGAAATTGGTTCACCTCAAAAACACTTCGCGATTTCGGGTTTGGCTGAACTTATGAAGCAAATACCACCTCGGCGTCTTCCACGAATTGTCGCGACAAGGTTGCTCTAGCTCCTTGTTTGCTCCAAACAATCCCTACCCTGCGAACAGGAGGGCGATCGGGCAACGGAATCCTCACAATATCCATCCCACTAGACCAAAGCGGAGACCAATCCGGGATCAGGCCAACTCCTAACCTTTGGTTAACCAGTGCCGCGATCGCTAGTAATCCGTCAATTTCCAGTCTTTGATGCGGTCGCAAATCATGGTCTCGTAAGTACCTGTCGGCCAACTGTCCTCCCAGCACCGAGCGGTCATATCGGATGAACGGCTCGTTCTGCAGTAGATCGTGGGCTTCTCGATTAGAAAACTCTGCGGGCGCAACAACGATCAACTCTTCTTCTGTAATGGATTTCCACTCACATCCTTTTCCGATAGCAAATTGCGGTTCGACGATAATTGCGGCATCAAGATCATTATTTCCGACTTGATTGCACAAATCGATGGAGGACCCCACTTTCACGAACACCTTAAGCTCAGGATGCCGTGCGTAAAACCTTCTCAGTACAGGCGGTAGTACGCTTACCATCGCTGATACAAAAACACCGATCCGCATTTCACCAACAGATGCACCGGTGCCAATCAAGGACTTTAATTCGCGAATTTCTCGCAAAATTGTTCGCGCTCGATCCAAGAACAAAATCCCCGTTTCAGTCGGCCTCACAACTCTACCAACGCGGGTGATTAGCTTCGTACCAATTTCTTCCTCGAGCGCATGGACTCTCGCTGCAACCGCCGCCGGTGTCAGATCGAGGTGCCGGGCGGCTTCTGCCATGGACCCGAACTCTACAACGCTAACAAAACTTTGTATGTAACGGATATCCATAGACCCTCCAAGGTATATGTATTCGCTCTGTCCACTGCATTTTTGGGCAAAACACCGTTTTTGTGGCCTAAGACAAAGCCGAAATTTATGATGCATGTGCTTAAACCCCGCTGGACGACGGGTGCGCCAACGGGGTTTTCATTTCATTGCGCTTGTTTGCGGCAATTACTCCTTGAGTTCCACGCGCTTAATTTCACCGACGATAACAAGGTAGCAGAAGATTGCAACCGCCCCATGCGCACCGACGTAGAACAACGCCGACTCAAACGACCCAGCCTTGTCGACAAGGTAACCGATAGCAATCGGCATCGTAATTGCACCAAGATTTCCACATGTATTTAAGACGCCTCCGCTGATTCCTGTGGCTTGCTTTGGCGCTGTATCGGAATTCAAGGCCCAACCAAGCGCTCCGAATCCTTTTCCGAAGAAAGCCATGGCCATGAATGTCACGACCAATACTTCGGAGTCAGTGTAATTGCATGCGGCTACGCCCATCGACAACAGCATTCCGGTAACCATCGGAATCTTCCGTGCCCAGGTGAGCGATCCAGTCTTTGCCAGAATCCAGTCCGAAACAACCCCTCCGAGAATCCCGCCGATGAACCCGGCTATAGCAGGAACAGAGGCGACGAGACCAGCTTTGAGAATAGTCATTCCTCTTCCTTGCACCAGATAGATAGGGAACCATGTCAAGAAGAAATAGGTAAGCGACGTGACGCAATACTGGGCAACGTAAATGCCGATCATCATTCTGTTGCTCAGCAGTTGTCCGATCACTCGAAGATTCGGTCCCTTCGGCTTTTCACTGCCGGAAGAGGCCGCCTTGTCGATATCGATCAGGGCTCCGCCCTTCTCAAGATACTCGAGTTCGGCTGCGTTGACGGACTTATGCTCGCGCGGCGATTTGATAAATTTTAGCCAGAGGGGTGTGTAGAGAATACCGATGCCTCCCATCACAAAGAACACCGACTGCCAACCATATGTCTGAGTCAGCCAAGCCATCAGCGGGGTGCAAAATACCGTCGCAGCGTATTGAGAAGAGTTGAAGATCGCCGACGCGGTACCGCGTTCTTGGCCCGGAAACCACGCGGCGACAATCCGACTGTTTCCTGGAAATGACGGAGCCTCGCAGGCGCCCACCATGAAACGCAGTAAGAAGAAGGTCCCTACGACGATGCCGACGCCAACGAAGCCGACAAACCCCTGCAACAAGGTGAATAGCGACCACGTGAATATGCTGAACGCGTATACCGCCTTCGAGCCGAACTTGTCGAGAAAGTAACCGCCGGGAAGCTGAAACAGCACATACGCCCACCCGAATCCGGAAAGAATATAGCCCATCTGAACCGAGGTGAGCTTCAGATCTTTTGCTATGGCTGGCCCTGCGATTCCAACGGCTGAACGATCGGCAAAGTTGACGATCATGATGAAAAAAATGACAGCGAGAATGAACCATCGAACGTTCGTTCTTTTCTCATTTGTGGTTTGTATTGCAGCTGAAGTTGCTTCCATGCTGGTGCCTCCTCTGATATTTGTAGTGTTCATATTCGCGACATCGGTGTTCTTAAGCATGAGCACAGCCTTCTCGTCTCTTTTCTGATCTGACGAGTCCTTTAAACGAGAAGGCCATGAAAGTGCTTATCGGGGCTTGGGAATCTTGTCGACCATGACTTTGGGACGCAGGAATTCGAAATCCACGCCTTTGTCGGCTTGGGTCACCGTCTCGTAGAATAGTTTTTCGAAGCCGCGATCTGCGGTTCGTGGAACAACCGGATTTGATTTCTTCCGACGCTCCATTTCCTCATCGGATATAAGCACCGATATCTCGCGTTTGCTGGCGCTCAAACGGATTCGATCGCCGTTCTGAACATAGGCGAGAGGACCTCCGATTGAGGCTTCCGGGTTCACATGAAGAACAACCGTTCCAAAGGCTGTACCACTCATTCGTCCATCCGAAATGCGAACCATGTCCTTCACGCCGGCCATTGCCAACTTCTTGGGAATCGGCAGATAGCCTGCTTCCGGCATTCCAGTTCCGCTACGTGGCCCGATATTCTTCAGAACCAACACATCATCAGCGTTAACGTCCAAATCAGGATTGTCGATGCGCTCTGCCATGTCCTCGAGGTTCTCGAACACCACCGCACGACCCTCGAATTCCAACAATTGTTGCGTTGCGGCGGCGGGCTTGATGATGGCGCCTTCCGGCGACAAATTCCCTCGCAGAACAGCGAGTCCGCCTCCCGCATAAATTGGTTTGTCGAACGAACGTACAATGTCTTGTTTGAACGATTTTCCAGACCGTTCGATTTCTTCGCCAAGAGTCAGTCCGCTCACGGTCATGGTGTCGAGGTGGAGAAGAGACTTCAGTTCACGGAACAGCGTCGCCATTCCGCCAGCCTTGTGGAAATCCTCCATGTAGTTTTGTCCGGACGGTTTCAAATCAACCAAGACAGGGGTATCGCGCCCCATGATATCGAGTTGGTCGAGATCCACTTCTATTCCAAGGCGACCAGCAACCGCTGTAAGATGGATAATCGCGTTCGTTGATCCACCAATAGCGAACAAAACACGGAACGCGTTTTCGAATGCTTTCCCGGTCATGATTTGGCTTGGCTTCAGACCGCTCTTGGCCATTGCCACTGCGTACCTTCCGGACAATTCGGCAATGCGCATACGATCAGCGGTGACCGCTGGAGGGGTCGCGCCTCCAGGAGCCATCATGCCCAGTGCCTCCACGACACAAGCCATCGTGCTTGCAGTCCCCATGACAGAACATGTCCCAACGCTGGACACGAGCCGAGTATTAACCTCTGCAATTTCTTGAGAGTTGATCTCTCCTGCGCGGAATTTCCCCCAATATCTTCGACAATCAGTACATGCCCCCACGCGCTCAGCCAGATATGCGCCGGTAATCATTGGCCCCGTCACCAGCTCAATTGCCGGGACATCAGCGGACGCAGCACCCATCAATTGAGCAGGAACTGTCTTGTCACAGCCTCCAATCATCACCACCGCATCCATCGGTTGAGCGCGAATCGTTTCCTCAGTATCGATGGCCATCAAATTGCGTAAATACATCGCCGTTGGTTTGGCAAAGCTTTCATGGAGGGAGATGGTTGGAAAAACCATTGGAAGAGCCCCCTCAAGCATGATTCCACGCTTTGCGGCTTCGATTAGTTGGGCAGCGTTGCCATGACACGCGTTATAGTCATTGCCGGTGTCAATGATCCCGATGATTGGGCGATCAAGAGCGTCATCCGAGTATCCAGCCCCTTTGATAAATGCCTTTCTCAGAAAGAGCGAGAAGTCTTTGTCACCGTAGTTTGTTACGCCTTTCTTAAATCCTGTTTCCTCGCTGTCCCCTGAATTACTGCGAGATCCATTTTGCTGTGTCATGTTTGATACCTTCACCTTGAGTTGTCAGTCACTTTTTCGCCGTCTGATACAAGCGACCGAAAAGCAGAGCCGCAATCAGTGAAGAAAATTCTATTCACTGGCAAGGAGCCAATGAAATAAAAGTTTTATCTTCTAAGTTAGAAGTAAACGTGACTTCCAAAGTAAACAAGTCACTTTCACTCCGCAACGATCGTTGGGTTAGGGGTAGTTCTTCCAGCCGATATCGGAGCAGCATCAAGAAAACGGGCGGTGCATATACGCATGCAAACGCAAGAAAATGGCCTCATGAAAGAGGCCAAAATGCACTGCTTAGGGGCGCTTTAGTTGCAGGCAGTTAGGTAATACATTCCTGTATTTGAAAGCTAACGCCGTATCGTTGTCAGTTATGGCACATATGCAATGCTCAACGCTGAACTCCGGAACAGGTTCGCCGCGACACGTGCTATTCGCTTGATGAGGTCAACCATTGTTACAGAACTGAGGCACAGATTAGGTGTGCGCAGATAAAAATATGCCGTCCGCATTAATTTGTAACATTACGTAAAATCGCACTGATTAAATTTGAGTTCTGAAAAATATGCCTTAGTAATTTCGGCTGCCCGCTCAACATCCTGCTTTGATACATCTCGATGGGTAGCAAAGCGTATACTGTCATCAGTCATTTTGGATACCAAGAGGCCTCGTTTACGGAGTGCGTTGGTCACCTCCTGCGCATTTAGCCCAGTCGGCGTGACGTTCAAGTACACAAAATTGCTCTGATCAGCCTTTTTATCAAAGGTAACATTTGAAATGCTGCCTAGTAATTCTCCTAGATAAGAGGCGTTGGCATGGTCTGTGGCTAGTCGATCTATATTTTCCTTCAACGCCACGATGCCTGCCGCAGCGACGACACCAGCTTGACGCATCAGCGTTCCAACAATTTTACGAACAATCTGTGCCTTGCGAATAAATTCAGTGTTGCCACAGAGAAGAGAACCCACAGGCGCACACAACCCCTTTGAAATGCAGAACATTAAAGAATCCACAGGTTGCGTCAGTTCCTTCACGTCACACCCTAAAGCTATCGCTGCATTGAATACACGAGCACCATCCAAATGCACATGAACTCCATACCGATGTGCCAGCTCGCAAACATTGGCTGTCGTTTCTGGAGTGAGACAAGTCCCACTGGAGTAATTGTGAGTGTTTTCGATGCACAAGACTTTCACTTCGTTGCAATCCAATAGGCGCTTGATTTCAGATAAATCAATTTGAAAATCCGGCGTAAGGTGGTAAGTGACAGGAATCTTGTTGCCGAATTCGGGTAAGAAATCGAATTTCTCATTTATATAAATGTGTGACTTTTCTTCCACCAACACATGGTCGCCATGCTTTGCCGTCGCATACAGCGCAACATGATTGGCAAGGCTGCCAGTGGGCATGAATATGCTGTCATCTTTCCCGGTCATTTTTGCTGCTAGCGCTTCTAATTCCATAACGGTTGGATCTTCGCCCCTTCCTGTAAGATCTACCCGTCCGCCATCGCCAACCTCTGCTTCTGACATGGCTTTCCACATCTCGGGTGTTGGCAAGGTAGAGGTATCGCTACGAAGGTCGAGCATCGCCCTAATGTGTCGCATATGTTCAATTTGATTCATTGTGAGAAACCTCGCTGACTAGATCAGGATAGGTGCGTAGATACGTCCTAGTAAGTCCCCGCCATTCCAAGCTAACGAAGATGTCATCTACTTGGCGGCAAGGGGGGGCGGCCAACCGCTGTTGAACTGTTCGCGCGACTAGAAAGTCAATGTAATCCGGCTTCGATATTGCAAGGCGCCGCCCGACTCCGTAGATAAACTGAAAAAAGCGAGCCCATCGCTAAACTCGAGATCACGCATGGTTACTCGTCGAGCAAAGACCTCGTATCTCGAATTTGAGGCCTTTGTCTCACCAAGAAGTCCTAATATATTGTCTCTAGGTTCCTGCGGGTGAGATCAAAGGCCTCAAACACTCCTCCAACTTCCATTGCACGAAATTACACGGCAGTATTTTCCGCAGGAACGACTATTCCTACATTTTGCAACTCGTGTGTATCTAGCGATTTCCCATAAATTTTGTTAGAAACCGATGCGCCAACAAGATCTTCCATGCAATTCAGAGTGGTAACCCCCATGTCGAAGATGCGGTAAAACGCTCCAACAATTGCCCCCATCTCCAGAGGGATCCCGAAGGCCTGAATCATGATGATTACCTTGATTAGGCCAGCGTTCGGAATCCCTCCGCCTCCATTGGCAATCAAGACCGACATGATGGCCATCTGGAACAATTGGGCGTAGGAAAATTCAATTCCCATAGCTTGCGCACCAAACATCAAGATGGCAGGAAGAAAAAGCGCCATACCATCCATACTGATCTGCGAGCCCAGGGGAATTACGAACGATGAAATTTGCCGGTTAATCTTGAGATCATCGCAAACGTTAAGACTGATCGGGATGGCGGCCGCGCTTGAGCAGGTGCTCATGGTGTACACCGTTAATGGCAGCGACTTCTTCAAGAAGGTTGTCGGAGCGATCTTGGCAATGATGCCTACCAACGGCAGATACCAAAGGACAATCAGCAGCGCCAACGAAAGGTAGACAACACCGATAAAACTGCCAATTGAGCCAATGAAATCTTTTCCATACTGGCCCATTACAGCAGACATCAGGCAAAACACCCCGATGGGACCGAACTCCATGATCAGAGCGATCATCTTGTTGAACAGGGCATGTATGTTTTGGAACCATTTCAAAATACCCGTCTTAACCTCACCATCTGGCATCTTGAGAATGACAAGGCCCATAAACAGGCCGATGACCAACACCTGCATAATCGAACCTTCGACGAACGGCTTGAAGAAATTGTCTGCAAACATGCTCATCACCAGGCTCTTAAACGAGAAGCCGTCGGTAGCTGCTTGAGCCAGTGATTTCGTACTGTATTCCGCAAAGCCGGTAAATCCTGCCCCTGGCTTAAACACAGACATCGTTCCTATTCCGATACCAATGCCAACCAGCGCGCTGATGGTGTAGAACACCACGATAAAAATCGCAATTTTTCCGATGGTCTGTGCGCTCTTGTGTCCCCCTACCGTAGTAACGATTGTGAGGAGGATAAAGGGTGTGATCGTCATTTTCAGAAAGTTGATCCAGGCATCACCAATGAACTTGATGTCACCCATCGACTTGCCAAAAATCAGGCCGAATGCAATACCTAGGATCATGCTGAAAAAGATCTTGTTCGATAGCGATATGCCACGAATTTTTCTTAACAGAGACATCTGATACGCTCCTTTTTATCTCATGGGGCTTCTGGATTTAGCAGGGGGGACTGTGCGACTCGTGAATCAGTTAGGCAATTACGATTCCAGAGGTAAACAGAAGTCGCCGAATCGTTGATAGTGCCGAGACTGGGGTGTAAGCACCGGTGACCCCTGAGCCAGGGTCGCTCATGACTTCGATCTTGAACCAACAGCCTTTGGCCCTAATTTCGATCAAATGGGAGTTGCCGGGTGATTCCGGGTCTGAAACAATTTTCGAGATCGTTTTATCAAACCCCAAACCCGCCAGCGCAATGCCTGCATGTACATTCACATTTCTCGGGAAGGCTTTGCATGCGCCTCGGGTCGGCCCTTCATAGAGCGTCGTCCGCGAAGTATCTGTCCGGCCAAGATTTAGAGGTCTCTTGGTGGTGGTAATCGTCACGTTCTCAAGAACTTCTCTGCCGTCGAACAGGCCATCGAGGCCCAATATTGCCCCATGGGGGACAACAAATTTTGTCCCGTATGCCTGGCTTTGACTTTCAATCTGTTGTTGAAAATCCGGATCTGCAAGGGCTGTCGATGAAAACACAACCATGTCCGTGTACTGCAAAATTTTGGGGCCAAAATCCACGACGGCCTGAGAGGTGGCCGCCTCGATGACAAGATCGACTCCCTCCGAGCATCGCTGGAGCATGACCTCGGGAGATGAAATGAAGATTGCGGGATCCTTTCCTTCTGGCTGATTCGCTATAAAAAAAGGGTCATAAACAAATGAAAATACGACACCATCATTTGATAGTTGATCAAAAAGATATTTTCCAATTGTGCCAAACCCGATCAGTCCGACTTTTTTCGACATGTCTCCCCCTTAAAGAGTAAATATTTCAATTCCTATGCGGCGCGATATCGCTCGATCAATTGGACGATGCGTGTGGCGGCACCGACGGCGGCCTCATGATTCTGTGAAAAATTAAGCCGGATGCTATCGATCGAATTCGGGCTAAATTCCGTTCCGGGCGTGACCGTAACGCCCGCTTGTACTCTGAGCGCACGCACAAAGTGGTGCAGGGGGATTGTCAGTTTTGGAAGACGGGGGAATAGGTAACTTCCAGCTTGCGGGCTACGCACTTGTAGATCCGCTGATTTACTAAAGACGTTTAGCAAGTCGTCTCGAATGGCTTGGTGCTGAGCAATCCGCTCGTCCATCCACCCGGAGGGTTCATTGAACCAAGTGCGAAGAACGGCTTGGCAATATCCCGGTGCGCGAAGCGAAACGATGGCTTGTAATTTTTCCATCCGATCAATGAGGCGAGAGGCTCCAAACGCGACGCCTAGCCGATAGCCACTCAGGGACTCCGTCTTGGACGGCCCCATGATGGTTACGACGTTATCTGAATCGATCTCTGTCGCACGAAGGTGGGTATAGTGGGTCCCGGAATAGAGTAGGCGGGAATAAAGTTGATCGACAATCACCGTCACACCATAGGTGTTAGCCAACTTCGCAATCTGCAGGATTTCCGCTTCCGAATAGACAACCCCGGCTGGGTTGTTCGGATTGGAGAAGAGAAACGTGGTCGCTCCTTGCTTAAAGGCTGCTTCCAGGTCATCCAGATTCAAGCCGGCCTGACTACCGCTGTCGAAATAGTCAAGCCTCACCGGCACCACTTCAGCACCGAGGAATTCGACCAGCTTTCGGTTCGCAAAGTAGTCGGGGCGCACGATAGCGACTTTGTCGCCCGCAACAACGGTCGATGCAACTGCAAGGAATAGCGCACCTTGAGTACCGGGCGTAAGAATTAACTCCGCTGAACCCGAAACGGGGCAACCTGTAAAGCGAGCAAGTTTGCTTGCTATCTCGTCTCTGAGGGCTGCTGCCCCTCGATATTCGGTATAGGCTTGCTGCCCGCCTCGGTGGACCCCTTGTACAAATTCTTCGAGAGATCCCGGTGTGGGTGCAAAAGCCGAGGTGTTGACGTCTCCATGTGAGAAGTCGACGGGAGTCCCCGGAATGTTTTCTCCGATCAATGTTACGTCACCCGATGCCCCTGTTTGCCTGACTTCTTGTCCGGGGGCATTGTCTGTCGCTAACCTTGCAAATCTCTCTTCAATCAAGCTCATTTTTTTTTCCTGTTATACGAATAGGGAACGGTGTTTCGAGGCATGCAGGATCGACCTGCAACTCCCGTCTGCTGTCCGGTTGATACTGCTTCCTCACAATGTGCTTCTATTTTGGCAAGACTTATTAGAGAATAAAATGTCAGTTGTCATTCATTCATAACAAAGAAAATGTTTACATGGATACCGTATTCCTTGAGACGTTTGTGACCGTCATCGACACCGGTTCATTGGCCGAGGCAGCCCGTATTCTTGGACTGACGCCACCTGCGGTCGCGCAGCGAATCAAGGCACTAGAAAAGGAGATTGGTGATGCGCTATTGCAGAGAAATGGTCGCGCCGTTCGCCCAACGGCTTCCGGTTTAGCGATCCTGGGGAAGGCTCATTCGCTGATCAGAGAAGCAAGAGACTTAAGGGCAATCGCTGTCAGCAAGGGAGGTGGCGGACCTGTTGAATTGCGCCTTGGAGCAACGGCAACCGCTCTAACCGGACAATTACCTGATGCAGTCTCCAATATCAGGAAAATATTTCCAAAGGTTGAACTGTACGTTCAACCTGGCTCGTCGTTGGAGTTGTATCCCCGAGTGGTATCTGGTGATTTGGATGCGGCAATTATCGTTCAACCGCAATTTCCCATTTTGAAATCATGCGGTTGGCAGACCCTGCGTAGAGAGCCTCTTGTCTTGCTCGTGCCTGAGTCCCTTGATGTCAGTGACCCGCATCAAGTCATCACATCAGAGCCGTTTATCAGGTATGACCGTAAGCATTGGGGGGGGCAGATCGTTGATCGTTTCTTGCAGGCTAACAATCTTCAAGTAACGACCTTTGTCGAAATGGATGCCTTGGATGCCATTGCGACATTTGTTGGTAGAGGATTGGGGGTGGCAATCCTTCCCGACTGGGCGCCGCCCTGGCCAGAGAAGCTATCGATCAAGAAAATTCCACTGACGGCATCAACGGAGGTCAGAAACGTCGGTGTCTTGTGGTGGCGTGCCAGTCCCCGTATTGCAGTTGTTCGAGCCTTTCTAAGTGCATGCAAATCATTACGCTAGTGGGAGGCTGAAGCATAATTTCCGATATATGCTCTTCCACAGAGAACTTGGGGATCTGTTGCCGCCGAAAATTCCGCCCGTCGGCCAAAGCATGAGTGCAGTAGCACCACTGGCAATGGCTTATTTACACAAAATATCTAATATACGCCATGCCGGACGGGAGATGCCCGGCCGGCGAATTAGCCCGCTCGCGATCGGTTGCAGAGTGCGTCGAAAATTTTGTAGGAAACTGTTCTCAACCAGCTTACTCGCCATGCAACCTCTATCGTGGCCCTTGCAACTTGCGTAGTCGTATCGAATAAACGCCCTTTGATTGCATCCAACCGGGTCGCTATCGACCTTCTTCTTTTTTCTTGGAGTTGATGTTCTTGCCGTTGTATGCCATGAATGGTGAACGTACCTAAATGACATAGCCAAAATGAATAGACATCGCAATTCCGAGAGTTCGAGCCTGCAGAACAGCGAGCCGATTTTTTCGGGCCAGCACGGTCAAAGAGACAAAAACGAACAGACAGTCAGCACAACAAGCACGTTTTTACCGCACTTGCCTGAAGCCGAGGTCCGGGTCAAATTCCGTGGCTGTTTACTCGGAGGGGCTGTAGGTGATGCTTTAGGTGCTCCGGTTGAGTTCATGAAGAGGGCGGAGATCGTTCGGCAATTCGGCGCCCGAGGGATTCAGGATATGGTTCCTGCTTATGGCGTTCTTGGGGCTATCACCGATGATACCCAGATGACGCTATTTACTGCCGAAGGATTGTTGCGTGGCTACGTTCGGAGCCAGAGACGAGGAATTTGCCATCCGCCTAGCCTGATTGACGCAGCTTACCGTCGCTGGTTGCACACACAAGAAGAATCACCCGGAGGTACAGGGAAGACTGATCGGGGCTGGTTGTTCCAACAGACCGAGCTATTTGCACAGCGTGCTCCAGGAATGACGTGTATTGCGGCACTCAAGGCAAAGCGTATTCTGGGCACCCCCGCAGATAACGACAGCAAAGGTTGTGGCGGTGTCATGCGGGTCGCCCCGGTCGGCATGATGCTAAAAGCCTTGTCGGCCGAGCATTCGGCGCTTCGCGATGCCAATTTCCGGCAAGCCTTCGACCTCGCTTGTCAGGCTGCAGCACTGACCCATGGGCATCCCACCGGACAGCTCACGGCCGGCGCCTTCGCCGCGATCATTTTTCTGCTTCTGGAAGGGCAGTCGCTACGCGATAGCATCGAACAGGCGCTAGTGCTTCTGCGCGAACAGCACCATCATGAGGAAACCACGGCAGCGATTAACCGCGCCGTTGATTTGGCTGAGAGGAGCACGCCACCGGAGCAGGCGTTGGATTGGCTGGGCGAAGGTTGGATTGCAGAAGAGGCCTTGGCTGTTGGCATTTTCTGTGCGCTGACGGCAAAAGATTTCGAATCTGGCGTCGTCATGGCGGTCAATCACAATGGAGATAGCGATTCGACGGGGCTGATCGCTGGGCATTTGCTGGGGGCGCTGCATGGAATCGATGCAGTACCTGAGCGCTGGCTCAAAAATCTCGAGCTTCGCGGCGTGCTGGAGATCGTTGCCGATGACCTGGCGACTGTCGCGAAATGGACACTGGATGATGACCAGAGCGCAGCGGGTTTTGCGGAGAGTGATTTCTACACGGCGCGTTACCCGGGATCGTGACCTCAGACGTTATTCTGGGGGGAATGTTTGGCTGCGAAGCGAGCGGATTCCAGTGTTTCCGAAAGAGAGCCTGTTTTTGAAGGTGTGGCGCTGGCTTGCTCCCTCGCAGGATAGCTGACAAGCCTCCTGGCGCGATGACCATTGCCAGGAGGCCTGCGGCTGAATCAGGCAAACCAGATACGGGTTTGGGGATTGAACCGCTTCTCCGCCCAAATGATAAATTGCACCAAACTATCGACTTGGTCGTCGAAACGCCCGTGCGGAAAAGTCAGGAACTCGTTGAGATACGGTTCGATCCAGGCATTTTTTCCGGGTTGATTAAGGATAAAGACTCGCCCCTCATGAATGGTCGGTAACGCATAGGCCGCACGGGTTTGCTTCCCATCCTTCGGGAAATAGGAAAAGCAGTGCAGCAGATTCTTACGGAGGTAACTGATCAGTGAAATCCCAGCACCTGTAGCCTCGACGATGAAATCTACGTTATCCCGTCCGAAGCGCTCGATATACGAATGCGCCCTGCGCTTGAGTTCTTCATAGTCCCAGTGTCCACGTTCTGCGTGGCAGATAACATATCCGTTTCGATCCGCGTAAATCAGTGTCAGTGCTGAATAATCGGCGCTCTCCGCTGTCGAGAGTGCCGTATCAATGCTGACGAAATAGTGACCTTCAGGCAAGGGCTGGGGTAATTTATTAATAAATTTGAACCACGCCCGCTTGAACATCGCACCCTCTGGAATTTCAGGGTGTTGTTGATACTGCGCGGCGAAGTTAGCGGTCCCCATCTGATTGCGGATTCCCTCCAAAATTGCTATCGGCTCACGTTCCTCGTGCAGTGCCTCTCCCTCTAGGCGCTTATAAGCCACGCCATCACGGATATCGATTGTCTCGTCGCGCTCGGCAATCGCGGGCAGCGATAGTTTAAAGAAACCGCCGGCTGCTTCGACGAAACCTGTCAAGTCATTAACATGCAGACGTTGCATGACGATAAGCAGGATGCTATATCGCTTATCATCAAGCCGGCTAAGCAGTGTGCTGCGAAACCATTCGTTGGCACTGTTGCGCAAACTGTCGGATAAAGCATCTTGGGGTTTGATCGGGTCATCAACGATCATAATATCGCCGCCGCGCCCGGTCAGTGTTCCGCCGACAGAGGTTGCCAGGCGGAATCCGCCCTGGTCGGTCACAAATTCCAGCTCGGTCGACTTTGCGCGTTTGACTTCAGGAAATACATTCTGAAACCACGTGCTGTCGACAATCCGCCGAAAGTCCCGCGCCAAGGATTTTGCCAAATCTTCCGAATAGCTGACGCAAATCAGCTTGGCCGTTGGGTCCCGTCCGATCACGAAGGCGGGCAGGGCAATCGAGATGATGAAGGACTTGAGCTGTCTCGGTGGCAGGTTGATGATCAGGCGAGGCAATTCGCCGGCTACACACCGCATTGCGTGGTGAATAATCGCTTCGATGTGCCAGTTTTCATCAAAAGTCTTGCCGGGATAGAGAAATGCAAACGCCTGCTGCACGAAGACCAGAAAATCGTCGCGGACGGATGCCCAGTAGAGCGTTTCGGAAGACGTGCTCATGAAATTTTCTCCAGTGATTTTGTGCTTGCGGATGAGGTAGTGGCAGCTAGTTGGCTGCGTCGCTGGACATATGCCTCGAGAATGGCTTCGTAGTTGTTCGGGACCAGATCGACAGTCTCTGTGCCGTCGAGTCGATCGGAACGCTTGAGGATGTCGAACAGCACCAACAGGGATTTTTTCTCGCCCTGCAGTGCCTCGGCCACCAGGCGCTTGACCATCGCTTGTAGCCGCGTGACCGTCTTCTTCTTGCCGTTCTCGCTCACCACGATGGATTGATCGAGTTCCTTGTCCAACAAGGTCATGAAGTTCTTCGATCCCTTGGGGCGACCTTTGGGATTTCCGGACTTGCCCTTGCTGAACTGCCCCTCCTTCGGGGGGCGTTTGTAGCCAATTTGGTAGGTCATGGCTGTCCTCCCGATACCGCCAGCCGCTCTGTGCGGACCTGCGACCAGGTCTGGCCGGTGGCCTCGAGAATGGCTTCCTTGCCGATGATCCGTTGCCAGCGCAGCACGCCCACATCGACGTAATGAGGGTCGATCTCGATGGCTCGGGCGTAACGGCCAGTCCGCTCTGCAGCGACCAGCAGAGTTCCGCTACCGGCGAAGGGATCCAGGATGAGTCCCTTGCGGTGACTACAGTCACGGATGGCATCGGCAATCAGACTGACATTCTTGACCGTAGGATGTAGGGCTAGTAGTTCGTGACCCTTGCCCGTAAAGGTGTTGACGCCCGGATACTGCCAGACGTTGGTTCGATACCGCCCGTGCTGACCCAATTCGAAGTTGTTGATATGCGGCGCATCACCTTTCTTGAACACGAATACGAGCTCATGTTGGCTACGATAGAACGTGCCCATTCCGCCGTTATCCTTGGCCCACACGCATAGCTGGCGTAAGGAACCGAACAGCGGTTCGGCCGCGTCCAGCAATTCCCGCATATGGCGCCAGTCCATAAAGTAATAGTGGATGGCGCCATCCATCGAGAAGTGATGGGTGTGGGTGAAGGCGTTATTCAAGAATTGCGTAAACTCTGCCTGGCTCATTTCCCCCGAGGCCATGGCAAATTCTTTGTGTTGGGTCTTGCCACTTCCGCAGACATGGCCCGATACCGGGACATTGAACGGGGCATCGGAAATTACCATCTGGGCCACCCCTTCTGCCATCACGCGTTGGTAGCTGTCCTTGTCGAGCGAATTACCGCAGAGCAGCCGATGCTGGCCCAGAATCCACAGATCGCCGGCGCGCGTGACGACCTCTTCGCGGATATCGGTCGGCAGCAGATCACCAGAGTCAGCGCTGGGACTTGCCTTGTTGTCGTCGAAGATTAGATCGACCTCAGCAGTGCTAAAACCCGTGGTTTCAATTTCGAATTCCTCCCGGATCAGGATTTCGAGAGTGGCCTTGAGCTTAGCGTCATCCCATATGGACATATCGCCGAGTTTGTTATCGGCGAGAACGAAAGCTAATTTTTCGGCTTCCGTTAATCCGGAAATAACTCGGACTGGAATAGTCAGCAGACCCATTTCAATCGCAACTTCGACCCGACAATGGCCGCTCAGGATGAAGCTGTTTTCATCAGTAACAACGATTGACGTGAATCCGAACTTGCGAATGGCGGCCCCAAGTTTTGCCTTTTGCTTAGCAGAATGCTTGCGTGGGTTTTCTGGCCAGGGTTTGAGATCAGCCGGGTTTTGATCAACGATCCCGCTGATGGTCGGGGCCATTGTGGCTGGGGGAGGGGAAATGGCTGAAAGCATCTGAATTCTCCCAAAATATTTGAAGTCAAATACTCCCGGAGACTCTGATGCCACAAAGCAAAAAGAGACGCCGGAAATAAACGGACGCCTGTCGGAAAACTGCCCGACATTCGTTTCATTCCATTCCCAATCACGTCTCAGAAGCACTGCATTACAGCAGTGCTGAACTGCGCTCAAATAGCTGAATCAAAAACCCAGCTGCTTTTACTATCCCATACTTGGGATAACGGCGCAACTGTTTTTTGTTTTGTAACTATATGATTAATTGACAAACTTTGTGAATATGGTATGCCGCTGATCAACTCTTGTGCGCCGAGCTCGTCTTGGATGACTGCTTTGAATATTCCACTATCGGCCGTTTGGTGACACAGGTAACTATCGGGCGATTGCAACTGGACATGTCACGTACCTGTCGTTATCAAGCGCTGTCGTCGCGTGAATGATGTTGAGGCGCTCAATTTTTGAGCAACAAGAGAAATGTCTTTGGATGAGCGCATTTGGCGGTGTTTGTCCCGGGTTGTCCACAGGCTTGCCCACTGATTCTGTGAGCTCAGCTCTTGCTCTGTGTCTTTAAATGCTCGATTTTTTGAGTGAACGGACTGTCGCTGTGATAAGTGACCAACAGTCGTTCCGTTGAGCGCGTTAGCGCAACATAGAGCAGACGCGCCTCTTCATGAGCAGGGACCTTGGCATAAGGCATGCATCCCAGGTCGGGGATCACCACACTATTGAATTCCAGTCCTTTGCTCGAATGCATCGTCAGTAGGCGGATGGCATCGGCTCGAGAGGCAAGGTCCGGGGGCTCGATCGGAATGTCCATTTTTGCGAGGGCTAGGTGCAGACGCTCGAGCTGTGTTTTGAAGCGTGCGATGATGGCCATGTCCCTGAATGGAATTCCGTCATTCGCCCGTTTCTTCAGCCAGGCGGCGATATGATCCACTTCTTGGGCCGCGCCCTGGAGGCGGCGGATCTCCGGCATTTGCCCATTGCGACCACCAAACTCAGGGTGAATAAAAGGAATTTCTTCGGTACCACTGTTCTCGTCTATGTATTCCGAAAGGAATTGATACGAGAAATTCAGAGCCTCGACGGTGTTTCGGTAGTTGACCTTGAGGATCGTGCTGCGTCCTTTGGCTTCGATGCCGAGGCTGGCCCAGGACGTCGTGCGTCGCTTGTTTTTCCCGTAAATGTTCTGTGCATCGTCGTAGAGCAGCAGAAGCGAATTGGTTTCAGGGTCAATCATCTGCACCAATAGCTTGAACCATTCCGGTTCAAAATCGTGGCCTTCGTCGATCAGCACTGCGGCATACTGGGCGCGAGGTAACCGGCCTTTTTCTGCACCGGTGATGACGGCTTCGACCTGTTTTTCGTAGACCGGGCGGTTGTCTTTCGCGAGGTCGAGTTGATACAGCGTGCACATGTCTCTGCACCATCCGTGAAAATGACGGACATGCACGCTATCGCCAGCCCCCTTTTCGGTCAGCATTTCCCGGAGTTTTGCTGCCAGCGTCTTGTTAAAGCAGAGTACCAAAATCGGCTTGGACAGATTCTGTTTGTTCAAATGAAGGCAGCGATAGGCCAATAGCAGCGTCTTGCCGGAACCGGCGACGCCATGGATGATTCGGTGTCCTTCCCCTAAGTTGCGGGCGACTTTCTCCTGCTCCAGATCCATGATCTTGACTACGTCAGGAAGTACCTTGGCGATTGACTGACTCGGGTCAGGCGCTTCGGCGGTGGCGGGGTCGAATAGATGACCTTGCTCAATACGGATTTCAGGGAACAGATGCCAGCGGACGCGATCGACGCGTGCCAGGGATAAAACCCGGCCAAAGTTGTACTGGAACATGCCCCACAAGCGTTGTTGGATTGCCTCGGCCTCGACCGTCTCAGTCATTTCATCCTGGCAAATGACGCGATCACCGGGAATCGCTTGGTCGAGCTGTGCTGCTTCGAATTGCTTGCGGGTGATGTTGGTGAGGACGGCTCCGAAGCCCCAGGGCAAGAGCAGATGGCCGTGATAGCGACCGGATTCCTGTTGGACGAGCAGCGGGTCGCGCTCCAACAATTCCTTAATGGAAATGGCGTAGGAACGTGCTTGCTCGAGCGGGTTGGCGACCGTAGTTAAACCGCGATCCGTGAGTAGTTGCGCAGAAAAACGATCCATGCCCTGGATCGTCGGCAACTTCCAGTCTTTGACCTCTAGCGCTAGAATGCCGCGTCCGGGGTGGAGGACGACGAAATCTGGGCGAAACTGCTTGGGGCCAACCGGGACATTGATCCAAACGTGGTAATCGTCTTCCAACTTGCGCATCAGGCAGGTGCCGAAGCGCCGTTCACCTGGGGTGAGCCTCAGACTTCTTGAGCTGAGTGCTGGAAGAAATATGGCCATTAACGTGAGGTGGGTTCCGACTGAACCCAAGAAACGGCGTGAATAATTTTATCAGCATATTACGCCGTGCTTGAACATAGGAGAAGCGGGCCATGTATCCGTAGCTATGATCGGGGCTACGGCGTCGGGGGTATTGCGCCACTATGGCCTAAAAAAACATGGGTTGTTTGCTACACCGCTACTAGATGAAGAGATCTCCCCCTGATTCTGGATCCATCCGAGAAGATCAAGGCAACGACGACTATCCAAAGGGGGGGGGGTATGCTTAGCCAGAACAAAAATACCTCTACGATCCTTTCCGTCGGGGGGGATTGCGGCCCATTGCGGCCAACGATTTGGTCGTCAACACGTTCGGCACCGATTCCGCGAAGATCAAAGCGGTGCTGACGGCGACGTCCGTGGATGGCGTCGATATCTTGACAAGGTCATTGACGACAAACCCCCTCTGAATGCATCAGTCAAGTTTTCTGGAGTCCCGCCACGGTCGAATAAGTGTTTTTTTCGGGCTAAGCGCGACGATAATAAGAACGTAATATTTTGTTGCTATTGTCGTCCGTCCGCTATTTGCTCTCGTATGCTTGTCGATTCGTGATGGTTGAGCCATTCGATTTCGTTTTTCGCTGGCGCCCCCGGAAAAAATTCTGCCGTCCGCTCGCGTTGGACGGATGGACCGGCATGCTTATCCTTTCGATCGGCATCGCCGTAGTGTTTTTCGCCTTCGTCTGGGGGTTGGTGAAAAGTACCACCCAACGCGAGGAGGAGATCGCCCTGCAAGCGGCGATCCGTCGCAATATCAACATCTCGACCATTGCCAAAGCAGACCTTGAGCAGGTGATCGGCAAGACTACGGCATTTTCCAATCTCGCCATTGCCTTGCTTAACGGCAATCGATCCGTCGCCGGCTATCTCAATCCGACAGCAAACGGCGATCAGGAATACCTACGAATTGTCGTGCTGGACCAGTCGGGAAAACTAATCCATTCATCCGCGCGCCAGGTGACCGAGGTGATGGCAGAGGCGCTCACCAAGGAAATTGTGCAGGCGTTCCGTACGGATCCGGAATCCAGGGATATTCTCGTTGGCCGCCCTGACCGCAACGATTCGTGGCGTGTCCCGTTGCTCCTCAAACTGCCCGGACAAGGCGAAAGGCAAGATATCTCGTGGCAATTTTGGACCTGGGATACTTCCTCCGGCTATTTAAGGACATCGACATTGGCAATGACGGCCGTATCGAAATCATCGGGATAGATGGATTTCAGTTCGCCGAGTTGCGCAGGGGGACGCTGTCATCCGGACGGAGTTATCACGATAGCGATTATCAGGAACGGATTCTGCGACACCCGATCAGCTTTGGTACCGTAAAGCGTCCAGGCGATGATGGCGAAAGTATCTACGCAGCATATCGGCTTGAAAATTTTCCTTTGATCATCGCGACCACCGTCAGTGTCAGCGAAGTGCTCGTCGCTCCTAAGGAAAGGCAAAAATACGTCGTGAGGATTCGGACACGCGCATCTTGCGGCACATCTCGGCGACAGCTGTTCCAAGTTCGGCCGGTTTGAGCGCAAAGGCAATTTGCTCTTCCGTGTGTCTCGATCTCTTCATGACAAATCTCCTGCCCGTTAGGGCTTCAAATTTGCCAGAAATCTCTACTTCTCGCCGCTTCGGTTTTCCGGGAGGACGTTACAACTGATTCGGATAGCACGTGACTGTTGCCGAGCGGAATTTCAAAATGAATTGTAGAATGCAATATGAAATAACATAAAAATGTGTTACTTAACAGACGGTTGGGTGAATTTCTGCGAGCCTCCTAAGTTTTATATTTCATATTGCAATCTTTGTCTTGTGTGAGGAGGTGTAGGAGTCCAACCTAGGAGAGAAACGGGGGCGACGAACTGAGTGCCGTCTGCTCAACCAGGCTAATTAAGTGCCGTTTTTCTAAAATAATTCGGAAAAAATACACCTTCAATGCGCAATGACTGGGCTTTGGCATGCCAGTTGCTTATGCTAAGCGTCGTAGATCTGCGTGCAAAGTTGAATAATCAAAAACCACAACAAGAGCGATCGAACGACGCTCTAATACTATGGAATATTTACCTATCATCCATGGCGCTTTAGGGTCTTACTAGTGTCATATATTAATTTCAGGAGATGTTGCTATGAATTTGATTTCAAGTCTCTCTAAGTGTTTGTTCGCTTTATCCACCTTTGCGCTGGTAAACGTCAGTCATGCCGACATTCGCCCACACACATTCAAATTTGCACATGTTTTATCGAAAGCTAGTCACTATGAAGCCGGCGCGCAGAAGTTTGCTGAAATTCTTGCAAAAAAAAGCAACAATAAGTTAATCATCAAGACTTATCCCGATGGAACACTGGGCGGAGAGGTGCAGGTAATCCAAGCTCTTCGGAGCGGAACAGTGGATATTACGACCTGCAATCCGGGGATGTTAATTGGACTTAATAAGAATTTTGGCGTATTTGATATGCCATTCATGTTTAATGACCATTCCGAAGCAGATGCTATCCTCGATGGGCGCATTGGCAAGAGCTTGCTTGATAACCCGCCTCCGGGGTTGGTTGGACTTGCTTATTGGGATCACGGATTCAGGAATGTCTCAAACAGCAAACGTCCTATCGTGAAAATGGAGGACATTGACGGTTTGAAAATTCGTGTTTCGCAGTCGCCGATGATCATTGAAACAATCCGTGGCCTTAATGCGAACCCACTTCCGATGCCATTTACGGAGCTCTACACCGCGCTCGAGACAAAGGCAGTTGATGGACAAGAAAATCCTAATGGTATTTTCGAGTTTAACAAACTATACGAAGTTCAGAAATATCTATCTTTGACCCAGCACCAATACAACCCGCTTATCGTTCTTTTTAGCAAGAAGATTTGGGATGAATTGAATTCGGACGAGCAGAAATTGGTTCGAGAGGCTGCTGCTGAAACGGTTAGTTATCAGCGGAAGTTCTTGCGTGATATGAATTCGAACGCGTTAGTGAGTCTGAAGGAAAAGGGAACGATTATTAATGATGTATCCGCGCAAGAAAAGGAAAGAATGCGTAACAAGCTTCGCCCTGTTTCCGAACGGCTCGCCAAGGAACAAGTGAACGAGGCTATTGTTAAAGACGTAATGGCCGAGCTTGAAAAGATTAGGCAAACGAAAACCAGCAACTAACTGCTGCTGAATCGAGCACGGGCGGATGTGCATTGGTTTTCCGCCTGTGCTGCAGATTTAAACATTTACCCCTATAGAAGTTTGTTCATATGAGCCGGAGTTCTTGGCTCAGGGGAAGTCTTTGTCTAAACGAGTCATATTCGAGGGTCGCGATGAAGTTTATCAATAAATTTATAAGGACTATTGAGTGGGGCCTAGTATGTATGTTCGGTCTAATGGCCATTCTCGTATTCGGTAACGTGGTCCTAAGATACGGATTTAATTCAGGAATTGTATTTGCCGAAGAGATATCAAGATTTTTGTTTATGTGGCTAACGCTTATTGGAGCGATGGTCGTCATGAAGGATCACGCGCACTTGGGTATGAGTAGCGTTGTTAGTATGTTCGGGGAGAGAGGCCAAAGGGTGTGCAGGTTCGCAGCTGATTCGCTATCGTTGGCTTGCTGCCTTTTGCTAACAGATGGAGCATATAAACAAGTTGTCATTGCTATGGATGACCACGCCCCGGTCACGGGTATTCCGATGGGGTATGTTCAGCTATGCCTATTAATTTCCTGTGTCGGCATTTGCATTGTTATTGGGTACTCGTTATTCAGACAGCTCAGCGGAAAAATGCCTGCAAATGAACTGATTCCATTTAGTGGATCCTGTGGGGAATAGGGAATATATATGACAATCGCAACATTTTTGTTCGCGCTGCTTGGCGCTATGGCGTTGGGGGCACCAATTGCACTCTCTCTGCTAATTTGCGGAGTGGCAATGATGGTGCAGATGCAGAACTTCGATACTCAAATCGTCGCACAAAATCTTATCGAAGGCGCAAATAACTATCCGCTAATGGCCGTTCCATTTTTCATGCTCACCGGCGAGTTAATGAACGCTGGTGGGCTGTCCAAGAGGATCGTAGATGTTGCGGACTCGCTGGTTGGCCACATGCGAGGAGGTCTCGGTTACGTCGCAATTATCACCGCAGCGGTAGTCGCTAGCATTTCTGGCTCTGCTGTTGCCGACACCGCTGCTGTTGCCGCCCTGCTTATCCCGATGATGAGAAGCGGTGGTTATAACGTCCCCAGATCTGCAGGACTTATCGCTGCCGCCGGTTGTATAGCGCCTGTTGTGCCGCCGTCGATACCGATGGTTGTCTTTGGGGTTACTACTCAGCTATCGATTACTAAACTGTTTATGGCCGGTGTGTTTCCTGGAATTATGATGGCCGTCGCTCTTGCAACAACATGGTGGATCGTCGCGGGAAAACAACCGCGCAAGAATCATGGCAATTTCTCTTTTGCTCGATTCGTTGGGACTGTCAAAGAAGGTGTGTGGGCTTTGGCTTTGCCGATTGTAATTATCGGCGGAATGAAAATGGGTGTATTTACCCCAACGGAGGCCGCTGCGGTTGCGGTCTTTTATTCGCTATTGGCCGGTCTTGTGATTTACCGTGGGCTTAAGATTCGTGACATTCCGCATATTATGTTGGCGGCATTAAAGACGTCCAGCACAATAATGTTCCTGGTTGCTGCGGCGATGGTTTCGGCATGGCTAATTTCGGTTGCCGATATTCCTGGCCAAACTGTTGCGCTCCTCGAGCCATTTATCGGCAACAAGATTTTACTGGTGTTTGTCATCATGGTCCTGGTCATCATTGTTGGAACTGCGTTGGACCTAATGCCCACAGTTCTAATTCTTGGGCCGATTTTGGTCCCGGTAGTGAAACAGGCGGGAATTGATCCCTACTATTTTGGGGTTTTGTTTCTAATGAACAATGCTATCGGTCTTTTAACACCTCCGGTTGGAACGGTACTAAATGTTGTGGCTGGTGTTTCCAAAGAGAATTTGGACTCGGTAATTAAAGGGGTGTGGCCATTCTTGTTTGCAGAAACAGCGCTGATGTTCTTGCTCGTTCTCTTTCCGTCCTTGGTAACTGTGCCGATGAAATGGCTCATGTGAGCTCTAAAATATTTCCATAATCATCCAAATTTATGTAAAAGGATTTTCGATGTCTCTTGCTTCATTACGCCAGTTGCTAGATCACGCTGCAGAATATGGTTATGGGCTACCGGCCTTTAACGTCAATAATATGGAACAGGTCTGTGCAATCATGGAAGCGGCGGCAGAAGTTGATGCCCCTGTGATCATGCAAGCGTCGGCCGGAGCTCGCAAATATGCGGGAGAGCCATTTCTACGCCACCAAATTTTCGCGGCTATCGAAGCTTATCCCAATGTCCCGATTGTCATGCATCAGGATCATGGGCAGTCGGTTAGTGTTTGCATGCAAGCCATACGCTCAGGATTCTCTTCAGTTATGATGGATGGATCTCTTGAAGCCGATGGTAAGACGGTAGCATCATACGAATATAATGTGGCTACAACCGAAAAGGTGGTTGAGTTGTCGCATGCGATCGGTGTGTCAGTGGAAGCGGAATTGGGCGTTCTTGGGTCGTTGGAGACAATGAAGGGCGACAAAGAAGACGGCCATGGCGCGGACGGTACGATGACCCGCGAGCAATTGCTTACAGATGTGGACCAGGCCGCCGATTTCGTGCAAAGGACCAAATGCGATGCCTTGGCTATCGCTATTGGTACTAGCCATGGCGCCTACAAATTCTCGAAGAAGCCCAGCGGTGACATATTGGCAATAGACCGCATTGCCGAAATTCACGCACGAATTCCAAATACTCACCTTGTTATGCACGGTTCTTCATCAGTGCCGCAGGAGTTGCTTGCCGAAATTCGCGAGTTTGGCGGCGACATGAAGGAAGCCTATGGAGTGCCAGTCGAAGAGATTGTTCGTGGCATCAGTCACGGGGTTCGTAAGATCAACATTGATACTGACATTCGTCTAGCAATGACCGCTGCTATTCGTCGTTATTTCATTGAAAATCCTACAAAATTCGATCCGCGTGATTACCTTAAACCAGCAAAGGAAGGTGCCAAAAAGGTCGTACGCGCGCGTCTTGAGGCATTCGGTGCCGCTGGTCAAGCTTCAAGAATCAGGGTTGTTTTCCTCGATCAAATGGCTGAGCGATATCGGACGAATCAACTGTAGGGAATTTCCCCCCGCTGGTTTTCACCTACTTAGCCAGCGGACTTTTACCGCATCGTCTACCAACCCAGGAAGGTGCGGCTTTTTACACCCCGCGCTCCGAAGACTTGCTGGAATGATTCAATGTATTAAGTATCGGAAGCGATTAATTTCCTCGCCCTCTCAGGGTAAGGCTCCGTTAAGGAAGGCTCCGTTAAGGAGCCTTTTTTTTTGGCGGAAATGTCGAGATTCAGAGCGCCGATGACCTCCGTAGTAGGGGGGCTATTACACCCCTCCGTAATTGAGGGGGGAGATGGGTGCCGACAAAATCCAGCATAACGTTAAGAATGATTGCAGAATAGAATGTATCCTGCATTTTGAAATGTTAGGCACCAAAAATGCTTGTAGAAGGCCATCTGTTGGAATGAAGGGCGTCACAAGCGCATGCGCGGCAATTTAAGGGTGCGAGGCTTGATGCTCCAAATGCACGACAGTGGGAGATCTGCACATGCAGTAGATAGGTTGGGTTGTTGCGAACTCAAGGTTCCGTACGACGGAGATTGTTCCGCACATAGCAATCTGTGAGGCTCGCCGAGCCTAGGAGTGGTGGTTGATGAATAAACAGATAACAGACGTTTCCGCAGAAACTTTTGCATACATCGCGCCGAATCGCGACTGTGCTGCTATGGCGGCACAGGTCATTAGCGAAATATCAGAGTCGGTGCACATTGCCATTTCAGATCAGGCTCAAGCGCTAGGGATTGCGCGTTCAATAGCTGACAACGGGATTTCGGGAATAATTTGTTCAGCTTCAGCAGAGCAAATTATTCGTGCCGTTGTTGATGTGCCGATACAGCCTATTCAGCCGAGTACGGCCGATATCGTACGCCTAATATCTAAGATGATGGATGATGATCAAATCATCAGAATTAAACGTGGGAGTGGATTCACGTTGTCGATTGGCGTTAACGAGACTTTACCGCTTAGAGAGTTTGAATGGATTGAAAATTTCTTTGGGATACATCTAATAAGGGTAAATCAATATTTCGACAAGGCAAAGACGCCTTTGAATGCCTTAATCGTAAATGCTGACGATATTTCTGATGATGATGTGAAGATGCAATATTGTGAGAACGTATGGTATGCAAACCCTGGTGCTGAAACGTTGGTATGGGCTCTGAAAAATCTGAAGTCGCTTGTTACGGAGCGCACTAAAGGGGCTTCGAGCGGCTATAGACTAAGAGCTGCAATGCAGTTTATGCAGGAAGGAATTGTTGTATTTAATCACCATAGCGAAGTCGAATATGTTAATCATGCCGCAGAGAGAATTCTTGGAGAAGAGTTCAAAAATATGGTGTCTGGTAACGGTCAGAATTACGCAATACCAATATCTGACGCTCTGAATTTTGGCCATACCCGAACAGGGCAGATTGAGCACCCCCGCTACAGCCACTGTTGGTACCGAGTTGCACCGATGATCATCGCCAATGAACGAATCGGCGCGATGCTCACAATATTCGATACAAGGCTATTGCCAGGAAAAATTGATAAGACCGCAAACATTAAAAAAAGTGGATTTACGGCCAGGTATTACTTTTCTGATTATCTAACAGAAAATGACCAAATGAAGACTGTGTTGGATGCTGCTAAGCGTTATGCAGCGGCCGACTCTCCGTTGCTTATTACAGGGGAGACAGGGACTGGAAAGGAAATTATTGCACAAAGCGTGCATAACCATAGCGTCCGAGCTATAGGTCCTTTTGTGGCAGTAAATTTCGCGGCTCTCGCGGAGAGCCTTCTTGAGAGTGAACTGTTTGGATATGAGGCTGGCTCATTTACTGGAGCCAAGAAAGAAGGAAAGCCTGGTCTGTTTGAGCAGGCCGAAGGTGGGACGATATTTCTCGATGAAATCGGCGAGGTTCCTCTTGGGATGCAAGCCCGGTTGCTTCGGGTTGTGCAAGAGCGCGTCGTGATGAGAGTAGGTGGGACAAGAGTCATTCCGATTAACGTCCGTCTTATCGCTGCCACCCATCGTGACTTGCCGGATCTGATTGAGAAAGGTCTGTTTCGGCGTGACTTATATCACCGCCTTAATGTGCTTCAACTTCGTCTTCTTCCTTTGGCGCAAAGAAGTTGTGACTTGCCTCTTCTGATCAAAAGGCTTAACGAAAAAATCAGTTCTAAGGCTGGCCGAGATCAGCTCGTTCTCTCGGAGGATGCTATGAGCTTGCTAGCAAAATATTCATGGCCAGGAAATGTGCGGGAACTTGAAAATCTATTGGAGCGCTTGCTGATTTTGAAGTCAGGTGAGATCGCGCGAGCCGAGGATGTTTCGAGTGCGTTAGATATGAATAACGTGAATGCCTTGGCCAACCAGTGGAGACCTCAAGGAATGACTCTAGAACAAATTGAGGTGGAAGCAATCAGGCAGGCGCTGGCCCGATATGGAAATCAAGAAGATGCCGCTCGTTCCCTTGGAATTAGCACTACAACCATTTGGCGAAAGCTTAAAAATTGCAAAATGAACGAGTGAATGCATTTTGCAAGCTAATTAAGTTGTTGATTTTACGTAACGCCAAACTATTTATATATTACGTCTTGCATTTTGCAATTATTGCGCACGGTGTGAGAGTCCTGGATGAAATCTGACTGGCACACGGCGTAGTAGGTGAAAGGCGAATAATACGAAAATGGTGTGGATCTCGTGAAGCCATAGCTAAAAAAATCGCCGCAGATTCGTGAAGATTCATAACGTTCATGACAAAGGATCGTAGGTGCACCTCGGATAGGCGAAGTTTTAGGATTTTCCCTGCCTATACTTCATGCTAAACGGTTTTGGCACACCCCTTGCTTAAGTACCCACATGAGGAAAATCATGCGAAAAAAAGTTGGAGTCATAGCTGATAACTTAACCGGCGCTAATGATAGCGGCGTTCAGTTTAAAAAGTATGGCCTTAATACTCGGGTGATTCTCCCATCAATTCCAGAAAATATATCAGAACATATCGCTGATACAGACATCGTAGTAGTGAGTACCGAAACGAGACGTATGTCTCCGGAAGAGTCCTACGCGAGAGTATATGAAATAGCGAAGCAACTATTGAATCTTAAATTCGATCACTACTACAAAAAGGTCGATTCAACACTTCGCGGACGGGTCGCGGAAGAGATTGAAGCTGCTATGGATGCGCTAGCAATGTCTGTGGCAGTCGTGGTTCCTTCGTTCCCAGAATCCGGTAGATTAGTGCGTAACGGCTATTTGGAAATTTTGCAAGACATAGACGAAGGCGTTTCTTACCCTGTCTGCTATGTGCCATCGGTTATCCAAGGGAAATCGAATAGTCCCGTTGCAATCCTTACGCTGGATGATGTTCACAATGGCCCACTTGCCTTGGGTAAGTGCATCAAGCAGCTAGCCCGGGGTGGCATCAAAAAAATCGTGATCGACGCTGTTAGCGATAAAGACCTATATATTATTGCTCTATCTCTAGCAAGTCTCCGTATTCCCTACTTAGCCGTTGGCTCAGCCGGATTGGCATCGCACCTTCCAATTGCATGGAATCTTGTTCAGGGTACATCAGCGGCAAATCGGCGAGTGGTTGTGTTGGTCGGAACCTCTAATAAGGTCAGTGCGGACCAGGTGAAGAATCTGTGCAGATCTTCGCAAACGGTTCTGGTTCCATTAGATACGCATGGGATATACAACGGTGATTGCACAAAAATCACGGATGAAGCTGTAGAAACTGCTGGGCGAATACTTGCCGGAGAAAAAATTCCGGTAATCGTATTGGACAGCTTGATGGCTGGGTGGAGTGATGCTATCGGCATTACTGAGCGAATAACCAATTTCTCATCAACAGTTTCTGACATTTTTGCCAATATATCTAAAGCGCTAATAGATAAATTCGGCGCTAATACCTTATTTATTGTTGGGGGCGGAACTGCAACCGATGTCTGTCATCGATTAGCAGTTTCGGCAATTGACATTGATCGTGAGTTAGAACCCGGAATCCCACTAGGTGCATTGATTGGTGGCCCGTACGAAGGACTCCGAATTATCACGAAAGGCGGAGGGATTGGACATGCGGATACTTTGACCGAAGTATTAAATCACGTGAGTCCACCATAGCAAGTTTACATAGACAGGAGATTCAGAATGACTGGTGAAGACCAAGCTCTTAAAGCCGTAGCGCAAAATGTTCGTCGTAACATTATTGAAATGACATCGAAGGGGGGCGGGCCTGGTCATCCGGGGCCGGCGCTTTCATGCGCAGACATCGTTACAGCCCTCTACTACAAAGTCATGCGCATTAAACCGGAAGAACCCAATTGGGCAGACCGGGATCGGCTGATTCTGTCGAAGGGGCACGCTTGCCCAGTCATTTATGCCGTACTTGCTGAAAAAGGATATTTCCCTAAGGACTGGATTTATTCATTCAGAAAATTGGGCGGGAAGCTTCAAGGGCATCCGGATATGAACAAAATTCCAGGTGTCGACATGACATCAGGATCTCTTGGTCATGGCTTGTCAGCAGGGCTCGGTATGGCGATTGCGTTAAAACTTCGTAAATCGCCAGCAAAGGTTTATGTGATTATCGGTGATGGGGAATCTCAGGAAGGAATGATTTGGGAGGCCGCAATGTCAGCTCCCAAACTCGGGGCGGATAATCTGATTGCAATCATTGACTATAACCATTTTCAAAGCGGCGGAGTGACTGACAATATTTTGTCACTTGAACCCATCGTTGATAAATGGAAGGCCTTCAACTGGAACGTTGTTGAAGCTAACGGGCACAATATTGAAGAAATCGTCAATAAGCTCGAAATTGCCAAGATGAATACCGGGCGTCCCACCGTGCTCATTGCGCACTCAACTAAGGGTAAAGGCGTGAGTTACATGGAGAACAATAACGCTTGGCACCAAAAAGTTCCATCTGCGGAAGAGTACTCGATTGCATGTAAAGAGTTGGTTTGATTGCATATTGCGTTCAATGCGCTAGCACTTCTCCTGGTTAATAAACATTAAAGTTTCGTAATTGCTCTGTGGAACGTCACGCTTTGTTGTCGAATATGACATAGGCATATTTCCGGCTGCAATCGGCAGTGTTTTTCCAACATGGTTAATATTGAAAATGGGAAAATAAAATGACTATTTTAGATAAGTTGTCAACTCGTGATGCGTTTGGTGAGGCTTTACTTCGAGTCGCGGATGCTCGGCAAAATGTACTTGCTTTCGCCGCGGATACGGCCAAATCAATGGGGCTTGGCCCTATGGCTGCAAAATATCCAGATCGGGTTATAGATGTCGGAATTGCCGAAACCAACATGATGACTGCAGCGGCAGGCGCTGCATCCGTTGGCAATTTGGTCTTCGCAGCAACATATTCGGTGTTTAGTTCAATGAGAACAGCTGAAGAAGTAAGGACATTTATCGCATACCCGAATTTGAACGTTAAGGTTGTTGGCGGTATGGGGGGGCTCGCTGGTACGTACGAAGGCGTTACACACCAGGCAACAGAGGATATCGGAATGATGAGATGTATACCGAATCTAGCTGTAGTTGTTCCGGCGGACGCATCCTCAACGGAAGTAATCACTGAGAAACTAGCTGAATTTCCGGGGCCTGTATATCTCAGATTGGGACGATATGCTGTGCCGAAGGTCTTTGACGATAATTACAAGTTCGTTCTTGGCAAGGCTAACGTGATCAAGGACAGTGGAAGTGATGCAACAATCATTTGCAATGGTGTAATGGTTGGGCGTGCGTTACAAGCCGAAAAACTAATTGCAGAGAAAGGGTACTCAGTTCGAATTGTTGAAATGGCTACTGTGAAGCCGATTGATAAGGAAGAAATTGTTAAGTCCGCGATGCTTACCGGATGTGTTGTCACAGCCGAAGAACACAATGTGATTGGCGGACTTGGAGCCGCGGTTGCAGAAGTCATTGCGACTCTATGTCCTGTTCCAATGAAAATCGTTGGCATAAACGATACATTCGGGGAATCGGGTCATCATGAAGAGTTGTTAGACAAATACGGTCTTTCGGTGGGGGACATTGTTGAAAATGTCCTGGAAGTTATTAAATCGAAAAAATGCACCAAATAAAGATGAGGGCAAATATATGTATGCGCTTATAAAAGAAACCAAGGCATTTGGTGCGGAGTATCGTGAGGTTGAAGAGAAGAGTTTAGCAGCCGGTGAGATAAGAATTGCTGTTGAAGCAGCAGCAATCTGTGGAACTGATATTCACTACTATAAGTGGGATCAGGCCGCAGAAAATTTTGCCAGTGCATTTAACGTTGAACTACCGCTAATTTTGGGTCACGAATTTGCCGGGTCTATCGTAGAGGTTGGGCCGGGTGTTGAGGACAAAAAGGTTGGTGATAGAGTCGCGATCGAAACACACATTCCATGTGGCAAATGCTATCAATGTCAGAATGGCGATGCGCATAACTGTAACAGTACCGGGATATATGGCACGACCTGCGATGGTGCTTTCGCTGATTTTGCAATAGCTCCAGCTTCTGTCGCATTCAAGCTGCCGCCGAGTATCGAGACGGCTGAGGGCGCACTGTTCGAGCCTGCAGGAGTCGCAATGAGAGGTATCGATGAAGCCAACATCAAGCCAGGCGAGACGGTACTTATATACGGTTGTGGTCCGATCGCTATATTTGCAATTCAAATGGCCAGAGTCTGTGGCGCTGGCACTGTCATCGCAGTCGATATCAATGGGTATCGGGTGGACATGGCTAGAAAATTTGGCGCAGTCGGGATTAATTCTACGAAGGACGATGTTTATTCAGAAGTAATGAGGATCGCCGCAGCTCGCGGCGGTGTTGATGTCGTTCTGGAACTTACTGGATCTCCTGCAGTGTACAAGACGGTCTTCGATCTAATCAGAAGGGAAGGCCGACTAGTCACAATTGGACATCCTCCCGGTGAGGTGCCAATTAATTTTACGAAAAACGTTAATCTAAAAGGACTAAGCGTTAAGGGGATTTTCGGGCGTCGTATTTGGAATACTTGGTGGCAACTCTCCGGACTTGTGGCTGGGAAAAAGCTCGATCTCATGTCAGTGGTTACGCACCGATATAAGTATGAGCAACACCAAGAGGCCTTCGACATGACGGCGGGTAATGCTGGGAAAATATTGTTTATGAAATGATCGCCGCTACGAATCGAACAATATTTAATCTATATGCGTAACGACCGCCCCTGCGATGCAGCTGTTGCTTAACAGGGGCGAAGTTACATTTGTTCAACGGACCCCCGCTAGATTATCGCTGAAGTACGCTTATGCAGACCAATAGCACGCAGATTATATTTATTCGTCACGGTGAAACAGAATGGAACTTGCTAGGAAAGTACCAGGGGCAGTCAGATGTGCATTTGAATGCCCGCGGTCTGAGTCAAAGCAGATTGCTTGCAACCAAATTTGACAATTGCTTATCGATTTCCAAAGTCTATTCGAGTGATTTGACTCGAGCCGTACAGACAGCGACTCCGCTTTCCGAGGTGCTATGTCTTCCGATTTTTCAGATGGAAACGCTTCGCGAACGAAATTTCGGGCGCTGTGAAGGGCTAACAATCGAGGAAATTGCACGGAAATATCCGGAAGACGCTCAGGCTCTGGTTAATGGCATTACTGACTACGTAATTCCGGGGGGGGAGAGTCTTAAGGGATTCAGCAAACGAGTTATAACCTATATCACATCGCTTGTGTCAGATCATCCCAATGAGACTTTGGTTGTGGTCACGCATGGTGGTGTATTGGATATGCTGCTATGCCGAATCACTGGTGCTGATATTAGGTCACCAATGAATACAACTGTGAATAATTCGGGGATGTGCAGTGTTTTTTTTACATGTCATGAATGGGCGGTTGAATATTGGAATTCGACGCCGCATTTGTGTGTCGGTAATTAGTTTTAATATCAACTTGAAATATATCCTCGCTGTAAGCGCTATGCGAGATTATTCATGTTCTGCTGATCTTATTAGACCAAGGTGAGTAATAATTAAATAGATAAATTCCTCGTGAAAGCATGGAAAATGTTCTGTTTGTGCTGAGGTTGCGACATTTTTATAACGCTGATCCGTTTTTGGAATTTGATTTTCTTTATGTGGTATTTTTTTCGGCCGATGTATTCCCTGACTCTTTGTTGCCAAAAAAATGAAAATTTCCCTATTGAGCGATGACCTATGGGCGCAAATTGTCCCACTGCTACCACCCCCCAGACCTAGGCGTACCAGATATCCCGGACGCAAGCCTCTAGACGATAGATCCGCGTTAAACGGGATTCTTTATGTTCTCACCGCTGATATTCATTGGGAAGCGCTTCCCGACGAAATAGGATGCGGGTCCGGCCTTAATTGCCTACGTCGTTTGAAAACATGGCAGCAATTCGGTGTCTGGAATAAAGTGCGCACGATTCTGGTATCTGACATCCCAGCAACTAGCACTTTGGATTGGTCGCGTTGTAATAATGCATCAGTAACTTTAATTACGATTTGGAGACAGAAGCGAGAGTCGGCAAAAATTGGCTCCCCACACGGGTAAGCTGGCTTCCCCGGCGATACCGGAATCATCTCCCTGAAATGGGTATTTGATTCCCTGTTATCGCAAAATAAGTTCCCTGTTCAATTTTCGGCACTATTTTGTGAGACGAAGAACAAATGCGGTGCTTTCGGGGTGTTAGAGGCGGAATACAGTATTAAGAACTAGGTACACGCAGTTATTCCCTGTATTTTTCCCTGTTCCAGGGAATATTCGGTAGAGACGAGTTCGCTGCTGACTCGCTGCTCCGCCAGATAATTTCATGAAACCCGCATGCCTAAAGGCTTTGCGGGTTTTTTGTTTTTGAATGACCGTGTCAGCCCACCACGCAGCCCACCACGGCGGAAGCTGCTGCATGGGATTTTTGGTTGTTGTGTCAAATGGCCTTGCCTCTTTGAACGGTGGCGCAAGTAACAACTTTGAAGCGGCGAGTGATCAGTAATTGCTGCAAACCATTCCTTTCCTACAAACAGATAAACGTCAGAGCATCCTGCACGACGCGGTCGCGCCCGGTTGAGGACGTGCCTGCGTGCGCAGGCGCGGGCGATTTACCGGGGCAAGGCTTACGTCGAGCGTTACGCCGACGAAAGCCTTGATCGTGCCGGATCACCAAGCTGCGGCAGCGGCGCAGGCGGCAAGGCGGTTGGTCTGGGCTTTTTCGTTCGGCGCGTCAGCGCCGCTCGATTGGGACTCCCGGTCATTTTCAGAACCCGAATCCGAACAGCACCCCGTATTTTGTGGCGAGGGGGTGGGTGTACCGCGACAGAATGCGAAAGCTGTTTCCCGACTTGGGACTCCTGCTCTGTTTATCTGTTAAATCCGGATGGGGTGGGGTGTTCGCAGTCTGGTGGACCGCTCTATATATTCAAAAATTTTTATCAAAACCTCGTGATTATAATGAAATTGTTATATGCCGGCTAAATAATATTCATTAGAGCTTAATTCTAGAACCAACTGTCCGTATCGGATGAATTCTGTGCAGGCGTGCCGACTGAAATTTGGTCAGGGGCGAAAGCTGGTTTTCGCATAGCCAGGCGAAGATCTGTGTAGCGCAGTGGCTTTGTTGCACAAATCGGTAGCAGGTTTACCCCACTTCCCCAGACGGAATTATGCTGCGGGAACCGTGATGTGAGTCCCGAGATGGGTAAATTGATTGAGTAGTGCAGCTCCGACCTGCAGCTCGGCAACCCGGCGTTCAACGTCACGAGACATGATGCGTTCGTCCCGCAGTTTCAAACATCGAATTTTCGTTTCGCTCAGGCTGTGCCGGTGATAACCGCTCCAATTTTTTTCATATCATTCGAATCTGTTCCGGCGTCCAACGCTTTTCTGCCATTGCCTTATCCTTGCCAGTTGATATCAAAGAGTCTTCACATCATCTGACACAGGAACACCCAGGCAGGTCACATATGCCCTCCATTCGCCTTTATTTAGACCACAATATCAAATTATTCGGAGGTACGAGAGTAATTAGCCCTACTAGAAAGAAGAATGCGGCGTGGCTGCGTTGTTCTTGTTGTTTATGTTGTTCCCCTTCGCTGTGCTCAAGACACGGCACTCAATTTGGCGGAATGCTCGCATCATGAGCGTTGTACCGCTATCTGAGATTGACCCGATGGATGGTCAGTCTCATTTTCTTTGTTGTTTCCTTGGCTTCCAGCCTTGTCAACGGCAAAGCGTTTCTTCCTCGATGCGTCATTCATGAAGCCCTGTCGCTTTACTCCAATCTCAGACGCAAAATCCCCACTGTGCTGCTGCTTCCATCTCTACCCGCGTAGAGCTTATGTCGGTCGCCATTTCTGCTTCATCTCCTGAACCGATACGCCCAAAGAGTTGCTCTTCGGAGCGTTATCAGAATCCTCAATGTCGAGGTCCTTTTAAGGAGAAAACCATGGCTGCATACAAAAAGTGTCCGACTTGCAAGAATCATGAACGTGGCACCACGATTTATCGCTGCAACCACTGCGGTGCGATGTGGTGTTTAAAGGTTGGATTCATCTTCGATAGCGGTTGCGGCGCCGGCATGAATCGCTGTTCTCGCTGCGGGCGCGAGAAGACGCCTTCATTTTTTGGAAGGGGCAGTTTTCGGGAAATCGGGTGCGTCGGCTAGCGTTAGTGGTGCCATTTCGATTTGCCGATAGCATGACTTTATTCTCAGCACACCCCCAGAGATTTACCCAATACTCATAGGACTACCGTCATGATCTCTGCGGCCACCTTCGAAGAATTGGCGGGCTACGCGGCGCGAGGCCGAATCGGTGCCACGGTCACCTTGCGCTGCGACAATCTTCATCCGGAGGCCGGTTCGACCGTCGTCATCGATTGGTCAAGCGACGAAGCAGGACGAATGATGATCGGCAGTCGTGGTCCGTTTTCTGTACCCACACGTGGTCGTCATCGTGTTAATGTCGACGCGGAACCGGTATTGATCCACCTGATTTGTGGCAGAGAGTCGGCGGAAATGCTGATTCGGCCACAGATCTTCGTTCCGACCGCCTGTTTGCACGTACCGGCCAGGATGGTATTCGGCGTGCCTGCTCGCATTCGCTGGCAAAGCGATGCGGAATCCTGTGTCCTGCGCCTGATCGACCAGGAAGGAACTCAAGAAATCGATGCCACCGCATCGGGTTGCCTTGATGTTACTCCACGATACCTCGGAGCCCTCTCGGTCGAGCTTGCGGCCATCGGACGGCACGCTCATCTGTCGGCCACGCTCGGAACCGACAAACAAACCAGGACGATCGAAGTCGTCGCGCCGCCAGTATCCATGTTCTTGGACGCACGCGAGAAATGCGCATTCGTCGGTGAAGAGATCGAGTTCGCCTGGACCATCAGCGGCGCACATTCCGTTCGCGTCGAGGCCCCTGATCGCGGTGAGGCCTATACGGCAAGTTTGATCGGTCGTTTGCTCGTCGAGGTCGGCTACAGACCGGAACGATTTCGTGTCGTTGCCGTGGGATTCGACGGAGCTGAGTACGCGGAAGAGTGTCGCGTCGTTCCGAGGCTACCGGAAATCGAAACGGTTTCATTCAACCTCGACATTCTCAACCACCCTTTGGAGATGAGACTATGACCACCGAACAACGGGCCAACAAGCTGCTGTACGTCGCATGCTGCGTTGCGCGGGCCGATTACGACTTGGCGAACCAGTCGAATCGATTCGATCGCAACACGATCATCGCCAATGCTTTGATGCTCTTGGCCTTGGCGATTCTGGCGACGGTGGCGTGGTCCGCTTTCTTTGCGTCATTCCTGCCCATCTTTGCTGCCGTACCCTTGGGCGTGTTGATTGGCGCGTTCATCTTCATTTTCGACCAAGCGATCTCGGCGTCCGATTGGGGGCTGGTCGGCGTGCTTGATACGGCGGACGGCGTTCGTGACAACCAGTACTGGTTCAAGGCCGTGTTCCGTGTTGTTGTCTCCGTGGTGTTGTCTCAGGCGACGGCAACAGGAGTCTTGCTGTGGCTCTACGGCCATGCGATCGACGCACACCTGCAGCTGGATCGAAGCAACAAGAATGCTCCGCTGGAAGCGGAGTACGCTCATCGCAAGAGCGAGTTCAAGTCGCGCCTAATAGATCCCCTGACGATCGAGATCGGCGCGAGACAATCGGAGCGCGCAGCCTTGCAACGTCAGGTTGAGGAAACGCTCGCCGAGCGAAGCACGGCCAATCGTCGTGCGGCTCAGGCGCGGGTAGAAGCCGGACGCCAGTCCGATGGCGGGCTCAAGGGCTATGTTCGCGGCGAAGGGCCTAAGTACCGCGAGGCCCACCGCCAAGAGATCGAGGCCGCAAAAGCCGCCGAGATAGCTTCCGCCGACGTGCAAGCCTGGCAGGCACGCATGAGTGCTCTCGAACAGGAGATCGCCCGGCTGACGGGCGCTCTGGACCAGAAGCAGTCCGAGTTCCGCACGTTCGTCTTGGAAACCGATGCACAAAAGCGGCTGGACACGCGCTGGGCTCCCGAGCGCAATGACCCGTTGATGCGCATCATGGCTCTTCAGGATGTCTTCAACGATCCCACATACGGTAAAACGGCAAATCAATTCCGCTGGCTGACGGTCGTCTCTTTGTTAGTCTTGGAACTTGGTTTCTTGATCATCAAGATCGCCTTCTCCCCCCCCTCTGTCTACACTGTGCGCCTGATTGCCAGGACGAAGTATGAAGCCGCGACGGTACAAGCCGAGTACGCACGCCAGCTCGAAGCCCTTTACCGCTCGCAGCCGAGAGGCGGCCTGCGCGTTGTCGGCGGCCGTCAAGACGATGGGGGGGCGAAATGAACACGCCGGCCAATCACAATGCGCGAACCGCGTTTGCGGATAATCTATGCGTCGTCGAAGTTGCCTTCATCGGCTATCGTCTCACCATGCTCATCGGAGACGCTGGCAAGCGTCTGTTGCCACCGAGATTCGCCTCTAGCTCCGCTACGCGATCGTCGAAGCTTGCCAGACCAATCTGCTCAACCTTGCCGAACGCGAGGTCGCGATACCGATGCCCTGTTGCACGCACTTGCAGGTCGCCCAGACGGTGACCTTCGGCCACCGTCTGGTGGCCTAGTTCGAAATGACCAGCCGCGACGGCGAACGCTTCGCCGACGTCCAGAAGTGCGTCAATGTCCTGCCGTTCGGCGCCGCTGCGCTGGCCGGCACGACCTGTCCTATCGGCCGCGAATTCGTCGCCGCCGAACTCGACGTTGCCGGCATCTGCGAGAACTAGCTCGACGCCATCTCCGATCGCGATTTCGCCATCGAATTCTGTGCCGCCGCGTCGCTGCTGATAATGCACTTTTCACGCATGTTGGAAGAATTAGTGTTGTGGATGAACCCGCGCTTCGGCATAGTGTGCGATCTTGGGTGCTGATTCATCATGCGAGCAGTGCAACAAAGAAATGGTTTGAGTTTGCCAAACCATAATGTCCGTCCCCCAATTTGGCGATCGGTTGGGAATGAATCTGCCGCAAAAATTGCTCGAAGCAGAAATTTTGGACAAATTGATATATGAAAAATGTGAAGAAGAATCACGTTTTGTGCAGAATATGCCAAGTGGCTCTGTCCGAGAACATATAAGGCAGCTTGAAAACATCAAGAATGCAATATCGAATTTCTTAATGGAGTCCCGTTTGAGCCTGATGGCCGAGAAGAAAGGCACGATGTGAAATTTGTGAACAGTCAACGGGGGCTTCCCGGGAGACTGCCGCGCATTGACTTGAGCGAGTTAGTGCAGGCGCAAATAGAGCTTGAGAAGAATGGAGTTCGACGCGGTGCGCCTGACTCGAGCGACGAGAGAGCAGCTTATTATCGGGCGTTATTTCGAACTTTATCGTCAGAGCATCATAAACTTAAGGAGTAGCCTATGAGCAGCAAACAGGTGGTTCGCTCATTCCTCAATCGGAAGAACTTGCTGGCAATCATTAATCTGGTTGTGGTCTTCTTCGCCCAGCTCGGCTCATCGTACGGTCAGGTGTTATCTCATGAGCAGTCATTAGATGAATCGAACTTAGTTCGCGGCGATAGTGAATCCAGGCAAATTCTCCACTCAGTCGCACCAGAACAACAGTTGACACGGTTGTTGAAGGGACTAGAGCAGCTCAAGTTATTGCATTCAGTTCGGCGCATAGATGGAAAAATACTCCTTAAAATCGAAAACATCGACGTAGAACAGCAGGAGATGGCGAGATTCTTTGTCGAACAGCGCCTTATCGTTCCATCGAACCGAAGCCTTTTGATTGAGATAAAAGCAACGAAACCGTGAGATCAAGGCATCGACCAGAGTGCGCCGGGTAAATTGAGGTCTCTCTTTCGAGAATTACCATGTTGATTTACAGAATTATTTGTCTGAAAGTGACAAAACTAACTAATGTAGAATCATATTCGATCTTTAGTAGAACCTTCTTTGCCGAATTCATTACGTTAGCCGCTCGAATAATTGTTGTCGCGTTTTGTCTTCTGACGACAAATTCCCTTGCTCAAACGACATTGCCGTCAACTGGAAAGGAACTCCAGTCCACATTGATAGGCTTGGAAAAAAGTATAAATACTCGCCCGATTGAACTACTTGAAAATCTTAGAGGTCTGGCAAAACGTTATGCCGAAATCGGTGACTTGCAGAAGTCCTTGGCTTTTTCGTTAAAGGCGCTTTCCATTTCAACACAATTAGAGAGAATTCCCGTAAGGCAAAAAGCCATCGATTTCCTCCTCGTTGGGCAGATGGAATTTAAAATAGATAATATCAAAGAAGCGGCCGAGTGCTACGAAAGATTCGTAACCTTGAATAACTTGGCTGACGAGCCAGTGTTGAGTGGGACGGTGCTTGCGGATTTTACACAGGGTCTAGCGGAACTAGAAATACGCCTAAGCGACTACTCTAAAGCATCAATGTATCTCAACCTAACTTTGATCTTGAAGGAAGAGCTGCTTGGCAAGGATCATCTTGATTTAGCAGTCACACTCGATGCTTTGGCGGCTCTTTACGGAGAAATTGGAAACTTCCCGAAAGCTTTTGCCATTGCTGAACGAGGTTTGAAGATTCGGGAAAAACACTTACCACCTGATGACGTTGCGATGGCATTAAGCTATGGCACGCTCGGCACAATTCATGCGCACAAGAAGAATTGGGCTGAATCACGAGCCTTTTTTAAGCGTGCATACGATTTGGCCGAAAGAAAAATAGGGCCAATGCCAGAAGAGATCGCGGCACAACATAGAAGATCGATGGAATCAGAGGAAAATCCATCGCATTCCGTGCCGCAGCCACAGGCTGACATTGGCAAATCTGGTAAATCAGATATTGTTGATGATCCAGTCCTTCAGATGAGTTTGGCAATCCGTTTCATGGAAACCGGGCAGCATGGGCAGGCTCGAGAATTTGCCTACAAATCTCTACGACTGTTGCTCAACGATAAGAACTTTAACCATGACCTTCTTGCCAATGTACTCTGGGGTACTTCCGGCGTTGAGTTTATAGCGGGCAACTCCGAGTTAGGGATCTATTTCGGTAAGTTGGCCATTAATATTTTCCAATCGCTTCGCGAAAATGTAGCCAAGATATCTTCAAGCACGCGGCGTTCATTTTTCCAGAAGAAATCAGAGTCGTACCGTTCTCTTATTTTCATGCTGATTACCCAAGGACGCCTTGTCGAAGCGCAGCAAGTCGTATCAATGATGAAGGAAGATGAGTATTTTGACTTCATCCAAAAAGATAGTCGTTCAGACCCACGCATTTCTAGAGCTGTCCTCACAGATACTGAGCGTCGATGGACCCAGATTCTTCGAGATAGAGGCGTCGAACTATATCAACTTGAGAGTCAAAGGGTTGAACTCGACAATAAAATTTTAAAGGGTGAGAAAATCGACGCGGAGCAAATAGTCAATCTTGAGGCAGAGATTCTCAGGTTGAGAAACGCCTTTTCCGATGTCTTGCTACTCGACATAAAGAAAGAACGCAAATCTCAGTATAAAAGCGAATATCAACAGATGGTTAAGAATAGCCGTCTACTGAACCTCTCGAGTCAACTGGGCAAAGGCGTTGTTATTTTGCAATACATCGTCTCAGATGCTGGGGCGCGAGTTATTCTGACGGGAGAGAATACACTGTCAGCCCGCGATATTGCGACGACGAAAACCGACCTCTTGACGAAGGTTTTTCAGTTTTCAGGATCAATGCATCCAAGCCGAGATCCCATGCCGATCGCAAGGGATCTTTATGACATTCTTATTGCTCCTGTCGCTCAGGATATAAAAAGACTTGGCGCTACTACAATCATGATATCGCCAGATGATGCGCTTAGGTATTTACCATTTTCGGCGCTCCATGATGGCAAGCGATACTTGATTGAGCAGTATCGGCTTTCGATGTTCAACGACGTAGTCAAGGATAATTCGTATCTTTCCCTCAATAGGGATTGGCGGGTGGCGGGTTTTGGGGTGACACGTCAGCATCAAGGTTTTGAGCCACTGCCATCCGTTCGTAGTGAGATTGAGACCATAGTAAGAACTGATAAGGAGCAAGACGTTATTGGCATTTTTCCAGGAAAAATATTTCTTGATCAAGATTTTACAGAAAACGAACTTCGAAATTCTCTAACTCCTGCATTTCCCGTTTTGCATATCGCTAGTCACTTTAGGTTTCAACCGGGGGGGGAATCAGAGTCTTATCTGCTGTTAGGTGATGGGCGGCGTCTCTCGCTGGCTGATCTTCGAAAGGGTGATTGGAATTTTGGATTCGTTGATCTCATCACTCTTTCCGCTTGCGAGACGGCCAAAGGGGGCGATCACGATGCAGACGGTCGGGAAATAGAAGGACTTGCGGCGCTAATCCAGAATCAAGGGGCAAAAGGCATTATCGCAACGCTTTGGAGGGTGTCCGATAGAAGTACAGCTATGCTGATGCAGAATTTTTACAGATTTCGTCAGGACAAGCTCTCAAAGGCTGAGGCCCTGCGTCAGGCGCAATTGAGCCTGATTGAAAGTGGCGCTTCCAAAGGGGCTGCCACCAATTCAAGCGACGTAAGGCAATTTTCACGAGGTCTTGGGCACCCTTATTATTGGGCTCCGTTCGTACTTATGGGTAACTGGCTTTAGGCTGAGAACTTTTCCACCGAATAGAACAGCGCCTAACCCGTTATATATTAGAGGATCTGAAGTTTTCTATCGGTGACTATTGAATGTAGATCTTCTAACTCTTTCTGTATCGTGTTCAGCGTGTCGTCAATCAGTCTGAGACTGGTCCAGCTTTCTTTCATCTTTTCTTTTCTGGTCCAGAGAACCAACACCGCCCTGTCGTAAGCGTAGCGAGCACTTTCGAGGTCGCCAATATCCTTGAGAACTGCACCCTCGTTGGCATAGGCTCCGGCAATTCCGCGCACCCAGGCAAGAGGACATTGATCACCCAGTCTATCCAGAAGGCTTTGACCTAAGTTCGTCGACAGCCGGAAACAATTTTTGGCTTCAACGATTTTTTCCTCACTTTGCGTCTTAATGGCGATCTGATGTAAAGCATAGCCGTAGTTTGTGTAGGTTAGAGCCAATGCATACGCGCAATCTAGGGACCAACTTTCTCCCATTTCATGTTGCAAGTCGATTTGCAGCTTAATTGATTCATTATAGTTGAGGAGCGCTTCCTCGTAATTTCCGTTCGAACGCAAGGCGAGAGCCGTATTCATATGAGCCGTTGCGAGGTCATTACCCCAATTCCTCAGCCAATTCTCTCCTTCGTATTGGCAACGCAAGCTCTGTCGTAGATCGATCGCACGCCTTAGATTGACCACGGCTTCTGGAATACGTCCCATGCTACGCAAAGCGTTGCCATAGTTTCCATAGGCGCCGGCCAGATTATTCATCCATTCTGCCTCCCAATGGGAATCCATTCGGTGGCGAAGAATCTCCCGCAACCTGACTGCATGCTTGTACGAAGCTAGCATCGCCTTAACATTACCGGTCAGACTCTGATTCTTCCCGCGGTTCATGTAATCTGCGGCAAGCTTTTCGATTGATTCCAGAGGCCACTGCTTTCGCAGTCTCAAACGCAGTTTGCGTCGGATACCAATAGCTACTGTGAAATCTCGTTCAGCGTTTAGCGAATCTCCAAAATTACTGAGCGCGTCGCCGCGGTTTGAGTAGGAAGAGGCTAAGCGTTCATCCCATTCACTCGGAAATGAGTTAGCCATAAAGGCTTTGAGTTGCTCGAGAAGGCAAATTCGCACTTGATATATTCGAATTGCTTCTCGGTGGCGCTGACTTTTTTGTAAATCGATTGCTCGATCCTGGACATAGTCGCAGAGAGCAATAATGCCATTCTTGTATTCCTTCAAAACCTTTTCGAGGTCTGTGTTAGATTCCACGATATGGGCCGCGAGATAACGGAGTTGCCACTGCTCGCTTGAATTCAAGTCAATTTCGTTCCACAATCCCCTCCTTAAGCTGACAGTCGCTGGTGGCGAAATTGATGTTTCAAGCTCGAATCTCTTGAGAATGTTTTCTGCGAGAACTCGATGCGCAGACATGACGTGTTCCGCATACCGCTCCCGGACGATCTTCGTCACTCCCGCTGGCCCTAAGTAGAAACGCGCCTGTCGCTCATCTCCTTCTTTCCAACTCCCAAGAATCGGTTTGAGAGAATATAATGCGTACGCCAACGGCGGAGATATTATTCCTTGGCCGTTCCCATTGCACCGTAGACTGAGAATGTCGAGGGGTAACCCATGCCAATCGTCCTGATCCAACGGGAGACTCTTTTTATCCAACTCATAGGCCTCTGCGGCAGCTGAAAGATGTACGAGAATGCGGATAAATAGTCCCCCCATCTTCGTGTGGTTGCGGTGAGTTGCCTCTATCTGATCGAGGAAGTGCCCGAACATACGATCCGGTGGCGGAAGGTGCTTGATCTGTTCATATTGCAGCGATGTGTTCGCTAGCAAATCGCTGATATAGGCCAGATACAGAAAGAGGCCGTCGGCTTGCTTTATCGTTTCTCGGAACAACACGTTAGGATTCGGTTTGCCATTGCCATTTACGCTCTTTGGATTTTTTTTCCATGCATCGATAACTCCATTCATTCGCTCGTTAAAATAGGCTCGCAACAAACTCTGGTATGACGAAAGGTCGGTTGTCACCGTGTAGGTCGAAGACTTTTCAAGTCGGTTTGCCAAGCGTCTGCGTAACCATGGCGCAAGTTTTTCAACCGGTCGGGAGGTAATCAGGAAATAAATGCCATCGGGGACTTCGTTCGGGGATGGCAAGAAATCCGCAATCGACCGTTCGCTTTCTTCGACAGGGGATAACTCATCAAGTCCATCGATACAAATCAATAGACAACGTTGATTTCCTGCGGCAGCACGAAATTTTGCAAGCCATTCGATCAGGTTCTGAGACGGCTTATCTGCTTCAATCTTGAGCTGTGGCAATCCATTTGTACCTGGCACGACGTTCAACTCATCCTCGAGTTGGCGTTGGAGCGTATGACGAAACTGTTCCAGAGAATTTCGGTATTCACGACGAACATAGAAAACGACAGTCCAAGGATTCCCGGCGAGCGGTTTTTCCTTAAGACTGTTCCGGTGTCTTGGATCAAGGCCGGAAATGAAGGTTGATTTCCCAATATGTCCAGGTGCCTGTAACCACCAAATGCGTGAAGAACCGTCCTTGCAGCTTTTTAGGAAAGTATTGAGTTCGCTGCGCAGGTACCCTGGGGATTTGTAGTTTTCCGAAGACAAAGCGAATTCGCTTAGTTCGTTGACTACGTTGCGGTCCAGTACTTTACCTCCGAGATCGGAGCATTCATCTTCAAAGGAGTGTAGCTCTATTCGGGATAGGGCATTGGCTTCGTGAAGCAGATCGGGTTCATCTTGCCCATATACTTCCAAGCCGTGCCCCTGAAAGAAATCAATGAAGCCAAATGACTGGCTTCTTTTGCCTGGATGATTGCACCGATCAAAAAGAAAAACGTCATTACTATGGCAGGCCATACATCTGCGCAAGGCGATGTATGGCGCCAAACCGAGCTGCGGACCATTCTTGACCCTACGAAGGAATATCGGGATCAAGGAGCGCACATGGGGATCGTTGTGGGAACGCTTATGATTTTCGGCGATGCTGTTACAGCCCATAAGCGGAAATCCGCTTTCGGTGCGCAATTCTATGCCATTCCATATATCTGCGATCTTGCTCAATGCAGCATGCAGGTTCTTGAGAAGCTCTTCGAGTCCCTTCGTCTTGCCGATTCCATGGACCAAGTCAATGTAGTCCAGCTTTAGAGCGCCATGACCGAATTCCGAGTTTCTCCACTCCGAGATGGCAACTAAAGATTCCAGTAGACCTAAATCGTTTGAACTAGATAGAAGATGCGCTATCTCGGGAAACGCCAACGTGGCTTTAGGTCTTCCAAGGATATATATGGCGCACTTTTGGCCGAGAGCCAGCCACTCGTTCATTGTCGGTGCTTTGCCGAGGAGCGATCGGTGAATCTCTTTCTTGATCTTGAATGCCTGCTCGGTGTCATTCGTCAGAATCTTATCGTTCTTCAGAATATCCTGGATCATCACGCAGGTTGGGATGCGGATGAGTACTTCGCCAAGGTCTTTGAGTAACCAAGCGGCATCAGCAACCATGCCTTGCCTTAGGAGCTCGCGCAGCCGATGATACTCTTGAGCAATTGGTCCGGGCCAAGTTTCCAGAACTACCCCGACCCAGTCCTTAGAATCGGCAAGTTGCTGGCACTTCGACGCCACCACTGACCCGACAGGGGAAAGATCAATGTCTTTGGCAAACGCCAGTTTGCACTTCTCACAGTAGCCTCTGCCCTTGCTTACGTCGTAGAGCACGTCTTGGCTCAACCTGCAACGAGGACAAGCAACTTCATTCAGCTTCAACTGGGTCCCCTCAACCTGTTGTGCTCTGTCCATTTATGTGTCTAACATTGCGAATCGTCCATGTCATGGATATCACCTATCAATGATAAGCGGATGAAATAGCTATGAATACTTTATCGGAAATTGAATGGCAGTACTTCATGGAACAGCTTCAAAGGATCGTACGGATTTTTCAGAAACGACTCCAATTGCTTGATACGTTCATCGGCAGTTGGCAACAACTGCCGAAGACCAGGCAGTACTGAATCGGCTTCCCTCCACGAATCTCCCCAAGCAACACAGACCGCTCTACAGCACGCTCCAATCAGTCGAACAGTTGGCCCCTGTTGAGAACCAAACGCAATAGCCGCCGCGGTTTGTGCATGCTTGAGAGCACCTTCCTTATCACATGGATACAACAACATGGCGCGATATATCTCAATCAATGGCCAAGGATGCGCAGAGCCTGAGTGCCAGTTCTTACGTTGAGATAGGTAAGCCTGACCCAATTCTTCATCTTGGCAGGTAACGATCCAGCGGAGGAGGGTATGGTGTCGGTACTGCTCAATTTCGTTTGAAGCTGCGAGCCGCTCTACTGAAGCGTCTAAATTTTTTAGGTAGTCTTCCAGCTTGGCGCGTGCGTTCGAATTATCCAAAGAGATGTCGTCCATCGCCGCGATGGCTGCATAACAGGAGGTCTGATCAATTTCCTTTTCACGCACTGCACGGTCGGACAATTTTTCGAATGCCTTAATGGCTTCCGCAAAGGCATTTCGCGCCTTAGCTAGGTCGCCGCTAAAGGCGAAATGTTGACCAAGGCTCGAATAACTCTGTGCCCAGTAACGCAATCCCGGAATTGCTGGAGCACCGATGACCCACCGCTCCAGCACGTCCTTTGAACTACTAAAGTCAAATCGATTCGTTGCAGCCACTGCGCGGTGAAGGTCTGCTTGGCAACAGAGGGGGGCCACTTCATCGTGCAGTTTGCCAGAGAGTGTAGTCAGCTCTTCAGACCAAGCGCATTCCGTCTCTCCGCGATGATTTGAGCGCGCTAGGCTTACCGTCAGCCATACAAGACGCAACGCATCAGAAATCTTTTCGTCACTCGGCTTGGCCTTGTCCAGCCAATCAACCATCGCACCGAGTCGTTCCAATATAATGGAACTGCCAAACAGATATTGCTCCGTTTCGGCAAGGTATGTCTGCCAACGCGCTTTGTCGCGGCGTGCGACTTTTGCGACAGCGTCGAGAATGGCACTTGTAATGCTTGAGGGGTGCTGCGCCTCGGAAGATGTTACCAATGCTGTCCAATACGTTGGCGATAGTCCTCCTGGGTGATCCCAAGCGTCCCAGCATGCAGCAAGGTCATTTGGCGAGAAATTAAGGAGGCAAGTGTCTATCAGACCGCTACGTTTTCGGCGCTCTTTCGACGAGTTATTCGATGACCCCCATGTGAATGCAAGCGCGTCGGCATAAGCTAACAACGGATGGCCGTCCTTCGGTTGTGTTGACATGCGAAGGTTGATTAGTTTGGCACGATCTGGCCATGCGCGCGCCAACAAGGCCAAGGCATCTCGACATATAGCGTCAGGCTCCATTCCAGGCTTATAAGGAGGGCGAGCTTCGATAATGACGTTCACGGTGGTCGGGCCATCGATCGGGAGAAGTCGCAGAACCCAGTCGACCAAGACCCTCATGCCGTCAAGCCACCGCTCTCCGGGGTTTCTTGGCAGAGATGAAACAGGGAAGCCGATTACTCCGCATCGGGCATCAAGAATCTTTTGGACTACTCTGTCTACCTCCGTGTTAGTCTCGTCTGCAGCATGCCAACCTGGCCGAAGCGGGCTCAGTCCTGGATTGCTTGAGTCAATCAGCAGACCAACAAACTTCCCTTGCTGCCCCGGTGTCGCAACATTGAAACTCTTACCTGTCTCGTCCATTAGCAGAGTCCAGTCTCTTAGTGGTCTAAGGCCACGGATATCATTCGCATGGATGGAAGTTGGCCTCAGTTCCTCGTGTGCTGTGTTGACTCTAACGACCGGTTGTACTGCCGGGATGGTGCTCTGCCGTGCCACAACGGTTGATAGTGGCAAGCCATTCTTGGCTCGATCTCGCTCCTCGTTTAAATACTGCTTCTTTTTGGCGGCGCCTTTTTCACGATTGGCGTCCATCGTCTCTCGTAACTGCGGCAATGCCAAGTCTTCAGCTCTTGCAACCAGCACCTCCCAGGCCTCCACTTTCTTGCTGCCGGCTCCTTCCTTGTAGGCCGCTTCGATCAGTGACCTTGCGATTTTGCGTTTGGCAACCAATTCATTGGCGATCTCTACCCGCTCTGGATAGTATTTCTGAAGCTCCTGACATAGCCCGTATATACGTTGATCGGTGTTGTCGTGCCAGCCAAGCAATAACTTCTCGATATTGTTTAGTATGACTTCTGCTGGGCGCGGCATATATCCTCCTGGACGAGTTGTCTGCCTAGTGCTGAACGAAAAAAATACTTCGATAACTAAGTTATATTAACTGCACTCAAATTATGACAATTAGGATTGTAAGTGGACTTGGCAATAGTTTGCAGCTGAAATTACTTAAGAAATTGATGAAAATCCAGCGCTTGATCAACGTTCAGTGGCAAGTCATCTCTTACGCCGAGGAAACAAGGTGGCGTGGCAGAACGCCGCCTTTTTCACAGGGAGTCAGTGAAAATTAAACGGTAAAACCTTCTGTAACATTTCCATCGGATGCCCTGACGGTTCCGCCAGGAAACGCCGCAAATGGACTATGTATTCGTTCGCTGCCGGTAATTGCCCTTCAAGCGTACTAATCACCGCAGGCCCTTCGGGCCACGCTTCGCCCCACGCCATCGCCACTGCACGGCAGCACGCGCCTATCAATCGAACCACTGGCCCTTGAAAGTTGCCACTCGCGAGTTCATAGGCCTTAATGGCGTGCCTGCACGCCTCCGGCTTGTCTGAGTCTACCAACAACATCCCGCGGTAAAGCTCAATTAGTGGCCATGGGTGCCCATCACCGCATTGCCATGATAAGCGCTTTGAGACATAAGCGGCCCGTTCGTTCGCGTTCCCCCGACCGATCAACCATCGCATCAACAGATGATGGTGATACTTGTTAGCGGGCGCATCACTCACTGCTAGGCGATCGATTGCTTCAACTATCGGCCCGATCACAAATTCGACGGCCTTGCGAGCCTCATCTGCTTCGCCATATTCAACATCGACCAGCGCCCTGTAAGTCGCCGTTTGCAGAACGTCCTTGCGCCGCTGATCGTCATCGCTGAGTCTCCCAAACGCGTTGATCGCAAGCTCGAACGCTTCCTGCGCAGATTTTGGCGAATTCAGAAAAGCTGCATGCTGCCCGAGGCTGGAATGTACCTGAGCCCAGTACCGCAGCCCCGGTACCTGACAAGAAATAGACCGCCAATGCTGTAATAACTGCGACGCGCTTGCAAAATCGAATCGATTGGTTGCCGTCACTGCCAGATGCAGTTGTGCCCAGCAAACCAACGGAGCATCTTCATCCATTAACCGCTGGCAAAGGTCTTCCATCTCCTTCATCCATTCCTGCTCAAGCCCACCTAGATGATTTGCATTGGCTAGACGCGCCGTTAGCCACAACAAGCGCAACCGGGGCGGGATTTTGCCATCGACCGGGCGGAATTCTTCAAGCCAATTGACTTGTTTTGACAACACGCCAATGTCAATCGCCTTACTATCAAGGTGATTGCAGACCTCGGCAACTAATTGTTGCCAGAGCACCTCGTCAGATCTGTACGAATCGCCCAAACGTTGAAGAATCGTCGTCGTCAGACTGCCGGGAGTTCCCACATCCGGCTGATCTAGCAAGCGACTCCAGTCCTGTGAGCGAATCATGATACCCCGGTCGAGCCACTCCCAAGCACGCAAGAGTTGTTCGGTATTTCCTTCGAGGAAACACCTGCCACGCAATTGGGTCGCTTCGAGGCGGGCACGTGAGGCCTCGTTGGGGCTTCCCCAGGTAAATGCCAATGCATCGACAAATCCATTAAACGGAGAACCCGCCTTGTCGATAACAAGAATGTCCAGACTGATCAGGCGTGCACGTTCCGGATATGCCAAGGCTAGACGCCGAATAGCATCGCTTTCGATCGCCTTCCATTCCATCCGGGGTGCAAACACATCCCGATTCTCTATCTTGACCTTGAGCGAGGTCGGACCGTCAAGCGGTAACAGACGCAACACCCAGTCAATCATACTTAATACCCCAGCCGCCCAGCGTTCGTCTGTGCTGACTGGAATTTGCTGCACCGTCAACCCGAAAACGCCAACATTCGCATTCAGGACGGCCTGAACCACTCGGTCTTGTTCTTCGAGGGATTCTTCCTCTGCGTGCCACCCCGGACGCAGCTTAGGCAGACCGTGTCCTTGATCGGGAACTAGCAACGCCACCCATCGCCCGACTTTATGATTCGTGGCCGACAACTCCAGCGCCTCGTCGGAAAAAAGACTTCCGGTTTCATCAATCACCAGCGAGCATGCGGGCGCTGGCTTTTGCCGACGAATGTCTTGGGGATGCATTCCGTTTCTCGGTACGGGAGCAAAGGCCCGCGATTGCGGAGCGATGCTGGGGAGCAAAACTGACCGTTGGACCAGCTGCGGCGGAACCACATTGGTCAGCTTGCCGGACTCCTTTCTGCGTTGCGTTTCTTCTCTTCGACGGTATGCGGCATCACCACTATGTAACGCCCTTACCCCTTTGTCCTTGAGGTAGGGGACTAGTTTACAAAACGAATCCAATGCCTTCTTGGCTGCATCGCTCTGTCCCCCAGAATTGTAGGCGGCGTTGTAGATCGCAGCCAGCCGCACTTTGATCTCTTTACCTTTCTTTATTCTTTCGACGATTTGTCCCTCGTTTCCAGGGTGCCACCGCAAAAGTTCATCTGTACAGCGCTGGATATCTACCGAGTGGTCACCATCCCACGACGCGAATTTCTGGATTTCAAATAGAATTTTGCCGACCGTTGGTACTGTCGTTTCCGGATGCACCGATGCCACTTGGCCTGGATAGGGCAACACCGCCGGTTTTGTAGAGGCTTGGTCTTTGTCCGCACCGCTAACATAGATCGCCAAACCATCTTCCGGCACCGTGACCGAACAAATCGTTTCAGACGTGATTTGTTCGACATTCGCTGCCCCACCGGGTACCGGGCAGGTGTTTTCGGTAACGGCCTCCGCTGCCGCATGACCATTATCCGCCTGTCTTTCGTTCTTCACTCCTGAGCAACAAACCGGTGCTGGATTGACCAAGGAATTTGTCATTGTTTTACCTATTATGGAAATTATCCAAGCCGCAAAATTCGCCTATTTCCGTACTGATCCGAACGAACGGCTGACAGTCTTGTCGCCTGATGAGCTAGTCGCATTTTTTAAGTACCAACCCATTCTATTTGTACCTTTGACTGAGTCGGCTTCGTTTCAGGGAAAGAAATACGTCGAGATATTGCGTAGAGCAAGATCTATTAAATCCCCTCCAACAGGCCAATCGAGTTCGATGTAGTCAGACGCAAATACCAGAAATTTCTTGATGTTGTTAGTCTCTCCCTTTCCCATCAATCATGCGAAGAAATACAAAGAATCTTTGCACGTTGATAGATCCGGTAGCGCGCTTTGACTTGGCCATTCCAAGTCAATTCTATCCGATGCAAAAATCATCAATTTGTCAATTGCTCGCCGCAATTCAGCTTGCTCCTTTTCGATCTGCGTATCGATTTTCTTGATGGCTTCGGCGCCGTTCTTAGCCGCATCGCCTTTTTCTTTTTCCCATTTCTTTTGAGTGGCTATTTTCACAATTTCAGCCAGCGTAGTTGCTTCACATGCCAATTGGTTTGCTATAACCGAGTCCCTGCCCGCCCAACCAGCGACCATATTGTAGATAGCCTTTTCGGTCTCTGAGAGCTTGATATGGTCCCTAAACTGTTCAACTGGTATAGATGGAGCACGAGCAGCAATACTTAAAACAGCGCACCATTGAAGGAATCTGGTGAAAGGAGATGGCTCCGAGCCTGTGCGCATCTTGGCTGAACCATTGTACATGCTGATAAATGCTTCCCGAATACACTCGGAAAGGACCGGCAAGTCAGCAGCGTGGACGCCAAAGGAGTCATGAATAACCGTAAAGTCACTTATGCCGCGAACTGTAGCAAGTTGGATCGTCTTAACAAGATGGGTGCTGTCCATGCTGTGAATAAAATTCGGCAGTATTCCTGATTGCTGATAACGTTCATGAACATCATTGGAGATTCGCTGCCCGGTGAATTTTATGCGGTTATGGAATTTTACGTATTTTTTTGCGCTTAAATCGACAAATCCAAACGTCGGACTGGTGATGCGACAATCAATAATGGTCTTGCTCGTTCTGAAAGCGCGTTGAATCACGGGCAGACCAGACGGTGCCTGCCACAACATGGGCTGCCCACTGCAAATAACAGCCTTTGCAGATGACACAAGTTCTCGCTTGAATTTTCCAATTGATGGGAATTTCTTCGTCAATTGCGCGCTGAATGCCAAAGCAATAGACTCTGCCAATTTAGTCAGGTGAATCAGCAAAGGGTTTATTTTGCGGTTATTCTCATCCACCACCTTTGTCATGCTTTCAGCAAAATTCTCAAGCAGGAATTGACTGAATGTCTCTCCCAATTGCGTGGGTTTGACGATACCGCGTTCTTTTGGAAACATTCGTTTTTGCAGACTTTCACAAATTGCCTTGATCGTTCCGGAATCGCCTGCGCCGTACGGAATGATCATTACAACGTCTTTTGCCATATCCCGATCTATCAAACTGTGCGCGCTAGCGAAGGATGCATAAAGATCTTCGGACGCTTTCTTGTCAATTTGGCTTTGCACAAGTTTTTTTACTTGTAGATATATATCCTGCGGAGGCCCTGGCAACAGGTTGGTTGCCGAGATAAGTACTGGATCTCCTGTCAGAGCTGCAATGTGTTGTAGCCCATTGCAAACGCCATCGACGTGGACGGGAAGGTGACTGATGACTTGGGGGCCGTGGTCAAGGTAGTCTGCCCAGGCAAAGCAAAAAGCAAGGTACGAATAGGGGTTCTTAGCCTTCGTCCAGCCCAGGTTTTCAAGTGGGTTGGCCGCGAAGTTGCGGATATTTTTCTCCTGTTTTTTTATCCAGGCAAGCCGCTCATCACGGGTTAGCGGTCGCTCTTCCTCGATTCCCAAGTCTTGGAGGATTTGCTCGAAGCGAACTTGTTGGCTTCCATGCACCGCGAGATAGTCCGCACCATGCGCTGTAATTGTTTTGCCGTTTGCGAACTCAAGCAATGCTTTCGACAAGTCTTCGCCTTGCGGTGAGAGCCATTGAGCCATGGGGTAAAGTCGGCCACGCGTATCTGCGTTATAAGCGAAATAGAAAGACTTCCCTTCGTCATTGTTCTCATTTCGGCAGGCAAGCTCTTCGACCACGTTCCTGGTCAGTCGCCAACGTAATCTATCTCCACCTCTTTCCTTTTGTTCGGCGTCAAACGCTTTCGGCGCAAATTTCGTCTTGAGGTAGTCATCGTAGCCCAACGCCGGTGGTTCTTTTCGTTTCCCCTTTTTCGTGAGCAAATCGACGCGAGAGAGTAGCGTGGCAACGACAGCCCACACCCGTTGGTTGATGCGAAATGGCGTCGATTGAATTCGGTTGACTGTATCAAGTACCGGGCTAATTTCCGGGGTGCGACAAATCTGAAGAAAATCGCGGATTCGGTCGTTCTTGAGATAAAACTTGTAGAACCCGACTCGCCTCAAGTAGTACCCCCCCCGGTGGAGGGCCCCCATTTCCCATTTTTTTGGTGGGACAATCAATGGCGCATTGACCGGAACCGAGTAAATTTCCGGTGTGTTGGATATTTTGTTGATGCGATCTAGCAACCATGGCGTAGGCACCCAAGATGCCCGCAGGTTTTGCCACATCACCTCTCCGTCCGGCATCGGGGGGGTTCTACGATCAAACCAAGGAAAATTACCATCCCCTTCTCGTGCAACGGATGCGACCAGATTCACGAGCGCCGTCGAAAACTCTTCTGCGGCCTCGCTGAATGGCTTGGCAACTCGGTCCAGGGGGGGCTGTTCGTCCTCAGTCGCGGTTGAAAGCGATATGGCACGTGCTTTCGCAAGAGCGGAGGGGCGTTTGTGTTCACGCGGACGAACAGGGGCTTGCAAGGCGTTTTCAAATGCCTTTTCCAGCCGGGACTCGAAATCAATATCAAGGAAATCGCCGTTCCCACTGGCATTGGCTTTTCCGGAATCCATTAACCACGTGGGGATCCGTACCTCGCCCTGAGAGAGCCAGTCAATCATGTTGAGCAAGAAGGATTGCCAAACTCTCTGGTAAAGCTGTCGTTCTGGCATCCAAGGCCAATCAGTACCGGAGTCAAGAGCCGATTTTGAATCGATAGCGTCGTTGTCTTCGTCATTGCCGGAATCATCGAGATCGGCGGAGAAGCCTTCATTGTCAGTTCCGGAGTCACTTTGCGTCGTCATGACACTCACAAGCATTTCATTGAGTGTTCCCAGGAAAACAATCTCCGTAAATGCAGAAAACTGAATCTGCTCGGGCGACAACTTAACCTGATTGCTCTGCCCCGGCGATGACTGCTCCTGATTGCTCTGCTCCGGCAATTCGAGAAGGGACCAGAATGTTCGAAGATTGCTCGGCTTGCCGCGTTTGGGCTCAAGCAATTCTTTGAGAGCGGTTTGTACCGGAGCGAGAATATTTTCGCGCAGATGCGTTCTTAGATCCCCAATCGTTTCATTTTCTTTCGGCTTATCACCCAATAAGAGTGTCAGGATCGCTTGTTCAAGTAACTCGCGTGAGCGAAATTCAAGGGAGCCTTTCCCTTTACTTTTTTTGGAAACGAATCGCTCGATTTTCCTGATGCCGATCGATCTTTCTCTTTGAAACTGCTTTTGCATCTTCAGTTGGTCGAGCGTCTCCGGCGAGTTATCTTCCCCCGTGGCCGTATCGAATACATGAGACGAATTATTCATATGTCCTCCCTGTGTCCAGTTAATTCTCACAATAACAAATATTTACGGCCAGGAATAGTAATTAGCCCCACTAGAAAGAAGAATGCGGCGTGGCTGCGTTGTTCCTGTTTTGTTGTCACCCCTCCGCTGTGCTCAAGACACGGCATACAGTTCAGCGTCATACTCGTCCCGAGTATTGTTCCGCTGTCTTAGATTGACCCGATGGTTGGTCAATCGCTTTTCCTTTGCTGTTCGTTTTCCTGGCTTCTTGCCTGAATCGGTGGCAAAGCGTTTCTTCCTCGATGCGTCTTCCATGAAGCCCTGCCGCTTCACCCCAATCTCAGACGCAATATCCCCGTTGTGCTGCTCGTTCCATCTCTACCCGCGTAGAGCTCCTGTCGGTCGTTTTCAAGAGATTTGATCTCAAGGCAAATACGCCCCATTTCGATTTGATCGCGTGTTGTTTGACGCATGGCGAGTTCGCTTCGCCATCACGACACTCGCGGATCTTTCGCCCATCACGTCCCTTACAGGAGGAATCATCATGGCCAAACCCAAACTTGTTGTCATCGACGGACAGGCTCGCCAAGTCAGCCACGACTCCCGCATCGTCGATGTCGTGCCAGAGGACGTCTCTTCGGTCGTCACGCACGACTACACACTGATTCCTCGCGCGGACTTCAGTCGCGTTCCTGTCCCTCAGGGATTCCAGACAAATCTGTCGGCAATCAACAAGGGAGGAGCGAAGAAACTGGTGGTTAAGGATTGCCGGCCATCCGAGAACCTCTACAAGGTCAGCGAATATCGCGGAACGTTCTATGTCTACCGCGTCGATCCCGGCTTATTCAGCGACGACCTTTA
>NZ_FNCY01000007.1 GCF_900099695.1 Propionivibrio dicarboxylicus | reverse complement strand
GCGTCAGGGTAATAGTATGCCGTAGTAATTTTCCTTCCGAGAGACTACCATGAAAAAAGTCGCATCCACGCTGTTCGCCGCATTGCTGGCGATGTCATCGATTAACGTGGCGTTTGGCCAGGCTGCAGGCGGCGCCGGGACTGGTGCTACCAGCGGGTCTGGTGGTGCTGGTGCAGGTGCTGGCACGGGCACGGGCGCGGGCGGTGGTGCCGGGGCTGGCGGCGCTGGTGCTGGTGCAGGCGGTGCTGGTGCTGGTGCTGGTGCTGGTGCTGGTGCTGGTGCTGGTGCTGGTGCTGGTGCTGGTGCAGCGGGGGCCGGCGCAGGAGCTGCCGGTGCTGGTGCAGCGGGCGCGGGTGCGGCGGCGGGTGCCGGTGCGGCAGCAGCGGGTGCGGCGGCAGCGGGTGCAGCGGCTGTCGGCGGGATTACAGCGGGTGCCATTGCTGCTGGGATAGGTGCGGCTGCGGCTATCGGTGCTGCGGTTGCAGTGGCCACTAGCCAGAGCAATAACAACAATAACACGACGACTTCTACTTCTACTTCTACTTCTACGTCGACGAACTGATCGTTCCAGTTTCAGTTGGGCAAAAAACCTCCGGAAACGGAGGTTTTTTTATGCCTAGTTTCCGTAGGGTTTGGCGACTTCGATTGTGATGATGGGGGTGTTGGGGGAAGTCTGTTGTTCGCTTTTCCAGACGAAACCGGAGGCGTCGGCCCAGTAGCGGTTGGTGAAACGCCATGAGAGGGCAGTGGCTTCGCCGTTTTCCTCAAAGCAGCGGACCTGTCTTATGTGTTTTCCGATCTGAATTGCCGTCATATCGCCGAGGGGGGTGAGTGTCGAATTGACGATCACGGCATAGCGGTTTCCGGGCGACAAATCGATGCTTCGGCGAGCCGATTCTGCGCTGGGCGTGGTCAGTTGCGTACGTTCGAAGAAGTCCGGTGAGTGAAAGACCGTCTTGAGCAGCTCTTCCGGCAGGCCGACGGTTTTGATGATCCGTCCAAAGCGCGTGACCAGGACGCCGCGGTCCTCTGAAATCCAGTGCTGTTCGTCTCCCTCCACTTTGCCAAGAATCAGCAATAGCTTTTTCCAGTTCTTGAAAGTGACGGCAATTGAGGCATAAGGGAGTGTGTCGGGCAATTCTGGATCGAACGACGATGCCTTGCCGAAACGGGCGTCATAAACTTCTCGCAGTGTCTTCAATGACACGTTGTTGGATGAGCAGGCGGCGAGTGCAGTAGCCGAAGTCAGTATGCCAAGGAAATGGCGTCTTTTCATGGCATTGTCTTTAGGAAGTGAATTTGGGCGCAGTGTATAATCCCGGGCTGCGTTTTACAAACCGGTGTTGGCGGGCTGCGGTGTCGCGGCTTTGTCGATGGTATTCCGTGTTGCTCCGTTTTTTCCAACTTATTTTCGGATAGTCGTTATGTCAATCCATAAGCGGTGGTTTGCTGCGCTTCTGACCTGTGTTCTGCTGGCTAGTCCATTGGTATTAGCGCAGGCGTTGGATCCTCTGGGCGCTGCAGATCTGAAGGCGTTGCAGGCGGATCAACTGGAAAAATTCAATACCGCGACCGTGCCATTGTCTGGCGCTGGTGCCAGGAATCGGCAGGTAAACCCCGTCAGCGCGCCGGTCAAGGCCTCTGTTTCTGCGCCGATTGTCGGATTTTCTGCCGGTGGGTTGCGTCCGTTCGGTGAGCAGTTTCTGTCCGGAGGCGTGATTCCTTTTGCCGCCGCGGGCGATATGCCCGTGCCCAACGATTATGTTGTCGGTATTGGCGATACGATCGAACTGCGCCTGTTCGGCAAAGAGAACAGGACTTATCTGCTGCCAGTCGAGCGTACCGGCACCGTGACTTTGCAAGGTATCGGGCCAGTGCCTGTCGCGGGCATGACTTACGAGATGGTGGCCAAGACCTTGCTCGATCAGATCAGTACGCACAAGATCGGCGTCGAGGCGACGGTCAATATGGGGTCGCTGCGTTCGATCCAGATTTTCCTGATGGGCGAAGTGAACAATCCGGCGGCCTACGCGACCGATGCCTTGACGACGGTGGTCAATGCCTTGCTGGTGGGCGGCGGCATCAAGCCGAGCGGTTCGATGCGCAAGATCGAGGTGCGGCGTAACGGCGCCGTTGTCACCCGTATCGACCTCTATGAGGCGCTGCTGCAGGGCGGAACGAAGAACACGATCCGCCTGCGGTCGGGCGATACGATTTTTGTGCCGACGGTCGGTCGGCGCGTCGGTATTGGTGGTGATGTGCTGCGTCCGGCAATCTATGAACTGGCCGGCGAGAAGACTGCCGAGGATCTGATCGCACTTGCCGGCGGCTTGTCGCCGACCGCCTTTCCGGCGCGGTCAAAGCTTGACCGGATTGGCCAGGATGGCAAGCGACAAGTGCACGACATGGCCTTGGCGACGCCGACGCAACGCAAGCTCGAGCTCCTCGATGGCGATATCCTGACGGTGCCGTCGGTCGTCGCACGCTGGGACAAGTCGGTGACGCTGGCCGGCAGTGTCGAGCGTGCTGGCGACTACGAATGGACGCAGGGCATGAAATTGTCCGCGCTGATTCCGTCGTTTGAGGTGCTGGAGCGTGATGCCTACCGTCCGTTGGCGATCATCGAACGCATCGACCCGGCTTCCGGCGCGAAGCGCTTATTGTCGGTCAATCTGCTCGACATCGTGCGCGGTAAAACGGCCGAAGTGCTGGAACCCGGTGACCGGGTCACCGTGTTAAGTCTCGCCGATGTTGATTTCCTCTCGTCGGCAAACGTCCAGTTCGTTTTGGTCGGGCGTCTGCCGCCCGAGGAGGGCGACGCCAACAATCCCGTCGTTCTCGAAGATCGCGAAGCGAACAAGGTGCTTGAAGGCCAGGCGAATGCGCGCAGGTTGGTGCAAGGCGATCTCCTTAATACTGCGAACCGGTTCTCCGACCCCGCCAAACTTCAGGATGCCAACGCAGGTGTCGACGCTGCTCGCAGTATTAATGGTCCCAAAACAGCTCAGGTTCGGTGCGGAGGTTTGGTTGAAGTGTCGGATATCATCCGGCGCGAAGGCACGGAGCGTTTCCGGGCAGCAATCCTGAGTTCCGGGCAGGATGCCCAAGCCAAGCGACTGGTCAGAAGCGCAAGCTGTCCGGCGGTCTTCCAGACCCCGGGTCTGCTGACCTTCGTGCTTGAGAACGTCATTACCGTGCGCGGTGAAGTCAAGCAGCCGGGGGTTCTGCCGATTCCTGAAGGGCTCGCGCTCGATGTGGCGCTGAGTGCTCGCGGTGGTCTCACTCGCGAGGCGGATCCGTCGGGTGTCGAAGTCTCGCGGCAGGTGGCGGTGGCGGCCGGGTCGGCGTCCTTCAACAGAACCATGGTCAAGCTCGGGGCGCTGGCTCAGACCGCGCTCGAGCCGGGGAATCTCGTGCTGGTGCGCAAGCGTTTCTCGGAAATGGATACCGGTATCGTTCGTCTTTCCGGCGAGTTCACCCATCCCGGGAGTTTTGAGATCCGCCGTGGCGAACGCCTCTCGGAAGTGATCGCGCGGGCCGGCGGCATCACCTCCCAAGCCTATCCGCAGGGCGCCGTTTTCCTGCGCCAGAGCGTCAAGGAAGAGAAGCGACAGTACTACCAGAAGGCGGCTTACGATCTGCAGAATTCAATCCTGATGGGGATGACGCGGATGCGGACGGCCAGCACGACCGCGACGGCCGATGCCGGGGCGGGAACGGTGATGATGAGTCTCGTTAACCAGATGCGGACGATGGAGCCGGTCGGCCGCATGGTGGTCGAAGCCGACCCGACCGTATTGCAGGTACGCAAGGAACTCGATGTCCTCCTGGAGCCTGGCGACGAAATCCATGTGCCGCGACGTCCGTCGTCGATCCTGGTCATGGGCGAGGTGCTGAATCCGGGCTCGGTGCAGTTCGTCAGCGGCAAGAAGGCGGCAGACTATATTGCCTCGGTCGGTGGTTTGTCGCAGTTGGCTGACGAAAACCGGATTTTTGCCATTCTGCCCAACGGCAATGCCGAACCGCTCAAGATTTCCTCCTGGAATTTCCGGCCGACGTTGTTGCCGCCGGGCAGCACGATCTATGTGTCGCGCGAAGCACTGCCGACGACCGCGACCGATCTCATGTTGCTGTCCCTGCAGGTCGCCAAGGACTTGGCCTTGTCGGCGGCGGCGCTCAGCGTCATCTCGAAGTAGTCGGGAGAGACAAGACTGGCAGGATTGTCCTGAATGTCGCGTGATTGTCGGGGGCGTCTGGAGGCGCCCCGACTCGGCGCCTTGCGTATCGGTGGGCGATATGCGGCGGTGCTGTGCCTGTTCGCGTCGTTCGGGGCGACGGCGCAGGTTGAGCCGATGCCGCTGTTCGAGACCTATTCGGATATGGGCGGTATCGGTCTTCTGCAGATGCCGACGGCGCGCTTCGCCCCGGAAGGCGATTTTGCTTTTTCCTACACGCGCACCTCGCCCTATATCCGCAAGGCGTTGACCATGCAGCCGCTGCCGGGCGTCGAGGGTGTGCTACGGTACACGACGATTCTCGACCGCTTGTACGGACCGGAGAGTTTTTCCGGCAACCAGACCTACAAGGACAAAGGCTTCGATTTCAAGATCGAACTGCTCAAGGAGTCCGAATATCTGCCGCAGGTCGCATTTGGCATTCGCGACGTCGGCGGGACCGGGTTATTCGCCGGTGAGTATCTGGTCGCCAGCCGGCGCTACTACGATCTCGATGTCAGCCTCGGGCTGGGTTGGGGTTACCTCGGTTCGCGCGGGCAGTTGAAGAATCCGCTCACAATGTTGTCGTCCGGCTTCAAGACGCGACAAACCACGGTTGGACAAGGCGGATTGTTGTCGACGGCCGAGTACTTTCGTGGCGAGCGCGCGTCGCTGATCGGTGGTGTCGCGTATCAGACGCCGATTCAGGGTTTGGTGGCGAAGCTGGAGCTGGACGGCAACAACTACAGGAACGATGCCACCGGGCAGCCGATTGTCGCCTCGTCGCCGATCAACGTCGGGTTGACCTATTCCTATGGCCGCTGGCTCGATGTCTCGTTTGGCGTCGAGCGAGGCAATACCGTGATGTTCGGCCTTGCGCTGCACAGTAACCTGCATGCGGTATCCGGGATGCCAAAGGTCGATCCGTCGCCGCAACCGGTCAAGCCGCGAGATCTGTCCGAGTTGGTCGCGCACAATCGCGCCGGCGGCAATCCGACCTTGACGCCGGCCGGCCAGTCGGCTCAGGAGACGTCGACAAAGCTAGTCGCCGCGTTATCAGCGTCGGGCTACCGTGTCGGTGCCACTGAGATCAGTGAGAAGCGGGCGGTGGTGGAGGCTTCCCAGGAGACCTTCCGCAATAACGCACGTGCAGTGGGTCGCGCGGTGCGGATCATGGCGAACAACGTTCCTGCCAGTGTCGAAGAGTTGACGTATGTCACTCGCGAGAGCGGTTTGGAAACGGCGCGCGCCACTTTGTTGCGCCAAGATCTGGAAAAGGCGGTGCGTCACGAGGGGAGTCCGGAAGAGATAGCGATGCATCTGAGCTATGCCGGACCGGGTTCCGATCGCGAGGCAAAGCCGATGGATGTTCCCGGCGCATACCCGAATTCCAATTGGTTCTGGGCGCCGGCAATGAAGCATCAGATTGGCGGTCCGGACGGCGAGTATTTCTACCAACTTTACGTACGCGGCAGCAATGAACTGCAACTGACGCGCCACTTAAGCGTGACCAGTGGTGTAGCGCTGAATCTGGCGGATAACCTCGATGCCTTGAAGTTGCCATCGGACAGTGTTTTGCCGCACGTGCGCAGTGATATCGTCAAATACCTTAAGCAGGGGAAGACGAGTCTTTCGCAGTTCCACGCCGACTATCTGACCAATCTCCGACCGGATTGGTACGGCCGCGCCTCCGTCGGCTATTTCGAGGAAATGTTCGGCGGTGTCGGCGGCGAGGTGCTCTACCGACCTTTCGACAAGCCTTGGGCGATCGGGGCCGACATCAATCGCGTCAAGCAGCGCGGCTACGACCAGCGCTTCGATTTTCGTGATTACCAGGTCGATACCGGACATGTCGATCTTTACTACCGATTGCCGTTCTACAACATGACGGCGCAGTTGAGCGTCGGCAAGTACCTTGCCGGAGATCGCGGTGCAACATTTGCGCTGGCGCGGCAGTTCGACAGCGGCGTCGTCATCGGCGCCTTCGTGACGAAGACCAATGTTCCGGCCGAGCAGTTCGGTGAGGGATCGTTCGATAAAGGCATCTTCATCTCGATACCGATGGACCTCATTTCCTTGTACTCAAGTCGCAACAGAATGACGATGGGCTGGCGGCCCTTGACCCGGGACGGCGGGCAGCGACTCGCGGTTGCCAAGCGCCTGTATCCGATCGTGGCCGATTCCAACCCGGATAGGTTCATGAGCGATTGGACGCGCGCGCTTGAGTGATCTTGGCGATGATGAAGTGGCGTGGATGTTGGAGCACGACGTTTTTCAATACAATGCACAGGGCTTGAACGGTGCACTCAATACGGATGAATCAGTATGACTTCGGAAAATACGGGCGTGAGCGAAGCGGAGATGGACGACGAGATCGATCTGTTTGAACTCGGTATGACGCTGGTGCAGAACAAGTGGATCATTGCGTTATTCGCCGCCTTGTCTTTCTCCCTCGCTACGGGCTTGGCCTTTTATATGACGCCGAAGTACGAGGCGAAAGTCACTGCGACCTTCGCCGACGAGGGCAAGAGTGGTGGCGGTATGGGCGCGCTCGCCGGACAACTCGGCGGTTTGGCCGAAATGGCCGGGGTGAGTGTCGGTGGCGGGGGCAGCAAGGACGCATCGCTTGCGTATCTCAAGTCACGTGTCCTGCTCGAAGGCTTCATCAAAGATAACGATTTGATGCCCATTTTTTATGCCAAGCAGTGGGATGCGGCGAACAAGAAGTGGCTGAGCACCGATCCTGAGAAAATGCCGACCTTATGGAAAGCCTACGAGTTGTTCTCGAAGAGAATCCTTGCTGTCGCGCACGACAAGAAGACCAATCTGATTACGCTGACGATCACCTGGAAGGATCGCGAACAGGCGGTGGCCTGGGCCAATGATTTGGTGAAGATGGCCAACGCCAACCTGAGACAGAAAACCATCGACGAGACGCGTCTCAGCATCGGTTATCTGGAAAAGGAATTGCAGAAAACACCGGTTGTCGATGTGCAGCAAACGATTTATCGCGTGATGGAGAACCAGATCAAGACCATGATGATGGCCAACACGCAGGAACAGTTCGCCTTCAAGGTCATCGACCCGGCGGCAATCGTCGACGAGAATGCTTACGTGTCGCCGAAACGTGCCTTGATGATGGCGTTGGGCGCCTTGGGCGGCTTGTTTGTCGGCGTGGTCTTCGTTTTTGTGCGCCAGTCGCTCAGGCAGCGCCGCCTGCGTCGATCTGTCACTCAGTAAATCGTGCCGTTGTGCTGCTTGATCGATGTTGTGATGACGGATGGAAATGCGTTGTAAAGGCAGAGTGTCATCAATGTCTGACTGTACCAGACGCTGCTCGCGTGGTTTAATCATTTTGCCTATTTTTACAGGATATCCTGCCGGTTGTTGCGGCATCAGATGACATGACAGAAGTTGCGCCGATTGCAGGTTTCTTCGTCACGCTCGCCATTTGCGTGCTGATTGTCTTGACACAACGTTGGCATGGCAGGATGACGCTCGATTGCAATCACGGCGTGCAGAAATTCCATGTCGGCGCGACGCCGCGGGTTGGAGGGGTTGGCATCCTGGCCGGACTGGTCGCCGTCTGGGTGTTTGCATCCAGCGTGTTTGCCGAAACTTTTGGGTTCATGTTGTTGGCCGGAATGCCCGCTTTCCTCTTCGGTCTTGCCGAGGATCTGACCAAGTCCGTGAGCGTGCGCGCGCGCTTGCTGGCGACGATGGCAAGTGGTTTTTTTGCCTGGTCGCTGACCGGCATCAGCCTGACCGAAGTAGATGTCTGGGGCATCGATGCGCTGCTGAAATTCGTCCCGATATCCGTCTTGGTTACGATGGTGGCGGTGGCAGGGGTGGCCAATTCGGTCAATATCATCGACGGCTTCAACGGCTTGGCCGCGGGTAGCGTCATCATCTGTCTCTCAGCGCTGGGCATTATTGCCGCCGACGTCGGGGATAGTGTGATCGCCTTGATCTGCCTGTCGCTGATCGCTGTCCTCTCGGGCTTTCTGCTGGTCAATTTCCCGCTTGGCAAACTGTTTCTCGGGGATGGCGGCGCCTATTTGCTCGGTTTCTTGCTGGCCTGGTTGGCGGTGATGCTGCCGATGCGTAATCCCTCGGTCTCCGAGTGGGCTCCACTGTTAGCCTGCGGGTATCCGGTGCTGGAGGTGCTTTTCAGCATGATGCGACGTTACAAGCGCTCGCTCAATCCGGGCCATCCCGATCGCCTGCATCTGCACAGCCTCGTCAAGACGCGCATCATTCGCAAGCATTTCAAGACTTGGCCGGCGTATTTGAAGAATGCTGCGGTTTCACCGATCTGCTGGGTTTATGCGGCGCTTCCCGCTTCTCTGGCGGTCTTGTTCAACGAACGGACCCCTTGCCTCATGGCATCCTTCGCTTTTTGCGCCCTTGTCTACTGGCTCTGCTATCGCCGGCTTGTCTGTTTCCACTGGGGCATCGGAGACCGTACCGTGTCGCCCGAGAACAGCGACGCAGGCCGCCGCTAAAACCTCGGGTTAGGTATTCCTTCAAGCATAGATATCGACGTTGCTACCGATCGTTCCAGTCGATTTGGCGCTTGAGGTGGTCGCGCCTTGTGATGAAGCGGTCGCTGTGGTGGCGTTTGTGGAGGCAGAATTCTTCGCTGCTTTCGCTTGCTCCGATTCGACTTGTGCGAGACGGTTCTCGAGCGCGACGATCTGGCTTTGAATCAACTGCGCCTGTTCTCTGGCATCTTTCGACGAACTCTTGCTCAACTCCGTCAGTTGTTTTTGCAGCGCGGTAATCTGTTTCTGGATCGCGGCGATCTGGGAACTGGTGCCCGAAGACGATGATGACGATGAGGTGGTGGATACGGTAGCTGCGCTAACGGCGGTGGTCATGGCGGGCTCCTGATGAAATGTCATCAGGGATAACGCCCGACACGGAAAAATCTTTTGGCCTTGAACGTGTAAATGCAGGAAAAGCTGCCGTTTTTGCGTCGGCCTTGTTTCAGTTTCGGGCCGCTAAATCCGCCGCCAGTTCACTCAACGCACTGTGCAGGCGAATGACAACGTCTTCCCAACGGCCTGCGGTCGTTTGCCGGAACAGTCGCACAACGCCCGGATACCAGGGCGAGTCGTCGCGATCGGTGAGCCAGCGCCAGTCGGTCATGTGATCGGGGAGCAGGATCCAACTCCGCACGCCGAGGGCGCCAGCGAGGTGGGCGACGGCGGTATCGACGCTGATAACGAGATCGAGTTGGCTGACGATCGCGGCCGTATCTGAAAAATCCTGTAGCAGCGGACCGAGATTGATCAGGTCGAGGGCACGCGAGGCCGATGACGGGACTTCGTTCTCGCCGGCGCCCTTCTGCAATCCGATGAAGCGGACCGCGTCGATGCCGCCGAGCGGGACGAGCAGGTCGAGCGCGGGCAGCGAACGGTCGGCATCGTTCTCGAAGCCTGTGCTGCCCTTCCACACCAGGCCGACACGGAAGCCCTCGCCGGGGATACGGGGTGCCCATGCGGCCACTTTTTCGGCGGAGGCCCTGAGATAGGGAATCGTGTCGGGAATGTTGTCGAGACGCGTGCGGCAGTAATAGGGCAGGCTCAGCGGCGGCGACCAGTAGTCCCACTCGCGAACGGGGATGTCTTCGTTGAAGGCATGGACCCGGTCGATAGCGCATTGCACCGAAAACAGCGACTTCAGCGCCGGATGGCAGAGCAGGTCGATCGATGTCGGGGCTTGCTGGCGTAGCGCTTGGGCATAGCGCACGAACTGGATCATGTCGCCATGACCAGCCTCGTACACGATCAGCAGTGATTTTCCTTGCAGCGGTTCGCCGTGCCAGCGCGGGCAGAGAAGCTTGTCCTCGAGTGGCGCGTACCAGCGGCGGGCTTCGAGACACGACCAGCCTTCTTCGTAATGTCCGTGGCGCAGCAGCAGGTAGCTCAGGTTGAAGCGCGAGGCGAGATGATCGGCGTCGATGCTCATTGCCGTGCGGTAGCACTGTTCTGCCTCGGCCTCGCGTTTCTGGCGCGCATACAGCACCCCCAGATTCGACCAGGCCTGGGGCGACAAGGGGCGGCAGGCAATCGCTTGCTGGCAGACAGCTTCAGCCTCGCCGTAGCGCTTCGACGTGGTCAGTAGTGCGCCGAGATTCAGGTGGGCTTCGGCGCACTGCGGCGACAGTTCGATGGCCTGGCGAAGATGGATTTCGGCGTCGATGACGTCGCCGCGGTTGTAGTGGAGGTAGCCGAGATTGGCGTTGGCGTCCGGATGTTGCGGGTCGAGCGTCAGCGCTTCCTTGAATGCGTGCAGCGCGGCTGTTTCGTCTTCATTCTCAAGCGCGCGGATGCCCCGCAGGCAGGCCGCGTCGGCGGTGTGCTTTTGCGCGGCTTGCTCGTTGGGTCTATTGATGCTCAAGAAGATATCTCCCGCTTTGGCGGGTATTTGTGCGCGCCGGAAACGGTGTCAGTGAAGACCATGGCGGCAATTGCGCTCAGGCGCTTATTCCGATGGCCGTCTATTTCCAGGCGTCGCCCGGCTTGCCCGGCTTCTTGCAATGGGCGTCCTCGTAGGGGCCTTTGACGATGATCCAGCCGGGGCCGGGCATGACCTGCGCACAGATGTCGCGGTCAGCTTCCGGGCTGCGCCAGCGATACCAGGCTGCCGGCGCCGCCTCTGCCAGCGCCGAGAAGACGCAGAGCAGGATGGCCAGGCGCAGTGCTGTTGATGCTTGTTTCATAGTCGCTCCGTCGCGTCGGGGAATGAGCCGGCTATCGTAACGCGGACGGCGTCGTCATGCCAGGCGTGAGGTGCCTTGGCAAAAAAACACTGTGGTATTCTCCAAGGCCACGATGGCAGTGGCGCCGCGCGGGAAGACGTGCGGCAGTATCTGTGACGGGGGCGCCCCGTTGGATGGTAGCGGAGAGGGTGAAGTGAGCAAGCTTGAGGAAACGCAGAGAATCATCGACAGCGCGATGGCAACGGCATCGCGGCCGGTATTGACGCTGTCGGGTGGCAAGGATTCGTTGCTGCTGCTGCACCTATGTCGCCCTTATCGGGATCGCTTGCACATCGCCTGGGCGCGGACCAGCGAAACGTTTCCGCACATGGTCGAATTTGTCCGCGAGCAACTGGCTGGTTGGGACCATGTCGAGCTTGTCTCCGATCAGGCAAAGTACTTCGCCCGGAAAGGTCTGCCTTCCGCGCTGATTCCGGTGCGCCATCGGCCGCACGAGAAGAATCCGGGTGTGTTGATCCAGTCGAATGGCTATTGCTGCAAGGATCTGCAATATCGGCCGCTGGCGAACTATATCAAGCGCTATGACGCTGATCTGGTCTTCCATGGCCAGACGGCGGAAGATCTGCACAATCAGAAAACTTCGTTTCCGCGCATGCTGAGGCCGTTTCCGTGCGAACGCCTGGTGGCTCCGATCGATGCCTGGACGTCGGCGGAAGTGCTGGCGTATTGCCGGGAGGCTGGCGTCGCGCTTCCGTCGCAGTATCGTCAGGGTTTGCCGGACTCGCTCGAGTGCTGGAATTGCACGGTGCGTACCGATATCGCGCGCTTCGAATGGATGCAGACCCACTGCCCGGAACTGGCGACGAAGTTGGGGGCGTTGATGCAGGAGGTGTATGGCGCGGCGATCGCCGATTACGACAAACACATCCGACCGGTGATCGACGCGGTCGAGAAAACGCCGAACGACGCGCTCTAGGCTATCGGCGCTTTGCGGACGGCGTCCGCCCAGCAGTTGGGCGTTTCGTAAAGACGAATGCGTTCGAGATGCAGGTGATTGCCGAAGGAGTCGCGATAGACTGCGTCGAGAATGGCGAAAGCCTTCTCCGCAAGGTTCTCGGCGGTGGGGACGCAATCGAGGATCACCGTCTTGTGTCCGGGGAGAGAGCCGAGGAACTCGACGATGGCCGTGTCGCCGGCAAAGGCCAGGAATGCATGGTCCCAGAGGTCGACGAGGTGGGTCTTGGCGAGCGCCTTGACCTCGGAAAAATCCATGACCATGCCATTGGCCGCATTGCCGGCCTGCTGGATGATATCGCCGCCCAGCGTGATTTCGATGGCATAGCGATGCCCGTGCAGATGTCGGCACTGGCTTTTGTGGTCGGGGATGCGGTGTCCGGCGTCGAATTCCAGACGGCGAGTGATGAACATGGAAGAAAACCGGGTGCTGAGCAGTCTGCAATTATATCATTGGGGATTGAGCCCTTTCTTGACGGAGTTTTTATGTTGACGATCGATGATCATCGCCGTGACCGTGTCGGGTTGACCTATGTCTATCCGGTGATTTCGCGTCGTGCGGGTGGCGTATCGATCGGCATCAATCTCAATCCCAACAATGCCTGCAATTGGGCCTGCGTCTATTGCCAGGTGCCCGACCTGAAGCGCGGCGGACCGCCAGCCGTCGATCTGGCGGTATTGGAGGCCGAGCTGCGCGGATTCGTCGAACAGGTCTGTACCGGCGATTATTTGACGCGCGAAGTGCCGCCCGAGATGCGGCGTCTTGTCGATGTGGCGTTCTCCGGTAATGGTGAGCCGACGAGTGCCGACGGCTTTGCCGAGGCGGTAGTCTGCGTTGAGCGCGTGCTGCGGGAGTTTTCCCTGGCGGATGCGCTGACTGTCCGTCTCATCACCAACGGCAGTCTGATGCATCGACCGGCGGTGCGCGAAGGGGTGCGGCGCATTGGCGCTTTGCGCGGCGAGGTGTGGTTCAAGCTCGATCGGGCGAGCGAAGCGGGGGTTGCGCGTATCAACCAGGTTGCTTTTTCGCCCGAGAAAACGCGAAAGGCCTTGTTGCAATGCGCCGAACTCGCCGATACCTGGGTGCAGACCTGTTGGTTCGCGATGGATGGCGAGGAAGCGGATGAAGCCGAACAGCAGGCCTATCTGGGCTTTCTGGCGTCGCTTGAGAACAAAATAAAGGGCGTGCACCTCTACGGTTTGGCACGCCCTTCCCTTCAGCCCGAAGCGCCGCGTCTTTCATCTCTCGCGCCGGAACGTCTCCGGTGTTTTGCCGACCGGATCGAAGCGCTTGGAATTCGCGTGACGGTCAGTCCCTGAGCCGGAGAGCTGACGCTCAGGCGCCTTTTTTCCAGGCTTTGGCTGATTTCTTGAGTGTCTTGTAGAGCGCCGCGTCCTGGCTCTTCAGATACGCGATGACGTCCATGTCGTCGCGCTTGACGCGCTGAAGATCGATCTGCTCGACGTGCACGAGACGGAGCAACTCGCGCACCGGCCTCGGCATGTTGCGACCGCTCTCGTAACGAGAACCGCCGCTCTGCGTCACGCCGAGTTGCGACCAGAACTGTTGTTGGTTCAGGCCCAGTTTGCGACGAATCTCGCGCGGCTCGATCGTTTCTGTTGCTTTAGTGTTGCTCATGGCATCCTTTCTCTTGGTGATCTCTCACCGTTCATGGATTGTGAGTGAGTTTAGTCCAACCGGAGGCTGGTTGATGTTGTCCTATTTTGTATTACTTTAGTAATAGCGTCGAGCAGTATAGGATACTGTGCTGGTTGCTTGCAAGTGGCATGACGGGTGACTCGGATCCGGCGCCTGTCGGATACCCCTGAAATGGGGATTTGCCCTGTATATTCAGCTTGGTAATAGGGTAGAATGGCAACCTTTCAAGACCAACACACTGGATTAGGAATGGCGCTGATAGTTCAGAAGTTCGGAGGGACCTCGGTCGGTTCGGCCGAGCGCATCAAGAATGTGGCCAAGCGCATTGCCCGCTGGAAAGCGCAGGGCCATGACATCGTGGTCGTGCCGTCGGCGATGTCGGGGGAGACCAACCGGCTGATCGGGCTGGCGAAAGAGGTTTCGGCGGCGCCGTCGCCGCGGGAGTTGGACGTGATTGCATCGACGGGCGAGCAGGTGACGATCGCGCTGTTGTCGATGGCTTTGCATGAATGCGGCCTCAAGGCCAAGAGCTATACCGGACCGCAGGTCAAGGTGCTGACGGATAGCACGTATACCAAGGCGCGGATCCTGAAGATCGACGATCAAAGAATTCGTCGCGATCTGGCTGCCGGAAATGTTGTCGTCGTGGCGGGTTTCCAGGGGGCCGATGAAGACGGCAATATTACGACGCTCGGACGCGGCGGTTCCGACACCTCTGCCGTGGCGCTTGCTGCCGCTCTTAAGGCGGATGAATGCCAGATCTATACCGATGTCGATGGCGTCTATACGACCGACCCGCGCGTCGTTCCGGAAGCGCGCAAACTCGATACCATCACCTTCGAGGAAATGTTGGAGATGGCGAGCCTGGGGTCCAAGGTGTTGCAAATCCGTTCCGTCGAATTCGCCGGAAAATACAAGGTCAAACTGCGCGTGCTTTCGAGTTTCGAGGATGAAGGCGAAGGCACTCTGATTACCGTTGAGGAAGAGAAAAGCATGGAACAACCGATCATCTCAGGCATCGCCTTTAACCGCGACGAAGCCAAGCTGACCATTCTTGGCGTGCCGGACCTGCCCGGCGTTGCCTTCAAGATTCTGGGACCGATTGCGGAAGCCAATATCGATGTCGATATGATTATCCAGAACGTCAGCCAGGAAGGGCTGACCGATTTCTCGTTTACAGTCAATCGCGGCGATTTCAACAAGGCGAAGAGCATTCTCGAGACGAGCGCGGTCGAAATGAAGGCGCGCGGCGTTGTTGGCGACAGCAAGACCTGTAAGGTTTCGGCGGTTGGCGTCGGTATGCGTTCGCATCCGGGCATCGCCAGCAAAATGTTCCGCGCGCTCGGTGCCGAAGGCATCAACATCCAGATGATCTCGACCTCGGAAATCAAGATTTCGGTGGTGATCGAAGAGAAGTATCTGGAATTGGCGGTTCGGGTGCTGCACAAGGTTTTCGGGCTGGACAAGGAATAGCCGATTTTCGTTTGACCGGGGGCGCGATACCGGCTATCATCGCGCCCTTCCGGAGACGTGGCCGAGAGGTCGAAGGCACTCCCCTGCTAAGGGAGCATTCGGGCAAAACCTGAATCGAGGGTTCGAATCCCTCCGTCTCCGCCAGCAAAAAGCAAATAACGCCATGATTTTCATGGCGTTTTTGTTTTTGTGCTGCCGACCTCTTGATCGGGCGACGTGCAATCGGTCATCACGACAAATTTGAGCGTTGCCTTTTTTTGCGCGCGCAACCATACCTCGCCACCCCCTGCGTCGTTACGCCCGCCTTTTTTTGCCCTGAATCCGTGCCCCGTTAGTTAAACCGGGTTTTGCCACTGCCCTTGATCTCTATACTCCTCTGGAATGTCCGGGCGGCGACCGTGCTTCAAGTAATTGGGTCAAAGAAGCGCGTGCCAAGTATTGGAGTCGGGGGGAACTACTGGCGCTCGTTGGCAACGCGTCAAATACGCCGCAGCAGAAGGGCTGAAAAGGCTTTGGTACCAGTGTTGTGCATCCGGCCTGGGCTTTGGGTAAGCCGACGTGGATACTGCTGCCTTGCGTACCCGACTGGCGATGGTTGCCGGATAGAAACGATAGCCCTTGGTATTCGACAGTTCGCCTATATCGCCAACAGACGGTTGGCGATTGGGATAGTGCGATGACGCGAGTAGCGGCTGATTTGGAGTCGCTGCGTTAACATGCTGGAATATCGCCCATCGTGCGAGGCAATAAACAACGTCCAGGCGGGAAGACAGCACGAGAAGTACGCCTGGACGGAGACGAGAATCCGGCCGACTGCAGCCCGCTTCATTTCATCGATTCGCATCGATGTCATATTGCGCGACTGCAGTCCTTTTGTGTTCGGCAATGCCGGCCAGCGCTCGTATGCCCATTGATTCGAACGCTCAGCGCGCCGTCATCCACTTGAGCGGCAAGGTGACGAGTTCGGGCACGAAGACGAGGAGGAAGAGCACCACCGTCTGCGCGATCATGAACGGCACCACACCCTTGATCGCCCCGCTCATCGGAATCCGTGCCACGCCGCAGACGACGTTGAGCACCGTCCCCACCGGCGGCGTCACCAGTCCGATCGCGTTGTTGATCATGAACAGCACACCGAAATAGACCGGATCGATCCCTGCCTGCTTCAACACCGGCATCAACACCGGCGTCATGATCAGGATCGTCGGTGTCATGTCCAGCGCCGTCCCGACCACCAAGACCAGCAGCATCAGCACGAAGGTCAGCAGCATCTTGTTGTCCATGAACGGCTCGACCATCTGCGCCAGCTGTCCCGGAATGTCCGCCGCCGTGATCAGCCACGCCGATACCCCCGCCGCCGACACCAGGAACATGATTACCGCCGTCGTCTCCGACGCCCGCAGGAACAAACCGAAAAGCTGCGGAATCTTGATCTCGCGATAGATCACCACGCCGACGAAGAGCGAATAGGCCGCCGCAATCACCGCGGCCTCGGTCGGCGTGAAAACGCCGATCTTCAGACCGCCGACAATGACGATCGGCAGCACCAGTGCCCACGCCGCCTTGCGCGTCTCTTCCAGCTTCACCTTCATGCTCGTCTTCGCCTCGACGCGCATCTCGTCATGCTTCGTGCACCACCACCAGGCGATCATGATCGACAGCCCCATCAGCACACCCGGCACAATCCCGGCAATGAACAGCTTGGTGATCGACACCCCGCCGGTCACGCCATACAGGATGAAGCCGATCGACGGCGGAATGATCGGCGCGATGATGCCGCCGCAAGCGATCAGCCCGCACGAACGATTGACGTTGTAGCCGGCATTGCGCATCAGCGGCACCAGCACCGAGGCCAGCGCTGCCGTGTCGGCCACCGCCGACCCCGACAAGGCCGCCATGATCACCGCCGCCATGACCGCGACATAACCGAGGCCGCCACGGATGTGACCCACCCAGGCCATCGCCATCGTGATGATCCGCCGCGTCATTCCGCCGGCATTCATCAGCTCGCCCGCCAGCATGAAGAACGGCACTGCCAGCAACGGGAAACTGTTCGCCCCGTCCCACATGTTCTGGATGACGATCTGCGGATCCGTCATGCCCATGAAGTACATCATGCACAGGCCGCAGCCGACCAGCGCGAACGCCACCGGCATGCCCAGCGCCATCAACCCGAGCAGCGATGTAATGAAGACTAATACGGTCATGCCTTGTTCCCCCCGTGGCTCGCGTGTTCGGCCATTTCCTTCTCGATCTCGTGCGCTTCTTCCATGCCCTCTTCCTGCACGTCGATCAACTCGCTCTCATCGACCTGCCCGAGCAGCAAACGCACAATGTTCGACAGACAGATGATGGTGATCGCCGTCCCCGTCAGGTAGCTCACGCCATAGACCCACAGCATGCTCAACTGCAGCACCGGCGACGCATTCGACGCAATGATCTCGTGCTGCATCCACGTCCCGTACAGCATGTACAGGCTGCACACCGTCATGATCGCCTGGCTGATGCCCCAGCACACCTTGCGCCCGAATACCGGCAAGGCCGCCACCACCATATCCACCCCCAGGTGCGTGTGCTTGTTCATCCCGATCACCGCACCGACAAAGGTCATCCAGATGAAGGCAAAGCGCGGAATCTCCTCGGCAAAATCGATGCCCGTGTTGAAAAAAATCCGCAGCATCACGTTCAAGAACACCAGCACGAACATCACCACCATGCTGATCACCAGTATCACTTCCAGCAAACGGTAGAAGCCACTTCTCACCGCGTGCAAACCTTCCTTCATGCGACCTCCTTATGTGCCGGTGCGATCGAGGCCGTCCGGCCCCAACTGACGGACAAAAAAATGGGGAAGGACTCTTTCAAGTCGTTCCCCGTATGCGGTGGTGATTTACTTGCCGTTGCGCACCTTTTCGATTTCGGCGTAGAACTCCTGGACGAATTCCTCGCCGATCTGCTTGGTGTAGTTGTCGATGACCGACTTGGTCTTCTCGCGGAGTTTCTTGATTTCCTCGGGCGGCATGACGTCAACCTGAGCGCCGGCGGCCTTGAGTTTGGCGACGACATCCTTGTTGGCTTCGTCCATCAGGTCGCGATGGAACTTGACGGCTTCGCGGCCGGCGCGCCGCATGGCGTCCTGATCCTGCGGGCTCACCTTGTCCCAGAACTTCTTGTTGGCGACGATGCCGCAGGGCGTATAAACGTGGTTGGTAATGCTGATGTACTTATTGACCTCGTGGAACTTGTTGGTGAAGATCAGGATCAGAGGATTTTCCTCGCCGTCGATCGCCTTGATTTCAAGAGCGGTGAACACTTCCGAGAAGGCCATTGCCTGCGGGTTGGCACCCAGGGCTTTCCAGGTGTCGAGCGCGACCTTGTTCGGCATGACGCGCAGCTTCAGCCCCTCGATGTCGGCGGCGGTCTTGACCGGGCGCTTGCTGTTGGTGAGGTTACGGAATCCGGCTTCGGTCCAGCCCAGGCCGATCAGTCCCGTCGGCGCCATCTTGTCGAAGATCTTCTGGCCCATCCGTCCCCACATGACGGCGTCAACTTCCTTGTGGTTCTGGAAGAGGAAGGGGAAGTCGAAGATGCCGAGTTCGCGGACGTTGCCGGCGATGGCGGCGAATGCGCCGTAGTACATTTCCTGCGTGCCGGCCTGCGTCGCTTGCAGCATCTTGTCGTCGCTGCCGAGCGAGGCGCTCGGGAAGACCTGGATCTTGACACGGTTGTCGGTGTACTTGCCGACGAGTTCGGAGAACTTGTTCATGGCCACGGCTTGCGGATGCTCCGGCGGCATCGAATGTCCGAGCTTGCCGACGACCTGCTGCGCGAATGCCGTGGCGCAGAGGCTCAAACCTGCCGCTGCAACCAGCACTTTACTCATCGTTTTCAGTGAAAACGCCTTCATGTTGATTCCTCCTGTTTGGGCCACTTCTGGGGTGACGATTGGTTGATCAAGGTGCGACAAAGGTGGGTGAGACGGTTTATGTATGCCAATGCCTTCGTTGTTGGCTGCGCATTGTCTGGGGATTACCAGCGATTGACCCAATGGGTCGGAACGCCAGTCGTCAGGATCTCGCAGGCGGCCAGCGCCGCTTTTTCCTGAATCGATCGCACGCTGGCTTCCGAATACCAGCCGGTATGGTCGGTAAGTATGACGTTCGGGAGGCCGCGCAGTGGGCAGTTTTCGCCGATGGGTTCCTGTTCGAGCACGTCCAGCGCGGCGCCGAAAATCTTGTCATCCTTGAGTGCTGCCGCCAGTGCGTCGGTGTCGACCAGCCCTCCGCGCGAGGTGTTGATCAGGCAGGTTCGCTTGTTCATCAGGGCCAGCGTGTCGGCATTGACGAGGTGGCGGGTTTCCGCCGTCGCCGGCGCATGCAGCGAGATAATCTGTGCCTTGCCGCAGATCTCGGCGAAGCTCGCCGGGCGGGCGTGGTACTGGGCAAGGTAGTCGTCGCTGACATAGGGGTCGTAGACAAGCACGTCATCGACGCCGAAGGCGCGCATCCGTGCCAGATAGGCGCGGGCGATCTTGCCGAAACCGACGAGGCCGAGCGTCGATCCGGCGATTCGGTAAATCGGTTCCTGTTGCGCGATATTCCATTTGAGGTTATCGACCTGGCGCGCACGCGAGACGACCCGGCGGACCAGTGCCAGCGTCAGAGCGGCGGCGTGATCGGCGACTTCGACGTCGGCGCCGTAGTCGGGGACGTTGGCGACCGGGATGCCACGTTGCCGGGCGGCGTCGAGATCGATGTTGTCGACGCCGACGCCGTAGCGGACGATGCCGGCACCGGCGGGCAGGGCGGCGATGGCTTCACGGTCGAGCAAGGGCAGGTCGCGGATCATGATGACATCAAGTTCCGGCAGCATGTCCAGGAGCTTGTCGCGCTTGCCCTCCCAGCGCAGAAGTCGCACTTCGGCGCCGATCGACTTCAGGATTCCGGCTTCGACACTGTGGTCCGCATAGCCAGGTTCGGTGATTCCGACGACCGGTGCCGCTTTTCGCAAAGCGCGGCGGTCGAGGGTTTCGGCATTGTTCATTCAATGTTCTCCGACAGAGTGAAAATCCAACGGTTTTGCCTTATCTTTAGATCGATCCAAATTTAAAATTAGATCGATCCAAATTTTTGCGAAAGATTAGGTTTCATTGCTCGCCTTGTCAAGCGGCATTCATTTTTTCACTGGCCATCGCCGTCGTCGCGGCATGGGGAAGTGTCGGCAGGAGGTTCTACGAATGTCTGCTGCGCGAACCGCATTCGTGATCGTTAGTACGGATTCTGCGTATTCAACGTATTCGCTTTGCATGCGATCATGCACGTCAGTTGCGCACGCCTGCGAACCCGCAGGCGTCTCGTATATCATGGGAAGCTGTTGCCCCCTTTGTAACCGGAGCCTTTTGTGACCACGCTCAAGGATGTCGCCCTGATCGCCGGCGTATCGCGCGCCACCGTGTCGCTCGTCTGCCGCGGTAGTCCGCTGGTTGCCGACAAGACGCGGAAAAAGGTCGAAGCGGCGATGCAGGAGGCAGGCTACGTCTATAACCGCAATGCCGCGAACCTGCGTTCGTCGCAGACCAATACCGTCGGCTTGATCATTCCGGATATTTCCAATCCGGTCTATGCAGAATTGCTATCCGGGCTCGAGGAAGTCCTCGATCCGCTCGGCAAGGTCGTATTCGTCGCCGATACCAACGAACTGTTCGAGCGCCAGTCGCATTTTCTTCAGCGCCTGCTGGAAATGCGTGTCGACGGGCTGATCATCAGCACCGTTTCGGGAACGCCGACGTCGGTGCTGGAACCGTATCGGCGCGAGAACATTCCGCTGGTGCAGGTCCTGCGCATGATCGACGGCGCGCCCTTCGATTATGCCGGTATCAATAACCGGCTGGGTGCGCGCCAGGCGGCCGATCACTTGCTGCAACTGGGGCATCGGCAAATTGCCTTTCTCGGCAGCCTGATCTCTCCGTCGGTCAACCGGGAACGCTATATGGGGTTTTGCGATGCAATCGAACGGCGTGGATTCTCGCCGGCATCGATGCCGATGATTACCTGCCGGCATACCTACGGCGCCGCCGCGCAGGCGGCCAAGACCATTCTTGCCGACTCGCGGGAAACGACCGGTCTGGTTTGTTTCAATGACATCATCGCTTTCGGCGCGACGCTGGGGCTTTACGAACTCGGGCTGTCGCCGGGGTATGACGTCTCGGTGGTCGGTTTCGACGATGTCGAGGCGGCGTGCAACTGGCGCCCGCCGCTGACGACGATGTCGATCGGCGCCCGGCAACTCGGCAAGTATGCGGCGACCTTGCTGGCACAGCGCATGGAACAGCCGGACCTGCCGGTTCGGACGCAATTCAGCGAGGCGAAGCTGCAGGTGCGGGAGTCGAGTTTTCCGCCGCGGAAATGAGGTCGTCCGGTCCGACGATGCCGTCGGCTTCGTGGGATAATAGGCGTCCGGTATAAACCCAGTTCAGGAATCCCATGACGTACACAGTTTTTGTCGACGGCCAGGAAGGCACCACCGGTCTGCAGATCAACGAGTATCTGGCCAAGCGCGACGATATCGAGGTCCTCCGGATCGATGCCGACAAACGCAAGGATCTGGCTGAGCGCAAGCGCCTGATCAACGCCTCCCAGGTGACCTTCCTCTGCCTGCCGGACGATGCCGCGCGCGAGGCGGTGGCGCTCGTCGAGAATCCCGCAACCTGCATCATCGATGCGTCGACGGCGCATCGCGTCAATCCCGCCTGGGCGTTCGGCCTGCCTGAACTGGCGGCCGATCAGCGCGACAAGATCCGCGCCAGCAAGCGTATCGCCAATCCCGGATGTCATGCCACCGCCTTCATTCTGGCGATGCGGCCGCTCGTCGCTGCCGGCCTGCTGCCGGCCGACACGCAGATTGCGGCCAATTCGATCACCGGCTACTCGGGCGGCGGCAAGAAGATGATCGAGCATTACCTGAGTCCGCAGCGTATCGACGCGCCGCGCCCGTATGCCCTTGGCCTGACGCACAAACATCTGCCGGAGATGTGCGCGCATACCGGACTCTCGGTCGCGCCGATCTTCCAGCCGATCGTCGGACCGTTCTACAAGGGGTTGGCGGTCACGGCCTATCTGCATCCGCAGCAATTCACACGCAAGGCGACGACCGCCGATATCCGCCAGATCCTTGCCGATTACTACGCCGGCGAGGCCTTCGTCCGTGTTGCGCCGGTCGATCTCGACGCCAATACCGACGGCGGTTTCTTCAACGTCGAAGCCAACAACGATACCAACCGCGTCGATCTCTTCGTTTTTGGCAACGACGAACGCATGCTCGTCGTCGCGCGTCTCGACAACTTGGGCAAGGGCGCGTCAGGTGCTGCCGTGCAGTCGATGAACGTTCATCTCGGTATCGAGGAAAGCCTCGGACTGGTCTGATCCGATACCGCCGGCATCGCGCCGGCGGGCTTGAATGACAATGCCGGAATCAGGCCCTGGGCGGGCCGGTTCCGGCATTCTTGTTGTGCTGTCTCCTGCGCGTCAGGCGAGTGCGGCTTCGATCGCCTTGCCGACGTCGGGTGTGCGGGCCTTGCCGCCGAGGTCGGGCGTGACCGGGCCTTCGACGAGTACCTTCTCGATCGCGGCGACGATGGCGTCATGGGCGGCAACGTGGCGGACATCGCCGTTGCCGAGGAAGTCGAGCATCATCGCGGCTGACCAGATCATGGCGATCGGGTTGGCGATGTTCTGACCATAAATGTCAGGCGCCGATCCGTGCACCGGTTCGAACAGCGAGGGGAAGGTGCGCTCCGGATTCATATTGGCCGAGGGGGCGATGCCGATGGTGCCGGCGCAGGCCGGGCCGAGGTCGGAGAGGATGTCGCCGAACAGGTTCGAGGCGACGACGACGTCGAAACGATCGGGGCTGAGGACGAAGCGGGCGGTCAGGATGTCGATGTGGTACTTGTCCCAGCGCACCTGCGGATAGTGCTTGGCCATCGCTTCGACGCGCTCGTCCCAGTAGGGCATGCTGATCGACATGCCGTTCGACTTGGTCGCCGAGGTCAGGTGTTTCTTCGGACGGCGATTGGCGAGTTCAAAGGCATATTTGAGGATGCGGTCCACGCCCTTGCGGGTGAACACCGATTCCTGCATGACGGTTTCGCGTTCGGTGCCTTCGAACATGCGGCCGCCGACCGACGAGTACTCGCCTTCGGTATTCTCGCGGATGATCATCATGTCGATGTCGCCGACCTTGCGGTTGGCCAGCGGACAGGGCACGCCGGGCATCAGGCGGACCGGACGGAGGTTGACGTACTGGTCGAAGTCGCGGCGGAACTTGAGCAACGATCCCCACAGCGAAACGTGGTCCGGCACTTTCGAGGGCATGCCGACAGCACCGAAGAAGATGGCGTCGAATCCGCGCAGTTGCTCGAACCAGTCGTCCGGCATCATCTTGCCGTGCTTGAGGTAGTAGTCGCAGTGGGCCCAGTCGAATGTCCTGAGTTCGAGCGGAATGTCGAATTTGCGCGCGGCGGCTTCAAGGACGCGCACACCTTCGGGCATGACTTCCTTGCCGATGCCGTCGCCGGCGATGACTGCAATGCGATGGGCTTTCATGCGCTTGTTCTCCGATATTCGTAGTGAAGTGAATGCAGCTTAATGATTTTGTCGGCGTTTATAATCCCGTCATTCGTGAATACACTGGACACGCTTCGTGAATAATAGGCCCTTGCTCGAAGATTTACGTCTGTTTTGCACGGTCGTCCGTTGTGGCGGTTTCGCCGCGTCGGCGCGCGAACTCGGTGTGTCGAACGCGTTGGTGAGCAAGCGCATCGCCGTGCTGGAGGAGACTTTTCGGGTCAAGTTGTTGCATCGGACGACGCGCAAGGTCAGTTTGACCGAGCAGGGCGGGTTGGTGCTGCGTCATGCCCAGCGCATTATCGACGAGGTCGATCGCCTGTCGGAGGAGGTGTCCGACGCGCGCGTCGATCTGCGTGGGCAATTACGCGTGTGCACGAGCACCGGCTTCGGTCGCAACCGGCTGGCGGCCGCGATTTCCGAGTTTGTCGAGCGGCACCCGCTGCTCGAAATCCAGCTGGAGCTGATCGACCGGCCGGTGGATCTCGTCGGCGAGGGATTCCATCTGGATATCCGTGTCGGCGCCGTGAACGATCCGAGCCTGATCGCGCGCAAGGTCGCCGACAATGCCCGCATCATCTGCGCGGCACCGGCCTATCTGGCGCAGTGGGGAACGCCGACGACGCTCGCGGACCTCGCCCGCCATCGTTGCATCGAGATCCGCGAGCGGGACCGGGATTTCGGCTTGTGGCGGCTTTCCGGACCAAACGGCGTCGAAAAAGTACGGGTGCATGGACCGCTATCGGCGAGCAATGGCGAGATCGTGCACCAGTGGGCGATCGACGGCCATGGCATCATCCTGCGCTCGTCGTGGGACGTGACCCGCAGTGTTGCCGAGGGGCGCTTGGTCAGGATCCTCGCCGATTATGCGCAGGAGGCCAATGTCTGGGCCGTCTATCCGGCGCGGCTCTCGTCATCGGCCAAGGTGCGCGTCTTCGTCGAATTCATTGCCGAATGGCTCGAGCGACAGGGCTTGTCGCGCCGATGAGGCGGCGCGTTCTGGCGGCCGGACAGCGGAGCGTGGTGTTCAGCTCAGCCACTGGCGCAGCGCGAAACCGAGCGTCGCGACGGCCAGTGCGGCGAGCAATGCGCCCGAACCGATGGTGCTGTAATAGGTGGCGAGCGGCGAAGGTTTACCGCGCTCGCGCAGTTTGCGGACGCCTTCCTGCAGGGCCGCGCGCTCGATCAGCGTGGCATAGGCGCAGTAGATGGCCGGCCAGATCAGCGCGCCGAGGAGGACTTCCGACGCGTTGCGGGCGCTTGCCGCGATGATGGCGCCGGCGATAATGTGTAAGGGCAGGTTCATTGATGTGGTTTGAGGCGGTTCAGCCGCAGGCGCGAGGATAGCAAATGTTTTCGGTTGGCGATGATTTTCAGTCGGGGGGGCGTTCCCATGTGTTGCGGTCCTGGTGGAAGGCCGGCAGGGCGCTCGGCCTTGTGCTCATTCTTATGCTCGGTCTTGCGGGCTGCGCGCCGACCGGTCCCGGTCTGCGGCCGACGTCGCCGAATTTCGATGCGCGCCGGCCCAATCTGGTTGTCATCCACCACACCAGCGACGATACGATCGACCAGGCGCTGCGGACATTGACGACCCCCGCGCGCAAAGTCAGCGCGCATTACCTGATCGGACGCGACGGCGAGGTCGTGGCGCTGGTCGACGAGAGGGAACGCGCCTGGCATGCCGGCCTGTCGTGGTGGGGCGGTATGCGCGACGTCAATTCATTGTCGATTGGCATCGAACTCGACAACAACGGCGACGAACCCTTTGCCGAGGCGCAGATCGTGTCCTTGCTGGAGGTCCTGGCGGGAATCCAGAACCGTTATCACCTGCCGGCAGCCAATTTCGTCGGCCATGGCGATGTGGCGCCGTCGCGCAAGGTCGATCCGAGCGTCTATTTTCCGTGGAAGCGACTTGCCGAGAACGGCTTCGGCCTGTGGTGCGATCCGCCCTGGACGCCGGCGCCGCAAGGCTTCGATCTCGCCATCGCGCTCGTCGCCTTGGGCTACGATCCGGCTCAGCCCGACGGCGCCCGGCGTGCCTTTCTCCGGCATTTCGCCGGCGACGCGAACGCGCTATCGTCGGACGAGGAAAAGGCGCTCGCCGCCTGCCTGCTCGAACGGAAAATGTCGGGAGAGTAGCTGCGGTGTTGGCCCGGGTGATGTCTTCGGCATCCTCGCGCCGGCATCTGTGGCATGATGCTTCTGTCGTGATGGCAAGCGAATCAAGGAGTGTGCCCCCATGCAAATAGATCCTTCCCAGCATTCCAAGGCCGAAGGCTACAAGCTTCTGACGAATATCGTCGTGCCGCGTCCGATCGCCTGGGTGACGAGCCTTGGACCGGACGATACCGTCAATCTCGCCCCCTTCAGCTTTTTCAACGCGGTCAGCAGCAATCCGCTCTATGTCATGGTCAGCGTTGCCCGCAACGAGGCTGGCGAACTCAAGGACACGGCGAGAAACATCCTCGCCGAGCGTGAATTCGTCGTGAATATGGTGACCGAGGAGGTGTTCGACGCGATGAATATTTCGGCCGCCGATTTTCCGCCCGACAAGAGCGAGGTCGATGCCGCCGGCTTGGCGGTGGCGCCGTCGGTCAAGATCCGGACGCCGCGGGTCGCCGAGGCGCAGGCGAGCCTCGAGTGCCGCTTGCATAGCGAGCAGCGGCTCGGCTCCTATACGATGTTCATCGGCGAGGTCGTCATGTTCCATGTCGCCGATCATCTGGTCGGCCAGCGCCTGCACATCGACGGTTTTTCCCCGATTGGTCGCATGGGCTCGCCGTCGGTGTATTGCCGAACGACCGATCGTTTCGATATTGCGCGCGTGACGTATGCGCAGTGGCAGGCGACGCTGCGCAAGAAGGAGCGTTGAGTGATTTGCCTATTTTTTGGGCAGTGCCGATAAACGCTTTCGGCTCAGGCGACTAGCCCGTGGATCCAGTGTTTGTCCACAGACTTGCCCCGTGCTTTTGTGGAATCAACAAAACCAAACGGGCGGCGCGGCGAGATGCCGGACCGCCCGTTCTTATGCGGGGTGAACTGGCTCAGGCGAGGACGGCCAGCGCAGCGTCGTAGTTCGGTTCCGACTTGATTTCCGGCACGAGTTCGCTGTGCAGGACGACGTTGTTTTCGTCGAGCACGACGACGGCGCGCGCGGCGAGTCCGGCCATCGGACGGTCGGCGATGAGCACGCCGTAGTTCTCAAGGAATTCGGCACCGCGCAGCGTCGACAGCGTCACTACGTTGGCGAGACCTTCGGCGCCGCAGAAGCGGCTCTGGGCGAACGGCAGGTCGGCCGAGATGCAGAGTACGACGGTGTTCTTGAGCTGGCTGGCGCGTTGGTTGAAGGTGCGGACCGAGAGCGCGCAGGTCGGCGTGTCGATGCTCGGGAAGATGTTGAGCACTTTGCGCTGACCGCCGAGGGAAGCGAGAGTGACGTCGGAGAGATCTTTGCCGACAAGGCTGAAGGCCGGGGCGGTCTGGCCCTTGGCGGGGAAGTTGCCGGAGAGTTGAACCGGGGTGCCGGCGCGGGTGACGGTGTTGCCCATGGGAATTCCTTTCGTGGAAAGTGGTCGGAGTTGATCGGGTCGGGATGGCTTCGTTACCATTGCTGCTTTTGCCACTTCGGCAATGCTTCGGGCAAAAAGTTCGACGACGCCCGATTCGCTGATTCCATGACCTTGCCTTTGCCGTATGCCAGGCGCTTTGAAGTGCAGTATGACGGCCTTCTCTACTCAAGAAAGATTCGACGATGACTTCCGCTGTTTCTCCCGCTCCCGTGTTTCTCAAGGATTACCTGCCACCGGCCTGGTGGGTCGATACCGTGTCGCTCGATGTCGATCTGCGCCCGGACGGGACGGTGGTCAGCGCCACCTTGGCCGTCCGGCGCAATCCGGAGGTCGCGCCCGGGCCGCTCTGCCTGAACGGCGCCGAACTCGAGACGCTGTCGCTGGCGATCGACGGGCAGTCCTTGTCGCCGTCGGCGTACACGCTTGGCGACGAGTCGCTGGTCATCACCGCGCCGCCCGAGCGCTTTACGCTCGAAACGAAGGTGCGCATCCAGCCCGACCGGAATACGCAGCTGTCAGGTTTTTATCGTTCAAAGGACGGCTATTTCACCCAGTGCGAGCCGCAGGGGTTCCGTCGCATCACCTGGTTTCCCGATCGGCCGGACGTGATGGCCTGCTACACGGTGACCTTGCACGCCGACAAGGCGAGCTATCCGGTGCTGCTGGCCAATGGCAATCCGGTCGCCCAGGGCGATGAGGCCGACGGACGGCATTTCGCCACCTGGGTCGATCCCTTCCGCAAGCCGAGCTATCTGTTCGCCATGGTCGTCGCCAAGCTCGATGTGCTGCGCGACACCTACCGCACGACCTCCGGGCGCGAGGTCCAGCTTGGCATTTTCGTCGAGCCGGGCAAGCTCGACCAGTGCGGCCACGCCATGGCGGCGCTGAAGAAGTCGATGCGCTGGGACGAGGCGACCTTCGGGCTCGAATGCGATCTCGACCACTACATGATCGTCGCCGTCGGCGACTTCAACATGGGCGCGATGGAGAACAAGGGCCTCAACATTTTCAACACCAAGTATGTGCTGGCGCGCGCCGACGTCGCCACCGACGTCGACTTCGAGAATATCGACCGCGTCGTCGCGCACGAATATTTCCACAACTGGACCGGTAATCGCGTCACCTGCCGCGACTGGTTCCAGCTCTCGCTCAAGGAAGGGCTGACGGTGTTCCGCGACCAGGAATTCGGCGCCGACACGCACAGCCGCCAGACCGCCCGTATCCGCGAGGTGCGCGGCCTGCGCGCCATGCAGTTCCCCGAGGATGCGGGACCGATGGCGCATCCGGTGCGACCTTCGACCTACGTCGAGATCAACAATTTCTATACGGCGACCGTCTATGAAAAGGGCGCCGAGGTCGTGCGCATGATCCACACGCTGATCGGCAAGGACGCGTTCCGCCGCGGCATGGACACCTATTTCGCGCGTCACGACGGCCAGGCGGTGACCTGCGAGGACTTCGTCGCGGCAATGGCCGACGCCAGCGGCGTAGACTTCACGCCGTTCATGACCTGGTACCGGCAGGCCGGTACGCCGAGAGTGAGCGCTCGCGGCAGTTACGACGCGGCGGCGCGCCGCTACACGCTGACGCTGACGCAGGTCTGCCCGCCGACGCCAGGACAGCCCGACAAGGCGCCCTGCCTGATCCCCGTCGCCGTCGGCCTGCTCGGACCGGACGGACGCGATCTCGATCTTGGCGGCGGCCGCACGACGGCGATCCTGCAGTTCTCGACCCACGAGCAAAGCTTCGTCTTCGAGAACATCGACGCGGCGCCGGTGCCCTCGCTGCTGCGCAATTTCTCGGCGCCGGTCGTCCTCGACTTCGATTATCAGGAACGCGAACTCGCGCATCTGCTGGCGCATGACAGCGATCCCTTCAATCGCTGGGAAGCCGGGCAGCGCCTGTTCGGCGACCTGATCCTCGCCAATGCGGCACGGCTTGCGCGCGGCGAGGCTGCCGAGTGTCCGGCCGGCGTGATCGCGGCGGCGCGGACCGTCTTGCTCAGCGACAGCGACCCGGCCTTCATTGCCGAGGCGCTGACGCTGCCCGGTGAAGCGACGCTGGCCGAGCGCATGGCGGTCGTCGATCCCGACGCGCTGCATGCCGCCCGCAACGCGCTGGCGCGAGCGCTGGCCGCCGGGCTCGAAGATGACTTCCTCGCACTCTACGAGCGTCTGGCGCCCGTGGGCGCTTACCAGTTCGACACGGCAGACGCCGGCCGGCGGCGTCTGCGCAACCTCTGCCTCGGCTACCTCAACGAACTCGATCGGGGCGGCTACCGTGCGCAGGCATTGCGCCAGTTCGAGCAGGCGGACAACATGACCGACCAGTTCGCGGCGTTGGCGACGCTTGCCAATGCAGGCGGCGATGAAGGCGACACGGCGCTGGCGGCTTTCTACGCGCGCTGGCAGCACGAGGCGCTGGTCGTCGACAAATGGCTGGCGGTTCAGGCCGGCAGCCGTCGCGACGACACGCTGGCAGGGGTCGAGCGCCTGATGGCGCATGCGGCCTTCGATCTCAAGAACCCCAACAAGGTCTATGCCCTGCTGCGCACCTTCGGCGGCAATCACCGCCATTTCCACGCGGCCGACGGCAGCGGCTACCGTTTTGTCGCGGAGCGCATCGCCGATCTCGATGCGATCAATCCGCAGGTCGCCGCGCGGCTCGCCCGTTGCTTCGACCGCTGGCGTAAGTTCGATACCTCACGTCAGGCACATGCGCGCGCCGCGTTGGCGGCCTTGCATGCGCGTCCGGGGCTGTCGCGCGATGTCTTCGAGGTGGTCGACAAGGCTCTGGTCGAGGTGACCGGCGCCTGAATCTCGGGGTCTGGCTGAGCGCCTATTTCGTCGAAATAGGCGCTTAAGGGCGTAGCGCTTCGTCGATGACGCCCTTGCGCAGGATGAAGTTGCCGTAGGGCTGCAGTTCGCCGGTCACGACGACGGCATAGGCGCGGCGGGCGCGTTCGTAGAAAGCGAAGCGCTCGATCGCCTCGGCATCCTGGCCCGGCCGCAGGTCCGCCGCCAGCGCGGCGAGGACTTCGCGCTGCAAGGCGCTGCGGTAGGGCGCTTCGGTCTGGCCGACTTGCATGTAGGCGACCGGACAATCGACGTCGGCGGCGAGCGGGAAGACCGAGCAGACGGCGGTGATTGCACTCAGCATATCGATGCCGGGCAGGCGCAGCAGCGGCTTGCCGGCGGCGACGTGCATGGCGCTGAAGTTGGCGTCGGTGAGGACGATTGCCTCGTCGTGGCCCATTTCGGCGAGGACCTTGAGCAGCTCCGGCGTGAGCAGCGGATGGATGCCTTTGAGCATGGGGGGGTTCCGGATCAGACGGACTTGCCGTAACGGTTGAGGATGTGCGCGCTGATGTTGTGCGCGAGTTCGGCTTCACCGAGGAAGAAGCGGCCGGCGGTTTCCTGCGCCAGCAGCGTCGCTTCCTCATCATTGGCGCAGCGTACGACGACTTCGATGCCGGGGTTGAGCGTGCGCGCGGTGTCGAGCATGCGGCGCACTTCGAAGGTGTCCGAGACGGCGATGACGACGAGACCGGCGCGGGCGATGTGCGCCTGGATCAGCACGGCCGGGTCGGCGGCATTGCCCGAGACGGCGGCGAAGCCGCGCGCGCGGAGCGCTTCGACGGTTTCGCGGTTCTGCTCGGCGACGACGAAGGGGATGCCCTTGTCGGTCAGCGTCGCGGCGATGCGCCGGCCGACGCGGCCGTAGCCGACGAGGACGACCTGGCCGGAGAGGAATTTCTCGTCGGTGCTCATCGGCAGTTCGGCCAGCGGGTCGTCGCTGCGTTCGAGCTTGCGCGCCAGTGCCGAGCGGGCGCGGATCCACTTGAGGGCGGGGCCGGTCAGCGAGAAGATCATCTGGTTGGCGGTGATCGATAGCAGCGCGCCGGCGAGGATCAGGTTCTGGCCCTCGATCGGCAGGAGCCCGAGGCTGATGCCGAGGCCGGCGAGGATGAACGAGAATTCGCCGATCTGCGCGAGTCCCGCCTGCATCAGCAAGGCGGTGTTGAGCGGGTAGCGGAAGACAATGACGATCAGCGCGGCGGCAAGCGGGTTGATGACGACGATCAGCGCCAGCACAGCGAGCACCTGCAGCGGATGTTCGACCAGGATCGCCGGGTCGAAGAGCATGCCGACCGAAACGAAGAAGAGCACCGAGAAGGCTTCGCGCAGCGGCAGCGATTCTTCGGCGGCGCGGTGGCTGAAGTCGGACTCGCCGAGCACCATGCCGGCGAAGAAGGCACCGAGCGCGAAGGAGACGGAGAACAGGCCCGAGGCGACGTAGGCAATGCTGACGGCGGCGGCGATGACGCTCAGGGTGAAGAGTTCGCGCGAGCCGGTGCGCGCCACGCGCCACAAGAGCTTGGGCACGAAGCGCCGGCCGGCGACGAGCATCAACACGATGAACAAGGCGACCTTGCCGAGCGTCTTGGCCAGCTCCAGCCAGAGCGGCGAGCCGGCGTCATGGCTGACGGCAGTGCCGCCGAGTTGCCCGGCCAGCGGCGGCAGCAGGACAAGCACGAAGACCATGACAAGGTCTTGGACGATGAGCCAGCCGACAGCGATGCGTCCGTTCATCGAATCGAGAACGCCGCGGGCTTCGAGGCTGCGCAACAGGACGACGGTACTGGCGACCGAGAGCGACAGTCCGAAGACCAGCGCACCGCCGAAGGCCCAGCCCCAGGCGATGCCCAGCGCGGTCCCCAGCGTCGCCGCAGCGGCCATTTGCAGCAGGGCGCCGGGCAGGGCGATCTTGCGCACCTGGCGCAAGTCGTCGAGCGAAAAATGCAGGCCGACGCCGAACATCAGCAGCATCACGCCGATCTCGGCGAGTTCGTGGGCGAGCTTGACGTCGGCGAAGACGCCCGGCGTGTGCGGACCGATCACCACGCCAGCCAGCAGATAGCCGACCAAGGCCGGCAGCTTGATGCGCTCGGCGAGGTAGCCGAGGATCAGGCCGAAACCCAGGGCCAGTGCGATGGTGGTGATGAGCGGGGTGCTTTCGTGCATGGTCGGTGCCGGAAAAAAGACGTCGGGATAATCGGAGACTAACAAATTTGACCGGCCTTGTCCGTCCGCGTTCGGCGCCGGACTAAACCCGCGTTGTCGAGGTGGTTGTGTTTTTGTTTGATCTCGTTTCTAATGGGCGCTCGTTGTTTATTTTCGAGCTTTCGATCATGCCCGTTTCCGACTTGCACGCGTCTTCACTGTTTATCGCCTCGGCGATGCCGGTGCTCGCGCTCGTCGTTTCGGTCGCTGCCCTATCCGTAGTACGCCTCGTCAGCGTAGTACGCCTGGTACGCATCGCACCGGAGAGGGCAAGAAGACAGCAAGGCCGATAAGCCGCAGAATTCTAAAACCCCCGCCGGTGCAGACCGAGCGGGGGTTTGTTTTTTGGACGCCCGATCGGAAGGAACCGGCACCCACCCTGCAAGGAGGTTGTCCATGAACCACGATCGATCCGGAGCACCCGAAGCCGCCGGAGAAACCCTGAGCGGCGCCGAAATTGTCGTGCGCCTGCTCGAACGGCAAGGCATACGCCGCGTTGCCGGCATTCCCGGCGGTGCCATCCTGCCTTTCTATGACGCGCTGTCGCAGTCGACGCGGATCGAGCACATCCTCGCCCGCCACGAGCAGGGCGGCGGTTTCATGGCCCAGGGCATGGCCCGCGTCACCGGCGAAGCGGCGGTCTGCATCGCCACTTCGGGGCCGGGCGCCGCCAACCTCCTGACGGCGGTGGCCGACGCCAAGCTCGATTCGATCCCGTTGGTGGCAATCACCGGCCAGGTCGCGAGTTCGCTGATCGGCACCGACGCCTTTCAGGAAGTCGATACCTACGGGCTGTCGATTCCGATCACCAAGCACAATTTTCTCGTCGGCTCGGCGCGCGAACTGCTCGAGGTGATCCCGAAGGCCTTCAGCCTGGCGGTGTCGGGGCGTCCTGGTCCGGTGCTCGTCGATATCCCGAAGGACGTCCAGAACGAACGCATCGTCGTCGAGTCCTGGCCGGCCCCGGGCGGGCGGCTGGCGGCCCCCGCGCCCGAGCCGGAACCGATCGCGCAGGCGGCGGCGCTGATCAACGCGGCGCGGCGGCCGGTGCTGTATCTCGGCGGCGGCGTCATCCATTCGGGCGCGTCGGCGGAGGCCCTGCGTCTCGCCGAAACGGCCCAGTTGCCGACGGTGATGACGCTGATGGCGCTCGGCGCGATGCCGGTCGATCATCCGCTCTCGCTTGGCATGCTCGGCATGCACGCGGCGCGCTGCACGAACCTGGTGCTGGAGGAGTGCGACCTGCTGATTGCCGTCGGCGCGCGTTTCGACGATCGCGCCACCGGCAAGGTCGCCGAGTTCTGCCCGGGGGCGAAGATCATCCACGTCGACATCGACCACTCCGAACTCGACAAGATCAAGACCGCGCATGTCGGTATCCGCGGTGACGTCGCCGCCGTGCTCGAACGCCTGCTGCCGCAGGTCGAAGCGGCCGAGCGCGCCGATTGGCATGCCCGCGTCGCCGAACTGAAGGCGGCGTATCCCTTGCAGATGCCGGGACTCGACGATCCGCGCTCGCCCTACGGGTTGATCCGCGCCGTCGCCGAGGCGGTCGGCGATTCGGCCACGGTGGCGACCGACGTCGGCCAGCACCAGATGTGGGTGGCGCAGGCCTACCCCTTGCGCCGTCCGCGCCAATGGCTCACCTCCGGCGGCCTCGGTACGATGGGCTTCGGCCTGCCGACGGCGATCGGTGCCGCGCTCGCCGAACCTGAACGTACCGTCGTCTGCTTCTCCGGTGACGGCAGCATCCTGATGAATATCCAGGAACTGGCGACGGCGGCCGAGGAGGGCGTCAACGTCAAGGTCGTGCTGATGAACAACGCGACGCTCGGCCTCGTCTTCCAGCAGCAGACGCTGTTCTATGGCAAGCGCATCTTCTCGTCGAAGTTCAAGGGCGTGCCGGATTTCGTCAAGGTCGCCGAGGGCTTCGGCTGGCAGACCTGCGATCTCGACCACGCCGACGATCCGGGCGCGGCGCTGCGCCAGGCGCTGGCGACGCCGGGGCCGATGCTGATCCATGTCGGCATCGATCGCCACGAACAGGTCCTGCCGATGGTTGCGCCGGGCGGCGCCAACAAGAACATGATTGGAGACTGAGCATGAATTCGATTGTCAAAGCCTGCAAGAGCGACCTCGCCCCGACGGTGCTCGAACTCGACGTCAACAACCATGCCGGGGTCATGTCGCACGTGGTCGGCCTGTTTTCGCGGCGCGCCTACAACGTCGAGGGCATCCTCTGCATGCCGGTCGGCGACGGGTCGCGCAGCCGCATTTGGCTGCTGGTCAAGGAGGACGAGCGCCTCGAACAGATGGTCCGCCAGGTCGAGAAGCTCGAAGATGTACTCGGCGTGCAACGCCATGGCGCTGCCCACGAGGTGTTCGAACGGCTCGAGGAGTTCTTCCAGTAGGCGCTGGCGGTGTTCGCAATCAGGCGCTGGATGGCGAACGCCGCTAGGCCGGGTTGATCCCGCACAGCGCCAGGATGGCGCGGATGCCGGGACTCAGGTGCTTGTCGCGGTGGATGAGCACCTGAAACTGGCGGTCGAGGTCGAGGAAATGCGTCTCGACCGGCGCCAGCCAGCCCGACTGGAAGGCATCGCGGAGTTCGAGAATCGACAGGCAGCCGAGGCCGAGACCGGCACGCACGCACTGGCGGATCGCTTCCGGCTGTTCGAGTTCGAAGGCCGCGGTGATCGGCAGCCCGGCGTTGGCGCGGGCCCGGTCGAAAACGTCGCGGGTGCCGGAACCGCGTTCGCGCAGGATCCAGATCGCCTGGCGCAGGTCGTCGTGCGTGGCAGCGCGTCCGGCGAGTGGGTGATCGGCCGCGGCAAAGACGCAGAGCCGGTCGCGTTGCCAGAAATGGCGGACGATCCGGTCGTCTTGCACCGGTCCTTCGACGAAACCGAGGTCGATGCGGAAGTGCGTGAGGTCGGCGACGACCTGTTCGGTGTTCTTCAGCGAGAGGCGAATCCGGCTTTGCGGGTGGCGCGTGCGCAGATCGGCCAGCAATCCCGGCAGCAGGTGGTTGCCGGTGGTCAGGCTGGCGCCCAGGTGCAGGTCGAAGCCGAGCGTGCCGTGGCGTGTCGCGGTCTCGATGTCGCGGACACGGTCGAGTACGTCGAGCGCGCGCGGCAGCAGCTGGCGGCCGGATTCGTTGAGGCGCAGCTGTCGCCCGATACGGTCGAAGAGCGGCGTGTCGAGTTGCTGTTCGAGTTCGGCGAGCGCCATGCTGGCGGCCGACTGGGTCATCGCGACGGTGCCGGCGGCGCGTGTGACGTGGCCGTGGCTGGCGATCGCGGTGAAAATCTCAAGTTGGCGCAGCGTGATTTTCATAAGCAGGATTGATTAAAGTAATTCAAATAATTCGTTTTACGGATTATAGGCGCGGCGCTATCGTTTGCCATCTTTCTGAATAGGCGAACGAAAATGCGCGACCCCCTGCGGATGTGGCCCGGCCTGGCGCTGGTCTCCCTGATTGCGGCGACGTCCTATGGACTGATCCGGATGACCGGGATCGGCAGCTACGGGGTCAGCGCGCTGACACTGGCGATCCTGATCGGTGCCGTGCTCGGCAATCTGAAGCCGGCGATTGCCGGCGGCCGTTGCCAGCCGGGGCTGGCGTTCGCGCAGAAGCGCCTGCTGCGTGCCGGTGTCGCGCTCTACGGCTTCAACCTGAGCGTGCAGCAGATCGCTCAGGTCGGCAGCGCCGGTATCGCCATCGACGTGGCGATGGTGGTGCTGACGCTGGCGGTCGGCTGGTGGTTCGGCCGTCATGTACTTGGCATGGACCGTGAAACGGTGCTGCTCGCCTCGGCCGGTAGCGCCATCTGCGGTGCCGCGGCAGTGATGGCGACCTTGCCGATGCTGCAGGCGCGCGATCCGCACGCAGCCGAGAAGGGCACCGTCGCCGTCGCCACGGTGGTCCTCTTCGGCACGCTGGCGATGCTGCTCTATCCTCTGATCTATGCCTGGCTCGGCGCCGGCCATTTTGACTTTGGCATATTCGTCGGCTCGACCGTGCATGAGGTGGCGCAGGTCGTCGCCATCGGCAGCACGATCGGCGGCGATGTCGCCGGCAATGCCGTCATCGCCAAGATGATCCGCGTCATGCTGCTGGTGCCCTTCCTGCTGCTGCTCGGCCTGTCGCTGCGCCGCGCCGACGGGCAGGGCCGTTCGGCGCCGCTGCCGATTCCGTGGTTCGCGCTGGTCTTCGTCGCGATGGCCGGCGTCAATTCGCTGCAGATCCTGCCGCCGGCGCTGGTCGATGCGCTGCGCCTGATCGGCATGCTGCTCCTGACGGCGGCGATGGCCTCGCTCGGCATCGACACGCGTTTGTCGCGCATGCGTCAGGCCGGGCCGCGTCCGCTGATCCTCGGCGCCGGGCTCTTCGTCCATCTGATCGTCATTGGCGGGCTGGTGAACTGGCTCGCTGCCTGAGGTCGGCGCTTTCCCCGCGGTGGTTCATCCCCTGCCGGCAGGCGGGTATCATGGCGTCTGGTTTTTCAGAGGAGAGATACGGATGCGCCTGCTGCTCGTCGAAGACGATCCGATGATCGGCGCCAGTGTGCAGGACGGCCTTCGGCAGGAAGGCCATTCGGTCGACTGGGTGCGCGACGGTGCGGCGGCGGAGGCGGCCGTGGCGCTGGGCGTGCACGAAATGATCCTGCTCGATCTCGGTCTGCCGCGGCGTTCCGGGCTGGATCTGCTCGCCAGTCTGCGCCGGCGCGGCGTTACTTTGCCGGTGCTGGTGATTACGGCACGCGATTCGGTGGCCGACCGCGTCAAGGGACTCGATGCCGGTGCCGACGATTACCTGGTCAAGCCTTTCGATCTCGACGAACTTTCGGCGCGCATCCGCGCGCTCAAGCGCCGCGAGGCCGGCCGTGCCTCGCCGCTGATCGTGCATGGCGCGCTGACGCTCGACCCGGCGACGCATGCGGTGACGCTGGATGGCCGGCCGGTGACCTTGTCCGGCCGCGAATTCGCGCTGCTCCGCGCCTTGCTCGAAAAACCCGGCGCGCCGCTTTCGCGCGCCCAACTCGAGGAGCGGCTCTACGGCTGGGATGAGGAGATCGAGAGCAATGCTGTCGAGGTCTATATCCATGCCTTGCGCCGCAAACTCGGCGCCGACTGGATCCGCAACGTGCGCGGAGTCGGCTATCTGATTCCGGAGCAGCCATGAGCTCGATCCGGCGCACTCTGCTTGCCGCGCTGCTCGGCGCCATCTGCCTGGCGATGGCCGTCGGTGCCTGGGCGACGTACCGCGCCGCCCGCCACGAAGCCGACGCCTTGTTCGACTACCATCTGCGCCAGCTGGCGCTCTCGGTGCGCGACCAGACCTTCCTCGGCTCGGCCGAATTCCTCGCCAACGACGAGAATCTGGATTATGTCATTCGGGTGTGGGACTTCACCGGGCTGACGCTGTATTCCTCGAAGCCGCACCAGGCCCTGCCGGAGATCACGCAACTCGGCTATTCGCTCGCCGATTCGCGCGAAGGCGAGTGGCGCGTTTTCGCCACGCAGTACCAGGGCATGACGATCGCCGTCGCCCAGCCGATGCGCGTGCGCGACCGCTTGGCGGCCGATGCCGCGTGGAGCACGCTCAAGCCCTTCCTGATTGTCTTGCCGGTGCTTGGCGCACTGATCTGGGGGCTGGTCGGTTTCGGTCTGCGCCCGCTGGCCCGGCTCGCCGCTTCGGTGCAGAAACGCACGCCCGAGTCGCTGGCGCCGGTGCCCGAGGTCGGGCTGCCCGAGGAACTGCGGCCGCTGGTCGCTTCGCTCAACGACCTGCTCGCCCGGCTTGACACGGCCTTTGCCGCCCAGCGGGATTTTGTCGCCGATGCGGCGCACGAATTGCGCACGCCGCTGACGGCCCTGCAGCTGCAGGCCCAGCTTGTCGAGCGGGCCGGCGATGAGGCCGCCCGTGCAGCGGCGCTCGATGCGCTCCGTCAAGGCCTCGGTCGCGCCGCGCATACCGTGCAGCAACTCCTGACCCTGGCGCGGCAGGAACCCGGTGCGGTGACGGCCCCGCTGCTGCCCGTCGAACTTGCCGCGGTGGGTCGGGCCGGCGTCGTCGAGCATGCGCCGCTGGCCGAGGCCAAGGGGGTCGATCTCGGTCTGGCGCAGGCCGATCCGGATCTCTTCGTGCGCGGCGATGCCGATGCCTTGCGCATTCTGCTGGCCAACCTGATTCGTAACGCGCTGCGCCACACGCCGTCGGGCGGGCGCATCGACGTGTCCTGTCTGCGTCTCGACGCGGCCGTCGTACTTCGCGTCGACGACAGTGGGCCGGGCATTCCGGCGTCCGAACGCGAGCGTGTGTTCGATCGTTTTTACCAGTGTCCGGTCGATGCCGTCACGGGCGACGAGACCGGTAGCGGCCTGGGTCTCGCGATTGTGCGCGCCATCGCGCAGCGGCACGGCGGCGAGATCGTGCTCGACGTCGCGCCGCTCGGCGGCCTGCGCGCGCAACTGACGCTGCCGCTCGCTTCTTCCCTTCAATCCGATAGCCATTGATGCAATGAATACAGCCTGTCCTCACTGCGCAGCCGACTTGCGTCTGCGCAAACCGGTGCGCCGGAGCGATCCCGGCGGCACGCGCCGCATCCTTGCTTGTCCGGCCTGCGGCGGTGCGTTGGCGCTGCATCCGCATCCGGCCGAGAAGTTCTTCTTTCCGGGCGTGCTGCTCGCCCTACTGGGACTCAATATTTATTCCGGGTTTTCCGGAATCAAGATTTCACCGACCGGCGCGGTCCTCATGCTGGCGCTGATCTTCGCCGCGGCCTTCGCCGTTCGCCGTCTGCTCGTGCCGAAGGACTGGCGGCGCTACGTCGCCGATCGGTCGTCCAAGGACTGACGCCTGTATCGACAGGCACCGCGTTTGCGGCGATTATGCACGGCGTGATCGACGGCAGGATGAAACGGGCATGAACGGGAAGATTCTGGATTTTCGCAGCGACACGGTGACGCAGCCGACCGACGCGATGCGGGCGGCGATGGCAGCGGCCGTCGTCGGCGACGACATCATGGGCGAGGACCCGACGGTCGCGCGCCTTGAAGCGCTGGCGGCGGCGCGCTTCGGCAAGGAGGCGGCGCTTTTCCTGATTTCGGGGACGATGGCCAACCAGGTGGCGGTGATGGCGCTGACGCAGCTTGGCGACGAGATCATCGTCGGCGAGGAATCGCACCTCTTCAATCTCGAAGCCGGCGGCATTGCCGGCCTCTCGGGCGTGCAGGCGCGACCGCTGCGCAGCGAGGCCGGGCGCTTCGACGCCGGCGCGGTGCGCCGGGCGATCCGGCCGCGCGGCGTGCAGTCGCCGCTGAGTCGGCTGCTCTGCCTCGAAAATACCTACGACCTCCACCGCGGCATCCCGCTGCCGGCCGACTACCTGCAGGCAATGGCCGATTTGGCGCATGAGCGCGATCTCCGGGTCTATCTCGACGGTGCGCGCATTTTCAACGCGGCGGTCAGCCAGAACACCACGGTCGCCGCCTTGTGTGCACCGATCGATGCGCTGCAATGCTGTCTGTGCAAGGGATTGGCGGCGCCGGTGGGCGCCATGCTGATCGGGTCGCGGGCCTTCATTGATCGGGCCCGCTGGGTGCGCCAGCGGCTCGGTGGCGGCATGCGCCAGGCCGGCCACATGGCCGCGGCCGGAATCGTCGCGCTTGAAACGATGAGCCTGCGCCTCGGCGAGGACCACGACAACGCGCGCCATCTCGCCGAAGGGCTGGCCGGCATCGATGCGCGTCTCGTCGACCCGTCGCTGCCGCGGACCAATGTCGTCCAGATCGATTTCGGCGCCAGCGGACGCGACGCGACACCGATCGTCGCGGCGCTCCAGGCGCGACAGATCCGGATTCGCCAGATCGATGCGGCGCGCTGCCGGATGGTGACGCACTGGGGTATCGATCGTGACGCCGTCGACACGGCGCTGGCGGCGTTGCGCGAGATTCTCTGTTGAATTGTCGTCAGCGCAGGGTTTTTTAAGTTTGTTTTAAGCTTCGCCGTCGTACGCTTTCTGCCATCGCGGGAGATTTGCCCGCAGTCGATGAAACAGGAGGTGTGTGATGGTATTGAGAACCTTGAAGAGAAGCGTCATTGCCGCGGTGCTGACGTCATTGGCGCTGGCCTCGTATTCGCTGATCGGCGGGCGTTCGTTCGGCGACGCCCATGCCGCATCGACGGCCGCCGTGCCGGCAACAGCGCCAGCGCCGGTCGTGGCGACGCCGCTGCCCGATATGAGCGCGATCGTCGCGCGCAACGGCGCCGCCGTCGTCAATATCAGCATGTCCGGCAAAACCAAGAGTGGCGGCGACGCCGGTTTCTCCGGCGTCGATCCGAACGATCCGTTCTATGAATTCTTCCGTCATTTCCGCATTCCGCAGCAACGCGGCGAGCAGCGCGTCCGCGGCCAGGGGTCGGGCTTCATCATCCGCGAGGACGGGCTTGTCCTGACCAATGCGCACGTCATCGATGGCGCCGACGAGGTGATCGTCAAGCTGACCGACAAGCGCGAGTTCAAGGCCAAGGTGCTCGGTGCCGACAAGGCGACCGATGTGGCCGTGCTGCGCATCGACGGCAAGAACCTGCCGACCGTGAAGATCGGCAACTCGGCAGCGACGCGCGTCGGCGAGTGGGTGCTGGCGATCGGTTCGCCCTTCGGCTTCGAGAACAGCGCCACGGCCGGCATCATCTCGGCCAAGTCGCGCTCGCTGCCGGACGACAGCTATGTCCCTTTCATCCAGACCGACGTGGCGGTCAATCCGGGCAATTCGGGCGGGCCGTTGTTCAACATGGCTGGCGAGGTGGTCGGCATCAACTCGCAGATCTATAGCCGCACCGGCGGATATCAGGGATTGTCGTTCGCGATCCCGATCGATGTCGCGATGAGCGTTCAGGATCAGATCGTCAAGCACGGCAAGGTGCAACGCGGCCGTCTTGGCATCACCATCCAGGAAGTCAACCAGTCGCTCGCCGATTCTTTCGGGCTCAGCAAGCCGACCGGTGCGCTCGTCAGTTCGGTCGAGGGCGGCAGTCCGGCGGCCAAGGCCGGATTGGAACCGGGTGACGTGATCCTGTCGCTCAACGGCAAGGAAGTGAGTTCGTCGAGCGAACTGCCGCCGTTGGTCGCCGCCATCCGTCCGGGCGATGGTGCCAAGCTGCAGGTCTGGCGCAAGGGCGCCTCGCGCGAGATCGAGGTCAAGGTCGGTTCGCAGAAAGAGGAAAAGCTCGCCAGCGGCGAAAGCAAGGAATCGGCCGCGACTGGTCGGCTCGGGCTGGCGGTGCGTTCGCTGACGGCCGAAGAACGCCGGCAGAACGATGGCAAGGCCGGGCTGCGTGTCGAGAATGCCAGCGGTGCGGCGGCGCGTGCCGGTATCCGTCCGGGCGATGTCGTGCTTGCAGTCAATGGCGAGCCGGTGACGACGCCTGAGCAACTCAAGGCCATCGTCGGCAAGGCTGGCAAGCGTGTTGCGCTGCTGATTCAGCGCGACGAGGCCCGGCTGTTCGTGCCGGTCGATCTCAACTGATCCGTTTTTGGTGATTGTCAGGCGTTGCCGGCCCGGAATTTTCGGGCCGGCTGTTTAGAGCCTATTTCGGTAGGGCTCGCGGGCCGCCGGCGCGGCCCACGATCCCTGCCGAAATGGGCTCTTAATGCCTCAGCGTCGGCCGCCCTTCGATCCGCCTTTGTCCCAGTTGAAGCGAACCGTGCGCTGCCAGCGTTCCGCGCCGGTGTTGGTCGTCGATGCTCGCGGCGGTAGCGAGGGTGCCGGCGGCGACTTGGCGCGGCCTGCAGGTGGTTTTGGCGGGGTGCGGCGCATGGCGGGGCGGGGCTGTGGGTGGCAAAGGATGCTAGACTTTCGGGGAATTCTAACGCAGGCAGGAAAACCATGTCCGGCAATACTTTTGGCACCTTGTTTACCGTCACTTCCTTCGGCGAGTCGCACGGCGCGGCGATCGGCTGCGTCGTCGATGGCTGTCCGCCGGGCCTCGAACTCTGCGAGGCCGACATCCAGGCCGAGCTCGACCGGCGCAAGCCCGGCACCTCACGGCATGTGACGCAACGGCGCGAACCGGATACTGTCGAGATTCTCTCCGGCGTCTTCGAGGGCAAGACGACGGGAACGCCGATCGCGCTGCTGATTCGCAATCAGGACCAGCGCAGCAAGGATTACGGCAACATTGCCGAGACGTTCCGGCCCGGTCATGCCGACTATGCCTATACCCAGAAATACGGCTTCCGCGACTATCGCGGCGGCGGCCGTTCGTCGGCGCGCGAGACGGCGGTGCGTGTCGCTGCCGGCGCGATTGCGCGCAAGTGGCTGAAAGCCCGTTACGGCGTGACCATTCGCGGCTGGATGAGCCAGCTCGGCCCGATCGAGATTCCTTTCGTCGATGCGGCAGAGATCGACGCCAACCCGTTCTTCGCGCCGAATGCGGCGATCGTGCCGCAGCTCGAGGCCTACATGGATGAATTGCGCAAGTCGGGCGATTCGATCGGTGCGCGCATCAGCGTTTGCGCCAGCGGTATGCCGCCGGGTTGGGGCGAGCCGGTGTTCGATCGCCTCGATGCCGATATCGCCTATGCCATGATGGGCATCAACGCCGTCAAGGGCGTCGAGATCGGCGCCGGCTTCGCGTCGATCACCCAGAAAGGCACCGAGCACGGCGACGAGATGACGCCCGAAGGTTTCCTCTCGAACAATGCCGGCGGCGTGCTCGGCGGCATTTCGACCGGTCAGGATGTGCTCGTGCAGATGGCGATCAAGCCGACGTCGAGCATCCGTCTGCCGCGCCGGTCGATCGACCGCAGCGGCGCGCCGGTGACGGTCGAGACGCACGGACGGCACGATCCCTGCGTCGGCATCCGCGCGACGCCGATCGCCGAAGCCATGCTGGCGCTGGTGCTGATCGACCATGCCCTGCGGCATCGCGGCCAGTGTGCCGATGTCGATTGCCAAACGCCGCGCATTGGGGGCACAATGAATTGACGCCGCGTCTATGACGTTCGGTTTCGTCGAAGGGTTTCCGACTTGGGTTTCTTGATGGAGGGCTCCAAAAATGCACGTCGATCACCACGATCTTCAGCACGAATTCCCGGAAATGCAGGATGCCATTGTGGCGTTGCGACACTCGAACCCGATGTTCGAGCGGCTGTACGCGACGTACAACCGGCTGACCGGCAAGGTTGAAGATCTCGAAGAGCATGACATGCCGGTCGATGATTTCACGATCGAAGACATGAAGAAGCACCGCGTCAAACTGAAAGACGACCTCTACCACCTGATACTGGCCTACCGCGCCGGCCAGCGTAATCCGAAGTCCTGATATTTCCCGATCCCGCTGTCGGGATTGCCGACCCGGATAGGGGGCAATCCCGAACGGCTGCATCCGGTAGAATGTCCGGATGCAAGCGCAAGCGTTTCCCTACTGGCGGATCTCCGCCTACTACTTCTTCTATTTCGCCTTTGTCGGCGGGTTCTCGCCGTATTTCGGGCTGTACCTCCAATCCCTCTCGTTCTCGGCCTGGGACATCGGCGTCCTGATGTCGCTGATGCAGTTGATGCGGCTTTTCGGCCCGTATCTTTGGGGAACGCTGGCCGACCGTCTCAACGAACGCCTGCGCATCGTGCGCATCACCAGCGCCCTGACGCTGGTCGCGTTCAGCCTGTTTTTCTTCGTTAACAGTTTCGCCGCCGTGTTTGCCGTGCTGGCCGTGCTGTCTGTTTTCTGGGTCGCCTCGCTGCCGCTCGTCGAGACGCTGACTTTCGACCATCTGCGCGGCAATCCCGGCCGCTACAGCCGTATCCGTATCTGGGGCTCGGTCGGCTTCATCGTTGTCGTGCTCATCGTCGGCGGCTTGCTCGACCGCTTCGGTTTGCGGCTCCTGCTCTGGGTCGATGTGCTGCTGCTCGTCGGCATCGTGCTGAGCACGCTGGTCGTGCCCGAGGCGCGCCATGTGCCGGAATGCGCCGAACAACCGCCGATCGGGAAGATTCTCGCCCAGCCGCGTGTGCGCGGCCTGCTGGTCGCCTGTTTCGCCATGACCGCGGCGCACGGGGCGTTCAACATCTTCTATTCGATCTTCCTGACCGAGCACGGCCACAGCAAGTCGGTGACCGGCGCTTTGTGGACGCTCGGCGTGCTCGCCGAGATCGTCGTCTTCTACTACATGACAACGCTCCTGCCGCGCTTCGGCTTGCGTCGCTTGCTTCTGGCGAGCTTCGCCGCCGCCGTCGTGCGTTTCGCCGCGATCGGTGTCGGCGGCGATTCGCTGGCGGTGCTGATTCCGATGCAACTGATGCACGGCCTGACCTTCGGCGCCTTCCACGCGGTGGCGATCGCGGCGATCAATCGCTGGTTTGCCGGCAGCACGCGTGCCCGTGGCCAGGCGCTGTATTCGAGCGTCAGTTTCGGTGCCGGCGGCCTTGTCGGCGGTCTGGCGAGCGGCTGGGCCTGGGATGCGCTCGGCGGCGCGGCAGCCTTCGTGCTGAGTTCGCTCTATGCGCTGATCGGTCTCGTGATCGTCGCACTGACGCTGCGCGACGACGAGGAAATGCCGGCGGCGGAAGCGCCGACAGAGGCTGCAGAACCGCTCGAGGGATGAGTGGCGAAGCTTGACCTGTATGGCAGTGGGCTGACAGGTCCGGGGTCCCGTGCCATAATCGAAGGTTCGTGTGGCCGATTCCGGCCCGACTTTAGCGGATAGTCGAAAGATGGCGAACAACTTATACGAGAAACTCTGGCAGAGCCACGTCGTGCATGAGGAGTCCGACGGCACGGCGCTGATCTATATCGACCGTCACCTGGTCCATGAAGTGACCAGCCCGCAGGCCTTCGAAGGCCTCAAGCTGGCGGGACGCAAGCCCTGGCGGGTATCGTCGATCGTCGCCACGGCCGATCACAACACGCCGACGAATCATTGGGATCGCGGCATCGAGGATCCGGTCTCGCGCCTGCAGGTCGAGACGCTCGACGCCAATATCCGCGAGACCGGCGCGCTCGCCTATTTCCCGTTCAAGGACCGCCGTCAGGGCGTGATCCACGTGATCGGCCCGGAAAACGGCGCGACGCTGCCAGGCATGACGGTCGTCTGCGGCGACTCGCACACCAGCACGCACGGCGCTTTCGGCTGCATGGCGCTCGGCATCGGTACCTCCGAGGTCGAACACGTGATGGCGACGCAGTGCTTGCTGCAGAAGAAATCGAAGACCTTGCTGGTCCGCGTCGACGGCGCGCTTGGCAAGGGCGTCTCGGCCAAGGACATCGCGCTGGCGGTGATCGGCCGTATCGGTACCGCCGGCGGTACCGGTTATGCGATCGAATTTGGCGGCAGCGCCATCCGAGCGCTGTCGATGGAAGGGCGGATGACGCTCTGCAACATGGCGATCGAGGCAGGCGCGCGCATGGGCTTCGTCGCCGTCGATGACGTCACCATCAATTATCTCAAGGGCCGGCCGTTCGCGCCGACCGGCGCGCAATGGGATGCCGCCGTCGCCTACTGGCGCACGCTGCACAGCGACGAAGGCGCGCGTTTCGACCGCGTCGTCGAATTGCGCGGTGCTGACATCCGGCCGCAGGTGACCTGGGGTACCTCACCCGAAATGGTCGTCTCGATCAACGACACGGTGCCCGATCCGGCCAAGGAAAGCGATCCGGTGCGGCGCGAAGCGATCGAGCGCGCGCTGCAGTATATGGGGCTCAATCCCAACATGCCGATCAGCAGCATCAAGGTCGACAAGATCTTCATCGGTTCCTGCACCAACTCGCGCATCGAGGACCTGCGCGCCGCCGCCACTGTGCTCAAGGGCCGGCGCATCGCTGCCAACGTCAAGCTGGCGCTGGCGGTGCCGGGCTCGGGCCTGGTCAAGGAACAGGCCGAGCGCGAAGGTCTCGACCGGATCTTCATCGATGCCGGTTTTGAGTGGCGCATGCCCGGCTGCTCGATGTGCCTGGCCATGAACGCCGATCGTCTGGAGCCGGGCGAACGCTGCGCGTCAACCTCGAACCGCAACTTCGAGGGACGCCAGGGCGCCGGCAGCCGGACCCATCTCGTCAGCCCTGCGATGGCAGCCGCGGCCGCGGTTGCCGGTCATTTCGCGGATGTCCGCGAGTTACTTTGAGGAGCCCTCTCATGAAAACACTGCTTTCGGTGCTGTTGCTGTGCGTCTCGCTGTTCTCCCTGTCCGCCTGCAATACGGTCCAGGGTATCGGCAAGGACCTCGAGCGTGGCGGTCAGGCAATCGAGAAGGCCGCCCGATAGGGCGCCGGTCAAGGAAAATCATGGAAAAATTCAATCGCCTGGAGGGGCTGGTCGCCCCGCTGGATCGCGTCAATGTCGATACCGACGCGATCATTCCGAAGCAATTCCTGAAGTCGATCAAGCGCTCGGGCTTCGGTCCCAACCTGTTCGATGAATGGCGTTACATGGACGTCGGACAGCCGGGCCAGGACTGCAGCGCGCGGCCGAAGAACCCGAATTTCGTGCTCAACCAGGAGCGCTATCGCGGCGCCAGCATCCTGCTGTCGCGCAAAAACTTCGGTTGCGGCAGTTCGCGCGAACACGCACCCTGGGCGCTGCTCGACTATGGTTTTCGTGTCATCCTGGCCGAGAGCTTCGCCGACATCTTCTTCAGCAACTGTTTCAAGAATGGCGTCTTGCCGATCGTGCTGCCGGCTAACGAGATCGAGGCGCTGTTCCAACTCGTCAACGTCACGCCGGGCTTCAAGCTCACGGTCGATCTGTCGGCGCAGACGGTGGTCTGTCCGGACGGCCACACGATTCCGTTCGCGGTCGATCCCTTCCGCAAGGAATGCCTGATCAATGGCTGGGACGACATCGGCCTGACGCTGCGGCATGCCGACAAGATCGGCGAATACGAGGAACGGCGCCGCGCCGAACAGCCGTGGCTGTTTGCCTGACGCATCCAATTTAGGACTGAAGGAGAGATTCGCGTGAAGATTTGCGTATTGCCGGGCGACGGCATCGGGGTTGAAATTACGGCCGAGGCCGTGCGGGTGCTCAAAGCGCTGGGCCTGAAAATGGAAATGGAACAGGCATTGCTCGGCGGCTGCGCCGTCGATGCGACCGGCAATCCGTATCCGGAAGCGACGCAGAAACTGGCGCAGGCAGCCGACGCGATCCTGCTCGGCGCCGTCGGCGGTCCCAAGTGGGATGCGCTGCCGCGCGAACAGCGGCCCGAGCGCGGGCTGCTCGGCATCCGCAAGCAGCTCAACCTGTTCGCCAACCTGCGGCCGGCGGTGCTCTATCCCGAACTCGCCAACGCTTCGACGCTGAAGCCCGAGGTGGTGTCCGGGCTCGACATCCTGATCGTGCGCGAACTGACCGGCGACATCTACTTCGGCCAGCCGCGTGGCATCGAGACGCGCACCATTGATGGCGTCGCCCAGCGCTATGGCTACAACACCATGCACTACAGCGAAAGCGAGATCCGCCGCATCGGCCGTGTCGCCTTCGAGGCGGCGCGCAAGCGCAATCGCAAGGTCTGCTCGATCGACAAGATGAATGTGCTCGAAACGACGCAGCTCTGGCGCGACGTCATGAACGAGCTGGCGCCCGAGTATCCGGACGTCGAACTCACCCACATGCTCGTCGACAACGCCGCCATGCAGCTTGTGCGCGCGCCGAAGCAGTTCGACGTGATGGTCACCGGCAACATGTTCGGCGACATCCTGTCGGACGAGGCGTCGATGCTGACCGGCTCGATCGGCATGCTGCCGTCGGCCTCGCTCGACGAACACAACAAGGGCATGTACGAGCCGTGCCACGGCTCGGCGCCCGACATCGCCGGCAAGGGCGTGGCCAATCCGCTGGCGACGATCCTCTCGGCGGCGATGATGCTGCGCTACTCGTTTGCGCTCGAAGAGCCGGCACAAAAGATCGAAACGGCGGTCAAAAAGGTTCTGGCCCAAGGCTATCGTACCGGCGACATCTACGAAGCCGGGACGATCCGGGTCGGTACGAAGGAAATGGGTGACGCCGTCCTGGCGGCGTTATAAGGTAGGATGGTGCGGTTTATTGTCAACTGAGAGGCGAATGTGATGAAGAAAGTAGGTCTGGTGGGCTGGCGCGGCATGGTGGGTTCGGTACTCATGCAGCGCATGGTGGAAGAGGGCGATTTCGCCCATATCGATCCGGTGTTCTTTTCGACGTCGTCGGTCGGCGGCAAAGCCCCGACGTTCGGCGGTAAAGACGGCGGCACGTTGCAGGACGCTTCCTCCATTGACACGCTCAAACAGATGGACATCATCGTCACGTGCCAGGGCGGCGACTACACCAAGGAAATCTTTCCGAAGCTGCGCGCTGCCGGCTGGAACGGCCACTGGGTCGACGCCGCCTCGACGCTGCGCATGGACAAGGACGCGGTCATCGTTCTCGATCCGGTGAACCTGCACGTCATCAAGGACGCGCTGGCCAAGGGCGGCAAGAACTGGATCGGCGGCAACTGCACGGTCTCGCTGATGCTGATGGGCCTCGGCGGGCTGTTCCGCGCCGGGCTGGTCGAGTGGGTCTCGGCGATGACTTACCAGGCCGCCTCGGGCGCCGGCGCGCAGAACATGCGCGAACTGCTCGAACAGATGGGCGCGCTCTACGGTGCGGTCAAGGCCGAACTCGCCGATCCCGCGTCGGCGATTCTCGACATCGACCGCAAGGTGGCCGAGACGATGCGCGCATCGTCGTTCCCGACCAAGAATTTCCGCAACACCGCGCTGGCCGGCAGCCTGATCCCGTGGATCGACGTGCCCTATGAACACGGCCAGTCGAAAGAGGAATGGAAGGGTGGCGCCGAATGCAACAAGATCCTCGGCCTGCCGCCGTTCCGTTCGCCGGGCAGCATTCCGGTCGATGGCCTGTGCGTGCGGATCGGTGCGATGCGTTGCCACTCGCAGGGTCTGACGATCAAGCTCAAGAAGGATGCGCCGCTCGACGAGATCGCCGATCTCATCGCGCAGGGCAATCCCTGGGCGAAAGTGGTGCCGAACGAGCGCGAACTCAGCGAGCGCGAGCTCACGCCGGCCGCTGTCACCGGTACGCTGACCGTGCCGGTCGGTCGTCTGCACAAGCTGGCGATGGGCCCGGACTATCTCGGCGCGTTCACGGTGGGCGACCAGCTGCTTTGGGGCGCGGCCGAACCGCTGCGCCGGATGCTCGGTATCCTGCTCGACGCCTGAGGCGCGCGAGAAAAAGAAAGAGCCAGGGCCGCGGCCCTGGCTTTTTTATCGGATCATGGGCGCGTTTTCGACCGATTGTCTGTTTTGGGCAATCGGAAACACGCCCGGCAACATCAGAATAACGTTCAGCTTGCATGGCTAACTCCATGATGTTATTTTGCTAATTGACAATTTAGACCCTTGGGGTGCTGCTGTGAAAAAAGACAATACGCGACGGACGGCAATGCCAGGATCATGGCGGACATCCGTTCTGGCCGTGACCTCATGCTTTGCGCTTTCCCTGATGCCGCTGGTGGCGGATGCCGCTGGTCTAGGCAAGGTGACGGTGTTATCGGCGCTCGGCCAGCCCCTACGGGCGGAAATCGAAGTGACGGCGACGCGCGAAGAACTGTCCGGAATGAAGGCGCAACTGGCGTCGCGCGACGCCTTCCGGCAAGCTGGCATCGATCTTTCGGGCAGCATCCAGGGCATCAGTTTTTCGCTCGACAAACGTCCCAACGGGCAGAACGTGATCCGCTTGTCATCGAACGCGCCGGTCAACGATCCTTTCCTCGATATGCTGATCGAATTAACCTGGTCGTCCGGGCGCATGGTGCGTGAATACACGTTCCTGCTCGATCCGCCGGAAATCGCCGCCAAGAGCACCGCGGCGCCGATCGCGGTGACGAGCAAGGCGCAGGCCGCGCCGATACCGGAGCCGGTCCGTCTGCCGCCGCCCGCGGCTGTGTCGGCGTCTGTGCCGAGCGCTGCGGCGCCCGCCGAAACGGCCTTGTCGGTGCCGTCATCGATCGACGAAGCGACGCGCGCCCGTGCGTTGCAGGCCAGTCGGAGCGCGTCGGTTGTCGCTGCCGAGCCGGTCCGTGCAGCGGAAAAAGTCGCCGAACCCGCCCGAGCGCCCGAGAAGGCAAGCGAAGCTTCGGGCGATAGCCGGCAGGTCAAACCGGGCGATACACTGGGCAAGATCGCGCAAGCCACCAAGCCCGAGGGCGTGACGTTGGATCAGATGCTGGTCGGCTTGTTGCGTGCCAACCAAGACGCTTTTGACGGCGGCAACATGAACCGCTTGCGCTCCGGGCGCATCCTGTCGATTCCGGAAAAATCCGACGTTGAAGCGATCGCCCCGGCGGAAGCCAGGAAAGTCGTGATGGCCCAGGCCACTGACTGGAATGCCTATCGTGCCCGCCTGGCAGCGCTTGCAGCCAAGGCGCCGGTGACGGAACGCGATGCGACACAGGCATCGGCAGGAAAGATCACCGCCAAGGTCGAGGAAAAGACCTTGCCGGAGAGCGCGCCGAAGGATCAGGTGAAGGTTTCGAAGTCCGAGACCGGAGCCGCGTCGGGTACGCCTGGAAAACGCAGCGATGAAGACGAAATCGCCAAGAAGAAGGCGATGCGCGAGGCCAACGAACGGGCGGCGGCGCTGGAGAAGAACGTCGCCAACCTGCAAAAGCTGCTTGAAGTGAAGGATCAGACGCTGGCCGACGCACAGAAGCAGGCGGCCAAGCCGGATGCCGGCAAGGCAACGCCCCCGGCACCGGTGAAAGCGGTTGAGCCGCCGAAGGTCGCCGAGCCTGCCAAGTCTGAAACCGCCAAGTCCGAGCCGGTGCCAGCGCCTGCGGTCCCGGCGCCTGTCGTTGCCGCGACGCCCGCGCCGGCGCCAAGCGCTGCGCCGGCGGACGACATGCCGAAGCCGAAAGCGAAACCTGCAGCTGCCGCCGTGCCGCCGCCGGAGCCGAGTTTCCTCGACATGCTGCTTGAGGATCCGATGGTGCCTGCCGGTGGGGCGGGTGTGATCGCGCTGTTGGCAGCTTTCCTGCTCATGCGGCGGCGCGCGGCGAAGAAGTCCGACGCCGCGCCGGCGGCAACGGTCGCTGCGCCGGTGGAAGCCGTGTCGGCAGAAGATGAGGCGCCGGCACGCGTGAGCGCGATAGCGGAGCCCATCGTCGACGCCGCGTCGGAACTCATCGAGGAAGAAGAAGCGCACGAGGTCGATCCAATTGCCGAAGCCGACATCTACCTGGCCTACGGTCGTGACAAGCAAGCCGAAGAAATTCTGCGTGCGGCGCAGGAACGCGATCCCGAGCATCTGCCGATCTCGCTGAAACTGCTCGATATCTATGCCCAGCGCAAGGATGCGGGCGCCTTCGAACGCGAGGCGGTGAAGCTGCGCGACGCGACGAACGGTGTTGGCAGCGACTGGGAAAAGGCCGCTGCCCTCGGGCTGGCGCTGGATCCGTCGAATCCGCTCTACGGTGGCGTGCCCGAGACGTCGGCAGAGACGCCTGCAGCGTCGGAAGTCGTCGAACTGACGCCGTCGATGCCCGAGCCGATCGAAGAGATCGCGCTTGCCGACGCGGCGCCAGCGGAACCGGAACCCGAACCTGTCGAAGCGCCGTCCGAATCGATCGAACTCACGAGCCTGGATTTCGATCTGGGTCCGGCTGAAAAAACGGAGGTGCCGTCTTCGCCTGCGGAGGAAGCGTCCGCGCCCGCCGAAGCGCTGGCGGCAAGTGTCGATGTAGCCCCGCTCGATTTCGACCTGCCGCCGGCGGTTCAGGAAGCGCCGGCTGAGGTCGAGGCCGCGTCGGCTCCGCTTGATTTCTCGCTGCCCGATCTCGATCTCAAGGCCGATACGCCGCCCCCGGCCGTCGAACTGGCGGCTGCGCCTGCGCCGGCCGAGGAAGATGCGGGTCTCGACTTCAACCTCAATTTCGACGCCCTGGCGCCGGCAGCCCCCGCGGAAGCGGCAGCCCCCGCGGAAGCGGCAGCACCGGCGGAGACGGCGGTCGACACGGGGGCAGCTGCGCCCGCGCCGAGTTCGCCGGTCGACGAACCCCTTGCCTTCAACTTCGATCTGTCCGATGCCGATTCTCCGTCCGACGCCACTCCGGCGCCGGTCGTTGCGCCTTTCGACATGAGTTCGATCACGCTTGAACTCGACGAGGAGAAGCCTGTCGCGACGCCGGTGGTCGAGCTGTCGTCCGCGACTGAGTCGCTTGAGGTCGAGCTGCCCGAGCCGACGGCGGATTTGCCGGATCTTGGTCTGTTGGCCGCGGCGCAGCCGGAAATCGAACCGCTTGCGATCGACCGTCAGGAACCCGTCTCGGCGGATCTTCCCGATCTTGGCGCCATCGAGCCGGCCGCTGAGGCGGAACTGCCGGAGATCGATCTGGCGCCGGCGGCGGCGCCGGCCATGTTGGAAGAAGTGCCCGAGCCGGAGAATGAAGAGGCGGCGACCAAGCTCGATCTCGCCAAGGCCTACGAGGAAATGGGCGATCTTGAAGGCGCCCGGGAATTGCTTGGCGAGGTGGTCGAAGAAGGGAATGCCGGACAGCGCGCGAAGGCGCGTGCCCTTCTCGAGAAGATCGGCCCGTAGCGTGTCGATCGGTCTTTCCGCCGGTGTGCCGCGCGCAGCCGGTTCGCATGATCTGCCGCAACCCTTGGGGTTGCGGCTTTTTTTCCGATGATTCAATTCGCATGTCACGCTTTGCCTTGCATCCCGCCACCCGCCTGATCGCCTGGATCGCGCTGCTGATCGCCGTCCAGTTGCTGAGTGGTGTCGTGCTGGGCGCGGCGCTCGTCCTTGCCTGTCTGGCGGGCAGGCGGATCGTGCGGCGGGGAATGAAACTCCTCTGGCGGACGCGTTGGCTGCTCGCCTCGCTCTTCGTCATTCTTGCCTGGGGAACCGCCGGCGACCCGCTCTGGCCGTCCGATCACGCGCCGACCTACGAGGGGCTGGCGCAGGCGTGGATGCATATCGGCCGCTTGCTGCTGGTGCTGATGGCCGTCGCCGCCTTCCTTGAAACGATGTCCTTGCCGGATCTGCTGACAGCGACGCATGCCGCGTTGGCGCCCTTGCGTCGGGTCGGTTTCGATCCCGACCGCGGTGTCGTGCGCCTGATGCTGGCCTTGCGTTACGCCGAGGATCTGCCGCGGCCGCGCGACTGGACCGTGCTGCTCGACGATTCGGTTACCGTCGATTGCGGCAGCGTCGATATCCATTCACAACGGCTCGGTGGGTGGGATGCCGTCGTGCTGGCAGCGATCGTCCTTGCCGGCGGGCTGGCAGTCATCAGCGGAGGGAGTTTCTGACCATGCGTATCGCGCTCGGCGTCGAATACGACGGTACCGCCTTCTGCGGGTGGCAAACGCAACCGGGTGGCGGTTCGGTGCAGGATGCGCTCGAAGCGGCGCTGGCAAAAATCGCCGGGCAGCCGGTCGGGGTCGTTTGTGCCGGACGGACCGATGCCGGCGTGCACGCGACCGGGCAGGTCGTGCATTTCGATGCGCCGGTGGTGCGGCCGCTGACCGCCTGGGTGCGTGGCGTCAATACCTTCCTGCCCGAGGCGGTTTCGTTGCGCTGGGCGCAACCGGTCGCCGACGACTTCCACGCACGCTTTTCGGCCTTCGGCCGCCGCTACCGCTATCTCCTGCTCAATCGGCCGGAGCGGCCTGGCGTCGGCCATGGCAGGGTCGGCTGGGACTACCATCCGCTCGATCTGGAACGCATGCAGCAAGCGGCGGCACAGCTCGTCGGCGAGCATGATTTTTCGGCGTTTCGCGCCGCTGGTTGCCAAGCAAAGACGCCGGTGAAACTGATGCGCGAGGCCTCGGTCTACCGGCTTGGCGAGCTGATCGTTTTCGAGTTCGAGGCCAGCGCCTTCCTGCATCATATGGTGCGCAACCTGGTCGGCAGCCTCGTCTATATCGGTCAGGGGCGCGAGGCGGTGGGCTGGATGTCCGAACTCCTGGCGATGAAGGACCGGCGGGTCGCTGCGCCGACTTTTTCGGCGGCCGGGCTGTATCTCGTCGGCGTGCGCTATGAGGCGCATTGGGGCTTGCCGGAGCCGGCGACGTCGATGCCGATCGAATTGGAAGGAGCGTTGCCGCGATGACAGTCGTATCGGGAAGAACCCGGATCAAGATGTGCGGCCTGACGCGGCCGCAGGATGTGCTGGCGGCCGTCGAGGCCGGTGCCGATGCGATCGGGCTGGTGTTCTATCCGCCGAGTCCGCGTTACGTCGATCTGGCGCAGGCGGCGGCGCTGGCGCGGCTGGTGCCGCCTTTCGTGACGATCGTCGGCTTGTTCGTCAATGCCGATGCGGCAACGTTGCGGGCGACGCTGGCGGCGGTGCCGATCCATTTGCTGCAGTTTCACGGCGATGAGGACGAGGCCTATTGCCGCCAGTTCGACCGGCCCTTCATCAAGGCGGCGCGGATGAAGCCGGGCATGGATTTGCTACAATACGCACAGGCGTTTCCCTCGGCGCAGGCGATTTTGCTCGATGCTTTTGTCGAGGGTTACGGTGGCGGCGGCAAGGTGTTCGACTGGACGCTGATACCCGAGCGGCTTGAGACGCCGGTCATCCTGTCGGGCGGGCTCGATGCTGACAATGTGGGCGATGCCGTCCGGCGCGTGCGCCCGGCGGCGGTGGATGTCTCGTCGGGCATTGAAGTGGCAAAGGGAATCAAGGACGCCGAAAAGATGCAGGCCTTCGTCGCTGCGGTTCGCGGCGCCGAAGTTGAAACGAAGGTGACGCCGGCCGGTTAAACCAAAGGCGTTGCAATTGGGGCTTTACTGGAAGCAGTCGATGCGCAAGACTCCGGGTGGACATACACGTGATTGCTGGCGGCGTTTTTACGCCGACCATGCCTGACGTCGACGGCGCGTTCCGTCGTTCGTCCGCTTTCACACGTTTTGTAGCCAAGGAGTTGCCATGAGTGATATCCCCTATGCATTGCCCGATGCCGCCGGCCATTTTGGTCAGTATGGCGGCATCTTCGTTGCCGAGACGCTGATCCCGGCGCTTGACGAGCTGCGGCTCGCCTATGACGAGGCCCGGTGCGATCCGGCCTTCATCGCCGAATTCGAATACGAACTCAAGCACTATGTCGGCCGTCCGAGTCCGATCTATCATGCCCGTCGCCTGTCCGACGAGCTCGGCGGCGCGCAGATCTACCTGAAACGCGAGGATCTCAACCATACCGGCGCGCACAAGGTGAACAACTGCATTGGCCAGGCCATGCTGGCGCGGCGCATGGGCAAGAAGCGCGTCATCGCCGAAACCGGGGCTGGCCAGCACGGCGTCGCGTCGGCGACGGTGGCTGCCCGCTACGGCATGGAATGCGTGGTTTACATGGGGTCGGAAGACGTCCGCCGTCAGGCCGCCAATGTCTATCGCATGAAGCTGCTCGGCGCCAGCGTGGTGCCGGTCGAGAGCGGCTCGAAGACGCTCAAGGATGCGCTCAACGAAGCGATGCGCGACTGGGTGACGAACATCTCCAGCACTTTCTACATCATCGGCACGGTTGCCGGGCCGCACCCGTATCCGATGATGGTGCGCGACTTCCAGACCGTCATCGGCAAGGAAGCGATCGTGCAGATGCCCGAGCTATGCGGGCGCCAGCCGGACGCGGTGATCGCCTGCGTCGGCGGCGGTTCCAATGCAATGGGCATTTTCCATCCCTACATCGGTTATGACGAAGTGCGCCTCATCGGCGTCGAGGCGGCCGGCGACGGCATCGCCAGCGGACGTCATGCCGCCTCGCTGACCGCCGGTCGTCCCGGTGTGCTGCACGGCAATCGCACCTATCTTCTGCAGGATGCCAACGGGCAGATCATCGAGACGCATTCGGTCTCGGCCGGTCTCGATTATCCCGGCGTCGGTCCCGAACACGCCTGGCTCAAGGACACCGGTCGCGCCGAGTACGCGACGATCGACGATGCCGAAGCGCTGGCGGCCTTCCATCGCCTCTGTCTGACCGAAGGCATCATCCCGGCGCTCGAATCGAGTCATGCGCTCGCGCACGCGATGAAGATCGCGCCGACGATGGGCAAGGACAAGGTCCTGCTCGTCAATCTTTCCGGGCGCGGCGACAAGGATATGCACACCGTCGCCGAAAAATCCGGCATTCAGTTCTGAGGAGGCGTCATGTCCAAGATCCAGGCAACATTCGAGCGTCTCCAGTCGCAGGGCCGCAAGGCGCTGATTCCGTTCATTACCGCCGGCGATCCCGATCCGGCGCTGACCGTGCCGCTGATGCACACGCTGGTCGAAGCCGGCGCCGACATCATCGAGCTCGGCGTGCCCTTCTCCGATCCGATGGCCGACGGGCCGACCATCCAGCGTGCCTCGGAGCGCGCACTGGCCAAGGGCGTCAGCCTGCGCCAGGTCCTCGGTATGGTTGCAAGTTTCCGTGCCGATGACAATGTCACGCCGGTGGTGCTCATGGGTTATGCCAATCCGATCGAAGCGATGGGCTTGGATATCTTCGCCGAGGCGGCGTTCGACGCCGGTGTCGATGGCGTGCTGGTCGTCGACTATCCGCCCGAGGAAGGCGAGGCCTTCGCCCAGGCGATGAATGCCAATGCGCTCGATCCGATCTTTCTGCTGGCGCCGACCTCGACGCCCGAGCGTATTGCCCGCGTCGGCGAACTGGCCAGCGGCTACGTCTATTACGTCTCGCTCAAGGGCGTGACCGGTTCGGCGGCGCTCGACGTCGCTTCGGTCGCGGCGCGCATCCCCGAGTTGCGTGCGGCGACCGGCGTGCCGGTCGGCGTCGGTTTCGGCATCCGCGACGCGGCCACCGCCGGTGCCGTGGCCGCCTGCGCCGACGCGGTGGTGGTGGGGAGTCGTATCATCGAAGAAATCGAACGTTCGACGCCGGATACGGTCTGCACACGGGTGAAGACGCTGGTGGCTGACTTGCGTGCCGGTGTTGACGCTGGGTCGTGCGGCACCCCGCCGGCATAGCCGGTCGCTTGCTGCGGCGCGCGTTGCCATGGCGATGCGCGTCGCCGTCTGCATCGGGGATGCCGCCGGGACGATGGCCTTGCGGCGCGAAGGGGGGGCGATGGGACACGGAAGGGAAAGGCCGGGTTGGCGGTCCCTGGCGCGTTGGCTGACGGTGCTGGGCGTACTGACGGCGGGTTCCGTCGATGCGGCTGACCGCGTCGAACTCGGCGCCTTCGAATATCCGCCGATCTATCAGGATACGTCGGGGCCGGACAAGGGTCTGGCCATCGATCTGGCGCTTGCGGCGTTCCAGGCGGCGAACGTCGAAGTCGATTTGCGCTTCTATCCGGTGGCGCGCATGATCCACTACCTTGAGACCGGTGCCGTGACCTGCGCGATCGGCGGCCAGGTCTTGTATGAGGATCCGGCGGTGGCGGCCAATGTGCGGGTGGGCAGCGTCATCCTCTATGTGCTGCAGACTTTTTTCTACGATCGTCGGCGCTTCTCCGATGGCTTCGCCGATATCAGTCCGGACCGGCTGCGCGGCGTCAGCATCGGCGCGCTCAATTCAAGCGGCATCATGCGCACCTTGCAGCGGATGCCGGGACTCAAGCTGATACCGAATACCTCGCACGAAGGCTCGGCGCGGCAATTGGCGGCCGGTCGCATCGATCTGTGGGCGATCGTTGACCTGACCGGTCAGCATTTCCTGACAACGCTCTTTCCCGAGGAGGTCGGCGCCTATGCGCGGACGGCGCCGTTCAACCGCGGCGATGTGTCGCTGACTTGTTCGCGGACGCGCGATGCCGATGGCTTTTACGCCGGGAAATTTGCCGAGGGGCTGGCCCTGATCAAGAAGAACGGGAGTTTCCGCCGGATCATGGCGAAGTACTACGGCGGGGCGCAACGCATTCCGTCGGAGGCGTTGCCGGCCGATATGCGTTAGCCGGTTTGCACGCCCGATCTGCAATAATGCCGCCTTTGTCTTACGCACCGGGGTCCGACGTGAAACGCTTGAACGATTGGCTGACTCATCTGGAAAGCCTGCACCCGAAGGGGCAGGCCGGCATCGAACTCGGCCTCGAGCGCGTCGCCCGCGTCAAGGCCGAGTTGCGGCAGCGGCAGCACTGCCCGGTGATCGTCGTCGGCGGCACCAACGGCAAGGGCTCGACCTGCGCCACGCTGGAGGCGATCTACCGCGCCGCCGGTGTGCGTACCGCGTGCTACAGCTCGCCGCACCTGCTCGCCTACAACGAACGCGTCCGGGTCGATGGTGTGCCGGTGTCCGACGCCGATCTTGTGCTCGCCTTTGCTCGCGTCGAAGCGGCACGGCAGGCCGCCGGCGGTATCGCGCTGACTTATTTCGAGTTCGGCACGCTGGCCGCCTGGGAAGTCTTTGCCGCGCAGGGCGTCGGCGTCGCGATTCTCGAAGTGGGACTGGGCGGGCGGCTCGATGCGGTCAATGTCTATGACGCGGATTGTGCCGTGGTGACTGGCGTTGCGCTCGATCATACCGACTGGCTGGGGACGACGCGCGAGGCGATCGGTTTCGAAAAAGCCGGCATCTACCGCGCCGGCAGGCCAGCCCTGTGCGCCGATCCGGCACCTCCGGAATCCTTGTGCGCGCATGCGGCCTCGATCGGTGCCGACCTGCGCCTGATCGGACGGGATTTTACGGCGACGGCCGACGGCTCGACCTGGACTTTCGTCAGCGGCGACACCCGTTGGGAAAAACTGCCGCTGCCGGCGCTGCGCGGCGCCTGTCAATTGCGTAACGCCGCCGGTGCGCTGACGGCGGTGACGTGCCTGCAGTCGCGCCTGCCGGTGACGCGCGCGGCGGTCGAAACGGGATTGCGCGCAGTGCGCTTGACGGGACGCTTCGACATCATCGGCGAGCACCCCCGCGTGATCGTGGACGTTGCCCATAACCCGCAGGCGACGGCGGGGCTGGCCGAGAATCTCGATGCGCTGCCTTGTGCCGGGAAAACGCTGGCCGTCGTTGGCATGCTCGCCGACAAGGATATCGCCGGCGCGCTGGCTAATCTCACCGGTCGCGTCGATGTCTGGCTGGTGGCCGGCCTCGATGTGCCGCGAGGTGCGCCGGCCGACGCAGTGCAGCGCGTCGTCGCCGGTCTCGGTGGAAACGTCGAGACTTTCGACTCGCCGACGGCGGCCTTTGCGCGTGCTGTCGGGCTGGCGGGGGAAAATGATAGAATTGCGGCCTTTGGTTCGTTCCATACGGTTGCGGCCGTGCTGCGGGCAGTTGCCGCGCGTGGCGATTCGCCGCTTCCGCCTGGGCGCTCCTGATCTTTCTCGTTCCGTTTGAAACCGATGTCCGACTCTTCCGATGCCGAACTGCTGAAAAAACGGGCGCGCCGCCGACTGGTCGGTGCTGTCGCGTTTGCCGGACTCGCGGCCGTCGTGCTGCCGATGGTGATGGACGACGAACCGAAACAACAGGTGCAGGACGTCCAGATCCGCATTCCTGGCCAGGACCAGGTGGCGTTCGCGCCCAAGTCGGCGCGAGCGAAGGCGGAATCGGCCGTGCCTGCTGCCGCCGAGAAGCCGGCGGAGAAAGTTGCGGCGCTCGACAAAGCGCCGCCTGCGGAAAAGCCGGTAGAGATTCCGCCGGAGAAAGCGCCTGAGAAGGTCAAGCCGGCTGAAAAGCCCGTGGAAAAAGCGCCCGAAAAGGCGCCGGAAAAGCCTGCGGAAAAAGCCCCGGAAAAAACCGCCGACCGCAATAGCGACGACGCGCATCGCGCCGCCGCCATCCTGTCCGGAAAACATGTTGAAGCGAGCGCTTCGTCGCCGGCGCACGGCAACGGCCAGTTCGTCATCCTGATCGGCGCTTTCGCCAACCAGGGCAACGTCAAGGTCCTGCAGAGCAAGCTCGGCGAACTAGGCCTCAAGGTCTTCACCGAGCCGCTCGATTCGCCCGAAGGCAAGAAGACGCGCGTGCGCGTCGGGCCGTTCCCGAACCGCGACGGTGCGGAAAAAGCCCTCGACAAGATGAAGAGAATCGGCGTCAACGGCGTCGTCGCCGCCAAACCATGACCACACTCGATTACGTTGTCATGGCCGTGGTCGGCGCTTCGGTGGCATTGGGTTTATGGCGGGGTGTGGTTGGCGAGATCATTGCGCTGGTTGCCTGGGTATTGGCCTTTTTCGCTGCCAAGAGCTGGGGAAGCGAGGTGGCGCGGGTATTTTTCGACGGCATCGCCGATCCGGCCATGCGCACTGTCGCCGCCTGGGTGGCGGTGTTCGTTGTCGTTCTTATGCTCATGGCTTTGTTGCGGCTGGCCGTGCGCGGCCTGCTCAAGGCCTTGGGGCTCAGTTTGAGCGATCGTCTGCTCGGCGTGGTGTTCGGCGCCGTTCGCGGTCTGGCGATCGTGCTGGTGTTGATGGCCGTCGGCGGCATGACCTCGCTGCCGAAGGAAAAATGGTGGGCCGATGCGTATTTTTCGGCGCCGCTCGAGACGGCGGTGCTCGCCGGCAAGCCCTGGCTGCCGGTGGACGTGGCCAAACGGATTCGTTTCAGGTAGGAAATCTTATGTGCGGTATTCTCGGCGTCATGGCGACTTCGCCCGTCAACCAGCTCCTTTACGACGGGCTGATGGTTCTTCAACATCGCGGGCAGGATGCTGCCGGCATCGCCACGGGCGATGGCGACGCGTTCTACATGCATAAGGGGTCGGGACTCGTCCGCGACGTCTTCCGCACGCGCAACATGCGTGCGCTGCCCGGCAACATGGGGATCGCGCATTGCCGCTATCCGACCGCCGGGTCGTCGTCCGATTCGGCCGAGTCGCAGCCCTTCTACGTGAACTCGCCCTTCGGCCTGGTGCTCGCGCACAACGGCAACCTGACCAACACGCAGCAGTTGCAGGAGGACATGTTCCGCCAGGACTTGCGTCACATCAACACGAGTTCCGATTCGGAAGTGTTGCTCAACGTGCTGGCTCACGAACTGCAGGAATCGGCGAGCGGTTACCGACTCGATCCGGACATGATCTTCAAGGCAGTCTCCGGCGTGCATCGCCGCTGCAAGGGCGCCTATGCGGTTGTCGTGATGATTGCCGGACACGGCCTGCTCGCCTTCCGCGACCCGTTTGGCATTCGGCCGCTGGTGATCGGTTCCAACGAGACGCCGACCGGCCAGGAATACCTGGTCGCTTCCGAGTCGGTTGCGCTCGATACGCTCGGCTTCAAGGTCCTGCGCGACGTCGCGCCGGGCGAAGCGATTTTTGTCGATCTCGATCAACAGATGCATGCGCGTCAGTGCGCCGATCATCCGGTACTGTCCCCCTGCATTTTCGAGTTCGTCTATCTCGCGCGTCCCGACTCGGTCATCGACGGCGTGTCGGTGTACGAGACGCGCCTGCAGATGGGCGAATATCTCGCCGATCTCGTCGCCAAGAAACTGCCGGTCGGCGAAATCGACGTCGTCATCCCGATCCCCGATTCGAGCCGGCCGTCGGCGATGCAACTGGCGCAGAAGCTCGGGCTGCCGTATCGCGAGGGCTTCGTCAAGAACCGCTACATCGGCCGCACCTTCATCATGCCGGGCCAATCGGTGCGCAGGAAGTCGGTGCGCCAGAAGCTCAACACCGTCGCCCAGGAGTTCAAGGGCAAGCGCGTGCTGCTCGTCGACGACTCGATCGTGCGCGGTACGACCAGCGGCGAAATCGTCGAGATGGCGCGTGCTGCCGGTGCGCTCAAGGTCTATTTCGCGTCGGCGGCGCCGCCCGTGCGTTATCCCAACGTCTATGGCATCGACATGCCGACGCGCGGTGAGCTGATCGCCACCGACCGTACCGACGAGGAGATCTGCCGCGAGATCGGTGCCGATGCGCTGGTCTATCAGGAACTCGATACGCTCAAGGCGTCGGTCAGCGATCTCAAACCGACGCTGACGCGCTTCGACACTTCCTGTTTCAACGGCGACTATGTCACCGGCGATATCACGCCGGAATATCTCGACATGATCGAAAGTGCGCGCAACAAGAAGCTGGCGTCCGGCCGGGACGACCAGGGGGCATCGCGGCAGCTCGACATCAACCTGAACGTGACGGGTTAGGGTGCGCCAGCACTAAGCGTCGATTGCGCAAGGCTTGGCGGGACGTCGCGCCATGCGGCGGAGAGGTCGCGTGGCGATTCATGCAAGAAGCCGGCAATTCTGCGTGCCAGCTCCTGGCTCGTCGGATCGCCGCCGCGTCGGTTGTCGGCGGCGTTGCGTGCCTTGCTTTCCCGCCAGGGCTGGGCGCTAGGCTATCCGGCGCTTAATTCTTAACGCCCCCATGCCTTGGGATAGCGCTGCAATTCCCGAGCCTCTCGCTTCCTCCTTCCATCGATTATTGCCCCGGGGCTTTTTCAGTCCGGAGCGATGAGTACTACTGACGGTACAACGCCCCATGGCGAGGGCCTTGCCCCCTCCTGCCGCTTGTCATCCGTCCGTTACGGTGCCGGTTGGCAGCCGGTGGGCCCGGCTGGTCAGGCGATTGGGGCGTTTTTCGTTGCTGTTTCCATTTTATGACGACTGCGTCGGTCGGTCTGTCAATGCTCATCTGTTGCATGTTTGTCTACGAACTTGGCGTTGTCAGAAATTGTCGTTGACAAACATTGTCGCGCTCAATTATGTTTGTAAACGAACATTTTTTGGTGCGCATGCGCTCGCGAATGGGTGCGCTGCGCCAAACGACAAGCAGCGTGACGCGTGGATTGGGAAGGTTGGCGATGAAGCTCAGACTGAGCAATATCCGGAAACTCGGGCAGGGCGATTTCGACGTCCTGGTGATCGGGGGCGGGATTAACGGTGCCGTCTCGGCGGCGGCGCTGTCCGGCAAGGGCGCCAAGGTGGCCTTGATCGACCAGCGCGATTTCGCCGGGTTTACCAGTCAGCAGTCGAGCAATTTGGCTTGGGGTGGGATCAAGTATCTCGAGAGCCGTGACTTTGGTCTCGTGCGTGGCCTGTGCAAGAGTCGCAACCATCTGATCGAGAATTTTCCCTCGCGGATCCAGGAAATCCGCTTCTTCACGACCATTGAAAAGGGCTTCCGCTTTCCGCCTTGGTTCATCTGGGCCGGCACCTGGGTCTATTGGCTGTTCGGCAATTGTTTCACGCAGGTCCCGCGTCTGTTGAACCGGCGCTCGACCGAGCAGGAAGAGCCGGTGGTCAGCACCGCCAACTATTACGGCGGCTTCGAATACTCGGACGCCTATCTGCACGATAACGATTCCCGTTTCGTCTTCCAGTTCATCCGCGCTGCCATGGATCGGGGCTGCATCGCCGCCAACTATGTGGCGTCCGAGGGGGCACGCCGCGAGAACGGGCGCTGGATCACGCGCGTCCGCGACGTGATTTCGGGTGAATCGTTCGAGATCCGCGCCAAGGTGCTGATCAATGCCGCCGGTCCTTTCGTCGACGACCACAACGCACTGACCGGCGAGAAAACCGAGCATCAACACGTGTTTTCCAAGGGGATTCACCTGATCGTGCCGCAGGTGACGCCGAACCGCCGGATCCTGACCTTCTTCGCCGACGACGGACGTCTGTTCTTCGTCATCCCGATGGGGGTGCGGACCTGTGTCGGCACCACCGACACGCGGGTCGATTCGCCCTACAGCGAGGTGACCGAGGAAGATCGCCAGTTTGTGCTCGACAACATCAACAAGCGCCTGAACCTGGCGAAGCCGCTGACCACCGCCGACATCATCGCCGAGCGTTGCGGCGTCCGCCCCCTCGTCGTCAAACGCTCGGGCAACGGCAACGGCGAGCGCGACTGGTTGCTGATGTCGCGCAAGCACGAAATCGATGCGAATCAAGAGACTGCGCATATTAGCGTTTTCGGCGGCAAACTGACCGATTGCGTTAACGTCGGCAACGAGATCTCCACGCTGGTCGCTGGCATGGGCGTGTCGATGCGTTATCCGGACTACAAGTGGTACGGCGAGCCGCACACCTCGGTGCGCGAGGAGTACTTCCACCAGGCGCGGCTGATGAACCTCGACAGCTATACCTCGCCGAACTCAATCGAAGCACTGAGCACGCGCTTGTGGCGGCGCTACGACCAGCAGGCGCTCGAACTGCTGGCGCTGATCCGCGAGGACCCGCGCGAGGCCGAGGTGCTGATTCAGGGGACCGACTACATCCGCTGCGAAATCGAATTGATCCGTCATCAGGAAATGGTCACCAAGCTCGAGGATTTCCTGCGCCGGCGCTCGAAGATCGCGCTCGTCATGCGACACGAGGATATCCGCAATGCCGAGGGATTGATGGCGGCCTGCGAAATCCTGTTCGGGGACGAGGCGCGCGAGAAATACGAGGAATATTTCGCCTCGGATGCAGGGCACGGCGGGATGGGGACACAGGCATAGTTGCGTCATTTCGGATACGCGCCTCGGTCAATGAGCGAAAGCGAAAAAAATGCTGGGCGATTTTCATTATTCGCCAAAGACCGAGAGTATGATTGACGCGCTTTAATGTGCGTTGCGCGAAGGCAGGAGTGGGGTTTGTGACAGGTTCGCCGCCGGACTCGCCGGCGACGGGCATTCGGGTGTGGCAACGCGGAAAATCTATTAATGACGGAGGGTTTATGAAACGCAGGATTCTTCTTCTTTCCCTGTTGGCATTGCTGGGCGGCTCCTTGGCCCCCGCGTTCGCTGCCGACAAGATCATCGTCAAAATCGCCGGCATGAAGCCGGATGGCGAGCCGGAAACCGTTGGCATGAAGCTGTTCGCCAAATACGTCATGGAAGGAACCAAGGGCAAGTACGACGTCCGCGTGTTCCCGAACAGCCAACTCGGTAAGGAGGATGCCTACATCGCGCAGACGCGCAAGGGCATCATCCAGATGTGCGCCACCGGCACGCAGACCGGCTCGATTTTCCCTGCCATGGCCATGCTGGAAACGCCGATGCTGTATGACAGTCTCGATCATGCCCACAAGGCGATGAACGGCGAGACCTTCAAGCTGATCAGTAAAGGCTTCGCCGAAAAATCGGGCCTGACGATGATGAACGCTTTCCCGCTCGGTTTCCGTCATTTCTATACCAAGAAACCGGTGAATAACGTGAATGACCTCAAGGGCCTGCGCATGCGCGTGCCTAACATTCCGCTGTATGTCGAGTTCGCCAAGCAGCTCGGCCAGAGCGGCCAGCCGATGCCGTTCGCCGAAGTGCCGGCGGCGCTCGACCAGGGCACGATCGACGGTGGCGACAGCCCCTTCTCCGATATCGTCGCGCTGAAGATGTACGAGATCGCGCCGAACATCACGCTGTCGGGTCACATCCTGGTGATCCACTCGCTCTATATCAATAACGACTTCTACAACAAGCTGCCGCCGGAAGACCGCAAGGTGTTCGATGACGCCGCCAAGCGTTCGGCCGAGGATATCTGGAAGATGGCGGCTGACAACGAGAAGAAGGCGATCGACGAGATCAACAAGGGCGGTGGCAAGATCACCAACCCGTCGCCGGAATTCAAGGCTGCGCTGAAGAAGGCGGGCGAAGGTACGTGGAAACTGTTCTACGACACCGTGCCCAATGCCAAGGAAATTCTCGAAAGCGTCAAACAGTACAAGTGATCGTCAATACCTGCGCACGGGGCGTTCGACGAACGGCCCCGTGCCGCGGGACGAGACGACAATTTGGGGGGGCGCAGCGTGTTGGCCGCAGGAGGCGGTCGGCGTGGCGCAAATAATCGAGCGGTCGCCGCCAGCGGCCAAATGGGGTCAATTGTTTGAGAAGGGGACGGCAAGATGAGCGAGCTCATGCCGGAGAAACCACAGGAAAACGAAAGCAAGGCGGAAATCGCCTTCCAGGTGTTCTGTGCGGTGATTTTTCTGTCGATGATCGGCCTGGTGTTCTGGAACGCCATGCTGCGCTATATATTCAAGGCGAGTTTTGCGCCGAGCGAGGAATGGGCGCGCATCCTGTTCATTTACATCACCTTCTTCGGTTCGATCGAGGGTTTCTATCGCGGCCGTCATATCGCCGTCGATATGGTGACGAGCTTGCTGACGGGCATCACGAAGAAAGCGGTGGATGTCGTCGCTCAGTTGTTCGCGCTGGCGGCGCTGGTGCTGTTGTTCCTCGGCGGTATTTCACTGGTCGAGCAGACGATCGATACGGCGACGGTGGCGACCGGGCTCAACATGGCCTTTGTCAATGGCACGTTGCCAGCCATGGCCCTGGCGGTCATCATCATTCGCGGGCGTGAGTTGCTGAACACGCTGAAGAAGCCCGCGTGTGAATTCGTTCGCATTCCGAAGGAGTTCTGATCATGGAATTACTCGTATTCCTCGGAAGCCTCTTTTTCTTCCTCTTCCTCAATATTCCGATTGCGTTGGTGATGGTGCTGTCGGCGATCGTCCTGATGGTCTACTCGGGCGACGGCGACTTCATGATCATTCCGCAGGCGATGGTCGATGGTGTCAACAACTACCCGCTAATGGCCATCCCGTTCTTCGTCTTCGCCGGTGAGATCATGGCGCGCGGCGGTCTGTCGAAGCGCGTCATCCTGCTCGCGCAACTGATGATCGGTCGCGTCAAGGGCGGCCTCGGTTACGCGACGATCATTGCGGCGGTCATCTTCGCCGGCCTGATGGGCAGTTCGGTCGGCGAAGCGGCAGCGCTGATGGGCATCCTCTACCCGATGATGAAGGATGCGGGGTATGACAAGGGGCGTGCCGGCGGCATCATTTCCGCCGGGGCGATCCTCGGTCCGATCATCCCGCCGTCGGCGAACTTCATCCTGCTCGGCGCGACGATGGAGCTGTCGATCACCAAGCTCTTCATGATCGGTCTGGTACCGGGCCTGATCATCGGTTTCTTCCTTTTGCTCATGTGGTTCTTCATCGTGCGGATCGACGGCTACACCGAGACGATCGTCTTCACGCGCGAACAAGCGATCAACATCCTCAAGGAAGCGACGCCGGCCTTCATGCTGCCGGTCTTGCTGCTCGGTGGTATCCGCGGCGGCGTGTTTACGCCGACCGAGGGTGGTGCCTTCGCTGCGGTTTATGCGATCGCTGTAACGACGATGTACTACCGCGAACTGTCGCTGCGCGACCTGCTGCGCGTCAGCGCGACGGCCGCACGCAGCACGGCGGTGGTCATGCTGATCGTCGGTGCGGCCACGGCGGTCGGCTGGTTCATCACCGCGGCGCAGATCCCCGACCAGATGAAGGCCTTCTTCGAGCCGCTGGTGCCGACGCCGACGCTGCTCCTGATCGCGATCATGATCTTCCTGTTCGCCGCCGGCTGCGTCATGGACCTGACGCCGAACATCCTGCTGTTCGCGCCGGTGTTCTATCCGCTCACCAATGCCGCGGGTATCGATCCGTACTTCTTCGGCCTGCTCTTCGTGCTTAACGTCGGTATCGGCGTCATCACGCCGCCGGTCGGCACGGTGCTGTTCGTCGTCTGCGGTTCGGCCGGGATTTCGATGGGGCATCTGGTGCGCAAGCTGGCGCCCTTCCTGCTGATGGAAATCGCAGTGCTGTTCCTGCTGCTGCTCTTCCCGAAGCTCTCGCTCGTGCCGCTCAAGTGGTTGATGTAAGTGGATCTCGACCGCAAAACATGCGTCGTCTTTGACCTGGATGGGACCGTCTACCTCGGTGACGTTCCCATCCTGGGCACCATCGACTACATCCGGCGCAATTGGGGGAAGAAGGAGATCTTCTTCCTTACCAACAACACCTCGAAGAATCTTTCCGATTACACGAAGAAGCTCGCCAGCGTCGGTCTTGCCGAGGTGCCGGTCGAGCGCATCCTGTCGCCGCTGCTGCCGCTCGCCGATTACCTGATCGAGCACGGGCTGACCCGGATTTATCCCGTTGGCAACACGAGCTTCCAGGCCTATCTGCGCCAGCGCGTGCCGGGACTCGTCTTCACCGCCGATGCCAGCTGTCAGGCCGTTGTCCTTGGCTATGACACCGAACTGACCTACGAAAAACTCGCGACTTCGTGCCTCCTGCTGCAACGGCCCGACGTGCGCTTCCTGTCCACGCACCCCGACCTCGTCTGTCCGTCGGCGCAGGGACCGCTGCCCGATACCGGCAGCTTCGTCAAACTCTACGAGGCGGCGACCGGCCGCCTGCCCGAACTTGTCTTCGGCAAGCCCAATACCATCGTCCTGTCGCCGTTGCTCAAGCGCTTCCGGCAGGAAGACATGGTCATGGTCGGCGACCGGCTGATGACCGACAAGGTGCTGGCCGAGAATGCCGGCATCGATTTCATTCTGGTGCTCTCGGGCGAAGCGAAGCGCGAGGATCTGCCGGGCCTGGAAAGGCAGCCGACGCTGGTCGTCGACCACCTGGGCAATCTTTAGAGGTCGGTCGTCCATGGTTGAATCGGGCACCTATGAGCTGACGATGATCCTCGGCGCTGCGACGCTGATGCTCTGGGGCGTGCGCATGGCGCGTACCGGCGTCATGCGCGCCTACGGTGCCGAAATCCGCGAGATCCTGCCGCGCACGCTGAAGAACCGGCTCGTCGCCCTGCTGGCCGGCGCCGGGTCGGCGACGATCTTGCAGAGTTCGATCGCCGTCGCCGTGTTTTCCTCGACCCTGGCCGCGCTTGGCGTCATCCCGGTCGCCGACGGGCTGGTGCTGATGCTCGGTGCCGATGCCGGCAGTGCCGTCGTCGCCGCGCTCCTGACCCTGAATCTCAAGGCGATGTGGCCTGTGCTGATGTTCGTCGGCTACCTGCTGCATTCGATCTATGCCGAAAGCGATTCGCCGGCCAAGCAGTACGGCCGCATCCTGCTCGGCATCGCCATGGTGCTGATCGCCCTGACCTTCATGAGTCAGGTGTCATCGGCGCTGGCCAACAGCGAGTTGGTGCGCATCGTCGTTTCCTCGCTTGGCGACGAGTTGCTGATCGCGCTGCTGCTGTTCGCGCTGCTGACCTGGCTGGCGCATTCGTCGATCGCCATCCTGCTGTTCTGGGCCTCGCTGGTACAGGCGGGGATCACCGACAATGCGGCGCTGATCGTCGCGGCGATCCTCGGTATCAACGTCGGCAACGCCATCCCGCCGATCGTCATGAGCATGAACCAGGCGGCGCCGTCACGGCGGATCGTCGTCGGCCATGCCATCATCAAGCTCGCCGGCGTTTTCGCCTGCTTCGTCGCGCTGCACCTGATCGACCGGCTCTACGCCGTATTGCCGGGACTTGCCGGCTTCCGCGTGGTGGTGCTGCACATCCTCTTCAACCTGATGCTGATCGCCGTTTTCTCGTGGCGCGTCGATGCGCTGGCGCGCTTCATGGAGCGATTTTTCATCACTGCCGACAAGCCGGTCAGCACGATCGGGCCCCGGTACATCCCGAACGCCGGCGAGGACTGCGGCGATGTGGCAGCCTTCCCGGTGCTGGCTTTGACGCGCGAGATCCTGCGCATCCTCGGCACGATCCAGAACATGCTCGAAGCGGCGCTCGACATGCTGATCGCCGGCAAGCACGAGCGCGCCGAGGACATCCTGCGCATGGAGGAGAAGGTCAACACGCTGTTCAAGGCGGTGCGCGCCTATGCTGTCGCGTTGACGCGCAAGGGGCTCGACGAAACCGAGCAGCGCCGCGTCACCGCGCTCTTGCGCTACACGGCCAACCTGGAAAATGCCGGCGATGTCATTTGCAAGACGATGCTGCGCATTCCCGAGTCGATGAAAAAATCGGGCAAGCAGTTTTCCGACGAGGGCAAGACGGAACTTGAGCGCCTGTTCCGCTTTCTCATTGGAACGACACAACTTTCGGCCGAGGTGATCATGGCCTGGCATCCGGATACGGCGAACCTGCTGGTGCAGCGCAAGCGCGACATGAAAGGCATGTGCCATGACAGTTCGCGGCGTCATATCGGCCGCCTGAGCCAGGGCCATTCCGATGCGATGAGCAGCAGTTCGGCGCATCTCGACCTGATTTCGGACCTGCGCTGGATCAGCACGCAGATTTCGAGCATTGGCTATGATGTATTGCCCGAGAGCGATTCGCCCGGGCGTACCGAGGAAGAAAAACTGGCAACAAATCCAGAATAATCACGACTTCCAGGGGAGCGTCATGCGCGAATTTTCCGGAACATGGATGCGTCATTCGGGCGACTTCTGGGGCGGCTTCGCGGCGATGCTGGTTGCATTGCCGGCGTCGGTCGCCTTCGGTGTCACCGTCTATGCGGCGATCAATCCGCACTATGCCGCTTTCGGGGCGCTCGCCGGCATCCTCGGCGCGACCGCGCTCGGCCTGCTGGCGCCGGTTTTCGGCGGCACCGACCGGCTGATCTCGGCGCCCTGCGCGCCGGCGGCGGCAGTGCTTTCCGCGTTCGCCATCCAACTCGTTGGTCAGGGCACGACACCGGTCACCATCGTCTTGCTGATGACCGTACTCGGCATTCTCACCGGGCTCATCCAGATGCTGATCGGCTTCGTCGGCATCGGCGGGCTGATCAAGTACATCCCGTATCCGGTCGTCAGCGGCTACCTGAGCGGCGTCGGCCTGATCATCATCGGCAGTCAGTTGCCGAAATTCGCCGGCGCGCCCGAAGGCACCTTGTGGTACCAGGCGCTGATCAAGCCGGAATTGTGGGACCTGCGCGGACTCGCGATCGGTGGTGTGACGGCCGCCGCGATGCTGCTCTCGCGGCGTTTCGTCAAGACGGTGCCCGGCACGATCATCGGCATCGTCGCCGGGGCGGTCACCTATGGCAGCCTCGCCGCGCTCGATCCGTCGATGCGCGTGCTCGAGGGCAATGAACTCGTCGTCGGTGAACTCGGTGCCAACGGCGCCGGCTACATCGATCTCATCACCAACCGCTGGAATGACATCGGCGAGATGCGCCTGTCGCAGGTAGGCGGACTGATCGGCAGCGCCATCACGCTGGCGGCGCTGCTCTCGATCGACACGCTCAAGACCTGCGTCATCCTCGACCAGATGACGCGGACGCGCCATGAACCGAACCGCGAACTGGCGGCGCAGGGCTTCGCCAACGCGGTGGCCTCGACGATCGGCGGCATGCCGGGCGCCGGCACCATGGGCGCGACCCTCGTCAACCTCTCCAGCGGGGCGCAAACGCGGATGTCCGGCATCGTCGAGGGCGTCACCGTGGCGGTCGTCGGCCTCGTGCTCGGCGCCTTCGTCGCCTGGATTCCGATCGCCGCACTGGCCGGCGTGCTGCTCGTCGTCGGCATGCGCATGATCGATACCGATCCCTTGCGCTTCCTCGAATCGCGTTCGACCGTACTCGACTTCTCGGTGGTGCTGGCGGTCGTCGCCTCGGCCTTGTTCATCGGCCTGATCGCCGCGTCGGCGGTCGGCGTCGTGCTGTCGATCATCCTCTTCCTGCGCGAACAGGTCGGCGGCAACGTCGTCCGTCGCAAGAGCGTCGTCGGCCAGCGCTCCTCGACCTGGTACCGCCCCGACGCCGAGATGCAGCGCCTCGAACAGTTCGGCGATACCGCCGTCATCTTCGAGCTGCAGGGCAGCCTGTTCTTCGGCACGACGCACCAGCTCTATCTGCGCCTGGAGCCGGAGCTGTCGACGACGCATTACCTGATCCTCGACCTGCAGCGCGTGCAATCGGTCGATCTGACCGCGGCGCACATGCTGAGTCTGGTGCGCGACATCCTGTCCGAACGCAAAGTGCCGCTGATCCTGTCGAGCGTGCGCGAGATGTTGCCGAACGGCCGCAATCTGCGCGAATTCCTCGAACTTGCCGGACTGGTACCGGATGGCGAGAAAGTGCTGTTCATGCCCTCGCTCGAAGCGGCGATCGAGTGGGTCGAGGAGCGCATCCTCGGCGACGTCGGCAAGGCCGACGCGACGCTGCCGCCCCTGGAACTTCACGAGATCGGCCTGTTCAAGGGCAGCAAGCCGGATACCTTGATCGATCTCGCGACCTGTCTCGAAGCGCGCTCGTGCAAGACCGGCGACGTCGTCTATGACGTCGGCGATATGGATTGCAATCTCTATCTGGTGCGCAGCGGCGAGGTCAGGATCATGGGGCGTGTCGGCACCGACGTGCAGTTGCATCACATCGCCACCTACGGGCGCGGCGAGTTCTTCGGCGGCCTCGCCTTCCTCGATCACCGGCCGCGCGGCAATAGCGCCGTCGTCTCCGCCGATGCCGAACTCTATGTGCTCAGCATGGAGAAGTTCGACGTCCTCGCCGAGGAGCACAAACGCATCGCGCTCCTGCTCATCTCCCAGCTGGCGCGCACACTGGCCTTACGCCTGCGTCATTCAGACCAGGAGCTGACGCTGCTGCGCGAGAACTGAGCGGTCCCGTCCGGCCGTCAAGCCCGGCCGATCCAGTCGTTCAGGCAGTAGCGGGCGCTGTCGATCAATTCGCCGGCGGTCAGCCCGACCGGGCCGAGGCCTTCGTCCACGAGCCGATCCGCCGCGGCGCCGTGCAGATGCACGCCGCCGGCCAGCGCCGCGTCGGCGTCCCATCCCTGCGCCAACAGGGCGACGATGATGCCGGTCAGCACGTCGCCGCTGCCGGCGGTAGCCAGTCCGGGATTGCCGTTGGCATTGATCCGCCACTGTCCGTCGGGATGTGCCAGGACGGTGCCGCAGCCCTTGAGGGCGACGAGGGCGTTGAAGCGCTCGGCGATTTCCTGGGCGGCGCCGATGCGGTCGGACTGGATCGCCTCGACGCTGCGTTCGAGCAGGCGCGCGGCTTCGGCCGGGTGCGGCGTCAGCAGTGTCGGCGCCTGGCGCAGGGCGACGGCGACCGGCAGATCGCATTCACGGGCGAGCAGGTTCAGCGCATCGGCATCGAGTACGAGCGGGATGTCCTGGCGCAAGGCCGCGACCAATTGTTCCTTTGCGGCGATCGAGGTGCCGAGGCCGGGGCCGCAGGCCAGCGCGCTCATTGCGGCGTCATGGAGCGCGTCGGGCCGGCGCAGCATCAGTTCGGGCTGGCAGGGGTCGAGCGCCGGTGCCTGCGCGTCGAGCAGCGCGACGTACACGCGGCCGCTGCCCAGGCGCAAGGCGGCGCGGGCGGCGAGCAGGGCGGCGCCGGTCATGCCGGGGGCGCCGCCGAGGATGCCGGCATTGCCGTAGCTGCCTTTGTGGCTGTTGCGCCGGCGCGGCCTGAGGTGTGCGGCGAAGGCGTCGATGCCGACGAGGCGTCCGGCCGCCGGGGCGATCGCCTCGGCGTCGAGGTCGAGCGCGGCGACACGGCAGTTGCCGCAGCAATCGGGGCCGTCGCCGGTGAACAGCCCCGGTTTGGCGGCGATGAAGCTCAGCGTGTGACTGGCGCGGATGACGGCGCCGCGCACGACGCCAGTATCGGCGTCGAGTCCGCTCGGGCAATCGAGTGCCAGCAGCGGGCAGCCGTCGCGGTCGGCGAGAGCATTGGCGCTGTCGATGAGCCCGGCATAGGGGCCGGTGATGTCGCGGGTGAGGCCGATGCCGAACAGGCCGTCGATGATCAAGGACCAGTGCCGTTGCGGCGAAATGGCGTGACGGATGCGGCCGCCCTCGGCGAGGAAGTGCTTGCAGGCGGCTGCGGCGTCGGCCGGCAGGCGCTCGGGGTCGCCGGGAAAGACGAGTTCGACGTCGAAGAAAGCGGCGCGCAACCGCCGTGCCGCGTCGAAGGCGTCGCCGCCGTTATTGCCGGGGCCGGCGAGGACGAGGATGGCGCCACCGTTGTCGCACAGTTGGCTCGCCCAGTCAGCGGCGGCGCGTCCGGCGCGCTGCATGAGCTTCTGGTCGGCGGCCGCGCTTTCGATATGGCGCAGATCGGCGGAACGATAGAGCGGGAGGGCGGTGTCGAAGGTCATGGCGGGCGCCGGCATGGCAATGTAATGCGAGGATATTACCGCGTTCTGGCGCGGGTCCGACAGCAGCTTGACCTGGCGTTTCTGCATCTACAATGAAAGTGACCGGGGGCCGCGCTCGCGGTCCCATCGCAGTGACCCAACGCCGTTCCGGAGGATGACATGAAGATCTTGCTGGTGGACGATTCACGTTCTGCGGCCGTCGTCTTCGCCGAGCGGCTGCGGGCTTTCGGCAACGAGGTGGCGGTCGCCCATGACGGGCGGGAGGGCATCGAGCAATTCCAGCGTTTTGCGCCCGACCTCGTCCTGATGGACATCGAGATGCCGGTGATGGACGGTTTCGAGGCGACACGTCAGATCCGCGCCTTCGAGGCGGCGAAGCAATGGGCGTGGACGCCGATCCTCTTTCTCACCTCGGTCGGCACTGACGATAACGTCATCGCCGCGATCGAGGCCGGCGGCGACGAGTTGATCGCCAAGAACGTCCCCGAGCGTGTGCTGCGCGCCAAGATGATGGCGATGACGCGGATCGCGACGCTGCGCCACGAGGTGATCAAGGCCAACCGGCAGTTGGCCGAGGATGTCCGCCTGCGCGAGTTGGCCGAGGCCGAACTGGCGTGTCGCTGCGACGAGTTGTCGGAGGTCAATACCAAGCTGGCGCGCGTTCAGGGACAGTTGATCCAGAGCGAGAAGATGGCCAGCATCGGTCAGTTGGCGGCCGGCGTGGCGCATCAGGTCAATACGCCGATGGCTTTTGTGCACGCGACGATCGGGACCTTGCTGCAGGATGTGCAGCAGTTGCTTGACCTCGTCGGCGCCTATGAGGAAGTCACGGCGGACCTGCCGCCGGAACGCCTGGCCCGCGTCGCCGCGTGTCGCCGCGACGTCGATGTCGCGCGCCTGGCGGCGGATGCCGAGCGCCTGGGGCGCGAGTCGCGCGAGAACATCGAACGGGTGCGCAAGATCGCCCACAGTCTGCGCGAGTTTGCCCAGACCGGGGCGTCCGGCCGTTGGCGCCTCGCCGACCTGCATCGCGGCATCGACGCGACGCTCGAACTGCTCGGCAGCGAAGTCAGCGACAAGGCCGACGTCATCAAGCAGTACGGCGAACTGCCCGAGGTCGAGTGTCTGCCGGAGCAGCTCAATCAGGTCTTTATGGCGCTGCTCGTCAACGCCGAGCATGCCTTTGGCAAGGCGCGCGGACAGATCACCCTCCGTAGCGGCGTCGGCAAGGACAGCGTCTGGGTCGAGTTCGCCGACAATGGCTGCGGCATGCCCGACGACGTGCGCCGGCGCATCTTCGATCCTTTCTTCACCACGCTGCCGGCCGGCAAGGGCCTCGGGCTCGGCCTCTCGCTCTCCTACGGCATCATCCGCAGCCACGGCGGGACATTGGGGGTCGATAGCGCCGTCGGACGCGGTTCCCGCTTCCGCATCACGCTGCCGGTGCGGCAGGGCGCTGCGGGCTAGAGGGGGCGCAATCAACCGCTTGGTACTGGCACGCGCCCGACCGGGTCATTCGTCCTCGTCGTCCTCTTCCTGTGCCGGCGCGCTCGCCGCTTCAGGCGCTGCCTTGGGCGCGGCCGTCGGCGTCTCGGCCGGGCGGGCCTCGGCGACCGGCGTCGTGTTGAAGATCATCTGGCCATCGGCGGTTTGCCGGTCCTCGGCGAAGCGGCCTTCCCAGCGACCGCCGTCGGCATAGGTGAGCCGTCCCTGGCCGTCCTTGACACCGTTCTTCCATTCGCCCTCGTAGCGCCAGCCGTCCTTCGACCGGTAGGTGCCCTGGCCATGGAAAAGGCCGCCGACCATGTCGCCTTCATAGACGTCGCCGTCGTCGAAGGTGGTCTTGCCGCGCCCGTTCTGGGCGTTGTCGCGCCAGTCGCCCTCGTAGCGGAAGCCGCCGTCCTTGCTGACGAAGCTGCCCTTGCCGGTGCGCAGGCCGCCAGCCAGCGTGCCTTCGTAGCTGTCGCCGTTGCGCCATTCGACGCGGCCCTGCCCGGCCGGCAGGCCGCTTGGTTGCTCGAAGCGGAAATCGCCGATGTAGGTGGTGTCGCCGACGGAGACACGCTTGCCGAGCGCGGCGGCCGTCGGTGCGGCGGTGGGCGCGATGCTGTACGTGCCGGCACTGGCCGTCTGGATTGCGGCGGGAGCGGGAGGCGTGGGAGGAGCGGTATCGGTGGCCGGCGTCGGTTCCGCTCCGGGGGCCGGCGCGCGGGTCGGTGCCGTGGCGGTCGGGGTTGATGAAGGCGATGCCCGCAGCAGCGTCAGCGGTACGCTGGCGGCAGCGGCCGGGCTTGGCGCGGCGCTGGCGACCGGTTCGGCGAGGCCTTCGCCGGAGGGCTGCACGGTCAGTTCGGCGAGCGCGTTGGCGCCCTGCGGCGCGCGTTGCGCCAAGCCGACATAGACGGCGCCGCCGGTGAGGCGGATCGGAACGATGGTGAACGCGCCGGCGATGTCGACTTCGGTGCGATAGCTGCCGGCGTTGGTCTGGAACTCGATGCTGCGGCGGCCGTGTGGCAGGCGGCCACGGGCGATCGAGATGCGTTCGGGCAGCATGCGCCAGTTGCGGTCGTCGGCCTGCTCGGTGGCGACCGAAGCGACCTTGGCGATCAGCCCGGCCAGCCAGTGCGCCTTTTCCGCCTGGTCCTGCACCAGCGACTTGAAGCCGGCGCGGATGACGGTGCGCAGGATGGTGCCGGGCATCTGGTCGCGGATCATGCGTCGCGCCATGGTGTCGATGTTGGTCAGCGTCTCCACCGGCAGCGCCTGGTCGACGAGTTTGATCGTCGGCGGCACCAGGACCTTGGGCGAGGATGTGACCACCGGGAAGGACAGTGGCGTGACGATGGTGCCGCGCTTGCGCGGGATTGGAATCGGGATGTTGAGCGAATCGATGCTCGGCGCAAAGCCGGTTTCGATGACGAAGAGCACTTCGGACTGGCCTTCCGGCAGCGGTTCGCGGCCGATGTTTTCGAGCGCCCTAAGGATCATCCGGCTGTTCGGCGCGAGTTGCAGCGCGTTGCGGTAGCCCGGTTCGGCGAGCGAGGACTCGTTGGTGACCTCGAAGAAATAGCCGGCGAGGTAGTGGGCGAAAGCGTTCTGGAAACCGTTCTTGAGTTCGCGCACTTCCGGGGTGTCGATTTCGGCCATCGGGTAGCCGTCGAGCTTCTTGATCTCGCCGTTGCCTTCCTTTTCGTTTTCGGCGGCAAGCGCGTCGTATTCCTTTTCCCGGAACGACTCGATCAATTTTTCGCGCTCGTAGGTCTTCTTCATCTCGATGCGCGCGTTGTCGAAGTGACCGAGCATGATGTGGGTCAGGGTCAGCCGCGTCGACAGCATCACCTTTTCATAATCCTGACCGTCATAGCGGCGCGTCTTGTCGCTGATGAGATAGCTGCCGATGTCACCGAAGAGTTTCGAAGGGTTGGTGCGAAATTCGTTTTCCCAGGCCTGGATGATCTCGTCGCCCTTCATCCAGATGTCGCGGCTGGCCAGGTAATTGTTGCCGAGGCTGAAGAGTTCGCCTTTCTCGAAGAAGTAAAGGATGTCCTTGTCGTTGTCCTCGTTGTTCTTCTCGAGATGGGTGACCGCCTGCTTGAGCACTCCGTCGCGCACGTGCTTGACCGAGACGGCGAGTTCCTCGTCATAGTTGCGCATGATTCCCGCATTGGCGGCGAGCGGCAGGCCGGCGAGCGCGGCGGAGATCAGCACTGCCGGCAGCGTTTTCCTGAGCGTGGCGGCAGATGTCATCGGGCATTCTGTCTTCATGATCCCTCCCGGCTGTCATGCAACGGTGGCTTTTTTTCTCAGATTAACCCAATTGTGTCAGCGGTCAACGACGGGGCGGTCCGGGAGGCTCTCGGCTATAATGTCGAATTCCCGTTGTTTTCGTGCGGATTTCCGCTTTTTTCCTGGTAAACCATGGCCGACATCCTTTTCTTGCGCGGGGCGCCCGCTTTTTCGAACTTCCGGCTGCAGGGCTTGCAGCAACGTATCGCGGCCGTCGTGCCGGGCGCCGTGTGTCGCAGCGCCGAGTTCTGGCATTTCGCCAAGCTCAAGCAAGCCTTGACCCCCGAGGCGCGCCAGCAATTGGCGGCGCTGCTCGAGGAACGTGCGCCCGAGGCGGCGCCGGCAGGGGCGCTCTTCCTGGTGACGCCGCGCGTCGGGACGATTTCGCCGTGGTCGTCGAAAGCCACCGACATCGCCTGGAACTGCGGTCTGGCGGCGATCGAGCGCATCGAGCGCGGCATCGCCTTCCGCCTCGACGGCGTGCCAGCGGAGCGTCGTGCCGACGTCTCGGCGCTGCTGCATGACCGCATGATCGAGACGGTGCTCGGCGATTTCGACGCGACCGCGGAACTCTTCCGCCACTTCGCGCCGAAGCCGATGACGAGCGTCGATCTTCTCTCCGGCGGTCGCGCCGCCCTGGTCGAGGCCAATACCCGCCTGGGCCTGGCGCTCTCCGAGGACGAAATCGATTATCTCGTCGACCTTTTCGTGACGCGCACCGGCCGCAACCCGACCGACGTCGAGTTGATGATGTTCGCGCAGGCCAACTCCGAGCACTGCCGGCACAAGATCTTCAACGCTTCGTGGATCATCGACGGCGAGGCGAAGAAGGAAACCTTGTTCGGCATGATCCGCGAGACGCATGCCGCGCACCCCGAAGGCAACGTCGTCGTTTATTCGGACAACTCCTCGGTCTTCGAGGGAGCCTCGGTCGATAAGCTCCAGCCCGATACCGCCGGCGTCTATCGCTGGAAGGAAGACCTGACCCACATTCTCACCAAGGTCGAGACGCACAATCACCCGACGGCGATCTCGCCTTTCCCCGGCGCCGCCACCGGTTCCGGCGGCGAAATCCGCGACGAGGGCTCGACCGGGCGTGGCTCCAAGCCGAAGGCCGGCCTCTGCGGCTTCTCGGTTTCAAACCTCTACCTGCCCGAGGCGATGCAGCCCTGGGAAAGCGAGAGCGCCGGCTATGGCCGTCCGTCGCGCATCGCTTCGGCGCTGTCGATCATGCTCGACGGCCCGATCGGCGCCGCCGCCTTCAACAACGAATTCGGCCGTCCGAACCTCACCGGCTACTTCCGTACCTACGAGCAGCGTGTCGGCACCGGCAATGACGGCGTCGTGCGCGGCTATCACAAACCGATCATGGTCGCCGGCGGCGTCGGCAATATCGCCGACAGCCAGGCCTTCAAGGTACCGACCTTCGCGCCCGGCACGCTACTGATCCAGCTCGGCGGTCCCGGCATGCTGATCGGCCTCGGCGGCGGTGCGGCCAGTTCGATGAGCACCGGCACCAACGCCGAAGACCTCGATTTCGCCTCGGTACAGCGCGGCAATCCGGAAATGCAGCGCCGTGCCCAGGAAGTCATCGACCGCTGCTGGCAGATGGGCGCGCCGCAGGGCGACGCTGCGCAACCCGGCGACGGCAACCCGATCGTGTCGATCCATGACGTCGGCGCCGGCGGCCTCTCGAATGCTTTCCCGGAACTCGCCCATGGCGGCGGTTGCGGCGCGCATTTCGAACTGCGCGACGTGCATATCGAAGAGCCGGGCATGTCGCCGGCCGAAATCTGGAGCAACGAGTCGCAGGAACGCTACGTGCTGGCGATCCCGCCGTCGCGCCTGCCGGAATTCGAAGCGCTGTGCGTGCGCGAGCGCTGTCCCTTCGCCGTCGTCGGTACCGCTACCGATGACAACCGCCTGATCGTTGCCGATCGTCATTTCGGCGACAAGCCGGTGGACATGGACATGGACGCGCTGCTCGGCAAGCCGCCGCGCATGACGCGCGACGTCGGCCGCCTGCCGAGTGTCGCCGTGCCCTTCGATGCGACCGGCGTCGACCTCAAGGATGCGGCCTATCGCGTGCTGCGTCTGCCGACCGTGGCCGACAAGACCTTCCTGATCTCGATCGGCGACCGCTCGGTCGGCGGCATGACGGCGCGCGACCAGATGGTCGGACCGTGGCAGGTGCCGGTGGCCGACGTCGCGGTGACGACGATGGGATATCGCACGCTGCGCGGTGAAGCCTTCGCCATGGGCGAGCGCACGCCGGTGGCCGTGCTCGACGCGCCCGCTTCGGGCCGCATGGCGGTCGGTGAGGCGCTGACCAACGTCGCCGCGGCGCGTATCGCCAAGCTCGGCGATGTCAAACTCTCGGCCAACTGGATGGCACCGGCCGGCGTACCCGGCGAGGATGCGCGCCTGTTCGATACGGTGCGCGCGGTGTCCGATCTCTGCCAGACGATCGGCGTTTCGATCCCGGTCGGCAAGGATTCGCTGTCGATGCGGACAGCATGGGAAGACGACGGCGAAGCCAAGGAAGTGGTGGCGCCGCTGTCGCTGATCGTCAGTGCCTTCGCGCCGGTGCAGGACGCGCGGCGCACGCTGACGCCGCAGCTCAAGGTCGAGGGCGAAACCACCGATCTGTTGGTGATCGACCTCGGCGACGGCCGGAATCGTCTCGGCGGTTCGGCGCTGGCACAGGTCTTCAACGCCACCGGCTCGGAGGTGCCCGACGTCGATGCGCCGAAAAAGCTCGCGGCCTTCTTCAGCATCGTCCAACGGCTCGCCGCCGACGACATGCTGCTCGCGTATCACGACCGTTCCGACGGCGGCCTTTTCGTCACGCTTGCCGAGATGGCGTTCGCGTCGCGTTGCGGTATCGCCGTCGATATCGGCGATCTCTGCGACGGTTCGCCCGACAGCCCGGTGCGCGCGCTCTTCGCTGAAGAACTCGGCGCCGTCGTGCAGATCCGCCGCGCCCAGCGCAACATCGTCCAGGCCGCCTTCCAGACCGCCGGCATCGCCGCGACGCTGCTCGGCGCGCCCGATCGCAGCGGCATGGTGCGCATCAACTGCCGCGGTGCGGCGCTGTTCGCCGAGCAACGCGTCGACCTGCATCGCGCCTGGTCGGAAACGAGTTTCCGCATGCAGTCCCTGCGTGACAATCCCGAGTGCGCGCAGCAGGAATACGATCGCCTGCTCGATGCCGACGACATGGGACTGACGGTGAACCTGTCGTATGCGCCGGCCGAGGATGTCGCCGCGCCGTTCATCGCGACCGGTGCCCGGCCGCGCATGGCGATCCTGCGCGAGCAGGGCGTCAACAGCCAGATCGAAATGGCAGCGGCCTTCGACCGCGCCGGCTTCGACGCTGTCGATGTGCACATGAGCGACATTCTCTCGGGCCGCGTTTCGTTGGCCGGCTTCAAGGGCGCGGTCGCCTGCGGCGGCTTCTCCTACGGTGACGTGCTCGGCGCCGGCAAGGGCTGGGCGCGGACGATCCTCTTCAACCCGCGTGCGCGCGACGAGTTCTCGTCCTTTTTCGGCCGCGGCGATACCTTCGCCCTCGGCGTCTGCAACGGCTGCCAGATGATGAGCGCATTGAAGGACCTGATCCCCGGCGCCGACGCCTGGCCGCGCTTCGAGCGTAACCGCGTCGAGCAGTTCGAGGCGCGCTTCACCATGGTCGAGATTCCCGATTCGCCCTCGCTGTTCTTCGCCGGCATGGCCGGCAGCCGCATGCCGATCGTCGTTTCGCACGGCGAAGGTCGCGCCGAGTTCGATTCGGTGGCGCAGCAGGCCGGCGCGCTGGTGGCGATGCGCTATCTCGATAATGCCGGTCGGGTGACCGAGGTCTATCCCTACAACCCGAACGGTTCGCCGGCCGGTATCACCGGCGTGACGACGGCCGACGGCCGCTTCACGATCATGATGCCGCACCCGGAGCGCGTCTTCCGTACCGTCCAGATGTCCTGGCATCCGGAAAGCCTCGGCGAGGATTCGCCGTGGATGCGCATGTTCCGTAACGCGCGTCGCTGGGTCGGCTGACCCGCTGCGCGCCATGGCCGGGGCCGTCGATCCGCTCGTGCGGCGCGCCCTCGATCCGACGCACAGCGTCGTCGTCGAGGCCTGCGCCGGCAGCGGCAAGACCTGGCTGCTGGCCTCGCGCATCGTCCGCCTGCTGCTCGCCGGCGTCGCCCCCGGCGATATCCTGGCGATCACCTTCACGCGCAAGGCGGCGCGCGAAATCGAGGAGCGCGTCGTCGGCTGGTTGCGGCAGCTGGCGACCGGCGAAAGCGCCTTCGTCGATGCCTTTCTTGCCGAGCGCGGTGTCGATCCCGATACCGCGACGCGCCGCACGGCGCGCGGCCTCTATGAGCTTGTCCTGACGGCGCAGCCGCGCCTGGCGGTCAGCACTTTCCACGGCTGGTTCCTGCAACTCGTCGACGCGGCGCCGCTGTCGGCCAATCTGTCGGGCGCGACGCTCGTCGACGCCGATTCGCGTTTTTTCGACGAACTCTGGCAGTCTTTTGCCGCCTCATTGCAGAAGGACGTGCAGGGCGAACTCACGCAGCGTTTCATTGCCTTGCTCGATACCGCCGGCCTCGACGCGACGCGCCGACTGTTGCGCCGCGCCTTCAACCGTCGCAGCGAATGGCGCGTGCTCGCCGACGATCCCGCCCGGATCGAAGGCCGGGTGGTGGACGCGTTGCAGGCGCTGCTTGGTGCCGGTGACCCTGGCGAAGCGCTGGCAGCCTGTTTCGCCGGCGATTGGCAGGGCGAGGTGCAGGCCTGTCTCGGCTTGCTCGAAATGAGCGAAACGGCGACCGACGCGCGTTGCGCGGCGGCCCTGCGCGCGGCGCTCGACAGCGGCGATGCGGCAGAGCGTTTCGACCTGCTCTGTTCCGCCGTGCTGACGAGTGCCGGTACGCTGCGCAAGCGCGAACTCAACAAGGCGGCCGAGAAGCGCTTCACGCCGGCCGGCGCCGAGCGGCTCGTCACGCTGCATGCGCGTCTCGGTGCGTGGCTGATCGACTGCGCCGAGCGCCGCACGGCCGAGCGCATCCTCGCCTTCAACCGCGACGCCTGCGCCGTCTTCGCCGCATTCCTGGCGCATGTCGATGCCTTCAAGCAGGCGCGCCGGCAGATCGATTTCGTCGATGCCGAATGGGCCGTGCTGCAACTCCTGCGCGACGATATGACAGCGGCGTTCCTGCAGGCGCGGCTCGATGCGCGTTATCGCCATGTCCTGCTCGACGAGTTCCAGGACACCAATCCGCTGCAGTGGCAGATCCTGCGGGCCTGGCTCGACGCCTACAGCGACGGCGCGCGTCCCGGCCTCTTCCTGGTCGGCGATCCGAAGCAGTCGATCTATCGTTTCCGGCGCGCCGAACCGCGCCTGTTCGCCGTTGCCAGCGAGTTTCTCGTGCGCGAGTTCGGCGCCGTTCGCTGCGAACAGGATGTGACGCGACGCAACGCGCCGGCGGTGATCGACGTCGTCAACGCGCTCTTTCTCGACGACCCCGTCTTCCAGCCCTTCCGGCGTCAGGCCTCGCTGGCCGGCCCGGTGCCGGGGCAGGTCGAGTTGCTGCCGCTGTTCGGTCATGACGAGACGGAAACAAGCGATGCCGAGGACGGCGAGCAGGACATTCGACTGCGCGATCCGCTGACCGAACCGGCCGTGATCGCCGAGGATCGGCGTCGCGCGCTGGAAGCCGATGCGCTGGCCGCGCGCATCCTGGAAATCGTCGGCCGCGACGGCGAGGCCTGGCAGATTCAGGTTGCCGGCGCACCCGGCGCGCCTGCCGCAACGCGTCCGGCGCGCTATGACGATATCCTGATCCTGGTGCGCACCCGCACCGGCCTGGCGTTGTACGAACGTGCGCTCAGCGCCGCCGGAATTCCGTTTGACGCGGCCTCGCGCGGCGGGCTGCTCGAAGCGCTTGAAGTCGCCGACATCATGGCCTTGCTGGCCGTGCTGGTGACGCCGTCCGACGACCTGCACCTGGCGCAGGTGCTGCGCTCGCCGCTGTTCGCCTGCGACGATGACATGCTCATGCGACTGGCGGCGCGTACGGAGACGGGTTGGTGGGTGCGTCTGCATGCCGAGGTCGGCGATACAGTGCCGCCGCAACTGGCGCGCGCCTCGCGGTTTCTGCTGGCCTGGCAGGCGGCGGCCGGGGTGTTGCCGGTGCATGACTTGCTCGATCGCATTTTTCATCAGGGCGAGGTCATCGCCCGCTACCGGCAGGCCGTGCCGGCGGCGATGGCGGCGGGGGTCGAAGCCAACCTGCGCGAACTGTTGCTGCTCGCGCTCGATCTCGATGGCGGTCGCTACCCGAGCCTGCCGCGTTTCATCGACGCGCTGCGCGAATGGCGCGATGCCGACAGCGGCGACGCGCCTGATGAAGGCGTCATTGCCGCCGACGGCGCCGCGACGGGCCGTGTGCGCATCCTGACGATCCACGGCGCCAAGGGGCTGGAGGCGCCGATCGTCTGGTTGCTGGGAGCGCATGCCGCGCCGCGGCCGCCCGATCCCTGGGATGTGATTGTCGATTGGGCACCGGAAGAGATGGCGCCGCGTCATTTTTCCTTCTTCGGACGCAAGGAGGATCGCGGCGTCGCGCGCCAGCCGATCTTCGACGCCGAGGCGGGGGCTGCGGCGCGCGAGGAACTGAACCTGCTCTACGTCGCGATCACGCGGGCGCGCCAGGTCTTCATTGCCAGCGGCATCGACAATGCGCGGGCTGGCGACACCACGCCATATCGGTTGATCGAGGCGGCGATCGGACGGCTGGGCGGCGCGCTCGTTCATGGCGATTCGCTGCCGCGCGGAGCTGCTGTCGTGACGCCGCCGGCGCCGCCTGCCGACGTGCCGGTGCCGGCCTTGCCCGCTATCGGCGAACGGCGCGAGGCGATGGATGCGGCCGAGCGCTTCGGCGTGCTGCTGCACGCGCTACTCGAACGGCGTACGGCCGGCATCGAGACGCCCGGCTGGTGGCGGGCGCTGGGTTTCGTCGAGAGCGATTTCCGGCGTGTCGATGCGGTCGCGCAGCGCATTCTTGCCGAGCCGGCCTTGCGCCGTTTTTTCGATCCGGCCTGTTTTGTCAGCGCCTGGAACGAAGTCGACGTGACCGGCGGCGATGGCCAGTTGCAACGCATCGACCGGTTGGTCGAGGTGGACGGCGTGTTGTGGGTGCTCGACTACAAGAGTTCGGGGCGTGCGACCGGGCGACTGGCGGTCTACGAGGAACAGGTGCGCGGCTATTGCCGCATCGTCGCCGCCGCCTTTCCCGGTCGACCAGTACGCGGCCTGCTGATCTTCGGCGATGCGGACTTTCTCGACGTGGCCAACGACTAGCCGTCAGCCGGAAAAGCGCAAGCGCCGGCTTTGATTCATCGGTCGAATCGACTACCATTTCAGCTTTGGTGAAAACCGCGACGACAATTGGATAACGAGTCCTCTGGGGGGCAGGTGGATAAGATTTGGCTGCAGAGCTATGAACCGGGGGTTCCGGCGGAAATCGATCCGGCCGCGTATGCGTCGCTGATCGATCTCTTCGAGCAAAGCGTCGCGCGCTATCGCGACCGCACCGCCTTCATCTGCATGGGGGCGCGCATCAGCTACGGCGAGCTTGACCGCCTCTCGCGCGATTTCGCCGCGTATCTTCAGTCGGTGCTCAAGCTGGAGCGCGGCGAGCGCGTCGCGATCATGCTGCCGAACGTCCTCCAGTATCCTGTTTGCATGCTCGGTGCCTTGCGCGCCGGCTGCGTCGTGGTCAACTGCAATCCGCTTTACAAGGCGCGCGAACTCGAATACCAGCTGCGCGACTGCGGTGCCACGACGATCGTCATTCTCGAGAATTTCGCGCGCACCCTGATGAAGGTCGTGCGCCGTTACCCGGTCGAGCATATCGTCATGGCGCGGCTAGGCGACATGCTTGGCGCCAAGGGGCCAGTCGTCAATTTCGTCGTCAAGTATGTCAAGCGCGTCGTGCCGAGCTGGCGGCTTAGGAACGTCGAGCCTTTCCGCCAGGCGATGGCGCGCGGTCGTGCCGCGTCCTTCGCGCCGGTCGAGGTCGGGCGCGACGACATCGCCTTTCTGCAATATACCGGCGGCACCACCGGCGTTTCCAAAGGCGCGATGCTCACGCACGGCAACATGCTTGCCAATGTCATTCAAGTGCATGCCTGGGTGAGACAGCATGTGACCGACGGCGAGGAACTGGTGGTGACGGCGCTGCCGCTGTATCACATCTTCGCCATGACGGCGAACTGCTTCCTCTTCATCCGCCTGGGCGGCACCAACCTGCTGATCACCAATCCGCGCGACATTCCCGGTTTCATCAAGGAGCTGGCGAGAACGCCCTTCACCATCATGACCGGCGTCAACACGCTGTTCAATGCGCTGCTCAATCACCCGAAGTTCGCCGAACTCGATTTCTCGCGCGTCAAGGTGACGCTCGGCGGCGGCGCGGCGGTGCAGCGCGGCGTCGCCGAACGCTGGAAGAAGCTGACCGGCCTGACGCTGATGGAGGGCTACGGCCTGACCGAGGCGTCGCCGGTGGCGGCGATCAACCCCTTTCATGGCACCGAGTACACCGGGGCGATCGGCTTGCCGGTACCGTCGACCGAAGTCGCCATCCGCGATGACAGCGGCAATGACGTGGCGCTCGGCGAGCGAGGCGAATTGTGCCTGCGCGGGCCGCAGGTGATGAAGGGCTATTACCGCCAGCCCGAGGAAACGGCCAATGTCATGACGCCGGACGGCTTCCTGCGCACCGGCGATATCGCCGTCATGGACGAGCGCGGCTTCATCCGCATCGTCGATCGCAAGAAGGACATGATCCTGGTGTCGGGATTCAACGTCTATCCCAACGAGATCGAGGATGTCCTCGCCATGCACGACGGCGTCGTCGAGGCGGCGGCGATCGGCGTGCCTGACGAACGTACCGGCGAGACGGTGAAGATTTTCGTCGTGCGGCGCGACGCAAGCCTGACGCCGAAGGAATTGCTGCGTCATTGCCGCGAATTCCTCACCGGTTACAAGGTGCCGAGCCAGATCGAGTTTCGCACCGAGTTGCCGAAGACGAACGTGGGCAAGATCCTGCGCCGCGAATTGCGCGATGGCGCCGCCGCGACGAAAGAAGCGCTGTGAAATGGGGTGGCCTGCCTCTTTTTTCGGCAACGATGCCAAGTGTCTGGCGGCATTCCGGATTTTTCGACCGGGCACATGCCGCCCACAGACTTATGCACAGATTCTGTGGGAAAGCGTCGACATGATGGATGAGGTCAGATGATGTGGAAATCGGTGGCGGCGATTGCCGTCGGATCGGCGCTCGGCGCGCTCCTGCGCTGGTACCTGGGCAACAAGCTCAACAGCATGTTCCCGTCGGTGCCGCCAGGGACGCTGGCGGCCAACCTGATCGGTGCCTATGTCATCGGCGTCGCCATCGCCTTCTTCGCGACCTTTGCCGCGATTTCGCCGGAATGGCGCCTGCTGCTGATTACCGGTTTTTGCGGCGGATTGACGACCTTCTCGACCTTCTCGGCCGAGGTGACCCTGTTGCTGCAGCAAGGTCGGATGGTCTGGGCCTTCGGCGCCATCGCCGTGCACGTCGTCGGCTCGATCGCCATGACCTTCGCCGGCATCGGCACGGTGTCGCTATTCAAGAACCTATGATCCGGAACGGGAGCGTGTGATGACAGGTGAATATCTCAGGCTTTATCTCGATGAAAAACGGCGTCATCACGGCGTGCTTCTCTGGGAATGGCTGCTCGAGCAGGCCAATGCCATCGGTATCGGCGGCGGTTCCGCGTTTCGCGCCATTGGCGGCTTCGGCCGGCATCATGTGCTGCACGAAAGCCAGTTCTTCGAGTTGGCCGGGTCGACGGCGATCGAGGTCGAGTTCATCGTCGATGCGAAGGAGGCCGAAGCGATGATGGCGCTGGTGCGTGACGCCGGCATCCGCGTTTTCTATGTGCGCGTCCCGGTCGAGTTCGGTGTCATAAATGCCGATGAAAAGGACGATGGCACGTCGAAGGAATCGGGCAAGCATTAGATTTCAAAGTGTTTTGTTATATACTTGTACTTTTGTAAGTCAGCAGAAACTTTTGTTCAACTACTGTTCATGGGATGAAAAATGGCCAAGGTCGTTAAAGCAGCACCCGCTAAGAAAGTCGCTCCTGCCAAAAAACCCGCCGCTGCTGCCAAGAAGGCCGCAGCCGTGAAGACCGTCGCCGCCGCCAAGAAGGCCGCGCCGGCGAAGAAGACCGCTGCCGTGAAGAAGGTGGCCGCGCCGAAGAAGGCCGCCGTTGCGAAGAAGGTTGTTGCCGCCAAGAAAGTTGTCGCCAAGAAGGCCGTTGCCAAGAAGGTTGTTGCCGCCAAGAAAGTCGTGCCGGCGTTCGTCAAGATCAGCAAGGTGGTCGGTCGTCAGATCCTCGACTCGCGCGGCAATCCGACCGTCGAAGTCGATATCGTGCTGAGCAACGGTTTCCTCGCGCGTGCCGCGGTGCCGTCGGGTGCCTCGACCGGCGAATTCGAAGCTTGCGAACTGCGCGACGGCAACAAGAAAGTCTACCTCGGCAAGGGCGTGCTCAAGGCCGTCGAGGCCGTCAATGGCCCGATCGCCAAGCTGCTCAAGGGCAAGAATCCGCTCAACCAGCGTGAACTCGACGACGCGATGATCGCGCTCGACGGCACCTCGAACAAGGCGAAGCTCGGCGCCAACGCGCTGCTCGGCGCGTCGATGGCGATCACCGTCGCTGCCGCCAATGTCAGTGGCATGCCGCTGTGGAAGTACATCGCCAAGCTGCACAAGAACAAGGAATTCGTGCTGCCGACGCCGATGGCCAACATCATCAACGGTGGCAAGCATGCCGACAACCTGATCGACTTCCAGGAATTCATGATCATGCCGGTGGGCGCCAAGACCTTCTCGCAGGGTCTGCAGTGGATCACCGAAATCTTCCACGCGCTCAAGAGCATCCTCAAGAAGGGCGGCCACGTGACCGCCGTCGGTGACGAAGGCGGCTTCGCGCCGAACCTCTCGAACGACGAGGCGCTCGAAGTCATCATGAAGGCGATCGACGCCGCCGGCTACAAGGCGGGCAAGCAGATCGCCATCGCGCTCGACTGCGCGTCGTCGGAGCTGTTCGACGAGGGCGGCCGCCAGGGCTACAAGTTCTGGAAGTCGAACCCCGAGAAGCTGTTCACGGCCGACGAAATGATCGCCAAGTACGAAGAGTGGTGCCAGAAGTACCCGATCGTCTCGATCGAGGACGGCCTCGACCAGAACGACTGGGAAGGCTACGTCAAGTTCACGCAGGCGCTCGGCAAGAAGGTGCAGATCGTCGGCGACGACTTCTTCGTCACCAACCCGGGCCGCCTGAAGAAGGGTATCGACATGGGCGCCGCCAATTCGATCCTGATCAAGGTCAACCAGATCGGCACCGTGACCGAGACGCTGGATGCCATCAAGCTGGCGCAGAAGGCCGGTTACGGCGTGATCTCGTCGCACCGTTCGGGCGAAACCGAGGACTCGTTCATTGCCGACCTCGCCGTCGGTACCGGCGCCGGCCAGATCAAGACCGGCTCGCTGTCGCGCACCGATCGTATCTGCAAGTACAACCAGCTGATCCGCATCGAGGAGCAACTCGGTGCCAAGGCCATCTACAAGGGCCTGAAGTCGATCAAGGGCGCTGGTTTCTAAGCAAGACGCAGTCATTTCCCCCGAATCGGGGAATACACGAGGGGCATCGCCGGGCGATGCCCCTTTTTTTCGCTGCTTGCCGCCGCGATGGCTTGCGCGGGAGGTGGGGGGGAGTGCGACAATGCGCCTATGGCGATCGACTGCCTGCGAGCGGCAGGCGCGATCTATCGAGGGCAAATGAGTGAGAGGCGTGGCGATGTCTTCCGGCGTATCCCGTGTGCTTGACGTGTTGAGGCGGTCGTGGCGTTCGCTGCGTACCAAGACGATCGTCGTGACGCTGGCGATCTTCGTTGCCGGGATCTGGTCGCTCACCTTCTATGCCAGCCACTATCTGCGCGGCGACATGGTGCGTCTGCTCGGCGAACAGCAGTTTTCGACGGTGACGCTGGTGGCCGACCGGGTCAATCACGAATTCGAGGACCGGGTGACAGCGCTGGAGGAAGTGGCGCACCAGGCCTCGGCCGCGATGCACGACGGGCCGGCGGCGATGCAGGCGCATCTCGACCGCTGGAAGGATATCGAGACCAAATTCAACGGCGGCACCTTCGCGACCGGTGTCGACGGCGTTGCCATCGCCGCGGTGCCGCGCGCACCCGAGCGGGTCGGCGTCGATTACAGCGATCGCGAATACACGCGCATCGCCTTGCGCGAAGGACGTCCGGTGATCGGCGACCCGATCGTCGGCCGGACGCTCAAGGTGCCGGTGATCGTCGTCGCCGTGCCGATCCATGACCCGGACGGCAAGATTACCGGCATGCTGGCCGGCGTGGTCAACATGGAAAAAGACAATTTCATCGACCAGATCACGACGGCGCAATACGGTCGCACCGGAGGCTATCTGCTGGTCGTGCCGCGCCTGCGCCTGGTCGCGACGGCGACCGACAAGAGCCGCGTCATGGAGGCGTTGCCGCCGCCGGGACACATCGCCCTGATCGACCGCTTTATCGAAGGCTACGAAGGCTTTGGCGTCACCGTCAATCAGCATGGTCGCGAAATGCTGGCGTCGGCGAAGCGGATTCCCGCTGCCGGCTGGTATGTGGCCGCCCTGCTGCCGACCGACGAGGCCTTCTCGCCGATCCGCGAGATGGAACGGCGGATCGTCATGGCGACGATGTTCCTGACGCTGCTGGCCGGCTCGCTCATCTGGATCTTCCTCAAACGCCAGGTGGCGCCGCTGATCGAGGCGACCGAGGCCTTGCAGAGCTTCTCGCCGGCGGCGGGCGAGGAGCAGCCGCTGCCGGTGGTGCGCGACGACGAAATCGGCCAGCTGGTGACCGGCTTCAACACGTTGCTGCAGAGTCTCGGCCAGCGCAAGACGCTGCTGCGCCAGATTCTCGACACCTCGAGCGTGGGGATTTTTCTCGTCGATCTCGACGGCTGCATCACCCTCGCCAACCGGCGCATGCACGAGATGTTCGGCTATCCCGACGAGGAGCTGGTCGGGTGCCAATATGTCGATCTCATCCATCCGAGCGAGCGAGAGGTCGGACGCATGCGCATGCTCAAGCTGCTGGCCAGCGAGATCACCGCGGTCGATACCGATCGCCTCTACTGGCGCCAGGACGGATCGCAATTCTGGGGGCATCTCAACGGCCGCAGCCTGGTCGATGCCAACAACGTACGCCAGGGGCTGGTCGGCGTTATCGCCGATATCGATGCGCGCAAGCAGAGCGAGCAGCAGTTGCAGCTCGCCGCCAGCGTCTTCTCGCACGCCCGCGAGGGCATCACGATCACCGCCGCCGACGGCACGATCATCGACGTCAACGAGGCCTTCACGCGCATCACCGGTTACCGCCGCGAGGAAGCGCTCGGGAAGAATCCGCGCATCATAAAATCCGAACATCATCCGCCCGAATTCTATGCGGCGATGTGGCGCGATCTCATCGAGGCGGGGTTCTGGTCCGGCGAAATCTGGAATCGGCGCAAGAACGGCGAGTTGTATCCGGAACTCCTGACGATCAGCGCCGTGCGCGATGACAGTGGCAAGACGCTGCATTACGTTGCGATGTTCACCGACATCACGCCGATGAAGGAGCACGAGGAACAGCTGCGGCAGATGGCGCATTACGATCTGCTGACGACGCTGCCGAACCGGGCGCTGCTCGCCGACCGCCTGCAGCAGGCGCTGTCGCAGGCGAACCGGCACAAGCGGCGCGTCGCCGTCGTCTGTCTCGATCTGGACGGCTTCAAGGCGGTCAATGACACCTACGGCCACAAGGTCGGCGACGACCTGCTCGTCGCCTTGTCGAGCCGCATGCGCCAGACCCTGCGCGATGTCGATACGCTTGCCCGCATCGGCGGCGACGAGTTTGTCGCGGTCATCTCGGACCTTGGTGACAATGCTGATTGCGTGCCCTTGCTCAACCGGCTGCTCGATGCCGCCGCCCAGGCGCACACTGTCGATGGCATCGTCCTGCAAGTGACCGCCAGTCTCGGCGTCACCTTCTACCCGCAGGCCGAGGAGGTCAATGCCGATCAGTTGATGCGGCAGGCCGACCAGGCCATGTACCAGTCGAAACTGCTGGGCAAGAACCGCTATCACATCTTCGACCAGGACCTGCACCGCAGCGTCCGCGATATCCACGAAAGCATCGAGGAAGTGCGCCGGGGCCTCGCCGCCGGCGATTTCGTGCTCTATTACCAGCCGAAAGTCAGCATGAGCAGCGGCGCCGTCGTCGGTGTCGAGGCGCTGATCCGCTGGCGGCATCCGTCGCGCGGTCTCGTGCCGCCGGGCCAGTTTCTGCCGGTGATCGAGAACCAGCCGCTGGCGATCGAACTGGGTGAGTGGGTGATCCGCTCGGCGCTCGCGCAACTGCAGGCATGGCAGGCCGGGGGCGTCGAACTGGCGGCCAGCGTGAACGTCGGTGCGCGCCAGTTACAGCAGCGCGACTTCGCGCAGTGCCTGCGCGCCATTCTCGCCGAGTATCCCGATGTCGTTCCCGAGCGACTCGAGATCGAGATCCTCGAGACCAGCGCGCTCGAGGACATGGCCGGCGTGTGCCGGATCATCGCCGAGTGCCAGGAATTCGGGGTGAATTTCTCGCTCGACGATTTCGGCACCGGCTATTCCTCGCTGAGCTATCTCAAGCGCCTGTCGGTCAATCAGCTCAAGATCGACCAGAGCTTTGTCCGCGACATGCTCGAGGACCCCGACGATCTGACCATCCTCGAAGGCATGATCAGCATGGCCGGCGCGTTCCGCAAACAGGTCATCGCCGAAGGCGTCGAGACGGTCGCACACGGGCGCCTCCTGCAGCAGCTCGGCTGCGATCTGGCGCAAGGCTACGGCATCGCCGTGCCGATGCCGGCCGCCGACATCCCCGGCTGGATCGCGACCTGGCGTCCCGATCCGCAGTGGCTCGGCGTCCGGGCGTTGCGGCGCGAACATCTGCCGCCGCTGTTCGCCATCGTCGAGCACCGGGCCTGGGTGGCGGCGTTGGCAGCCCATGTGGGCGGCCAGGGCGATGTGCCGGTCCATGATCATGGCAAATGCCGACTATCGCAGTGGCTGAGCGCGACACAGGCTGCGCATCCGGCTTTGGACGGGCGTCTGGCCGAGCTTGAATCCTGTCATCAGGCGGCCAATGAGCGCGCCGCGGCGATGCTCGACGCGTACCGCGACGGCCGCGGCGGCGACGTCGAGGCACATCTGGGCGAACTGAAGTCGCTGGCCGATCGGCTCTTCGAGGGATTTAATGCCTTGATGCAGGTGATTGATTAAATGCCTGTTTCGGCGGTGTCTGCGATCCCCGTCCGAACAGGCGTCCGGGCAGCAAAACCATCAGCATAAGCGCGATGAACAGCGTATGATGGCGGCCTGTCGGGGAATGCTGACAGAATCGGCAGCGCGATAGCGCGACGCCACGCACGGAGAACGTCGTCAGTGATGGAAAACGAAAAACAAGATACCGTCGCCAGACTACTGGCGCTGATGGACAAGAGTCCCGGGTTTGCCGGGCTGGGGGGCTCGATCCAGACGATCACTCGCTTGGGCGAGGATCTCGATGGCGGCACGCGCGCGATCACCGAAGCGATCCTGCGCGACGCGGCGCTGACCTCCAAGCTGCTGCGCATTTCCAATTCGAGTCGCAACGCGCGCGGCGGGCGCAACGTGTCGACGATCGACCAGGCGCTGATGCTGCTCGGTGTCAACACGGTGAAATCCGTGGCGCTCTCGCTCGCCCTGCTCGGTTCGCTCTCGCACAAGCCGCAGTCGAACCAGTTGCATGCCGAAATCGTCACCTCGTATTTCTGCGGCTGTCTGGCCGGCGAAATCACGCGCATGAACGCGCCGCGCTACAGTGCGCAGGAGGCCCATGTCTGCGGCTTGTTGCAGAACATCGGCCGCATGATGGCCTTGTACTACCTGTATGACGACGTCGAGCGCGCGCGAGCCTTGCAGGCCGAGCAGAACCTCACCGAGGACGAAGCGATCCGGCAGACCCTGGGCACCAGCTTTGAACAGATCAGCGTCGCCATCGCACGGCAATGGAGTCTGCCCGACGTCCTGCAGAACAGCCTCGCGGCCGATCTCGGCAAGGCGCCGCCGCGTGTCGTCTCGACGGCACTCGTGTGGCAGCAACTGTGTGCGGCCTTCTGCCGCCGGGTCACCGACATCGTCTTCCGGCTGCCGGAAAACCGCGAGAAGATCGAACTCTCGAAGGAAATCGAGTATTTCCGTCTGGCGCTGCAACTCAAGGAGAGCGAGGTGCGCGAACTGGTCGGCCGCTGCCTCGAGGATACCGACCAAGTGCTGGCCGAGATGTCCTTCCCGTGCAACGTCGATCAGGCGCGCAAGCTTCTGCGCAAGGCCTCCGAGCGCGTCATGGAAATGCTCTCGGCCGGCGACAGCCTGACCAAGATGGACAACGCCATCGACGGGAAATCGCCGGTTGAAATCATCCAGCATGTCCTGCGCCTGATTCACGATCACTGCAATTTCGATCGTACCCTGCTGTGTCTGCCGGACAGTTCTTCCGGGCTCGTGGCGATCGCCGGTGTCGGCAACAATGCCAACCAGGTGACCGCGCGCTTCCGCTGTTTCGGCGCCAAGCCCGACCTGTTCCGCGCCATCATGGCGCGCCGGACTGACACCTACATCGCCGATGTGACGACGCCGGCCTATGCCAAGCTGCTTCCGGAGTGGTACGCGCAACTGGTCGGTGCCCGTGCCTTCGTCATGTTGCCGCTGATGAGCGGTGGCAAGCTGCTTGGCATGCTCTACGGTGATTTCGGCACGGCGCCGGCGTCGGCGCCGGGCGGATGGGCGCAGGCGCCGATGGCCGGCTGGCGCGAGATTCTCGTCAAGGCGCTTGCCGCCGGGCAGACGCGGCCGGTGTGAGTGTGAAACGGCCGGCGGACGCCGCCGGCCGGAGCCTCAATTAAGAGCCTGTTTCGGCAGGGGTCGTGGGCCGTCGGCGCGGCCCGCGAGCCCTACCGAAATAGGCTCTAAATGCCGAGATAGGCGCGCTTGACGTCTTCGTTGCTGAGCAGCGCGTCGGCGCGGTCTTCGAGCGTGATCGCGCCGTTTTCCATGACATAGCCGCGGTGCGCGATCTTGAGCGCCTGGTTGGCGTTCTGTTCGACGAGGAAGACGGTGGTGCCGTTCTCGACGTTGATCTGCTTGATGATCTCGAAGATCTGCTTGATGATCAGCGGTGCGAGGCCGAGCGACGGTTCGTCGAGCAGCAGCAGCGACGGCCGCGAGAGCAGCGCGCGCGAGATCGCCAGCATCTGCTGTTCGCCGCCGGAGAGCGTGCCGCCCGCCTGGTTGCGCCGACGTCCGAGGATCGGGAAACGCTCGAAGGCTTCAGCGATATCGCGTTTGATGCCGTCGGCATCACGGCGCAGGTAGGCGCCCATCTCGAGGTTCTCGAGCACGCTCATCTGCGGGAAGATGTGACGTCCTTCCGGCACCTGGCAGATGCCGAGCCGGACGATGTCTTCGGCGCTGCGCCGATGGATCGGTTCGCCGCGGAAGAGGATATCGCCGCGCCGCGGCGGCGTCACGCCGCAGATCGACATCAGCGTCGTGCTCTTGCCGGCGCCGTTGGCGCCGATCAGCGTGACGATCTCGCCTTCGCCGATTTTCAGCGAGACGTTCTTGAGCGCCTGGATCGCGCCGTAATACGTCTGGATATCGCGCAGTTCAAGCATGGGCTTCCTCGCCAAGATAGGCCTCGATGACCTTCGGGTTTTCCTTGATTTCGCGCGGGGTACCCTCGGCGATCTTCTTGCCGTATTCCATTACGGTGATGCGGTCGGAAATGTTCATCACCAGCTTCATGTCGTGTTCGATGAGCAGGATGGCCAGTTCGTTGTCGGTGCGGATACGGGCGATCAGCGCCTCGAGTTCCAGCGTTTCCTGCGGGTTCATGCCGGCCGCCGGCTCGTCGAGCAGCAGCAGGAAGGGTTCGGTCGCCAGCGCGCGGGCGATCTCGAGCCGGCGCTGGGCGCCGTAGGAGAGGTTGCGCGCATATTCGCCGGCGAGGTCGGCGAGGCCGACCTTTTCCAGCAGGCGGTAGCTCGTCGCCACGGTTTCGCGCTCTTCCCGCCGGGTGCGCGCGCCGCCGACGATGACGTCGAGAATCGAGCTGCGCGTGCGGCAGTGGCGGCCGATCATGACGTTTTCAAGGACCGTCATGGCCGGGAACAGCCGGATGTTCTGGAAGGTGCGCGCCATGCCGAGCGAGGTGATGGCGTTCGGCTTGAGCCCGTTGATGCGGCGGCTGCTGCCGTCCGGCGGCGCAATGACGATGTCGCCGGCGGTCGGTGTGTAGATGCCGGTGACACAGTTGAAGAAGGTCGTCTTGCCGGCGCCGTTCGGGCCGATCAGCGCGACGATTTCGCCGGCATGGATGTCGAGGCCGACCGAGTCGATCGCGCGCAGCCCGCCGAAATCCATGGTCAGGCCGGATACTTCCAGCAGTTTGCGGCGCTCATTTGCCATTGTCGTCGCCTCCGTCCGCGTCGTCGGCGGTGTCGAGTTCGTATTTACGGCGCATGTCATTGATCAGGCCCTGCGGGCGGAAGATCATCATCAGCACCATGACGGCGCCGAAGACGAGCATGCGGTACTCGGCGAAGGCGCGCAGGTATTCGGGCAGCAGCTTGAGCGTCAGCGCGGCGATGATGACGCCGAGGATCGAGCCCATGCCGCCGAGCACGACCATGGCCAGGACCATCGCCGAGTCCATGAAGGTGAAGCTGTCGGGGTTGATGAAGGTGTTGTGCGCGGCGAAGACGACGCCGACAAGCCCCGCCCAGAAGGCGCCGAGCGCATAGGCGGAGAGCTTGGTGCGCGCCATGTCCACGCCCATTGCCTCGCAGGCGATTTCGTCCTCGCGCAGCGCCATCCAGGCGCGGCCGATGCGCGAGTTCTTCAGGCGGGTGACGATGAAGATCGTCGCCGCCACGAGTGCCAGCACGATGTAATAGGTGTAGACCGATTGCATGCGTCCTTCGAGCGTCATGCCGAAGAACTCGGGGCGGGCGATGCCGGCGATGCCGGCGGCGCCGCCGAAGGCCGTGTCCCAGTTCTCGAGGATGATCTTGGTGATCGAGCCGAAACCGAGGGTGACGATGGCGAGGTAGTCGCCGCGCAGCCGCAGGATCGGAAAGCCGAGGACGAGGCCGAAGAGCATGCTCACCAGGCCGCCGAGCGGCAGGCAGATCCAGAAGCCGAGCGCGAGGTGCTGGCCGAGCAGCGCGTAGGTGTAGGCGCCGACGGCGAAGAAGGCGATGTAACCGAGGTCGAGCAGGCCGGCGAGGCCGACGGTGATGTTGAGGCCGAGACCGAGGACGACGAAGATCAGCGCGCTGACCATGACGTTGATATGGTAGAAGTTCTGTGTCGTCGAGGTCACCCACGGGAAGACCACGGCGAGCAGGCCGGCAACGATGAGCGCACGGCGGGTCAGCGCCGGGTCGTCGGAGAGGCGTTGCGCCAGCGTATGCCGTTTGGCTTGCGGGTGCGGATCGGCGAGCGCGGCGGCATGGCGGGCCGCGCGTCGTTCAATGGAGAACTGCCAGAGCCAAGCGATGGCGGCGGCGCAGGCGCCGACCCAGACCACGTTGCTCCAGCGCCACTCGATGACGTTGTCGATGGTGTTGACGCGCACCACCATCAGCGGGAACGTCAGGAACATGAACCAGAGGCCGATGCCAAGCGATTTCTTGAAGTGCGTCATGGCCTTATACCTTCTGTTTGGTCGCTTTGCCGAGCAGGCCGGCAGGGCGCAGTGTGAGGACGATGACGAGCAGGGCGAAGGCGAAGACGTCCTCGTAGGCGCTCGAGATGTAGCCGGCGCCGAAGGTCTCGGCGATGCCGAGGAGCAGGCCGCCGAGCACGGCGCCGGGGATGTTGCCGATGCCGCCCAGCACGGCGGCGGTAAAGGCCTTGATGCCGGCCATGAAGCCGATGGCGGCGTTGATCTGGCCGCTGCGCGAACCGATCAGCACGCCGGCGATGGCAGCCAGTATCGAGCCGATGATGAAGGTCCAGGAAATGACGCGATCGACGTTGATGCCGACCAGCCGCGCCATGATCATGTCCTGTTGCGTGGCGCGCATCGCCTTGCCGATGCGGGTGAACTTGATCAGCACGGTGAGGGCGATCATGGTCAGGGCGGTGACGACCAGGATGACGAGGTCGGCGGAGCTCAGCAGGCTCGAGATGTCGGCCATGAACTCGAATTCGGGGATCAGCTCGGGGAAAGGCAGGAAATCGGGCGTCTGCACGAGCTGTACGTAGTTGGTCAGGAAGATCGAGGCGCCGATGGCGCTGATCAGCGGCGACAGGCGCGGCGCGTGGCGCAGCGGCCGGTAGGCGATCTTCTCGAGCGTGAAGCCGTAGGCGGCGACGTAGAGGACGGAGACGATGGCAGCGAGCAGCAGCACCGAGAGGCCGCTGTAGCCGCTGAAGGTGAGGATGCCGGCAACGATGAAGGCGACGAAGGCGCCGATCATGTAGATCTCGCCGTGGGCGAAATTGATCAGCTGGATGATGCCGTACACCATCGTGTAGCCGAGCGCGATCAGGGCATAAAGGCTGCCCTTGACGACGCCGCCGCAAAACAGCTCGAGCAGGTACTGGTAATCCATGGCGTGGGCGGTCGGAGAAATGGGAGAGTCAAAAAAATCGGGAGGGGGTTTCCCCTCCCGGATGCGTTTCGAATCAGTGTCGCGCTTACTTCACTTCGGCGAAAGCGCCGTTCTTCACCTGATACACCGAGAAGCCGGCGCCTTCGGCGTCACCCTTCTTGTCGAACTTGATGGTGCCGATCGGCGTGTCGATGGGGCTGCTCTTGAGGGCCTTGGCCAGCGCTTCCGGATCGGTGCTGCCGGCGACCTTGGCGGCGTTGAGCGCGGCCTGCGTGGCGGCATAGGCCTGGTCGAAGAAGGTGCCCGGCTCCTTGCCGTACTTGGCCTTGTAGTCGTTACGGGCCTTGGCGTTGACCGGGTACTTCGAAACGTCCTTCGGACCGGTCGCGTAGATGCCTTCAGCATCCTTGCCGGCGATCTTCAGGAAGCCGTCGCCCTTGATGCCGTCCGGGCCGAGGAAGGGAATGCTGATCTTCTTCTTGAGCATCTGCGAGATCAGCTTCGAGGCCTCGGGGTGGTAGCCGCCGAAGATGATGGCATCGGCGCCTTCCTTGCGCAGCTTCTGGATGACGGCCGAGTAGTCCATGGCGCCGGTCTGGATGCCTTCGTACATGACGACCTTGGCCTTGCCGTCCTTTTCGATCGCGGCTTTCGAGAAATCGGCGAAGCCTTTGCCGTAATCGCCCTTGTCATGGATGACGGCGATCTTGCGGGCGTTGAGCTTGTCGACGATGAACTGCGCGGCGGCGACGCCTTGGTCGTCATCGGCGGCGATGGTGCGGTAGAAGTTCGGGTATTCGCCACTCTTGGTCAGCGGCGGGTTGGTCGCCGACGGGCTGATGACCGTGACCTTGGCGCTCTTGTAGATGCCGAGGGCGGCCTTGGTGGCGCCCGAGCAGATGTGGCCGATGACGATGTTCACGCCTTCCGAAACGAGCTTGGTGGCGACGTTGGTGGCGATTTCCGGTTTGCACTGGTCGTCGCCCATCAGGAGTTCGACCTTCTTGCCGTTGATCCCGCCCTTGGCGTTGATGTCGGCGGCGACCATCTCGGCGGCATCGCGCGTCGGCAGGCCGTAGGCGGCGAGGTCGCCGGTATGGGCCCCGGCGATGCCGATCTTCAGGGTGTCGGCGGCGAAAGCGGGTGCGGCCAGTGCGCTTGCCAGCAACATGGCCAGCGATAACCGGTTCAGTGAATGCATTGTCATCTCCTCGTCGGACGGACGAAAGCAGGGTGGGGGAAAAAAACCGGAAAAGGTTAGTTGAAAACGGTTCTCGGGTCAAGGGAAGGCCTTGTGTTTCAACTGATTGGGTGATGCCGGCGGTCGCTGCGCCGATGATCGGCGTATAGTGTGATGCTGAATAGCTTTCCGGGCGATTGACGGCGTCATTGCCGGCCGTCCGGCTTTATCGACGCCGGTGCCATGAAGCCAGAAACCTTCCAGCTGCGCGAGATGATGCTTTCCGACTACGAGGCGGTGCTCGGCCTGATGCGCCGGACGCCCGGCGTTTCGGTGCGCGACGCCGACAGCGAGGCGGCGATCGCGCGCTTTCTCGAACGCAATCCCAATCTGAGTTTCGTCGCCGAACAGGACGAGCGCCTCGTCGGCTGTCTGATGGCTGGCCACGATGGCCGGCGCGGCGCGCTCTACCATCTGGCCGTCGCTGCCGATTGCCGGCGCCGGGGCATCGCCAGCGCCCTGGTGGCGCGCTGCCTGGCCGCGCTCGAAGGGCTCGGCATCCACAAGACCCATGTCGATGTATTTCGCAATAATGCCGACGGCAATGCTTTCTGGGCCGCCGCCGGTTGGACGCGGCGCGACGATGTGCATCGGTTTTCGATGATTTGCGGCGGAGGAAGCAACGCCTGAAACCATGGCGCCGCGGCTTCCTCCCGCGGGGCGAGAAAAACAGGGAGAAGTCATGAACGGCTGGGTCGTGCGTGCGTTGGCACTGATGTGGGCGGTGCTGCTGTCTTTCGGGGTTCTGGCGGGCGAGGCGAAGAACGTCATCCTGCTGATCGGCGACGGCATGGGGATGGGGCAGATCGGTACGACGCTGCTCTACAGTCGCACGATGCTCGGACGCGATCTGCGCATGGTCGAACTGATGACGCCCGGACACACGGCCATCGTCCTCAACGATACGGCCGATGCGATGGTCACCGAGTCGGCCGCCGCCGCCGGGCAGATCGCCACCGGCAAGCGCATGCTGGCCGGTGCCATCAGCATGGCGGAAGACGGCAAGACGCCGCTGCGGACGCTGCTTGAAATCGCCCAGGATAAAGGCAAGGCGGTCGGCCTGGTGACGACCTCGGGTATCACCGATGCGACGCCGGCGGCCTTCGCCGCGCATCTTGCCAAGCGTTCCGACGAGGTCTCGGCGGCCGAGCAGGAGTTGCAGCATCGGGTCGATGTGCTGATGGGCGGACGCCGGCAGTTCTTCCTGCCCGAGAGCGTCGGCGGCAAGCGCAAGGACGGACGCGACCTGATCGCCGAGGCGCGTACCGCTGGCTACGCCTATGCGAGCACGGCGGCGGAAATGCAGGCGGTCGGCCAGACGCCGCTGCTCGGTCTCTTCAATACGGGCAACATGAGTTTCGAACTCGACCGTGGTCGCACCCAGGAGCCGAGTCTCGCCGAGATGACCGTCAAAACCCTGCAACTCCTTTCGGCTGGCAAGAAGGGTTTCTTCGCCATGATCGAAGGCGGTCGCATCGATCATGCCGCGCACCGCAACGACGCGGCGGCGACGATCCGCGATACGCTGGCCTTCGACGAGGCCGTCGGCATCGCCATCGACTTCGCCAAATCGCATCGCGGCACGCTGGTGCTCGTCACCGCCGACCACGAGACCGGCGGCATGGCGGTCATCGGCAACAGTAAGACGAGCAAGGAGTATGTCGGCGCCGATTTCAAGGCGATCGCGGGGATCGGCGCCTCGTTCGAGGTCGTGCTCAAGGAACTCGGCACCAAGCCGGCGCCCGAGCGCATCCGGGAGGTGGTGAAGCAGTATTTCGCGATCGACCTGACCGATGCCGAGCTCGATACCGTCGCGCGCGATACCGTGAAGTCGCTCGACCCCGCCAACTACAACTACGACCTGCTGCATTCGCTCGCTTTCGTGCTGCGCCCGTACCTGCGCGTCGCCTTCGTCACGCAGACGCACACGGCGGCGCCGCTGGCGCTGTTCGGTGCCGGGCCGGGATCGGAACGCGTCGGCGGACTCATGCACAACACCGAGATTTTCGGTCTGATTCGCGATGCGATGACGCCGCAGCGGCGGCCGTCAGGCAAGCGAGGTTTGAGTTCACAGTAGGGCTGGGCTAGGATGAATCAGGCGGCGCCGGGCGTGTTCGGGGTCGCATTTTTGCAAGGGGAATACTATGCAACTCGGGAAATACTCGCTCGGTACCGGTGATCGCTTCGCGCATCAGGGTGTCGCCCAGCTGTCGGCGATTCTGAAAGCGCGGCAGGAACTTGGCGTGGCGATCACGCCGGTCTGGAACAAGTCCAACCGCGAGCACAACATCGTTCACTCCGAACCCGCCGATGCACGTCGCGCCGCCGATGCCGCTGTTAAGTCCTTGGCATATAACGGCCTCTACTTCGTCGATGCCGATCACATCAATCTCGGCACGGTCGATCGCTTCATCGAACCGTCTGATTTCTTTACGCTCGACGTCGCCGATTTCATCGGCAAGCCGGCGCCGGACGCCGATATCGAGGCTTTTGTCGCTGCGCATCGCGCCATGATCGGCACGATCGCCATTCCCGGTATCGAAGATCCCTTCGTCGTCGATGAAGCCTACCTGCGCTCGGTTGCCCGGAAGTTCCTGCTGGCGACGCAGGAGGCTGCCCGCATCTTCCGTCATATCGCCGAGAAGAAAGGCGCCGGCAACTTCATCACCGAGGTGTCGATGGACGAGGTCGATGAGGCGCAGACGCCGCTCGACCTCCTGTTCATCCTCAAGTCGCTCGCCGATCTGCGCGTGCCGGTGCAGACGATTGCGCCGAAATTCACCGGGCGTTTCAACAAGGGCGTCGATTATGTCGGCGACGTCGCCCGCTTCGCGCGCGAGTTCGAGGCCGATCTCCTCGTCATCGATTACGCCGTCGATCACTTCGGTTTGCCGCCGGCGCTCAAACTCAGCGTGCATTCGGGCAGCGACAAGTTCTCGATCTATCCGGTCATGGGGCGGCTGATCCGAAAGTACAACAAGGGCTTGCACGTCAAGACGGCCGGTACGTCGTGGATCGAGGAAATCATCGGCCTCGCGCTGGCCGGTGACGACGGCCTGGCGCTGGCCCGCGAAGTCTATGCCGAAGCCTATGCCCGCCAGGACGAATTGTGCGCGCCTTATGCTGCGGTCATCGATATCGATCATGCCGCGCTTCCGACGCCGGATGTCGTCGCCGACTGGTCGGGCGAGGCATTCGCGGCGGCGCTGCAGCATGAGCCGGGCAACCCGCTGTTCAATCCCGGTGCGCGCCAGTTGATCCACGTCGGCTACAAGGTTGCCGCCGAGATGGGGCCGCGCTATCTCGCCGCACTCGAACGGCATCGGGACGTGATCGCCCGCTGCGTCACCGGCAATCTCTACGACCGTCACCTGCGGCGCCTGTTCGCCGTCGAGTGAGCGGCGATGCCGGCGCTGCGGCGCCGGTTTGCGATCTCAGTCGGCCTGGACCAGCAGGCCCTTGAGGTATTCGCCTTCGGGGAAATGCAGTGCGATCGGGTGGTCGGGGCCGGCAGCCAAGCGGCGCAGGATGCGCGCGTCGCGACCGGCATCGACGGCGGCGCCGGCGACGATTTTCTGGAAGAGTTCATGCCCGATGCCGCCCGAGCATGAATACGTCATCAGGTAGCCGCCGGGATTGAGCAGCCGGAAACCGAGCAGGTTGATGTCCTTGTAGGCGCGGGCGGCGCGTTCGGCATGGGCGGCCGAGGGCGCGAACTTGGGCGGGTCGAGGACGATCAGGTCGAAGCGCCGTTCTTCCTTGCGGAAGACGCGCAGCGCCTCGAAGACGTCGGCTTCCTGCCATTCGGCGCGGCTGGCATCGAGTTGCGGGTTGAGCGCCAGGTTGGCGCGCGCGCCGGCCAGCGCCGGGCCGGACGAGTCGATCGAGAGCACCGAGCTGGCACCGCCGGCCAGCGCCTGCAGCGAGAAACCGCCGGTGTAGCAGAAACAGTTGAGTACCGACTTGCCGGCGGCGAGATCGCGCGTCAGCAGGCGGTTATCGCGCTGGTCGAGATAGAAACCGGTCTTGTGGCCGCCGATGACGTCGACGCCGAGCCGCACGCCATTCTCGTCGATCGACAGCGGCTGCTCGGGGGCTTCGCCGTGCACCCAGCCGGTGACGGGTTCGAGTCCTTCGAGGCCGCGCACGTCGGAGTCGGAGCGTTCGTAGATGCGCGCGACGCCGGTCGCCTTGACGAGTGCGCCAACGATCGCCTTGCGCCATTTGTCCGGGCCGGCGGCGGTCAGCTGCAGGCAGATCGTGTCGCCGTAGCGGTCGGCGATGACGCCGGGCAGCCCGTCCGATTCGCCGTGGATCAGGCGCTGGCCGTCCTGGCCGGCGAGCTGCGGCATTGCCGTGCGGCGGGCGACGGCGTCGGCGACGCGGCGCTTGAAGAAGGCGTCGTCGATGATCGCCGCCGTGTCGAAGGTCCAGACACGGGCGCGGATCTGCGAATGCGGGCTCCAGGCGGCGCGCGCCAGGGCGCGGCCGTTGTCGTCGATGACCTCGACGGTGTCGCCGGGCCGGGCGCGACCGTTGAGGCGGGCGACCGAGCCTTCGAAGATCCAGGGATGGCGGCGGAAGAGCGAACGTTCCTTGCCGGGCTTGAGAATGAGTTCTGCCATGGGAGCGAATAGGCGGGAACGCGCCGGGTCAGCGCGCGTCGGCCGGCTGCGCCGCGATCGGGAAGACGCGGTCGTAGCCGAGGTTGAAGACAAAGGCGTAGGAAGCGTAGGCGATGGCGACGGCGATGTCGGCGAGCAGGGCGTCGAGCCAGCCCATGCCGGTCGAGTGCATCACCAGCGGCAGCGTCATCAGCACCAGGCTGCTTTCGAAGCCGAGCGCGTGCGCGATGCGCAGCAGGAAGGGGCGGCGGTCCGCCGTGCGTCCGGTCAGCCGACCTTCGATCCAGTCGAAGCTGGTGTTGTAGACGGCGTTCCAGACGCTGGCGATGACGGCGATGATCGCCAGCAGGACCAGCGAATCGCGCACCGGCACGCCGCTGGCCCAGGCAAAGGGCGGCGTGATCAGGACCATGCCGCCGAGTTCAAAAAGCAGAACCTGACGGGCGCGGTCGAGTGGAGAGCGAAGTTTCGGTGAGGCGGACATGCGATACGGCTCGTGAGCAAACAACCGTCATTTTGCCAGATCGGGGCGCTTTTCGCTGGCGAGGGGCGTTGCGCGACCGGCGCACGCGGGAACTTTCCGTCGGTCCGGCGTCCAACGAACAGGAGAACCGTCATGAAAATCGGCATCCCGCGGGAAATCAAGAACCACGAATATCGCGTCGGGCTGACCCCGGCCAGCGTGCGCGAACTGACCCGGCGCGGTCATGCGGTGCTGGTCGAGCGCGGCGCCGGCGCGGCGATCGACCTCGACGATGTGGCCTATCGCGCTGCCGGCGCGACGCTGGTGGACGACGCGGCGACGGTCTTCGCCGAGGCGGAGATGATCGTCAAGGTCAAGGAACCGCAACCGAGCGAATACGCCTGGCTGCGGCGCGGACAGATCCTGTACGCCTACCTCCACCTGGCGCCGAATCCGTCGCTGACGGCGGCGCTGATGGCGTCCGGCGCGGTCTGCATCGCCTACGAGACGGTGACCGGCCCGGGCGGCGGACTGCCGCTGCTGGCGCCGATGAGCGAGGTGGCGGGGCGCATGGCCGTGCAGGCCGGCGCGGCGCATCTGGAAAAATCGCGCGGCGGGCGCGGCGTGCTGCTCGGTGGCGTGCCCGGCGTGCCGGCGGCGCATGTCGTCATTCTCGGTGCCGGCACGGTCGGCAGCAACGCGCTGCAAATCGCCGTCGGCATGGGGGCGCGGGTGACAGTGATCGATAAGGATGTCGATCGGCTGCGTCATCTCGACCTGATTTTCGGCAACCGGGTGACGACGCTGTTTTCGAATGCCCAGGCGATCGAGGAAGCGGTGCTCGATGCCGATCTCGTCATCGGCGGTGTGCTCGTCCCCGGTGCCGCCGCGCCCAAGCTGGTCAGCGCCGGGATGGTCGCGCGCATGAAGCGGGGGGCGGTCGTTGTCGATGTCGCCATCGACCAGGGCGGCTGTTTCGAGACCTCGCATCCGACGACGCACGCCGATCCGACCTTCGTCGTCGATGGCGTCGTGCATTATTGCGTCGCCAACATGCCGGGCGCCGTCGCCCGCACCTCGACCTTCGCGCTCAGTCACGCCACCATCGGCCATGCCGTCGATCTGGCCGACGTCGGTTGGCGCGGCGCCTTGCGTGCCTCGGTACATCTGCGCCACGGCCTCAATGTGGCGCTGGGCCAGGTGACGCATGCGGCCGTCGCGCAGGCGCTGGCCTTGCCGTTCGCCGCGCCGGAGACCGTGCTCGACTGATCCGACGCCGCCGGAAAACACGCGAAATTCACAGTCGGGACGGCCCGGGCGGCGAGCAGGAAGGGTAACATACAAGTTTTGTTCCGCCGCGACCGGGACGCTTCCCGTGACGGCGGTTCGCCTTTCTCCGAATTTCGCCCGATGACCGAATTTTCGCTTGCGACCGCCGCGACGCTCTCGCCGCCCGCGGTCTGGCGCCACTTTGCCGCGCTCTGCGCCTTGCCCCGCCCGTCGAAAGGCGAGGCCCGCGTGCGTGAGCATTTACTGACCTGGGCCGCCGCGCGTGGCCTGGTGGCCGAGACCGATGCCGTCGGCAACCTGCTGATCCGCAAGCCGGCTTCGCCCGGCTGCGCCCAGGCGCCGGGCGTGGTCCTGCAGGCGCACCTCGATATGGTCTGCCAGTGCAACGCCGATGTCGTCCATGACTTCAATGTCGATCCGATCGTGCCGGTGCTGCGCGACGGCTGGCTGGTCGCCGAGCGGACGACGCTGGGCGCCGACAACGGCATCGGCGTCGCACTGATCCTGGCGGCGCTCGAGGATGCGTCGCTCGTCCATGGGCCGCTCGAAGCCTTGCTGACGGTCGACGAGGAATCGGGCATGGGCGGGGCGCGCGGTCTGGCGCCGGGCTGGTTGCGCGGGACCTTGCTGCTCAATCTCGATACCGAGGACTGGGGCCAGTTTTACGTCGGCTGTGCCGGCGGCATCGACGTGAGCCTGCGCCGCGTCGGACTGGCCGAGCCGTTGCCCGAGGGCCATGTCGGCGGCCGCATCGTCGTGCGCGGTCTGCGCGGCGGGCATTCGGGCGTCGACATCCACGAAGGCCGCGGCCATGCGATCAAGTCGTTGATCCGCCTCGTGCGCCAGCTCGAACGCCGCTGGCCGCTGCGCCTGTCGGCACTGAGCGGCGGCACGGCGCGCAACGCACTGCCGCGCGAAGCCTTCGCCGACATCGCCCTGCCGGCTGCCGCCTGGGGCGAGATCGACGCTTTCCTGGCCGCCTGGCAGGCGACCTTCCGGGCCGAACTGGCCGGCGTCGACGACGGCGTCACGCTCGCGTGGACGCCGGTCGCGCTGGCATCAGTGATGCGGCGCGCCGACCAGGACGCCTGGCTGGGCGGGCTGCACGCTGCGCCGCAGGGACTCCGCCGCATGAGCGTCGGTGTGCCGGGCGTCGTCGAGACCTCGGGCAACCTCGGTGTCGTCGCCCTGACGCCGACCGGCGGGCAGGCGAATTTCATGCTGCGTTCGCTCGTTGATAGCGCCACCGCCGATCTTGCCGAAGAGATCGTCAGTCTGGCGGCCTTGGCCGGCCTGACGGCGGAATGTTCCGGCGCCTATCCGGGCTGGCGGCCGAATCCGGCCTCGCCCTTGCTGGCGCGCTGCCAGGCGCGTTTCGCGGCGACCTTCGGCGAGGCCTCGTCGGTGCAAGTGATCCACGCCGGCCTCGAATGCGGGCTGATCGGCGGCACCTATCCGGCACTCGACATGGTCTCGTTCGGCCCGACGATCCGCGGCGCGCACGCGCCCGGCGAATCGGTCGAAGTGGCGTCGGTGGCGCGCTGCTGGCAACTGCTGACGGCGATCCTGGCCGATCTGGCGGAGGGGGCGGCCGACGCATGAAGCCGAACTGGCTGCTGATCCGCTTGATCCTGGTGCAGGTCTTCATCCATGCCTGCATGACCGGCATGCGCATGGCGGCGCCCTTGTTAGCCTTGCGCCAGGGGCACAGCGCGGCGGCGGTCGGTGTCCTGATGTCGCTGTTCGCGCTGACGCTGGTCTTCCTGTCGTTGCCGGCCGGGCGCTTCGCCGATCGCAATACCTTGCGACGCCCCGTCGGCATCGCCATTCTCTGCGCGGCGTCGGGAACGTCGCTGGCGGTCTTCTGGCCGGTGTTCCCGGTGCTTTGCGTTTCGGCGCTGCTGGCCGGCGGGTCTGCCGGCAGTGCCTTGATCGCTCTGCAGCGCCATGTCGGCCGCATGGCGACGAATCAGACCGAGCGCCGGCAGGTCTTCAGCTGGCTGGCGATCGGGCCGTCGATCTCGAATTTCATCGGGCCGTTCGCGGCCGGCATCGTCATCGATACTGCCGGTTTCCGCGCCGCGTTTGCGTTGATGGCGGCGTTCCCGCTGATTTCCTGGTGGCTGGTGCGCGGCGCGCCCGAACAGGCGCAGCCGGAGCCGCCGGACGACAACGGCCGGCGCCGTTCCTGGGACCTGCTCGCCGAGCCAAAGCTGCGCCGCCTGCTGCTGATCAATTGGATCCTGGCCTCCTGCTGGGACGTCCACACCTTTGTCGTGCCGCTGATCGGGCATGAGCGCGGCCTCAGCGCGTCGGTGATCGGGCTGATCCTCGGTGCCTTCGCCGTGGCGGCGACGGCGATCCGCGGCGTGCTGCCGCTGGTCGCCGAACGGGTCGAGGAATGGGCCGTGATCTTCGGGGCGATGCTGATGACGGCGACCTTGCTGTTCGTCTATCCGACCCTGCTCTCGGCGCTGACGATGGGGACCTGTTCGGTGCTGCTCGGTTTTTCGCTCGGCGTCGTCCAGCCGATGGTGATGAGCACCTTGCACCAGATCACGCCCGAGCATCGCCACGGCGAGGCGCTTGGCCTGCGCATGATGTCGATCAACGCGTCGAGCGTGCTGATGCCGCTGCTGTTCGGCAGCGCCGGCGCGGTGGTTGGCGTCAAGGCGGTGTTCTGGGCGGTCGGTTCGACCGTCGGCATGGGGGCGCGGCTGGCCTGGGGCATGCGGCCGCGGCGCCCGCCGGAGACCTAGAAAAACTCAGAGTCCATTTCGGTAGGGCTGGCGAGCCGTGTTGTCGACGACAACCTGGAGGGCCGCCGGCGCGGCCGACGAGCCCTGCCAAAATCGACGCTCAGAGCGCGTCGCCCTCGAAGACACCGAGGCTGCGGTTCTTCTGCACCGAATGCCAGGGGAAGCAGCGGCCGTTCATGGCGATGTAGACGCCGGGTGCCAGCAGTTGGGCGGCCATGACGGCGCTGCCGAGATTGAAGAGCGCGTCGCTGCCGCTGACCGAGTAGGGCACCATTGCGCCGGTGAGCACGATCTTCTTGCCGGCGAGCGCCGCGTCGCTCGCCGCCACGGCTTCGCCGATCACCCGCGCCGTCTCGGTCATGGTGTCGGTGCCGTGCGTGATGACGATGTTCGCTTCGGCCGCCTGCCGGCAGGCGCCGAGCACGAGCTGGCGGTTCTCGTCCTGCATGTCGAGGCTGTCGACGAGCTGGTTGAGTTCGAAGGTGATCGGGATGTTGGTGCGGACCTGCTCGATGATGTCGGGCAGGTGCGTGTCCTTGAAGGTCAGTTGGCCGCGGATCGCGTCGTAGCGTTTGTCGAAGGTGCCGCCGGTAATGATGATGCGCAGGGTCATGGGCTGAAATCGAGTGGTTTCGCGGGAGTATAAACGAAAGCGCCGCCGAAACCGGCGGCGCGAGGTCGGCGGAGGCGCCGCCTAGACCTTGAACTGGCCGACGATGCCGTTGAGTTCGCCGGCAAGCGCCGATAGTTTGTCGGCGGCGCGCGTCGTTTCCTGGGCGCCCGTCGCCGTGCGCGCGACGATGTCGGTGATCTGGTGCATGTTCTGGCTGATGTCCTGCGTCACCTGAGTCTGCTCCTGCGCCGCCTTGGCGACCTGGTTGATCTGCGTCGTGACGGTATTGATCTGGTCGAGGATGCGGGACAGTGCGGTGCCGGATTCCTCGGCCTTCTGGCTGCCGCGGGCGACTTCCTCGACGCCGGTTTCCATCGCCGTGACGGCTTCGCGCGTTTCGTCCTGGATCGAGCCGATCATCGCGCTGATCTCCGTCGTCGCCTTGCGCGTGCGTTCGGCCAGTTTGCGCACCTCGTCGGCAACGACGGCGAAGCCGCGTCCCTGTTCGCCGGCGCGGGCGGCTTCAATCGCGGCGTTGAGCGCGAGCAGGTTGGTCTGGTCGGCGATTTCCTGGATGGTGCCGGCGATGATGCCGATCTGCTCGGTGCGGTTGCCCAGGGTTTCGACCGATTTCGCCGATTCCTTGACGCGGCCGGCGATGTTGTTCATCACCGTGATCGTCTCTTCGACGACGCGGGCGCCGGCAATCGCGGCGTCGCTGGCGTGACGCGAGCCTTCGGCCGCCGTCGCGCAGCTCTGGGCGATTTCGCCGGCCGAAGCCGACATCTGTTCGCCGGCGGCGGCGACGCGTTCGGACTGGTTGGCGACTTCGTCGGCGCCGGCGGCGATCTGCTCGGCCGTCGAGTGCAGTTGTGTCGAGGCGGCGGCGATCTGGTGCGTACTCTGGCCGATCTGGGTGATGTCGTCCTGGATGTTGTCCATGAACATGTCGAACCACTTCGACAACTCGCCGAGTTCGTCGCGGTTCTTGAGGTAAATGTTCTTGGTCAGGTCGCCTTCACCCTCGGCGATATCACGCATGACCGCAATCATCTTGCCAAGCGGTTGGACGATGCTGCGGCTGATGGCGACGGCAAAGCCGATGGCGATGACGAGCGCCAGGCCGCAGCCGATGGCCAGCCCGTAGAGTGCCGATTCGTAGGAGGCCAGGGCCTTGGCATGGCTGGCTTCCGCCTGCTGCTTGAGTTGCGCCGGAATTTCCCGGGCGCCGCCGGCGATCGCTTCGAACGCCGCCGTGTTGGTCTTGGCCAGCGTGACGGTTTCGACTTCGATGGTGCGCAGTTCGACCGCAGCGAAAATCGCGAAGCCGATGATCAGCATGACGACGGAAGCGAATCCCAGCAAGAGCCGGGTACCTATCTTGAATTGAGTCATGAATCCATCCTTGGTGGCAAGTTTGGTGCAATCGTCTTTGACGGGGAGTTGTCCGGAATCTTTGTTTTTATTGTGGCGCCGGGAGACTCCATGAATCGCCGCCGCCGAAAAATCCGGGCACATTCTACTCGTCTTTTCCGGGGGCGGTAGCCCTGTTTTGACCGTCGATTTCCGCACAATGCCGGGGTGTTATGCACGTTGATTACGAACCGTCACACAAGCGCCAAAAAAGACCAACAGACGGCTTGTTCGGGGGCGCGTAGAGTGGCAATCGTTGCTTCAGCAATCCCCTGCTGGCAACGTTTGACCCTCCCTGACTCATCGCAATGATGAGATTTTTATCCCGCCTCGGACTGACGCGGGATTTTTTTTGCCCGTTTGTTTGCCGGTCAGTGGCTGTCCGGTGTGCTGCCGACAGTCTTGTGCACGAAGATGGCGCGGTCGACCGGGGTGACCCAGACGAGGCCGTCGCCGATCTGGCCGGTGCTGCAGATGCGCACGATCAGGTCGACGAGGCCGTTGGCCACGTCGTCGGGGCCGACGATCTCGATGCGGAGTTTCGGCGTGAAATCGACGAGTTCCTCGCGCAGGTTGTGGCGGGGCGCGCCGATGCGTGACGGTGCCGAGAGTCCTTCGACCTTGCTCACCGTCATGCCGGGAAATCCGGGAAAATCCCGCAGCGCTTCACGCAGCGCCGCGAGCTTGGAGGGGCGGATGATGGCCTTGATTTCTTTCATGGTGATCGCTCCGGAAATGGCGTTGGGATCAATCGATGACGTTCAGGTTTCGACCGGCGGCTCGTCGAAGCGGCGATAGAGCGTCGGTAACATGACAAGCGTGAGCAGCGTCGAGGTGATCAGCCCGCCGATGACGACGATCGCCAGTGGCCGTTGCACTTCCGAGCCCGGTCCGGTCGAGAACAGGAAGGGGATCAGGCCGAGCAGCGCGACGGTCGCCGTCATCATCACTGGGCGGAAGCGCTGCGTCGCGCCCTGGACGATCGCCTCGGCCAGCGGCATGCCGTCGTGGCGCAGGCCCCGGATGTAACTGACGAGGACGACGCCGTTGAGCACGGCGATCCCCCACAGCGCGATGAAGCCGACCGAGGCCGGCACCGACAGATATTCGCCGGTGAGGAAGAGGGCGATGACGCCGCCGAGCGAGGCGAAGGGCAGCACGAGGATGATCAGGCTGGCCATACGCACCGAGCCGAAGAGCAGGAAGAGCAGGAAGAAGATGGCGGCGATCGTTGCCGGGACGATGATCGCCAGGTGCCCGAGCGCGCGTTCCATGTTCTGGAACTGGCCGCCCCATTCGAGGCTGTAGCCTTCGGGCAGGCTGACGCGCTGTTCGACCTTGCCGCGCAGTTCGGCGACGAAGCCGCCGAGGTCGCGGCCCTTGACGTTAACGCCGACGACGATGCGCCGTTTGGCCATTTCCCGGCTGATCTGCGCCGGGCCGTCGCCGACGCCGATGCGGGCGATGCTTTGCAGGTTGACCTGGGCGCCGTTGGGCGCCGAGATGATCAGGTTGCGGATCGATTCGACGTCGTTGCGGAAGCGCTCGGGCAGGCGGACGATGCCCGAGAAGCGTCGTTCGCCCTCGAAGATCTGCACCGCTTCCTTGCCGCCGATGGCGATTTCGATCACGTCGTGGATGTCGCTGGCATTGAGTCCGTAGCGGGCGATGGCCTGCCGGTCGATGTCGATCGTCAGGTACTGCTGGCCGCTGATGCGTTCGACGCGCAGATCCTCGGCGCCGAGGATGGTCTGCGCCAGCCGCGCGATTTCCTCGGCCTTCTTGCGCAGCAGGTCGAGGTCGTCGCCGAAGACCTTGATGGCGACGTCGGAGCGCACACCGGTGACCATCTCGTCGACGCGGTCGGAAATCGGCTGGGCCATGACGATCTGCACGCCGGGCAGCGCCTTCAGCTTGTCGCGCATGGCTTCGGCGATGTCGTCCTGGGTCCAGCCGCGCGGCCATTCGCTGCGCGGCTTGAGGCTGACGATCGGGGTCGATTCGTTCTGCCCCTGCGGATCGGCCGGCGATTCGCCGCGGCCGACGCCGGAGACCGCCGACTTGACGCCCGGCACCTGCATGACCAGGCGCATCGCCTCCATTTCCATCTTGATCGACTCTTCGAGCGAGATGTTCGGCACGCGGTTGATGCCGGGCACCAGCGAGCCTTCCTTCATCTCGGGGATGAAGGCGGTGCCGAGGAAGGGGAAGAGCGCCAGCGTGAACACCAGCAGGGCGGCGGCCGAGGCCAGCGTCTTGCGCTCGTGGGCGAGCGCCCAGTGGAGCAGGCGCAGGTAGGGGCGCTTGAGCGCGGCGATGGCGCGCGTCTCGTGTTCGCCCTTGCCGATCTCGACCTTGAGCAGATAGGAGGAGAGCACCGGTGTCAGCGTCAGCGAGAGCACCAGCGAGACGAACAGCGCGATGGCAATGGTATAGGCGAGCGGGGCAAACATCTTGCCTTCCATGCCCTTGAGCGTCATCAGCGGGAGGAAGACGAGGATGATGATGCCGACGCCGAAGACAACCGGCGTCGCGACCTCCTTGACGGCGTTGAAGACGACGCGCAGGCGCGATTCGCCGTGGGCATTGCGACCCAGGTGGGCGAAGGCGTTCTCGACGACGACGACCGAGCCGTCGACCATCAGGCCGATGGCGATGGCGAGACCACCGAGCGACATCAGGTTGGCCGAGATGCCGTAGTGGTTCATCGCCATGAAGGTCAAGAGCGGCGTCAATACCAGCGTGGCGACGACGACGAGCGAGGAACGCAGGTCGCCGAGGAAGACGAAGAGAATGGCGACGACGAAGGCGACACCTTCGAGCAGCACCTTGACGACGGTCTCGATGGCCGCGTCGACGAGTTCCGAACGGTCGTAGTAGGGGACGATGCGGAGCTTGTCCGGCAGCATGCCCTTGGCATTGATCTCGGCGACGCGCTGCTTGATGCGGGTGACGATCTCCTTGGCGTTGCCGCCGCGGATCATCATGACGACGCCGCCGACCGATTCGGTGGCGCCGTCCTTGACGACGGCGCCGGCGCGGACGCCGCTGCCGATGCGCACCTCGGCGACGTCGCGCACATAGACCGGCGTGCCGCCGACCTCCTTGAGCACGATGGCGCCGATGTCGTCGAGGCTGCGGATGAGGCCGACGCCGCGGATCAGGTACTGTTCGGCGTAGTGCGGCAGGACGCCGCCGCCCGAGTTGGCGTTGTTGCGCGCCAGCGCCTGGTAGACCTGCTGGATCGTCAGCTGGTGGTGGCGCAGGCGGTCGGGACTGACGAGCACCTGATATTGCTTTTCGAAGCCGCCTTGCGAGTTGATCTCGGCGACACCGGGGATCGATCGCAGCAGCGGGCGGACGACCCAGTCCTGGACGATGCGGCGCTCGCTCAGTTCCTGTTCGCTGAGTTCGCGCTTGCCGTCGTCGGGGCGGTCGAGCGTGTATTGATAGACCTCGCCGAGGCCGGTCGACACCGGGCCGAGCACGGGGGTGACGCCGGTCGGCAGTTTGCTGCCGGCTTCCATCAGGCGTTCCATGACGAGCTGGCGGGCGAAGTAGACGTCGGTCTTGTCAGTGAACACCAGCGTGATCAGCGACAGGCCGGGTTTGTTCAGCGAACGCATCTCGGTGAGGCCGGGCAGGCCGGTCATGCCGATCTCGAGCGGGACGGTGACGAAACGTTCGACCTCCTCGGGCGAGCGGCCGGTCGCCTCGGTGGCGATCTGGACCTGGACGTTGGTGACGTCGGGAAAAGCATCGACCGACAGCCTGCGCGCCGCGTTGATACCGAAGACAAGCAGCACGGCGGCCAGCACGACGACGACGAGACGCTGCTGCAGCGCGGTCTTGATCAGCGATTCCATGCTCAGGACCCTTCGAGTTCGGCGCGTTTGCGCTCGTTGTTGAGGTGGAAGGCGCCCTCGACGACGACGCGGTCACCCGGTCGCAGCCCCTGTTCGACGATCTGCACGCCCTGGTGGTCGCCGCGCAGGCGCACGCGCGTCAGTCGATAGCGCCGCTCGCCCTCGTCGACGAAGACGTAATCGACGTTTTCCTCGCGCACGATGGCCTGGGTCGGCACCACCAGCCGTTCCTGCGGCCGCGACTGGATCAGCATCGTCGCCAGCATCGCCGGCTTGAGTTCGCGGTCGGGATTGTCCATCTCGGTGCGCACCGTGATCGTCCGCGTTTCCGGATGGACAATGTCGCTGACGAAGATGAGCTTGGCCCGGCGCTTGACGTTGCCGAGCGCCGGCACCTCGACCTCGACGGTCTGGCCGGTGTGGACGGCGCCGCTTTCGGCCTCGGGCACCTGGGCGATCACCCAGACGCGCGAGAGGTCGGCGACGGTGAATAGTGCGTCGGCCGGCTGCACGACGAGTCCCTTGACGACCTTGCGTTCGACGACGACGCCGGAGAGCGTGGCGATGACCGGGGCGACCGAATTGATGCCGCCGCTGGCGGCGATGGTGTCGAGTTCGCGCGCGCCGACGCCGAGCACGCGCAACTGGTCGGCGGCGGCCTGCTGTTCGGCCCTGGCGATCGCATATTCCGATTCGCGCCGCTGCAGCTCGGCCGCGCCGATGACATCGGAATCGAAGAGCAGGCGTGCGCGGGCGGCACTTTGCGCCTGCAATTTGGCCTGCGCCGACGACTTGACGTAAGCGAGCTGGGCGTTGCCGAGTTCGACGCTGTGCAGACGTGCGAGCGGCTGGCCCTGCGTGACGGCCTGTCCTGTCTCCGCCAGCAGTTCGACGACGCGACCGGTGATCGGCGCGCCGATGCGGGCGACATGTTGTTCGTCGAAATCGACGCGGCCGGCGACGCGCAGTGTGTCGCTGATCGGCGCAGTGCCGACCTCGGCCACCTTGAGCACGCCGTTCAGCGTTTCCGGTGCAGTGACGACGTTGGGATCGGGCGGCGGCGTGTTGCCGGTTTCGCCGGGCTTCTGCTTGCCGCAGCCGGCGAGGATAAGGGCGAACGTGAGCGCGATGAAGACGTAGGCGAGGGCGTGGACGGTCGGAGCGAATCGGGTCGTTTTCATGGTTCGGCGGTCGGCGAGGATTGGGCCAGCGTGGCGCGCAGGCGGTCGATTTCGAGGCTGGCGACTTGCTGGTCGAAGCGGGCGGCGATGAGTTCGTTACGGGCGGCGCGATAGACGCGCTGGGCATCGAGATAGTCGAGAATGCCGCGCTCGCCGTAGCGGTAGGCGGCTTCGGCGATGCGCAGCGCCGCTTCGGCCTGGCGCAGGATGCCCGATTGCAGCGCCTGCACCTGCGAGGCGGCAATCTGCCATTGCTGCCAGGCGACTTCGAGGTTTTGCTGCAGCGTGAATTCCTGCTGCGCCTCCTCGTTGCGCGCCCGCGACAGGCGCGCCTCGGCTTCGGCCACCGGTCCGCTACGGCGATCCCAGAGCGGCAGCGTCAGGACGACGCCGATGCGGTTGTCGCGGGTGTCGGGGGTCTGGTCATAGCCGCCGCGCACAGTCAGCGCCGGCCAGCGCAGCCGGCGCTCGTGGTCGCGCAGGTTCTCGGCCTGGCGCGTCAGCGCGCGCTGGCGGGCGAGATCCGGATTGCGTTCCTGCACTTCGGCCAGCAGCGTTTCGAGCGGCGGTACGGCGACCTTGTCGTCGAGCGTTCCGGCGACGCGGAAATTGTGCGGCAGCGACGTACCGACAAGCTGGCGCAGCGTCGCGCGGGCCTGGTGCAGGCGAAGTTCCGCGCTTTGCACCATCTTGCGGGCGCTGAGCAATTCCGTTTCGGCCTTGATCGCCTCGAAACGCGGCGATTCGCCGGTATCGACCTTGATCTGGATGCGATGGGCGATCTGCTCGATCGTCGTTTCGTCGTCGTGCGCCGCTTTCAGTTCGGCTTCGTAGCGCAGCAGTTCGTAGAAGCGATAGCGCAGTCGCGCCAGGAGTTCGTTGCGGGTGTGCCGGGCCTCGGCCCGGGCGGCGTCGAAACCGGCGTCGGCGGCGCCGATACGGGCGCTGCGCAGCCAGGGATAGTCGATGCGCTGCGACACCCAGATGGCGCGGCTGTCGCCCTCGGTGACGCCCGGTTGGCGCATGCGGACGCTGCCGTGCACCGTTTCGACTTCCGGGTTCGGAAAGGCCTGGGCGCTATCGATGCCGGCCCGCGCCGCGTCGACGAGATCGCCGGCGGCACGCAACCCGCGGTTGTGTTCGAGCGTCAGCGTGATCAGCTGGTCGAGCGAGTAGGATGCGCCGGCCGGCGGCTCGGCGGCGGGCGCTGCCGCCATGGCCAGACAGGCCGGGAGGGCAAGTACGGAAAAAAAGAGGCGTTTTGAGAAAAACATAGGCTTCCCCGATGTGTTCCCGATAGCGGGACAGACATCGTGCGTCGGTAAAAATTCGATATGGAACGCCGAAGCGAAGAGCGACGAGGCGTTACCGAGGGCGCAGACACAGGTCGCCGGAGGGCGGCGAATGGGCGGAGGGACGCGGCGACGAGGCCGGTTGATGACGATTCATGTCGCCATTCTACCGGCTAGCGATGATTCTAAATAGTCGACTCTTTTGTCGTTAGTTGAAGATTTTGTCGATGTATTAAACAGACGATCGGCCGGACGCGTCCCGGGACGGTCCGGCCGGCGAACCCTGCCGCAACAGGCGCCTAGTAGTTCAGCTTGAGCGTGTCGAGTTGTTCCTTGGTGATGGCCGGCACGTCGCCGCGCTTCTTCCAGCGGTTGAGATTCCAGCCGCCTTCGCCGATCCAGGCCTTGAGCGTGGCGAGGTTGGCCTGGCGTTCCGCTTCGGTTTCGCCGAGGTGCTTGTACATGTTGCCGGGCTTCTTGTCGGGCGTACCGCTGCCGTCGTCGAGTCGGCGCATCAGCGCGCCGGTGTCGGGCCAGACGATCAGTGCGCTGAGGTCGGCGTAGGTGTCGAGTCGCGGACCGAGCTTTTTCTTCTTGTAGCCGTCCTCGTCGGTTTTGAACTGGACGATCGACGGCGAGTTGCCGTCGTGGCATTCAAAGCACTGGCGCTGGATGAGCGGCGCGACATCGTTGCGGTAGGTGACTTCGCTGGCTCCCGCCGCACCGCTGGCGAGCGCCGCGGCGAGCAGGAGGATTCCCTTGGTCTTATGCATGCAAATTCCCCGGTCTGAGATGGATTCTGGCTAAAGGCGGCCGCGTGCCGCCACTGCCTCACAGACCGGCTGAAATGCGAAAAGTTCTCAATAAACGGAGTTGGGAATCGGCCTATCGGGGCGTGATGTCCAGCGTCCCGAGTTCAGTGGCGCATTCGGCCGTCGGCGCCTGGCCGGCTTGCGGCGGACGGATTTCCCTGGCGGCGAAGCGCATCTGCCGGACGAACTCCGCTTCGGCATGCAGCAGGCTGAAGGCGGCGGCGCCGACGAGGCGGCCGGCGTCGACATCGCTTTGCCAGTGCACGCCGCAGATGACACGGCTGTCGCCGAAGGCGAGGCCGCGCTTGAGGAGAACGTCGCGGCGTTCCGGTGCGAGTTCGGCGAGCATCAGCGCCCAGGCCCAGCCGATGGCGGCGTGGCTCGACGGGAAGGAATCGGCCTTGTGCTTTTCCTCGGGCGTGCAACTCGTGTCGCCGTGCGCGAGATAGGGGCGCTGGCGCTGGAAATGCTTCTTGGCGCCGGCGCCGGTGAGCGCCACGTCAGCGCGCAGTCGGCTGAGCAGGGCGGCGAGGTGCGGCGTTTCCTGCACCGAGATCGTCTGGCCGAGGGCGCAGGAAAACGCGCCGGCGGCCTGCGGGAAACGAAGTTCGGCGTCGGCCTGCGCCAGGGTCCAGCGCGGCGTGTCGCGCAGTGTGCGTGTACGCCGGTAGGCCGCTTCGTCGGCGGCGAAGGCGGCGCTGTCTTGCGTCGGCGGCGCCGGCAGGAAGGTCCGGCTGTCGGGAATGCGGTCGGGCTGGAGGTAACCGATGACGTGGTCGGGACGGCCGCCCGGCAGGCTTTTCGGCGTCGTCGAGGGCGGCAGTTCGGCGCAGCCGGCGAAGAGGAGCGTGGCGATCGTCAGCCAGCGCAGCGTGGAGGTCTTCATGAGGGGCTTGAGGGGCGAATTCGATGCGCCATTGTACCCAGCTTGCCAACCATTCTTTACCGTCTTTTGCCATTGTTGGCGTCAGCGTCGGGGCGCTTCGCGGCACAATCGCTGCGGTATCGAATCAACGGAGACAGACCATGACCGCCCGAATTTTCGCCCGCTCGGCCGCCCTTGCCGGGATCCTCGTTCTGACCGCCTGCGCCACCCCCTACGGCGGTGGCGGTCCGGGTGGACCCGGCGGCGGCCAAGGCGGGATGGGTGGCCCCGGGGGCGGGATGGACGGTGGAATGGGTGGTCCCGGCAGCGAGCGGGGCATGAGCCAGGGGGCTGCCTTCAAGTCGCCGATCGAGCAGATCCAGGAGCAACTCGTCGACACGGCGATGGCGCTCAAGTTGACGCCGAAGCAGGCGGTGCTGTGGGACGCCTATCAGGCCAGTGTTGGCGCGCTGATGGCCGATCAGGTCAAGCAGGAACTCTATGCGACGACCCCGCGCACCGCGCTGCAACTCATCAACGGCAAGGTCGACGTTGTGCGTAATCGCCTGACGGCGATGGAAGAGATCGCCGAATGTGCGACGACGCTCTATCAATCGCTCGACGAGGGGCAGAAGACGATCGCCGACCAGCGCCTCGCGGCGACCGTCCCGGCGCTCTATTCCGGGCTGGTGATCCAGAGCGGCGGCGACCGTGCCGGCGCAAGCGGCGGAGCGGGACAGGGCGGTCGCGGCGGTCAGGGTGGCCGCGGCGGCATGGGGGGCGGGATGGGCGGTGGGATGGGGCGTTTCTAGCCGTGCCGCCTGAGCGCGTCATCGCGGTTTGATGCGGGTGGGGAATGACCCCCTAGGGTCGCGCCGGCCATTGCGTGTCGATGATCTCGGCAACGATGCGGCGGGCGTCGTCGCGCGCAGTTGCGTCAAATTTCCGGCGGAACGACTTGCGGCCTGACGAGAAATAGCCCTCGCCGGGCTGGTCGAAACCGTGATGCGCACCGGTGATGGCGTGGAAATGCGCGTTGGCCGATTTTTCCGTCATCGTCTTGCAGGCCTGTTGCAAGTCCTGGTCGAGGCCGTATTCGTCGGCATCGCCATAGAATACGTGGATGGCCGTGGCCGGATTGGCATGGGTATTCGGGCAGCTGAACGCCCATCCCGGATAAAAGGAAAAAACCAGATCCGGTGCCGCTGTCGGCGGGCTGAAGTGTTTTCCGGCGTTAAGCACCGTGGTGCCGCCGCGCGAGAAGCCGATGATGCCGAATCGCGTGGTGTCGATGCCGCGCTCGGCGGCCAGCCAGCCGAGCACCTCGACGATGTCATGCGAGTAATCCTGGCTGGCGCTGACGCCGTCGAAATTGCGCCGCCCGCGCAGCCGGGCGCTGTCGATGATGACGGCGGCGATCGAGCGTTCGGCAAACCAGCGCGCCCAGTCACGCTCGCGTTCGCCGACAGTCGCGGTGCCCTGAACGATGATCATCAGCGGCGGCGTGCCGCCGCTTTCCGGCAGGTAAATCCGGGTGGCGGCGCCAAGCTGTTCGGCGTCCCACGCCGCGTTTGCGGTCAGTGCGGTGGTGGCTAGCGCCATGGCGCCGGCGAGCCCCAACAGTGCCCGCCGGACGCCCGGAATCATGTCGGCAGCGCCTCGATCGTCGGCGTGTTGACGAGGCCGACGGCGGCGCCGCGGCGGGCGCGCTGGCCGAGATGTTTCTCGTCCGACAGGAGTTCCTTCGGCTTGTTGCGGAAAACGCCCTTGATGGCGACGACCGGGCCCTTGATGGCGATCGCCGCCTTCAGCGCTTCCTTGCCCTTGAGACCGATGATCTGCACGCCCTTGCCGCTCGACAGCTTCTTCATCTGGTCGAGCGGGAAGACGAGCAGGCGGCCGTCGTCGGCGAGCGCGGCCAGATGGTCGGCACCGGCGACGCGTGCCGGCGGTAGGATGGCGGCATCGTCCTCGAGCGTGAGGAAGGCCTTGCCCGCCTTCTGGCGCGAGAGCAGGTCGCCGTAGCTGCAGATGAAACCGTAGCCGGAGGTCTTGGCGACGAGGAACTCTTCTTCGGGCTTGGCGACGAGCACATGCGCGATGCGGCTGTTGCCCATGTCGACGAAGGATGGCAGCGGCGCGCCCATGCCGCGTCCGTCGGGTAGCGCGGCGACCGCCACGGTGAAGGCGCGGCCCTCGTTCGAGAGAATGACGAGCGAATCGACCGAGCGGCATTCGAGTGCGACGCCGGGACCGTCGCCATCCTTGTAGGCGACGCCGGAGAGGTCGAGGTTATGCCCCTGGCGTACGCGCGCCCAGCCCTTTGCCGAGACGATCAACGTTACCGGTTCGTCGGCGACGGCGGCGACTTCGGAGCGCGAGGCCATCGTCGCCGCTTCGATCAGCGTGCGGCGCCCGTCGCCGTGCTTGGTCGCGTCGGCCTTGATTTCCCTGATCACCAGCCGGCGCATCAGGGTGTCGCTGGCCAGCAGCTTTTCGAGGTCTTCCTTCTCGGCGCGCAGTTTCTCCAGCTCCTGCTCGATCTTGATGCCTTCGAGCCGGGCCAGCTGACGCAGGCGGATTTCGAGAATGTCGTCGGCCTGGCGCTCGGAGAGCTTGAAGCGCGCGATCAGCGCCGGCTTCGGTTCGTCCGATTCGCGGATCAGGCGGATGACTTCGTCGATGTTGAGGAAGACGATGTGCCGGCCTTCGAGGATGTGGATGCGGTCGTTGGCCTTGGCGAGGCGGAATTCGCTGCGCCGGCGCACCGTCGTCAGGCGGAAACGGCACCATTCGCCGATCAGGTCGGCGAGCGTCTTCTGGCATGGCCGGCCGTCGAGGCCGACGGCGACGAGGTTGATCGGCGCCGTCGTTTCGAGGCTCGTGTGAGCGAGCAGCAGCGCGACGAATTCCTCGCGGTCGAGGCGCGAGCTGACCGGTTCGAAGACGAGGCGGATGTCGTCGTCCTTGCCGGATTCGTCGCGGGCGCGTTCGAGTTGCGAGGCGAACAGCGCCTTGAGTTGCGCTGCCGACTGCTCGATCGCCTTCTTGCCGGGCTTCGGCTGGGGATTCATCAGCGCGCCGATTTCGGAAAGCACCTTGGCGCTCGAGACGCCCGGCGGCAGTTCGCGGACGACGAGTTGCCAGGCGCCGCGCGCCATTTCCTCGAAGTCGTAGCGGGCGCGCACACGCAGGCTGCCGCGTCCGCTGGCATAGGCATTGGCGATTTCGGCCGGGGTCGAGATGATCTGTCCGCCGCCGGGATAATCCGGGCCGGGGACGTGCGTCATCAGCTCGGCGAGGTCGGCCTGCGGGTTCTGGATCAGGCAGATCGCGGCGTTGGCGATCTCCTGCAGGTTGTGCGACGGGATTTCGGTGGCCATGCCGACGGCGATACCGGAGGCGCCGTTGAGCAGCGAGAACGGCAGGCGTGCCGGCAGGAAGGCCGGTTCGTCGAAGGCGCCGTCGTAGTTCGGCTGGAAGTCGACGGTACCTTCGTCGAGTTCGCCGAGCAGGAGTTCGGCGATTGGTGTCAAGCGTGCTTCGGTGTAGCGCATCGCCGCTGCGTTGTCGCCGTCGCGTGAGCCGAAATTGCCCTGGCCATCGACGAGCGGATAGCGCAGCGAGAAGGGCTGGGCGACACGCACCATCGCGTCGTAGGCCGACGAATCGCCGTGCGGATGGTATTTACCGATGACGTCGCCGACGACGCGCGCCGACTTGACCGGCTTGGCGCCGGCGGCGAGGCCGAGTTCGTGCATGGCGAAGAGCACGCGGCGCTGCACCGGCTTCTGTCCGTCCTTGACGTCGGGCAGCGCGCGGCCCTTGACGACGGCGACCGCGTATTCGAGATAGTCGCGGGCGGCGGTCTCGTGCAGCAGGATGCTGTCGCCATCGTCCTCGGTGGTGATCGTGACGGCCGGCGGGGGCGGTGGGCCGGGCGGCAGCGCGCTGGCCTCTGTCTGGCGCTCGGCGCTCGGCGGTACTGGCGTCGCGAGCGGCGCGGCGGGCGTATCGGCGACCGGGGCCTGGGCCGTCGGCAACGGCGCCGGCGTTGCCAGGTCGGCGAACAGGTCCGGTGTGGCGGTGTCGTCGTGTTTGTGCGTCATTTAGAGTCCAAAGACGGAAATATCATGGGAGACCGGCTGCGCTTCGGCGGCGGTGGGTGGCTACAGATCCGCCCCGACCAGCGCGCCGTTTTCCTCCATCCAGGCGCGGCGGCCGGCCGATTCATTCTTGGCCATCAGCATGTTCATCACCGGTTGTGCCTCGGTTTCCTGCGGCAGGCGCACGCGCATCAGGCGGCGCGTGTCGGGCGACATCGTCGTTTCCCAGAGTTGCTCGGGATTCATTTCGCCGAGACCCTTGAAGCGGGAAATGTCGACGGACTCGGGCTTGACGCCTTCCATCTGCACACGGTCGAGCAAGGCGTCGCGTTCGGCGTTGTCGAGCGCGTAGAGCTTGCGTGCCGGACGTTTCTTGCCGGATGCCGGTACGTCCAGGCGGTAGAGCGGCGGCTGCGCGAAATACAGGTGGCCGTGTTCGAGCAGCTTCGGGAAATGGCGGTAGAACAGCGTGCACAGCAGCACGCGGATGTGGCTCCCGTCGACGTCAGCGTCGGTCATGATCACCACCTTGCCGTAGCGCAGGTTGTCGAGCACGCTGTCGGGGGCTGCGGGCGGGTGCGGATCGATGCCCAGCGCGACGGCGATGTCGTGGATTTCCCTGTTGGCGAAGAGGCTGCCGGGATCGACTTCCCAGGTGTTGAGCACTTTGCCGCGCAGCGGCAGGATCGCCTGCACCTCCTTGTCGCGGCCGGATTTCGCCGAGCCGCCGGCCGAGTCGCCCTCGACGAGGAACAGCTCGTTGCGGTTGATATCCTCGCTCTGGCAGTCGGAGAGCTTGCCGGGCAGGATGGCGACGCCGGATTGCTTGCGCTTTTCCACTTTCTGGCCGGCGCGGGACCGCGCCTGCGCCGCCTTGATGGCGAGTTCGGTGATCTTCCTGGCGTCGTCGGGATGCTCGTTGAGCCACAGCTCGAAGGGGTCGCGCACCATGCGCGCGACGAGCGCGACAGCGTCGCGCGAATTCAGCCGTTCCTTGGTCTGGCCCTGGAACGAGGGGTCGAGCACGCGAGCGGCGAGAACAAAGCTGGCGCGGCCAAAAACGTCTTCGGCGGCGAGCTTGACGCCCTTGGGCAGCAGCGCGTGGTGCTCGGCGAAGCCCTTGACCGCGTCGAAGGCCGCCTGGCGCAGACCGGTCTCGTGCGTGCCGCCGGCCGGCGTCGGGATCAGATTGACGTAGGATTCGCGCGCCAGTCCGCCCTCGGCGCTCCAGCAGATCGACCAGGCGGCGCCGGAACCCGCCGGGAAGTTCTCGTCGCCGGCAGCCGCGTATTTCTCGCCGGTGAAGATCGGTGCGGCGAGTTCGCCGTCGAGCTGCTCAGCCAGGTACTGCTGCATGCCATCGGCAAAACGCCAGGTTTTCGTCTCGCCGTTTTCGATCGACAGCGAAATTTCGAGGCCGGGCAGCAGTACCGCTTTGCTGCGCAGCAGGCGTTCGAGTTCGCCGATGGCGATGACCGTCGAATCGAAGAACTGCGGGTCCGGCCAGGCGCGGATGCGCGTGCCGCTGGCGCGTTTCGGCGCGTCGCCGATGCGCTGGAACGGCTCGATGACGTTGCCGCCGGAAAAGGCGATGAAATGGCGGCCGCCGTCGCGCACGACCTCGACTTCGAGGCGCGTCGACAGCGCGTTGGTCACCGAGACACCGACACCGTGCAAGCCGCCGGAAAAGCGGTAGGCCGACGTGCCGTCACCCTTGTTGAACTTGCCGCCGGCGTGGAGGCGGGTAAACACCACCTCGACCGTCGGAACGCCTTCGACAGGGTGAATCTCGACCGGGATGCCGCGGCCGTCGTCCTGGACGCTGACCGAACCGTCGGCGTGCAGGATCACCAGGATGCGCTTGCAGAAACCGCCGAGCGCTTCGTCGGCGGCGTTGTCGATGGCTTCCTGGATGATGTGCAGCGGCGAGTCTGTCCGCGTGTACATGCCGGGGCGATGACGGACGGGTTCCAGACCCTTGAGGACGGCGATCGATTCAGCGGTATAGCTCATTGCGGCCTGATGCGAGAGAGGACACGGGCCGGAAAGGACTGCCGGGCCGGGTCGGGCGTTGTGCGGAAGAAGCGCGAATTATACTGAAAACCCCCGGGCAAGGAGGCTGGCCGGTTTTTCTCGTGAGGCGCCAAAATCAGCGTTCGACGACGCGGCACTTGGGAATGAACACCCACATGCCGTCGCAGCGCTTCTCGTCATACGGCAGCGCGCGTTCGTCGGCGGCCAGCACGCACTGCGTGTCGCCTTTGGCGGCGAGCACCCGGCCGTCTTTGGTGCGCAGATCTTCGGTGAAGGTGATTGCCTCGATGACGCCGGCCTTGAACGAGTGTTTGCCGAGAAATACCGAATCGCCGAGCCGTGCCTTTTTCAGCCACTCGATATCGCCTTCCGGTGCTGTGCGGCAGGAAAAGCCGAGGTAGGCGTTGCTCTTGCGATAGAGCGTGGCTTTGTCGAGGGCTTCGATGGCGGTGACGCGCTGCGGCGTTGGGCCGGCGGCAAGGGCGGCCATCGCGGCGAACGGTCCGGCGGTTAGAATGATGGAACGCAGGAGGGTCGGAATCATGTCGATCGGAAAAATGGGAACGAAGTCGGGGGGGGCTGAGTCCGGGGAGGTGGGGTCTGCCTGGTGGAGCAGTCCACGGGCAGGAACGGATTCAGGCGTTATGCTTATGGTGTTGATCGTAAAGGTATTGCGATATTGCCAAGGCGCCTTGTCCAGATGGGACGTGCGAGGTCGGAAGAATTTGTGAGGGTTAGAACACTGCGCTTTCGCGCCCGGACCAGTATAAGTAGGTAGAATATACGGGGTTAAGAGGCGGTGGTCCAGCCGCGAGCGTCGCCTATTTGCCAAGGCCATAACAAGACAAGAGGCGTTCATGCCATGTATTCAGTCACTCCTGTAATCCTCTGCGGCGGTTCGGGCACGCGCCTGTGGCCGCTCTCGCGCTCGGGTTTTCCCAAGCAATTCCTCTGTCTGACCGGTGAAGACAGTCTCTTTCAACAGGCGGCACAACGACTTGTGGGCCTCGGTGGTAATGACGTTCAGGTAGAAAAGATGCTGATCGTCAGCGGCGAGGAACACCGCTTCCTCGTCACCGAACAACTCCGCGAAGCGGGTATCGCCCTCGGCGCCGCACTCCTCGAACCGAAAGGGCGCAACACGGCGCCGGCACTGACGCTGGCTGCGCTGGCCGCGCTCGAAGACGGCAAGGATCCGGTGTTGGTCGTCACCCCCGCCGACCAGACGGTTGCCGATAGCGCTGCCTTTACCGCGTCGATGCAAGCGGCGATCCGTGCCGCCGCTGCGGGCAGCATCGTCATCCTCGGTATTTCCCCCGACCGGCCTGAAACCGGTTACGGCTACATCCAGACCGATAGCGCAGTTGGTACGTCGGCGGATGAGCAAACGGCATTGCGTGCCGTGCAACGTTTCGTCGAGAAGCCCGACGCCGCCACTGCCCAGCGCTATCTCGATGCCGGCGGATACTACTGGAACGCCGGCATGTTCGTGCTCAAGGCCTCGGTATGGATGAAAGCGCTCGAGCGCTTCCGCCCCGATATTGCCGTTTCCACTCGCGCTGCCTGGACCCAGCGCAGTGCCGATATAGGCGCCATGACACCCTTCGTTCGGCCCGACAAGGATGCCTTCATCGCCATACCTTCGGAGTCTGTCGATTACGCTGTCATGGAGCGCTGTCCCGGCAGCGAGTTTGACATCCGCATGGTGCCGCTAGACGCAGGCTGGAGCGATCTCGGCGCCTGGGACGCTGTCTGGCAGGTGCTGCCAAAGGATGATGCGGGCAACGCCAGCGTCGGCGACGTTATGACGACTGCGTGCGAAAACACGCTGGTGCATGCCGCCAGCCGACTCGTCGCGCTAGTCGGTGTCAAGGATGTCGTTGTCATCGAGACGTCGGATGCGGTGCTGGTCGCCGATCGGGCGCGCAGTCAGGACGTCAAGGCTATCGTCAACGATTTGGCCGCCCGAGGGCGTGAAGAGTACGCTCTGCATCGCAAGGTGCACCGGCCCTGGGGCTGGTACGACAGCATCGACGAAGGCGGGCGCTTCAAGGTCAAGCGCATCCAGGTCAAGCCCAAGGCCAGCCTGAGCTTGCAGAAGCATCACCATCGCGCCGAACACTGGATCGTCGTCAAGGGCACCGCCGAAATCACCAACGGCGACAAGACAATGTTGATCACCGAAAACCAATCGACCTACATTCCGTTGGGCGAAGTGCATCGCCTGGCCAACCCCGGCACGATTCCGCTGGAAATCATCGAGGTGCAATCAGGTAGCTACCTCGGCGAGGACGATATTGTGCGCTTTGAAGACAGCTACGGGAGAAGCAAGGCGTGAGCCATGCCAGCAAAATATTCGTTGCCGGCCATCGCGGCATGGTCGGATCGGCGATCGTGCGGACGCTGGAGGCACAGGGTCAGCGCAATATCGTGACGCGCACGCGTGCCGAACTCGACCTCACCGACCAGGCCGCCGTGCGCGCCTTCTTCGCTGCCGAACGGCCTGATCAGGTCTATCTGGCGGCGGCCAAGGTGGGCGGCATTCATGCCAACGACACTTACCCGGCCGAGTTCATCTACCAGAACCTGATGGTCGAGGCCAACGTCATTGATGCGGCCTTTCGCAATGGTGTCAGGAAACTGCTGTTCCTCGGGTCGAGCTGCATCTACCCGAAACATGCCGCGCAGCCGATGCGCGAAGACGCGTTGCTGACCGGCACACTGGAACCGACCAACGAACCCTACGCCATCGCCAAGATTGCCGGCATCAAGCTCTGCGAGAGCTACAACCGTCAGTACGGCGCCAGCCACGGCGTCGACTACCGCAGCGTCATGCCGACCAATCTCTACGGGCCAGGTGACAACTATCACCCGGAGAACTCGCACGTCATCCCGGCGCTGATCCGGCGGTTTCATGAAGCCAAGCTCGCAAAAGCGCCTTGCGTGACGATTTGGGGAACCGGCACGCCGATGCGCGAGTTTCTTTATGTTGACGACATGGCGGCGGCAAGCGTGCACGTGATGAATCTCGACAAGGGGGTTTACCAGCAGCATACGCAGCCGATGCTCAGCCACATCAACGTCGGCTATGGCAGCGATATCACCATTCGCCAACTCGCCGAAGCGGTAGGCAGGGCGGTCGGCTATGCCGGCGAAATAACGTTCGATGTTACCAAGCCCGACGGCACGCCGCGCAAACTGATGGACAGTGCGCGCCTCAACGCGCTCGGCTGGCAAGCGGGCATGCCGCTCGATGAAGGCTTGCGGCGCGCCTATGACGATTTCTTGAATAACACCTCGACCCGAAACCAATAGGAAGAACACCCATGACCGAACAAAATCGCAAAGTTGCCCTGATTACGGGGGTTACGGGGCAAGACGGTGCCTACCTTGCCGAATTCCTGCTCGACAAAGGCTATGTCGTTCACGGTATCAAGCGCCGGACCAGCCTGTTCAATACGGATCGAATCGACCACCTGTATCAGGACCGGCATCAGAAAGACGTGCGCTTCTTCCTGCACCACGGCGATCTCACCGACAGTTCCAGCCTGATCCGCATCATCCAGCAAACGCAACCGGACGAGATCTACAATCTTGCGGCGCAGAGTCATGTGGCGGTGAGTTTCGAAGAGCCCGAATACACGGCGAACTCGGACGCCCTCGGCGCGCTGCGCATCCTCGAAGCGATTCGCATTCTTGGCCTTGAGAAGAAGACTCGCTTCTACCAGGCCAGTACCTCTGAACTCTACGGCCTGGTGCAGGAGATTCCGCAAAAGGAAACGACGCCGTTCTATCCGCGCAGCCCGTATGCGGTGGCCAAGCTCTATGCCTACTGGATCACCATCAATTACCGCGAAGCCTATGGTATCTACGCCTGTAACGGAATCCTCTTCAACCACGAAAGCCCGAACCGCGGCGAGACCTTCGTGACCCGCAAGATCACCCGTGCGCTGGCGCGGATCAAGCTGGGCCTGCAAGATTGCCTGTTCCTCGGCAACATGGACGCCAAGCGTGACTGGGGCCACGCCCGCGATTATGTCGAAATGCAATGGCTAATGTTGCAGCAGGACAAGCCCGAGGACTTCGTGATCGCCACTGGTGTGCAATACAGCGTACGCGATTTCGTCAATGCCGCTGCGAAGGAACTTGGCATGGCAATCGGTTGGCAAGGCCAGGGCGTTGAAGAAAAGGGTTACTGGCAAACGCCGGACGGCGAGCGCTGCATCGTCGCCGTTGACCCGCGCTACTTCCGCCCGACCGAGGTGGAAACCCTGCTGGGTGACCCGACCAAAGCCAAGACGAAACTCGGATGGTCGCCGAGAACGACATTCGACGAGTTGGTGGCGGAAATGGTGCGGGAAGATTACATTTCAGCCGAGCGCGATGAATTGACTCGGAAACATGGATACAAAACCCTCAATTACAATGAATAAGCGAAGGTGGTAAAAGTAATTCTTTTGATGACAATTTAATTTGTTGATGTCTTTGTGATTGATTTCTTGCTTGTTTTTTTGCTCGGGTTGACATTGGTTATGTGAAGACCTAGTATGCCATATGGTTTTTTAGAGTTTGTCTTCTCCCGACAATGGTTGTATGGGAATTGTTCTACTCTTTATCGTTGCGGAATAGGCAGGTATTGATCGTGCCAGCGAGGATGACGCAAGTGCTGGCACTGAAATTGGCAGGGAGCGTCGGCCTGTCGATGGTTGTGCAAGACGTGTGTCAGGTGCGGCAAAGAAAGAATCGGTTGGCATGGTTTTCGTAGGGGCGTTGTTTTCATGCGAAAGGTACCTTGCTGTTTGAAGTATTGATGATCTATCTAGATTGGATATGCGAGCGGTTTGATTCCGTCGCGTGCATGAAATGCGAGAATATTCCTTTGTTTTTGGGATGCTAGTTACTCTTGTCGTATGCGTGTTCATTGTCATGACACAACGTTGGCATGGCAGATTGACGCTTGACAGCGATCAGGGTGTGCAGAAATTCCACGTCGGCGCGACGCCGCGAGTGGGGGGGGTCGGCATTCTGGCCGGACTGATCGCCGTTTGGATCAGTGCTTCCGGTGCGGTCGCAGAAGTGCTTGGCGCCATGCTGCTGGCCGGCATGCCGGCCTTCGTCTTCGGTCTTGCCGAGGATGTGACCAAGCGCGTGAGTGTGCGGGCGCGGTTGCTGGCGACGATGGCGAGCGGTTTTTGTGCCTGGTTGTTGACCGGTGTCAGCCTGACCGAGGTCGAAGTCTGGGGTTTCGATGCACTACTGGAATTCGTGCCGATATCGGTGTTGTTTACGATGGTGGCGGTTGCCGGAGTGGCGAATTCCGTCAATATTATTGATGGATTCAACGGACTTGCCGCGGGTAGCGTCATTATCTGCCTGGCCGCGTTGGGCATCATCGCTGTCGATGTCGGCGACGGTGTGATCGCGTCAATCTGCCTATCGCTGGCTGCTGTGCTGGCCGGCTTTCTGGCGGTCAATTTCCCTCTTGGCAAGCTGTTTCTTGGTGATGGCGGTGCGTATTTGCTCGGGTTTTTGGTCGCTTGGCTCGCTGTGATGTTGCCGACGAGGAATCCGTCAGTATCCGAGTGGGCGCCACTGCTGGCGTGTGGGTATCCGGTGCTTGAGGTGCTCTTCAGCATGGCGCGGCGTTATAAGCGCTCGCTCAATCCGGGTTATCCGGATCGCTTGCATTTGCACAGCCTCGTCAAAATGCGCATTATTCGCAGGCATTTCAAGGGATGGCCTGCGTGTTTCAGAAATGCTGCGGTTTCGCCGATCTGTTGGGTCTATGCGTCACTTCCTGCTTTGCTTGCCGTGTATTTCCGTGAGCAGACCCTCTGTCTCATGGCTTCGTTCGTTTTCAGCGCTTTCGTGTATTGGCTCTGTTATCGAAGACTCGTCTGCTTCCATTGGGGGCGGCGTTCGATAAAAAATTCTGTTCCCCAATACAGCAGTTGATCGGAAACGCTTTTCTCCGAGCGTCATGCGCCTTGATTAACGAGAGACGCATCTGCTTCTTGCGCCAGATATACCCAGTCAACAATTTCGTCACAGGGCATGTAGCCTGATACCAGGTTTTGAATCATCAGGCGTATCACACCAACGTCATTGACATTAAGTGCTATGTCCAGTGCATTGAGCTTGCTTTCAAGTTCGTCCCAGGCGATAAAATCCTCGTGCGCCTTCATGATGCGGGAGTGTGAAGTCGGCTTCGGGTTGTCGCCAATCAGTAGTTCCTCATAGAGTTTCTCGCCGGGGCGTAAGCCAGTGATTTCGATGTCGATGTCACCATCCGGATTCTCTTCGTCCTTCACGGTGAGGCCGGAGAGCTCGATCATGCGTCGCGCAAGGTCGATGATCTTGACGGGTTGGCCCATGTCGAGCACGAAGACATCGCCGCCCTTGGCCATGGCGCCCGCCTGGATGACGAGCTGTGCCGCTTCGGGGATCGTCATGAAATAGCGCGTGATCTCGGGGTGTGTCAGCGTGATCGGGCCGCCGTCGCGAATTTGTTGGCGGAACTTCGGCACGACCGATCCCGACGATCCCAGCACGTTGCCGAAGCGCACCATCGTGAAATTCGTGCGGGTGCCCGTTGCCGCTATCGCCTGCAACACCATCTCCGCCAAGCGTTTGCTCGCGCCCATGATGTTGGTCGGGCGCACGGCCTTGTCGGTGCTGATCAACACGAAGTCATTGACGCCGTTCTCGGCCGCGGCCAGAGCGGTGCGCAGGGTGCCCAGTACATTGTTCTTGATGCCTTCGGCAGGATTGTGTTCGACCAATGGCACATGCTTGTAAGCTGCCGCGTGATACAGGGTTTCCGGGTGCCAGGTGGACATGATTTCGCGCATCCGAGCCTCATCCTGAACCGATGCGAGCAGGGGTACGAGAACGGTCGGTCGGTCGGCCAGTTTGCTTTCCAGTTCCTGGTGAATGGCATAGAGCGCGAACTCGCTTTGCTCGATCAGGAGCAGTTTGGTCGGGTTCAGCGCGAGAATTTGGCGGCACAGTTCGCTGCCGATCGATCCGCCCGCGCCGGTGACGAGGACGACTTTGTCCTGAATGTTCCTGGTCAGCAGGATATGGTTCGGCGTAACGGGCTCACGTCCGAGCAGGTCGTCAATATCGAGTTCACGGAGATCCGCAACGCTGACTTTTCCCTGGGCGAGCTCAGTAACGCTCGGCAGGGTTCTGACCGAGACGCGAGCGTTGCGGATCTGGGTCAGGATTTCATTGCGGCGTTTGCGGTTGATGCCGGGCATTGCCAGCAACACATCGCCGATGTTCAGCGTTTCCGCCAGGCTGGCGAGGTCCTCGGGGTTATAGATCGGCAGGCCGTTGAGTACGTGGCCGTGAAGTCGGTCGTCATCGTCGAGAAAACCGGTCACTTGCATTTCGAGATTGTTGGCCATCGCTGCGGCAAGCTGTCGGCCGGATTGCCCGGCGCCGTAGATCAACACCTTGGGGCGAGAGGCCTCTTTGAGAATGCCCTGGTATCGGTCACCCAGCCACACGCCGGCGAAGGTGCGCGAGGCGCCGACGAACAGGAGCAACAGAATCGGCTGAATGATGCCAACCGTTCTCGGGATGTCGACGAAGCCGATGGCGGTGAATATGGACGCATAGAGCAGGCCGTAGATGCCGACGGCACGAGCCACCGTCATGAGCGCCGGCCAGCCGCTATAGCGAAAGATGGCGCGATAAAGTCCGGAGAGCGTGAATATCGGTACGGCCAGGCTGATCGATGCGGTCAGTGCGATGAGCGCTTTGCCTGATAAAGAGACAAACTCGCCGAGACGCAGGTAATACGCGAGCCACAGGCTCAACACGCAGGCGCTGATGTCGACAACCAGGACGACGATGCGCTTGGCCGGCCGGGGCAGGGCCAGTACCGGCATGGCCAGTTCCGTCAGAATTTTATTGATCATGAGTGTCCTTGTGTGGATGCGTGGCGCCAGGCGCGGCGCTCAGTGCGATACGCCGTCTCTGGCGATCACCTTGAGCGCGGTAAGCCAGATGATGTTGAGGTCGAAGCAGAAGGATTGGCGCTGTTTGTATTCGATATCGAGCGCGACCTTTTGCGGAATCGGCAGTTCGTCGCGCCCGTTGACCTGCGCCCAACCGGTGAGTCCCGGCACCAGTTGGTGGACGCCAGCCTCGGTACGCAGGGCGATCAGGTCGTCCTGGTTGTAGAGCGCGGGGCGGGGGCCGACAAGGCTCATATCGCCTTTGAGTATGCTCCAGAGTTGGGGTAGTTCGTCGAGGCTGCTCTTGCGCAAAAAAGACCCAATCGGTGTCAGCCATCGATCGGGATTGTCGAGCAGGTGTGTGGCGACGGCAGGTGTGTCGATTCGCATACTGCGGAATTTCGGCATCCTGAAGATGCGATTGTCTTTGCCGACGCGATCGCTCCAGTAGAGGGCCGGCCCCTTTGATGTCAGGCGAACGGCCAGCGCGATGAGCAGGAAGGGAATCGCGAGCGCGATGGCAACGCTGACGGCGACAAACAGGTCGAACAGACGTTTCATACTGCATGCTCCGGAATGGCCGGTATTATCGGTGGCGGCTGCTTATCCACGTGGAGTTCTGCACCGTTCATGTGTATCTATCGAGTTCGGTAGCATAAAACGCGAGCCAGGCCGCGCTGACGGTAGTACTCGAAAAATCGCGTAAAGCACGGGTGTAGGCGGCAGTGCCCAGCCGCGCCATTTCGTCCCGGTCGTTGCCGAGTTTGGCGATTGCCGCGGCCAGTGCGTCGATATTGCCTTTTTCGACGAGCAGCCCGGTCTGCGCGTCAACGATCGCATCGATGACGCCGTCAATCCGGTAGGCGATTGCCGGGCGGCCGCATGCGGCGGCTTCGATGACGACGGACCCGAATCCCTCGCGATAGCTCGGCAGCACGAAAGCATCGGCGGCTGCCATATAGCGTTCCGGTTCGAATGTCCTGCCGAACCAATGAACGCGGAGCCCCAAAGTCTTGCTGCGCTGTTCGAGCTCGGCTTGCAGGCCGTCTTCGTCGGGACCGACCATCCACAGCGCCCAGTCGGGGTGTTCGGCGTTAATGCGCGCAAACGCGTCGAGCAGATCGTAGACGCCCTTGTCACGCACCATACGCCCGAGGAAGAGGAAGACGGGAATATGCTCCGATATCTGCATCTGCGCGCGCAATGCGGCGCGGGCCGTCGGGTCGGGGCGGAAGCGGTCGAGGTCGACGCCCGCCACGGAGCCATCGCCGAGCACGGTGACGCCGCCGGTCGGCACGACGCTTTCGCTTTCAAGAAAGCGGCATTGCGAGACGCTGTCGGCAAATACCTGGCTGGCGCAGGCGGCAATCAGCCAGTCGATACTTTTGAAAAGGGTACGGGCAATTCCCCTGCGGGTCGCCCATACTTGCCCTGTGAAAGTGTGGAAACGTCGTGGCACGCACGCCAGTTTTGCCGCCAGCATGGCAAGTAATCCGGCTTTTGGCGTCATGCTGTGCACGGCGGCGGGATGGTGTGCGCGAAAGTATCGCCATAGCTGCAGCAGCGCACGCAGATCGTGTCGGGGCGATATCTTGCGGGCAATGTCGATGTGTTGCACGCGCACCGCGTGCGCGATCTCTTCTTCGAGCGGATAGACCTGCGTGTTGACGCACAAGGTGACGTTATAGGTCCTGGCCAGCGCGATCAGATGCGTACGCAGGAAGGCGTTGACGGCGAAAGGGGTGGTGGCGACGAAGATGATGTTTCGTTTGCCTTGTTCGCCGATATGATATTGATCGGAATTAGGCTTCATTGCGTGTTTTGTCGCAGGCTGAGTGTGCGGCGATGGGGTGTGAGAGCTCCTCGATCAGACGCATCCATTCACCGTGTTTTTCCTTTAACGATTCGTTCTGATGCGTCGAAGCTGCACCGATGCAGCGGAAGCGAATTTCGCGATAGCCGTCAGTTCCGATTCGCAAGAGGGCGGCGAGAAGCGACAACAAGGCCGCACCCCACCGGCCGCGTTTGCGGAAATACGCTATCTGAACCCCCGCTTGGGCGAGCCGCGTTCTCCAGAGCTTTTTCCAGGGGGTGTGAGATCTCACACGATAGGCGAGTAATTGCTGTGGCAGGCAATAGAAGCGGCTGTCGGCAAAGCTTCTGAGTAGCAACTCGTTATCGTCGCAGCAATAGGGCACCGGGTCGCTATAGCGATGTTTGCGGAACCACTCGATCCGCCCCATCCAGGTTGGATGCGGCATCGGGATCGAAAGCCACGGGCGGGCACAGAGTGCCTCATGCGTATGTCGAGCGGGCAGGCTTCCGTTGATACGGCCTTCTTCGTCCATAGTGACGCATTCGGTTGCCAACAAGTCGATCTGCGGATTCGTGTCGAGAAATGCAACCTGTTCCGAGAAACGATGCGGATGACATAAGTCGTCGTGATCCATGCGAGCGAAATACCGGCCCCGGGCCATGCCAATGGCCTGGTTCAAACGGCTCGGAAGTCCTTTGTTCAGCCCGTCACGTACGACGACGATGCGTCGATCCTCCAGTTGAGGCAGGCGGTCGATGGCGCCATCTGTCGAGCCGTCATCGAGAATTAGCAACTCCCAGTCCTGAAATGTCTGTGCCACGACAGAGCGTACGGCCGATTCGAGCAGTGCGCCACCGTTGAACACGGAGAGGGCAACAGTGACAATCGGAGCGTTTTCAGCGGGTTCTTGCATGGTATTTCGTGGCGGTGTTTGTGCGGACGGTGCCATTGTCTTAATGCCTGATCCTGTCGATGTCGCCGTTAAGAACGTCAAGCAGTTTTCGGCTGACGACATCCGGGTGGTAAAGCGCGGCGGCTGTCTGGCGTGCGGCGTTGCTCATGCGCTCCCAGCAAACCGTGTCATCAAGTATCTTATCGATAGAAGCAGCCATTTCCTGCCAGCTTGATACCGCCAAGCCGCCCTGCATATGGGCGATGCATCCCGTCGTACGAGCGATGAACGGCGTGCCGGTTGCGCTGGCATCGATCAGCACCAAGGGCTGGCATTCGGTATGCGAGCCGGATAGCACCATTTGGGCGCTTTGGTATTCGGCGATGAGCGCTTCGCCGGCGATACCTTCATGGAAAACCACGAATTCAGGCTTCAGTAATAGCCTGTTTGCGAGCGATTCGAGCAGATCGTTGTAGCGTGAGCGTTGCTGGCCATATAGATGCAAGGGAATGCGGTTGCAGGCTTTGGATTTGGCATAGGCTTTCAGGACGAAATCGAATCCTTTCTGCCACTGATAAGCGCCGATAGCGATCAGTCGATCTCGCTCCTGCAAACCCCGGCACGGGGCGTCCAATGCGATCGCGGCTGCAGTTGACAGACTGTTTGAGACGACGTGGACCGGGACCTCAATTCTTCGCGCCAGTGTGAGGTCGTCGAAACGGCTGTCGGAGCCGCGATCAGCAAGAAAAATGACGCCATCGAGCTTGCGCATGATCTTGGATATGCTCCACCAATAGGGGCGCCAGGCGAGATAGCGAACCAGCGACCGGACCGGTTGATGCGAATAGAATACGTTCGTCGATATGCAATGGCTGAACATGAATTTCCTGCCGCCGATTTCGTCGATGTGCAAGAGAGCGAGGTCGCTCGCCCAGTTTTGCCAAGCGTTCATCACGACGATATCGCAATTCACCGTGCGCAAGAAGTCCACGTAAGTCTTGCGGTCGCCGCGGATCGGTTGCAACAACGAGTTCGCGCCCGACACTGCAAATCGTTCGATGCGGATGCCCAACATATCGACCTCGGTGGCGCGTGTACCGCCCCCGGTGGCAACGATGACCTCGTGACCCGCCTTTGTCAGGCAGGCGGCCTGTTGCGAGACGGCGTTGCCGAGACCGCTGTTAAAGGGCGGGTAGGTGGGGGATGTCAGTAGTATGCGCATGGGTTGCGGTTCAACGCTTCAGCCAGTGATCCGGAAGCAGGTCGGACGTGTCCTTGTCGGCCGTAAGAAACCAGCGGGTTGGCGCGATGACGGTCGTGTTCTCGTCTTCACCAATCCAGGCAGCCCACCAACTGAGCGAACTGTTGGCGATGACGAAATGACGGCATGCTGACATCAGCAACAGGTCGAGATGCGCATCGGTGGGAGTGTTGATGTCGACGACGGTCATGGGGCAGTCAAACGTGAGTGAATCTCTCGCCCAGTCGGGTTCGTCAGAAAAGACGAATGCATGCGGGGTCTTCAGCTTTCGGCTGAGTTCGCTGACACCATCCCGGTAGTAGTCGGTGGAGCAGGTGCCGTGGACTTTCGCTGCGATCGGGTTGCTCAGATAGTCGCCTCGGCGCACATGGATGCAGAGGGCATCGCAAGCGCGGATTTTATCGAGAACGGCTTGGCAAGCCGGCGGCATGGGATCCCGAAGAGAGAATTCGGACTGGAGCTGTTGCCGAACATCCTTGAAATAACGCTCGCTCTGCCAGAATCCTTCGAGAAAGACCGGTGATTGAATCGCTGCGAAATCCTGCGCGTAGTGAAAATGCGGTTCACGCCAGACCGGTACGCCCATGATGCGCGGCATCCAGCGACGCGATAGTCGAGAGATCAGTGATTGTGCTTTCGTCGGCAAGGACGGCCAGGCTGATTGCAGGTTTGCTTCGATTCGAAAGGGGGTGAGGGCGTAATGACGTTCGCTTTGCCCCGAGAACCAGGACAAATCGAGGATCAAGCGGGTGTTCAGGCGGTGGGCGAGAGCACGACCAGCGGCGTATTGAAACATCTGGTTACCGAGGCCGCCGGAGAGTCCGACGACGACGGAGCGCGGCGCTTCAGACATGCAGCGCTCCCCCGGAAAGGCGTCGTGCCAGGCGGTAGAGCGCCATTAAGCCATTGCAGATCGGGTAGCGCCAACCGAGGCGCTCCTTGCGCACGCGTTCCAACTCTCGTTGCGATAGGTTGACGTTTCCTGATGCGCCGCCCCTCTGGTGCAGTGCCGTGACCTTTGGCAGCACGAGAAAAGCCTGGCCGGAAAGATAGGCGAAAAGGAAGAAATCGTAATCCGACACGATGCGCAAGTCTTCACGCAACGGTGAACGCAGTAGCAAGTCCCGAGCGACAAATGTCGATGGATGGGGGATTGAGTTGTAGAAAGGCAGATGCCATGGTCTGGCCACGAGGGTTTCGGTCGGGCAACTCGTCGTGCCGACCAGGGTGGTCGTACAAATGATTTTTGCGCTGCTATTGGCGAGCGTTTCCAAGACGATCGGGAAGTCGCCGGGTAGGAGTTCGTCATCACCGTTGATGAATAGAATGTAGCGCCCTCTGGCATTTGCGACGCCCTTGTTCATGGCGTTATAGATGCCATGATCTTTCTCGCTGATCAATCGATCCACGAGCGTACCGCTGGCTCGGATTGCTTCGGTTGTGCCGTCACTGGAGGCACCATCGACGACGACATATTCGACACCGGAACGCTTGACGGCGCGTACGGAGTCCAGTGTGCGTCCAATGCTGGCGACGCAGTTTTTTGTTACCGTGATGATTGTCAGCAGTATTTCTTCGGTCATGGATACTGTTCGTTTGGTGATGCCGTGCTGAGCGTACGCTGAGCCGACGGGGCGATTCTGGATTGTAATGGTGCGCTCTCTAATGCGCTGACAGGGTCACTTCGGCTGACGACTCACAGCAGTGCGCGGTAAATGGCTTCGGTATCCTCGGCGCATTTTGACCAAGAGAAGCAGGTGTGGCGGGACTGACCTGCAGCAATGAGCTCTTCGCGACGCTCGGGCGACTCGATGACATGTTCTATAGCGGCCTGTATTGCGTCGTCATCGAGCGGATCAAATGTTTCCGCAGCTCTTCCAACCACCTCGGGCAGCGAGCTTCCGTCGCTGCATACGACGGGGCAGTGAGCTGCCATCGCTTCAAGCGGCGGAATGCCGAAGCCCTCGTACAACGATGGATAAACAAAGGCTTCGGCTTGTCGATAGAGCGTCGCCAGGATGGCGTCGGTGCCACCAATCTGTACCACCCGGTCGGGGCTCAGCCCGAGTGCTGCAATCATTTCATGTTCGTTGGCCAGGAGAGGGCCGCCGCCAAAGCAGACAAGATCGAGTTCCCGATGCAATCGGGGTGATCTGGCATAAACACGTAACAGGCGATCGAAATTCTTGTATCCGCCGCGGGCGCCAACGTACAACAAGAAGGGGCGTGGACGATATTGGCATTCTTCTTCAACGGGACGGAATGCGTCGACGTCAACGCCGAGGTAAACGACGGAGGTTTTCTCTTCGGGAACGCCGCAGAAGTCGATGACGTCGCGTCGCGTACTTTCCGAAATGCAAATTACATGATCAGCGCGGTTTGCCGCGATCTTTTTCGGACGGATCGTGCCTTCGCTATTCACGAACAGGTTCGGGTAACGTTCGTGGATGAGGTCATATACCGTCAGCACGCGGCGGGTGTTGTTCGGGCAAAAATCGGCGACCGAGTAATAGGTTTCATGGAGAATGTCCGGCTTGAATCGCGATATGGCGCGATGAGCCAACGCTTCGCTCGCCAGCATCGCGAGGCGGAAGAGCTTGGTCGGCAGCTTCGGCAGCCGGATGCCGGAGACGAGTGCACTGTCGATGGATTCCAGATTGCGATTGAAATGCAGCGGCGCGAAGATGTGTGGCTCTACCGAAGGCTTATGGGAAAGTTCGCGAACGAGACTGCACAGGTAACGGGAAATACCGCCGTACTCCTGAAGCAGGAAAACTTGCTGATCGAAAGCAAGCTTCAAAACCCTCTCCGATTTCCGGATTGCCATTCGGGGGAGTAAATCGTACCGCAGGCTGATAGGCTTGTTTCTGACTGTTGCCGCAGATCGATCAGGGGCAGTGTCGCGATCATGGCGGGGCGGGCATCCCCGTCGACGAATAGAAGATTCCGCTCGGCGTCACGGGCTTCCCGGACCTTCGATGGATATGCCCAAATTCCCGACAAGGCTTCCGTGACTGACGACGCCAGGTCTTTGCGAATGAAAAAGGCGTTGCACCCGGTTGAAGTGGTGCCGACGAAGAAGTACCCTTTTTGGGTTGCCAGTTCGATGAGTGCGGGTAATGAGGCCCCGAAATAGAGGTTGGAATGGTGCGCCTGCGTTCGCTGGAAGTCCGGGCGGTAGGGCACCGTCAGCGCGTGGAGGTCGCCGAGCACCGCGTTGAATTCCGCGACCACGATTGCCGGGCAGACCTCGCCAATCGCTTGCCATACCCAGTAATCATTACCGTCGATGTCCACGCTGAGCAGCCCGATCTCGCCGCTCATGCCGCCTTCACGAAGCAGTTGGTTGATATTGTCGCGGTCTATGAACGCGCATCGGGCCGATAGACTGTGGCGCCAATAAATGTCTTGTCCGCGAATGTCCCGGATGTGGGCTTCCGATCCATCCATGATCAGACCTCGCCAATTGCGCGTTTGCAAGAGAAAGCGCGTGTTCGACTCGCGATAATCCTCGACGCCGAATTCGACGAATGTTTTGGGAATGTCCGGTAGCCGTGAAACCAGCCAATCTATGATGCCGTCTTCTCCCCATTGGGAGAATGCAGAGAACTCGACGTCTCCCAGATCGCGCAATTGCTTGATGGCACTGTTGTTCTTCGCAAGAAGTTGCGCCTGCATTACCGTTTGGCGTTCCTGCATGCGTTGTAGTGGGGCGTTTGCGTTCTGCAGCCAACGCATGGCACGTGCCTTCATTGCTCCGGTGATTCCCATGTTCAATGCGCTCCTGACTTATTGACCGGTTTGAAATTGCGGCAGTAAAACGCATACAGCGCGGCATGCGCCTGGTCTGTGCTGGCGCTCAGGTTGAGTCTTGCCAAGATGCAAAATACCCGGATCCAGGCGGGGAAAGCTAATGGCTTCATCAGGCGCAGAGCATGGCGGGAGAAGCGAACAAGCGGCAGCAAGAATTCCAGTGGATGTGTGCGGAACGATTTCCATGCATCGGGCCTGCTGCTCATGCCTTTTCGCCCGAAAATTGCCAAGCCCGCTTTTGTCCGGTGTATTGCTCCATGACTTGCCAGAAACATATCGATCGCCCAGTCCGCAGCCGTGAATGACTGACCAGGGATATCGCACTTCTTGATGATGTCAGTGCGCATCAGGGAATAGAAAATCCCATGCGAATGCCAGCAGCTGTGCAAGAACGCGATGTATCGTGAGGATAAATCGCCTTCGATGGAGAAATTAACGATTTTTGTCGGATCGTTTTCGTTGCCCTCGAAACAGTTCGGGGTCGTTGACGCGACGTAACCGGGATTCTCTTCGAGGAATTGAACATTCTCCATCAAGAAATCCGGTGTACGAATGTCATCCGAAGCTGCCCACATGAAGTACTTGCCGCGAGACTGGTTGAGAACAAAGTTGAAGTTCTTTACTGCGCCCAGATTTGTATCTTGCCGAATGTAGCGAATTCGTCGGTCTCGCTGGGCGTAGGCCCGACAGAGATTTTCCGAAATATCGGTAGACGCGTTGTCGGAAATAATCAACTCGAAGTTGCCAAACGATTGGTCGAGCACTGAATCAATGGCGCGTTGCAAGTGATCGGCGGCGTTGTAAATGGGCATTCCAATGGATACCAGTGGCGCGAAGTATCCATCTTCTTTGACTTCTTGCATGTTACCGGACGCGTTTCAGGAATCCATCAGGAGCAACCGTGATCTGTATCTTGCTTTCGATGTTCGAATCGATTTCAAAATTGTTGCTGGTTTTCAAATATTCCCATACAGCTGTCTTGGGGTTGTTACCAGGGCCCCATGGCCGGTCCGGGTACATTTCTTTGGGAAGGTCTTCCACGACGGTATCGAAGACAACGCAATAGCTGCCTTTGCTGACCAGAGGTGCGTAGGCTTTCAGCTCTTCCAGCACGTGCTCATGGGTGTGGTTGCTATCGAGACACACCATGACATTGTTGTACTCCGAAGCGATTTCGGTCACTTGCTTCACGATGTCGGTGGCAATGCTGGAGCCCTGGATCATCTGAATGCGATTGGCCATTGGATGAGCCTCGATCGCGGCTTTGTTGTGAGCGCGAATATCGATGTCCAGACCGAGTACTTTTCTGGCGGGTACTGATGGGTCAAAAGCTCTGTTCTGTTCGACCGCGTCGCACATGTCGATCAGTGCGAGCATGGAGGCGCTAAAAATTAGCGATCCGCCGTGTGCAATGCCGGTTTCAATGATCAGATCCGGCTTGACCGCCCAGATCAATTCCTGCATCGCAACAATATCCTGCGGATATTGAATGATCGGCCGGCCAAGCCAGGAAAAATTGTAGGAATACTGGGCGCCTATCGATTCATTCAGGAAATTCCCCGCTGACGTGCGCAGCCGCTCATTCTTCTGATTGCTGAGAACCCGCTGCATAACTTCTTTTTCAAATTCGCTCATGGTCGATCGCTATGTAAGTGAAATTGTGGTGAGTCATTTCCTTGATTTCGGCAAGGTAATTCCCGTTCATGACAAATATCGTACTTCCCGGTGCTGCCTTTGAGACTATCTCATTTGGGGAAGACACTTTAATGCCCGTGGCTGGTATGTACATCCCCTGTTTGGCAGGGTTTATATCGACGACATAGTCTACTTCTAATCCGGCTCGCTGCATGAAAAGTGAAAAAATGACGCCTTTCGATGATCCGCCCCAAACAATCAATGGCGCGGCATCGGTCTTCCGCATTTCCTTTTGCGCAAATGCGATCTGGCTAACCCCGTCAAGCATGTCGTCCGGGAAATCGAAGCCTTTTTCGTTTTTAAGGATCGGAGTCTGCAGGGAGTCAATGTCCGCGACGATATAGAGGTATTGACCGCCAAATAGATGACCGTATCCGTGAACGCGGCCGAACATGCGCAGAAGATCTTCCAGACGGAAGTAGTTGACGTGCTCATAGAATATGTCGAACCAAGCCCGGTGGCTGCATATCCAGTCGAAGCAGGGGACCTCGATATAAATCTTGCCCTTATCGCAATTGGCTTTCTTTATGTTCTTGAGGAAGTCGATTGGGTTTGGCACATGTTCCAGCACATGTCTCAGGATGACGGCATCGGCGTTGATGCCAACTTCTGTGGAAAAATACTTTTTCAATATGCGCGGATTCATGCCCTCATAGGCCGGATCAAGTCCCGTAACGTTATAACCACGTGCAGCGAGCATCTCGAGGAAGACGCCTTTTCCGCACCCAACCTCGATCAGAGAATGATTGGCCATATGCCTGTCGATAATCGTGAGTACCTCGCCAAGGTGATCACGAAATATGGGGCTTAGAGCCTGCTCGTTCTGATAATTTTGATCGTATTCAAGGAGCTCTGGCATGAATGAGCGGTTGAATATCAAACCGGTTGTCATGTCCTGAACGAGGTGAATATCGCCTGTGATGCAAGTCCTTCCAGTTTCTGCGGTTGGGAACATTCGATTCTGGAATACCGGGAGCCGTTCGGCGCTATAGAGTAATCTGTATCGATTCACTGTGACTCCAGCAATTTTTGCAGTTTGCTCATGTTTCCCCAAAAAGCCATGGGTTCGTAAGTTGGGTAGGGGAAATGCCCAAGATTGAGTTTGATTTTCCAGCCGTGTTCGCGGATCCATCCCTCGACCAGATTCCGAACCGATGTCGGTTGTCCGGAGCAGACATTGACGACGCCGATGTCTGCTTTCATCAAGGTCAGGTCGACGAGGTAGTCGGCGACCGCTTCAACTGGCAGGTAATCGCGCAGTTGTTCGCCGCCCGACATGTTGAAATACTCCTCATTCTGTTCGACAGCATGTTTCAATTGTGGAAGCAGCGAGGTTTTGCTTTGGCCTTGCCCGTACAGGTAGAACAGACGGGTCCAGACCAGATTGAATGGCGTTTTTTCCTGCAGAAATTCAAGCTGGCGACGCAGCGCATCTTTGGCAAAACCATAGGGATTGGAGGGAGGCTGCGTCACTGTCTCTATCAGGCTCCCGGACATCATCCCGTATTCAAAGCAGGTTCCGGTGACGGTCAGATTCTGAAGTCCGCTTTTAATCAGGCGTTGGAGAAAACGGTATTGTTGGGGCAGTTCCGTTTCGAAATGGTGCAAAGACCCGTAGTTGGGCAATCCGCCCCAAGCCAGATGTATCAGTGCGTCTGGTCGTCCGAGTTGTTCAAAGACATCGGATTCCTCGCCATAAATATCCAATGACACGCAGTTTCGTGCCGACACCCCGTCGGGCTGAGCTTCGGAGCGCGTGACCACGACAAGCTCGATGCCCTTTTTCTCCAACGCGGCCAGCACGTGGCGGCCAATGAAGCCGTTGGCCCCGGTAACGGCGATTTTCATTATGAGATCCGCAATTCCGGAACGGCCGTGACAAAACGCGCCCCCCAGGCCCTGGCATATTCCATCTGGGCCATGACTTCGTCACGCAAGTTCCATGGCAGTATGACAATATAGTCTGGCCTGACGGTGCTCAGATGTGATTCGTTAACGATGGGAATACGGCTTCCCGGCATGAATTTGCCTTGCTTTGCCGGGTTTCTGTCCGCTACGCATGCAATGAGGTCGGGACGGATGCCCGCATAGTTCATCAGAGTATTGCCTTTCGCAGCTGCGCCATAGGCTGCGACGCGCTTGCCTTCCTTTTTCGCCCGCAAGAGAAAATCGATAAAGTCATTTTTCACCGTGTCGGTGCAGTGCTGGAATCGGGCATAGAAGTCCTCCGACATCATGCCGGCGTCGGCTTCCTTCTTGAGGATGGTGCTGACGCCTGCACTCGCGGGGTGTCGTCCGACCGAGGCCTTCTGCGCGTAGACGCGCAAACTTCCCCCGTGGGTGGGCAGTTCTTCTACATCGAATACAACCAAGCCGTTATGCTTGAAGATTCGCTCGACGGCTGTCAGCGATAGATACGAGAAGTGCTCGTGGTATATCGTGTCGAATTGATTCTCGATGATGAGACGGTACAGATGCGGGAATTCAAAGGTGGCGATTCCGTTGTCTTTGAGAAGATGGGCGAAGCCGGCGACAAAGTCATTGATGTCCGGTACATGCGCAAGAACGTTGTTCGCCGCAATCAGGTCGGCGCGCTTTCCCTGGGATGCGAGGTGCTTCGCCAGGGGCAGGCCGAAAAACTCCTCGACGATGGGGATGCCCTTTGCCCTTGCTGCCGCCGCCGTACTCGCTGTCGGTTCAATTCCCGTACATGGAATGCCTCTGGCCATGACGTATTGCAGTAGGTAGCCGTCGTTGGCAGCAACTTCAACGACATGGCTTTGCTCGTCGAGTCCGAAGCGCGCTGCCATGTTGGCGACATAGCTTTCCGAATGTCTGAGCCAACTGGTGGAAAAACCGCTGAAGTAGGCATATTCGGCATCAAAGAGTTCGTCGGCCTGGGCGAAATCTTCGGTTTGTGCCAGCCAGCACTCCGAGCATACCAGCACTTTCAATGGAAACCATTTTTCCGGTGCATGCAGGGATTTTGCCGTCAAATAGGCGTTGGACGGGGGCGCGCTACCCAAATCGACCAGCGTGAGCTTCAGGTCGCTTCCGCAATGTCTGCACTTCAAAACACTACTCCTTCAAAAGACGGGTCGAGCGGCGAATGTGCCTTGTCTCTCGGCGATTGTCCGACGACCGGCAAGGGCCAATCGATCGAGAGTTCCGGATCGGTTGCCTGAAGGCCCCTTTCTGCGCCGGGGCAATAGGCTTTCGTATGGAAATAGAGCATTTCGCAGTTGTCGCTCATTGTTTGGAATCCATGGGCATATCCTTCCGGAATGACCAGGGTCTTGTGATTCTTTTCGCTCAGTATTTCTGCGTGCCAGTGGAGAAAGGTCGGCGAGTTCCGGCGGAGGTCCACCGCCACGTCATAAACCTCGCCGCGCAGGCAGGTTACGAATTTCATTTCAGCGTCGGGCGGAAGTTGATAGTGCATCCCTCGCACCGTTCCTCTGTCGCCGGTCAGCGTATGGTTGACTTGAACTATCCGACGTTCCTGCATTATCGGTTGCAGTTCTTCCTCGCAAAAGAGGCGTTCCAGATAGCCGCGATCGTCGCCGAGCGGAAGCCGTTGCAGCAGCATCAACCCGGAGAGCGGTGTGGAGATGAGCTCGAATCGCCGGGTCATGGTTGTGCGGAGGAAGCTTCGTACTGGTGTATCTGTGACAGGCTGTATGCCTTCATGTCTTCACCACGCTTCCAAGCCTTGTGCCATTCAATTGTCATGTCAAGGGCGGTGGCGATATTCCAGCGAGGGACCCAATTCAGATGTGCCCTGGCCTTCGCGCTGTCAAGCTTCAGGCTGGTCGCTTCGTGCACCGATGCATCCTCACAACGCCACGCAGATCCTGCGATGCGGGAGCACAAGTATTCGACGATCCAGCCCACCGGTCGGGTGTCGGCGTCGGCGGGGCCGAAGTTCCATGCGCCTGCGGCGCTTTCTCCGTGCAGAAAAAGTTGTTCCGCCAAACAGAGATATCCCGAGAGTGGTTCCAGTACATGCTGCCATGGTCGAGTCGCGCGCGGCGATCGGATGACGAGTTCATGGCCCGCGTCAAGCGCACGCAGAAAATCGGGCAACAGACGGTCTTTGGCCCAATCGCCGCCACCGATGACGTTTCCGGCGCGTGCCGTCGCCACCTGAACGCCATGGCCTCGCAGGAACGAATTACGATAGGCGGCGGTTACGAGTTCGGAACAGGCCTTGCTGCTGGAATAGGGATCGTATCCGCCCAAAGCGTCATGCTCGCGGTATGACCAGAGCCATTCCCTGTTTTCGTAGCACTTGTCGGTTGTTACGTTAACGACGGCTTTGACGCCAGGACATTGGCGAACTGCTTCGAGCAGATTGACCGTCCCCATGACATTCGTTGCATAGGTTTCAGCGGGCGCGGCGTAGGATTCGCGAACGAGTGCTTGCGCTGCCAGATGAAACACGATCTCCGGCGAGGCCTTGAGGAGTGCAGCGGCCAGTTGTTGTCCTTCACGTACATCGCCGACAACGCTATCAGCGATGTGAGAGGGAACTGCGGCGACTGAATTGAGCGCAGGCGATGTCGGTGGAAGCATGGCGTATCCATGTACTTCCGCGCCCATGTCGGCCAACCAGAGTGCGAGCCAACTTCCTTTGAATCCCGTGTGCCCCGTGATGAAAACTTTCTTGCCTTGCCAGAATTGACGGTTCATTTCCACACCTTCCACGGTGCTCTTCCCGAAGCCCAAAGATCCTCGAGAAGGTTTTTCTCGCGCAGGGTGTCCATGGGTTGCCAAAAGCCCTCGTGCTCGAACGCCATCAACTGGTCTTCACTGGCGAGGCGGCTGAGCGGTTCTCCTTCCCAACTGGTCTGATCGTCGGCAATCAGTTCGATGCATTTGGGCGACAGGACGAAAAAGCCTCCGTTGATGAGAGCACCATCTCCTTTGGGTTTCTCGGTGAATCCGGTGACGCGGTCTCCTTGCAACTGCAGAGCACCATAACGTCCGGGCGGTTGTACGGCGGTGACTGTTGCCAACTTGCCGTGCTGGCGATGGAACGCGATCTCCCTGGAAATATCGACATCGGATAATCCGTCGCCATAGGTAAAGCAAAAACAGTCCTCATTCCTGAGGTACTCCGCGACCCGCTTCAAACGACCACCCGTCATGGTTTCTTCACCGGTATCGACCAAGGTGACCCGCCATGGTTCGGCTTTACGCTGATGGACTTCCATCTGATTGTTATGCATGTCGAAGGTTACATCCGACATATGCAGGAAATAGTTGGCGAAATATTCCTTGATCAGATAGCCCTTGTAACCGCAGCAAATGACGAAGTTATTCACGCCATGGGCCGAATAGGTCTTCATGATATGCCAGAGAATCGGCTTTCCACCAATTTCGATCATTGGTTTGGGACGAAGATGTGTTTCTTCCGAAATGCGGGTACCGAGTCCGCCCGCGAGTATGACGCCGATCATGCCTGACCCTCCATCCGATCCTCACTCTCCTTTGCGGAGAAGTGGTTGTATTCCATTCTAAAATCGCCTGAGTCAACAAAACGGTCAAGCGCCGCGAGCAACTTCTGATGCTTCCGTGGCGTCCATTGCTGTAGCCACTTGTCGTAGATCTCCGGCGTGAATTGCGCGGAGTAACCGCCAATCGATTTCAGAAGTTCAGCGTAGTCGTCGACGAACATGTTGTGCGTTGAATACAGGTGATGCATGAAGTAGTACTCGTGCACTTGTTTCTTGTCGATAGTTAGCGTCAGTTGATCGATGTTCAACAGCATTGCGCGGTATTCGCCGACACTTCTCGGATGCAGATTGAAGTCGTAGGCAATGTGAGGATTGTTGATCGAGCAATTGATGACTGTTTTTCCGAGCGCCGCGTATTCAAACGCAATGGTCCCATACACGGTGAGTGCGACGTCGATGCCTTCTCCTATTATTTGGTGATGCGAGGCATTTGCGGGCAGCAAGCTGAACTTTGGGTAGCGGTCGATGAAGCTTCGGATGATCTCCATTGTGCCCGGCAAATAGTCGGGATGAGTCTTGATGTACCAGTCGTAGTCAGACTCTTTGGAGATCTGTCCGAGAAATTCGAGCCATTCCAGGAAGTCGGGGAACAGGTTGTTGCCGTAACTGTGGGGGCTGTCAAAAAAGCAGTGTGTGGCAACAAGAATTTTCTTGCGAGGCGACGGCTTCAACAGTTGTTGATGTCGTGAATTTCCATAGGCGGACTTGCTGGAGTAGTGCATATCGACGCCGACTTCTCCCGAGAATCGACGTTCGATCCGTTCGCGTGCCTGCTCAAGTCCTGCGCGTTGAACGTCAGTTGGAAGCGCTGCATAGCGGCTTCGGTAATGGAAGAAATCGTTATAGGCAAAAAGATTGTCGCGGTTGGGTCGATAAATATGTGTCAGCGTTGCCTGAAAAACGGGAATGTCATGGAGAACGGCAATTCGCAACGGCATCGCTAGGTTGTACACGCAATGACTGACGCTGATGCCGGCGATGCGATGGCTTTTGAAATAGTCCTGCCAGAACAGAAAAAGATCGAGAGATTCAAGCAAGAAGTCACGAAATTCCTGGCTTTCGAGATCGACCGTCGGTCGACGAAAGCGCATCAGATAGGTGTCATAGATGAGATCGCCTATCCATACACCGTCGACGGAAAGCGACTCCAGATCGACTTTTGTCCGCAATCGACCTGAAATGTCGCCAAGCAAATGTTCGGCGCGTTTATTTCTTGCTGCGTCTAGAGAAATGGCCAGAAATTCGCTGCACCCGAACGAACGGTACACGCCAAATGCGTCAAGCCCGAACGTGCTCCTGAGAAAAAAGGACAGGCGCTCGCGCAAATTCGATAACGGCCTCGGGAAATGAGCGACGATGCGCGCGTCATTTTTCTTCGCCAGGCAGTTCGCGAGATAGCTGTACGCGATGTGCGAAGAGTGCATCTCGTTGAATTCCATCAGTACCACCGGTGCATCGGGATGCGCGGGGGACTGCGTGAAGACACGACGATTGTGTTCGATGAAATTCGACGTTGCCGGCAGGGGGCGCAAGGACCGAATGCGCCTGATGATGCGAGAGATAAAGCTGTTATTCAATTTACTTATGGAATTATTGGGCATGGCCGGAGTGCATCGAATCAATGCTTCCCTGTCTATGCTGTCAGTTTTTCGATTTGTCGGTGCGGTAGGCTGCATGGCCGTCCGCCTGGCGGGATGGCCGAAATAATGCGTCGGCCGGCAATCATGCCAACGACCATCGCCATACTTTCGCAGCCGGCAACGACCTGGCAATCAGCAATTTCGTTCAGCAGTGGAACCTGCCCCCCGACGGTAACGTCAAGTCCCGATGCGGTAGCCAGTTCTCTTGCAATTTCGTCATATTTTCCTGGCTTTTCCGAGGGGTGTGGGCGAATGATCACGGAATGTACGGGAGAGCCAAGCCGGGACATGTTCGCGAAGAAGAAACGCAGGGCGTCGAACTCCGTATAGCCCCAGTGCAAGGCGTCGCCATATTGCAATAACCCATGTTCGGACAGAGGTTCACACACAAATAGAATGCGCAGGCCGACTGCTTCGCGTTTTCCCGCTTGCTTGTCGGCGAGGGCGCTCACCGTTTCTCTGATGTCATCGAAATATGGGTTGCGTACCTGTTTTACTTCTATTTCAGGAAACAGCGGACGCGCAAGCGCGAATGCTTCGTCATCGCCGGTCCAGATGACATCAGGGAGACATTCGCGGCCGTTCTTCAAGAAACGCTCGCGATAGTTTCCCCAGTGGTCCAGGAAGGTGATTACATTTTTGTCCTGCTGTCTTGCGGCCTCGATCACCCGCCATTCGAGATCCGATTGCCAACTGCTGCCAGTGAGGAAAGCGTCGCATTCGTTGATCGCGTTCTCGAAGCGATCCACGACTACCTGGCGATTCAGCCGTCTCTCAAACACGCGCACGGCCGGACCGGCGAGCAGCAGGCGGCACTCTTGCCGATTTCGGGCTAGCCAACTGGCCAACACCTCGGCGCCGCCGGCGTCATGGCTCGCGATGCACAGCATCAGTGATCTGCAGTTTTCTTGAATTCGGATCGCAAAATGCCGTATTCGAGCATATCCACCCAGGCGCCTTCCAGCCACAGATGAGCGCGCCGTCGTCCTTCTTCCTGCATGCCGAGGGAGAGTGCAAGTTTGCGCATTCCGATATTGGTTTCGGCCGTGCCGCAATAGATGCGTTCGAGGTTGAGTTTGTCGAACCCATGCCGGAGCAATTGCATTCCGGCCAATTTCCCGACCTGGCATCCCCAGTGTCGGCGGTCGCCAAGAAGAATGGCGAATTCGGCATGGCGATTGATGACTGAAATACCTTGCAGGCTGATATTGCCGATGTGGCCGTCACCATCATGACAAATTGCCCAGACGATGTGTTCCGGTTCGTTCAGGGAGTCGTAGAACGCCCTGAAATATTCTCGTGTTCTTGGGTACTTTCCGTGGGAGTTGTAGCGACAGACCTGCTGATCTTCGAACCATGACAGATATGGCCCGTCGAGATCGGACTCGCGCAGAGGCCTGACGAAATAGGCTTCACCGATACGATAGATCATTTGAGTGCCTCAAGATTACGCCACACTTTGTCGAACGCAGCGACGATCAGGTCTACGTCTGCATCTTCGAGGTCATGCAGGCACATGGCAAATCCCAGGAAGGTCTCGTCGTGAAGCTTTTCAGCAACCGGACAGATTCCCTTCGAATAGTCGACCTCGCGCTTGCAAACATCCGACGACCACGGGAAGCCGCGAGAGCCATAGGCGATCTTATTCTGGTACATCGGTAGCAGATGTACGTTCACATAACCCGCCGCCAGTCCCGTCAGGCCTTCCGCTTCAAGTGCCTCGACGATACGAGCACGCGACACTCCCAAGTCATCAGTGTCCAGAATCATCGGATAAACGTAGTAAACGTGGGTACAGTCCTCTCTGACCACGGGCGTTTTCAGGCCTTTCAATCCCGACAGCCCTCGATTCAGTCGCTCGGCAATGCGTTGGCGCCCCAGGGCAAGCCGTTCGAGTTTGTCCAGTTGGGTGATGCCGATGGCACATTCGATTTCACCGAGCCGGAAGTTGTAACCGATCATGTTGGCGAGATTCGTTTTGCCCATGGGGCCGACGACAGCCTCGGCATGGTTGCGGATGAGGCGCAACCGGTCGGCGAGTTCGTCGTCGTCGGTGACGAGAATGCCGCCCTCACCAGTATGAATGTGCTTGTGATAATTGAGACTGTATCCACCGATATGCGACAAGGTTCCGGCATGGCGATCCTTGTATCGTGCTCCCGGCGCCTGCGCAGTATCCGTGATGACCTTCAGGTTGTGGCGTCGTGCGATTTCCATCAGCGCTTCGGTGTCTGCCGATTGACCGAAGATATCGACGGCCATGATGGCCTTGGTTTGAGGCGTAATGTTGGCTTCGACGGAGTGTGGATCCAGGCAGAACGTATCCGGCTCAATGTCGGCGAAGACCGGAATCGCATTCCAGTGCAAAATGGCCGTGGCGCTGGCGCACATCGTGAACGGCGGAACGATGATTTCATCGCCCGGTTCAATGTCGAGCGCGCCGACGGCGGCAATCAATCCGGAGGTCCAGGAATTGACGGTGATTGCGTGCTTTACGCCGAAATACGTTTCGCATTTTCGCTCGAATTCCTTGACCTTCGGACCACCATAGAAATCCGGATCCCATCCGCCGATATACTGCGACAAGACGCCGCTTTCGACGACCTTCTTTGCAGCATCCACTTCTTCGGCGCCGATCGGGTTGTAGCGTTTGAATGGCTGGTCGATCGTTTTCGTTCCGCCCAGCAATGCAAGACGATTGTCATTTCGTGGTGTGCTCATAATGCGTCTTTTATCGAAGTGAGATGTTGGATGGTGCTCAGTGCTTCGTCTCCGCTACAGATGTCGGACTTATTTCCGCAGAGAGCGTTTGCCATTTGGTCGGCAATGTTCCACTGAGCCCTATTCAAGTCGTTTCTGATTTCGTCTTCTGCTGAGTCGAGAACCTTGTAAGCTGGCGACTCGGGGCTTGCTATGGCTGATTGCCAGACGACTTTGCTGCCTCCTTGGTCATAGCGAAGTCTACCACTCGGCGAAACCAGTTCGATGGTGTAATGCGAGTAGTCCTCTTCACGCGCGGAAAGAAACTGGATCTGTCCGCCGCCAAAAACCGCCATGAAGTCTGGTTCCGGGTCATTGCCAAGTAAGCGCCCCGAATTGACGATTTCATATGTCCTCATTTCTCCGAGCCAATATTGCATCAAATCGAAGAAGTGCGAACCATTGTTGAAAAGCCCCTTGGAATACCAGACGACGCCCTTCAGCGGTTGTGCAATCTGACCTGAGTTCAGCCGCTGCTTGATTTCGCGTACAGCGGGATCGGCGCGTCGTACATAGTTCACGAATAAACGGACATTGGCCTGTCTACAGGTATCAGTCATGGCGACGGCTTCGTCGAACCGGTACGACAGCGGCTTTTCGCACAACACCGCCATCGGACGGCTTGCTGCAAGCGTCTCCTGTAGCGCTTGCAGATGATTGACGGTTGGAACGGCAATGACAACGATGTCTGGTCGGTGGGCAGAGAGGGCTTCAGCCGCTGTGGCGTATGACGGGCGTCGGTATGCTTCCTCGAAGGCGGCACGACTTGTCGGTGACGGGTCTACGCCAGCGAGAAGCGAGAACGCGGGGTGAGCGAAAAAAGCTCGGGCGTGTGACCAAATGTACTGTTCCGGGTCGAGACCAATATCGGATGTCATGCCTATCTGGCCGAGCCCGATGATAACGACGCCGAAACTCATGAATCACCTTTGCGTATGACGCGACGGTTGATGTCGACCCATTCTGGACGTTCGCGCAGGGTCTGAATGGCTTCGCCGCACCCAAAGATGGGGTTGGTGGGAGCCAGAAATTCGATCAGATTCCTGAGCAACTGATAGTCGGTGGCTTCGTCCAACGTCAGGCCAAGATCAGGCCAGTGCAGCGATGGCGGCGCGATCAGGTGGCCAATCCGGAAGATGTCAGGATGCTGGTATATGAACCGCGAAACATGCTCAAGATCGAGCTGGTTTGTCGTGCTGCGCGCGGCTGTTTTCAATGTTTCCAGATGAAATACCTGGACGTCCATTCCGTCAGGATAGCTGCGGACCACTGCGTTGCTCATGTAGTCGACGGAGTTGCCGAAGAACATACGAATCGTTTGTTCCACGATGTCGGGGTCGATAATCGGGCAATCACCGGTGATTTCAACGATGACATCGGCCGAAGCGGATGTTGCCGCGCCGAGAACGCGCTCCATGACGTTGTTTTCGCTTCCCCTGAAGCAAGCGACCCCGTTGGCGTGAGCAAAATCGACAATTGCCTGGTCGCTGTCGTTTATCGTCGTCGCGATCACAATGGCATCAATGGACGGGACTGCGCGGAGACGGCGCACGAGGTGCGCCAGCATCGGTTCTCCTGCCGCGGGCATGAGAACTTTTCCCGGCAGACGCGAGGAAGTCATGCGTGCTTCGATCGTGGCGACGACCTTAGGACGGTGTTCTGTCATTCTTCAAAGTCCTCCATTGAAACAGGCGTAAAGCGAGTGATATCCCGGCGGACGCGTCGGCCGAGGATGCGTTCTAGAAATTTTGGAGCCAATCCCAGGCCTGGGCGTACGCTTCGGACCGCGTCAGACGTAATCATCTCGCCGGCGCGAAGATTTTTGACGAAATAGAGAGAGCGACGAAACTGAACGTTCGCCCGTTCGCTCGCTTTGCATCCATAGTCGATGTTTCCCAGTGCTTCCCAGGCGGAGCGCACGCCCTTGCAGAGCGCGGCAAGTTCGGGAGGTTCTAGAGAGAATGTGTCATCAGGGCCGCCACCGGAGCGATCGAGGGTAAAGTGCTTTTCAATGATGGATGCGCCGAGCGCGATGCTGGCGATGGCCGTGGTGTTGTCGAGCGTATGGTCCGACAAACCCGTAACGCATCCGAAGCGCGCGATCATGTCAGGGATTGTTCGCAAATTGTAGTCACTGGCCGGGGCAGGATAGCCACTCACGCAGTGCAGGATGGCAAGCTCTTTGCAGCCTCCTTCCCGGGCACTTTCGATGGCCTCCTGTATTTCTTCGGCGCATGCCATGCCTGTCGAAATGATCATGGGCTTGCCGGTGCTGGCAGCATATTTGATCAGCGGCAAATCCACCGCTTCGAACGAGGCGATCTTGTAGGCAGGCGCGTTGAGGTCTTCGAGGAGATCGATTGCCGTGGTGTCAAAGGGGGAACTGAAAATGGTGATGCCAATCTCCCGCGCCCGATCGAACAGTGGCTTGTGCCAGTCCCATGGCATGTGGGCTTCGCGGTAAAGATCGTACAAGGTCCTGCCATCCCAGAGACCGCCGTGAATACGGAATTCTTCATTGTCGCAATCGAGCGTAATCGTATCCGGGGTGTAGGTTTGCAACTTGATTGCATCAGCTCCGGCACATTTTGCCTCCGCGACGATTCTGAGCGCGGTGTCGAGGCTGCCGTTATGGTTGGCAGAGAGTTCCGCGATGACATAGGGCGGGTGTGCGGGGCCGATGGCTCGCTCGCTGATCTTGATGAGTTCTGCCATGGAATTAGTTGCCGCTGATCGCTTGTAGCTTGCGTTGCATCTCTTCGCGCTTGATTAGCCACTCTTCTTCGAGCAAGCCCAGACGGTATATGTCTACGTATTGACCGTCGACAAGATGATGTTGGCGAAAGATTCCTTCAACGGCAAATCCGAATTTCTGGTGCATTTTTATTACCGGTGTATTGAATGCGAGTACTTCGCAGTGAAGCTTGTGCAGTTGCTGTTTGCTGAATACATACTCGATGGCCAGGAATTCCATGAAGGATCCGGTACCCTTGGGTACATTCGGGGCGGTATAAAAAGCCCATGAACAGTTGTTATTAATTCGATCAATCTGCGTGAATGCGACGATGCCAAGCGGTCGATCTCCGCGCTCGAACATGAAGTATTGCTGGTCTTCTCGTTGTCTGGTACGAGCCCACCAGGCGAGGTGTTCCGCGCTCGATATTTCATGCCGGGTGTACATGTTGGCGCGTACCGCCGGAGCGTTTCGCCAAGCTCGCATCACCTCGAGTTCGTCGTCGTTAATTGTTCGTAGATTTCCGAATGCGCTCATTGGGTCGCTCCATTTACTCCCGAAACGTCGAGAAGATGCGCCGCGACTGAAGCGGTGCCGAGACCATCGCATATATCGGCGGCTCGTCGCGATAGATGATGCAACACGCTGTGGTCGTGTTGCATCTTGTGCAGTGCTCTTGGCAATTCCGACGCGATGCTGTCGATTGACGAAATGCCAATGGCCGCACCGCATTGCGCCAAGGCAACAGCCGCTTCGGCCTGATTGTCGGCAAGTACCAGCTGGATGGTCGGAAGTCCCAGGCAACAACGTTCCCATGCGGTGCTGCCAGCAGCACCAATCGCGAGATCGCTGGTTGTCATCAACCCGGCCATATCGCTGACGCCGACGAGTACCTGTGTTGCGAAGGGCATCTGTCCTGCAAGTGTGCGCACGTCGCTCTGCCACGGTGCATGCGGGCCCATGACCACAATGACGCGCGTATCAGCGGGCAACGTTGCCTTGCTCATCGTCTTCAACACCAGCGAGGTGACGTTATCCTTGTCAACGCCGCCCATGTTCAGGAGAACTGTCTTCAGGTCGGGTGAAACGCGCCGAGCCAGGCTTTCAGAACGCCGCTGCGCGAATCCCGGGCGAAGGAGCGCGTAGCGCGGGCCTGTCAGCGCGATCGCATCTGCCGGTATCAGATGCTCATAGTCGGATGTCTTCCGACCTAGGTTTTGATCGAGGAGTAATTCGCAGTGATGCGGCCGGTCGGCGAGATCATCGATTGCCATGATGCGCCGGCAGCGAGGACGCATCGCTCTTTCCCAGCGTTCATCAAGCGCGTAGTGGTCGACGACGAGCCAATCCGGATGATCACTGTCGATGGCGCGAATTGTCTCGGTTGCATCATCTTCCCAAGACGTTCCGAGCCAGGCGGCATGGCCGGTCTCCAATGCGCGATTTAGCTCGTCGTTTTTTCGTGCAGGCAAGAGGGTGCCCTGGTGTCCGCGGGCCGTAACGTATTCGATCAGATGTCCGTCGTGCGCCCTGCAGAAAAACGTGCAGGATGCGCCTCTGTCGCGGAGCGCGTCGGCGAGCGTCAGGCAGCGCATGACATGGCCGTTTCCGATCCGGATCGACGCGTCTGTGCGGAATGCGATACGCATTGCGGAGCCGTTAGTTCAGGCGCTTGAATCCAGCGTGGCAGATCGGACCGGCCAGAAGCTCGCCTACGTCGCGTCCGTTCTCGCATTCGCATATCGTCGCGAAAATCGGATCAAGTGCCGTGAAATAGGCGTCAACGACAGCCGGCGTGTGCTCCGTACAGACGTAGACGCTGTTTCCGGCCAGGAAGCCTTTTCGCAGCATTTCCTGCGTGATCAGCGTTTTGTAGGCCAATGCATTCTGACTCTTGAAACTAAAGCCAGTCAGTGCAGGAAGACCCCAGTGGTCGATGGATAGACCGTGTTTTTCAGCGAGTTTTTGCCAGCGGTCGCGAATGCCAAGTCCCGTTTGTGTGATGTTCTCCCATGAACGGGTTTTTTCCATGACATCGAGTGTCGCCAGTGCTGCGGTCGGGCCGATGCGTTCGGTCCAGAATGTCGAACTGATGAAGGTCGATTGCGCCGCTTCCATGACCTCTCGACGCCCGATGGTTGCAGTGATGGCATAACCGTTCCCCAGCGCTTTTCCAAACATTGCCATATCGGGTTCGACACCATAGAGCTTGTGCAATCCGCCGAATGTTTGTCGGAAGCCCGAGGTGCATTCGTCGAAAATCAGAACGATGCCTTTTTCAGTGGCCAGCTGACGTACCTTGTGCAAGAAGTTGTCTTGGGGGCCGTTATTACGAACAACTTCCATTTTGATGACACCGATATCCTGCGCATTCACCAGTGCTTCCAGTTCGGCGAAATTGTTGTAGGAGAACGGGAATACAGTGCCACGCAAATTGCGGGGAACGCCATTTGGTTCGAGTCCCGGCAACAGATGACCGTCGAGGCCCTTGTTATCGCCAAGGTTGACCGACAGGTACCAATCGTGCCAACCGTGATATCCGCAGATGGCGACCTTGTCGCGTCCGGCGGCCGCTCTGGCGATACGGATGGCGATTGCATTGGCTTCCCCGCCGGAGCGGGCAAAGCGGGCCATGGCAGCCCACGGGTGGAGCTCGATCAGCTTTTCGGCGAGATAAACTTCTTCCGGGCAGTTGAAAGTTGACATGTTGCCAGCATCAACCGTCCGATGGACCGCCGCGTCGACATCCGGGTGGCCATATCCCAGAACGTTGGTGCCGATCCCCATGATCGACACGTCGGTGTATTGATTCCCGTCGAGATCCCATACTTGGCACCCCTTCGTTTTGGAGAAGTAGGCAGGCCACAGGTCGGGCAGAAACATCTCGGCCCGTTTTGAGAGCAGCATGTTGCCGCCGGGGATGACTTCCTTGGCGCGTTTCCAGAGTTTCTGGCCGGTTCCTATCGTTGCGCCTTCATTGCGTGTGATCTCTTGATTTTCCATGAATAGCTCCTTTTCCTTCTCTTGCAAGGCAAGCACGTCCAGCCAGGGGAAGTGGATGTTCGGGGAGAAATGTTCGAATACCCTGGTTATGACCGTGAGGTCGGCTGGTTCGTCCACTGTCCAGCGAAGTGCGGAAAGATCTTTGTCATGCGTCAGTGTCGCGCACTTGAATTTTCCGGAGTTGCGCAGGTACGGTGTGACGTGCTCCCGATCGAAGGGCGCCTGCGTCTCGATTGCGGCTTGTTCCAACGCGGCAAAGCTAAAGACTTCGGTGTCCAGTCCGTCCGGAAAGGTCGGTGGAGCGCTATTGCTGAGATACTCAACGTTCTGCGCTGCAAACTCGCGGATGCAGCGATCGACAAGCCCTGGATCAACCAATGGGCAGTCGCCGGTGATGCGAATGACCGTATCCGCCCCCGATTCTCTTCCTGCCGTGATAAATCGGTCGAGAACGTCATTTTCGCTTCCGACGACACAGCGAAATCCCAGCGCGCGCACCAGCGCGATCATCGGTTGATTACGCGGATCTTCCGAGGTGGCAACGACGATTTCATCGATCTCTTTCGCTTGGGCAAGGCGGGAGAGAAGCAATTCAATCATCGGCTTGCCACAAATCGGTTTCATGACCTTGTTAGGCAGGCGCGTTGAGCCGACGCGAGCCTGAACAATGGCGACGGTTTTCATAGCGAATTCCAGTGAGCGGGGTTGAGCAGCAAAGGGTCGGTTGGCGACGACCAATCAGGGCGTTCGGAATAAGCCGTCTGGGCAGCGATCACGATTTCCTTCAAATGATCGGCCGAGTCGACGCCGACGACTATGCGGGAAATTTCGGGGTGCGATGCAACATAGCCGATGCAGGCGTCCAGGGGCGACTGGCGCGTCCTCTCCAGCCAATCGTCCCATGCCCGCAGAACAGGTGCAAAACGCTCGAATTTCTTCGGACGCGCTGTTGCTGGCATCAGCAAGAGCCCTTGCAGGAAGGTGGAGCGAGCATGAATTTCGATGCCTTTGTCGTGCAAACGCCGCGCCCAGCCGGTCTCGATCAAGCGTCGATCAAAAATATTCAGAGGTGACTGAACCAGATCGAACTGATGGTTCGGGATCAGGCTGTCAAGTTCGCTCGGCTCATAAATGGAAATGCCAATCTGGCAGACCTCTCCGGCTTCCTTGAGCGCACACAGTTCAGCATACAAGGCATGGCCGAAGGGCGCGTGCAATTGTGCGGGACGATGCAGCAATACGCCCTGGAGTCTCTTTTGGCGCAGACGGCGTTTCGATGCCTGGATTTCTTCCCGCATCCATGTACCGATGTCCTTGGCATGTCCGTTGAATTCCGGAAGTTTTGTAATGACCTTGAAGTGTTCAACGCCGATGTCGCCGAGGACAGTCTCGCTATTCCCGTAGCCGACTGCCGTGTCGAGCGTGTCGATACCGGTAGTGCGGGCGAATTGAAGAATTGCGCGAGCCTCTTCGCCTGGAACCTGGCCAGCTTTGTTGGCTATGCCATACGGCAGACCGAATTGAACAGTTCCCAGCGCAAGCTTGTGTTCAGCGGTCAATGAGATTTTTCCTTAACAAGGAAATGGCTACCCATTCTTGCTTGTCGTCCGTAAATTCTGGCAGTCCGTGAGCACCGATCCGATGTGCATAACAGGTGTATGCCGGATGCCAATCGAACAGGCGGCGAAAATCCATCTTCGTCGAAAGGATGCCGGGTTTGTGATGATAGGGGCGGCGGACAAACGAAGATGAGTGGAAGTCGTGAATCAGCAACCACGCTGGAGCTTTCAAGACCCGATCCGCCTCGGCGGCAATGCGAAATAAATCTTCCGGGTCGCAGAGGTAGAGGCAAAACCCGAATATCACGATGTCAAACGATGCGGTTGGCCAGGGCAGTTGTTCGGCTGTGCCGCATACGGCATCGATGCTCCTTGCGCGTGCCGCGGCGACCGCCTTTGCCGAGGGATCTATGCCGGCGACCTTGACGCCATATTCGGCGGCAATCCACTCCAGCCTTTTCCCTTCTCCGCAGCCGATCTCCAGCACCGATAGCGATGTGTTTTCGCCGAGCAGGGGGGGGATTACCTCTTGCAGTACCTGGTATAAAGGGTCACTGGCCTTGTCGCGTGTGGCTACGACTTCATGGTTGCGTTCGAACCAGGCATCGGCTTCGGATGCGAGAAAAACCTCTCTTTGGCATGTGCTTTTCATTGTGTCGAGTTCCCGCCTTCAAGAATCGTGCGCAAAGTCGCTGCGACCTTGATCTGCTGTACTTCTTGCATGGTTGGAAATAACGGGAGTGTCATCGCGCAGCGGTAGTAGCGGCATGCTTCTGGCCATTCGGTCGCATCGAATCCCATGCCGGTATAGTACGGTTGCATGGGTACCGGGATGTAGTGAAGGTTAACGGCGATGCCTGCTGCCCGCATCTGCTCATGCAACAATCCGAGGGGCTTGCCGATGGCATCGATGTCCAGCCGAACGACATAGAGATGAAATGCGGAGTATGTGTCCGGATGTAACCATGGTGTGTCAAGCGGCAGTCCGGCAAGTAGTTCGGAGTATGCTTGCGCCTTCCGGTGACGAATCGCGACATAGTCATCAAGTCTGTCCAACTGACTGACACCCAATGCCGCCTGAATTTCCGTCATGCGGTAATTGAATCCAAGCGCTAACTGTTCGTAGTACCAAGGCCCCTCGGAGGAGCGAGTCAGTTGCGATGGTTCGCGACTGATGCCGTGACTGCGCAGCAGACGCATACGCTCGGCGAGTCTTGCGTCCTGCGTTGTCGCGACGCCGCCTTCAGCCGTGGTAATGATTTTGACGGGATGGAAACTGAATACTGTGATGTCGCTGAATCGGCAGTCCCCGATCGGCGTTCCGAGATATTGGCCGCCGATTGCATGCGACGCATCTTCGATGATGGCGAAGCCGAATTCCTGTCCGAGTGCGTGAATTGCACGCATGTCGCAGGACTGTCCGCACATGTGAACGGCGACGACGACCTTTGGCAACCGGCCGGCTTTGGCAGCAACTTCAAGTTTCTCGCGGAGCTTGATCGGCGATATGTTGAAAGTATTCGGATCGATATCGACGAAGTCCACCTTTGCGCCGCAATAGAGAGCACAGTTTGCCGATGCGGCAAAGGTGATCGACGACGTCCATAAGATGTCGCCCGGGCCGAGCTCGAGGGCCAGGCAGGCAATATGCAATGCCGATGTAGCGCTGTTAACGGCGACCGCATGCTCGACTTTGACTTTCCGAGCCAGTTTCTCCTCGAATCGCGGTACGACCGGACCCTGTGTCAGAAAGTCCGATCGGAGCACCGAAACGACTGCATCGATGTCTGCTTCTGTTATGTCCTGTCGTCCGTACGGAATCATCGTCAGATCTTTCCGATTTTGTCGCTGTTGGCGGCAATCCAGCTTTGCAAGGCCGATGCTTCCATCCATTCCGAGTTGTTGTCGCTTGTGTAGCAAAAACCTTCGGCAACCTTGGTCCCGTTCTTGATCCGATTGGGACTCATATGCCAGTTGTGGATCGCCGGGAGAATCTTGAAATGTTCCGGATACTCGTATGAATAAAGAGCATCTTCTTCACTGATCATCTGCTCATGAAGTTTTTCACCCGGACGAATACCGATGAAATCCAATTTGCATTCTGGGGCGATCGCTTTGGCCAGGTCGACAACTTTCATCGACGGGATCTTTTTTACATAGATTTCCCCGCCTTCCATGTCTCCAAGCGCATGCCAAACAAGTTCGACGCCCTGTTCCAGCGAAATCATGAAGCGGGTCATGCGCTCATCCGTGATCGGAAGCACGCCGCTATTGCGGATTGACATGAAGAAGGGAATGACAGAGCCCCGCGATCCCATGACGTTACCGTAGCGAACGACGGCAAAGCGGGTGTCGTGCGCACCGGAATATGAATTGCCGGCAACGAACAGCTTGTCCGAAGCAAGTTTGGTCGCGCCATACAGATTGATGGGGCTGCTCGCCTTGTCAGTGGACAACGCAACAACCCGCTTCACCCCTTTGTCGATGCAGGCATCGATGAGATTCATGGCGCCATTGATGTTGGTCTTGACGCATTCGAACGGGTTGTATTCGGCAGTCGGCACAATCTTTGTGGCGGCGGCATGCACAACGTAGTCGATACCGTTGAGGGCTCGGTAGAGACGGTCGCGATCCCGCACATCCCCTATGAAGAAGCGAACCCGTTCGTCTCCGGCAAATTTCTTTGCCATCTCCCATTGTTTCATTTCGTCGCGGGAAAACACGACAATTCTTCTGGGCGAGTACTTGGCCAGGGTCATCGGCACGAACGTATTGCCAAATGATCCTGTTCCGCCGGTTACGAGAATGGATGAGTTCTTTAGCATGGTTGCAGTATCATGGATTGGCGAGGATTTCTTGATATGAACTGCGGCGGACGACGTTTCCTTTGCCGAGTTCGAAAATGATGTTGCAATTTCTTAAAGTGTTGATCCGATGCGCAATGATCAGCACGGTGATATCCGCTCCGAGTGCATCGACCGCTTTCATTACCGCTTCTTCGGTGTCGTTGTCGAGCGCGCTGGTGGCCTCGTCGAATATCAGGACATCGGCCTTCTTGTATAGCGCGCGAGCAATTCCGATACGCTGGCGTTGGCCTCCGCTCAAGCGTACGCCCCGTTCGCCGACTTGCGTTGAAAAACCGTCAGGCCAGGATTCGATGGTGTCCAGCAATTGTGCCCGCCGTGCGGCATCTGTCACGAGATCCATATCGATCTTGTCCGCAGGAATCCCGAAAGCAATATTGCTGGCAATCGAACTGTCGGCGAGAAATACAGCTTGCGGCACATGAGCAAGATGTAACTGCCAGCGAGGCAGGTTTTTGTCGTCAAGTGGAATGCCGTCGACGAGAAGTCTTCCGCGCGTTGGCGGCAGGAGCCCCATGACGATATCCAGGAGTGTGCTTTTGCCACAACCGGTTGTTCCGATAAAACCGACTTTTGCCCCTTTCGGGATGGTTATCGATATCCCGTTGAGAACCCAATCGGAATCGGCCGCGTAACGAAACCAGACGTCATCGAGTTGCAGGTGGTGTTGATGAGGCAAGAGACTCAAATCGTCCGCCGACAGGTGAGTCGGGAGCGGTTGTTCCAGCAATGCCAAAGTATCGGCGAGCGAGGCTTGGTTTGATTTGATCGAAGACCATGCCTGGAAACACTGCTGCAGCAGGGGGAGCATCCGCTGCGCGCCTAAAGCGAGGGCGCCGAGTACCGGCATGGCGCCGATTACCCCTCCGTCGGTTGCGGTCAGTTGATAGGCGAGCAGGGCAATCAAGAGCATTCCCATCGCTTCCATGACAAAGCGGGGACTCTGTGCAATGAATGCGCTGTTGATTTGAGCATTTCGCATCGACAGATCGGCACGGCGAAAGATGGAGCAATAAACAGCTTGGCTGCGATCCAGCAATACATCGCGTATGCCGCCGAGTCCTTCCTGAAGCGAGCGGATAACTTTACCTGCTTCGTCTGCGACGAGCCGGCTATTTTCGTAGAGACGCCGGTGCGTAAGTTTTGCTACGCCGCCATATATGGCGGCAAATCCGGTCAATGCGATCAATGACACAACGGGGTCTACGCTGACAAGCGTCAGCAGAATGGCGCTAACAACGGCGAATGAACTGATGATGGTGATGACCGGAAGAATGACATAGCTGCTGATTCCGGCGGCCTTGCTGTAGACTCCGTTGATGATTTCGCTGCTGTTTCGGCTGGTGTGCACGGTATATGGCTGGTGCAGAGTCTTCCGATAGACTTCGAGTGCCATGTCGGCGCCAATGGCATAGGCGATCTTCGTTTGTACCCAAACCAGGAGCAGCCGCATTGCACCGGCGATCACGATGGCGATGCCAAATATAATCGTGATTGGGGCGAGTAAGTCTGTCGGTTTGGTCAGCGCTAAAACATTGGCGCACCATTGTCCCCACGGATGGGCAAATACTTTTTCAGGTGCCGTCAGAGCCGCAAGGAAGGGGAAGATCGCGCCAATGCTAATCATCTCTGTTGCGGCGACCAGCATCATCAACGTCAGTAGAAGATATAGTTGCCTGCGCTGATGGCGATCGATATGCGACCACAAAGCGCTCAGGAGACAGGTCAAAGAAGAATGGGGATGCATTGATCCTGTTTAGGGGGTATGTGCGGGTGAGAAGGCGATTCGCCGGATAACAGCTAACAACTCATCGATGCCGCGTTGTTACCGATAAGATCGGGTTGTCTCCATGCGTATGCAATTCGGGAACTCCCCGCCGATGGTGTTTGGCTGTCGATTGAAGTTCGCGAACCGGAGGCGACCCGGATTCAGGGCAAAGTTGGGCAGGCTACCGCCCTGTCGTTCTACGATCGACAAGCGCGCTTCTTTGGAGATGCACAAAGCAAAACCGAATGAGGGATGCCCAAATTTGCGTTGAGAGAAGGCGGATTGTGCCACAAACGCCGGTTCTTTTGAATGTTCCGGCTGCAGGATGCGATAGGGGTAACTCAGATTTACCGACTATGGCATCAGTCTCTTTTTCAGCCTACCTTGCGTAATGCCGTCGGCGCCACACGGACGCTCACCGGCCTGCTCATCAGTTCGATCAGCACCATGACGCGTCGTTCACCGTCTGCCATCTGGTAAATGCCTTCGATGCCGGCAAAGGGGACTTCTGTCAGGCAAACGCGTTCTCCCGGCGAGAAGATACGCGCCGGAGTGGTGTGTACATCGGCCTCATGCGCCTTGAGGTGGTCGATCAAGGTGTCATGCACCTTGGCAGGGGATGTGCCGAAACTGACCAAGCGGCTGACGCCCTTGGTGGAGCGGATGGGTCCCCAGCTTTTTGCCGAGTCATCCAGACCGAGGTGGATGAAGAGATAGCGGGGAAACAGCGGCTCTTCGCTGAGCGCCAACGCGCCGCGACAGATTTTTTCGCAGGGCAGCGTCGGGAGGTAGCACTGATACCCTTGCCGCACAAGGTTCTCCAACGCACACTTTTCTTGTTTGGGTTTGGTATGGACGAGATACCAGTGCATTGCGCAACCTCCCCAAAAGTCAGCCAGCGACGGATTCTACTCTTTGGGGCTTGATGCGGCAATTTATCTGCAGGGAGCAGTTCTTTGGTGTGGCGAGAGATTAGTTCAGCAGTTGTTGTACTTGTACAGTTCTGCTGAAGTGGACTCCTGTATATGACAGGTGGTAGAATGTTCAAGTTCAAACAGAAATTGTAGGAAACGTTTTCGCTACTCGCGCTTGCCGATCGTGACACGGCAAGGCGGTAGCGTGCCCGAAGCGGTATTGACGTCGGTCCCGCGCCTCAATGTGCCCACATGACTAGTCGCCAAGCTAAAATCCAGGAAGATACTCATTTTAGGATCATGCGGATCCTGCAAGATAACCCGGACCTCACACAGCGAGAACTGGCCGAGAAACTCGGTATCAGCGTCGGAGGGCTGAACTACTGCCTCAAAGCGCTGATTGAAAAAGGTTTGGTGAAGATGAAAAATTTCGCTCACTCCAAGAATAAGTTCGGCTACGTCTATGTGCTCACGCCGAGCGGAATGGCCGAAAAAGCGGCCATTACCCAACGTTTTCTGCAGCGCAAGATGAACGAATACGAGGCGTTAAAGGCAGAAATTGAGGCTCTGAGATCTGAGGTTGAAAAGGCCTGCGCGAAGGTTGGTCAAGAAGTATGACCAATGTGATCGCCTCCAACTCCCCGCGGTGGTACAGAGACTCGTTTGAGGACGCTAACCAGCGCAGGCTTTTCAAGGCATCTTTTGTTTGTGGTTGGTGCTGAGAATTCGTCTTCGCTTGTAGAGCAGCATCTGGAAAAACGGTGCAATACGGAATATAAGCGACAATATACTGCATGTCGTCTTTAAGGTAGAGAGAAAATTATGGATAATATTCAACCTATTTTTGTTACACAGCCCTACCTGCCACCATTAGAAGAATTCACGCCTTATCTAGAGCATATTTGGAAAAATAAGATACTCACTAATGGAGGGCCCTTCCACCAGCAATTGGAGCAAGCCCTTTGTGAGTACTTGGGCGTTGAATATGTGGCTCTCTTCTCCAATGGAACACTGGCCCTAATCACTGCTTTGCAAGCGTTAAGGGTTGCGGGAGAAGTCATTACCACGCCCTACAGCTTTGTCGCAACAGCCCATTCACTTTTGTGGCACGGTAACAAACCTGTTTTTGTCGATGTGGAGCCGCAAACACTGAATATGGATCCCGCAAAGATTGAGGCCGCAATTACCCCCAAGACGACTGCAATCATGCCGGTTCATTGCTATGGGAACCCGTGCGACGTTGACGCTATCCAAAAAATCGCTGACAACTACAACTTGCGTGTCATATATGATGCGGCGCATGCTTTTGGTGTGCAGTGCCAACGAGGTAGTGTGCTTAATTATGGTGATTTGTCCATCCTTAGCTTTCATGCCACCAAAGTATTTAACACGTTCGAGGGTGGGGCTATCATTTGCCCGGATGCGAAAACTAAACGGCGGATCGATCACCTGAAGAACTTCGGCTTCGTTGATGAGATTACTGTTGCTGCCCCTGGCATTAACGCAAAGATGAGCGAAATTAACGCTGCTTTCGGGCTATTACAACTAAAACATATGCCTTATGTAATGGAACGCCGTGCTGAAATTGATTCTCACTATCGTCGTCGGTTATGTGGGGTTAGAGGAATACGCTGCGTTTCTAGTTCGGGACAAATTGTCGCCAATCACTCCTATTTTCCGATTTTGGTAGAGTCCGACTACTCTATGTGTCGCGATGAGCTCTATCAAAAGTTAAAGGATAACGGAATTAATGCGAGACGTTATTTCTATCCGCTGATAAGTGATTTCCCTATGTATCGGGGGCTCCCGTCAGCTGTCCGTTCAAATCTCCCTGTGGCAGCCAAGGCTGCGGAGCAGGTGTTGTGTTTGCCGATCTATCCAAGTCTCAGCGACGAAGCTGTTGAACGGGTTATCAATCTAATTATAGAAAGGACTTGAACATGGGAAAAAGAATTCTCTTTCTTGGTGCTGCGCCAACGCAGGTTCCCCCTCTTCATTATGCGCGAGCCCAGGGGCATTACATCATCACTTGTGACTACTTGCCAGATAACCCAGGACATAAGCTTGCAGACGAATGGCATAACGTAAGCACGACAGACAAAGATGCTGTGCTCGAGCTCGCGAAACAACTGAAAATTGATGGCATCGTTGCATATGCGTCAGATCCGGCGGCGCCTACGGCCGCCTATGTCGCTGAGAAAATGGGTTTGCCTGGAAATCCCTATCAATCAGTCCTCACTTTGGCGCGCAAGGATCTATTTCGTGCCTTTTTAAAAGAGCATGGCTTCAATGTGCCTCGCTCGCAGTCTTTCTACGATCGTGAGGAGGCTCGCGTTTGGCTAAGCGAAATCGGGTTGCCTGCATTTATTAAACCAGTTGATTCTTCTGGCAGCAAAGGCGTTACCAAACTAACTAATGCTAGCGAGTTCGATAAAGCATTCGATCACGCCTTGAATTATTCGCGAGAAAAGTTAGTGGTAGTGGAACAGCAAATTGTCCGTACTCGTTACCAAGTAGCGGGAGATGGCTTCATCGTGGATGGCAAGTTGGTTTTTCGCAGTTGGGCAGATGAACATTTTGACAAATTATGCAATGGCTTAGTGCCAATTGGTCAGACTTTTCCCACGTCGCATCCGAAACCCTGGTTGGAGGTGGCTCACGCAGAATCGCAGCGTTTACTTAGCCTGTTAGGCATGAAAACTGGTGCGCTCAATTTTGATTATGTATTTGATGAGAGTGGTAATTTTTATTTTTTGGAATTGGGGCCTCGTAATGGGGGGTGCCTGATTCCTGAAGTGATTCGCTATGCCACAGGCATTGATTTGATCAAATATACGGTTGATGCAGCAGTGGGTATTCCTTGCCATGCATTGAAAATGGAGCCGGCTAAAGGATTTTGGTCGAGCTATATGGTGCATTCGCTGGAAGATGGTGTTTTCAAGGAATTGTGGCTTTCGGATCGGGTGCAAACAAAAATTGTCGAGCAGGATATTTACGTTAAGCCTGGTGATAAAGTAAGAAAATATCTCGGATCAAATGACACGCTTGGAACAATGATTCTCAAATTTGAGGATTTGAACGAAATGTTAGAAATGGTCGATAACATGGAAAATGATATTAGGGTCCAAGTGGAGTGAAGATAAATAAGGATATTATTGCTCTTATAGAAAGCGAAAATTCTCGCCATTGCGGTGGGTTTGTCAGAAAAGACCTAGGAGAGTATTTAACAAAAATTTCAACACATGCAGAGGTTTTATCTCTTTACAACTCAGATAGCTTATTGGGATTTGTTTTCTTTTATTGCAATGATCCGAACAAGATTTTGTGTTATCTAAGTTTGATATGTGTGGCCGATTCGGCGAGGAAAACAGGAGTGGGTCAATCTCTGCTAGATTATTCAAAACAGATTTGTAAGAGCAAGGGGTTTCAGCGCTACCGGCTGGAAGTGTTGAAAGTGAATAATGCCGCAATTCGATTTTATAGCAAAAATGGGTTCAGAGTTGTGGATAGTAGTGAAGATAGTTTTTTTATGGAAGTCGAATTAATTTAAATTGTGTTTATACAATATTTTTGATCAATGGTTGATAATATAAGAAAGAATATAATATCAAATTTGGCGGGCCAGTTATATGTATCGGCAATAGCTATTTTGGCAACGCCACAGTACTTGAAATTGATGGGAGTGGAGGCATATGCTCTAGTAAGTATCTTCGCGTTAATTCAGTCCTTATTCAATATGCTTGATCTTGGACTTAGTCCAACATTGGCCAGAGAAACGGCGAGAACCAGAGGTGGGGTGGATGGTTTTGCCGGTTTTTTTGATGTATTGCGTGCAATTAATATAGTTTTTATGTTTATTGCAATTGTTGGGTGCGTATTTCTGGTGGCCTCTTCTGGATATATTTCGAGATCGTGGCTCAATGTTGATAGACTAGACGTGTCAGAGGTTCAATTCGCTCTGGTCGCGATGGCATGCAGTATTTGTATGCGATGGATGTCGGGTTTCTACCGGGCTACAGTTACCGGGTTTGAGAAATTTTTGTGGTTAAGTGGATGGAATAGTATTGTTGCTACGCTTCGATTTGTAGCAGTTATTCCGGTATTGGTTGTGTTCGACGGATCGTTTATCGCTTTTTTTGTTTTTCAGGTCATGGTTGCAGCGATCGAAGTATTTGGGTTGATCCAAAAAAGTCGACGATTAATTCGGAATAATTTTGGCGAAGTTAGAAGTAGTCGAAAGTCGGTCGTTGAATCATTGAAGCCAGTGTTTGGTTTCTCTTCTGGGATTGCATTTACGTCAGTGGTGTGGGCGCTAATTACGCAGTCTGACAAATTAGTACTTTCAAAGCTTCTGAGTTTGTCCGATTATGGATTTTTTTCGGTGGGTGTGCTTCTCGCGAGTGGTGTAGTGATGTTAGGGGGGCCAATAACGAGCGCAGCAGTGCCGAAAATGGCCCTGCTCCATGCTTCTGCTATGCATTTGGAAATGCAGGTTCTTTATAAACGAGTTAGTCAATATACGGCGGTAGCGGTAGTTCCAGCGACACTTGTATTGTATTTTTATTCAGGCAAGATTATTGAGTTATGGACCGGTAACTCTTTAGTTTCGGATCAAGCCAGTGAGGTATTTGCGTTCTATACGTTAGGAAATTGCTTAATGGTGCTCGCGTCACTCCCTCTGTTATTGCAATACGCAGAAGGGAAAATAAGGCTGCATGTTATTGGAAATTTTATTTACGCGTTGGTCTATTATCCCGTTCTAATTTGGTCAGTTAAACGTTTTGGAGTGGAAGGGGCATGTTGGAGTTGGCTGCTTATTAATTTGATTTCTCTTGTGTTGTGGACGCCTGTGATTCACTCGGCTCTCTTCAGAAACGGGCATCTGAGGTGGTTACGTGATGATTTGTTAAAAATCGCTTTGCCGTGCTGTATTTTTGTTTATGCTTCCAAAGAATTGATAAATTTCACAGGCGATAGAGTTTTGGATATCAGCATCTTGCTGATCATTTATTTAATGTCATTAGTTTTCGGGGCTGTTGGATCCAGTAATATTCGTAAGACGGTGTTCGATAGGCTGTCAGAGAATAACTAGCGGAAGACATTCGTGGCGTTATACATTTCAAAAGAGAAATTTCAAGTGTCATTGAAAGGCCGGGCCTTACTAAGGAAGCATGAGCTCATCAATGAAATTAAATCGAATCGATTCTTAAAATGGTGCTGGGGAGGGGTGAAAAGATCGATAAATATGGTGAATAGACGAGGTGCCGATGTGACGTCGTCTAATGTTAATGGCGATTTGGTGGTTATATTTAGGCACGTTCACATCAGTAAGGATAAAGCAAGATTTCCAAACAAATCAAGGCCTGAAGGGTTTAGTCATCTAAAATGCTTGATTAATTTAATCGATACGATTTCAGAAAGTCGGAATAGAAATAGAGTCAAGGTTTTCATTTTTTATAATGGAACGCAAGAACAGTTGTTGGAGGACGGGATATCTAAATTTTTGGAGAATTGTTCGGTTGACGTAACCGTTAAAATCGTTGATGCGACGTCAGCTGTTGAGTCCGTTCTGGCAATGTTTGATGCGATTAACTCCGTTGTTTCCAATGATGATGATATCGTCTATGTTCTCGAAAATGACTATTTGCACGCCCATGGTTGGGTCGATGAGGTATTTGAGCTAAGCAACTCGAAAATTAAGTTCGATTATATTTCACTTTACGATCATCCAGATCGATACAAGATGCCTAATAATTATAAAAAATCAACTATTTTTGTCACCAATACTAGACATTGGGTTAGCGCTCCTTCGACGTGTGGAACATTTTTGTTCAAGAAGTCTGTATTTAATCGGGATTTTAAATATCTATATTCCACGAAAAATGATCACCAAATGTTTAAGCGCCTAACGGTTAAGTTAAAGAGAGTGCTATTAACCCCTATCCCCGGTTTGGCAGTTCATTGCATGAGCGAACATCTGGATCCCGTTTGCAGGTTGGAGAAATGGCTAACGGAATTCGAAAATGAGTAATATTATTGTTTTTGATATCGATAAAACTCTGGTTAAAAAAAATTTGCATGAATTGATTATTAGTAATTGGCTTGGAGGCTCTTATTTGCGGCGTGTTTCGTACAAGATTGTGTGCGCAATAATATCCGCGCTCCCACATCGTAGTTTGAGGAGGCGATTTGAGTACTTCGTGATGTTTCTTATTTGCGATCATGATATTCAGCGTTTTACGATTGATATTATGGGTGACGCGAACATGGTTAACTTGAGGCTAATAAATAGAATCGACCGTTACCGCAGGCTTGGCATTGAAATGGTAATGGTAACAGCGGCGCCTAGTAACGTCGTCAAACATTTGTCGCTCCATTTAAATATTCCAGTCTATTCAAGTAGATCCATATTCGGCTTTCTCTATAGTGATTTGCTCGGTAAAAAGTACAGGATTTATAAACTCCTTGAGTTACAGGGGCGGAAGATAAAGTCGATTTATTCTGATAGCCCTCTGGATTTTTATAATTTGTCAAAAAATTATCTCGTTCTAGATAACTTTACACTCACAATAGCTAGATGAAAGAATTTATCCTCGGTATTCTTCCTGGGGCTGTATTTTTCTATCGATATTCGCCTCGTTTTTCGGTAGGACGTATGGTCGGTTTGCTGTTAATGGAATTTGCACCGTATTTATTAATCGCTGTCATCAACTCTATTAATGTCAAGTTTGTTTTGTTTGGTTTTGTGTTGGTGTATGGTATTTACGATTTTGGATATCTGCACAATGATTACAAAGCGGAAAAGGAGCGTAGTGGAGCGACCATTAGGAGCCAGTTTTCTGAATTTAATTATTTGGCATTTGCTATTTATCGTGTTCCGGTAGTATTTTTTGTGTTCTACTATTTGGCATCTCTCGGCGGCGGAGATATTCTAAAATCTATTGCTATCACTGCTTGCATTGTTCCCTTTTTTATAATACACAACGAACTCCGGTCTCCTCGTGCAAGAATTATTACCTTTATTGTATTAAATGGATTAAAAATTGTCTCAAGGATTATACTGCTTGGGCCGAATTGTCTGTATTTTGTTTTTTCCGCGATGCCGCATTTGGTAATTAAGTTATTGCACTACCTTGGGGCAAAAGAAATTGTCCTGGTTGATGATAAAACGCTTAAGTCGATAACTTTGCAGATATATTTTGGTTTTCTTACGCTTCTATTATTTGTAGACCCATTTCTTGTCGTTGCTGCGGTGCCGTATTTTCTTAATCATGCGAAATCAATTTTTCGTGATTTTATAAAGGTTAGGACTCTGTAAAATTGCGAGTTGTGTATGTTGTTCGACAGGTGTCTGTTGAGTGGAGTTTTGTTTTTAATGGCTTTATCCCATATTTTTATATTTGTTAACGACTATTGCTAGGATATGACATTGGCCAGTATTTTCAGAAGAAAGCCGAGATTGATATGGTTGTTGGCGCATGTGGTGATTAACGTCTATTATTCGGTGCTAATTTTTTCGACAAATAGGTTGTACGGTGAAACCAACGTTGTGCAAATTGGTGAGAGTACACCAATTTTCTTCATTCTTGTATTGCTTGTGATGTCGTTTGTATATTTTAATCTCATTGTCTTCAATTTTTCTTATCGAATTTTCCCGATCTCGTTCCGTGTTGTTCCGAGCCAAATTGAAATTGATAGAATTGGCATTTTGATATTGGTGTTACAAATTTCTTTTGCGGCATATTCCTTTTTTAGCGGGTCACGTTTGGCTGGTTCTGGCGCCAGCGATGCTTCACTTATTTCTCAAATTTGGGTTCTTATTCCCATTGATGTTATTTTTTTACTATATTATGGTGCGTACAGAGACGAGAAGTATTTTAAATACAACCTGGGAGTAAACTTGGTTTCGAATTTGCTTCGTGGTTGGTTTGGCATTGTTTTGACAATTGTGTTTATCGAGTCTTGCCAGCTTGTTAGGAAGCGTAGATTAACATTCCCTAGATTTTTAGCTATTCTTTTCGCTTGCGTCGTGGCATATCCCGTTTTGTACTTTGGAAAAATTTTTGTCCGCTATTACGCCTTTCTGGATGATGTAACTGTAGATGGTTTTCTCTCTCAACATGTTGATGTTGATGTTATTTCCCTGCTCGAGATTGCGATTTCACAGATTGGTAATCGTATTCAGCTTATTTCTAGTGCGATTTCTACTTATGAATTGTCAACTGAATTAGAGCGGATGGTCATGGACGGGAATGTCTATCCGTTTTGGGCAGAAGGGCTGCATTCCTTAGCTTTCGATAGGCTATTTTCTGAGCCTCATAAGCTTGATATTGGGCAAGCGATAGCTAATATATTAGATCCATTTTCATTGGTTGAGAATTGGAATTCAAATCCTACATTTATTGGATGGTTTTTCGTTCTGCCGTATTTTTGCATTTTTCATGTGATTTATGGAACTGGTCTCGTGCTGGTATCTTCTTTAGCTTTCAGAATGGTATCCGGAAATGAAATTTCTAAAGATATATTTTGGTATATGGTGCTCGTACTGTTAATACCAGGTTGGTATGGTGCATTTGTTTTATTTACTTATTCGTGTGTGTTGTTTTTAATTATGCATTTGCTCGTCGCGAAGTTTAGAGTTCCGCGTTAGGCTTTAGGACATCAATGGATTGGCGAAGTTTTTTAATTAGGTTTCTTGCTATGTTGTGTTTTTATCGCCTCTTGACAAATTGTTGTAGGGTTGAAAATAATTTTCCAGAATATACTTACTAAGAGTTTTTTGTGATAACGGCAAATCTGTTCCATATAAAAGCAACTAATGGCTTGTTTTTCTACGGGCTCGACTATTTGAATGAAAATGTTGATCTCGTTCGAACAATATTGGTTCGCCCGTCTCTGGAAAAGCGGGTAAAAATGGCTTTTCCTAACACCGAGGTCGTTGGCTGTTCGGTAATGGAGTATTTGCGTCGGCTTCGAATTTCGAATCGGCGCGGAGATCTGTTGTACACCCCAACATCACATCCGATTCCATTTTTCGATACGCAATTGATTATACTGCATGACGCGTATCCATTCGAAATCGGAGAACTTGCACGGTTTAAAAAGTGTTTGCTCCGATGGTCATTGCTCCTGTCTAACTGTCGAATTGGATACATTAATCGCAGCGATGCCATGCCCTTTATTGCGGATCTTGGAATTCCGGATCATAGGATGTTTTTTGCGCCGAATCGTTTTCCGGCCCCAGCTGCGATTGACCTAGTGGGGCGTAAGCTAGATGGCGTCACATGCGTGGGTTTGTTAGGCACTGATTCCAGTAAAAAGAATTACGAACGACTATTTGAAGCAGTTCGGCGTGCCGTACTGTCGCAGAACCTAGTCTTTCGTGTTTATGGGCACCTAACTGATTACTTCAGTTATATTTGTAAGCTTTTCCCTGATCTTCGCATTGAACTGGTCAAAAGTGATGATGTGACTCTGAATGATTTTATGAATTGCGTTGATGTATTAGCATCGGCCGCAGAACAGGAAGGATTCGGGCGGCCAATTGCATCTGCATTATTAGCCAAGATGCCTGTTGAATTACTTGATCGACCGGTGTTTAGGGAATTCTTCACTGGCGGTGCGCGGTTTCATCCCGATATTGATGCTCTTGTGCAGTCGCTCCCGCGACACGGAGATGAGGGTAGTCCTTTTCAGTATTCGCCTCCGAGAGATGTGGTTGCGGCTTACGCTAGCGCGAATGATGAGATTCGTCGGTTAGGTTCCTCCATCGACCTTAGCTGATGCCGCTCGTTGGTTCCTTATATGTTTTGATACTCAATCGTCTATGTTCCAGTCAGCAGAGAAAATTACACTTTCTATCGTCAGTCACGGTCAGGCCGCTCTTGTCAGAGAGTTGCTGAACGACTTAGCTGCGTTATCACAACGAAACTTTGAAGTAATTATTACCGTAAATCTTCCGGAAGATGAGTCTTTGTACCAAGGCTTCGTATTTCCGTTACATATCATTCGTAATGCTTCACCTAAAGGTTTTGGAGAGAACCATAACGCGGCGTTTGAGTATGCAAGTACTGCTTGGTTTGCAGTAGTTAATCCAGATATCCGGATTCAATCGTTGGATTTCGTTGTCTTATTAGATCCATTCAAGAGTAAATCGGTTGCAGCAGTGGCGCCTGTGGTTTTGTCTGCAGAGGGGGCGGTTGAGGATAGTGCGAGGAGGTTTCCTACATTTTTTAGATTTGCACGGCGCGTAGTATTTCGACAACGCAAATCGGACTACGATATCCAATCTGCGCCGTATCAAGTGGACTGGGTAGCAGGCATGTTTATAGCGTTCCGTAGGGAAGCATTTCAGCAAGTTGGCGGCTTTGATTCTCGTCGCTTCTATATGTACTTGGAAGGTGCCGACATTTGTCGGCGTATGGGCAAGAATAATTGGCACGTTGTTAGTGCAATGAGATTCTTGACTGGTCTGTAGCGGATGTTTCTAAATGCTAACGGGCACCAGGGCTGCGGTTTTCAGCAGTGGCATCTACGTTTGCAGTTGATTCGCGCTGCTCGACGAACTTATTATCAGCCTCGATAAGCTCTTCTGTGTAGGTAATTCGGAAAGAGTGATGGCACCCGAGAATAGCTTGCGTTGCTACTTCTCGCTGGGTAACTAGGTTGAAGTCGTGCTGGTACAATGTCTATTGTGGGTATGTTGGCCATGTGCAGTGGCTGTTTCTCTGTCGCCGTTCGATTTGCGGTCCGGAAAATTGCGTCCATGCTGACTCCCTCGCTACTTGAAGGAGCTAGAGGCCGTCGAGCAAGATTGCCGGAGGCGGAAAATGTGAGTTTTCCTTCGTGTATGTGGGCACGGATATATAGACTTAGTGCTACTCATAGCAAGAACTCTGTCCACTGCAGTTTGCCCTCGTCGCTGGAACACGGTGATCGTCGGCATTTCGCCAGACTTGTCGCATAAGGCTGTGGATGTCGTCTTTAGAGGCGACTCCGACCTGTGTCAACAAGATATCTTTATGAATGATTTACAGAATGCAAGAATTCGAACGGCTGACTCAGTGTAAATACCAAGCAGATGGAGCTTTCTTCCTACGAATTGTGCTCCGCATTACATTCCTCTGGTTGACGTTTGCGGAGAGCGCTTGGGCTTACGTAGATCCTGGTAGTGGCATGTTGATCTGGCAGGGCCTGATTGCGGGTGTTGGGGCTGTGCTGATTTTTGTTCGCAATCCGATTCGGGCTATAAGAAATCTGATTGACTGGATCAAGGGCAAATGAGGGACCCTCAAGCTCGCTTGGAATTGGGGGTTGGGGTAGTGCATCGTCTCTTATATGAGGAGATGCCTGCAAACCACCCCCTTTATGGCAAACACGCTCGAATTTGGGCAAACGAAGGGATGCTGATTTCCTTTGATTGGCTTGATCAACGCTGCTTGTGTTCTCCACGAATTCCCTTCGTGACTTCTCCCGAAGAGTGGTGTGGCGCCCAACTGTTTGACGCGGCTTGTTTGACTCTGGATTTGTTAGAACGGGCCAATGGAGTTGACGCTGATCTCAAAGATGCTAGTGCGTGGAATGTCATCTTTGACGGATGTAAGCCGGTTTTTTGCGATCTGACATCGCTGGAGCCTATGCGGACCCATGCCTGGTGGGCGGCAGGACAGTTTGTTCGACACTTCATTTCACCACTTTGGTTAGCGCGCACAACTGGTATGGAATCGCGCGACGTGTTTAGGATGTTTCGCGAGGGCGCGCAGCCAGAGTTTGTTCGAGAGACATTGGGTTGGCGGAGGTTTTTATCACGCTGCTGGCCATTAGTGGTTGACGGGAACTCTCAATCCGCTGATTCTGGTCAATTAGGTCCCGCGCATGTTCGAACACCGATTTATCGTCGACGCCTGATTACGTCTCTGCGCTGGATGCTCGATAGCGTACGGCCTTTATCGAAATGCTCAACACTTTGGAGTCGATACACGTCGGATCGAAATCATTACAGTGCGATCGCATTGAAGGAAAAGCGTGAGCAGGTGGCACAATGGCTTGTTCGTCTATGCCCCTCTTGGAGCCTGGATTTGGGGTGTAATTCAGGAGAGTTTTCGCAATTAGCACTGGACGTAGGGTCAAAAGTGATTGCTCTCGATGGGGATCACGACGCAGTGCAATCCATGTACCTTCAGCGTAGGAATAACCTAGCGCTTTTTCCGGTATTGGCAAGGTTAGATGACATACATTCGGGGCGTGGCTGGGGGGGGGAAGAGCATCCTGGGCTTATGCAGCGTCTGCAATCTTGCGCAGACGTTGTGTTGATGCTCGCCCTTTTGCACCATCTGGCTGTTTCCGCCGCGGTAAGCTTGGAAAATGTGGCGCACTTTGCGGCAGCGTGCTCTCGACGTTGGTTAATCGTAGAATGGTTGGCCCCTACAGACTCGCAACTCCTGCAACTTTGCGCGCAACGGTGCAGGAATGCGGACGACTTTAGTCTTGACAAACAAAGGCAAGCTTTTTTGAGCGCGGGCTTCAAATTGCAGGAGGAGATAAGCCTTTCTGGTGGGCATCGGATTCTGGCGTTGTTGGAGAAGTGCAATTGAAGGTGGCGGACAGAGAACTGCTTTGGGACATTTCTGCTGGAAGTGCCGCTGTAGTGGCTTTGTTTGCTCCAACTTTGCTCGGGAAGTTCTATCACGGGATCTATGACTTCACCTTTAACGATCTCTTTCTATTTGTTTATTTTATCGCATCCGGGCTTGTGCTCGCTGTTATGCGTTGGGTTGAGCTAGGCCAAGTCTACGTTTTCGCTCGGCGCTGGTTGTGGGTGAGTCTAATAATCGGCCTTTGGTGTGGCTACGAGGGGGTTGTGGTCCAGGAGTTTGGTGTGGCTACGACTGCGATAGCGTTTCTGACGCTGTTTTTTTTTGGATTGTGGGCTAATTATGCTGCTTCGGCCACGCTCTGGGGGAAATTGCGTGGCTTGGTGGGAATATTACCCTCTTTGATCGTAGCATCTACTTTGATCTTCGGGTACATCTTTGCAGAACCCGTTGTATGGCTACCCACTGGGGGATCAAAGTATTCAAGAAAGACCGCAATGGTGGTCTTGTTGTTGGACGAGTTAAACGCCCAGGCCAGTCAAGGACTGCAAAGGGTGTTGGTTTCCCACGGATTGACAGTAAGCTATAAGCCCGTGACGCCGGCGTACAACTCAACCGCTGAAGTGGTACCCGTACTTTTCGCTGACAAGGATTTTCGGAAAGCACGCGCTTGTGGTCTATCGCGCATTTGTGCTCAAACGGCAGTGCTTGATTTTTCAAAAATAGAGGTTCGTAGAAATGATGTAGATGTAGTGGGTTTTTTTCAACCATATTGTGCAATTCAGGGCCTGCGTTATTGCAAGCGATCTGTAGTTGCACCTAGGGCAATATTTGATGGTGATCGATGGGCTTGTGCTGCGGTACGACTATCCGGGGTGCAGATCGAACCGACGGGGCGTCGCTGTCAGGAGCGCTCTCATGAAGCATGGCAAGAACTTAGAGACCAAGTTCTTGCCAGCTTGTGGCGTGCGCCAACGCTTCTCGATGGTGGGGTATTGTTCGCTCACTTGCCTTTGCCTCATCCTCCTGCACAAGGGACGGGTAGCATCGCAGAACAATACTCTCGAAACTTACAGCTGACAGAAAATATACTCTCTGACCTATTGGATCAATTCGAAAAAAACGAAGTTGAGCCTCAGATCATTATATTTTCTGACCATCCCCTCAGGCAGGCTATGTGGTGTGCCAGAGAATCGGCTCAATTTGACTCACCGTGCGTAATATCCGCTGCTCTGACGGATGATCAAGTGCCTCTTATTGTGGCCTCCAGATCTTCCATGCCAAGAATTGAAGAAGTAGAATCAAACAGAGAGGTTTTTGATGTATTGAGGCAATGGCTTAGTGAGTGATCTTCTCAAGTTTCTGACGTCCTCCCGGAAAGCCGAAGCGGCGAGAAGTAGAGATTTCTGGCAAATTTGAAACCCTAACGGGCAGGAGATTTGTCATGAAGAGAAGTGGTCCCGCGAAATAGGTCAGGCGGTTAAGTGAAATCTCTGCTCCAATGTGCGATGGAAATCGCCGAACCAGGAGTAGAAGCAATGAGAAGACCCCGCCGTAACCACACAGCCGCCTTCAAAGCCAAAGTGGCAATCGCAGCCCTCAAAGGCGATGAGACCTTAGCCGCGTTAGCGGAGAAGTTCGATGTTCATGCGAACCAAATAACCCAATGGAAGACGCAACTCCTGGAAAACGCCTCTGGCGTTTTTTCCAGCGTTGCTGAGAAGCAGTCTGCCGGACCGGACCTGAAAGACCTCCATGCAAAAATTGGCCAGCAGGCGCTGGAGATCGATTTTTTGGCCGGCGCGCTCGGTCGCATCGGCGATGCGAGCGCAAAGAAATGATCGACAGGAATCATAAATTGCCGGTGGTGAGGCAAGTACAACTTCTCGATTTATCGCGGTCGTCGGTGTATTACCAGGCACAGCCGATACCGCAGGATGAACTTCGACTGATGCGAAGAATGGACGAACTTCATTTGGAGCATCCCTTTGCCGGTGCTCGCATGCTGCGCGATATGCTCAAGCTCGAAGGCGTAGAAATCGGCCGCAAGCATGTCGGTACGCTGATGAAGAAGATGGGCATTGAAGCCATCTACCGCAAGGCCAACACCAGCCGGCGTAACCAAGCGCACCGCATCTACCCCTACCGCTTGCGTGGCCTCTCCATTGATCGCCCAAACCAGTTCTGGGCGATGGATACAACCTATGTTCCGATGCAGCGAGGCTTTGTGTATCTCTCTGCCGTGCTGGATTGGGCTACCCGCCGCGTCTTGGCCTGGCGGCTGTCCAATACGCTCACCGCAGCCCCTTGCGTCGAGGCTTTGGAAGAGGCGATCCTGAAATACGGACCACCAGAAATCATGAACACGGATCAGGGAAGTCAGTTCACCAGCTCAGCCTTCATCAGCGTGCTCGAACAGAACGGCATTGCGATCAGCATGGATGGCAAGGGCTACTGGCGTGACAATGTCTTCGTCGAGCGCCTCTGGAAATCAGTGAAATACGAAGAGGTCTATTTGCACGGCTATGACACCGTTTCGATCGCCAGGCAGGCTTTGAACAGATATTTTGACTTTTACAACCGTCGTCGTCCGCATTCAACGCTTGACGGAAACACTCCCGACACGGCTTACTTCAACCTCAGCAAGCCGCCGCTCGCCGCGGCGGCTTAAAACCCGGCAGAGATATCACTTAAGAAAACCGGAATTCTGTCCAACTGAACGGGGCCACTTCTATAACAAGATCAAGGTCATCAAGCGTTCCGCCTACGGATTCCGTGACTCCGCCTATTTCTTTCTGAAGATCAAGGCTGCTTTCCCCGGCAAGGCGCGATGAACCAAAAAAAAGCCCAACCGTCGCCGGTTGGGCTTTGAATTTTGTGGTGGAGAGGATGAGGATCGAACTCACGACCTCCGCATTGCGAACGCGGCGCTCTCCCAGCTGAGCTACCCCCCCACGTCGAGCGCGCATTCTACGAAATTCATCACTGCGCGTCAAATGCTAATTGGCTTTACAGAGCCCCTCGAACGAAAAAGGCTTGCACGCGGCAAGCCCTTTCCGGCTCTGCAAATCAAACTTATTTCTTCTTCTTGCCCTTGGCGGCGGCAACGGCGGCCTTGAACGTGGCGCCAGCGCTGAACTTCGGCACGGTGGTTGCCGGGATCTTGATCTTTTCGCCCGTCTTCGGGTTCTTGCCTTCGCGAGCGGCACGAGCCGATGCCTTGAAGGAGCCGAAGCCGACGAGGCTTACGCCGTCACCCTTGGCAACAGCCTGAACGATGGCTTCGACGACGGCGTCAAGCGCCTTGCCGGAAGCAACCTTCGAGAGTTCGGTTTTTGCTGCAATGGCATCGATCAATTCAGACTTGTTCATGGTATCTCCTGTTGGTGATTGTTGAGAGCCGGTCTGGTACTCGGCGAAGATTCTTACATTTCATATGCAAGCTGTGAAGAGGGTTGGCGCGGGTTTTCGCGAAGAATTTGGCGATTTTGTTGTTTTTTTCGCTATCGCCCCCCCGGAATGCGCTTCATAAGCGGTTTCAGAAAGCGTCCGGTGTGGCTGGCGCCAATCTTGCTAATGGCTTGCGGGGTTCCCGTCGCCAGGATTTTTCCCCCGCCGTGCCCGCCTTCAGGACCGAGATCGACGATCCAGTCGGCGGTCTTGATGACGTCGAGGTTATGCTCGATGACGACGACGGTGTTGCCGTGATCGGCCAGTCGGTGCAGGACCGCGAGCAGAAGTTCAATGTCCTGGAAATGCAGTCCGGTGGTCGGCTCGTCAAGAATGTAGAGCGTGCGGCCGGTGTCGCGCTTGGAGAGTTCGAGGGCAAGCTTGACACGCTGGGCTTCACCGCCGGAGAGCGTCGTCGCGCTCTGGCCGAGCGTGATGTAGGAGAGACCGACGTCGACCAGCGTTTGCAGCTTGCGTGCGACAACCGGCACCGCGTCGAAGAATTCGCGCGCCTGCTCGACGGTCATTTGCAGGATGTCGTGGATGTTCTTGCCTTTGTAGCGGATTTCCAGCGTCTCCCGGTTGTAGCGATGGCCGTGACAGACGTCGCAGGCGACGTAGATATCGGGCAGGAAGTGCATTTCGACCTTGATGACGCCGTCACCCTGGCAGGCCTCGCAACGCCCGCCCTTGACGTTGAACGAGAAGCGGCCGGGGCCGTAGCCGCGCGTACGGGATTCCGGCACGCCGGCGAAGAGTTCACGGATCGGCGTCAGCAGCCCCGTGTAGGTGGCCGGGTTTGAACGCGGCGTGCGTCCGATCGGCGATTGGTCGACGTTGATGACCTTGTCGAAGTGGTCGAGGCCGGTGATCTGGTCGTGCTCGGCCGGTTCCGCCGTCGAGCCGTAAAGATGTCGGGCGGCTGCGGCGTAGAGGGTGTCGTTGATTAGCGTCGATTTGCCCGAACCGGAAACGCCGGTAATGCAGGTCAGCAGGCCGACCGGCAATTCGAGCGTGACGTTCTTGAGGTTGTTGCCGCGGGCGCCGATGATCCGGAGCTGCCGTTCGGGGTCGGCGGGCCGGGGTGCACCGGGCGCTTCGATGCGGCGGCGGCCGGAGAGGTAGTCGCCGGTGACCGAGGCCGGGTTGTCCATCACTTCCTGCGGTGTGCCTTCGGCGATGATGCTGCCGCCATGGACGCCGGCACCCGGCCCGATGTCGACGACATAATCTGCGCTGCGGATGGCGTCTTCGTCGTGTTCGACGACGATGACGGTGTTGCCGAGGTTGCGCAGGTGGTGCAGCGTTTCAAGCAGGCGGTGGTTGTCGCGTTGGTGCAGTCCGATCGAGGGTTCATCGAGGACGTACATGACGCCGGTCAATCCGGAGCCGATCTGCGACGCCAGCCGGATACGTTGCGCCTCGCCGCCGGAGAGCGTTTCGGCCGAACGGTCGAGCGAGAGGTAGTCGAGGCCGACGTTGATCAGGAACTGCAGACGGCTGACGATTTCCTTGAGCACTTTCTCGGCGACCTGCGCGCGGTTGCCGCTGAGCTTGAGTCCGAGGAAGTAGTCGCGTGTTCCGCCGAGCGGCAGGCGGTTGATTTCGTGCAGCGTCAGGGCACCTTCGCCACTGCCGATGCGCACATGGCGCGCTTCTTCGCGCAGGCGGGCGCCGTCGCAACTCGGACAGGTCTTGTTGCTGATCAGTTTGGAGAGTTCCTCGCGTACGGCGACCGAATCGGTTTCCTTGTAGCGGCGTTCGAGGTTGGGGACGATGCCTTCGAAAATATGGTCGCGGTCGAAGCGCGTGCCTTTTTCGTTGAGATAACGGAAGCGGATGACCTCGTGTCCGGAGCCGTAGAGGACGATGTCGCGGATCCGCTCGGGCAGGGTGTCGAATGGGCAGTCGATGTCTAAGTCGTAGTGGTCGGCGAGCGAGGTCAGCAACTGGAAGTAGAACTGGTTGCGCTTATCCCAGCCACGGATGGCGCCGGCGGCCAGCGAAAGTTCGGGCTGGGTGACGATGCGCTTGGGATCGAAGAACTGGATGACGCCGAGACCGTCGCACTTCGGGCAGGCGCCCATCGGGTTGTTGAACGAGAAGATGCGCGGTTCGAGTTCCTGCAGCGAGTAGGCGCAGACCGGGCAGGCGAATTTGGCCGAGAACAAGTGTTCCTTGCCGCTGTCCATTTCGAGCGCGATGGCGCGGCCGTCGGCGTGGCGCAGCGCTGTCTCGAACGATTCGGCGAGTCGCTGGCGCATGTCGTCTCGGATCTTGAGGCGGTCGACGACGACATCGATCGTATGTTTCTGCGTCTTGGCGAGCTTCGGCAGCGCGTCGATCTCGTAGATGGCGCCGTCCACGCGCAGGCGGGCGAAGCCCTGGGCGCGCAGGTCGGCGAAGAGGTCGAGTTGTTCGCCCTTGCGGTTGGCGACGACCGGCGCCAGGATCATCAGCTTGGTTTCGGCCGGCAGCGCGAGGACATGATCGACCATTTGCGAGACCGTCTGCGCGTCGAGCGGCAGGCCGTGTTCGGGGCAGAACGGCGTCCCGGCGCGGGCGAAGAGCAGGCGCAGGTAGTCATGGATTTCGGTGACGGTGCCGACGGTCGAGCGCGGGTTGTGGCTGGTTGCCTTCTGTTCGATCGAGATGGCCGGCGACAGACCTTCGATCAGGTCGACGTCGGGCTTGTCCATCATTTGCAGGAACTGGCGCGCGTAGGCCGAGAGCGATTCGACGTAACGGCGCTGGCCTTCGGCGTAGAGCGTGTCGAAGGCCAGCGAGGATTTGCCCGATCCGGACAAGCCGGTGATGACGATCAGTCGGTTGCGCGGCAGGTCGAGGTTGAGGTTCTTGAGATTGTGCGTGCGTGCGCCGCGGATGCGAATTTCCTGGAGTCCGTCCATGAGATGCCTGGTGCAATGAGGTGTGTCTGGTTCAACCGGCCCGGGCGTCGTTGCATTCGTGCCGGGCGCAAAGGAAAAACCGCTTAATATACGCACTTCCGACAGCGCGAACCAATCGGCGTTCCGCTGTGTCAATGTCTCCTTTCGATTTTTCGATTTCTTTCCGACGGATGCGTTCCTTGTCTCACGATCCCATGACGCCGTCAGAGCGTCGCGCTGGCCTCGGGCTGGCCTCGGTCTTCGCCTTGCGCATGCTCGGCATGTTCCTGATCCTGCCGGTTTTCGCCGTGGCGGCGCAGCAACTGCCGGGTGGCGACAATTACACGCTGATCGGCATCGCGTTCGGCGCCTATGGGCTGACGCAGGCGGTGTTCCAGATTCCTTTCGGCGTCGCGTCCGATCGCTACGGGCGTAAACCGGTGATCGTTTTCGGCTTGCTGCTCTTTGCCGCCGGATGCCTGGTTGCGGCGCAGGCCGAGGATCTGTACTGGATGATCGCCGGACGGATACTGCAGGGCGCCGGTGCGATTTCGGCGGCGGTGACGGCGCTGGCCGCCGACCTGACGCGTGACGAGCATCGGACCAAAGTCATGGCGATGATCGGTTCTTCGATCGGGCTGGTGTTCGCCGGTTCTCTCGTTCTGGCGCCGCTGATGTACGCCGCGGTCGGTCTGCATGGCATTTTTCTGCTCACCGGCATCCTGTCGCTGGCGGCGATCGCTGTCGTTGCCTGGGTCGTGCCGGCTGCGCCGGCCCGCCCGGCGGTGCCCGAGGCGAGGAATTTGCGCGTGTTGCTCGATCCGCAACTGCTGCGGCTGAACGTTGGCATTTTCTCCCTGCACCTGATGCAGATGGCGATGTTCATGGTCATTCCGGCCGCGCTCAAGCAGGCGGCCGCGCTGCCGCTGGCCGAGCACTGGAAAGTCTATTTGCCGGCCGTGCTGCTGTCGTTCGCCTTCATGGTCCCGGCGGTGATCCGGGCAGAACGCCACGGCAAGATCAAGCCGGTGTTCATCGGCGCCATTGGACTGCTGCTGGCGACCGAAGTGGGCTTCATTTTCGGTCGCGATCATGGCTGGGTGCTGGCGGGCTTGATCCTGTCGTTTTTCGTCGCCTTCAATATTCTCGAGGCGACGCTGCCGTCGCTGGTCTCGCGGATTGCGCCGGCGGGGCAGCGGGGCCTGGCGCTCGGCGTGTATAACACCACCCAGGCGATCGGGCTGTTCGTCGGCGGAGGTGTCGGCGGTTGGTTGCTGCAGCATTTCGGTGGCGATGCGGTTTTCTCCGCCTGCGCCGTGCTGGCAGCGGCGTGGCTGTGGCTGGCGAGGGGCTTGGTGCCGCCGCCTTCACGCAGACAAGCGGCGGCCTGAATCTTTCCCTTATAATCCGGGTTTTCAGCTAACCCCTTTCGTTTTATTGGAGACAGCATGGCCTCGGTCAACAAAGTGATTCTCGTCGGTAATCTCGGGCGCGACCCGGAATCTCGGTATGGTGCCGATGGCAGCGCCATCGTCAATGTGTCCCTGGCGACGACCGATAGCTGGCGCGACAAGTCGAGCGGGGAGCGCAAGGAGGCGACTGAGTGGCACCGTCTGGTGTTCTTCGGCAAGCTCGCCGAAATCGCCGGCCAGTATCTGAAGAAGGGGTCGCAGGTCTATGTCGAGGGCCGGCTGCGTTCGCGCAAGTGGCAGGACAAGGACGGCCAGGAGCGCCAGACGACGGAGATCGTCGTCGAGGAAATGAAGATGCTCGGCGGCCGTCAGGGCATGGGCGAACCGTCGTCGTCCTACGGCGGCGGCGAACCGGCCGCGCCGGCTCCGTCCTACGGCGGTGCGAAGCCGGTGGCGGCCAAGAAGGCGAGCTTCGACGACATGGATGACGATATCCCGTTCTGATATACGCCGAAGTCATTACGACAAAAAACCCGGACAGGTGTTTCACTTGTCCGGGTTTTTCCTTGTGGGGGACCAGCGCGGTCGATGGCCGTCGCCGGTCGGCCGTTCGCGGCGGACCTATTCGCTGTCGTAGCCCATCAGTCGGTTGGCAATAATATGGCGAGCAACCGCTTCCGGCACGTCGTTTTCCCAGCTGCCGCGGCCATGGCGCAGGTTGGTCAACACTTCGGCCGCATCGATGTGCATGTGACGGTCGTCGAGCGGAATCAGCGCCAGCATCTTGTCATTTTCCTTGAGATGCGCGAGCAGGTGCCGCAGCTTGCGCGGAACCTCGACATTGTCGAGCGTGATCTGTGCCGCTGCTTCGGTGCCGCGCGGCCGCGACGGGTAAACATAGACGTAGGTGTTGTCCGGGAAGAGTTTGCCGAATGCCTCGAGAATGCCGCCTTCCAGGCCTTCGTAGTACTTCTCGTCGAACAGGTAGTGAAAGTCGCGCACCGACAGCACGATGCCGATGGGTTTTTGCGTATAGCGCCGCAGGTAATCACGCAGGCGGAAATAGCGCAGGTAGTCGGAGATCATGACCGTGTAGCCCTGCGAGGCGAGTAGGTCGATGCGCGCGAGAAAGTCGGCGTCATCGACGTTGTCATTGCGGATCAGCGAGTTCATCGTCACTTCGGCGAGCGAGACGATCTGGTTGGCGTCGACGGCGGCGAGCTGGCTGAACTGCTTGAGGCCGGAGGCCATCATGTCGATGTTGACGTTGGTGACCGGCTTGAAATGTCCGCGCATCACCATGACCGGCTTGCGATAGAAGAGCGCGCCGGGCACGACGACTTCGCCGGCAGGATTGAAGACGACCGCCCGTGTCAGCTTGCTGCGCACGAGGTGAAGGTTCATCAACCGGTTTTCGACTTCCTCGAAATACGTTCCGGAGAAATGAATCGAGTCGACTTCGATACGCTCCGGTCCGAGCCCATCGGCGAGCGACTCGACGATCCAGTCCGGCTTCTGGTGCAGGAAGAAGGCGCCGTGGATCAGGTTGACGCCGAGGATGCCGAGCGCTTCGGATTGCTGCGCGTTCTCGTGGTCGAGCATGCGCACGTGCAGGATGACGTCGCTCGGTTCGGCGCCAGGATGCAGTTGCAGGCGGACCCCGACCCAGCCATGGCATTCGTTCGTCTGCTTGAAGCTGCGCGCGGTGACCGTTGCGGCATAAGCGAAGAAGGTGGTGTTCTTCGGCCGTACGTCGCTGAGGCGTGTGACGACTTGAGTGAACTCCTTGTCGAGCATCTGCAGGAGTCGTTCGCGGCTGACATAGCGGTCGACCTGGCCATAGATGTCGTCGCTGACCGCCATGTCATAGGCCGACATGGTCTTGGCGATGGTGCCGGCGGCAGCGCCGACCTGGAAGAAACGACGCGCCACTTCCTGTCCCGCACCAATCTCGACGATGGTGCCGTACTTGTATTTGTCGAGGTTGACGGCGAGGGCTTTTTGATCAGTGGTGAGTGCGGCGTTGCGTTCTTGCATGTGGGTGTCCTGTGGTGAAAATGGGGGCGTTCGGCGACATTGCATCGGCAATCATGCCGTACAGCTAACGTCGCCAGGACCGAATTTATCAAAAAATCGATTTCCCATGAGCATAGTATGGGTGTCGCGACGCGTGCGTTTGATTCTCATGTCATTGACGGCAACGCACCGGTCGCTCGCCGGCGGTGTTTGCCGATGACAGCCGTTGTTGCTAGAGTGCCGTATCGCCTCTGGTTTTTGGGACGACAGACGCACGAATCGGGCATTAATTATTGGGCATTAATGCAAGGATGGGCTCCGACCATTTCATGAAACGCCTTTATCCGAAATTTCTCTTCAAGATCGGCGCCGTGGCTTTTGTCAGCCTGGCCGCGATTTTTGCGGTTGCCTATTACGAATTGGGGCGGAGTAAAGACAGCGTCATTCACGAGGCTGAACTCCGGTCGGAAGTCCAGGCGCAGGTCTTCGCCGAATTTTCCTATTCCGCCTTCAAGCGTGTCGACGAACTGGCGCTCGATTTGCGCAGCTACTGGACCGGCGACTGGCAATCCTTTGCCGAACTCGTGCAGCGGCGGCAGGACATCATCGGTGACATTTCCTTCCAGGTGGCGGTGATCGATCGGGACGGATTCGTCGCCTTTTCCAATCTCGCCAAACCGACCGACCGCACCGACCTGAGCCAGCGCGAGCATTTCCGCGTGCATCGCGACAATCCGGAAACAGACCGGCTGTTCATCAGCAAGCCGCTCCAGGGCAAGGTGTCGGGAAAGTGGTCGATTCAATTCACGCGACCGGTGTTCCGTAACGGCGTTTTTGATGGCGTCATCGTTCTGTCGGTGAGTCCGGACTTGTTCGCCGGCTTTGCCAGGAAATTGAAGCTCTCCGGTGCCAGTGTCATGGCGATGGTGCGCGATTCGGGCGAGTTCATGGCACGATTTCCCTCTGCTGAGGAATATTTCGGCAAGGTGCTGCACAACAGCCCTTATCTAAGCCCCGACGCGGCCATTTCCGGAACCTTCCGGCAGGTGGCGGCGACCGACGGAGTCGAGCGCGTGTATGGCTATGTCCGCCTGCCTGCGTATGGCATGAATTTCGTGGTTGGCGAGAGCCTTGGCGAAGTGCTGGCGGATTATCACGCGCACCGGCGCGACGTCGTCGGGGTGGCGCTGGCGGTCAGTGCGGCGGTCATTATTTTGTTCCTCTTGCTGTTGCGGTCGCTGGTCCGGTTGGAAGAGGTTCGGCGCCAGCTCCAGGTTTCCAAGGATCTGGCGGAAGCGGCCAATCATGCGAAAAGCGCGTTTCTTGCCGCCATGTCGCATGAGATTCGCACGCCGATGAACGGCATTATCGGCATGTCGCAACTTCTGCTCGAGGGCGATCTCGCGCCGACCTTGCGCAAGTATGCCCAAGTGCTCGCCAACAGCGCCCAGTTACTGCTGACGATCATCAACGATATCCTCGATTTTTCCAAGATCGAGGCGGGCAAGCTGGAGATCGAGACGCTCGATTTCGATTTGCGTCTCCTGATCGAGGATCTGGTCGCTTTTTACACGGTGCGTGCGGGTGAAAAAAATATCGCCTTCCGGCAGGAGATCGTCGGCGATTTACCGCGTTGCCTGCGCGGCGATCCGCATCGGCTACGCCAGATTCTCAATAACTTCCTGGGCAACGCGTTCAAGTTCACGAGCAGCGGCGAGGTCGTTCTGGCCGTGTCGCTCGAAAGTACCTCGACCGACGGCGTCGTGCTGCGGTTTGCGGTGAAAGATACCGGCGTCGGGATTGCGCGCGAGGCGCAGTCGCGGCTGTTCGCGCCGTTTGCCCAGGCCGATGCTTCGACGACACGGACCTTCGGCGGGACGGGGCTGGGGCTGGCGATCAGCAAGCAACTGGCGGAGATGATGGGCGGAACGGTGGGGTTCAGCAGCGTCGAGGGGCAAGGGGCGACGTTCTGGGTCGAGCTTCCTTTGCTGGTCGTACCCGAAACGCTCGATGTTGCGCCGGCAACCGAGAAAAGCGCGACGGGCGACGTCGAGGCCAAGCCGTACCGGGTCTTGCTGGTCGAGGACAATAGCGTCAATCAACTCGTCGCCAAAGGCTTGCTCCGGCGCCTGGGGGTCGTCAATGTCGCGACGGCGGTCAATGGACAGGAGGCGCTTGAGCGAGCCGCGATGGAGAACTTCGACCTGATTCTCATGGATTGCCAGATGCCGGTCATGGATGGCTACGAAGCGACGTCTCGACTGCGGGCGCGTCACTGTACCGTGCCGGTCATCGCCATGACCGCCAATGCCGTCACCGGCGATCGCGAACGTTGCCTTGCGGCCGGGATGAACGATTACATTTCGAAACCCATCTCGGCCAACGTGCTCGAGCGTGTGCTCGACCAATGGCTGTCGCCGGCGTTTGGCAAGCCTGCCCCGGATCGTCCGGATCCCGTCTGATACCGGTCAGGGCGTGCGTTTTCGCGACGCTTGCATTTGTTGCGGGAAGTAGTATCATTTTTATCATTTCCTGCATTAATGCCGGAATTTTCCCTGTAGTCGGTTCCTGCGGGTTCGGAGGTGGCCATGAGAATTCTTCTCGTCGATGACTCTCGCTCAGCCTCGACGATCTTTTCGGCGCGTCTGGCAAATTTTGGGCATGAGGTGTCATGTGCCGAAAATGGTGCCGTGGCCGTCGAGAAATTCAAGGCACTGGCGCCGGACCTGGTGCTGATGGACATCGAGATGCCGGTCATGGACGGATTCGCCGCGACGCATCAGATCCGGCTGTTCGAGGCGTCGCAGGCATGGGCGTGGACGCCGATCGTCTTTCTGACGTCGGTGGCGACGACCGAGAATTTCGTGACGTCCGTCGATGCCGGCGGCGACGATTTGCTGCCCAAGACTGTCGATGACGGCGTATTGCGCACCAAGCTGTTGGCCGTCGATCGGGTGGCCCGCTTGCGGCAGCGTCTTCATGTCGCGAATCGCCAGATGGAGGAGGATATCCAGGCGAGAAAGCTGGCCGAGGCGGAATTGTCGCGGCGCTGCATCGAATTGAGCGAGTTGAACGCGGCCCTGTCAGCCATGCAGACGCAACTGATCCAGTCGGAGAAACTCGCGTCGATCGGTCAGCTGGCGGCTGGGGTGGCGCACGAGATCAATACGCCGATCGGTTTCGTGCTCTCCAATCTCGGGTCGCTGCGCAAGTATCTTGACGACCTGTCGGCGGGGCTCGCGGCTTACGAAGAGATCGTCGCTCCGCTGGCCGGGGAAACCGCCGCCGCCTTGCGTGCGGTACGGCAGCGCTTCGATCTCGAGTACATTCGCGAGGACGCCCCCAGCCTGATTGACGAGTCCTGCGACGGGATTCGCCGTGTCGCGCGCATCGTGCAAGGTTTGCGCGACTTCGCCGAACTCGACAGCCGGGAGGCTTGGCAGCCCTTCGATCTCAACGCGGGGATCGACATGGCGCTCAAGCGTCTCGGCGAGGAGATGCCGGTGGCGGCGGAGGTCGTCAAGGAGTTCGGGGCGCTGCCGCCGATCGAGTGCCTGCCGGAGCAGATCATCGAGGTATTCCGCCATGTTTTGAAGAACGCCGTGCAGGCGATCGGCGATCGGCCGGGCGGGCGAATCCGCATCCGTACGGCCGTGGTCGATGCGGGTCAGGTTCGCGTCGAGATTGCCGATAATGGTATAGGAATGTCGCCGGAAACGATCGGCAAGGTCTTCGATCCCTTTTTTACGACGCAGCCGGTCGGCAGCGGGGCTGGGCTCGGATTGGCCCTGTCGTACGGGATCGTCAAGAATCACGGCGGGCGTATCGAGGTCGAGAGCGTGTTGAAGCAAGGGGCATGCTTCCGGTTGGTATTACCAGTGAGCGCGCTCAGGCAGGATGAACCCTTGCCTGGCGGTGCTGTCGGATAGGGAAAGGCGCGTACCGGGCGATCGTGTGGTCGCCGTACCAAGGATTTTCATGAGACATACTTTGCTGATTGTCGATGACGAGGAATACATCGTTCGTGCCCTCGTTCGTCTGCTCCGGCATGATCCTTACCGTATTCTGACGGCATCGAGTGGCGAGCAGGCGCTCGATGTCCTGGCGGCCAACGATGTGCACGTGATTCTTTCGGACCAGCGCATGCCGGGGATGTCCGGTTCCGAGTTCCTGGCGCGTGCGCGCGAGGTGTGTCCCGAGTCCGTGCGCGTGGTCTTGTCCGGGTATTCCGATTTCGCCTCGATCAGCGATGCCGTCAACCACGGAAACATCTACAAATTCATCGCCAAGCCCTGGAACGACGAATTGTTGCGGGCGACGCTGGCGGAGGCTTGCGAGCGCTACGATCTGAGCCGCAACAGCACGCAACTGACGAAGATTTACGAGAATTCCGCCGAGGCAATTTTCATTGCCGATGCCGATGGCAATATTCAGTCGGTGAATCCGGCATTCACGCGAGTGACCGGCTTCGCTCCGGAACAGGTGGCGCGCCAGTCCTGCTCGGATCTCTTTGCCTGGAACGAGGACAGTCCGGTAGGCGGGATGCTGTGGGCGCATTTGCAGCACGAGGACAAGTGGAGCGGTGAGCTGGATGGCTGGCGGCACGACGGCACTCGCTATCCGCTGCGCCTCAATGTCTCCGCCGTTCACGACCGGCAGGGGCACCTGCAGCAGTATGTCGGCATGTTCATCGATCTCTCCAGCCAGAAGGCGGCGGACGAGCGGATGCGGCACGCGACCTTCCATGACGCACTCACCGGTCTGCCGAACCGGACGATGTTCATGGAATATATCGGCACGGCGTTGCTGCAGGCGAACCGTCGCGAGTTGATGTGCGGTATCGTGATGTTCGATCTCGACCGCTTCAAGAACATCAACGACAGCTTCGGTCATGATTTCGGCGACCGTCTCCTGGTGGCGATGTCCTCCCGCGTGATGACCTGCCTGCGTCGCGAGGACTTGCTGGCGCGTCTTGGTGGCGACGAGTTCGCCCTGTTGTTGCCGATGGTGAGCGGTGTGGACGACATTCGCCGTGTCGCGGAAAAGATTCTGGCGGCGTGCGAATCGCCCGTCAGGGTCGATGCGACCGAGGTCTTCGTGACGCCGAGCCTTGGCATCAGCTGCTTCCCCCGCGATGGCGACATGCCGGAAACCCTGCTTCGCAATGCCGAGGCGGCGATGTACGACGCCAAGCAGGGTGGGCGCAACACTTACCGGGTGTATCAGGCGGAGATGAATGCCGAGACGGGTCGGCGGCTTTCGCTGGAACAGGATCTGCGCCGGGCCGTCGAACGCGAGGAATTCCTTCTGCATTATCAGCCGAAGGTCAGTCTGCATGATGGGCGCATTATTGGGGCAGAGGCCTTGTTACGCTGGCAGCATCCGGTGCGCGGGCTGGTGCCGCCGGGCGTGTTCATCCCGCTCGCCGAGACGTCGGGACTGATCAATGTCGTCGGCGAATGGGTGCTCGACGAGGTGTGTCGCCAGATCGCCGAATGGCGTGGCAAGGCGATATCCCCGCCCTGCATCGCCCTGAATTTGTCGGCCAGCCAGTTCCAGCGTCAGAATACGGTCGATCTGCTGACCCGCGTGCTGGCGGCGCGGGGTGTGTCCGGCAGCGAGATCGAATTGGAGTTAACCGAGGGCGCCCTGGTTTCCGATGACGGTGACACGGTCGAGACGCTGATGATGTTCAAGCGCATGGGCCTGTCCCTGGCGATCGACGATTTCGGGACAGGCTATTCGTCACTGTCATATCTCAGTCGATTTCCGATCGATACGTTGAAAATCGATGCGAGTTTCGTGCGCGATCTGACCTCCTGCTCGGCGAGTACCGAGCTTGTGCGCAGCATTATCGAGATGGCGCACCGGCTCAAGCTGAGCGTCGTTGCCGAAGGCGTCGAGACGGCCGAGCAATTGGCGATCCTGAGGCAGTATGACTGCGATTGCGCGCAAGGCTTCTATTTCGCACGGGCAGTGCCCGCCGACGATTTCGCGGCACTGATTTGCCGCAACCAGGCCTATGCCTTGTAAGCGCCCGCGTCTTCCCGGGTTGCGGTCTTTGCGGCGTCGATGACGTTTGCCAGCGTCTGCAGCAGTTCCTGCCGGCTGAAGGGCTTGGCGACGTAGCCGTCCATGCCCGCGGCGATGCAGCGTTCCTTGTCGCCGACCAGGGCGTCGGCGGTGAGGGCGATGATCGGCTGGTGCTTTCCGCTTGCGGCCTCCTCGGCGCGAATGCGCTGCGTCGTTTCCAGTCCGTCGAGTTCGGGCATCTGAAGATCCATCAGGATGACGTCGAAATGCGCCTTCGCCAGCTGCGCGAGGACTTCATTGCCGGTGCCGACAAGCGTCACGGTGTGCGCCGAGCGGCTCAGCATGGCCGAGATCAGCCGCTGGTTGATCTTGTTGTCTTCGGCGACCAGGATATTCCATCGGGCTGTGCTCGTGGCCACCGGGGCGGCTCCCGTGCCGCTGCCTGTGTTCGCTGGTGCCGGTGTGCTGGCGGGCGTCGTCGGGGCATCGTTCGATTGAGGAATCGGGCAGTCGACGGAAAAATGGAAGCAGCTGCCGCGGTTGAGTTCACTGTCGAGGTCAAGCGTTCCGCCCATGCGTGCGACGAGTTCGCGGGAAATGGCGAGTCCGAGTCCGGTGCCGCCAAAACGCCGGGTGACGGAGCTGTCCGACTGGACGAAGGCGTCGAAGATGCCCTGGCGCTTTTCCGGGGCAATGCCAATACCCGTATCCGTTACCGAGAAACGCAGCCTGGCGTGAGGGCCGTCATCGGCACCGTCGCGGCGGACCTCGACGCTGACACTGCCTTGCGCGGTGAATTTGATCGCGTTGCTGAGCAGGTTGGTCATGATCTGACCGAGCCGGATGGGGTCGCCGATCACGGTTGGCGGAAGGTCGTCGGCGAGGCGTAGCTGCAGCGCCAGTCCCTTGGCTTTGGCCGGCTGTTGTTGCCGCGCGATCAGCGATTGCATCAGGTCGGGCAGGTTGAACGGAATGTGTTCGAGTTCGAGCCGGCCGGCCTCGATCTTCGAGAAGTCGAGAATGTCGTTGATGATCGCCAGCAGCGCGTCGCCGGAGGCCTTGACGACTTGCAGGTGATCGCGTTGTTCGGCCGATATCGGCGACTCGAGGAGGACTTCGGTCATGCCGAGGATGCCGTTCATCGGCGTGCGGATTTCATGGCTCATGTTGGCGAGAAAGTCGCTCTTGGCCTTGTTGGCCTGCTTGGCTTCCTTGAGGGCGGTCTCGAGTTCGCGCGTGCGGGCGTCGACGAGTTCGCGCAGGTGGTCGCGGTGCCGTTCGAGTTCGTCGGTGAGTCTCAGTCGCTCGGTGATGTCGTGTTCGAGGCAGAGGATGAAACGGTTTTCGCCGTATTCGATCCGGGTAGCGCTGATTTCGGCATCGAACCGGCTGCCGTCGCGGCGGCGTTGCTTGCGCTGGTGCGTTGCGCCGCTGCGCGTGACGGCGCGCAGCGCGGCCAGCGATTCCTCGGGCGTGGTCTCTTCCCAGTCCCAGGCGTGACGGGCCAGGATTTCCTCGGGGAGATAGCCGAGCATCTCGGCGAAGCGTTGATTGGCCTCGAAAACGCTGCCATCGTCGTTGAGGACGACAATACCGTCGCGGACATTGTTGAACAGCGCCCGGCGCAGCGAAATCTCTTCGATGATCTGCGCCTGGTAATGACGCTGGGCTTGTTCCTGTTCGGCCAGCGTGACGATCAGTGCATCGCAGTCGCCGCCGAGCTGGGTGATCTCGTCCTGGCCGCCGAGTTGGCCGACGCGCACCGAATGGTCGCCCTGGCGCAGCGCCGTCATCGCCTCGGAGATCGTGCGCAGGCGGCGGGTCAGGTGCTGGGCGCTGCGCAGATGCAGGATCGTCAGCACGAGCATGGAAAGCGCCAGCAGCAGGGTGATGCTGCCGAGCAGGAACCATTTTTCGCGGACATAGGGGGCTTCCGGGAATCCCGCATAGATCATGCCGATGATCTTGCCGTCGCCATCGCGCAGCGGTTCATAGCCGGAAATTTGCCAGTTATCGACGACAAAGGCATGTTTCGCCCAGGTCTTGCCGGCAACGAGAACGTCGCGCACCACGTCGCCGCTCGCCCGCGTCCCGGTTGCGCGGTGGCCGTCCGACGTGCGGACGTTGCTGGCGACACGCAGATCGTCGAGAAAAACCGAGGTGGTTCCCGACAGGCTGCCAATCTGCGCGTTGATCGGGAAGACAATGTCACGGATATGATCGATCAGGCCGGAATTGCGGCTGACCAGGATGCCGCCGAACAGGATGGTGTCCGGATAGCGGGAGGAGAGCGGGAAATGTACGGCGAAATTGATCAGCAGACCGCGTCCCTCGACAGTGCTGCCCGATTCGATTCGGGCACGTTCGGCGAGCGTCGGTGACAGTGCCCGCAGCTGCTGCTCGCTCAGGACTTCGTAAGCCCAGGCGGGAAGGCCCGTGCGCGCCTGGCGGGTGACGAAGGTGTCCGGCAAGGTGCCGCTACGTTCGCTGCCCAGGCTGGAAGCGATGATTTTTCCGGAACGGTCGCCGATGATCAGGAAATCGAATTGTTCGCTTTGCGTGATCGATTTCAGCGTTTCGGCCAGTTCGTGACGATGGCTTTTCGTCGCGAAGTGGGCGGCAAGCAGTGTCGTGATGCGGTCGGAGGTGGCCTGCTGTTTGAGGTAGTCGATCGAGCGCGCACCGACGTGGTCGAGATAGGTGCGCATGCCTTCGACCTTGCCGAAGACGTTGACGGTCAGTTGACGATCGAAGCTGGCGCCACCGACGATGACCATCACGGCGATGATCATCGGGAAGGCGACCAGCAACGGAACGACGCTCAGGGTGACGAGGCGTGCCCGCAGCGAAGCGTTCCATCCATCATACAGGCGGGCGAGCCGCGATTTTCCGGTCATGACAAAGGCGATTGGATAAGGCCGGGCGCAGGCAGCCGGGCGGTGAGTAAGTTGCTTGTCATTGAGGTCACTCTATCTTGACGTAGCGCCCCGAACGGATCTGGGTGAAATAGACCTTGCGTTGCGTGTCGCCATTCTGGTCGAAGACGATCTCTTGCTGCAAGCCTTGATAGGGGCCGCTGCGCAAGGCGGCGGCCTTGATCGTTTCGTTCTTCTGCCGTTGCTTGAGCGCCGTCAGCAGGACGGTGGCGGCATCGTGCGCCGAAACCGAGCTGTAGCCCGGCGCGCGCTGGAAACGCTTGAGATACGCCTCGGAAAACTCGGTGAAACGTTGGGAGCGGTCGTCGCGGTCGTAATTCTGGACGATCAGCAGGCCTTCGACGAATTCACCGCCGAGGTCGATCAGCTGTTCTGTGGACGCCCATTCGCTGGCACCGATCGGCAGTTTCGGCGCCTGACTGCGCGCGGCCTTGGCAAGTCGCGCGACGTCGATGGCGCCGGAGATGAAGAAGAGGCTGTCCGGGCGCGATTTGAGCAGGTCGCGGACGATGCTGTCGAAATCGCTGTCGGCCGCCGATTCGTACGGGATCGCCGCGGCGATTATTCCCCGGTGTGTCGCGAGCGCTTCGCGAAATTCCTTCAGCCAGGATTCGGAGAAGTTGCGATTCCGAATGTCATAGGCGATGGCAATGTTCACGAGACCGCGGCGTGCCATGACGGCAGCGTAATCGACGGCGTTGTCGCGTGTCGTCCGATTGATGCGGAACAGATTATCGTCCTTGCCGTAGAAGGCCATCGATGTGATGGTCGGGCTGATCTCGAAAATGCCGGCTTTGCCGGTGATCGGTATGATGACTTCGGCCATGCCGCTGGTGAAGGGGCCGATGATCGCCTCGACGCCGGCACCGACGAGTTCGTTCGCTGACTTTGCCGCGGTTTCGGCATTCTGCGCATCGTCGCGGGCGATCAGTTCGACCAGGCGCCCGTTGGCACCGCCGGCGCGATTGAAGTTCTCGATGGCGAGCGTGACGCCGTTGAGGCCCGACTGGCCGTTGTCCGAGTTGCGATCGGACAGGCCGCCGATGAATCCGATCCGGATCGGTTCCTGCGGGCCGCAGCCTGTCAGCAGTGCACAAAAAATGGTGAGCAGCGTGATGAGGCAGCGGATCATGGGCGCTCCTTCGAGTGCGGGCGGCGTCGAATCGGGCCGTCGTCGGGTGAGAGAGAGTTGAAAAAAATGATTTAAAGAGTATATTTGATAAATATCATAATTGATGCGTCAAAAATTGCAAACGAAATCAAGATGCCATGAATGATCATTCCTGTACCACCAGCGAGGCCGCCGATGCCTTGGGAATATGTGTGCGTACCGTGCAACTCTGGGTTGAACAGGGTCGCTTGCGTGCATGGAAAACGCCCGGGGGGCACCGCCGCATATTACGTTCCTCGGTCGATGAGCAATTGCGCGCGCGGGAAGAAGCCTGCGGCGCGCCAGCGGAATCCTTTGGCGTCCTGATCGTCGAGGATGACGAGGTGCTGCGGCAAATGCTGGTGTCAAAGCTCAAAGGCATTTCGCCGAAAATCGAACTGCGGGTGGCGGGCAATGGCGTCGAAGGCCTGATCAAGTTCGGCGAGCGTCCGCCGCAGGTGTTGATTACCGACCTGATCATGCCGGGTCTGGATGGCTTCCACATGCTTAACACGCTTGTTTCCAGTACGCAGAATCGTCCTCTGCAGATCATCGCGGTCACCGGTCTGGATGACGAAGAAATTGTTCGTAATGGTGGTGTTCCCGAAGGCGTCGTCGTGTTTCACAAGCCGATTCAAGCATCGCTGCTTGTTTCTCTGGTCAGAGCCTATTACGATGGATGGCATGTGCGGCGTGTGCCGCCGGGCTGAACGGTGCTTGTCCCGGTGTAGACCATAATCATGGATGCTTCCAGTCTCGTGCAGGGCGCTGATCTGAAATACGAGGGCGATACCGCCGTCATTCTTGTCGTCGACGACGAGGCGCATAATCGCAATGTCATCGCCGCCCAATTGCGCCATGAGGGCTACGAGATCGTTTCGGTTTCGTCCGGTGAGGAAGCGCTCAACGAGATCGACCACCGCCTTCCCGATTTGGTCGTGCTCGACGTCATGATGCCGGGAATCAGCGGCTTCGATGTCGCCGAAATCCTCAAGGCGGAGGCGCGTACCGCGAATATTCCGATCATCATGCTGACGGCCTTGGGGGATGCGGAGTCGCGTCTGGCTGCGCTGTCCAACGGCGTCGAGGAATTCCTGACCAAGCCGGTGGCCAAGGCCGAACTGGTCATGCGCGTCCGCAATCTGCTCAAGCTCAAGCGCTACCAGAACGCGCTCGAACGCTACAGCAGCTTGCTCGAATCGCGCGTCGCCGACAGCGCCGGCAAGCTCGAATCGGCCAGTCATCGCCTGAGCCAGATGGAGTCGCAACTCCTGCAGTCGGAGAAAATGTCGGCCATCGGTCTGCTTGCCGCCGGTGTGGCGCATGAGATCAATAATCCGATCGGCTTCGTCAATGCCAATCTGGGCACGCTCAAGAATTATCTCGACGGTCTCTTGTCCTTGCTGGCGGTTTATGAAGGCTTGGCGGCCGAGTGCGGCAAGGATTCGCCTCTCATGGAGCAACTGCGGCAGAAGCGCCAGGCCATCGATATCGACTATGTGCGCCAGGACGGTCCGATGCTGATCGAGGAGTCGCTCGACGGTTTGTCCCGCGTACGCAAGATCGTCCAGGATCTGAAACGTTTCGCTCACGTCGATCTCAATCCGGCGTGGGAGACGGCCGATCTTCACGAGTGCATCGATTCCGCGCTGAATATCGCCAACAACGAGATCAAGTACCGGGCGGCCGTGCGCAAGAGTTACGGCGACCTGCCGCCGGTCGAGTGTCTGCCCTCGCAGTTGGGCCAGGTCTTCCTGAATCTGCTGGTCAATGCGGCGCAGGCCATTCCGGAAGAGGTGCGCGGCGAGATCGACATCCGCACCGGGGTTTCAGGCGATTCCGTTTGGATCGAGATCGCCGATAACGGACGGGGCATTTCGCCGGAACACCAGAGCCGCGTCTTCGATCCCTTCTTCACCACCAAGCCCGTCGGCGAGGGGACCGGGCTCGGATTGTCCCTGTCCTATGGTATCGTCAAGACGCATAACGGCATGATCGCCGTCTGCAGCGAACCGGGCAAAGGGACGATATTCCATATCAGCTTGCCGATCCGGCGCCGCTGACCTCGGCCGGATATTACGCCGTCGTGGTGGCCGCTTCCGGGCGGTGAAAGGGGATCAGGACCCGGAAAGTCGTGCCCTGGCCGGGAGCGCTCTCCACGTCGATGCGTCCCGCATGCTTGCGGATGATGCCATGCGCAATCGACAATCCCAGCCCCGTTCCTTCACCGACCGGTTTGGTGGTGAAGAAAGGGTCGAAAATGCGGTGCAGGATGTCGGGGGGGATGCCATGGCCGTTGTCGGCGACTTCAATGCAGGCAAAGTCGTCTTGCCGACAGGTGCGTATGACGATGCGTCCTTCTCCGGTGATGGCCTGGGCGGCATTGACGAGCAGGCTCATGAAGACTTGCCGGATTTCGGACGGAATGCACTCGACCATCGGTAGATCGCCGTATTCCCGCAGGATCTGTGTTTTCCCCTTCAATTCGTGCGTCATGACGCTGAGCGTCGTTTCCAGACACTCGTGAAGGTCGCAGGGCTCGAAATCCGTGCCGCCGCCTTCGGCGAAATCGGTGAGGCTTTGCACGATCTGCTTGACCCGACGGAGTCCCGACGAGGATTCCTCAAACATGTCGCTGATGTCTTCGTTGAGAAATTCGAAATCGATCTCCGCCTTGACGTGCGCGAGCGTTTCGCGTTCCTGCGCGGACAAGTCGTTCTCGAAGCCGGCGTAAGTGGCAAGCAGACGCGAGAGACGGGCGATGTATTGCTGGAGCACGCTGAAATTCGCGGTGACGAAGCCTAGCGGATTGTTGATCTCGTGTGCGACGCCGGCGGCCAGTTGGCCGATCGAGGCCATTTTCTCCGATTGAAGCAATTGGTTGTGCGCTTCCTCGAGTCGGCGGATGAGGGCCAGATGCTCGGCTTTTTCCTTCTGCAGCGCCGTGTTGAGCAGGGTAATCTCGCGGTTGAGCCGGAGTTCTTTCAGGTGATCACGGTCGCGCAGGCATTTGCGGATGGCATCGGCGAGCAAGCGCATGTCGACCGGCTTGGTGATGTAGCGGTCAACGCCGGCATGCAGCGCCTCGATCAGGCTGTCGTCGGTGAGGTCGGCGGTCAGGACGACGATTTGCGCGTCGGGGTTCTCGCGCTTTATCGCGGCGGAGAGTTCGAGCCCGTTCATGTGCGGCATGTGGATGTCGGTGACGATGACGTCCGGTTGCCAATCCCGCCAGACTTGGAGCCCCTGTTGTCCATCCGGCGCGCCGCGGACGGCACTGACGATCTTCTCGCCCAATCGGCGCAGGGCCATCAGCTGGAGCGCGTCGTCCTCGACAAACAGTACCCGCGCATCAATGCGGCTGTCCGAGGGGGGAGGGGTTTCCGTGGTCATCGTCGTGGTGTCGAGGGCAAGTGGCGGCCGCAGAAATGAGGATTACTTGTGGCGCGCTTCCGGCGCGTCAAGCAGTGACTCATCGAGCAATACGGCGCCGTCGGGACCCCAATTGACCTGGGTGATGCCGGGTTCGAGCGCTTCGAGCCGGCGTCGTTCGAGTTCTTCCGCCGTGAGACTGCCGCGTTCGACGCGCACGGCGTCGGCCATGCGCCCGTTTTCAAGGCGCGTCTCGCGATTCGCCAACTCTTCGGCCAGGACGGCGATCAGCGCGTCGTTGTCCCAGGGTTTGGCGATGAATCGGTGGATTCCGCCGATATTGATCGCGCCGATGATGCCCTCCAGGTCGGCTTGCCCGGAGAGGATGATCCGCACGGTATCGGCTTGAATGGCGCGCAATTGCCGGAGGAATTCGACGCCGCTCATGATCGGCATGCGGTAATCGGCAATTACGAAGTCATAGGCCGTGTGGCGGGCCTTGTCGAGGGCTTCGGCCGGGCCGGCAAACAGGTCGAGTTGCAGCTGCGGCAGCTGGCCGTGCGCGGCGGCGGGCGTCAGCACCCGCTGCAGTGCCTTGAGGACGAAGGGTTCGTCGTCAAGCAGCAATCCCCGTTTCATGATTTCGGTCCCGGCGGATCGAGGTGCACATGCACCGTGATCTGCAGCTTTTCCCGCTTCGCATATTCCTGGATCTGGCGGATGACGCGGGCGTCGAGGACGAAGTCGGCGGCGAGCAGGAGCAGCCCTTCCTTGCTGAAGATGTCGCGCGAGAGCACCATGCCGCTGCACAGGTCAGTGTAGTAGACGGCCTTGTCGCGGATCGATTCTTCGGCGATGGTGTCGAGCAGCGCCGAGAAAGCATCGACAATTTCGGGGTCGAAACGTTTGCCGCGCGACTGCTCGATGTATTTTCTGGCTTCGTCCGCGCTCATCCGCTTTTCGGACATCATGCCGCCCTGCAGCGAGTCGTATTCGTTGATGACCGCCAACAAGCGTCCGCCGCGGGGAATGGCATTGCCTTCGAGGCCGTCGGGGAAGCCTAGTCCGTCGAAGCGTTCGTGGTGGGTGCGCACGTAACGCGCCACGTCGGCCAGTTCCTCCAGCGCCGTCAGGGCCGATGCGCCGATGCCCGGGTGCTTGCGGTAGAGGACCAGTTCGTCGCTGCTCATCTTCGATACGGGTTTGGCGATCAGCGTGTCGGGAAAGCCAATCTTTCCGATGTCATGGAGCAGGGCAGCGTAGAAGATGTCGTGCTGCTCGCGCGAAGTCATGCCCAGCTTGGCCGAGAGCCGTCTTGCCAGATCGGCGACGCGGCGCGAGTGGCCGCCGACGTTGTTGCCGCGCAGTTCGATGAGGCCCGAGAAGATCTTGATCGAGATGAGGAAGTTCTGTTTGAGCTTGTCGTTCGCGAGATTGAGGAAGCTGTTGATCTGCTCGATCTCGGCCGTGCGCTGCTTGACCTTGTCTTCCAGGCCGGCATTGAGATCCTTGAGCGCCTCGTTCTGTGCCTGCGTGAGGGCCAGCAGACGCTCGTTTTCACCGCGCAGACGGCTGTTTTCCAGCGCTTCGCGGATGACGAGCAGCAAGTCGTGGTCGTTCCAGGGCTTCGAGATATAGCGGTAGATCTCGCCCCGGTTGATGGCAGCGATGGTCGAGCTGATGTCGGCGTAGCCGGTGAGCAGGATGCGAACGATGCCGGGCCAGCGGTTGCGCACTTCTTCGAGGAAGCGGGCGCCGTCCATTTCCGGCATTCGCATGTCGGAGATGACGAGGTCGACGTGCTCCTTCTCGAGAATCTCCAGCCCGGCGCGTCCGCTTTCCGCGGTGATCGTCCGGTATCCGGTCGGGCGCAACAGGCGCCGCAACGAGGAGAGAATGTTCGGCTCGTCGTCCACCAACAGCACGGTGGTCGGGATCGGATCGGCGGCAGGGGCGGGCGTCGGAGAAATTACGGTGTCCATTCGTTTTTCGGGGGCTTTGCGAAAGGGTTGCTTGGTGTCCTTTGGGCTCAGGCAATACGTTACGCCAATTGGTTCTAAGTCGGCAACGGACTTATGACGATGTCGGACGGATCGGCGCGGAGAACGCCACATCTCCCCCTGGCGCTCGTTTCCTCCGGAGGTGTCGTGCGCGACGCCTGCCACAATGAATGCTTAAATACGAAACGATGTTCCGTTTTTTTGTTTTGGTGGTAATATTCGAGAATGGTGTTTCTACATATCTGACCAATTGTCGGGGCAACAGGCCGGCTGGCGTCGATCTAATCTGCGTTGAGAGGACTTTTCTGTGAATAACGACCATGTAGTGCTGGTGGCCGATTGCGATCATCCCGATATCGACATCGAAAAACGGGTGCTGGCCGATGTCTGTCGTGAGTTGCCTTGGCTGAACTGTCGGAGCGAGGACGAGGTGATCGCCCAGTGCGCCGACGCCGAGGGGCTGATCATCATGTATGCGCCGCTGACCCGGCGCGTGATGCAGCACCTGAAACGTTGCAAGATCATCGCCCGCTATGGCGTTGGCGTCGATACCATCGATCTCAGGGCGGCTGCCGAACTCGGGATCGTTGCCAGCAATGTGCCGGACTACGGCACCGAGGAAGTTTCCGATCACGCACTGGCGATGATGCTGTGCCTGACGCGCAAGATTGCCCAGGCCAATGCTTACGTCAAGCAAGGACAGTGGGATTTCCGCCTGATGCAGCCGATCTTCCGCCACCAGGTGCAGACGATCGGCATTATCGGCATCGGCCGAATCGGCAGTGCGATGGCGCGCAAGGTGCGCGCGCTCGGCATGCGCGTATTGGCTTTCGACCCCTACATCACCGATCCGGCGCGCGCGCCCGAGGGCGTCACACTGGTGTCGCTGGAAACGCTGTTGCGCGAATCCGATGTGGTTTCGGTGCACTGCCCGCTCAACGACGAAACGCGCAATCTGCTCGACGAAGCGAGACTCGGCCTGATGAAGCCGACGGCGTATCTCGTCAATACGGCGCGCGGCAACATCGTCAATGAAGTCGCTCTGGAGAAGATGCTGGCCGAGAAGCGCCTGGCCGGCGCTGCGCTCGATGTGCTGGCGAGCGAGCCGGGACGCGTCGATCATCCGCTCTTCAAATATGACAATTTCCTGTGCTCGCCGCATATGGCCTGGCATTCGAGCGAATCGGCGCAGGAGCTCAAACGCAAGGCGGCCGAAGAAGTACGTCGCGTGCTGCGTGGCGAGGCACCCTGGTACCAGGTGAACAAGTTCTGAGTAGCGGCGGCCGGTCAAGCCGGCGTCCGCTGTCCGCATGATTTTCGAATCCCGTTCTTGAAGGAAGTGATTGGCATGAAAAGTATTGTGTATAAGAGTGCGCAGGATGTCGCCGCTGAAGACCGCGCGGTCCCTGAACTGGCTGCAGACGAAGTCCTGATCAAGGTTGCCTATGCCGGTATCTGCGGTTCCGACATGTTCATTTACCAGGGAACACACCCACGCGCCAAGGCGCCGCTGATCATGGGGCACGAGTTCTCGGGCGTCATCGAGAAGGGACATCCGACCCTGGCCAAGGGGACGCCGGTAACCGTCTATCCGCTGCTTTCCTGTGGCGAGTGCGAGCCCTGCAAGAGCGGCAATCCGCATGTCTGCAACACGCTCAAGCTGATCGGTATCGATTGCGACGGCGGCATGGCCGAATACGTCAAGGTGCCGGCCGACAAGGTCGTCGAGATTCCCGCCGGGCTGTCGCTCAAGCTGGGCGCCTTCATCGAGCCGGTCGCCGTCGGGGTGCATGCCGTCCGTCGTTCGGGCTACAAGCCCGGCGATACGGCCGTCGTCTATGGTGCCGGTCCGATCGGTCTGTGCGTGGCGTCCTGCCTCAAGTATTTCGGTGCGCGCTCGGTGATCGTCGTCGAAGCCAATCCTTATCGCCTGGAAATCGCCAAGAAACTCGGCTTCATCACGATCGACGCCGCCAATGACGATGTCGTTGCCAGCGTCAAGGCGGCGACGCAGGGGCTGTGCGCCGATTTCGCCTTCGATTGCGCGGCGCACCCGAGTGTTCAGGCAACGCTGATGGACGTCATCAAGGTGCGCGGTACCGCCGTGGTGGTCGGCTCCTACAAGAAGCCGCCGGAAGTCGATCTGCTCAAGATCGAGTTCAAGGAACTGACGATGATCGGCATTCGCGTCTACGAGCGCCGCGATTTCGAGATTGCCGCCGGCATTCTCGGCAGCGGCACGATCGACTTCGAACTGATGCTTTTCGTCTCGACGCCGGAGCAGGCGCCTGCTGTTTTCCAGGATCTGCTCAAGGGCGCCAACGCCATCAAGATGCTTTTCAAATTGTAGAAAGAAGACTGTCCATGCTTGATATTTTCAATCTCCAGGGAAAAACTGCGCTGTTCACCGGGGCAAATCGCGGGCTTGGCAAGGCGATGGCGATCGGTCTTGCCAAGGCTGGCGCCAATGTCGCTGTCGTCGGCCGCACCCCCGACCAGGATGTCATCGACCAGATCAACACACAGGGTGTCTGCGGCAAATTCTATGTGCATGATCTCGCCGACATCGACGGCATTCCCGCGCTGGTGGCCAAGGTCGAAGCGGATTTCGGCCGGATCGACATTCTCGTCAATAACGCCGGCGTGCAAAGCCGCCACAAGGCGGCCGAGTTCCCGCGCCAGGACTGGAACTACGTCATCGACGTCAACATGAACGCGGTCTTTTTCATGTGCCAGGAAGTTGGCAAGCGGATGCTCGCGCAGAAGTCGGGCAAGATCATCAACATTGCCTCGCTGCTCTCGTTCCAGGGCGGACTGACCGTGCCGGCCTATGCCGCCAGCAAGGGGGCAGTCGCGCAGTTCACCAAGTCGCTCTCGAACGAATGGGCCAGCCAGGGCATCAACGTGAACTGCATCGCCCCGGGCTACATGGATACCGAGATGAATACGGCATTGATGGCCGATGCGACGCGCAGCCGCCAGATCATGGAACGTATTCCGGCGGGCCGCTGGGGTAAGCCGCAAGACATGGTCGGCGCTGCGATCTATCTTGCATCGGGCGCCTCGGATTATGTCAATGGCACCATCATCACCGTCGATGGCGGCTGGATGGGCCGCTAAGGCGACACCGGCAGAAAGAACAGGGAGGGGAATAAAGATGTTTTCAAGGCTGTTGCTGAAGTCGCTCGAATGGCTGCTGATCTGCATATTCGGGCTGATGGTATTGCTGGTATTCGGGAACGTGGTGCTGCGCTACGGGTTCAACTACGGGATCATATTTTCGGAAGAGGTTTCGCGTTTTCTCTTTGTCTGGATGGTGTTCCTGGG
>NZ_FNCY01000044.1 GCF_900099695.1 Propionivibrio dicarboxylicus | reverse complement strand
CCAAGAGCGGCCTAGCGCCCGACAAGTCGCCTTGATTCAGAAGTACCACCCCCAGATTATTGAGGCTATCCGTCGTCTTGGGATGTTCTGCGCCAAGCTCTTTTTCACGGATCGCCAGCGCACGCTCAAAGAGCGGCCGGGCGCCCGACAGGTCGCCTTGATACTGAAGTACCCTGCCCAGATTATTGAGGCTATCCGCCGTCTCTGGATGCTCCGCACCACGTACTTTTTCGCGGATTGCCAGGGCGCGCTCATAGAACTGCCGGGCGCTCGACAGGTCGCCTTGCGCCTCAAGCAGAACCCCCAGGTGATTGAGGCTATCCGCCGTCTCGGGATCGTCGGCGCAAAGCACTTTTTCAAAGATCGCCAGCGCACGTTCCAAGAGCGGCCGCGCTCCCAACAGGTCCCCTTGCTTATAAAGAAGCACTGCCAGACTATCCAGACTCCTCGCAGTCTGATAGTGCTCAGCGCCATGGACTTCTTCATGGATCGCCAGCGCACGTTCAAAGAGAGGCCGGGCGCCCGACAGATCCCCAAGGCCCTGAAGCAGAATCGCCAGATTACTGAGACTAACCGCCGTATCCTCAGCGCTTTGCTCTTTTTCACGGATTACCAGCGCACGTTCCAAGAGAGGCCGGGCGCCCAACAGATCCCCTTGATCCCTAAGCAGCCCCGCCAGATTATTGAGGCTATCCGCCGTCTCGGGATGATCAGCGCCACATGCTTTTTCACGGATCGCCAGCGCACTCTCCAAGAGCGGCAGGGCCCCCAACAGGTCGCCCTGCTGCTGAAGCAGCACCCCCAAATTATTCCGGCTCGCCGCTGTATTGGAATGTTCGGCTCCAAACACTTTTTCTTTGATCACCAATGCACTTTCAAGTATCTGCCTTGCGCCCGAAAGGTCGCCTTGCCGCTGAAGCTCCACACCCAGATTATTGAGGCTTGTCATCGTGACGGGATGCTCGACGCCAAACCAGCGCTCGTTGTTCCCGAGAATCCATCGCCACCACGTCGTAGCCTCCGGCAAGCTGTTACTACTAAGCCAATTTGCAATGCGACCAGCCACTTCGTGCCTCCCCTCCCACGCGAAGCGGTCGATCCCCAAGGCGAGTTCCTGCTCTTCAGACAGTGCCAATAGGTGGTAGGGCAACTCGGTGACGGCGTACTCTGTGA
>NZ_FNCY01000010.1 GCF_900099695.1 Propionivibrio dicarboxylicus | reverse complement strand
CCCTTGTAGATCGTCCGGCCATTCACCGGAAACGCCGGACAGGCGATCGTGAAATCCGAGCCCAGCGCCGCCAGCAGCGCTTCCGCCACCGGCCCGATGTTCCCCTTCGCCGTCGAGTCGAAGGTCGAGCAGTACTTGAAGTAGATCTGCCGGCAGCCGGCGCCCTGCAGCCACTCCAGCGCCGCCAGCGATTCGGCCACCGCCTCATCCGCCGGCGTCGTCCGGCTCTTCAGCGCCACCACCACCGCATCGACATCGTCCCCGATCGGCCACGTCGGCACCCCGATCGTCTGGATCGTCCGCATCCCCGCCTTCACCAGCATCCCGGCCAGATCCGTCCCGCCCGTGAAATCGTCCGCGATACACCCTAACAATAGCGCCATGTTCCAGTCCTCGTTTCAGCACAAAAAAACGCCGATCCCGGCCCCACCCCATCGGACCGAAACCGGCGCCAACATTCCTTTCCGCTCAGGCCAGCGCGGCAACGCGCTCCTTGAACCGGGCCACGCCGCATTCCGGCGAGGTCAACACCGGAATCGCCGGCTTTTCCATACCCTCCATGACACGCGCCATCGAGGCCTGCGCCAGCACGACGACATCGGCCTTGGCCAGCGCCTCGCGCAAACCGGCCGAAACGATCCGGTCATGCGTGGCGTTATCGCCGGCCAGCAGCGCGACAAAAGCTTCCGACATCAAGGTCGGCATGATGTCCAGATCGCGGCCTGCTTCGGCGGCCTTGCGCCGGATGAATTCGAGCGTCGGCTTGAGCGTCGTCTCGACGGTCGCCAGCACGGCAACGCGCTTGCCTTGGGAAATCGCCGCGTCGACCATCGCTTCGTCAATACGGGTTACGAACATGCTGGTCAGCGGGCGGCACTGTTCGACGCTGGCTCCGATCGACGAACACGCCGTCATGAAGGCGGCACACCCGGCCCGCTCGGCAGCCTGGACGTAACCGGCTATACGCGCGTTGATTGCCGGCGTCGGACCGCCGTTCTTCATAACGTCGCGGATCATCGAATCCTCGACGATATGCATGATCTCAACTTCCGGCATGATCCTGGCCGAAAGATTCTGGAACAAACCCAGCGTCGCTGCGCTGGTATGGAAAATTGCTGCCTTGGTCATTTTCAAAGCCTTTCAATGAAAGCCGCGGTCCCGCCCAAGGCGGGACGCAGACTGCTCAGATCGCGTCCTGCGTGATCTTCAGCGTGGTTTTTTCGAGGTAGTCCTTGATCGCCGCACGGAATTCGACGACATGCGCCGGACCGGCCACATGCGCCCGGAAATCGTCGAGCGACTTCCAGCGTTCGGTGATCACGACCATGTCCGGGTCGAGTTGCTGGTTCGGCAGGCCGAAGTCGACATCGATCGTCGGCGCATACTCGAGACAGCCCGGCTCGTTGGCCAGCACCTTCGGCGCCAGTACGCGATAGACCTCAAGCGCCTTGTCGCGCAGGCCGGGTTTGATCGATGCGAATGCAAGTACATGAATCATTTTCGTGTCCTTTAGCGAATGCCGGCCATCTCAGAGGAAGCCCAGCGAAATCCAGGGGAAGACGGCGACGACGACGAGGCCGAGCACGAGTGCCGCGAGATAGGCGCCGATGTACGGAATGCCTTCGTCCGGATGCACCTTGCTGACCGCGCAACAGCCGTAGTAGCCGACCCCGAACGGCGGCGCGAACAAGCCGGTGCCCATGGCCAGGATGACTACCATCGAGTAATGGACGTCATGAATGCCCATTTCGCGCGCGATCGGGAAGAGCAAGGGTCCGAACAACACGATCGCCGGGATACCCTCAAGCACGCTGCCGAGAATAATGAAGACGACGATGGATACCGCCATGAACGTCTTGGCCCCGCCCAGGCTCTTCATGATCGCCGCCAGATCCTGCGAGAAGCCGGACTGGGTCAGCGCCCAGGCCATGGCAGTCGCGCAGCCGATGATGAAGATGATCGACCCCGACAGCGATGCCGTATCGATCAGCATCTCGAACGCACGCTTGAAATTGAACTGTCGATAGAGGACGAGTCCGACCAGCAGCGAATAGGCGATACCGATCGTCGATACCTCGGTCGCCGTGGCTACGCCCTCAATGACGGCGTAGCGGATCACGAAAGGCAGGACTAACGCAGGCAGGGCCACCACGAAGATCTTGGCGATTTCGCCTTTGGTGAAGCGCTTGACCTTGCTCAGATCCTCATGGCGATAACGCCACCAGACGACGCCGCAGAGAGCCAGACCGCAAATCAGGCCGGGCAACAAGCCTCCCGTGAACAAAGCGGCAATCGAAACCCCCGTCACTGAACCAATCGTAATCAGCACAATGCTCGGCGGCACCGTCTCGGTCTGCGCCCCGGTCACCGACAACAGCGCCACGAGATCCCCTTCCTTGGCTCCACGTTCCTTCATCTCGGGGAAAAGCACCGGCGCCACGGCCGCCATGTCGGCGATCTTGGAACCGGAAATACCGGAGACCAGGTACATTGCACCAACCAGCACGTAGGACAACCCGCCGCGCACCCGACCGAGCAGGCTGGCGAGGAACTGCACCATCGCCTTGGCCATGCCGGTCATCTCGATCAGCAAGCCGAGATAGACAAAAAGCGGAACGGCCAGCAGCACCAGGTGCGACATCCCCTCCTCGATCCGACCGACCATCACCGGCATCGGCGTCCGCGTCGTCAGCGCCAGATACGAAAATGTCGCCAGCGCGAACGAAAAGGCGATCGGAACCCCGGCAAAGACGTTGATACCGACGATCACGACAAAAAAGATGAAGAGATTGGCCTTGCCCAGCGCCTTCATCGACGGACCGAAGAAGTAAAACGCCACGACCAGCGCCCCGACCGCCAGCACTGAAATCAGCACGTCACGCCCACGACCGTTGATCGCCAGACGCAGGAAGGCAGTGACGATCATCAACGCACAACCGAGCGGAATCGCAATGGCATGCCAGAGTTTGCTGATCTCAAGCGCCGGCGTCGTGATGAACGCTTCGTCCTGAGCGTATTCCCACGCCGGATAGAAGAAGAGCAGCAGGAAGGCGAGCGAAGCGACGACGCTGAAGGTCTCGACAAAGACCTGACGGTCCTTCGACAACTTCGAGACGACCGCCGTCATGCGCATGTGCGCGCCACGACGCAGCGCGACGACTGCGCCGAGCATCGACAGCCAGAGGAAGAGCATCGAGGCGAGCTCGTCCGACCAGACGATCGGCATGTGGAACACATAGCGCGAGACGACCCCCGAGAAGAGCACGACGATCTCGGCCAGCACGATCATGGCCGCGATGACCTCGATGCTCACCCCAAGAATCTGGTCGAAAGCGACGAGTCCCCTCCTCCTGCCACTGGCTTCATCCAGCGGCAGGACAACAGACGACGATTGCATCAGGTTTCTCCTGGTCAGGACAACTTGCCGACGGATTGCTCCAGGTAACCCCAGGCTTCCTCACCGAACTTCTTGCGCCATTCCTCATAGAAGCCGGACTTCTTGAGCGCGGCGCGGAAGCTTTCCGGCGACGGCGAGTTGAAGACCATGCCCTTGGCCTTGAGATCGGCCATCGTCGAATCGTTCAGGGCGCGCACGTCGGCACGCTCCTTGACCACCGCATCGTTGAACGCGGTCGACAGGATCTTCTGCAGGTCCGGCGGCAGGCCCTTCCAGGCGCGGCCGTTGATGATCATCCACCAGCCGTCCCACATGTGGTTGGTCAGCGAGCAGTACTTCTGCACTTCGTACATCTTGGCGATCTGGATGATCGACAGCGGATTTTCCTGAGCGTCATAGACCTTGGTCTGCAGCGCCGTGTAGAGCTCGGCGAACTGCAGGCTGCCCGGCGCGGCGCCGAGACCCTTGAACATCGACACCGGCAGCGGGCTGACCGGCACGCGGATCTTCAGACCCGACATGTCGGCGACGCTGTTGATCGGCTTGCTGCTGGTGGTGATGTGACGGAAGCCGTTGTCCCAGACCTTTTCCAGCGCATACAGGCCGGCTTTTTCGAGCTGCGCCCGGACATGCGCACCGACCTTGCCGTCCATCGCCGCCCAGACCTGGTTGTAATCGGCAAAAGCGAAACCGATGGCATTGATCGCCGCGACCGGCACCAGCGTCGACAGGCCGAGCGAGGCCGGCGTGTACATTTCGATGCCGCCGCTTCTGACCTGCGACAGCATGTCGTTGTCGCCGCCCATCTGGCCGTTCGGGAAAATCTTGACTTCGAGGCGTCCGTTCGATTCCTTGAAAACGCGATCAGCCGCTTCCTGGGCGCGGATGTGAAGCGGGTGGTTGGTCGGCTGGTTGTGGCCGAACTTGAACGAGAACTCCGGCGCGGCAGCGCGGGCGAAGCCCGGAATGGCACCGACAGCGGCGACGACCGGCGCGGCCGCCAGCGTGCGCAGAACGTTACGACGAGAAGAATTGACCATGATGACGCCTCCTTGAATATTGAATCGTTGAAACCCCGATAAACCCGAGGAACGGCCCCCGATCAACTCGCCGTTCCTGCCCCGTTACGAACGACCTGCAAGCCTGAAACGCTTGATCCTCAAGCCAGCAGCACTGCCTTGGCTTCCGCGACCGTCGCGATCGAGAAACCGTTGTCTTCCAGCTCGGCGCGCAGCGCCTTGACCAGTTCGACGTTGCGTTGCGCAATCTTGCCGTTATAGCGGCGCGAATCCTCGAACCCGACCCGGACGACGGCGCCGCCGAGTTTCGCTACCTCGATGTGCTGCGAGAAATCGGCGCTGTTGATCAAGTTGGCACCCCAATGGCTGCCCGCCGGCACCTGATCGCGCAGATAGGAAAGGATCGCCGGATGGTAGGGCATGCCCCAGTTGAGATTGCAGACGAAGCTGAAATTGCACGGCGGCGTCAGCAGCCCCTGCTTGAGCAGGTTCAGCGCGCAATCCATGTTGCCGGTATCGAAGATTTCCATCGACGGCTTGATCTTCAGATTGGCCATGATGGCAATCCACTTGCGGATATCGGGCACGCTGTTGATATAGACCTTGTCGCCAAAGTTGAGCGTACCGATGTTGAGCGAGGCAATCTGGGCATGCGGGTTGGCGGCCGGATAGGCGCGCTCTTCCGTCGTCATCGTCGAAATACCGCCGGTCGATGCCTCGATGATGATGTCGCTGCCGGCACGGATCAGTTCGCAGGTGCGGTTGAAGCAGTGCATGTCGGCCGTCAGCGCGCCCTTCTCGTCGCGCGCATGCATATGCACGACGGCGGCGCCGGCAGCAGCGCATTCATAGGTCTGTTCGGCGATCTCTTCCGGCGACACCGGATTGCCTTCGCCCAATCCCCAGCCACCGGTCGGGGCCAAGGCAATGATGATTTTTTTCTGCATGGATGACGCTCCGCGAGAATGGTTTGACCCACATCAGACCTGTTTTCGCCAGACATCCGATGTGTGTTGTCGTATTTTCCATTCAGGCGGTTTTTTGTCAAGCCTTTTTGCAGTCTTTTGTAACAAAAGCGACACGCTCTGTAACCAGCGGCGTCGGCCAGCAATGCCCTAATTGCAGCCCTATGTGCCGCTGTAACGCCGCAACACCCGCGTGTTGCGGCAGATCGAAATCAGTCGCGGCTTTCGATCAGCGCGATCGCGTCGCAGGAGATTCCCTCTTCCCGGCCGACGAAGCCGAGACGTTCGCCGGTCTTAGCCTTGACATTGACGCAGGCCTCGGCGATGCCGAGGTCGGCGGCGATGCAGGCCACCATGGCCGGAATATGCGGCGCCATCTTCGGCCGCTGGGCGTTGATCGTCGAATCGACATTGACGATGCGCCACCCGGCCGCCTGCAGCCTGTCACGCGCCGCCCGCAGCAGCACGCGGCTGTCGGCGCCGCGATAACGCTCGTCGGTATCGGGAAAATGACGGCCGATATCGCCAAGACCAGCAGCGCCGAACAAGGCATCGATGATCGCGTGCACAAGCACATCGGCATCGGAATGGCCGAGCAAACCCCGCTCATGGGGAATCTCGACACCGCCGATGATCATTTTGCGCCCCTCCGCCAAGGCGTGGATATCCGATCCCTGACCGACCCGAATCATGGCTTTCTCCCTTTCAGAATCCATTCCGCCAGCAAGAGATCGGCGGGATAGGTCACCTTGAGATTGGTGACATCCGAACGCACCAGGCGCGGCGTGAAGCCCGCCGCCTCAAGCGCCGACGCTTCGTCGGTCACGGTTTTCGTGGCGGCCAGCGCCTGGCGCAACAGCCCGAAACGGAACATCTGCGGCGTTTGTGCCTGCCACAAGCCATCGCGCGGTTCGGTCGCCGCGATGCGCTGCTGCGGATCGGCGCGTTTGAGCGTATCCGCCACCGGCACCGCGAGAATGCCACCGACCGGATCCGTATCCAGCTCGGCGAGCTGCCGCTCGAGCAAATCGAGCGAAAGACAGGGGCGCGCAGCGTCGTGGACAAGCACCCAATCGTCCGCATCGAGCGTCGCCGCCAGGGCGTCCAGACCGTTGGACACACTCTCTGCCCGCGTCGCGCCGCCGCAATAGACCGGATGCAATTTATGACCGAGCGCAGACCAGTCCTCGGCCGCCCACCATTCGTCGCCGGGCGACAGCACGACCCAGACTTCCTCGATGCGGGGACAGGCACACAAGACGGCCAACGCGTGATGGATTACCGTCCGACCGGCCAGCGAAAGATACTGCTTGGGCGTCTCGGCGCCAAAGCGGGCGCCGCTGCCGGCAGCAGGGACCAGAGCGAAATAACGTGACATCCGCGCATTCTAGCGGAAAGCGGCGGCCGGCTTGTAATTGGCGGCACCCGGCCCATAATGGGGTTAGACGAGGAGACCACTATGTACACACGCGTGCGCCCCGCGGCCGTCGCTGGCGCCTTTTATCCCGACAAACCATCGACGCTCGAAGAACAGCTGAGAAAACTCCTGGAAGGCGCCCCGCGCTTTCCCCTCGCCGCGCCCAAGGCGATCATCGTCCCGCATGCCGGCTACATCTATTCCGGCCCGGTCGCGGCGAGCATTTACGCGCCTCTGCGCCGACGCAGCAGCACGATCCGGCGCGTCGTCCTGCTTGGCCCGACGCATCGTGTCGCCATCGACGGCCTCGCCGTCCCCTCATGCGAGGCCTTCGCAACACCATTAGGCGAGGTCCCCGTCGACCTGGAGGCGATCGCCGCGCTCGCCGACCTGCCGCAAGTTCGCACCAACGACGCGGCGCATGCGCAGGAACACGCGCTCGAAGTGCAGCTTCCCTTCCTGATCGAAACGCTCGAACGCTTTACGCTCGTCCCGCTCGCCGTCGGACGCGCCAGCCCGGAGGACGTCGCGGCAGTGATCGAACGTTTGTGGGGCGGCGACGAGACGCTGATCGTCGTCAGTTCGGACCTCTCGCACTACCTGCCGTATGAAAGCGCCTGGTCGATCGACGGGCAGACGGCGCAAGCCATCGTCGCCCTCGAAGCGAACCTGACGCCGCACCAGGCCTGCGGCGCCGCTCCCATCAACGGCCTGCTCGAAGTCGCCCGGCGGCGCGGCCTGCACGTCCGCATGATCGACCTGCGCAACTCCGGCGATACCGCCGGCGACAAGTCACGCGTCGTCGGTTATGGCGCATTCGCCTTCTTCGACGCCGCGCCGGAGTCCCCGCGCCATGAGCACTGACGCATTGGGTACCAGCCTGCTGTGCCTCGCGCGCAATGCGATCGGGGAGCGCTTCTCGCTGCCGCCCAGCCCGGTGACGCCGCAGCCGGAACACCGCCAGCGGGCCGCGACCTTCGTCACCCTGACGCAGCACGGCGACTTGCGCGGCTGCATCGGCAGCCTCGAAGCGCACCGTCCGCTCGCCGAAGACGTCAGCGAAAACGCCCTCGCGGCGGCTTTTCGCGACCCGCGCTTCGCGCCGCTCCGGGCCGAGGAATTCGAGCACACGCACGTTGAAGTCTCGCTGCTGACACCGGCGACGCCGCTACAATTCAGCGACGAGGACGACGCGCTGCGTCAGTTGCAACCGGGTCGCGACGGCATCGTCCTGCAACACGGACGCCGCCGCGCCACCTTTCTGCCGCAGGTTTGGGAATCCCTGCCGGCACCGGACCTGTTTCTCCGGCAACTCAAACGCAAGGCCGGTCTGCCTGAGGATTTCTGGGATTCCGACATCGCGTTGTTCCGCTATCACGTGCGCAAATGGAAAGAAGCATGAGCCCGCCCGAATCGAACCATCCGGCCCGTTGGTGGCATGCGCTGCCGCACGAAGAAGGCAAACCGGCACGCATCCAGTGCGACCTGTGTCCACGCGATTGCCGTTTGCAGGAAGACCAGCGCGGCGCCTGTTTCGTGCGCCGTAACGTCGGCGGCCAGATGCAGCTGACGACCTACGGCCGTTCGTCCGGCTTCTGCATTGATCCGATCGAAAAGAAGCCGCTCAATCACTTCTTTCCCGGCTCGTCGGTGCTGTCCTTCGGCACCGCCGGATGCAACCTGAACTGCAAGTTCTGCCAGAACTGGGACATTTCAAAATCGCGCGACACCGACCGGCTGACCGATGCCGCCGGTCCCGACGGCATTGCCGCCGCCGCTGCGGCCTATGGCGCGCAATCGGTCGCTTTCACCTACAACGACCCAGTCATCTTCGCCGAATATGCCATCGACACGGCCCGCGCCTGCCACCGCCGCAACATCCGCACCGTCGCCGTCACCGCCGGCTACATGCACGCCGAACCGGCGCGCGAATTCTATGCGGTGATGGATGCCGCCAATGTCGACCTCAAGGCGTTTTCGGAGGATTTTTATACCCGTCTCTGCGGCGGCCATCTGCAACCGGTGCTCGATCTTCTCTGCTACATCCGCCACGAAACCAACTGCTGGCTCGAGATCACGACACTGCTCATTCCCGGCCAGAACGACTCGATCAAGGAAATCTCTGCCCTGTCATCCTGGGTAGCGGATACGCTGGGGCCGGAGGTGCCGCTGCACTTCACCGCCTTCCACCCCGACTGGCATCTGCAGGATCTGCCGCGCACGCCGCCATCGACCCTGAGCCGCGCGCGCCGCATCGCGATGGACGCCGGCTTGCACTACGTCTATACCGGCAACGTCCACGACAGCGAAGGCGGCACGACATTTTGCCCGACCTGCCACGCCGCGCTGATCGAGCGAGACTGGCACGACATCCGCCACTGCGATCTCCCGCGCGACGGACGCTGTCCGCACTGCCTGACCGAGATCGCAGGCCGTTTCGGCACCTTTGGCAAACCCTTCGGCGCCCAGCGCTTGCCCATCCGGATCGCCCGGCGATGAGCGACGACAGCCCCGGCATTCCGACACTGGCGCTGATCGTTCCCGGCGAACACGGCGCCTTGCACGGCAGTCTTTCCCTGCTGCCCGACGCGCCGGGACTCGTCGTCCTTGTCCACGCCGGGCCACCGGAGGACAACGCCAACGGCGCCTTCACCGACCTGCTGCGGCAAAGCGGCCTCTCCACCCTCAACGCCGACCTGATTGCCGCCACCGAGGAACACTATCCGGACCTGCATCACAACATCCCGCAGCTCGCCCGTCGCCTCCTTCTCTTTCTCGACCAGATCCGCCATCGCATGCAAATGGGCGAGATTCCGGTGCAGCCGCTGGCGCTCCACGCCGACGAAGACACCGCGCCGGTCATCGTCCGGATCGCCTCGCAGCGAGACCACGACATTGCCGCGCTCGTCTGTCGCGGCGGACTCGTCGATCTGGCCGGCGTCGTGTACCTGCGCACGCTGGCCTCGCCCTTGCTGCTCCTCCATGACCTTGGCGACGACCGACGCATCGCGGCCAACCGGCGTGCGCTGCGGGAAGTGCGTTGTCATGCGGAATTGCGGGTCATCGCCGATGCTGACGCGCGGAAAACGGACACCGCCAACCGGCTGGCGGCACAATGGATTCGCCGTTTCCTCCCACCCCCGGCACAAGCGCACTAGACCGATTCTTCGGCGCGAAAAACGCTCACCAACCAGCGACAGAAAGCGCGCGCCACCTCGGGCTGCTGCGAACGTGGATTGACCCAGGCCGAATACTGCGCGGCACCGCGGACGGGGGGCATGCCGGCATCGCAAAGCTGCCCCTGACGCAAGGCCTCGGCCACCAGCAGGCGCGGCGCGACGAGGTAGCCCATGCCGCCGATCGCCGCCGACACGGCAAGGAAATAGTGTTCGAAGCTCGCACCGACGCTAACGACCGAAGCATCGAGACCTTGTGCATTGACCCAATCGACGAGCACCTCGGGCCGCGATCTCGCCGAGATGAAGGACCATCCGGCAATCCCGGACGCCGCACAGCGGGCATGCACGGCCGGCGCAGCGACGCAGACCAGGGTTTCCTGCGCCAGCTGCCAGTGCGACTCGTCGGCCAAAGCCAGATCGCGCGTCAGCAGCACGTCGAACGCGTCTTCCGGCGCCGGTGGCGACAGCGAGGTCACCAGATCGACGCTCACCGGCGGTTGCTGCACGAAGCGCGGCAAGGCCGGAATCAGCACGGTCATGGCGACCGTCGGCAGCGAGGTCCTCACGACGAGCCGGCATCCGGGCACGTTGGCGCGCAGCTGCCGCGTCGACAACTCGACGCTCGCCATCGCCTCGCGCACGGCTTCGAAATACTGGCGTCCGGCATCCGTCAGGCGGAGCGACGCGCCCATGCGGTCAAACAGGCGACGCCCGAGATAACGTTCGAGCACGCCGACGTGGTGGCTGACGCCGCTCTGCGTCATGCCCAAGGCCGCGGCGGCTCGACTGAAATTCTGCGCCCGCGCCGCCTCGACGAAAACGCGGATCGAATTGAGCGGTGACAGCGTCATTCCGGGACAATCATCAGTTTTACTCATCGTGGCAACAGTATCACTTATCACCCCGGGTGACTCAATCGGTACTTAAGCGGATCATGGCAGCCATGACGGCCCGCGCTCGCGCCGTCCGACATCCGCCTCGGAGAACCTGCCGCATGCCCATCCGCCTTCACGCCCAACTGCCAGACGCCCCCGAACCCTTGCACGGAATCCGCTCATGAGCCTTGGCGCGCTTGCTCTCGTCCTCTTCGGCGCACTCTGCCACGCCACCTGGAACATCGTCGCCAAGAAGTCCGGCGGCGGCCTGCCCTTTGTCTGGCTCTTCGGCATGGTCAGCGTCATCGCCGCCATTCCTGTCGCCGCCTGGGCATGGCTGACGCACCCGCAACAGTTCGACACGCTGATGTGGGCGGCAGCACTCGGCAGCGGACTGATCCATGTGCTGTACTCGCTGATCCTGCAGCAAGGCTATCGCGTCGCCGATTTTGCCGTCGTCTATCCGGTCGCGCGCGGCTCCGGGCCGATGCTCACGGTGCTGCTCTCGGTGCTCCTGCTCGGCGAAAGACCGAGCCTCCTCGGCACCGCTGCCATCGCCGCCATTCTCGCGGGCGTCTTCATTTCGGCCGGCGGCACCGGACTCTTTTCCGGCAACACGTCCAGCCGTCGTCATCTTGGGGTGTCCTGGGGCCTGCTGACGGGTCTCTTCATCGCTGCCTATACGCTGCTCGACGGTTGGGCCATCCGCTCGCTCGGCATGACGCCGATCCTGTTCTATGCCGTCGGACTGGCCTTCCGCTCACTCCTGCTCGCCCCGTTCGCGCTACGCCAACCGGCGCGCCTGGCCGAGCAGTGGCGTTTGCACCGGCGCGCCATCCTGATCGTCGGCATTCTCTCGCCGCTCGCTTACCTGCTCGTATTATTCGCCCTGCAACTCGCGCCGCTCAGCTATGTCGCGCCGGTGCGTGAAATCTCGATGCTGCTCGGCACCTTCGTCGGCGCACGCCGGCTTCAGGAAGCGCTGAAGCCGTCACAGTACGTCGGTGCGATCGTCATGCTGCTCGGCGTCCTCGGCCTCGGCTACGCCTGAACGATTACGCCTCTGCCGCCCGGGCGCTGTTATCGAGCCACTCAAGCAGCGCCAGGAACAACTGCGCCGGATCGAAGGGTTTGCTGAGAAAGCCGTCGATGCCAACGTCACGGCAACGCTCCCGATCCTCGGTAAACACGTTGGCGGTCATCGCCAGGATCGGCGTCGTTGCATAGTCGGGGATCTCGCGCAAACGCCGGGCAACCTCCAGGCCGCCGACATGCGGCATCTGCAGATCGGTGACGAACAGGTCGAAGCGCCCTTCTGTCGCCTTGGCCAGCCCCTGCAAGCCGTCTGCGGCCGTATCGACGAGCAGCCCGGTCGCCTCGGCGAGGATCCTGACGATATCGAGATTGACCGGATCATCGTCGATGAAGAGCACCCGGCGTCCACCGTGGCGCTGACGCAGCAAGGCCTCGGCTTCCTTGCCGATCTCCTCCATCGACAAGACCACTTCGGGCATCTGCCGTTTCGGCAGGCGGGCGGTAAACCAGAAAGTGCTGCCCTTGCCCGGCACGCTCACCCCGCCGGCTTCGCCCTGCATCATGGTTGCCAGCTTGCGCGTAATCGCGAGACCCAGACCGGTCCCCCCGTACTTGCGCGTCGTCGAATTGTCGGCCTGCGTGAACGAATCGAACAAACGCGCCAGCACGGCCGGCTCGATCCCGATCCCCTCGTCGCTGACCTCGAAGCGGACCATGACCGAATCGTCCCGCTCGTCCTCCTTGATCGCACGCAAGGTCACCGTACCGCCAGTGGAAAACTTGATGGCATTGCCGGCATAGTTGAGCAATGCCTGCTGCAGGCGAATGCGATCGCCAAACAGGTTATCCGGGAACACATCCTCCTCGACATGCAAGGCAATGCCTTTGGCGCTGGCGCGCTCCATCAATATCGTCACGGCATTACCGACGAGGTCGCGGATGGAAACATGACTCTCGTCGAGAACGAGCTTGCCGGCCTCGATCTTTGAAATATCGAGCACGCTGTCCACAATCCCCAGCAAATGCTCGGCGGCAACATCGACCCGGTCGAGATGCGCCGCCTGGCTTGCCGACACACCTTCCCGCCGCATCAGTTTCGACAGCCCGAGAATGGCGTTCATCGGCGTTCGAATTTCGTGACTGATGTTCGCCAGAAACGCGCTCTTGGCCATATTGGCGGCCTCTGCCGCTTCTTGTCCCTCGCGCTGGATGCGCTGGACTTCGGTGACATCGACGCAGATCACGATCAGCGCCGGCCGCCCATGGTAAAGATCGCCGAACGAAACCATCACCTCGGCCGGGAAGATCCGTCCATCCGGACGCAACAGACGCGTCAGGTAATGCGCATTATGCGTTTCGCCGCTCATATGCCGGCGATATCGCTCGGCAACCTGCACGCGTTCGTCGGGAGCGACCATGTCGAGCAAGGACCGTCCGATGACGACATTGGCTGAGCAACCGAGCATCTCCAGTCCTTTGGCACTGATATCGATGATGCGGCCATCCTGAACACGGCATATGCCAAAAGGAACAATCGGATTATTGACGATCGAATCGGCGGTGCGCAGCCGCTCGTAAAAGCGATACAGACGGGAAATCTCTTCGGCGGCGCGATCAAAGAAGGCCACGGTCTCCGGCCCATACACATACCCCGGCGTGTACGACTCCATGCACATGACGCCAAACGCATGGTCCCCCGAGATCATTGGGACGGCATAGCGCGCAAGTACCGGATTGCAGGGCAACGCGAGATCGTCGGCGGGAACGTCGGCACGCCACAGGCGCCCGCGACGATGCTTCAACACCCAGTCGAAAATGCTGAACTTGGCCATGAACGGCCTGTTCTCTGGACAAGGGTAAGCTTGCTCGGCCTTGAAGTAGACAAAATTGAGCCAGTCCACGGCGGGATCATGCAACACGATGACAAACGCTTCGACGCTATGCGGCGGCAATGCCAGACGCAACTGCTCATGGATGGCTTCGTGCAGGACGTGCGGCGACGGCGCGGAATCAATCAGCGCCAGCAGATTACTGACAAAACGATAAAGGCGTTGGTCATCGTCCATGTAGGACAATATAGTATGGATTCGCCGCCACCGCTCATGGATTTATTACATGTCATAAAAAAGGCCAGTGCATGCACTGGCCAAGGTAGTCCAAACGACTCGACTGATTATTTAGCGATGCCACCCGGATAGCAGAGGCCACCGGTGATTTCCATCGTCGTGGCGTTGATGGCCTCGTTTTCGACAGCATGTCCAATCAGGCGGGCAATTTCGATCGGCTCGACCAGACGTCCGAGATGCACATCCTTGAGCAGTGCCTGCAGCGCATCCTGATTCATCCCGGCGACCATCGGCGTCGCCGTGTAGCCCGGGGCGATGGCGATGCAGCGGATGTTGCGGATACCGCGCATGAGGAACTCGCCGACGACGATCTTCGGCAACAGCGCATCGGCGACCTTGGCCGAGGAGTAATTGAGCTGGCCGACCTGGCCCGCCTTGTTCACCGACGAAATCGCCACCAGCAGTCCCTTCCAGCCGCCATTGACCATGGCTTCGGCGCCATCGCGGATGGTCAGGAAGGTCCCGGTCAGGTTGGTATCGATCACCGGCTGCCACTTGTCCAGACCCATCTTGCGCGAAACCTTGCCGGTTTCCTTGTCGAGCGCCAGCATCGTGCCGTCGCGGATGATGCCGGCGCAGGACACGACGATATTGACCTGGCCGAAAGCCTCGATGGCCGCCTGGTAGAAGCGCGCCGTATCGGCCTCGCTGGTGACGTTGGCCTGGACGCCGATGACCTCGCCGCCCATGCCCTTGATCTCGGCGACGACGCGGTCGATGTTGGCCTGGGCCATATCGACGATGACGACCTTGGCGCCGTTGCTGACGAAATACTTGGCGACGGCTTCGCCAATCCCGTTTCCGCCGCCGGTGATGACGGCTACGCTACCTTTTATTTCCATGATGTTGTCCTCGTTGAGAAAAAAAGCTCAAAGCGTTTTTGGACAAGACGCGCTGTCCTTGTTCCAGTAAATGAAGTTCGGATGCCCGACGTCCGGACCGACGATGATGATGTCACCCACTCTCTGCGGGTGCCCGACATCGGGGCCGATCGAGCGGATGCCGACCGGGTTGATGACGCGGACGAGCGCACGCGCCCGGGCTTCGACGTCTTTCTCGGCGACGCCGACAAGAACGCCGGCCGCGACAACCGCCGTCTTCCCGTCGCCGCGTGTGCAGACGATGTCCCAAGCATTTCCCGCCGCCTCGACCGAATACGCCAGATCGTTATAGCTAAAGGTTTTCATGCATGCCTCCTCAGGGTGTGTTCTCAATTAAGCGTTGGTTGCGCAAGGGTCTGGCGAGGCGCAGCGCTAGGCGGCGGATGCGCCGCATGGCCATCCATGCAAGCCTCCGCCAACAACGCGATGCGCCTCGCCAGACCCTTGCCCTTCGGGTTGCCCCAGCGCCGGTCGTCTGCGGCGTTGCGCCTCTTGCGAAGGGAACGACCCTTCGCTGCGACGCGCGCCTTGCAGCCGCTCCAGCGCCGGGCGCAACGCAATCCAGCGGTTAATTGAGAACACACCCTGGTCACGGCGGGCCTATTTCGGCGCCTTGAGCACGGTCACGCAATTGGTGACCGACGAACCGCCGACGTTGAAGACGACGCCGACGTCAGCTTTCTTGGCGGCAACACCGATCGGCTCGCCGATCAACTGCTTGTACGCCAGCGCATGCATCGACGCGCCCGTCGCCCCGACCGGATGCCCCTTGGATTTCAACCCGCCGGACAGATTGACGGCAACGCGATCGTCGCGCGTAAAGCGCCCGTCGAGATAGTCGTAGCCGCCGCGACCGTCCGCCGAGAGGCCGAGCGCCTCGGTCGACAGGATCATGTTGATCGTGAAGCAGTCATGCACCTCGGCGAAATCGACGTCAGCCGCCGTGATGCCGGCCTCGCGATAGGCCTTGGCGACGGCATCCTTGCCGGCCATCAGTTCGTGCATGTTCGGACGCACGTTCTCGGGCAAGCGCTCGATCGAATGACCGATCCCGGCGACTTCGACGGCACGCGTCTTGTTGACGACCTTCGAGGTCGACGTAATGACCAGCGCGGCAGCACCGTCGGTCACCAGCGAACAGTCGTGCAAGCGCAGCGGCGGCGCGATCATCACATTCTTGCATTTGCCGTTGGCATCGGGCGTGGTCAGCGTCCGGATCGCATCGAGCGATGCCGGACCGTTTCTCACATGCGCCAGCGGATTCTCGGCGCCATTCTTGTAGCATAGTGCGCCAGCCGTCCACAGCATGTTCTCGAGGGTTTCGTTCGAGAAGCCGTAGTGCTTCTGGTAGCCCTTGGCATACGCGGCAAACAGCATCGGGAACGACCAGCCCTTCGAGCCTTCGGTCGGCCAGTGCGAACTGCAGGCCAGCACATGCGTCATCTGCGGGGTCGGCAGGAGATTCATCTTCTCGACGCCGATCACCAGCACGTTGCGGTAACGGCCGGATTCGATGGCGTAAATACCATCGTAAAACGCCACCGACGACGAGGCGCAGGCACACTCGCAACGAGTCATCGGCTTGAAGCGCAGGGCGGGATCGATTTCCGCCGCCAGCGGCGCCACATGTTCCTGATTGATGAAGGTTCCGGGCGAACACGATCCGACATAGACCGCGTCGATATCAGCCGGATCGAGGCCGGCATCCCTGATCGCGCCGCGACCGGCTTCGACCAGCAAATCGTAATAACTCTTGGTATCCGTAATCAGACCGGTCACCTTGTCCTTTTTGACAAAGGCGCCGAACTCGGTGTTGTACGCACCGATGATGCTCACTCTGGACATGATGGATTCCTTCTGCGACGTAAAGCGGACGTGAATCGGGCAAGAACGCCGGATCACGGCTTGACGCCCGATCCCGATGTCGCCATCGGGACCAGGAGTCATTTGGCATGACGGATCAGACGAGTCCGGTCATGTAGTAGACCGCGATCACGACGAAGACCGCGAAAGTCTTGATGCAGGTAATGGCGAAGATATCCTTGTAGGACACGCGGTGCGTCAGACCGGTCACCATCAGCAGCGTGATGACGGCGCCGTTATGCGGCAGCGTATCCATACCGCCCGAGGCCATCGACGCAACGCGGTGGAAGACTTCGAGCGGAATGCCCGCCGCTTGCGCGCTCTGGATGAAGGTATCGGCCATTGCCGCCAGCGCGATGCCCATGCCGCCCGATGCCGAACCGGTAATACCGGCCAGCGACGTCACCGTGATCGCCTCATTGACGAGCGGATTCGGGATCGCAGCCAGACCGTTGGCAACCACGATGAAGCCCGGCAGAGCGGCGATGATCGAACCGAAGCCGTACTCGGACGCGGTGTTCATCGATGCCAGCAGCGCACCGGCGATCGCCGACTTGGAACCTTCCGAGAACTTCTCCATCACCGTACGGCCGGCGAACAGGAAGACGATCAGGATGCCGACCAGCAAGGCACCTTCGACCGCCCACAACGCGGCGACACCCTTCACCGACTGGACGACTGGCGCGGCGGCCTTGCCGACGGCGGCGGGCACGAACTGAACCTTGTCGCCATAGAACAACGGGATCATCTTGGTGAAGACATAGTTCATGACGCCAACCATGATCAGCGGCGAGATGGCGAGCAACGGATTGGCCAGCTTCTCATGCTCGAAGGCAGCCGGCTCATTGACGAGTTCCACGCCTTTCATGGCATAGCCTTCGCCAGCCTGAGCGGCGACGCGACGACGCCACTCGAGGTAGGACAGGCCCACCACCAGGATGAAGATCGCACCGATCGTCCCGAGGATCGGGGCGGCATAGATGTCGGTCTTGAAGAACGTGGTCGGGATGATGTTCTGGATCTGCGGCGTCCCCGGCAGCGAATCCATCGTGAAGGTAAACGAACCGAGAGCAATCGTGCCAGGAATCAGGCGCTTCGGAATGTCGCTCTGGCGGAACAGTTCGGCGGCGAACGGATAGACCGCGAACACGACCACGAACAGCGAAACGCCGAAATACGTCAGCAACGCGCAGACGACGACGATCGACAGGATCGCCCGCTCACGGCCGACGAAGTCGATGACGGCGGCAACGATCGCCTTGGAGAAGCCCGAAAGCTCGATCACCTTGCCGAACAGCGCGCCAAGCAGGAAGACCGGGAAGTAGTTCTGCACGAAAACCACCATTTTCGGCATGAACAAACCGGTAAACATCGGCGCCACCATCCCGGGATCTGTCAGCAACACCGCACCCAACGCCGCAACCGGCGCGAAGAGGATGACGCTGTAGCCCCGATAGGCCACGAACATCAAGAAACACAATGATGCCAATACGATTAGAAAATTCATTTGTTACCCTCCGTTGGTATTTCAGTCGATTGGACTGCCTTTGCTACACCTATGCCTCACGGCATTTTTTTGATTGCTTTATTGTTTGGCCAGGATGTCCGGACGCAGATTCATCGGCTCGTCGCGGAAAATGCGGGCATCCATGATCTTGAGTTTCGGGCTGATCGCCGGCCGGAATTCCATCAGCGACAAGATGTCCTTGTCGAGATCGACCCCCGGTGCAATTTCGATCAGTTCCAGCCCACCTTCGACGAGGCGGAAGACGCAGCGCTCGGTGATGTAGAGCACGGTCTGGCCATTCTTCGATGCATATTCGCCGCTGAAGGTACGGTGCTCGACTTCGGAAACGAACTTGATCGTCTCGCCTTCGGTCAGGATCTTGAGCGCGCCATTGTCGACGGTGACGTCGAGCTTGCCGGCGGTGAAAGTGCCGACGAACACCACCTTCTTGGCGGTCTGGCTGATATTGATGAAGCCACCGGCACCGGCAAGGCGCGGACCGAATTTACTGACGTTCAGGTTGCCGTGCTGGTCGGCCTGGGCAAGCCCGAGGAAGGTGACATCGAGACCGCCGCCGTCATAAAAATCGAACTGATACGGCTGATCGAGAATCGCCATGGCATTGCTCGCGGCGCCGAAGCTCAGGCCACCGGCCGGAATGCCGCCAACGACGCCCGGTTCTGCAGTCAGCGTCATCAGATCGACGACACCCTCTTCGGCGGCAACGCTCGACACACCTTCCGGCATGCCAATACCGAGATTGACGATGCTGTCAGGCTGCAATTCCATGGCCGCGCGCCGGGCGATGATCTTGCGCTCGGACAGTTCCATCGTCGGAATCGATGACATCGGCACACGAGTCTCGCCCGAATAGCCGGCGTTGTATTGCTCGGCGAACGTCTGCATGTGGTATTCGGGTTTCTCGGCGACGACGACATAATCGACGAGAATGCCGGGAATCTTCACCAGCCGCGGATTCAGCGAGCCGCGCTCGGCGATGCGTTCGACCTGGACGATGACGATGCCGCCGGAATTATGCGCAGCGGTCGCGATCGACAGGACCTCCAGCGTCAGCGCTTCCTTCTCCATCGTCACGTTGCCGTCGGGATCGGCGGTCGTGCCGCGAATGATGCCGACATTGACCGGGAAGGCCTTGTAGAAGAGATATTCCTTGCCGTCGATGACCTGCAGTTCGACGACATCCTTCTTGGTCACCGAATTGATCTTGCCGCCGCCATGGCGCGGATCGACGAAGGTGCCGAGACCGATGCGCGACAACTGGCCCGGCTTGCCCGCGCCGATGTCGCGGAACAGCTGGGAAATCACGCCTTGCGGCAAATTGTAGGCTTCGATCTTGTCGGTCACGGCGAGCTTCTGCAGCTTCGGCGCCAGTCCCCAGTGGCCGCCGATGACGCGCCCGACCAAGCCTTCATGCCCGAGGTGGTTGAGGCCCCGCTCCTTGCCGTCGCCCTGACCGGCCGCATAGGTGAGCGTCAGGTTGCGCGGACTGCCGGCGGGCGATTCCGGATCGTTGCCGAGGAAACGCTGTTCGATCGCCACAGCGATGTTTTCGGCAAAACCGATGCCAACGAATCCCCCGGTCGCCAGAGTATCCCCATCCTTGATATGACGAACGGCCTCGGCGGCGGAAACGACCTTGCTGCACTTGCACTGACACTTGCCCTGCTGGCTGCTTTGCGACATAGCGATCCTCCTGGTTTATGACACACATCGGCGGGTATTACCCGTCGTGCAAGCCTGATTGACCCGCGCCGATCGTCGTTACCGGCACAGTTTTATTGTTGCAGGAGAGCTAGCAGGGAACATGCCAGGCATTGGAACGCCTGGGTTTATGTCTTTCCACGCAAGAATGAAGTCATTCCAAATCAACAATTCGCAAAATCGAGACGCATAAAAAAACACACGTCATATGCAAATCAATGACTTAGCAATATTCTCAAAAACGGGACGGTCTCAAATATGAGAATCAAAACCGAGCGCACGCAGTTTCCGGTACATCGTGGCACGGCCCAAGCCCAGCAGTCGGGCCGCCGCATCGACGCGGTTTCCGGTCGCCGCCAGCGCATTCGCCAGCAAGCGCCGCTCGAACTCGGCGAACTCGACGTCATACGAGCGCACCTCGCCCTCGGGCGTGTCCGAAAGCGCGCTGCCGCCGCCTGACGCGTCCAGTACATGCATCGAATTCCCCGGGAATGGCAGGCGAACGCGGTCGGACGGGAGAATATCGACGAGATCCACGGCCCCGATGCGGATCTTGTCCGACATCATCACGGCCTTTTCCAGCACGTTCTGCAATTCCCGCACATTGCCGCGCCAGGCGCAGCCGCGCAGCTTCTCGATCGCGTCGGTCGTCAGTTCGCGGTGGGGCAAACCGGTCCGTTGCTCAATCTGCTCCAGGATGCCTTCGCATAGCGCCTCGATGTCGGCCATGCGTTCGCGCAAGGGCGGCACGCGGATCGACAACACATTGAGCCGGTAAAAAAGATCTTCGCGGAAACGCCCCTCGGAGACGCGGCGCTGTAAATCGACGCTCGTCGCGGCGATGATGCGCACGTCAATCTTGACGACGCGGTTCGACCCGACCGGCTCGAACTCCTGCTCCTGCAGCACGCGCAACAGCTTCGACTGGAGCAGCAAGGGCATGTCGCCGATTTCGTCGAGAAAGAGTGTGCCACCGTCGGCCAGGCGAAACTTACCATCGCGCCCCTTCTTCTCGGCGCCCGTATACGCGCCCGGCGCGACGCCGAAGAACTCCGTCTCAAGCAAGGCATCCGGGATGGCGGCGACGTTGATGCCGACGAAGGGTTTGCCACCGCGCGCCGAAGCGCCATGGATGGCATGCGCCAGCAACTCCTTGCCGGTGCCGGTCTCGCCCAGCAGCAGCACCGTCGCATCGTGCTGTGCGGCGCGCCGTGCCTGCCGCTTGACCTCCATGCACACCGGGCTCGAACCGATGAAATTGGAAAAGGTATATTTCGGCCGGCGGTTTTCCGCCAGCGACTTCTGCGCCGCGGCAATCTCCTGCTGCATCCCTTCGAATTTGGCGAATAGTGGCTTGAGCGACTGCACCTTGTCGAACAGCGCGAAACCGGCGGCGCCGATCACTTCACCGCGGTCGTTCTTGAGCGGAATCCGCGTCACCACGAAGGTCGCGCCCGGCGTCTCCATGATATCGAGCAGAATCGGCTGTCCGGTGGTCACCACCGAACGCATCAGGCTGTTGTGGATCACTTCCTCGACGGGTTTGCCGATCGCCTCGGCCGCCGACTTCGCGCCCAAGCGCGTCGCATAACGCTCGTTGATCCAGACAATGCGCGCATCGCGATCGACAATGACCGTTCCCTCGCACAAGGTATCGAAGCTCTCGAACAGCGACTGCATCGAGAGACGCCGGATCTTCTCCGGATTAAGCAGAATACTTGAGGCTCCTGACGACGCCATTGACAATCCTTCCCCTGTTTTTTTTGGGAATGATACGGCCAATAGGACAATTGCCAAACCCCCCGGCAGCGTGACACCCCGTCGGGCACCGCCCGAACAGCTGCGTCGCTGCATCTCCGGAGCGATCGGCTATAATCCCGAACCCGGCACCTTGTTGCCATAACGCCACTGCCCTACGCCGTACGCGGTTCATTTCGTGCCACAGCCATCCACTGACCGACCGACCGGACTGCCGCAAGCCTCGCTCCCGGCAATCAAACCCGGCGAACGCCGACAAATCCCGCCGTTTGCCGGCTCCGCCGACGCCCTGCTGATCACGCAACGCGCCCGCCAAAGCGACAAGCACAGCCTGATCGCAGTGCTGACCGCCAGTGCCGGCGATGCGCAACGCCTGCTCGACGAAATCCCCTGGTTCGCGCCCGACCTGCGCGTGCGCATGCTGCCCGACTGGGAAACGCTGCCCTACGACAGTTTCTCGCCACACCACGATCTCATCTCCGAACGCCTGGCGACGCTCTACAGCGTCATGCGCCACGAATGCGACATCCTGCTCGTTCCGGCCACGACGGCGGCCTACCGCCTCGCCCCGCCGGCCTATCTGGCCGCCTATACCTTCTTCCTGAAGCAGGGCGAGAAACTCGACGCCGAGACGTTCAAGGGACAACTGACGCTGGCCGGCTATTCGCATGTCTCGAACGTCGTCTCCCCCGGCGAATACTCGATTCGCGGCGGTTTGATCGACCTCTACCCGATGGGATCGGTGCTACCGTTCCGGATCGACCTTTTCGACGACGAAATCGACAGCATCAAGACCTTCGACGTCGACACGCAACGTACGCTCTACCCGGTCCCCGACATCCGCCTGCTGCCGGCACGCGAATTCCCGCTCGACGACAAGGGACGTGCCCGCTTCCGGCAACGTTTCCGCGAAGTGTTCGAAGGCGATCCAGCCCGCGCGCGCATCTACAAGGACGTCACCAACGGCATCGCACCGGCCGGCATCGAATACTGGCTGCCGCTCTTCTTCGACGAAACGGCAACGCTCTTCGATTACCTGCCGGAACACACGACCCTCTGCCTGCATAACGACGTCCCGGCCGCGCTGCGCGATTTCTGGCGTGACGCCCAGTCGCGCTACACCATGCTTTCCGGCGAAGTGGCGCGCCCGCTGTTGCCGCCGGCCGACATCTTCCTCTCCGAAGATGCCTTCTTCATCGCCGCCAAGCCCTACGCCCGGCTCGACCTCCGCCGGCAGCCGCCCGGCGTGGCCGAAGGCGAAACGCGGCCGATCCCCGCGGTTGCTGTCGACCGGCGCGCCGACGACCCGCTGACGGCGCTCAAGAACTTCATCGCCGGGTTTTCCGGCAGAATCCTGCTTCTCGCCGAAAGTGCCGGGCGCCGCGAAACACTCGCCGGTCTGCTCAATGAATACGGCATCCGCCCGGCCCCCTGCACCGACCTCGGCGGATTCCTCGCCGGAGAAGCCCGCCTCGCGCTCGGCGTCGCGCCGCTGCACGAAGGTTTCGGCCTCGACGCCCTCGCCTTTGTCACCGAAGCCGAGCTCTACGCCGGCACACCGAACCGGCGCGCCCGCCACGGCGCCCAGCGCAAGGCATCGCTCGACAACTGGCTGCGCGACCTGACCGAGCTCAAGGTCGGCGACCCGGTCGTCCATGAACAACACGGCATCGCCCGCTATCAAGGCCTGATCCACATGGACCTCGGCGAAGGCGAGATGGAGTTCCTCGAACTCCACTACGCCAACGACGCCAAGCTCTACGTCCCCGTTTCGCAGTTGCACGTCATCTCGCGCTATTCGGGCAGCGACCCCGAAGCGGCGCCGCTGCACGCGCTCGGATCGCAGCAATGGGAAAAGGCCAAAAAGAAGGCGGCGCTCCAGGCGCGCGACACGGCGGCCGAACTGCTGGCACTCTACGCCCGTCGCGCGGCACGGCAAGGCCACGCTTTCGAGTTCACCACCCACGACTACGAGGCCTTTGCCGACGGCTTCGGCTTCGAAGAGACGCCCGACCAGGCGGCAGCGATTGAAGCCGTCATCCAGGACATGAAATCCGGCAAGCCGATGGACCGCCTCGTCTGCGGCGACGTCGGTTTCGGCAAGACCGAGGTCGCCCTGCGCGCCGCCTTCTGCGCGGTGGCCGGCGGCAAGCAGGTGGCGGTACTCTGCCCGACGACCCTGCTGTGCGAACAGCATTTCCAGACCTTCAGCGACCGCTTCGCCGACTGGCCGGTCAAGATCGCCGAACTCTCGCGCTTCAAGACGGCCAAGGAATCGAACCAGGCAATCAAGGAACTGGCCGAAGGCAGGGTAGATATTGTCATCGGCACGCACAAGCTGCTGCAAAAAGACGTGCAGTTCAGCCGGCTGGGACTCGTCATCATCGACGAGGAACACCGTTTCGGCGTGCGCCAGAAGGAAAGCCTCAAGGCCTTACGCGCCGAAGTCGACGTACTGACGCTGACGGCGACGCCGATTCCGCGCACCCTGGGAATGTCGCTCGAAGGCCTGCGCGACTTCTCGGTCATCGCCACTGCGCCGCAGAAACGGCTGGCGATCAAGACCTTCGTCTCGCGCTATTCGGACGGCATCGTCCGCGAAGCGCTGCTGCGCGAATTCAAGCGCGGCGGGCAGGTCTACTTCCTGCACAACGAAGTCGACACGATCGACAACATGCGCGAAAAGCTCGTCAAGCTTCTGCCCGAAGCACGCATCGTCGTCGGCCATGGACAGATGAACGAGCGCGAACTTGAACGCGTCATGCGCGACTTCACCGGGCAACGCGCCAACCTGCTCCTGTGCACAACGATCATCGAAACCGGCATCGACAACCCGCACGCCAACACCATCGTCATCAACCGGGCCGACAAGTTCGGCCTGGCGCAGCTGCACCAGTTGCGCGGCCGCGTCGGACGCTCGCACCACCAGGCCTACGCCTACCTGCTCACGCACGGCGACGCCGACGGCACGACGGGACTCACCAAGCAGGCCAAGCAGCGGCTCGAAGCGATCCAGATGATGGACGAACTCGGCGCCGGCTTCTACCTGGCCATGCACGATCTCGAAATCCGCGGCGCCGGCGAGATCCTCGGCGAAAATCAGTCGGGCGAGATGCAGGAAGTCGGCTTCAATCTCTACACGGAAATGCTCAACCGCGCCGTCTCGGCGCTGCGCCAGGGCAAGGAACCCGACCTCGCCGAACCGCTCGGCATCACCACCGAAATCAACCTGCATACGCCGGCGCTGCTGCCCGACGACTACGCCCCCGATGTGCACGAGCGGCTGACGCTCTACAAGCGGCTCGCCAACTGCACGACGCTCGACGACATCACGGCGATGCAGGAAGAGCTCGTCGACCGTTTCGGCGAACTGCCGCCACAGGCGCGTTCTCTGCTCGAAAGCCACAGGCTGCGGCTGATGTGCAAACCGCTCGGCATCGTCAAACTCGACGCGACGAGCGAACAGATCGTCGTGCAATTCGAGGTCAATCCGCCGATCGAACCGATCCGCATCATCGCCCTGATCCAGAAAGACCGGAACTATCGGCTGGCCGGACAGGATAAACTGTCGCTGAAACGGCACTGCCCGACCCTGGTCGACCGCGTCGCCGCCATCAAGGACCTCTTCAAGCAACTGAAACCATGAGCCATCCCGACAAAACCAACCTCGCCACGCCCGACATCGAAAACGTCAACATCGTCGATTTCGATCCGATGCCCTCGCCCGAGGAAATCCACGCCCGCGTGCCGCTGTCAGCACAGGCTTCGCGCACGGTGATGCAAGGCCGCGAAGCGCTGCGCAACATCCTCGACCGCAAGGACCACCGCCTGTTCATCGTCGTCGGCCCCTGCTCGATCCACGACCCGGTCGCCGGCCTCGACTATGCCCGCCGGCTGAAAGCGCTCGGCGACGAACTCGGCGACACGCTGTTGCCGATCATGCGCGTCTATTTCGAAAAACCGCGCACGACGACCGGCTGGAAAGGCTACATCAACGATCCGGACATGGACGACTCGTTCCACATCGGCAAGGGCATGGAAAACGCCCGCGCTTTCCTGCGCGACGTTGCCGAACTCGGCTTGCCGGCGGCCACCGAGGCGCTCGACCCGATCTCGCCGCAATACCTCGGCGACCTCATCGCCTGGACGGCAATCGGCGCCCGCACGACCGAATCGCAGACGCACCGCGAAATGTCATCGGGATTATCGACGCCGGTCGGCTTCAAGAACGGCACCAACGGAGACGTCGGCATCGCCGTCAACGCCATTCTCTCTGCATCGCGCCCGCACAGCTTCCTCGGCATCAACGGCGAAGGCAAGACCGCCGTCGTGCGCACCAGCGGCAATCCCTACGGACACCTCGTCCTGCGCGGCGGCGACGGCCGCCCGAACTATGACACCGTCAGCGTCCGCATCGCCGAACAGGCGCTGACCAAGGCCAAACTGCCGGCCAACATCGTCGTCGACTGCTCGCACGCCAACAGCTACAAGAACCACGAACTGCAGCCGCTCGTCATGGCCGACATCGTCAACCAGATCCGTTTCGGCAACCAGTCGCTGGTCGGCGTCATGATCGAATCGAACATCGTCGCCGGCAACCAACCGATTCCCAACGACCTGGCATCGCTCAAGTACGGCTGCTCGGTCACGGATGCCTGTGTCGATTGGGACACCACCGAAAAAATGCTGCGCGAGACGGCGGCGCAACTGCGTGACGTCTTGCCGAACAGAACCCGCCAATCCTGATCATTCCGATACTCCTGGAGACCCTTGATGCCAGCCCTGATTCGCCCCTTCACCGCCCTGCGCCCACGCCCGGAACACGCCGCCGCGGTCGCCGCACCGCCCTATGACGTGCTGTCGAGCGACGAAGCCCGCGCACGCGCTGCCGGCAAGCCGCACTCCTTCCTGCACATCTCGAAGGCCGAGATCGACCTGCCGCCTGAAGTCGATCACTACGCGCCCGAAGTCTATGCCAAATCGGCCGAGAACCTGCGCAAGCTGATCGATGACAACATCCTGATCCGCGAAGACAAGCCCTGCTACTACGCCTATCGCCTCGTCATGGGCGCGCACACTCAGACCGGCCTGATCGCCGCTGCATCGGTCGCCCACTACGACACCAACCGCATCCGCAAACACGAGTTCACGCGGCCGGACAAGGAAGACGACCGGGTCCGCCAGATCGAAGCGCTCAATGCCCAGACCGGCCCGGTGCTGCTCGCTCATCCCGACAGCGACGAAGCCGAGCGACTGGTGGCGGCTGCCACTGCCGGCACGCCGATCGCCGACCTGACCGCCGATGACGGCATCAAGCACACGCTCTGGCGGATCGACGACGAAGCCGTCATTGCGAGGATCTCCACCGTTGTCGACGCCATGCCGGCGCTCTACATCGCCGACGGCCATCACCGTTCCGCCGCTGCCTCGCGCGTCGCCGCCGCGCGTCGCGGCCAGGGCCGCCCCGATTCAGCCGAATACTTCCTGGCCGTGATCTTCCCTGCGCGGCAGATGCGCATCTTCGACTACAACCGCGTCGTGCGCGATCTCAACGGCCATACGGTCGAGAGCTTCCTCACCGCCGTTGCCGAACGCTGCACCGTCACGCCGGCCGAGGGTCGCGCCACGCCGCCGGCCACCGGCTGCTTCGGCCTGTATCTCGCAAAGCGCTGGTATCACCTGACGATCAAGCCCGAACTCGTGCCGACGCAGGACCCGGTACGCCGGCTCGACGTTTCGGTGCTGTCGGAACAGATTCTCGCCCCGGTGCTCGGCATCGCCGATCTGCGCCGCGACACGCGCATCGACTTCGTCGGCGGCATCCGCGGCCTGGGCGAGCTTGAAAAGCGCGTCGACAGCGGCGAGATGGCGGTTGCTTTCGCCATCTACCCGACGCAACTCGGCGAACTCATGTCGGTCGCCGATGCCGGCGAAGTCATGCCACCGAAATCGACCTGGTTCGAACCGAAACTCGCCGATGGACTTGCCTCGCACGTCCTCGACTGAATGACAGGTACTTATCGAGCCGACGCCCCGGCCCTTCGCATCATCGAAGGCCGGGGCGTTCGTTTATCTCAATCGGCGCCGGGCAGGAAAGGTAGCGCCAGCCGGACGGCCAGTTCGATGCGTTTTTCCAGGGCGAGACTGCACAGCTTGTGATCGACGAAATCGGCCTCGGTGGCGAAGACGCCGATCGGCAGTGTCAAGGCCTGTTTCATTGCCAGCAAGGGCCGCAACTGCTGATCGATGACCAGACCATGCAAGGCGCTGCCGCCGGTGGCCGCCAGCAGCGTCGGCTTCCCGGCCAACGAGTCCATCGCCGTCATATCGAGAAAATGCTTGAACAGGCCTGAGAAGGTCGCGTTATGGACAGGACTCGCGGCAATCAGCACGTCGGCATTTTCGACGGCAACCACCTGCGCGAGAATATCCTCGGGGAGTTCGCTGCGCCAGTAACATGCGCCGAGACGCCGCCCAAATTGTGCAATTTCCACCCGCTGCGGCACGATTGTCCGAAACTCGCCAATCCTGGCCAACAAGGCCTCGCACAGCACCAGCGTCCGCGATGGTTGCTGCAAGCTGCCGCAGAGCACGGCGACATTCAAAGCTGACATTTCCACAAACCTTTCTGATAACAACAACGGACGCCTGCAGCAATTTCCGGACCATGACGAGAGCGTGACCGTTTCCGCAATGCTGATATTGACAGCGGCGACCGCTTCGCGGTTTCATCGTCATGAATAAAATCGACCGAACACCCTCCGACCGACAATTTCCGATGACGCTCTCGCTCCGCCGTCTCCTGGCCGCCTGGCTGATGATGCTCCTTGTATCGATGGCAAACGGCGCCCTCCGCGAATTCGTCTACGCGCCTTATCTGAGCGCCTCGGCGGCGCAACAACTCTCCACGCTCACCGGCGCGATACTGCTCGGCATCATCATCTACCGCCATGTACAACGCCATCCATTCCCCTCGCTCGGCGCTGCTTTCCAAAGCGGAGTCTTTTGGGTGACGCTGACGATCGCCTTCGAATTCCTGTTTTTCCACTACGTCGGCGGTCATCCCTGGTCGGCGCTACTCGCCAACTACGACCTGTCGGCGGGCCGTCTTTGGCCGCTCCTGCTGCTCTGGATTACGCTTGCACCGGCGTTGTTCTTCTTCCTCGAAATGCGCCGAACCGGTGCATTCGCCCGCCAAGCCCCGCCCACCCGCGACCAGGCAGAAACAAACTAGACGATTTGTGCATGCCGCGGCTTGATTTTGTGAAATTTCTCACACAAGCCCGGCGATACGGCAAGGATAATTGCGCCCAAAAAACCAGTCGGCCGGGTCCATAAAACACCTCAGAACCGCCCCTTCGCCGACCCTCATCAGGCAATAGCCGTCAATCACGTCGAGGAACGAGCTCCGTCACAACGGCGCGGGCAAGTTCTTCAACAATGGAGGACACCTTCCGCAACTCATGCCTTTTTGCGGTTTGGCTGCAGTTGTCGCAATGGCCTTGTGCATTTATCCACCACCCGATCAATCAGGAAAAACACATATGAACAAGCTTCTGACACTCATTGCAACAGCATTCTCCCTCTCGCTTTCCGGTATCGCCCTCGCGGCGGGTGTCGGCCCCAACCAACCGGCAGGATCGGGACCCAACCCGTTTTCCGACTGCGGCATCGGCGCCGCCTTGTTCAAGGATGTCGAATGGGCAGCGGTCACCTCCAACATCATCTGGGATCTGGGCACCACGGCCGTCACCTCGGCGACGGTCAGTCCGCAAACCTGTTCGCGACGAAACATCAAAGCCGCCATGATGGTGCGTGACGCCTACGCCCAGATTGTCGAAGACGCGGCGCGCGGCCAGGGCGAACACCTCACCGCCACCCTGGGATTGTTCTCATGCGAACGCGCGCAGCAAAACGAGGCAGCAGAGGCAGTACGTGCCGACGTGCTCGACGCGGTCTCCTCGCCCGACTACCGCGAACAACAAACGCTCGAGAAGGCAGGAACGCTCTTCAACATCATCGACCGGGCCACGCGTTTGCACTGCGCCGTCTAGACTCAGCGCGTACGCCAGCCCACACCATCAGGACGCCCTCGCGAGGGCGTCCTTGTTTTGTCCTTTTCGTCGATGCCAACTTCAATTCTGCGTACCCTCACTTGCTTTCACGTTGCGATTCTCCTGCTCACCGCGCCGACGGTCACATGCGCCACCGCATTGGAGTCGTCAAGCCTCGGCGCAAACCCGACTTGGCAGCGTTTGCTCCATTACGAAAGCGCGTGGAGATATCCCGGCCAGGTGAGCAGCGCGATCCACAGCCCCGATTTCTTCCTGGCCGAACATGGGCGGACCGACCCGGAGGCCGAACTCGCGGCGACGCTCGCAGCAATGTTGCACCCGCTCTCCGGCCCGCCCGACGCGCACGCGAAATGCCGCTTTCCGGCGCGACTGATGTGGCTGCGCGAACAATTGGCCGAATACCGCGAGGCGCTAGCCGACATCGAATGCCCGGCCTTCGCCGAGTGGGTTCCGATCGACGACATCACGTCGATCAGCCTGGTTTTCGCCAACGGCTATCTCGACAATCCGGCCTCGTACTATGGCCATCTATTCCTGAAATTCAACAAGCGCGGCGGCAGCGCGTTGGCCGATCAGACGGCAAATTTCGGCGCGATAGAGACACGCGGTGACAACCCGGCGCTCTACATCGTCAAAGGCATCGCCGGCGGCTATGACGGTGGATTCAGTCCGGTCGACTACTTCTTTCACGACGCGAATTACCGGGAAAACGAACTCCGTGATCTCTGGGAATATCGCCTTGACCTGTCGCCGCACGAAACACGCTTGATCACGGCGCACAGCTGGGAAGTGCTGAACAAGCGATATGCGTATTACTTCTTCCATGACAACTGCGCATACCGTGTCGCCGAGCTGCTCGAAATCGTCGATACCGTCCGGGCGATCCCGCGCAATCGTCCCTGGATTGCGCCGCAGGCGGTCATTCAACAACTCTTCGAACCGAGTGAGCGTGCGCATCCCTTGGTTGCCGAACGGATCTACCACCCTTCCCGGCAAACCCGGCTACACCAACGCTATACTGCCCTGAACGCCGGGCAGCGTACGCTAGTAGCCGACCTCATCGACAAACGCGAGGCTATCGCCGGCGCCCGCATGCAAGCCTTGTCGCTAGCGGAACGACATGAAATCATCGATACGCTGATCGACTATCACCAATACAGGCGGAGCAGCGACAAACAGAAAGACCGGACACCGCCCTCGCCCGGCTATCTGGACGCGCTCGGCGAACGGCTACGCCTCCCGCCCGGACTCGTTGCCACTCGAAGCGCCGAGCCGACGCCGCCGGAAGAGGCCAACGCGCCGAGCTGGATACAGGCTGGCACCCGTCATGGCGGCAAGACGCCGGATGCACTGTTCCTGCGGCTGCGCCCCGCCTATTACGATGCGCTCGATGTCAGCGGCGCCCAAGCCGGCAATAGCGGCCTCAGCATGGGCGAGATCCGGGTCGACAGCGTCAACGGCGGACTCGCGCTGACCCGCCTTGACGTGATCGCGATCGACAGCGTCCGCCCGGCGGTCACCGGCCTGCCGGGCGATCGCGGTATCGGCTGGCGTCTGCGCGCCGGCGGCGAAGAAGACCGGATCGGTTGCACGCACTGTAGCGTCGCGAGAATCCAGGCTGACTACACCGTTGGCATGAAGATCGACGACCTGCCGCTGTTCACCGCCTTCAATGCCGGCGGCGCGCTGCAATCTCATACCGCACTCAACGCTGCCGGATTCGCCCGCCTGGGATTTGCCGCAGTGACTCGCCCGACCAATGATTTCGGCATGCGCCTCGGTATCGAGCTTCGGCGCCCGCTGGACGCCCGACTCGCCACCTATACGGCATCCCACATCGAGGCTCGACGGGCGCTCGGCGGCGGCTACGACCTGCGCTTCCTTTGGGAACGCGACGCCGCCTCGCGACTATCGATCGGCATCGGGCGCTATTGGTAGCCACCACACGCCAGGAGCATTACCGGCGCAATGAATCGGAGAAGCCCGGTCAATCGCCTTTCTGGTAGGTGCCGATACACTGCGCTTCGGCCAAAACATGGCCCTGCATCGCCTGTTCCAGCGCCTTGCGATCCGGTTCCTTCAGATCCGGCAGCACCGTATCCAAGGCATAGAGCTTATGGAAATAGCGATGCCGGCCAATCGGCGGACACGGGCCGCCGTAGCCGGTGGTCTTCCAGTCGTTCAGGCCCTCGCGCGTCCCGGCCGGCAGGACATCAACGTCTTCGGGCAGACCGGCACAATCGGCCGGGAGGTTATAGAGCACCCAATGCACCCAGATGCGCTGTGGCGCGGCGGGATCCGGCGCATCGGGATCATCGACGATCAGCGCGAGACTTTTCGTCCCCGGCGGCAGCTCATGCCAGGACAAAGGCGGCGACACATTGGCGCCCTCGCAGGTATAACAGGGTGGAATCTTCCCGAGATGCTCGAACACACTTGAACTGATACGCATGGTGAATCCTCCATGACGAATGGCGCTGAGCGCCGTAAAGCGTGACTATGCTCCTAACATCCTGACTTCCTGTTGCGGCACCGGAATCTCGACACCTTCGGCGCGGAAGGTTTCAAGAATCGCCCGATTGATTTCGCCCGATGCCGCCACGTAATCGGGTACCCGGACCCAAGGCCGGACGCTGATCGCCACGGCAAACTCGGCGAGTTGGCTGACGGCGACGACGGGCGCCGGTTCCGGCAGCACACGCGGATTTGCCGAGAGTATCCCGTTGATCAGGCGAAAAGCGGCTTCCAGGTTGGTGTCATACGCGACGCCGACGACGAGATCGAGCTGCCGCATGTTGCTGTAGTTATGCATGATCTCGCCGACGATCTTGCGGTTCGGAATGATGACCTTCGAGCGGTCGGTATGGCCGAGCGTCGTGCTGAACAAGGTAACGTCGAGAACCTCGCCCTCCTCGGTACCGATCGACAGATAGTCGCCGACATGAAACGGCCGCGTGAAGATGATCGTCAGCCCGGCCGCGACATTGCCGAGAATGCCCTGCATGGCCAGGGCGACGCCGGCGCCGGCGACACCGAGGCCGGCGATCAGCGGCAGGAGTTCGACGCCGAGATTCTGCAGCGCCATGATGATGAAGAAACCGAAAACAATCAGATGCGCAGTGCGCACCAGCAACACGCGCACCGGCGCCTCGAACTTGAGGCGCACGAGCAACCGCTCGACAAGCCGACCGACCCAGCGCCCGAGCAGATGTCCGATGAAGAGAATGACAAGAGCAACAACAAGCTTGGGGCCGAAGCGGACCGCCATGTCGATCGCCGACACCTTGAAATGATCGAGTGTTCGCAGTTGTTCGTTCATCGCCATCCTCCTGAGGTCACTTCCGCGGCAACGATTTCCGCGGCAAACGCAGCAAACGCGCCAGTTGCGGCGCCAGCATCAGGGCCATCCGGTGTTCCTTGGCGAACTGGCGGGCGGCGTCGGAGACGCCATTCGCCGAGACGTACAAGGCCTCGCGTGCTTCCCGCGCCTCGCGCGCCGCTTCCAATTCACGCAGCGGCTCGACGCCCTGGCTGGCGGCCTTCCAACGCTTGCAGCAGACCACCGACGTACGCCCCTGCTTTTCGAGCAGGAAGTCGGCGGCGCCATCGATACGCTTGACGGTAAAGCCATCGCGTTCGAAGGCTTTTTCCATCAGGCCGGAAAACTCACGCCATGACATCGCCGAAACCGCTTCGATCGTGTCTTCGACGCGTGCGGCACTCGGCTCGTTACGTTGCTTCCATGCGGAAATCGACCCGACAACGATGAACGGCAGCGTAAACGCGACGCCGTAGGAAAAGTACTCGCCGGACGCAATGATCTTGCCGAGCAGCGCAATGACGGCAGCAACGGCAAAACTGATCCACCACGGTGAGCGCATCAGGATGGCGAACAGCGAATTTTCAGACATTTTCAGTTGCACGACTTCTCTATCTCCATTGCGTAAAAAACAACCCGTCGATTCTCACGACACAAAAAAACTATTCGAGTTTGATGCCCGAGCGTTCGATCACCTTGGTCCAGGCGGCCGTTTCATGCTTGAGCAGTGCGCCGAACTGCTCGGGCGTTCCGCCATGCACGACTTCGGCGCCGGCCGTCGCCAGGCGCTGTTGCACATCCGGCATTTGCACGATCTGGACAATCAGTTTGTTGAGCCGCGCCACCGTCTCGGCCGGCATGCTCGCCGGGGCCAGGAAGCCATTCCAGGTCGTTGCATCGAAACCGGGGAAGCCCGATTCGGCGACCGTCGGCAAATCCGGCACCGCCGCCGAACGCTTCGCATTCGATACCGCCAGCAACTTGACCTTGCCTGCCTTGACGAGCGGCTGCACATTCGAGAGCGCGGCAAACATCACGTGCACGTCGCCGCGACTCAGCGCCAGGGCCGCCGGAGGACCGCCGTTGAACGGAATGTGCACAAGATAGGAACCGCTCTGCATCTTCAAGAGTTCCATCGACAGGTTCGACAAGGAACCGAGTCCGACGGAGGCGTAATCGAGCGTGCCCGGCTTGCTTTTCGCCAACGCGATCAACTCCTTGAGCGAATTGACCTTGAGATCGGCACGCACCGCCAGCACGTTCGGCTGCGTCACCACCAACGCGATCGGCGCCAGATCGCGCTGGACGTTGTACGGCGGCTTCGGCGTCAGCGACGGCGACACGGTGAGCGGGCCGTTGTAGCCGAGCAACAGCGTATGCCCATCGCGTGAATTGACGACGGCATCGACGCCGATGGTGCCGTTGGCCCCCGGCTTGTTCTCGACGATGACGGTCTGGCCGAGCATCGGGCCGAGCTTCTCGCCGACCAGGCGTGCAACGATATCGACCGAACTGCCCGGCGCCGTCGGCACGACGATGCGGATCATGCGGCTGGGCCAGGTTTCGGCCACGACGGTGGCGGAAGCGCAGAGCAGGGCCGCAGCAAGGAACGCGCGCCAGTTCTTTCGAATCATTTCAGGACACCTTTGCACACAAACAAGGGGACGGTTGGCCGAAGCGACCAGCGAAGACCTGAAAGTATCCCCGACGCGGCGCGCCCGGTCAATCCATCCAGGGGAACTCTCGATATGCTCGACGACTCGAATGCGCCGGAGCGAAAACTCGATTTTCATATAGAATGGTTCAGTGGGTTGGCATTCCCTCTGTAATACCTGTTTCAGGCGTGGTTCGAAGTCGTAACCGAAAAGGAGAAGACTCAATGAACGTGACACGGCGGCAGTTTTTCAGAATATGCACCGCAGGACTCGGGGGGTCGTCCATCGCGATGATGGGCTTCTCACCGAATGCCGCGCTGGCGGAGGTGAGAACCTTCAAGCTGACGCGAGCCACCGAAACGCGCAATACCTGTCCGTATTGCTCGGTTTCCTGCGGCGTACTCATCTACTCGAGCGGCGACAAATCGAAGAACGCGCACGCCGAAATCATCCACATCGAAGGCGACCCGGACAATCCGGTCAATCGCGGCACCCTCTGCCCGAAAGGCGCCGGACTGCGCGACATGGTGCAGAGCGCCAACCGCCTGAAGTGGCCGGAAGTGCGTGAGGCGGGTGCGAGCGAATGGAAGAAGATCTCGTGGAACGAGGCCTTCGACCGCATCGCCAAGCACATGAAGGCCGATCGTGATGCCAATTTCATGGTACAGAACAAGGACGGGCTGACGGTCAATCGCTGGACGTCGACCGCTTTCCTCGCTTCATCCGCGGCACCTAACGAGGCTGGCTACCTGACCGTGAAGACGATTCGCGCGTTGGGGATGACCTCGATCGACACCCAGGCACGTATTTGACACGCCCCCACGGTGGCCAGTCTGGCTCCGAGTTTTGGGCGTGGTTCGATGACCAACCACTGGGTCGACATCAAGAATGCCGATCTGATTCTCGTCATGGGCGGCAACCCCGCCGAAGCCCACCCCTGCGGCTTCAAGTGGGCGATTGAAGCCAAGAAGACGCGCAAGGCGAAGCTCGTCGTCGTCGACCCGCGTTTCAACCGCACGGCCTCCGTTGCCGATTTCTATGCCCCCTTGCGTTCCGGGTCCGACATCGCTTTCCTCGGCGGCGTCATCAACTACCTGATCGCCAACGACAAGATCCACAAGGATTACGTCAAGGCCTACACCAACGCCTCCTTCCTCGTCGATCCGGGCTTCAAGTTCAGCGACGGGCTCTTCAGCGGCTACAACGAAGAGAAGCGCAGCTACGACAAGGGCAGCTGGTCCTATCAGCTCGACAAGGACGGTTACGCCAAGATCGACGAAAGCTGGCAGGATCCGAACTGTGTCTGGCAACTGATGAAGGCGCACTACGCGCGCTACACGCCGGAAATGGTGGCGAAGGTCTGCGGCACGCCGAAGGAATCCTTCCTCAAGGTCTGCGAGTACATCGCCGAGACGGCGGCGCCGAACAAGACCATGACAAGCTTGTACGCGCTCGGCTGGACCGAGCACTCGGTCGGATCGCAAAATATCCGCTGCATGGCGATGATCCAGTTGCTGCTCGGCAACATGGGCATGGCTGGCGGCGGCATCAATGCGCTGCGCGGACACTCGAACGTCCAGGGCATCACCGACTTCGCGCTCTATGCCCAGCAACTGCCGGGCTATCTGGCCGCACCGACCGACGCCGACAAGGACATCAAGAGCTTCCTCGAGAAGAAGACCACCAAGGCGCTGCGTCCGGGACAGATGAACTTCTACCAGAACTTCCCGAAGTGGTACGTCAGCCTGCAGAAGGCCTGGTGGGGCGACGCGGCGACCAAGGACAACGGCTTCGCCTTCGACTACATGCCGAAGCTTGCCGGCGCCTCCGACGTCCTGTCGATCTTCGACCAGATGTACCAGGGCAAGATCAACGGCTTCCTCTGCCAGGGCTTCAACCCATTGGCATCGGTCGCCAACAAGAAGAAGGTCAGCGATGCGCTCGCCAAGCTGAAATACATGGTCGTTATGGACCCGCTGGCCACCGACACCTCGGAATTCTGGAAGCCCTACGGAGAATTCAACGAAGTCGACCCGGCCAAGATCCCGACCGAAGTCTTCCGGCTTCCGACCTCGCTGTTCGCCGAGACCGCCGGCAGCTTTACCAATTCCGGCCGCGTCATCCTGTGGCGCTGGAAGGCTGCAGAGCCTCCCGGGGACGCCAAGGACGACACCGAGATCATGGCGACCCTGTTCCTCAAGCTCAAGGAAATGTACGCCAAGGATGGCGGCGCCTTCGCCGAGCCGATCCAGAAGCTGACCTGGGCGTATCGCATCCCGAACAAGCCTTCGCCGGAAGAGCTGATGATGGAGTACAACGGCAAGGCGCTGGCCGACGTCGTCGACCCGAAGGACGCGACCAAGGTGCTGGTCAAGGCCGGCGATCAGTTGCCGAGTTTCGCGATGCTGCGTGACGACGGCACGACCACGTGCGGCAACTGGATCTACTGTGGCGTATGGTCGCAGGCCGGCAACAACTCGGCGCGCCGCGACAATAGCGATCCGTCCGGACTCGGCCAGACCCTCAACTGGGGATTTGCCTGGCCGGTCAACCGGCGCATCCTGTACAACCGCGCCTCGGCCGACCCGAGCGGTAAACCCTGGGATCCGAAACGCACGGTGTTGCGCTGGACCGGCAAGGTCTGGGGCGGCAACGACATTCCCGACATGCGCCCGGATGCTGCGCCGGAAGAGAATGTCATGCCGTTCATCATGAACCCGGAAGGCGTGGCCCGTCTGTTCGCCCGCGACCTGATGGCGGAAGGCCCGTTCCCCGAGCATTACGAGCCCTTCGAAACGCCGCTCGAAGCCAACCCGATGCACCCGCAGAACCCGAAGGCCAAGAGCAATCCGGCGGCACGCGTGTACAAGGGCGACATGGAAGCCTTCGGCAACGCCAAGGACTTCCCCTACGTCGCCACGACCTATCGCCTGACCGAGCACTTCCACTTCTGGACGAAGCAGTCGCTCGTCAACGCCATCATGCAACCGGAGCATTTCGTCGAAATCGGCGAGGAACTGGCGAAGGAGAAAGGCATCGCCGCCGGCGACCGCGTCAAGGTCCGCTCCAACCGGGGCTTCATCAAGGCGGTGGCAGTCGTCACCAAACGCATCAAGGCATTCGATATCGACGGCAAGAAAGTTCATACCGTCGGCATTCCGATCCACTTCGGTTTCAAGGGAGCGACGAAGCCTGGCTTCATCACCAACACCCTGACGCCGTTCGTCGGAGATGCCAACACGCAGACGCCTGAATACAAGGCGTTCCTCGTCAACATCGAGAAAGCCTAAAGGAGAGCTGATATGGCACTGCAATCGCTAGATATCAAACAGCGCTCCGCCACGACGACGCCGGCACCGCAGGCGCGTCAGACGATGGAAATCGCCAAGCTCATCGATGTTTCGGCCTGCATCGGCTGCAAGGCTTGTCAGGTGGCGTGCATGGAATGGAACGACGTCCGCGAGGAAGTCGGCCATAACGTCGGCGTCTACGACAATCCGACCGACCTGACCGAGAACGCCTGGACGGTGATGCGCTTTACCGAAGTGGAAGAAAACAACAAGCTGGAATGGCTGATCCGCAAGGACGGCTGCATGCACTGCAGCGACCCGGGCTGCCTGAAATCCTGCCCGGCGCCCGGCGCGATCATCCAGTACAGCAACGGTGTCGTCGACTTCCACCAGGAAAATTGCATCGGCTGCGGCTACTGCGTCACCGGTTGCCCGTTCAACGTTCCGCGCATCTCGAAGAAGGACAACAAGGCCTACAAGTGCACGCTGTGCTCGGACCGTCTAGCCGTCAACCAGGCGCCGGCCTGCGTCAAAGCCTGTCCGACCGGCGCCATCGAGTTCGGCAGCAAGGAGGACATGAAGGACTATGCCGGCAAGCGCATCGCCGACCTCAAGGAACGCGGCTACGACAAGGCGGGGCTGTACGACCCGCCCGGCGTCGGCGGCACGCACGTGATGTATGTGCTGCATCACGCCGACCGTCCGGGGCTGTACGCCGGCCTGCCGGAAAATCCGTCGATCAGTCCGCTCGTGTCGCTCTGGAAGGGCGCGACCAAGCCGCTGGCGACCTTCGCGCTCGGACTCGCCGCACTCGGCAGCCTGTTCCATTACGTCATCAAGGGCCCGAACGAAGTCGCCCGGGAAATTGAGGAAGAGATCGAGAAGGAGGACGCATCATGATCCGCGACCCCAAAGACCTCCCGCGCTACAACGCAGCCGAACGCGCCAATCACTGGGTAACCGGCATCTGCTTCATCCTGCTGGCGCTCTCGGGACTCGCGTTCTTCCACCCGGCTTTCTATCCGCTCGTGCAACTGTTCGGCGGCGGCGCCTGGGCGCGGATCATCCATCCGTATCTTGGCGTCATTCTCGGAATCGCCTTCGTCGTCATGTTCTTCCGCTTCTGGCAACTGAACCTGATCAACGATGCCGACCGCGAATGGCTGACCCGGGTTGGTGAAATGATCGAAGGCAACGACCACAACATGCCCGAACAAGGCAAGTACAACGCCGGCCAGAAAATGGTCTTCTGGAGCATGGCCGTATGCGTCAGTGCCCTCGTCATTTCGGGCCTCCTGATGTGGCGTGCCTACTTCAACTTCCCTGTCGGAATCGTCCGCCTTGCCGCGGTCGTCCATGCCGCGGCGGCAACGATCATGATCCTCGTTGCCATCGTGCATGTGTATGCGGCGATCTGGACGAAGGGGACGATCCGGGCCATGTGGTACGGCACGGTCACGCGCGCCTGGGCAAAACAGCACCACCGGGCGTGGTACCGCCAAATGACGGGGAAATAAACGGTTCTCTCTGGGAAACCCCGCAGTGAAGCCGGGCTGCGGGGTCTTTTTGGATTCACTCTGGAATTGCATGACACCCACGCAGACAATAGAAATCCATCCTTCGACCGAAGTGCCGCCGGTGATCCAACTGCCGCAACCGGGGCGGATCTTTGCCGACCGGCACGCACGCTTCGCTGCTCTCTCGCAGCAACACAGCCTGAGCGATTGGCTCGCCTACCTCGGTCGCCTCACCCAGGCGCAACACGACATTGCCCTGACACTCGATACGCTGGCACCACCGCCGCCCGACGCCGTCGAGCGTGCCCGCCAGCACGGCATGCCGCCGCTCGCCGCCCTCAGCTATCCGCGCCCGGCGAACTGGACCGACATCGCCAGACGCCTGGCGGAAAAGATGGCCAAGGGCGCGCCCGAAGCGATGCATGCGCCGCTGGCGGCGCTTGGCGCGATGACCGTGACGGAACTCGACGCCATCGCCGACGCACTGCTCGATGGGCGCATCGACCCTGACGCCCTGCCCGAGACGACGATCGTCGCGGCCGCGCTGCAGACGATCTGGACCGCCCTCGCCGCCCGCCTCGACGTAAAGACGCTCGCCATCCCCGATCCGTCGGAACTGTGCCCCTGTTGCGGCAGTTTGCCGGTTGCCAGCATTCTCAAGACCTCGGCACAAATCAACAACCTGCGCTACCTGCACTGCTCGCTCTGCAACACCGAATGGAATGTGCCGCGCGCCACCTGCACTGCCTGCAACACCGACCGCGACGTAAACTACCGACAGATCGACGGCGATGACGGTAGCGTACGCGCCGAATGCTGCGATCATTGCAAGAGCTACCTCAAGATCATGGCGCAGGAAAAGAACCCCGGCGTCGACCCGGTGGCCGACGATCTCGCCACGCTGGCGCTCGATCTCCTCGTGGACGAAGCCGGCTATTCGCGCAGTGGCCCCAACCTGCTCTTGCTCGGAGGTGCCGGCTAGGCACACAATGACATAAACATCACTTTCTGCCCGGTCCGGGTGAATGCATGAAACCAACGATATCGCTCCCCTCGGTTGATCGACTGTTGCAGCGCGTTGCGCCGTTGATCGAAGACCATGGCCACACGCTTGTCACCGCCTGCATCCGCGCCGAACTGGCCGCGGCTCGAGCCGGTATCCGCGGCGGTCTGCCGACGCCCGACGAGGCCGAACTGCTCGACGCCATCGCCGGCCGCATCGACCGCCTCGCCCGTCCGCGCCTGCGCCCCGTCTTCAATCTCAGCGGCACCGTCCTGCACACCAACCTCGGACGCGCCCAACTCGCCGAAAACGCCATCGCCAGCATGTGCGATGCCGCCCGCTCGCCCTGCGCGCTTGAGTACAACCTCGACGCCGGCACGCGCGGCGACCGCGACGACCTGATCACCCCGTTGCTCCAGGAAATTCTCGGCACCAAGTTCCCGGATCTCGCCGCCACCGTCGTCAACAACAACGCCGCTGCCGTACTCCTGGCGCTCAATGCCCTGGCCCAAGGCAAGGAAGCGATCGTTTCGCGCGGCGAACTCGTCGAGATCGGCGGCGCTTTCCGCATCCCGGATGTCATGCGTCGGGCGCAGGTACGATTGGTCGAGGTCGGCACCACCAATCGCACGCACGCCGGCGACTATGCCGATGCCATTGGCGCCAAGACGGCGCTGCTGATGAAAGTGCACACCAGCAATTACGCCATTACCGGCTTCACCCACTCAGTGCCCGACGCGGAGGTCGCTGACATCGCCCATGCCAACGGCCTGCCGCTGCTCGTGGACCTCGGCAGCGGCACACTCGCCGACTTCAGCGCCTACGGCCTGCCGGCGGAACCGACGCCGCAGCGTGCGCTGGCAGCGGGCGCCGATCTCGTCACTTTCTCCGGCGACAAACTGCTCGGCGGCCCGCAGGCCGGTATCATCGTCGGCCGCGCGGCACTCATCGCGAAGATCAAGAAAAATCCGCTCAAACGGGCTTTGCGCGTCGGCAAGACGACGCTGGCAGCGCTGGAAGCGACACTCAGGCTCTACCGCGACCCGGATCGACTGGCGCAACGCCTGCCGACCTTGCGACTGCTGACGCGTCCCACGAGCGACATCGAGGCGACCGCAAGACGCCTCGCACCACGCCTGCAAGACGTCGTCGGTACGCTCGCCCAGGTCGTGTGCGAGCCCTGCCGCAGCCAGATCGGCAGCGGCGCGCTGCCGGAAGAACGTCTGCCTTCGATGGCGATCGTCCTGCGCCCACCGGGAAAACATCCCGGCAAAACGCTGCAACGACTCGAAAGCACGCTGCGTGCGTTACCGACACCGGTCATCGGCCACCTGCGCGACGATGCGCTCTGGCTCGACATGCGCTGTCTCGAAGTCCCCGACGAAGCGCGCTTTGCGCAACAACTCGACGCCATGAAAAAGGCATTGGCATGATTATCGGCACGGCCGGCCACATCGACCACGGCAAGACAACGCTGGTCAAGGCGCTGACCGGTACCGACTGCGACCGCCTGCGTGAGGAAAAGGAACGCGGCATCACCCTCGACCTCGGCTACGCTTTCCGCCGTCTGCCCGCCCCCGGCGCCGCCGACCCGGTACTCGGTTTCATCGACGTCCCCGGACACGAAAAGCTCATCCACAACATGCTGGCGGGCGCTACCGGCATCGATTTCGCGCTGCTCGTCATCGCCGCCGACGACGGCCCGATGCCGCAAACGCGCGAACATCTCGACATCATCGAACTGCTGGGCATCCGCCAGGGGGCCGTCGCGCTGACCAAGATCGACCTCGCCGATGCTGGGCGTCAGGCGGATGTCATCATGGAAATCGAGGCACTGCTGGAAGGCACATCGCTCCGGAACGCGCCCATTTTTGCCGTCGATGCCCGCAACGACATCGGCATCGACGCCCTGAACCGGCACCTCGAAACCTGCGCTGCAAGTCTTGCGGCGCGTACGGCACAAGGCCGATTCCGTCTTGCCGTCGATCGCGTCTTCACGCTTGCCGGGACCGGCACCGTCGTCACCGGCACGGCATTTTCGGGCAGCGTCAAGGTCGGCGACACGCTCGTCCTCTCGCCTGGCGGGAGAAGCGTTCGCGTCCGCAGTCTGCGCGCACAGGGCGAAGCAACCGAGAGCGGCCATGCCGGACAGCGTATTGCGCTTGCGCTCGCCGGCATCGAAAAGAGCGATATCGAACGCGGCATGTGGGTCATCGACCCGACCCTTCTTCACCCACAGCGCTGTCTCGCCGTCGCACTGCGCGTCCTGCCTTCGCAGCCACCGCTGCAACATTGGACACATGTCCATGTTCACCTTGGCAGCGACGACATCCCCGCTCGCGTCGCTCTGTTGTCATCGGAATCCGTGCAAGCTGGCGACACGGGGCTCGCCGAACTTGTCCTCGAACGCGAGACCAACGCCCTTGCCGGCGACCGTCTCATCCTTCGCGACGCCGCCGCCCGGGTGACGCTGGCGGGTGGCAAAGTGCTCGACGTCTTCCCGCCGGCACGCAAGAAGCGCGCGCCCGAGCGTCTGGCCTTGTTGGCGGCCCTGGCTGCCGACGATAGCGCCGGCGCGTTGGCGATGATGGCTGACCGGCAAGCAGGCGGCGCCGACCTCGCCAGTTTCTCGCTCAACCATAATCTCGACGCGACGGGACTGGCGGCGCTGTGTTCATCGCTCGCGCTGCGGGTTGTCGGCAACGCCGCCTATTCGACACGGCAGTGGGCCACGCTTCAGGACCGCGTCACCGAAGCGCTGAGCACGGAGCACAGCCGCCACCCCGACATGGCCGGCATCGAAAACGACCGTCTGCGCCGGCTGACGCATCCATCATTGTCACGACGTGCCTTCGACGCGCTGATCGGCGAACTTCTCGATGCCGGACGCATTACCAGGACCGGCGCGTGGCTGCACCTGCCGGGACACCGCGTTCAACTTAGCGACCACGACCGACGTCGATGGGAAACGCTGCAACCGCTGCTCTTGGCCGAGCCTTACAACCCGCCGCGCGTGCGCGACATCGCGCGATCGACCGGCCATGGGGAAAACGACGTGCGCATGTTGCTCAAGCGCGTCGCCCGTCTCGGCGAAGTCTATCCGGTCGCGCTCGACCATTATTTCGCCGCCAGCAAAATCGCCGACCTGGCGGAAATGGTCGCGCAACTGTGCGACCAGAACGGCGCCGCCCGCGCCGCCGATCTGCGCGACAAAATCGGAGGGGGACGCAAGGTCGCCATTCAGATTCTCGAGTTCTTCGATCGCATCGGTTACACCCGGCGTGTCCGGGATACACATCTCTTGCGCGACACGCCCGGCGAAAACCGGATGAAATTGTTCACGCCCGACTAGGGTGCGTATCTCCGTTTCGCCCGACGCTATCTCGCATTACCCTTTCAACGCAGCGGCCGCCAGTACGAAAAAAATCCCCCTCTTTTTGCGAAGAGGGGGGATTTCAGTAATCTATCCCTGGCCTGCCGAGCGATCCAGAGACGATGACACTTGAATCAGAAATGGTACTCGGCGCGAATCATCGGGGTGCGTGCAAACGCACCGGTTCCGGCGGCTCCGTTGCGGTTGTTGCCAAACTTGTTCATCCAGTATTGGTATTCGGCACCGACCTTGAACGTATTCTTGCGAACGCCGACGATACCGCTGGCATCGTACATCAGCTTCGCGTCCACATTGGTCTCGCTTGCGGTATCGACGCCAAATTCGTCCTTACCCTTCGACGCGATGAACAACGCGTAGCCTTCGAAGCTCAGCGGCAGGGAACCGACCGTGAACGGGATGCCCCAAGTCGTTTCCAGCATCGGATGCGCCTTGTAGTGATAACGCGGCGTACTGGTTGCGCTGAAGCCATTGTAGGGAGCATTGCTTTCCCAAAGTTCGAGCACGCTGACATTGAGATAGCCGGGAACGTCGAACATTACCGTCGGACCGGCCACCAGCATGCGCTTTTTCGAGTTATAGCCTGCATCGCGCTTGGTATTCCAGTCGAAACCGCCTGACACACCGAAGCCGCGCACCGGGCCGACCTTGAAATCCTTGCCGTACACTTTGCCAAGATCGAGCGTGTGGCGATAGACCACATAAGCTTCCTGCGCTCCGTTGTTGGATCCGACATCAACCGGATCCTTCTTGTTCGAGAACAGGAAATCGGCGTTGAGGAAGTTCGAGCCGTACTTGTAACCGCTCACATGCGTGAAGTTCACGATGTTCTTGGCCACGATATCGTTGTTGAACGGTTCCGCAAAATGCGTTCCGTAACGATAACCGATCGAATTATCCTGCCAATCAAGCGCCTGAGCGGAACATGCCGCGCCAACGATGAAGGCTGCGAATGCGCAATGTTTCAATGCCATGACATCCTCTTAAGAAATAAAATACAGTCGCGCCATGGCACGCGCCAACCACCGGTTGCATTGGCCGCCTAACGCATGAAGTGCTTGAAAAATCAAGGCGCGCGATTCTATCACCAGTACTAACAACTGTAAAAAGCCGTAAAGGGACGCCCCTTGTATATCGCCCGGATGGAGTAATCCGTGGTCCAGTCGCTGTCCATGTATCTTCGCCAACTCGCATCTGACACACGAAAGTTCGCCCCATTTCCATGCACGCCTCAAGGTCGAAGACAATTTCGCGACAAGCGACGATTCATCCATCTGATAACGGTTGCCACCGTTCCGAATTGTTGCCATGATTGCCTCGAAGAAGGCGCAGGCAGAACAAGGGCTGCTTTTATGCTTGATGGATTCTGCCGTAGCCCTTGCACTTCAAGTTACGGAAGAGATCGTTCCCCGGTGGGGCGGCCGGACTTCAAAACCGGTAGGGCCCGTTAAACGGGCCCGGGTAGGTTCGACTCCTGCTCTCTTCCGCCAACTGGCTTTCGGCCAAGTCAGTCTTGTTGGCCGGGAAATACGCCGCGCCATTCAACCGACTCGGCGGCGAATCTCGCAATGCGAAGTGAATTGATGAAGTCCGCATATTGGTCGAGCGAATCATAGGGGCCGTGGACGCCGTTCATGCCGCCCCACTCGGCTGAAGCACCATAGTCAATGACCATGATCTTTCCGTCGACCATGAAGCCTGCAACCCAATGATGCGGCTGTCCAAATCGATTCTTGACGAAGATGTACTTGGCTGCGTACTCCGGCCTGAGTTGATTCAGGGATTGGATGGCAAAAGCGGCGGCATCGGTGCAATAACCCGATTTTTGTTTGAACGTCCCCTCCGCAGTGCGAGCAAGCAACCCGGAAGGACCGTTTTGCCGAGTACGTTGCAGTATGCTGTTCAACCTGCCGTGATCGAACTTGAAGTTGCTGCGCAACCAGTCGGCGACATCCGTGTATGAATTCCACTGCGCCACCGCGGAAGCATAGCTTGAGTCGTCAGCGGCTGTCGCCACGCCGGTTTGAAACATCCATGCAACAACCATCAGCAGTTTTACAAGCGTTCTCATGCGGTCTCCTCGCAAACGTCGTTGCACAACAACGGCATTCGACAGTAAATGACGCTTACTTGCCGATGCCTGTCGTTGACTATGGGATCGGTATTGAGTTCAAAGCCGGACGGAGCCGGACCGCAGTCACCCGAACAGGTGCTTCCGGGACATTCCTGCGCGTCAGCGCGCTGGCAAAGCCTGGGCCTTGCGTATCGGGAGAGCGAACCGAAATACGCCGCCCAAAGTCCGGGCAGCATCGACAAAACGGGGGCATAATTGGGCGCACGACGCAAAACAGACCTGACGGCTCCTTTGCCCCACAATACCTTGCAGCACGCAACTGGACACCAGCCCTCTGTCAAATGTATGCGGGCCGGGTATGTGAAGGAACTCTGTCACGCACTGATGGCAACATGAACGACGACACACTGGATTGACTTAACCGATACCTGACGGATTCAGGCTAACGCGGCAACGGAGGTGACGGCAAATGGTGATCAAGAACGCAAGTGCAGCAGCCAAGGAGCTTAAAGCCAAGAACAAGCGATGCAGGGAACTGATGCGCATCATCAAGGCGAAGAAAGCCACCGACGCCGACGTCAAGGAATTCCTGGCATTCCCGCGCGATATCGGTCCCTCGAGAGGACGAGTCTTTGACATCCTGCTGGCGGCAAGAAAGGCCGCCAACAACAGCTGACGAACTCCCGCAGATCAGGCTGGCGAAGCGCACCGACGCGACGCCAGCCCCAGGAATCAAAAGGCCTTCAGGCCGGGCGCGACGATCAGGCGCCGAAAGTCTTGGCGAAATAGATCACCGTCAGCACGCTGCCGACGGTAATGATCAGCCGCTTCAGCCAGAGCGACGGCAGTCGCCGCGCCAGCATCGCACCAGCATATCCACCGACCAGCGCCGTCACCAGCATCACAAGCGTATGCGGCCAACTCACCGCACCGGCCACGATGAACGTTACCGCCGCCGTCGAATAGTTGATCGCCGACGCAAGGTTTTTGAGCGCGTTCAGTTCCTGCGTATCGTCGATCCCCTGAATCGCCAGCGCCGCCAGCGTCAGAATGCCAAGTCCGGCGCCAAAGAAACCGCCATACACGGCGACCGTCAATTGCAAGACCGTTCCGCCGATGCTGCCAGGATGGTCGTGATCACTGCCGAGGCCAAAGCGGGATTTCACGGCACTCACCAGTCGCGAAATCTGCGCCGAGAAGGCAAACAGCGTCGTCGCCAGCAGCAGCAACCAGGGAATCAGGACCGAGAAGGTTTCGTTCGAGGTCGCAAGCAAGATCAGCCCCCCACCCAGTCCCCCCAGCAGGGAAACAACGGCCAGTAGCATCGAGAAGCGTCCATGCCTTCTGATTTCACGCCGATACGCCCAAGCGCTGGAAAAACTGGCCGGCCAGAGAGCGACGGTATTACTGGCATTGGCGATGATCGGCGGCACGCCCGCGGCGAGCAAGGCAGGAAACGAGAAGAAGGTTCCGCCGCCGGCCATGGCGTTCATGCCACCCGCAATAAAAGCCCCGGCGGCGATGATCAGATAGGGAGAAAGTGCGTTGAAATCCATAGGGTGCGGGTTCTGCCGAAAACAAAGAGAAAGCCGGGCGCAAAGACCAAACCCCGGACATAAACGGATCGATCAGACGCGCATTCTATCGTCAACACCGCCTTTGCCCGCGTCGAGCGCAAAGCACAAGCATCGCGCCACCCTTGCCCCCACTTCCCAATTTTCGCCGGCAAGCGGCGTAAGATAGGCGCTTGTCCTGAAACGCAACGCCGGAGCGCATGCCATGCCGATTTATCGTGAAGAACAGGAACGCAAGAGACTCGTCAGGGAAATCTGCGAAAAAATGATGATTGCCGCACGGACGGCGCCCAAGGCCAAAGGCATCGACAATCTCTCGATCCTGACGATCGACGGCATTGAACTGCAAACGATCGCCGAAAAAATGAAGGAGATGGCCGTCGCCAACCGTGCCCCCGCCGGATTCAGCCGCGACGCCGACAACCTGCTCAATGCCGACTGTCTGTTCCTGATCGCCACCCGGATCGTCGCCTGCCGGATCCAGCACTGCGGCCAATGCGGCTTCGACAATTGCCAGGAAAAGGACAAACACCCGAAGGTGCCCTGCCACTACAACTCTTGCGACCTCGGTATCGCGATGGGTTCGGCGGCCAGCGTCGCCGCCGACAATCGAGTGGACAACCGGATCATGCGCTCGATCGGCAAAGCCGCCATCGAACTCGGCCTATTCGGCAAGGGAGAGTTTCTGGCCTACGGCATCCCGCTGGCCGCGAGCGGGAAGAACCCGTTCTTCGATCGCTGAGCCGCCTTGCGCCGCTGTCGTCCGGCCATCTGAAATGGCCGTACTGAAGGAACCGCGCCACTCAAACGAAAGATGACAAGCGCCTCCTCAGGCCACATGCGCCTGGAGTGCGCCAACGAGGAAATCGACGGAAACGGGATCGACACCGCCTAACCAGTTGCCCGACAACAGCAATCCGCTTGTCAGCGAATCGAGCACAGCGGCGATTTGCGTGCTGAGTCCCATGCCAGCGCACAGGGCCAGCACGGCCGCGATCCGCCGCCGCTGCCGCCACAGTGCGGCGACGCCGCGTTCGCTGGCGACCAGGCTGGAGCGAACGATCGCATAAGCGGCCGGAGCAGTGGCACTACCAAAACGGATTGTCGAAAGGCGCATGTCGGTTCTCGCTGAAAGGGCTTTTTGATGAGCGCATTCTCCGGCATGAATGTTTCATGCAGATGTCGGCGCCGCGCCAATTCATTGCAAGATGTTTCCCGCCCGCGCCCAACGCCGGGCAACGATCGTCCAAGCTCAGGATTCGAGGGCTTCCCAGCGCTCGAGCAAGGCCATCAATTCGTCATCAATCTCGCCAAGCCGCGTTGACAGTTGCTGCGCCTCCTGCGGCTGCGACTGGTACAGTGCCGGGTCTTCGAGCCGCTGTGTGATCGTCGCCTGCTCGGCCTCGAGCGCGGCGATCTGCCCCGGCAAGGCTTCGAGCTCGCGCGTTTCCTTGTAGCTCAGTTTGCGTTTTCCGTCGGCGCGGACTTTCGGCTCTGCCGGCACGTCCTGTCGCGGTGTCTGCACGCGTTTGTCGGTCTCCTGCGCCGCCTTTTCGTTGCGCCGGAACGCCTGGTAGTCGGCCCAATCCTGATAGCCGCCGGCATATTCATGCCACCGCCCCTCGCCCTCTGGTGCGATCGTCTGGGTGACGACATTGTCAAGGAAGGCCCGGTCATGACTCACCAGGAAGAGCGTGCCCGAATAGTCCTGCAACAGCTGTTCGAGCAGTTCGAGTGTATCGATGTCAAGATCGTTGGTCGGTTCGTCGAGCACCAGCACGTTGGCTGGCCGCGCAAACAAACGGGCCAGCAAGAGACGGTTGCGCTCGCCGCCCGAGAGCGACTTGACCGGAGAACGCGCCCTTTCCGGAGCAAAGAGGAAATCGCCGAGATAACTGATCACATGCTTGCGTTCATTACCGATCTCGACGAAATCGGATCCCGGCGAGATGACATCCACGAGCGCCGCCTCATCGTCGAGTTGTGTCCGGAACTGATCGAAATAGGCGACCTGCAGCTTGGTACCGAGTCGCACCGAACCGCTATCCGGCGCCAGCTCGCCAAGAATCAGCCGTAACAGCGTCGTCTTGCCAGCACCGTTGGACCCAATCACGCCGATACGGTCGCCGCGCTGCAGCCGACAGGAAAAATCGCGCACGACGGTTTTGTCGCCGAACGCCTTCGACACGCCAAGCAACTCGGCCACCAGCTTGCCGCTCTTGTCGCCGGCATCGATCGCCAACTCGACTTTGCCCTGACGATCGCGCCGTGCGGCACGGTCCCGGCGCAATTGCTCGAGGCGGCGGACACGACCTTCGTTGCGGGTGCGCCGTGCTTCGATGCCCTTGCGGATCCAGACCTCTTCCTGCGCCAGGAACTTGTCGAACTTGGCGTTCTGCACCGATTCGTCGTGCAGCATCTGCTCCTTGCGCGCCACGTAGTCGGTAAAGTTTCCTGGAAACGACTGCAAACAACCGCGATCGAGTTCGACGATGCGCGTGGCAACACGATCGAGAAAGCGCCGGTCGTGGGTGACGAAGACCATGGCCACACCTGACGCCAGCAGCATGTCCTCGAGCCACTCGATGGCGCCGATATCGAGATGATTGGTCGGCTCGTCGAGCAGCAGGATATCGGGCGTCACCGCCAATGCCTGCGCCAACGCAAGGCGCTTTTTCTGGCCGCCCGAAAGCGTGCCGATGCGTGCATCGGGATCGAGCGAAAAACGTTGGATAACCCGCTCCGCCTGAGCCTCGAACGACCAGGCATTGTGCGTTTCGAGTTCTGCCTGCAGGTGATGCAACCGGTCGAGCAGCGCCTCGTGGTTGTCGTTCGAGATCGCCATGGCATGAGACACCTCGTGATACTCGGCCAGCAGCGCCGAAACTTCGCCCATCCCGGCAACGACGGCTTCGAAAACGCTACGCTCGGGATCGAACGGCGGCTCCTGCGGCACATAAGCGAGGCGCAATCCCGGCTGACGCCAGACGCTCCCGTCATCGAGCGCCCCCTGGCCCGCCAGCGCGCGCAAGAGGGAGGATTTTCCGCAACCGTTACGGCCGATCAGCGCGACACGTTCGCCCGCTTCGAGTTGAAATTCGGCATGATCGAGCAAGGGGACATGGCCGAAGGCCAGCGAGGCATCGGCGAGAATCAGGTGCGGCATGAGATCGTATTAGGGTTTTCTGACAGGATTGAGGGTCTTCAGGTCGGCGATGATCTCGGCGGAGTGCTTGGAGGTATCGACCTTCAGATAGGTTTTCGCAATTTTACCCTGCGGATCGATCAGAAAGGTATAACGCTTGGCAAAACCGACGACCATCCAGTCGGCATAGGCGCCGTAACGCTTGGCCACGGCACCGTCGCGATCCGCCAACAAAGAAAACGGTAAATGGTACTTGGCCGCGAATTGTGCATTGGACGCGGTCTCGGCAATGCTGACGCCCAGGACCGTAGCCCCCTGCGCCATTAACTGCGCGATGTCGTCGCGGAAATTGCAGGCCTCCTCGGTGCACCCCGGCGTGTCGTTCTTGGGATAGAAATACAGCACCACCCACTGCCCGCGCAGCCCCTCCAAGGTTATTTCGCGCCCGTTCTGGTCGAACAGCGCGAATGCCGGCGCGATACTACCCGGCTCGGGAATCGGCTCGGCAATCGCCGCGGACGTTGAACACAGCAACAAGAGGGAAACCCAAAGACGCTTGAACATCGCAATTCTCCTCGAAAACTGGCAGTCGAGGCGCCGGTCGCGCTAGAATACGCGCCCTGACCTCCTCGTAGCATAATGGATAGTGCACACGCCTCCTAAGCGTGCGATACAGGTTCGATTCCTGTCGAGGAGGCCACCCGCCGATATTCCGGCCCAATGGTCCCCGACCCAACGCCAGCGTTAGATGCCGTATTGCGCGCGAGGTTTCCGCGCCTCTCCGAAAGGTCTCGATTTCATGTCCACGTTCAGCGTCAAGCAAATCCTCGCGGGCCAGGCGCCCGCGGATCAACCGGTCACCGTCAAGGGTTGGGTCCGCACCCGGCGCGACTCCAAGGCCGGCATTTCTTTCGTCAATCTCTCCGACGGCTCCTGCTTCAACCCGGTGCAGATCGTCGCGCCGGCCACGCTCGGCAATTATGCCGATGAAGTTGTCCGTTTGACGGCAGGCTGCTCGGTCGAAGCCACTGGACTGATCGTACCCTCGCCAGCCAAGGGACAGCCCTTTGAACTTCAGGCGAGCGAACTCAAGGTCGTCGGGTGGGTAGACGACCCCGACACCTACCCGATCCAACCCAAGCCGCATACGATGGAATACCTGCGCGAAGTCGCCCACTTGCGCGCCCGCACCAACGTCATCGGCGCGGCGACACGCGTCCGCCACACCATCGCCCAGGCTATTCATCGATTCTTCGACGAACAGGGATTCTTCTGGGTCAATACGCCGATCATCACAGCCTCCGACGCCGAAGGCGCTGGCGAACTGTTCCGCGTGTCGACGCTCGACATGATGAATCTGCCGCGCACACCGGACGGCAAGATCGATTTCTCCAAGGATTTCTTCGGCCGCGAAGCCTTTCTCACCGTTTCCGGTCAGCTCAACGTCGAAACCTATTGCATGGCGATGTCCAAGGTCTATACCTTTGGACCGACCTTCCGCGCCGAAAACTCGAACACCAGTCGCCACCTTGCCGAATTCTGGATGATCGAACCGGAAATCGCCTTCGCCAATCTCGCTGACGACGCGACCCTCGCCGAAGCAATGCTGAAGTACGTCTTCCAGGCCGTACTCAACGAACGCGCCGATGACATGGAATTTTTCGAGGAGCGTATCGAGAAAGGCGTCATCGCCAGGCTTCGGCAAATGATCGACACGCCTTTCGTGCGCATGGATTACAGCGAAGCGATCGGCATATTGCAGGCGGCCAAGGAAAAATTCGACTATCCGGTCCAGTGGGGAACCGACCTGCAGAGCGAGCACGAACGCTATCTCGCCGAACGCCACGTCAAGGGTCCGCTGGTACTGATGAATTATCCGAAAGAGATCAAGGCCTTCTACATGCGGCTCAACGACGACGGCAAGACCGTCGCCGCCATGGACGTCCTGGCCCCCGGCATCGGCGAGATCATCGGCGGCTCGCAGCGTGAAGAGCGACTCGACGTGCTGGATGCGCGCATGGCCGAGGTCGGCCTCGATCCTGCGCATTACGGCTGGTACCGCGACCTCCGCCGCTACGGCACCGTCCCCCACGCCGGTTTCGGCCTCGGCTTCGAACGCACGATTTCCTATATCACCGGACTCGCCAACGTCCGCGACGTCATCCCCTTCCCGCGCACGCCGGGAACCGCACGCTACTGAACCCAGCCACCGAGAAAAGCCCGTTCCGCCCACGTGCGCAACGGGCTTTTTGTTTTTCGGGCATCCTTGCCTATAACATAACAATAAGCCGATCACATCAGGGATGGATGCCATGTCAATCTACATGCGCTGGATAGCCGGAGTACTTACCGTGTTACTTGTGGCCGGATGCGCAACAGAAAATCTTCTGGGACGAAAAACAGAGGCGTTGATGGCGGCACGCTACGGTGATCTCGAGAAACACGCGAGCCAGGATGTGCAGGATCTTTCCAACGCCCGAACGTACAAGCTTGCTCCTCTCTGTATCGCTTACGCCAAACAAAAGAAATATGACAAGGCGTTTCCCTGCTTCGATCAACTGGAGAAAAATCTGAAGCGCGGCGATACCAATTACACCGATATCGAACAGCAGGAAAAAGACAGTCCGCTCATCATGAGCCTGGCCAGGATGGGCTCGAGAATGAGTAACACCAGTCTCGAAATGGATTTCACACCTTATTTTTATGTCATGCGTGCGGAAACCTACATGGACATCGGCGAGTTCGACAAGGCAATCGCCGATGCTCGGAGTGCAATCGCGGCAAAGCCACGCGAACCTCGTCGCCTGCGCTCACACGAGATCACGACGCTAGGCGTGCTTGCGCTCGCCGAAGCCTTGAGTGGCAAACGCGACGCGGCACTTGCCGACGCGCGCAAACTCGAAGCAATCGGCACTGAATCGCCATATCATTTATTTGCAATCGACAAACACTTCTGGCTGGCCAAGACGTACATGGCGCTTGGCGACTACCCACGCGCGTTGCACTTTATGGAAATCAAGGAAACAGCCGATGCCCGGCGCTCCCGCGAGAGTGCCAATCAACTCCTTGGCGGGAATGCCCGCGGCGAAAGCATCTGGGAATTCCAGATGCTGCCGACTGCCTTCATGCGCCACAAGAGCCAGCTCGAGGTCGGCCGCACGGCCGAGGCGAAACAAGGCTATGACGAACTGCTGGCCAAACCGAAAATCCGGGAAAACGGCGAGATCTACTGGCGTATCCTGTTCGACAGGGGCCGCATCGCCGCAGGCGAAGGCGACCTCCCGTCGGCGATCGACTTCTATCGGCGGGCCGTCGACATCATCGAGCAGCAGCGCTCAACCATCAACACGGAAACCAGCAAGATCGGCTTCGTTGGCGACAAACAGGACGTCTATCGCCAGTTGGTATCCGCCTTGATTGACGCCGGAGACATCGCCGGGGCGTTCGAATACGTCGAGCGTTCCAAATCGCGAGCGCTCGTCGACCTGCTCGCCGGCAAGCAGGACTTCGTCATTCATGGCAACAGTCCGGAAAAAGTCGAGGCGCTGCTGGCCAAGGTTGAGCTTGCCGATACGGCCCAGTTGATTCAGGAAGGCGGCGAGAGCAAGCAGAAAACACGCAGCTCGGCGCTCGAAGCGCGGGAGCGACTGCGCCAGGAATCGCCACAACTCGCCTCGCTCGTCAGCGTATCGTCATTGAAGGCCCCGGAAATTCAGTCGCTGCTGGCGCCCGACGAAATGCTGATCGAGTACTACGCAAACGGCCCCGACCTGATCGCCTTTGTGGCAACGAAGGCGACGCTGAATGCCGTCAAACTCGACGGCAAGGCACTGACGGAAAACGTCCGTCGCTTCCGCAAAGCAGCTGAGACGCCCGACAGCCCAGAAGCAGCGCCGCTATCGCGGCAGCTGTACCAACAACTCGTCGCGCCGCTGTCGCCACAACTGACGAAAGCCAAACTGACGCTGATCGCCCACGGCCCCTTGCATTACATGCCGTTCGCAGCCCTCCACGACGGCCAGGCCTATCTCGTCGAGCGCTTCGCCCTGCGTCTGCTGCCGAGCGCCAGCATCCTTCCCTTCCTGCGCCAGTCACCGCCCTCGACACCGGGCGATTTGCTGGCCTTCGGCAACCCCGACCTTGGCAACCCACACTATGATCTTGAATTCGCACAGAAAGAAGCGATCACGATTACCCAAGGACGTCCCCAATCGCGCACGCTGTTGCGCAAGGACGCCAACGAAACGGCTTTCCGTCGGTATGCCGGCAACTTCCGCTATCTCCATTTCGCCACCCACGGCCAATTCAACGCTGACGCGCCATTGCAATCGGCACTGATGCTGACGGGTGACTCCCAATCGGACGGCCGTCTAACCGTCGACAAGCTCTACTCGATGCGGCTCAACGCCGATCTCGTGACACTCAGCGCCTGCGAAACTGGCCTTGGAAAAGTTGCCAGCGGTGACGATGTTGTCGGACTGACCCGCGGCTTTCTCTATGCCGGCGCGTCGACGATCGTCGCCAGTCTGTGGCAGGTGGATGATCAGTCGACAGCCTTCCTGATGATGCGCTTCTACGAGAACCTGAAACACACCGACAAACGCGAGGCACTACGCCTCGCGCAACTGGAAACCCGCCGAAAATATGCACATCCCTTTTACTGGGCCGCATTCCAGCTGACTGGCGCCGCGCGCTGAATCACCCGCCAGCGCTCCTGCACGCAGGCCTCACGCGTGATCCGGGCCGTATCCGCTTGATGTCAGCCCAGAGCCCATACTGCGCCGAATTCATCGACCCCAACCAATCCAAAACCAGGATTAGGCCGAAGAACTTTTCCGGATTTCACGTCGAAGAAGCCGGAGGACGAGGTCAGCCGAACCAGGGCCGCGATCGACCGCAGCCCAAGACGCTCGATGTTGCTGATCCGGCATATCTCGCCATTCTCCATGGCTTCACCGATGATCGGCAACACTGTCTCGATGCAATCATCATCGTGAAGTACGACATCCTTCATACAGGCTCCCAACACCTCTTACTAGGCCATGACGCCCCCGGGCGCATTCACCAGCCAGCGGCGCACAAGGTCAGGCCCCTTCCCGCGAGCCTGCGCTTACGCTTATTGATTTATCGCTCCCGCAGGCTTTCTCGTTTGTATTGAAGCAACGGACTCAAGAAATACTCGATGACACGGCGCATGCCGGTCTTGATCTCGACAACCACCGACATCCCCGGCGTAAACCCGACCTGAACCCCATCGACATCGATGAAGGAACGATCCAGGCGGATACGCGACGAAAACAGCAAGCCTTTCTTCTCATCGGCAATCGCGTCACGCGACACCGACACCACATGCGCAGGAACCGTGCCGTACTTGGTGTACAAGAAGGTATCGAACTTGACCTCGGCCAATTGATCGACACGGACAAAACCGATATCCCGATTCTCGACCATTGCCTCGACCTCTATTTCCCGATCGGGCGGCACGATATTCATCAGAACCTGAGCGGGGGTAACGACGCCGCCGACCGTATGCACGGCCAGTTGTTGGACTTGACCATCGACCGGCGCTACCAGGCGCATCAGATGATTCTTGTTATCCGCCTTCAGGTACTCCTGTTCCAGCGCTGCGATCTTCTGTATTTGTTCGGTCGCGCTATCCAGGACAGTACGCCGGAATTCGGCGATGATATTGGCCCGCTGCCATCGCGTCTCGCTCAAGGATGCTTGCGTTTCCCGAAGGCGGCTGCGCTGGCTTTCAAGATCCCCCTCAAGCTCTATCCTCGACTGCTCTTTCTCCAGAAAGGAATGCTGCGATACGAAACCTTGCTGGACAAGCTGCCCAAAATCCGATGCACGTTTGTTGACCAAGGGCGAGGTCTGCTCAAGCTTATTGATGATTGCCGCTGTCGTGATCAACTCCGCCTCACGGCGCGCGATCTCAGACTCCGAGCGCGTTAACTTGGCCTTGAACTCCGCAAACTGTCCTTCGGTCTGCAGCGTCACTTCATTCAATCGCTCATGCGGAACCGCGCCTTTGATCGACAAAGGCGGCAGCACACCTTTGGCAATCGCCTTTTGCAAGGCTTCAGCTTTAGCCAGTTGCAATCGGGCACTGAGCAAATCGCTGGCAGTACGGGCCAGATCCGCACCGGTTGACGTAGTATCGAGTTCAACCAGGACTTGCCCGCGCTGGACCTTTGCGCCCTCGAGCACATGGATGGCACGAACCACCGACGTCTCGATGGGCTGAATCGCCTTGGTCCCCTCCCTGAGTAAGATCTTTCCCTGCGCCGTCGCGACGATCTCAAGCTTGCCAACTACGGACCAAACGATCGCCAGCAACCCGAACGCAATGATGAGGCGCATCGCAATCCGGGGCGCCGGGGATGGCGGCGTCTCCTGCAAGGACAGCGCGGCAGGCAAGAACTGGGCCTCGAACGGAGTGAACCTTTCGCCGCCAAGCGAGTCCCGGACGCGCCATGTCTCCTTGAAAATCGCGGAATATCGCGCGAGCAAATCGCCGAAGGCAGACAGGAATACGCGCACTCGACCGCCGTGGAGGAAAGGCGAAACACCTCGCTTCAACAAACCCGTAATCATGCTTAATGCATTGGCTGTCAGCTCGCTCATGTGCTGTCTCCATGCTGCAATCCGTACAGATAGGCATACAGGCCATCGGGCGTCGACATGAGATCACGATGAGAGCCTTGCTCGACGATCGCGCCTTGATCCATGACGAGAATCCGATGCGCATCTCGAATCGCCGAGAGTCGGTGGGCAATGACGATGACGGTTCGACCTTGGCACATGAGCCGCATGTTTTGCTGCACGATGCGTTCGGACTCATAATCGAGCGCACTCGTCGCTTCGTCGAAAATCAGAATTTTCGGATCGCGCATCAGCGCCCGTGCAATCGCTATGCGCTGACGCTGCCCTCCGGACAGCCCAGTACCATGCTCACCAACAATCGTGTCATACCCGTCGGGAAACTCCGAGACAAACTCATGCGCCCCGGCAAGCTTGGCCGCCCGAATCACCTCATCAATAGGCGCACCGGGACTGACAAGCGCAATGTTTTCGCGGATCGAACCGTTAAACAGCACGTTCTCCTGAAGCACGACACCCACCTGCCGGCGCAACGATGACGGATCTGTCACGGAAAGATCGACATCATCGATAAATACGCGCCCGCGATCGGGGATGTACATCCGCTGAACGAGGCGTGTCAGAGTGCTCTTCCCCGATCCGGATCGCCCGACAATGCCGATGATCTCGCCGGGATGAATGACAATCGAGATATTGCGCAAGACATCCTGTCCGTCGGGGCGATAGCGAAAATAGACTTCGGAAAACTCAATTTTCCCGTCGAGTTCGGGCAAGGTCGCTTTTTGCCCGACAATTTCGCCGCGCGTATTGAGGATATCGCCAAGACGCTGCATCGACACCCCAACCTGCTGGAAATCCGTCCACATTTGAGCCAGACGCATGATCGGTCCGGACACTTGTCCGGACAACATATTGAACGCGACCAACTGGCCGACCGAAAGCTCACCGCCGATGACAAGGCGCGCACCGAACCACATCGTCGCCACGGTCACCAGCTTGCCGATCAGAGAAACGCCGCTGTTGGCGAAAATACCCAGCGACGCAGTACGAAATCCCGCAGCGACATAGGCCGCCAGTTGCTTGTCCCACTTCCGTGTCCAGTGTGGCTCCACCGCCATCGACTTGACCGTATCAACCCCGCTGACCGTCTCAACCAGAAAGGCTTGATTTTCTGCGCCTCGCGCAAACTTTTCGTCGAGCCGTCTCCGCAGGATCGGCGTCACAACCACGGAAATAATGACATAGCATGGAATCGACAAGACGACGATCAACGTCAGAACGCCGCTATAAAAAAGCATGACGGCAATAAAGATGATCGAGAACGCGATATCCAGCACCAGCGTGATGGCATTGCCGGTCAGGAACGAACGAATGTTTTCGAGTTCGCGGACGCGGGCCACCGAATCGCCGACGCGTCGCGCCTGGAAATAGGCAATGGGCAAACCAAGCAGATGGCGAAAGAGACGGGCGCCAAGCTCAACGTCAATGCGACTGCTGGTGTGGGCGAACACATAGCTGCGCAGTCCGGTCAAACTGACTTCGAATATCACGACGACGAGAAACGCTATAGCAATGACATCGAGCGTCGCAAATCCACGGTGCACGAGCACCTTGTCCATGACCACCTGAAAGAACAAGGGCGTGACCAGCGCGAACAATTGAATCGCCAGCGAAACGAGCAGAACTTCGCCAAGCAGGCGACGGTACTTGACGATGGCCGGAATAAACCAGCTGAAATCAAACCGGGCGAACTCGCCCGCCAACGAAGCGCGCGAGGTAAACAAGAATGCATCGCCAAACCAGATTTCGCGCAGAGCCTCAGCACTGAGAAATTCCGGTCTCGGCATCGCCGGATGTTGTATCAGTACACGCATCTGGCTACCGACCGTCTCGACACGCGCCAAAATGAAATAGCGGCCATCGTTGGCCAACCCGATGGCGGGCATCGGCGTCGATTGGAGACGCGTCATATCGACCTGCGTACGTTTGGCGATCAGACCGAGCTTTTTTGCTGCGAGCAGCAACTGCTCTGGACCCAGGTCAACGCCACTGGCCGAAAATTCGTGCCGGATCTGTTCGATATCGGCGGCGATGCCGTGCAGCCTTGCCATGATCACCAAGCATTGCAGGCACGACTGGTCTTCCTCTTCCAGGACTTCCGCCACCCCCTCTATCGCAGCGTCGTTGATTGCCATCGCTCCCCCGTTCGCGGAACAGACCTTTTTGCCCCAGCGGCAACAATGCACCAGCTGTTATCGTTTTTATTTCATGAACAACATGACACCGTATGACAATGCCCTTATACGCCGCAAACGGAAAAAGGGCTGTGACATAAATCACGGTTCTACACGTTCATTCTCTCTGCGACAGGATTCGGCCGTCTTCAGCGACGATGATGCAGACGACAAGAGCCGTCGGACTCCCCGTTTGCGGATCGATGCGTTATCATGCCGGCCCATCGGCAATCCATCTGCAAGCCCCATGTCCATCGAGGTCAGTGAAAAATCCGGCGTTCGTTACCTGCACTTCAGTGCCGACTGGATACAGGGGGCGATGCGCATCCGAAAGCCGAACGCGCTGGAGCTTTCCTACAGCCGCGACATGATGGCCTGCCTGCTGCTGCGTGACGCGCCCTGGCCGCGCAATGCCCTGCTGGTGGGACTCGGCGCTGGCTCGCTCGTCAAGTTCATTTACCACCAACTACCGGACACGCACATCACGGTGGTCGAGATCGACCCGCAGGTCGAGATCGTCGCGCGCCTGCATTTCAATCTTCCCGACGATCCGGAACGCATCCATATCGTCATCGGCGACGGCGCCGACTTCATGCGCCAGTCCGGGAAAAAATTCGACGCCATTTTTGTCGACGGTTTCGACAAGAACGGGCGTGCCGGAATCCTCGACACGCTGCCGTTTTACCAAGCCTGTCGCGCGCGGCTCAGTAGTTCAGGCCTGATGTCGGTCAACCTGCTGGGACGCAGTCGCGGGTTTGCCGCCAGTGCCGAGCGGATCGCGACGGCATTCGAACAGCGTGCGTTGATTTTCCCTTCGTGCGACAGCGGCAACACGATCGCCTTCGGCGCCGGCGACGACCTCGTCGAGGTCCCCGCCGCCGAACTCGCCGAACGTGCAGAACACATCAAGAGCACGATGGGCCTCGATCTGCTTCAGGTTGTTCCGCGCCTCAAGGCCGCCGGAAAGCTCTCTGGCGACCGACTGGTCTTTTAGGCGCAGGCCCGACCTTTAAACTGCCGCATCCGGCGGCGTCAGTCGATCGTCAAGAATTCAATCAGCCAGCGTCACCACATGCGCAGCCATCGCCTGGACGACGGCTTCGGCCTCGCCGATCGGACCGGTCAATTCGAAACCAACCTGCGGATGCGCCTCACGCAGAGCGGCCAGGATTTTTGGCAAGTCTTCCTTGAGGTGCCCCCCTTGGGCCAGGAACATCGGAATCACGACGATGCGCCGAAAGCCCTCGGCAATCAACCCGGCGGCACAGTCTTCCAGGCTCGGTGCCATAAATTCGAGATAGGCCGGTTCGACGCGCGCATCGGACAAACGCGCGCGCACCGCCCGACAGAGCCGATTCAGCGTTTCAGCCCATTCGGGGTGACGGGCGCCGTGAGCAAACAGGATCAGAGCAGTCGTGGTCATGGGATTCGAAAGTACCTTGGCAATGGGTCAGAAGAAGCCGGATGATACGCCAGTTAGGCTTTCTGGGCGGAACCTGGCGCCCTCTTTGTCAGTCTGTACGACTTGACTGCCTGATCCTAAGTTCCGCCCCGGTGCAATTGCGACGGACACCCATCCCGTAACAATTTGCAATATTTACATACATCAATGTATGTATAATAGCGCCATTCACGTTCGGAGAACTCCCAATGCCGCGCTCACTCTCTTCCGGCCCTGCCCGTCAGCGCCTCATGCTTGCTACCCTTGCCATCGTTTCGGTGCTGACGGCCGCCTGTTCGCGCGACAACGCACCGAAGCAAGCGGCCGCGATGCCGCCCTTGCCGGTCACCGTCCAGGAGGTGCAACCGACGAGCCTGCCGACCACGATCGAGCTGATGGCCCAAACCGAAGGTGCCAAGGAGACTGAAGTGCGTGCCCGTGTCGGCGGCATTCTGGTCAAGCGTCTCTATGAAGAAGGTACCGTCGTCAAAGCCGGGCAACCCCTGTTCCAGATCGACCGCGCGCCCTACGAGAATTCGCTCGCCGAAGCCAAGGCGCGTGCCGACCAGACCGCGCGTGAAGAGGCGCGTCTCAAGGGGCTGTGGACCAAGCAGGCGATCAGCCAAAAAGAATACGACGACGCCGTCTCGGCCAACGCGATCGCCCAGGCGACGCTGCAACAGGCACAACTCAACCTGTCCTGGACAACCGTCACCGCCCCGGTCTCGGGCGTTTCCGGGCGCGCCAACAAATCCGACGGCAACCTGATCTCGACGGCTGACGCGGTGGCATTGACCTCGGTGTACCAGACGAATCCGATGTGGGTACGTTTCGGCCTCTCCGACTCAGATACTGCCGACATTCCCGGCGGACAACTCAAACCCGGCATGGTCAAGAGCGTCGAGCTCGTGCTCCCGAACGAAAAGGTGTATGAGAAGCCCGGCAAGATCAACTTCCTCGCCTCGACGATCGATACGACACTTGGCACGCAGCAACTGCGCGCTGAATTCGACAACAAGGATGGCCAGTTGCTGCCCGGCCAATTCGTGCGTGTCCGCCTCAATATCGGTGAACGCAACTCGGTCTATCTGGTGCCGCAGGCAGCGGTACTGCAAACCGAACAGGCGCGGCTGGTAATGGTCGCCGGCCCCGACAACAAGGTCATGCCAAAACCCGTGCAGACGGCCGAATGGCGCGGCAAGGACTGGGTGGTCACGCAGGGCTTGCAGCCGGGCGACAAGATCATTGTCGATAACCTGATGAAGCTGCGCCCCGGCGCCACCGTCGCTCCGCACGGTCCGCAAGAGGGCCAGGGCCCCGGCGCGGCAGGCCAGCCGCCGGCTGCCGGCGGAGACGGCAAGTCGCAAGCGCCGGAAGCCGCCAAGCAAGCCGCCGCTCCGGCCAAGCCCTAAGACGCACCAGACAAGGGAAACGATCCGATCATGTCTCGTTTTTTCATCAATCGGCCGATCTTTGCATCGGTTATCTCCATTGTCATCGTCATCGCCGGGATCATGGCGTCGCTGGGCTTGCCGGTCGCCCAGTACCCTGAGATCACGCCGCCGACGGTGGTCATTTCCGCAACCTATCCGGGCGCCTCGGCCGAAACGCTGGCAAAGACCGTTGCCGGTCCGATCGAAGAGCAACTCTCGGGCATCGAGAACCTGCTCTACTTCAACTCTTCGGCGCAGTCCAACGGCACGCTGACGATTACCGCGTCGTTCGAGGTCGGCACCAACATCGACATGGCGACGGTCAACGTCAACAACCGAGTCAAGATCGCCGAACCGCGCCTGCCTGACGTCGTCCGCCAGTACGGCGTGGCAGTCGCCAAGCGCTCGAACAACATCCTGATGGTGACGGCGATCCGCTCGCCCGACGACAGCCTGTCGACGCTCTATCTCTCGAACTACGCGCTGGTTAACATCCTCGACGACATCAAGCGTATCCCCGGTGTCGGCGACGCGCAGATCTTCGGCGCACGCGACTATTCGATGCGCGTCTGGCTCAAACCTGACCGCATGGCCCAGCTTGGCGTAACGACCACCGAGGTCGCCACCGCCATCGCCGCGCAGAACAAGCAGAACGCCGCCGGCAAGATCGGCCAGGACCCAGCCCCGCAGGGACAGCAGCTCGTCTATACGGTCACCGCCAAGGGTCGTCTGGTGACACCTGAAGAATTCGGCAATATCGTTGTCCGCGCCGGAGGCCCGAAGGGCATCCTTTACCTCAAGGACGTCGCCCGCATCGAACTCGGCGCCCAGAACTACGACGCCAGCACGCAACTTCTCGGCAAGCCGGTCATCGGTATCGGCATCTTCCTGCAGTCGGGCGCCAACGCGCTCGAGGTCGCCAAGCGTGTCCGCACCCGCATGGACGAGCTTCAGGAGAAGTTCCCGGCGGGCATGGACCACGTTTTCCCGTTCGACACCACCAAGTTCGTCCAGGCGTCGATCACCGAAGTCGTGCATACGCTGGTCGAAGCGCTGATCATGGTGGCACTGGTCGTCTTCGTCTTCCTGCAAAACTGGCGGGCAACGCTGATTCCGCTGGTCGCCGTACCGGTCTCGCTCATCGGCACCTTCGCCGGGCTATGGATTTTCGGCTTTTCGATCAACACCCTGACCTTATTCGCGATGGTGTTGGCCATCGGTATCGTCGTCGATGACGCCATCGTCGTACTGGAGAACGTCGAACGCCTGATGTGGGAGCAGAAAATGGCGCCCAAGGCGGCGGCGATCGAAGCCATGCGTGAGGTGTCGAGCGCGGTCGTGGCGATCGTCCTCGTACTCTGCGCGGTCTTCATCCCGGTCGCCTTCCTCGGCGGCATCGCCGGCAAGCTGTATCAGCAGTTCGCGGTGACGGTGGCCATCTCCGTGACGCTCTCGGGCATCGTCGCGCTGACGCTGACGCCGGCCTTGTGCGCGCTGCTCCTCCAGAGCAAGCACGAAGAACCGGCCTTCTTCAAGCCGTTCAACCGGTTTTTCGAAGCGCTGACCAAGGGCTATACGAATACCGTCAACAAGACGCTGCACCACCGCATCATCGGTACGGTCGCTTGCGTCATCATCCTCGGCGGCAGTGTTTTCCTGTTCCGCACGGTCCCCGGCGGCTTCGTTCCGCCGGAAGATCAGGGCTATCTGATCAGCGCACTGATGCTGCCCGATGGCGCCAGTTTGCAGCGCACCCAGGCCTCGGGCGATCGTTTCCAGAAGATGATCAAGCAGGATCCGGGCGTCGACCGCGTCTTCCTGATCGCCGGTAACGACATCATCGGTGGCGGTATCAAGTCCAACGCCGGCACCGTCTTCATCCCGCTCGTCGACTGGGCCGAGCGCAAGAGCAGCGCCGACATGCTGCAGAAGAAATTCTCCGGCATGGGCATGATGCTGCCGGACGGTCTCGGACTCGTCTTCAACCCGCCCGCCATTCAGGGCCTGGGCTCCGCCGGCGGTTTCGAGGCTTACATCCAGTCGCGCGGCGACGCCAGCCCGCAAAAGCTGGCGGGGGTCATCACACAATTCACCGAAGCCCTCAAGAAGCGCCCCGAACTCGTCGGCATCAACACCTTCTTCCGCCCCTCATCACCGCAGCTACTCGTCGAGGTCAACGAAGCCAAGGCGATTTCGATGGGCATTTCGGTCGCCGACGTCTACACAACGCTGCAGGCCACGATGGGGACCTATTACGTCAACGACTTCAACCTGAACGGCCGCACCTACCGCGTGCAGTTACAGGCCGATGCCCAGTATCGCTCGAAGCCCGAGGACATGGGCCGTGTCTATGTCCGCTCCGATAAAGGCACGATGGTACCGGTCTCGGCGCTGGTCAAGGTCAAGCGCGTTTTCGGCGCCGAACAGCTCGAACGCTTCAACGGTTTCCTCGCCGCCAAGGTGATGGGCAGCTCGATCCCGAACGTCAGTACCGGCGATGCCATCAAGATTGTCGAACAGGTGGCCAAGGAAACCCTGCCGGCCGGTTACGAGTTGAGCTGGACCGGCCAGGCCTTCCAGGAAAAGCGTGCCGGCACGACGTCGGCGATCGCCTTCGGCTTCGGCATCCTGATGGTTTTCCTGATCCTCGCCGCGCAATACGAGAAATGGTCGCTGCCGCTCGCCGTCATCATGGCCGTTCCGTTCGCGCTGTTCGGCGCGCTCAGCGCCGTCATGATCCGCGGCATGCCCAACGACATCTACTTCCAGATCGGCCTCGTCGTGCTGATTGGTCTGGCGGCGAAGAATGCGATTCTGATCGTCGAGTTCGCGGCGCAGAAACGCGCCGAGGGCATGCGCGTCCGTGAGGCCGCGCTTGAAGGCGCACGCCTGCGCTTCCGTCCGATCGTCATGACCTCGATGGCCTTCATTCTGGGCGTCTTCCCGCTCGTCAAGGCGAGCGGGGCCGGCGCCGCCGCCCGCCAGTCGATGGGAACCGGCGTGTTCGGCGGCATGGTCGCTGCGACTTTCATCGCGACGATCTTCATCCCGATGTTCTTCAGCTGGCTGTCCGGCCGCAACAAGAACACGCCGACCACACCGCACCATCCTCAGGATGGCAGCCATGAGGAGCATGCATGATGAACCGCCTCAATACCGCCCTGCCGCCGAGTATCCTCACCGCAGTCTCGGCAGCGCTCCTGTTGCTGACGGGATGCGCCGTCGGCCCCGACTACCAGCGTCCTGAAGCCGCGCTGCCCGCCGCTTACGGCAGCACGCCGTCGACCGCCGCGGCGCAAGCGGCACCAGCCGTTGAGAAAGCCTGGTGGCGACGCTTCCAGGACGATACGCTGAACGCGCTCGTCGACCGTGCGCTCGCCCACAACTACGATCTGCTCGCCGCCGTCGCCCGCGTCGAGGAAGCCGAAGGCCTGGCCCGCCAGGCCGGCGCGACCTTCTTCCCGCAGATCAACCTCAACGCCAGCGGCGCCCGCAGCGAAGTCAGCACAATGAACGCCTCGCCGATTCCGTCGACAGTGCCGCGCATGCAGGACAGTCGAAAAACCGGCGTCAGCACCGCGTTCGAACTCGATCTCTGGGGCAAGCTCCGTCGCGCCAACGAGTCGGCGCGCGCCAGCCTGCTGGCCAACCGGTATGCCCGCGACGCGATGGAACTGTCGGTTGCGGGACTCGTCACCAGCGGCTACCTGTCGCTGCGCGCCGCCGACGCGAACCTCGTCACCACGCAGGCCACGCTCGATAGCCGGAAAAAAACGCTGGACATCGTGCGCGCCAAGCTGCAGGCCGGCACGGCCTCGCCGCTCGACCTTAATCTCGCCGAAGGTAACCTGGCGGCCGCTGAAGCCCAGGTCGCCGACCTGCGCCGCCAACGCACGCTGGCGCAGAACCAGCTCGCACTGCTGACCGGCCAACCGAACCTGCAAGTGACGCCGGGCGACCTGCGTCAGTTGCCGCTACCGCCTGTGCCGCCGGTCGGTCTGCCCTCCTCGCTGCTCGAAGCCCGGCCCGACATACGTCAGGCGGAAGAAACGCTGGTATCGATGAATGCGCAGATCGGCGTCGCCAAGGCGGCGTTATTCCCCAGCCTCTCGCTGACCGGTAACTACGGCGGCGAGAGCGCGGCGCTCGCCAATCTGTTCAAGACGGGTGCCAACGTCTGGTCGCTCGGACTCGCGTCGACGATGCCGCTGCTCGATTTCGGCCGCAATGCCGCCTTGATCGACCAGGCCAAGGCCAAACAGCAGCAGGCGCTGATTGCCTACCAGAAGGCGGTCGAATCGGCCTTCAAGGACGTCAACGATGCGCTCGTCAATCTTGGCGAATACGCCGAAGCCGAGCGCGCGCAGGAAAAGCGCCGGCAGATCGCCGAAAAATCGCTGAGCCTCGCCCAGACCCGTTACGACGCCGGCTACGTCGGTTTCCTCGACGTGCTCGATGCACAACGGACAGCGAACGACGCGCAACTGTCCTATGTCAGCACGCGACAGGCACGGCTTAATGCCACGGTCGATTTCTTCAAGGCGCTGGGCGGTGGCTGGAAGGACGAGTACCTCGGCGAATCGCAAGCGAGCGCCGGCACGCCGACGCGGAACTGAGGGTCGCGACAATGAGCGAAAGCGCCACGCCATTCGACCGGCTCGTTGAGGTGCTCGACCGCGGCGGCGCGCGCTACCGCGTCATCCGCCATCCGGCCGAAGGCGGTTCCGAAGCCGTCGCCCGGATTCGCGGCACGCATCCGGGTCAGGGCGCCAAGGCCATGCTGTGCCAGATCAAGGGCCAACCCGCCGTGCTCGTGCTGGCGATTTTGCCGGGCAACCGCAAGATCGACTTCCGCAAGGTCGCCGAAACCGTCGGCGGCGCCAAGGCTTCGCTCGTCTCGCCGGAAGTCGCGCGCGCGCGCACCGGCTGCGAGATTGGCGCCATTCCCCCCTTTGTCCTCGACGACGACAGCATCCGCCTCGTCGCCGAGCCGGCCCTGTTCGAGCAGTTTTCCGAGATTGCCTTCAACGCCGGGCGGCTCGACACCTCGATCGTGCTCGATGCGCAGGATTATCTGCGCATCGCCACGCCCCTGCTGGCGACGATCGCCGCCCCAGCATCGCCCTGACGCCCCCTTTCTGTCGGAGAACGCCATGAAACTGACAGACATCCCCTTCGGCACCACCGACTGGTCCGCCATCGACGCCGTCGAACACCCCGGCGAACGCGGCAGCGCGTTCTGGCGTACCCAGCAATTCGGCGTCATCCGGGTCCGCCTCGTCGACTACAGTGCCGGCTATCTCGCCGATCACTGGTGTTCGAAGGGCCACATCCTGTTCTGCCTGTCGGGCGAACTGCATACCGAGCTTGCCGACGGTCGTCGCTTCCTGCTGACGCCGGGCATGAGTTATCAGGTCGCCGATGGCGCCGAGCCGCATCGTTCATCGACCGAGACAGGCGCCCGCCTGTTCATCGTCGACTAAGCCGCACACTCGTCATCATGACCCTGGAACTCAAGCTCCCGCCGCCCGCCGTCAGCCTGATCTGTGGTGCCGGAATGTGGCTCGGTGCCCGCGCTGTGCCCACACTGAACATCGACTGGCCGGGCTTGGGCGCACTCGCCGTTCTCCTGGCGCTCGCCGGTTTCGGCATCGATCTCGCCGGGCTGCTCGCCTTCCGGCGTCAGCGGACGACGGTCAACCCGCTGTCGCCGCACGCAGCGAGTGCACTGGTCTGCACGGGGATCTATCGCATCTCGCGCAACCCGATGTACCTCGGGCAAGTGGTTTTTCTCGCCGCCTGGGCCGCCTGGCTGGGCAATCCCATCGCCCTGATCGGCCTGCCCGCCTGCGCCGCCTATCTGACGCGCTTCCAGATCCTGCCCGAAGAGCGCATCCTCGCCGAAAAATTCGGCGAGACGTATGCCGATTACCGGCGCCGCGTCCGGCGCTGGATCTAGGCGTCAGGGCGCTCCGACGTCAGGCGCCGCGACTCTTCGGCGACCCGCACCGATTCCCCTTCGATAATCTCGCCTTCGGTACTGACGCCGTTTTCCGCTGCCTGGCTGAAGGGGGTCGCCCCGGCTTGATCGCGCAACAGCCGGCGCAATGCCCGTGTCTTCCACCAGAAATAGCCCCAGGCGATGAGTCCGGCGACAACGATCACGGCAACAAAGACCAGCGAGAACATAAACGCCGCCGCCAGCGTCAGCACACCGACGATCGCCGCGAGGAATTTGCCAAGCGGACTCTTCGGCTGGCCGGCGTTAAAGTTGATACGCATCGTGAGCCCCCGTGCCGGCCATCGCCATATCGACTGCTTTCTGGGTCAGGTGTGACGCGAACAGCGTAATGAAATCGTATTCGAAGCGGCGCAGGTAAGTACCGCGCCGCAGACCGATCCGTGTGGTGTTCGAGCCAAACAGGTGCTCGACATTGACCGCCTTCAGCCCGGCATCGCGCGCCGGATCGTAGGCCATCTGCGCGATGATGCCGAGGCCCAGGCCCAGATTCACGTAGGTCTTGATGACGTCGGCGTCGATCGCCGCAAGCACGATGTTCGGCGTCATTTCGGCACGCTCGAAGGCCTTGTTGATGCGCGAACGTCCGGCAAAGGCGGGATCGTAGGTAATCAAGGGCCAGCGGGTTAGCGTCGCCAGGGAAATCGTCCGCTCCTCCAGGATCGGATGCCCCTCGGGTGCAACCAGACAATGCCCCCACTGGAAGCACGGCAGGATGACGAGTTGCTCGTACTGATCGAGCGTCTCGGTGGCGATGGCGATGTCGGCCTCACCCTTGAGTGTCCATTCGGCGATCTGCGTCGGACTGCCCTGATGCATCGACAGGCGAACGTTCGGATACTTGTCCATGAACTGCTTGACGATGCCCGGCAGCGAATAGCGCGCCTGAGTGTGCGTCGCCGCGATCACCAGACTGCCCGAATTGCCGCCGGCGTACTCGTCGCCGACGCGCTTGATGTTCTGCACTTCGCGCAGGATGCGCTCGGCAATCTCGAGCACCCGCTTGCCCGGCTCGGTGACGGCCGTCAGGCGCTTGCCGCTGCGCTCGAAAACGACCACACCGAGTTCGTCCTCAAGCAGCTTGATCTGCTTGGAAACGCCCGGCTGCGAGGTATAGAGCACCTCGGCCGCCTCGGAAACGTTGAGGTTGGACCGCGCCACCTCGACGAGATATCGGAGTTGTTGAAGTTTCATCGCACCTACAAATAACATTCAGTTCTAACAATCTAACTCATTATTCTTTTTCATTCAACAACCCCGCGGTTAACATGGCCACACTGATTTCACCCACCGGTAAAACGCCATGTACCGATACGACAGCATCGACCGACAACTGCTTCAGGAACGCGTTGCGCAATATCGCGGACAGATCGAACGCAACCTCGCCGGCACACTCTCCGACGACGAGTTGCGCCCGCTCCGTCTGCAAAACGGCCTGTACATCCAACGCCACGGCCCGATGCTGCGCATCGCCATCCCCTACGGCATCCTCGCTGCCGACCAACTGCGCAAGCTGGCCGAACTCTCGCGTCGCTACGACCGCGCCGTCGGCCACTTCACGACGCGCCACAACATGCAGTTCAACTGGCCGAAGTTCGAGGAAACCCCGAACATCCTCGCCGAACTGTCAGAGGTCGACATGCACGCGATCCAGACCTCGGGCAACTGCATCCGCAACATCACCACCGACAAATTCGCCGGCACCGCGCCGGATGAAAGCAGCGATCCGCGTCCGATCGCCGAGATCCTGCGCCAGTGGTCGACCTTCCACCCCGAGTTCTCCTTCCTGCCGCGCAAATTCAAAATCGCCGTCAGCGGCTCGACCGAAGACCGCAGCGTCCTTCGCGTCCATGATGTCGGCATCGAACTCATCGACGCCGCCGATGGCACCCCCGGCGCCCGCATCTTTGTCGGCGGCGGTCTCGGCCGCACGCCGCTGATCGGCCAGGTCGTGCGCGAGTTCCTGCCGCGCCAGCATTTGCTGACCTACCTCGAAGCGATCCTGCGCGTTTATAACCGCTACGGACGCCGTGACAACCTGTTCAAGGCCCGCATCAAGATCCTCGTCAATGCGCTCGGCATTGAGGATTTCAGCAAACAGGTCGAAGCCGAGTGGGCGCACCTCAAGGACGGCCCGGCAACGCTGACCGACGCCGAGTTCGACCGCATCGCCGCCCACTTCGCGCCTCCAGCCTACGCCACGCTCGGTGACGACCCGGCCGAATACGCCAGCGCACGCGCCAGCACCCCGGCCTTCGCCGCCTGGGCCAAGCGTAGCGTTTACCCGCACCGCGTTCCCGGCTATGCCGCCGTCACTCTCTCGCTGAAGGCGCCGGGCAAGGCGCCGGGCGACATCACCGACGTGCAGATGGACGCTGCCGCCGACCTCGCCGACCGTTTCAGCTTCGGCGAATTGCGCGTCGCGCACGAACAGAACCTGGTGCTCCCCAACGTGCGCCAGGCCGACCTGCCCGCGCTTTGGGCGGAGGCCCGCGCCCACGGTCTGGCGACTGCCAACATCGGCCTGCTGACCGACATGATCTGCTGCCCCGGCGGCGATCTGTGCTCGCTTGCCAACGCCCGCTCGGTGCCGATCGCGCTCGCCGTGCATGAGGTTTTCGATGACCTCGACTACCTGCACGACCTCGGCGAACTATCGCTCAACATCTCGGGCTGCATGAATTCCTGCGGCCACCACCACGTCGCCAACATCGGCGTGCTTGGCATCGACAAGAACGATGAGGAGTGGTACCAGATTTCGATCGGCGGCCGCCAGGGCAATGCCACGCGCATCGGCAAGATCCTCGGCCCCTCGTTCCGCGCCGACGAAGTCACCGCCGTCGTGCAGGCGCTCGTCGCCGTCTATGTCGAACAACGGACGCCGACCGAACGTTTCATCGACACCTTCGACCGACTCGGCATCGAACCATTCAAGGCCCGCGCCTACCAAGGCCGCGACAGGAGGAAAACCGCCCATGACTGAGATCATCAAAGACGCCCGGGTCGTCGACGACGCCTGGCAAACGCTCAAACTCGCCGAGGGCGACGCCGCCGAAACGGTCGCACTGCCAGCAGCACCGACGCTGGTACCGTTGGCCGTCTGGCGTGCGCGCCGCGACGAACTGTTGGCACGGCAAACGCCCTTCGGACTCTGGCTCGACAGCCATGAAGGGCCGGAAGAGATCGCCGACGACCTGAAGCACTTCGCGCTCGTCGCCGTCAATTTCCCGAAATTCGCCGACGGCCGCGGTTACTCGACCGCCCGCTTGCTGCGCGAACGATATGGCTACCGGGGCGAATTGCGCGCCATCGGCGACGTGTTGCGCGACCAATTGTTCCTGCTTCGTCGCTGTGGCTTCGACGCCTTCGCCGTGCGCGCCGACAAGGACATCCGCGACGCGCTGGCCGGCTTCGAGGTCTTCAGCGAACGCTATCAGAGCGCCGTCGATGAACCGCTGCCGCTGTTCCGCCGCCGCGCCGCCGGGGAGCCGTCCCATGGCTGAACTTAGCAATGAAGCGCTCGACGCAAAAATCGCCGCGACCCGGTCGGTACTTCGCGCCGCTGCGGCCGAAACGCCGGCCGTTTTCGCCAACAGCCTCGGCGCCGAAGACATGGTGCTGACCGACCTGATCGTCCAGGACGCACTCCCCATCGAGATTTTTTCGCTCGATACCGGCCGCCTGCCGAAGGAAACCTACGACCTGATCGAACTTATCGCCACGCATTACGGACTGAAGCTCACGCTCTATTTTCCGCGCCACGAGAACGTCGAAAGCTACGTCCGCCAGCACGGGATAAACGCCTTCTATACCTCGGTCGAGCTGCGCCGCGCCTGTTGCCATGCCCGCAAGGTCGAGCCGCTGCAGCGCGCGCTGACCGGCAAGAAAGCCTGGATCACCGGCTTGCGTGCCGCCCAGTCCACGACGCGCGACGGCCTGCCGGTACGCGAATTCGATAGCGCCAACGGACTCGAGAAATTCAACCCGCTGGCCGACTGGTCGGAGGCCGAGGTCTGGGCCTACTTGCGCCGCTTCAAGGTGCCGTATAACGCGCTGCACGACAAGTTCTACCCAAGCATCGGCTGCGCCCCCTGTACGCGCGCCATCGCCGTCGGCGAAGACCTGCGCGCCGGCCGCTGGTGGTGGGAAGACCCCGCCAGCAAGGAATGCGGACTGCATCTGAAGAAAGCCTGAGCCCAACGCCATGACGATACTGACCGAAAAAACACTGACCCGAAGCGCGCTGTCGCACCTTGACTGGCTCGAATCGGAAGCCATTCATATCCTGCGCGAGGTCGCCGGCCAATGCGCCAACCCGGTGCTGCTCTTTTCTGGCGGCAAGGACTCGATCTGCCTCCTGCGCCTCGCCGAAAAGGCGTTCCGCCCCGGCCGCTTTCCGTTTCCGCTGATGCACATCGACACCGGCCATAACTACCCCGAGGTCATCGACTTTCGCGATCGCCGCGCCGCCGAACTGGGCGAGCGCCTGATCGTCCGCTCGGTCGAGGACTCGATGGCGCGCGGCACCGTCGTGCTCAAGTCTGCCGACGAGTCGCGCAACAAGCATCAGTCGGTGACGCTGCTCGAAGCGATCGAGGAATTCGGCTTCGACGCCTGTATCGGCGGCGCACGCCGTGACGAGGAAAAGGCCCGTGCCAAGGAACGCATCTTCTCGTTCCGCGACGGCTTCGGCCAGTGGGACCCGAAGAACCAACGACCGGAACTATGGGATCTCTACAACGCCCGCAGTTTCAAAGGCGAAAACATCCGCGTCTTCCCGATCTCGAACTGGACCGAATTCGACGTCTGGCGCTACATCGAACGCGAAGGGCTCGAATTGCCGTCGATCTACTTCGCCCACCGCCGTCCGGTCGTGCGCAAGAGCGGCGGCCTGCTGCCGGTGACACCGGTGACGCCGGCTGGCAAAGACGATGTCATCGAGAACCTGATGGTGCGCTTCCGCACGGTCGGCGACATCAGCTGCACGGCGCCGGTCGAATCGGACGCCGATACGCTGGCCAAAATCATCGCCGAGACGGCGGCGACGACCATCACCGAACGCGGCGCGACGCGGCTGGACGACCAGACCTCCGACGCCTCCATGGAACAACGCAAGAAAGAAGGATATTTCTGATGTCCGCCATCGAACGCCTCCCGACCATCGACCACGGCCTGCTGCGTTTCCTCACCTGCGGCAGCGTCGACGACGGCAAGAGCACGCTGATCGGCCGCCTGCTCTACGACACCAAGGCGATCCTCGTCGATACGCTCTCGGCCATCGAACGCACGTCGAAAAAGCGCGGTCTCGACGCCATCGATCTGTCGCTATTGACCGACGGCCTGCAAGCCGAGCGCGAACAAGGCATCACCATCGACGTCGCCTACCGCTACTTCAACACCGGCACGCGCAAGTACATCATCGCCGACGCGCCGGGACACGAGCAGTACACGCGCAACATGGTGACCGCCGCCTCGACCGCCGATCTCGCCGTCATCCTGATCGATGCGCGCAAGGGTGTGCTGACGCAGACACGCCGCCACTCCTACCTGGCGCAACTCGTCAACATCCCGCACCTCGTCGTCGCCATCAACAAGATGGACCTCGTCGACTATGCGCAAGACCGCTTCGACGCGATCGTCGCCGACTATCTCGATTTCGCCGTCCAACTCGTCGGTGCCGAAAAGGCGAAGAGCGTGCGCTTCATTCCGATCTCGGCGCTCAACGGCGACATGGTCGTCGAACGCGGCGAGCGTCTCGACTGGTACGACGGCCCGACGCTGCTCGATCTGCTTGAAGCCGCGCCGCCGGCCCATATCGATCACAACGAGGCATTCCGTTTCCCCGTGCAATACGTCTGCCGTCCGCAGGATTCGGCCAACCCGGCATTGCACGACTATCGCGGCTTCATGGGTCGCGTCGAGTCGGGGCACATCGCCGTCGGCGACGCCGTCACCGTCTTGCCATCGGGACGCCAAAGCCGCATCCGCGCCATCGAAGTCTTCGGCTCGCCGCTCGACACGGCCGATGCGGAACAATCCGTCACGCTCCTGCTCGACGACGAGATCGACATCTCGCGCGGCGACATGATCGTCAAGACGGGCGAACAGCCGCCCGTCGTCCGCCAGATCGAAGCGATGCTCTGCTGGCTGTCCGAATCGCCGCTCGACCCGCGCCGGAAATATCTCATCCGGCATACGACGCGCGACACCAAGGCAATGTTGGAAGGCATCGACGAACGCGTCGACGTGAATACGCTCGAACGCCTGCCGGCCGAACGCCTGGAGATGAACGACATCGCCCGCGTCCGCTTCAAGCTGGCGCAGCCGCTTTTTCCCGATCCTTACGTGAAGAACCGCAGCACCGGCGCCTTCATCGTCATCGACGAAGCCAGCAACAACACCGTCGGCGCCGGCATGATCCTGTAATAGCCCGGAGCGCGAGCGCCGGCTAAGAGCCTATTTCGGTAGGGCTCGCGAGCCACGTTGTCGATACGGGCGGATGGATGCAAGGCGCGAGGTGCAGCGCAGGGTTGTTCCATGCGCAAGCGGAGCAACGCCGCAGACACCGTCCGTATCGGCAACCCGGAGGGCCACCGGCGCGGCCCACGATCCCTACCGAAATAGGCTCTAAACTGCCACGTGCTCGCGCGCCAGACGGATACAGGTACGGGCCAGGATCGCCGTCGGATCGACAACCGCCACGCGCTGCCCGGCAATCAAGGCATCCGGACACTCCTGCACCAGCAGCGGCAATTCGGTGCAGCCGAGGATCAGCACCTCGGCACCGCGCTTGACGAGCGCGGTCATCGCAACATTCAGGTCGTCGGCGCACACGCCGGCGACATAACCGGCCTTGACGCCATACTGACCATAAATCGCGGCCATGACACGCGTCTGGTCGTCTGCGTCCGGCACCATCAGCGTGATGCCGAGCGCTTCGGCAACGGCATGATAGGCGCGCGTGCGGATCGTGCCGTTCGTCGCCAGCAGGCCGACCTGCCGCCCCGGATAGGTTTCGCGAATGTGACCGAGCGTCGCCTCCAGCATATTGACGATCGGGATCGACAATCCGGGTTGAATTCTCGGCACGAACACATGTGCCGTATTGCACGGGATGGCGATCACGCTCGCGCCGGCCGCTTCGAGCCGCTTGGCCGTTGCATACAGCGCTATCGTCGGATCGGCGCCGCCTTCGAGCAGATGCGCCGTTCTATCGGGAATCTGCGGATTCTGCTCGACAATGACTTTTACATGATCCTGATCGCAGCGGGCATCGGTATTGACGACGATCTTGTCGAGGAGATCGACGGTTGCTGCCGGCCCGACGCCACCGATAACGCCGATCTTGAACGGCCGCTTCGCCGGTTCGGGCGCACTCCCCTCGGCAACGAAGCGCAAGGCTTCGGCCAGTTGCAGCACCGTCACCGTCACCTCCGGCCGCAACTCCGCGAGCAACTCGGCAGCCAGCGCATCCGGCACGATGACGGCATCGACGCCGACTTGCTCGAGGCGGCAGACGCCATCGTACAAAAACCGCTTGAGTGCTGCCTGGTCTCCCATCACACAAGCGACGGGCAATGACACCGGGTCGATAATCACCACCGGCCGATTGGCATCATGCCGGGACATACCAACGGCGTTAAGCTGTGCCGCCACACCGGCACCGACGACATCCAGCCCCGCCAAGACACCGAAGCGCGGCGCGCGCTTCGGTTGCTCCAATGAAAGATTCATCGCATCACGCGCGCCGCGGCAACGGCACGCTTATTTCTCGAATTTCGGGTTGATCAGGTTATCGAACGAGAACACCTCGTCCCAGTGCGCTTGCGTCAGCAACTGGCGCTCCTTGACGACCACGTCGTGCAGGGACTTGCCGGTCTTGTGGCACTCGCGGGCGATCTCGGCGCACTGCTTGTAGCCGAGCGACGGCTTGAGCACCGTAATGATACCCAAGGAATTGAGCACCATGTTGCGCGCATGCTCCTCGTTCGCGGTAATTCCATCGACACAGTTGACGCGCAGGCTGTTGACCGCGTTCTCCATCGTGAAGATCGACTTGAACAAGGCGTAGGTGATCACCGGCTCCATGACGTTGAGCTGAAGCTGGCCGGCCGAAGCGGCCAAGGTCACGGTCAGGTCGAGACCGATGACGAGGAAGCTCGCCTGATTGACGACTTCCGGGATGACCGGATTGACCTTGCCCGGCATGATCGAACTGCCCGGCTGCATCTGCGGCAGGTTGATCTCGTTGAAGCCGCAGCGCGGACCCGACGAGAGCAGGCGAATGTCATTGCAGATCTTGGTCAGCTTGGTCGAGGTGCGCTTGAGCACGCCGGAGAGCAGCACATACGCGCCGGTGTCCGAAGTCGCTTCGACGAGGTCGCCGCCGAGGATGAACTTGTTGTCGGTGAGTTCCGACAGATACTTGGTCGCGAGTTCCGGATAGCCGGGCGCCGCCGTCACCGTCGTACCGATGGCGGTCGCGCCAAGGTTGATCTCGCGCAGCAATTGACGCACTTCGGTAATCCGCTCGACTTCCTCGCCGATCGTCGTACCCCAGCCGTGGAACTCCTGGCCAAGCGACATCGGTACGGCGTCCTGCAGGTGCGTGCGGCCCATTTTGAGGACGCGTTCGAATTCCTTGCCCTTGGAATAGAACGCGCCTTGCAGCTTGCGCAGCGCTTCCATGTAACTCGAGAGGCGCAGGATCAGTGCCAGCCGGAACGCGGTCGGATAGACGTCGTTCGTCGACTGTCCGAAATTGACGTGATCGTTCGGGTTTATGATGTGGTAATCACCCTTCTGGTGGCCGAGCGCCTCAAGCGCCACGTTGGCAATCACCTCGTTGGCATTCATGTTCACCGACGTGCCGGCACCGCCCTGGATGAAGTCGGTCACGAACTGTTCGCGAAGGTCACCGGCGATCAGGCGGTCACAGGCGCCAATGATGGCGTTGGCGATCTTGCCGTCGAGACAGCCGAGATCGCGGTTGGCCATGGCCGCCGCCTTCTTGACGTAACCGAGCGCCTTGACGAAATACGGCTCGGCCGACATCGGCGTTCCGGTGATGTAAAAGTTGTCCTTGCCGCGCTGCGTCTGCACGCCATAGTAGGCGTCCACAGGAATCTGCCGCTCACCCAGGAAATCCTTCTCGATGCGATAGTTCGTAGTCGTATCCGTCATGTCGCGCTCCGCGTTAAGATAATGCATTCATACTACGGCGCAACAAAGCACACGGCGGCCTGTTATGCATTAATCGCATAACGATCAATACAAGCCGAATGACGACCATGCGCGCCCCGGGGACATCATGCAAATCAAATGGATCGAGGATTTCCTCACGCTCACCGACACCCACGCCTTCTCTCGTGCCGCTGAGCGCCGCAACGTTTCGCAGCCGACCTTCAGCCGCCACATCCAGGCACTCGAGCACTGGCTCGGCGTCGAACTGATCGACCGCAGCATGCAAGGCGTCCATCTGACCGCCGCCGGCCGGATCTTCCGCGGTTTCGCTGCCGACCTGCTACGCCGCACCTATGACATGCGCACCGTGCTGCGCGGTCAGGCGCCGGGCAGCGCCGAAACCGTCCATTTCTCGGTCGCCCATACGCTCTCGCTGTTCTTCTTCCCGCCCTGGCTCAGCCGCCTCAAGGCGGAAATGCGCAACGTCATCGCCCGCGTCAGTTCGGTCAATATTTCCGAAGGCGCCAGCGCGCTGGCCGAAGGCGGCACCGAGCTGCTGATCATCTACCACCATCCGCAACTGCCGGTACTGCTGAGTCCCGAACGCTTCGAGCATCAGGTCCTGGCCAAGGACATCATGCGACCGTTCTCGGCCCCGCTCAAGGACGGCACTCCCCGCTTCACCCTACCCGGATCGATCGACCGCCCGTTGCCGTTCCTGGCCTATTCACCGAGCACCTACCTCGCCCACACGGTCGAGATGATCCTGTTCAACGCCAACCAGCGCTGCCACCTCGAACGCGCTTTCGATACGCACATGTCCGAAGCGCTCAAGGCCATGGTCATCGAGGGGCACGGCATTGCCTGGCTGCCGGAGAGCTGCGTCAGCAAGGAGCTGGCCCAGAAGGCGCTGGTCAGCGCCGGATCGACGGCCTGGAGTTGTACGCTTGAAGTCCGGCTCTACCGCTCGCGCGAAAACACCAATCCGCTCGTCGATCGCATCTGGTCGTTCTTCAGGAAGCGCATCGCCGCCGAAAACGCATCGGCCGACACCCGCGACGAGCATCCATAAAAAAGCCGCCCGATCATCCGGGCGGCTTTGCCGTCAGGCAGAGGCCGACGCTTCAGACGCGGAAACGCCCCACCAGCGCATGCAGGGAGGCCGACAAATCACTCAACTCGGTCACCGTCTGCCGCGCCGATTGCACGGTCCGATCGGTTTCCATCGTCATGCGATTGACCTCTTCGGCCGAATGCGCCATTTCGTTGGTCGCCACCGACTGCTCACGCGTCGATTCCGCAATATCGCGAATCGACGCCACCACGCCCTCGATCTCGCTCTGGATTCCGGATATCTCTGAAGCTACCGCCTGCGAGGCATTGAGCCCGTCGGCCACGGACACCCGTGTCTCGCCCATGTCGGAGAGCGCCGACCGGATGTCGGCATGCGTCGAGTCGATCAACTGCCCGATCTCGACGGTCGCCTTGGCCGTCCGCTCGGCGAGTTTCCGCACTTCGTCAGCGACCACGGCAAAGCCGCGCCCGGACTCGCCGGCACGCGCTGCCTCGATCGCCGCATTCAGCGCCAACAGATTGGTCTGGTCGGCAATTTCGCGAATCGACCCGATGATCGCATTCATCGCACCGGAACGCTCGCCCAGCGATCCGAGCGTTGCCGCCAGTTTGCCGACCTCGTTGGAGATCTTCTCCATGCCGGCGGCGAGATCATGCACGGCGCCGACCGAATGACTCGACACCTCGCCCGTCTTGCCGGCTGCCTGTTCAGCCTGCTTGGCGTTCTCGGCGATATGGTTGATGCTGACGGTGATCTCTTCGATCGTCGCCGCCGTCGAGCTCAGTGTCTCCGCTTGCCGCTCCGATTCTTCTGCCATCGACTGCGTCGCGCCGTTGAGCGATTCGATGCCGGAATTCAGCGAATCGGCATTTTCGCGGACCTCGACGACCATCGCACGCAGGCGCTCGATAAAGCGGTTGAAGGCCCCCGCCGTCTGACCGATTTCGTCGTTCGTCCCAACCGGCAATTGGCGCGTCAGGTCGCCCTGCCCGCTGGAAATCTCGGTCAAGGCGTCGCGCAGGCCAAAGAGTCCCTGCAGCAGACGACTCAGCGCAATATTGGCGAGCAGGACGCCCAACAACGCGATCGAAACGCCGGCCAGCACCTGCCACCACAAGAGGGAACGCACCGGCGCAAGCACCGCTGCCTGGTCGACCACCGCACAGAGCACCCAGTCTGCGCCCGCGACTGAGGAGGCAACGACGTAACTCCGCCGTCCGCCGATGTCGACCTCATGCAACTTGATACTTTGATCGGCCGACTGGATCAACGCGAGATCCATACCCGGCACGATTTCGCCAACCGGCTTCAGAGCCGACTCGGGCTTGGCGTGCGCAACGATCTTGCCATCGCGGGTGGCAAGGAAGGCGAAGCCGTGGCCGCGCAAATCGATCCCTTTGACGAGGCCGATGATCTCCTCGAGTGAAATGTCTCCGCCGACAGCACCCGCGACTCCGCTGGCCTCGAACTGCTTGGCGACGGTAATACCCAACTGCTTCGTGCTGGCAAAGACATAGGGCGCACTGACGATGACCTCGCGCGTCGTCGACGCCTGCTTGTACCACGGCCGCGCCGTCGGATCGTAGCCCTCCGGCGGCTTCTTGTCGGCCAGATGATAGACCATGCGCTTGTCGGCATAGCCGGCAAAGGTCTGATCGTATTTTCCGGATTCCTTGCCGAGCACCAGGGCCGGGATCGGGTTCGACGCATGCGCGAGAGCATTCGCCGTTGCAGAGATCGCATCGGACCGCTGCGCGACCCAGCGCGACAAGGCCGCACGATTACCCTGAATCGCCGCATCGATTTCCTGCGTAACGCCGACGACGATCTCGCCACGCATCTGCCAATAAGAGACGCCGGACAACAGCGCGACGGCAACGATCAAGAGCGCCGCTACAAATACCAGTAACCGCTGCTTTAGCGACATACCCCCTCCGATATGAAAATTACTGTAGCAATCCTCAGCCCCCGTCACCGATTCATCATAGGCGAGTTTCATAGCCGACGACAATCCGTTTGGCTTATCCCGAAACACCGCAATAAAAAACGGGAGCCGCCGAAGCGCTCCCGTCTGGTTATTGCTGAAGCGTTCTGTTTCAGCCGCGCTCGATGACGTGTTCCTCATCGTCGTCAAGCATCTGGACCATATCCGGGGATGCCGGCGATTTCGCCGCGCGATTGCGCCACCAGCCATAGCCGATCACGCCAACCGTCAGGAGCAGCGCCAGGTACGGCGTATCGTGGAAGATGCCAGGCAGATACGGCTGCACCGCTTGATCACCCTCGATCATCTCACCCGCCGTGTAGGCAATCAGGCCTGCACCGATGTAGACGATCACCGGATAACGCGCGATCAACTTCATGATGATCGTGCTGCCGAAAACGATCAGCGGGATCGACAGCACCAGGCCCGTGATCAGCAACGCCCAGTCGCCCTTGGCGATACCGGCGATGGCCAGCGTATTGTCGAGGCTCATGACGACGTCGGCGACCAGGATGGTCTTGACCGCCGCCAGCAGGTTGTCCTGCGCCTTATGGCCTTCACCCTCGCCGTGTTCGTCCTCGATCAGCAGCTTGATGGCGATCCAGATCAGCAGGAGCGCACCGAAAAACTGCAGGAAGGGAATCTTCAGCAAGGCAACGGCGATGATGGTCAGGATCACGCGCAGCACGATGGCGCCGCCGCTCCCCCAAAGAACCGCCTGTTTCTGTTGATGCACCGGAAGATTTCGCGCTGCCAGCGCGATTACGACGGCATTGTCACCGGAGAGCACGATGTTAACCATCATGATCTGCATCAGGGCAATCAAAAAATCCATGTCCAGTTGTCTCCTTGATTCTGCAAGCGCAATTTATAAAAACGCCAGGCTTCATTCAATTCCACAAAGCGAAAACATCATTCGCCTTGTGGCAAAATGAATCCGACGGAAACGAATCGTAGAGGGCGACTGCTATTCCAGCAAGTCGTTTTTTTTCCGAAACACATCGTTTTTTTCGATGTATTGCGGATCGCATGAAGACAAAAGAACAGGGGCGCCGAACGCGGTCGCCCCTGCCCCGATACCAAACGCCCCGGCGTATTACGCCCAGCGCAACATCGCGTAGTTCTTCTTGCCGCGCCGCAGCAAGGTGAAGCGCCCGAAGCGCCGGTCGGCATCGCCGAACGGGTGATCGATCGCATCGACCTTGGCGCCGTTGACGAGCACGCTGCCCCCCTGGACGAAGCTGCGCGCCTCGCTCTTCGACTTCGCCAGACCCGACGCTACCAAGGCGTCGAGCAGGCCGGTCGCCGCCGCATCGAGCGTGACGCCGGGGACGCCATCCTGGGCCAATTGTTCGAAATCGTTTTCGTTCAGCGCCTCGAGGCTCCCCGAGAAGAGGCTCTGCGAAATGCGCTGCGCCGCTTCGAGCGCGGCCCGACCATGCACGAGTTCGGTCGCCTGCTCGGCAAGAATGCGCTGCCCTTCCGGCTTCTGTCCGCTGGCCTTGTCGGCCGCTTCGATCGCGTCGATGTCGGCCACCGAGAGGAAGGTGAAGAAACGCATGAAGCGATAGACGTCGGCATCCGCCGTATTCAACCAGAACTGGTAGAAAGCATAGGGCGAGGTCTTTTTCGGATCGAGCCAGATGGCGCCCGACTCGGTCTTGCCGAACTTGGTGCCGTCCGACTTGGTGATCAGCGGCACGGTCAGCCCATAGGCCTGTTGTTGATGCAGGCGACGCGTCAGGTCGGTACCGGCGACGATATTGCCCCATTGGTCGGAGCCGCCGACTTGCAGGATGCAGCCATGCCGCTTGTAGAGTTCGGCAAAATCGTAGCCCTGCAACAGGCTGTAGGAAAACTCGGTATAGGAAATGCCCTGATCCTCGCGCACCAGACGCTGCTGGACCGACTCCTTCTTGATCATCGCATTGACGGAGAAGTGCTTGCCGATGTCGCGCAGGAATTCGAGGCAGTTCATGCCGCCGAACCAGTCATAGTTATTGGCCATGATCGCCGCGTTCGGACCGTCGAAATCCAGGAAGGGCGCGACCTGATCGCGAATCTTGCCGACCCAGCTGGCGATCACCTCGGGCGTATTGAGCTTGCGTTCGGTCGCCTTGAAGCTGGGATCGCCGATCATGCCAGTGGCGCCGCCGACCAGGGCGATCGGCTTGTGCCCCGCCTGCTGGAAGCGCTTGAGTACCAGCACCGGCACGAGGTGTCCGAGATGCAGGCTGTCGGCCGTCGGATCGAAGCCGCAATACAGCGTCACCGGCGCCTTCACCAACAATTCGTCAAGCGCCTTGGCATCGGTCGTCTGGGCGATCAGGCCACGCGCGTGCAAATCCTGCATCAGGGCTGACTGGTACATCGAAACATCTCCGCAGTAGGTCTAGGGTTAAACGGGGGATTCTAGCATGCTCCGGCGACCCGCCGCCGGCATCGGCGACTCAAGCGACCGTCAGACCGCGAGAGGTAAAGTGCTGGCGCACGCGTGCCATCGTCGCCGCGTCGGGCGGCTCGGTCGCTGTCAACTGATACGGTTTGCGCAATTCCTGCCACTTGAATTCGCCCATCTTGTGAAACGGCAGGATCTCGACGCGCTCGACCGTTTTCACCGACGCGACGAAGTCGGCCAGGCCGGCCACGTGCTCATCCACATCGGTGAGCCCTGGCACGACGACGTAGCGAATCCAGATCGAGCGTCCAAGACGTTCGAGGCGCCGCGCGAAATCGAGCGTCGGCTGCAGATCGACGCCACACAGACGACGATAGGTGTCAGGATCGTAAGACTTGATGTCGAGCATCACGAGATCGATATCGGCGAGCATCGCATCGCTCGCCTTGTCGCCCAGATAGCCGGTGGTATCGAGGGCGGTATGCAATTTCATTTCCTTGCAGCCGCGCAGGATCGAACCGACGAAGGCCGGCTGCACCAGCGGCTCGCCGCCGCTGATCGTCACGCCACCCTTGGCGCGTTGCAGGAAGGTCGAGGTGTTTTCGATCTGATCGAGAATTTCGGCCGACGCGACGCGTTTGCCATGCTTCAGGCGCCAGCTGTCGGGATTATGACAATAGAGACAGCGGTGCGGACAGCCCTGCGTGAAGACGACGAAACGAACGCCAGGGCCATCGACAGTGCCCAGCGTTTCGAGTGAATGGATGTAACCATCGACGGATTGCGTTTTGCGCGGACCGGTACGGATTCTCATGAAACCACCTTCTGTATCGAAAAAGGCCGGCTGAACCCACGGGGTCCAACCGGCCTCATTTTCCTACTTCATCGCTCAGGCGTGCGTAGACAGCTTCTCATGGAAGGTCCGGTTGATGACGTCAAGCTGCTGCTCGCGCGTCAGCTTGATGAAGTTGACCGCATAGCCCGACACGCGGACCGTCAGCTGCGGATACTTCTCCGGATGATCCATCGCGTCCTGCAGCGTTTCGCGCGTAAAGACGTTGACGTTGATATGCTGACCGCCTTCGCCGAAATACCCGTCGAGCAGACCGACCAGGTTGCCGATGCGTTCGGACCCCGTCTTGCCGAGCGCCTTCGGCACCACCGAGAAGGTGTAGGAAACACCGTCCTGTGCGTGCTCGTAGTCGATCTTGGCGACCGAGCGCATCGAAGCCAGCGCGCCCTTCTTGTCACGGCCGTGCATCGGGTTGGCACCCGGCGCGAACGGTTCGCCCGCCTTGCGGCCGCACGGCGTATTGCCGGTCTTCTTGCCGTACACGACGTTCGAGGTGATGGTCAGGACCGACTGCGTGTGCATCGCGTCGCGATAGGTCGGATGCTGGCGCAGCTTCTCCATGAAGCTCTTGACCACCTTGGTCGCGATCTCGTCGACACGGTCGTCGTCGTTGCCGAAGGCCGGGTACTCGCCGTCGATCTGGTAGTCGACGGCCAGACCGCTCTCGTCACGAATGACATGAACCTTGGCGTACTGGATCGCCGACAGCGAGTCCGCCACCACCGACAGGCCGGCGATGCCGCAGGCCATCGTGCGCAGGATGTGCATGTCATGGAGCGCCATTTCGATGCGCTCGTAGGCATAACGATCGTGCATATAGTGGATGACGTTCAGCGCATTGACATAGGTGCCGGCGAGCCAGTCCATCATGTGATCGAAGCGCGACATCACTTCGTCGAAGTTGAGGACGTTGGCCGTGATCGGCGCGAACGGCGTCGTCACTTGCTTGCCAGTCACTTCGTCACGACCGCCGTTGATCGCGTAGAGCAAGGCCTTGGCGAGGTTGACGCGAGCGCCGAAGAACTGCATCTGCTTGCCGGTGCGCATCGCCGAGACGCAGCAGGCGATCGAATAATCGTCACCCCAGTACTGACGCATCAAGTCGTCGTTTTCGTACTGGATCGAGCTGGTGTCGATCGATTGCTGGGCGCAGTAATCCTTGAAGCCTTGCGGCAACAGGTGCGACCAGAGCACAGTCAGGTTCGGCTCCGGTGCCGGGCCGAGCGTCGTCAGCGTGTGCAGGAAGCGGAAGCTGTTCTTCGTCACGAGCGGACGGCCGTCGATGCCGACGCCGCCGATCGCCTCGGTCACCCAGGTCGGGTCGCCCGAGAACAGCGCGTTGTAGTCGTGCGTGCGCAGGAAGCGGACCATGCGCAGCTTGATGATCAGGTCATCGACGAGTTCCTGCGCTTCGACTTCGGTCAGCAGGCCTTCCTGGATGTCGCGCTCGACGTAGATATCGAGGAAAGTGCTGACACGGCCGAGCGACATCGCGGCGCCGTTCTGCTCCTTGATCGCCGCCAGGTAACCGAAATAGGTCCACTGGATCGCTTCCTGGGCGTTGCGGGCCGGCTTGGCGATGTCGAAGCCATAGCTTTGCGCCATCTGGCCGAGCTCTTCGAGCGCCATGATCTGACGCGAGAGTTCTTCGCGCAGACGGATCGTCTCTTCCTTGATCACGTCCAGACGCAGTTCATGCTTCTGCGATTTCTTGTCCTCGACCAGACGATCAAGACCGTAGAGCGCGACACGGCGATAGTCGCCAATGATGCGTCCACGTCCGTAGGCGTCCGGGAGACCGGTGATGATCGCCGAATTGCGCGCGCGCATCATGTCTTCGGTATAGGCATCGAAAACGCCCTGGTTATGCGTGCGGCGATATTCGCTGAAGACGCGCTCGATCTCGGGATCGATCTTGTAGCCGTATTCCTTCAGCGCCTGGGCCGCCATGCGGATGCCGCCGAACGGCATCATCGCCCGCTTCAGGGGCTTGTCGGTCTGCAGACCGACGATCTTCTCGAGCTTGGCGTCGATGTAACCGGCGGCGTGCGTCGCGATATTGCCGACGACATGCGTATCGGCATCGATCACGCCGCCCTTGTCGAGTTCTTCCTTATAGAGCGCCAGGACCTGGGTCCACAGCTTTTGCGTGCGCTCGGTGGCCGGTGCCAGGAAGGTGTTGTCGCCGTGGTACGGGGTGTAGTTGCGGTGAATGAAATCGCGGACGTTGATTTCCTTCGCCCAGATCCCGGCTTCGAATCCCTCCCAGGCATTCTCGCGAACCGGCCGTGCTGCCACCGTCGTCTCGTTTTCGCTGACGCCGACCGCTTTCGCCTTGTCAGCCGTTTTCTTGCCTTTGGCCATTACTGCTTCCTCCAGTTGATTACATCGATCACTTCGTAATTTCTTCCACGCTTTTGGCATCAACGCCGGTCCGCATCAGCGGGCGTCGGCGTTGGCCCGAACAATCTTTCTGCCGCTCATGCGCAGCGCCGTCGCCGGTTCTTCGACGTCGTCGGCCGCCACGGCTTCGGCAATCGAGGACCGCGACGCGAACCAATAGGCAACGCCCATGAACAGCACACCGCTCGTTGCGTTGCCGAGCGTCGCCCACAACAGGTTATGGCCCCAACCAGCGAGATTCACCGCCGGATCGCCGCCCCCCATCACGCCGATCGACAGACCGGTCATGTTGGCAACGCTGTGTTCGTATCCGCTGGCGATGAAGCCGAGCAGACACCAGAAGATCAGAATGCATTTCGCCGCATCGCTGGTCGTGCGGGCCGTCATCCAGACAGCGAGGCAGACGAGCCAGTTGCAGAGCACCCCCTTGGCGAAAATTTGCAGTGCCGGCGGATGCATCTTGTACGCGACGATTTCGTACAGGACCGTCCCATGCACCAGGTTGCCGCCACCGGAAAGCATGAAGAGCGACGAAACGAGCAAGGCGCCGGCCAGATTGCCGACCCAGGTCAGCACACAGAGCTTGACCGACTCGCTCGGCGAGGTGCGTCCGCGCAACCAGCCCAAGGCCATGTACATCGTGTAGCCGGTAAACAACTCCGACCCGGCGAAGATCACCAGCGTCAGCGAAATGCCGAAGCACGCTCCCATGACCAGGCGACGTACCGACGGCGGCACATCGTTGCCGAGTGTGAAAATCAGGATGATCGCGAGTCCCACATAGGCCCCGGCCATCATCGCGCCAACAAAGAATCCGGCAGGCGATTTCTTCTGATAAGCCACTTTCTTGGCGGCCAAATCGGCAAACTTATCGACGGTTTCAAGGTACATGGGCGACCCACTCCAAAAACTCTCGCATAGAGAAACGTTTTTTCACGATGCGGAATGCGCTCGTAAAAATCCGCGTATTGTAATGATTTAAATGCGAAAAATCAAGAAATTCCGTTCAAATCGCCTAATTGCGACACTTCACCTGTCGCAATTAGGCAAATCGCATAGCGTCGCCGCTGGCAACTTCAGGCCTTAACCTATAATTACAGCAAGACGATCAACGCATTCTCACCCCTGCACCGAATGATTTTCCGCGTTGCGACGACGGTCGCCCAAGCACTGATCCCCGGCACACCGGAACCGTGTCCGGGCATGATCACGCCTGCACGGATCTGCGCTCATCGCCACCGACGGACATTTCCTTGCGCCGCCCTCAGACCAACCCCACGCCAAACGGAGTCCGCCATGCGCAAGCGCCCCGTCTCGCACGTTGACGCGCCTCTTCTGCCGACGGTCATCAGCGTCGCCTTGGCGGCACTGACGCCGCTCTACGCCAACGCTGCAGACACCCTGGCCGACCTGGCGCTCGAAGACCTCTTGCGCGTCACCATCTCAAGCGCCAGCCGCTTCGAACAACCGACGACCGAAGCGCCGGCCAGCGTCACCGTCATCAACGAGGAAGAACTCCGGCAACACGGTTACCGCACCCTGGCCCAGGCACTCAGCACGGCGCCCGGCGTGTATACCAGCAGCGATCGCAGCTACACCTATCTCGGCGTGCGCGGCTTCAACCGACCAGGCGATTACGGCACGCGCATTCTCCTGCTCACCGACGGCGCCCGCCGTAACGACCCGCTCTACGACCAGGTGCTGTTCGGCAACGAATCGCCGATCGAACTCGACTGGGTCAAACGCCTTGAATTCGTGTCAGGCCCGGCCTCCGCGCTCTATGGCGCCAACGCCCTGTTCGGCACGGCCAACGCGGTGATGCTCAACGGTGGCGACATCAACGGCGCGCGGATCAGCGTCGACGCGGCTTCGTTCAATACGCGCCGCCTCGGCGTTGTCGCCGGACAGCGCCTCGAAGGCGATCGGGACTGGTTCATGGGGCTGGCCAGTTACCGTTCGGGCGGCGAGAACCTCTATATCAACGCCTACGACAACGGAACAAGCAACGGACAAGCTCGCGGTCTCGACGGCGAAAAGTACAACAAGCTCTACGGCAAATACCGCTGGGGCAACTGGCGACTCTCCGGCAACTACAGCTGGCGCGAGAAAGGCGACCCGACGGCGAATTTCGGCACCACTTTCGGCTCCCCGGGGACAAACCAGGCCGACGAAAACCGGCTGTTCGAGTTGCGCTATGACGGCGACACCGACCGCAGCTGGCAGCCCTCGTTCCGGCTCTATCACGGCAATTACCGATACAGCGGCCACTACGCCTATGCCGGCTCGCCCAACTCGCGCGACGTCGCACAGGCCGACTGGACGGGGACCGAGTTCCGCCTCGCTTACACCGGATTCAATCGCCACAACCTTCTCCTCGGCGTCGAATCGCAGTGGAACCAGCAGTTGCTGCAGCGCTATTTCGAACTCGCGCCCTACAACTCGATCCTCGACACCAACAACCCCTCGCGTACCTACTCCTTCTATCTTCAGGACGAATGGCGCTTTCATCCGGACTGGCTGCTCAACGTCGGCGTCCGCCACGACAAGCACAACCAGTTCTCCGGCGTCACATCGCCGCGCCTGGCCCTCATCTGGCAGACCACCAACCGCCTGACGCTGCGCGCGGTTACGGGCAGCGCCTATCGCTTCCCCAACGTCTTCGAGCGCTTCTACAGTGATAACGGCGCCAGCCAGGCAGCCAATCCGGCGCTGCAGTCGGAATATATACAGACGCATGAAGTATCGGCCGCCTACCGCTTCGGCCAGGCCGGTCGTGTCGGCATGAGCTTGTACGACAACCAGATTCACCGTCTGATCGATCAGACGACTACCACGGGCGACATCACGACCTACCTCAACCAACGCCGCGTCGAAGCCCGCGGCATCGAACTCGACGGCGAGAACCGCTGGAGCAACGGCCTTCGCCTGCGCGGCAGCGTCGCCTGGCAGCACAGCCAGTCCGAAGACGGCAGCTCGCTCGTCGATTCGCCACGCCGTATGGGCAAACTGATCGCCAGCCTGCCGGTCGCCGGAAACTGGACGAGTTCGGGCGAGGTGCTGACACTCTCAGGCCGACAGGGCATCAACGGGCCGGTTCCCGGTTATGGGCTCGTCAATCTTTCCCTGCTGTCGCCGCCCGACAAGCGCTACGGGCAAGTCATGCTTTCCGTGTACAACCTGGGCAACCGGCACTATGCCGACCCAGCCCCCAGCAGCATGACGCAGACCTGGGTCGAGCAACCGGGACGGCAGATCCGGTTGCGCTGGACGCTGGCCCTGTAACGGCACCCGATGGCCATGCCCACACGCATCCGGACCTTCATTCTCGGCCTGTTGGGAATGGTGTCTCTCGCCTGTCCCGCGACGGCAGGCGCTCAGGCATTGCAAGCGCCGGCGCCCGAACTCAAGGCGGCGATCATCGCCAACATGCTGCTGTTCGTCGAATGGCCCTCCCGGAAATCGATCACGCTGGCCGACGGTTCTGACCAACTCACCCTCTGCACCCTCGACGACAGCCCCGTTGCCGAAGCCCTGAGCCGGCTCAACGACCGTCCGTTCAAGGGCAAGACCATCAAGGTCAACCGTATCTCCATCGACCATCTGGGCGATTGCCACGCCCTGTACATCGCCCCGGCCGATCGATCGACACTCGCCAGGATCGCGCCGAACAACATCGGCGCGACACCGACGCTACTGATCGGCGACACCCCGGGCTTCCTGCTCCGCGGTATCATGATCAACCTGGAGCAGGAAGGCAGCCGCGTCGCGTTCGATGTCGACCTGCGCGCCCTGCAGGCAGCCGGCCTGAAAATCAGTTCAAAGGCGCTGCGCCTTGCACGCACGATCATCGAATGACATGGAATACCGAACCCACGAGCGACTGACACACCGGCAGAACCTGATGAGCACTGGCCTCGCCCTGTTCATCGCTTTCGCACTGCTGCTCGGCTACCAATATGTTTCCGGGCGCCGCCAACTCAGCGCTGAACTCAACACCGAAGCCGCCATCATCGGCGCTAATTGCGCCGCCGCGCTGGTCTTCAACGACCGCCAGGCGGCTCAGGAAATTCTCGAGGCGACCCGCCTGAGCCCCTGGATCCTGAGTGGCGCACTCTACCGGGCCGACGGAAAGCTACTCGCCTCGGTCAATGATTTCCGACGTCTGTTCCCCCAACAAATCGGCGACGCCGACCCTTCCGCCAGCGTCGATGCGGCCGAGGCATCGCTCCCCATTTTCAACCACCTGATCGCGCAGCAGGTGTTTCAGGACCGTGCCCCCGTCGGCACGCTGATGGTGGTTGTCACCTACGAATCGCTCTATGTGAAGATGCTCGAATATCTCGTCGGCATGGTCGCGATCGGAACGCTGGCCTTTCTGCTGACGCAACGTTTTACCGCCGGGTTGCGGCGAAAGATGGCGCTGACCGAAGAACAGCTCGAACAGATGGCCTTGTACGACCGGATCACCGGCCTCCCCAACCGGCGATTTTTCGAGCGGGAACTGCAACGCTCGACCGAACGTATTCAGCGCGAAGGCAAGCCCGGCGCCCTGTTGCTCATGGACGTCGACGACTTCAAGAAGGTCAATGACCTCTGCGGTCACGTCGCCGGCGATCATCTGCTCTTCATGATCACCGAACGGCTCAAGAAAACCCTGCGCCCGCAGGACATCATCGCTCGCGTCGGCGGCGACGAATTCGCCGTCATCCTTTACGACGTCGGCTCGCCGGAAAAGACGGCGATGGTCGCCGAAAGCATGATCACGGCGATGGCCGCCCCCTTCGCCACCACGCCGGTTGCCAGCCATGTCGGCCTCAGTATCGGCATCACCATGATCCCCGGCGACAGCGACGACCCCGCCACCCTGATGCGCTGGTCGGAAATGGCCATGTATGTCGCAAAATCCGAGGGCAAGAACGGCTACCAGTTCTTCTCCGAAGAGATCAACGACAAGGTGCACGGCGAACTGCACATCGAGGCCGACTTGCGCAAGGCGCTAAGGCAACAAGGACGCGGCTTGTGGGTCGCCTATCAGCCGCAGGTGGACACCCATACGCGCAGACTCGTCGGCGTCGAAGCGCTGATGCGCTGGAACAACGAGAATGGGCAGGCGGTGTCGCCGGGAGAGTTCATCCCGATCGCGGAAAAAACCGGCCTGATCACCGAACTCGGCGGCTGGCTGCTCAACCGGATCTGCGAAGACCTCGCCGCGCTGCGCGCCGACGGCATCGAACTGCCCAAAATCTCGGTCAACCTTTCGCCGCGGGAACTGCGTGAGGGCAAGACCATTGTCGACGTCGTCCTGCAGGCACTCAAACGCTTCGGAGAGAAAGTCGATCACTTTCAGTTCGAAGTCACCGAAAACGCGCTGCTCGCCGACAACGGCCCCGAGGCGCTCAATGCCCTGCGGCAGGCCGGTTTCGCCCTGGCCATCGACGATTTCGGATCCGGCTATTCCTCGCTCGGTTACCTCAAGCGCTTCCAGGTCAGCGCCCTGAAAATCGACCGGCAATTCATCGAACGCCTGCCCGATGACGAAGAAGACGCCGTCATTGTCACCGCCGTCATCCAGATGTCGATCGCGCTCGGCGTCAAGGTCGTCGCCGAAGGCGTCGAAACCGAGGCTCAGGCGGAATTTCTCAGTCGTCATGGCTGCGACGTGCTTCAGGGCTACCTGACCGGACGTCCGATGCCACCCAACGAACTCGCTTCTTTCCTGCGCGCTGCCGAGCGTACCGGCCGCGCTGTCTCACCACCCTGAGCGGATCACCTTCTCGGCCCAGAACAGCGCGGTAATCGTTTTGCCGTCGGTGATCTCGCCGCTACGCACGCCGGCGATTGCCTCGTCGAGACTCAGCGTCAGGAGATCGAGAAACTCGCCGTGGTCGAGCGACTGATCCGCCTGACGAACGAGTCCGCGAGCGACGAATATCTCGATCCGCTCGTTCGAATAGCCGATACACGGATGCATGACGCCCAAATAGCGCCAGTCGCTCGCCGTGTACCCGGTTTCCTCGAGCAGTTCGCGCTGCCCGGTGTTCAGGATATCCTCGCCCGGATCGATCTTGCCGGCGGGAAATTCGAGGAAGGCGCGGCGCGGCGGGTAGCGGAACTGGCGTTCGAAGATCAGGCGACCGTCATCGAGAATCGGAATGATCACCACCGCGCCCTGATGCCGGATGTACTCGCGCGTCGTCTCATGACCGTCGGGTTGGCGCACGCGATCGAGACGCACTTCTAGCAGACGCCCGCGATAGACCTCGGTGCTGTCGATTTCGGTTTCCGTCAGATGGGGATGCTCGTCCTCGGGTAACTGGCTCATGATAACCTCGCATGAAAACGCCCCGTCAAGCGGGGCGTTCGTGATTCAGAACAGCTGCAGGATTCGGTCAGAGCGAACGCAGCAGCACAAACGCGCAAATCGACATCAGCATCTGCGGGAACAGGCCGAGGGCCGCCACGGCCAGGCCGTTGAACGACATCAACACCTTGACATCGAGCGTAGCGACGATCGGCGCGTCATCCACCGGCACATCGAAATACATGACCTTGACGACGCGCAGGTAGTAATAGGCGCCGACCAGTGAGAAGAACACGGCGGCGATCGCCAGCCAGAGATAGCCGGCGGCAACGACCGCCTGCAGCACCGAGAACTTGGCGAAGAAACCGACGAAGAACGGGATGCCGGCCATCGAGAACATCATCATCATCATGACGGCAGCAAACCACGGGCTGCGCTTGTTGAGGCCGGCGAGATCGCTGATTTCCTCCGATTCGAAGCCGGCGCGCGACAGCAGCAGGATCATGCCAAAGGTACCGGCGCTGGTAATGACATAGGTCATCACGTAGAACATCGACGAGCTGTAGGCATTGATCGCGAAGCGCGCATCGCCGCCGACCACACCGACGACGAGGCCAAGCAGCATGAAGCCCATGTGCGAGATGGCCGAATAGGCGAGCATGCGCTTGAGATTGGTCTGCGCGATCGCGGCGAAGTTACCGACGGCCATCGACAGCACCGACAGGATCAGCAGCATGTTCTGCCAATCGTTCGACGCGACGAGCAGGCCGCCGACCAGCATGCGCATGACGATGGCGAAAGCGGCCAGCTTCGGCGCGCTGGCGATGATCAGCGTCACCGCCGTCGGGGCACCGTGATAGACGTCCGGAATCCACATGTGGAACGGCACGACGCCAAGCTTGAAGGCAATACCGGCAACCAGGAAGACGACGCCGAAGAGCAGCACGATCATGTCGGCCTGGCCCGAGAACAGGCGTTCAGCCACCGTCGTGATTTCGAGCGACCCGGTCGCACCGTAGATCATCGACATGCCGTAGAGCAGCAGACCCGACGCAAGCGCGCCGAGAACGAAATACTTCATCGCCGCCTCGGTCGCCTGGACCGAGTCGCGATTGAGCGCCACCATGCCGTAGAGCGACAGTGAAAGAAGTTCGATACCGATGTAGATCGTCAGGAAATGGTTGGCCGAGATCATCACCATCATGCCGAGCGTCGCGAACAGCGTCAGCGTGTAGAACTCGCCCTTGGCGAGCTGCGGGCGGTCGAGCACGTAAGCGCGCGAGTAGAACAACACGACGATCATCACGACATCGAGCATCAGCTTGAGCAGATCGCCCATCAGATCGCCGACGTACATATTGCTGAAGGTGTAGGCGACCTGCCCGCTACTCACCATCACCGTCACGACGGCGGACACTGCCAGCGTCAGTTGCGTGAGCGCGAACGTCAGCGTGCGGTTTTTATCCCGGACGAAGAGATCGACGATCATGATCAAACAGGCCATGGCCAGCAGGAAGATCTCCGCGCTGGCAAGGCGCAGATCGGGCAGAGCAAATTGCATTTCGGCGAGCGTCATAACGGATACCAGTTAGAGGATCTTGCTTGCGGCAACGTGACGGAGCAGCTCTTCGACCGAGCTGTGCATGATGTCGGTAAAGGGCGCCGGGTACAGGCCCATGCCCAACGCACCGGCGGCGAGCAGGGACAGCACCAGGAATTCACGCGGCGTGATGTCGGTCAGTTCGGCGACATGGTGATTGCCGACATCGCCGAAAACGACGCGCTTGTACATCCAGAGCGTATAGGCGGCGCCGACGATCATCGTCGTCGCGGCAATCGCGGCCACCCAGAAATTGAACTTGACCGCGCCCATGATCACCATGAACTCGCCGACGAAGCCCGAGGTCGCGGGCAAGCCGGCATTGGCCATCGAGAAGAGCATGAAGAAGGCGGCGAACTTCGGCATCGTGTTGACGACACCGCCGTAGTCGGCAATCTTGCGCGAATGCACGCGGTCATACATGACGCCGATGCTGAAGAACATCGCGCCCGAGACGAAGCCGTGCGAGATCATCTGCACCAGCGCGCCTTCGATACCGAGCGCGCTGAACATGAAGAAACCGAGGGTAACGAAACCCATGTGCGCGATCGACGAATAAGCCACGAGCTTCTTCATGTCGTCCTGAACGAGCGCGACGAAACCGATATAGACCACCGCAATCAAGGACAGCGTGATGATCAGGCCGGCCAATTCATGCGAGGCATCCGGCGCGATCGGCAGCGAAAACCGCAGGAAACCGTAGGCACCGAGCTTCAGCGCAATCGCCGCCAGCACGATCGAGCCGCCAGTCGGGGCTTCGACGTGAGCGTCGGGCAACCACGTATGCACCGGCCACATCGGCACCTTGACCGCAAAGGCGACCAGGAAAGCCAGGAAGATCCAGCGCTGCTGCCCTGCCGCCAGCGGCAGCTGATGCCAGTCGAGAATCGAGAAGCTGCCCCCCGACTGCACGAACAGGTAAATCAGCGACACCAGAAAGAGCAGCGAGCCCATCAAGGTGAAGAGGAAGAACTTGAAGGCCGCATAGACGCGGTTCGGGCCACCCCAAACACCGATGATCAGGTAAAGCGGGATCAGCGAAGCTTCGAAGAAGACATAGAACAGCATCGCGTCGAGCGAGACGAAAATACCGTTAAGCAGGCCCGACATGATCAGGAAGCCGGCATTGTATTGCGCGACCTTGTTTTCGATCACTTTCCAGCCGCCGAGTACGACGATCACCGTGATGAAGCTGTTGAGGATCACGAACAGCATCGAGATGCCGTCGACACCGAGGTGATAGTTGATGTTGAAACGCGGAATCCACGACACCAACTCGACGAACTGCATCTGCGGCGTCGTCAGGTCGAAACCGGTGTAAAGCGGCAGCGTCACCAGCAAACCGGCGACGGCGCCGGCCAGTGCGAGCATGCGCGCCAAGGGCGCGTTGCGATCCGCTCCGGTCAGCAGCACGGCAACGCCGGCGAAGATCGGAACCCAGATGGCTAAGGAGAGAAGCGGCATACCAGACATATCGTTCCCAGTCTTATTGTTCGTTTAGGCGCGCAGCAGCCAGAAAGACAGCAAGGCGCAAACCCCGAAGATCATCGTGAATGCATAGTGATAGATGTGCCCCGACTGGAAGAAACGCGCCATGGTCGCGATCCAGCCGACAAGCCGCACGGCACCGCCGACGATCATGCCGTCGATGACACCGACATCGCCGCCCTTCCACAGGCCCTTGCCGAGCAGGCGGGCGCCGCCGGCGAGGAAGATCTCGTTGAACTTGTCGAAGTAGTACTTGTTCTCGAGGACCGTGTAGATCGGCGCGATCGCATGCTTGATCTTGGCCGGAATATCGGGCCGCTTGAGGTAGAAGAACCAGGACAGCACGACACCGGCAAGCGCCAGCCAGAACACCGGCGTCTGCACCGCATGCAGCGCCATCGCCGTCGCACCGTGGAAATGGTGCGCCAGCTCTTCCATGACCGGATGCGCTTCGCCGTTGATGAAGATGGCATCGCCGAAGTAAGAACCGAAGAGCATCGGCTCGATACCGAGATAACCGATCACCACCGACGGAATGGCCAGCAACACGAGCGGCAGCGTCACGACCCAGGGCGTTTCGTGCGGCTTCTGTCCCGGCGCCAGGCCGTGATGATGATCCGCCGACACTTCCTCGTCGTCATGATCGCCTTCGTGGTCATCGGCATGATGCGCGTCGTGCGAATCGTGAGCGACGTGGCCGTGGTCGTCATGTGCCTTGCCGAAGCGTTCCTCCCCGTGGAAGACGAGGAAGTACATGCGGAAGGAATAGAACGCGGTGATGAAGACACCGGCCATCACGGCGAAGTAGGCAAAACCGGAGCCCGGAATATGCGAGAGCTTGACCGCCTCGATGATCGAATCCTTCGAATAGAAACCCGCGAAGAACGGCGTGCCAATCAAGGCCAGCGAACCGACCAGCGAGGTCAGCCAGGTAATCGGCATGTACTTGCGCAGGCCGCCCATGTTGCGGATGTCCTGATCGTGGTGCATACCGATGATCACCGAGCCGGCGCCGAGGAACAGCAGCGCCTTGAAGAACGCGTGTGTCATCAGGTGGAAGATCGCCACCGAGTACGCCGACGCGCCCAGCGCGACGGTCATGTAGCCGAGCTGCGAGAGCGTCGAATACGCCACGACGCGCTTGATGTCGTTCTGGATGATGCCGAGGAAGCCCATGAACAAGGCGGTAATCGAACCGATGATGATGACGAACGAGAGTGCCGTGTCAGTCAGTTCGAAGAGCGGCGACATGCGTGCGACCATGAAGATACCGGCCGTCACCATCGTTGCCGCGTGGATCAGCGCCGAGATCGGGGTCGGGCCTTCCATCGAATCGGGCAGCCAAACGTGCAAGGGAACCTGCGCCGACTTGCCCATGGCGCCGACGAACAGCAGGATGCAGGTCACCGAGAGCAGCGACCATTCCGAAGTGCCCCAGATATTGATCGTCACGTTGGCGAACTGGTCGGCCTTGTCAAACACCGTGGCGTAGTCGAGCGAGCCGAAATGCGCGAGCACGAGACCGATACCGAGAATGAAGCCGAAGTCGCCGACGCGGTTGACCAGGAAGGCCTTCATGTTGGCGAAGATTGCCGTCGGCCGCGTATACCAGAAGCCGATCAGCAGGTAGGAGACCAGGCCCACGGCTTCCCAGCCGAAGAACAACTGCATGAAGTTGTTGCTCATCACGAGCATCAGCATCGAGAAGGTAAACAGCGCGATATAGCTGAAGAAGCGGTTGTAGCCGGGGTCGTCGTGCATGTAACCGACAGTGTAGATGTGCACCATCAGCGAGACGAAGGTCACGACCAGCATCATCGTCACCGTCAGCGGATCGATCAGGAAGCCGACTTCGAAGCTGACGTCACCGGAGGTCAGCCACTGATAGACGGTCCCGTTGAACGTATGGCCGGCCATGACATCGCGGAAGATGACGACCGAGGCGATGAAGGCGATGGCCACGCCGGCGATCGCCGCCGTGTGCGCAACCCAGCGCGGCACCACACGGCACAGCAGACCGGCAATCATGGCGCCGAACAAAGGCGCCAGCGGAACGAGCAGATAGAGTTTTTGCATTTCCATGTTCAACCCTTCAGGCTATCCAGATCATCCACGTGGATGGTCTTCAGGTTGCGGAACAGGACGACCAGGATCGCCAGACCGATCGCCGACTCGGCAGCGGCCACCGTCAGGATGAAGAAGACGAAGACCTGGCCGGCCAGATCATCGAGGTAATGCGAGAAGGCGATGAAGTTGGTATTGACCGCGAGCAGGATGAGTTCGATCGACATGAGCAGCACGATCAGGTTTTTCCGGTTCAGAAAAATCCCGACGACGCCGATCGCAAACAGGATCGCGCTCAATATCAAATAATGGGACAGTGTCAGCATGTGTCTTCCCTGATTTTTTCCTCAAATGACGGCGTTCTCGGCCATCACGTTGAACAACATTCTTAAACCGCCGGCCCGGCCGGTTCATCCTGCGACGACTCGGCCGCCATCTTGACGATACGCACGCGATCGGCGGCCTTGACGAAGACCTGCTCGGACGGGCTCACCGCCTTGCTCTTGCGCTTGCCCCGCAGGGTCAGCGCCACCGCAGCGACGACGCCGACCAGCAACACGACCGACGCCAGTTCGAACGGATAAACGTAATCGGTAAAGAGCAGACGTCCGACCGCCTTGGCATTGCTGAACGAGGCATCGGCCTGTCCGGCAACGCTCTCCTGCACAGAGGAGAAGCGCGCGTAAAGCACCAGGCTCATTTCGGCGACAATCAGCAGCGCGACGATCGCACCCAGCGGCAGATAGCTCCAGAAGCCCTCGCGCAGCCGGTCGAGGTTGATGTCGAGCAGCATGACGACGAACAGGAACAGCACCATCACCGCACCGACATAGACCAAAATCAGCGCGATCGCGAGAAACTCGGCCTGGAGCAGCACCCAGAGGCCGCTCGCGCTGAAGAACGCGAGCACCAGGTTCAGCGCCGCATGCACCGGATTGCGCAAGGTAACGACACGCAAGCTGGCGAAAACCAGGATCGCGGCCAGAAAGAAAAAAACGAGTGTCTTGAATTCCATCGTATCAGCGCCCGTTAGCGATATTTGGCGTCACACTCGCGGTCTTCAGCGATCTGCGCTTCGTAGCGATCGCCGACAGCCAGCAGCATGTCTTTGGTGTAGTACAACTCGTCGCGGCTCTCGCCGTGATACTCGAAAACGCGCGTCTCGACGATGGCATCGACCGGACAGGCTTCCTCGCAGAAACCGCAGTAGATGCACTTGTTGAAATCGATGTCATAACGCGTCGTCCGCCGCGAGCCATCGTCGCGTTCGGCCGACTCGATCGTGATCGCCATCGCCGGGCAAACCGCCTCGCACAGTTTGCAGGCGATGCAACGCTCTTCCCCGTTCGGGTAACGCCGCAAGGCGTGCAGACCGCGGAAACGCGGGCTTTGCGGCGTCCGCTCTTCCGGGTACTGAACGGTGATCTTGCGCGCGAAAATGTGGCGCCCGGTCACCGCCATGCCCTTGAACAATTCCTTGAGCAGGAGGCTGTTGAAAATTTCCTTCATCGAACCCATGTCTTGCCTCTCACTTCCAGATGTTCCACGGCGACATCATCCAGACCCCGACAACCGTCAGCCAGGTCAGGCAGACGGGAATGAACACCTTCCAGCCCAGGCGCATGACCTGGTCATAGCGATAGCGCGGGAAGGTCGAACGGGCCCAGAAGAAGACGACCAGCAATGCAAAGATCTTGCCGAACAGCCAGAGGATGCTGTCGGGCAGGAAACCAACCGGCGACAGCCAGCCGCCCAGGAAAAGCAACGCAACCAGCGTCGAACCGAGCAGCATCGCCGAATATTCGGCCAACTGGAACACGGCGAACGCCATGCCGGAATACTCGACGTGGTAACCGACGATTTCCGACTCGCCTTCCGCCAGGTCGAACGGTGCCCGGTTGCATTCGGCGAAGATCGACACCAGATACACCACGAACATCGGCCACAAGGACAGCCAGTTCCATGACAGGAACTTGAGCCCCATGCCGGCGAACAGTCCCTGATCCTGACTCTTGACGATATCGACCAGATTGAGGCTGCTCGAGATCATCATGACGACAACAAGCGACAGTCCCATCGCGACTTCGTAGGAGATCATCTGCGCTGCCGACCGCATTGCGCCGAGGAAGGCGTATTTCGAGTTGGATGCCCAACCGGCCAGGATGATGCCGTAGACGCTGATCGACGTGACCGCCATGACGAAGAGCAAGCCGGCATTGACGTTGGCAACGATAAGGAATTCGTTGAACGGGATGACCGCCCAGGCGACCAGCGCCGGCGCGAAAGCGAAGACCGGCGCGAGCAGGAAGACGGCACGATCGGCTTTGGCCGGGATGACGACTTCCTTGAGCATCACCTTGAGACCGTCGGCCAGCGGCTGGATCAGACCGAGCGGACCGACGCGGTTCGGACCGATACGCACCTGAATGGCGCCGATCACCTTGCGCTCGGCATACGTCGTGTAAGCGACGACGAGCAGCAAAGGCGCGATCACCAGCATCACCTTGATCACGGCCCAGACGCCGGTGAGCAGGTTTTGCCAGACGACCGGACCGAAATAGCCGGCGCCCAACTGCAACGCCTGGTCAAGATAGGGGAGAAGAAACCCCGGCAGCAATTGCTGTAGCGTTTCCACCATCATGCACGCTCCACGTTGATCATTCCGAACATATCGCCGAGTGCCGCCGTCGTGTCATGGCCGGCGGCCACGCGCACACAACCGGCCGGCACCGTTTCATCGACAGCCAGCACCAGGACGGCGTCGCCCTGCCCTTGTTTCACCCGCACCGACGCGCCGGCCGAAAGACCCAGACTTGCCGCCGTTGCGCCATTCATGCGCGCGGCAGGCAGACCCGCATCGTGCGTCTTCTGCAGCGCCGTGGCGCGACGCACAAGCGAATCGGCGAAATAAATCGGCACCTCGGCAACGCGTTGCAAACCTTCGAACCGGCCATCGACCGCCAGCGCAGGCGCACCCGTCAGGGCATTATCGAGGCCCGTCACAAAATTCGTTCCGGCCGGCAACACCACGTCGCGCACCTCTTCGCTCGATTCGTAGTCGAAGCCGGGAAGGTCGAGCAGATTGCCGAGTACGCGAAGAATTTTCCAGCCCGGCCGCGTTTCGCCGAGCGGACGGCAAACGCCGTTGAAGCTCTGGGCGCGGCCTTCGGTGCTGACGAAGGTTCCCGACGTTTCGCTGAAGGGCGCCGTCGGCAGCAATACATCGGCGTAATCGAGCGCCGCCGCATGCTTGAACGGCGTCAGCATGACGACGAGATCGGCCTGCTTGAGCGCCGCAATCGCCTGCGCCGGATGATGACAATCGAGTTCCGGCTCGAGGCCGAGGAGCACATAGGCGCGACGCGGTTGCGCGAACATCTCGTAGGCGTTGAGGCCGGACGGCAGCGCCTGCGCGACGTATCCGCCGACGCTGTTGGCCGCTTCGCCGATGAAGCCGACACGGGCACCGGTCAGGCGTCCGAGTTCGGCCGCCAGCGCTTGCAGCTGCGTTGCATTGTCGACTTGCTCGGCGACATTGCCGAGGAAGACCGCCGATTTCTTGCCATCGACGAAGCTTTGCGCGATCTTGCGCGCCGCCTCATCGGGCTCGATCGATTCGAGCCCTGCCGGCACCGGCTGCGCCTTGATCTGCGCAGCCGCCTTGACGACCCCGGCCAACGCTGCCGCCAGTTGTGCCGGCGCCACCGTCACCTGCGCAAACAGACGCAGGAGCGGATCGTCCTTCGTCACCGACAGGAGGCTGACCTTGCCACGCCGACGCGCAAGTTGGCGCAGGCGCTGGGCGAAGAGCGGATGATCCTTGCGCAGGAAGCTGCCGACGACCAGTACGGTGTCAAGTGCCCCGATTTCGGCGACTTTCATGCCGAGCCAGGGAATGCCGGCGCGTTGCGCATCGGCGGAAAAATCGCGGCGACGCGGACGGAAGTCGACGTTCCCCGAACCGATGCCGCGCGTCAGTTTCTGCAGCAGGAAGAGTTCTTCAAGCGTCGCATTCGGCGCCGCCAATGCGGCGACCGATGCCGCGCCATGCGTCTTGACGATGTCCTTGAGGCCATGGGCAACGTAATCGAGCGCAACGTTCCACTCGACTTCGCGCAGCGCGCCATCGACGCGCACCATCGGCTTCTGCAGGCGCTCGTCCGAGTTCAGGCCCTCATACGAGAAACGGTCGCGGTCGGAGATCCAGCACTCGTTGATCGCCTCGTTCTCACGTGGCACGACGCGCATGACACGATTGCTCTTGACCTGCACATTGAGGTTGGAGCCGAGGCTGTCATGCGGGCTCACCGACTTGCGCTGCGCCAGTTCCCAGTTACGGGCGGTATAGCGGAACGGCTTCGACGTCAGTGCGCCGACCGGACACAGGTCGATCATGTTGCCCGACAATTCCGAATCGACGCTGCGACCGACGAAGGTCTGCACCTCGGAATGGAAGTTGCGGTTGGCCATGCCGAGTTCCATGACGCCGGCAATTTCCTCGCCGAAGCGGATGCAACGCGTGCAGTGGATGCAACGCGACATTTCCTGCATCGAGATGAGCGGACCGACATCCTTCTGGAAGACGACGCGCTTTTCCTCCGAGAAGCGCGAGGAGGAACTGCCGTAACCAACCGCCAGATCCTGCAACTGGCACTCGCCGCCCTTGTCGCAGATCGGACAATCGAGCGGGTGGTTGATCAGCAGGAACTCGAGCACGCCCTTCTGCGCGTCGAGCGTCGTTTCCGAATGCGTAAAGACCTTCATGCCGTCGAGGATCGGCGTGGCGCAGGCCGGCACGGCCTTCTTCGCCTTCGACACTTCGACCAGGCACATCCGGCAGTTCGCCGCCAGCGACAGCTTCTTGTGGTAGCAGAAATGCGGAATATGGACCCCGGCAAGCGCGGCGGCCTCGATGATCATCGACCCCTCGGGCGCCTGGACCTTCTTGCCGTCGATTTCAAGTTCAAGCATGTCGTTACCCTAAACCGTAGCTTTGAAGAAGCCGCTGCCGGCACGCTGTACATCCAGCGGAACCAGGCACTGCTTGTGTTCGATGTGATAGACGAATTCGTCACGGAACTGCTTGATGAAGCTCTCGACCGGCGCCGCCGCGGCGTCGCCGAGCGCGCAAATCGTGTTGCCCGAGATGCGCGAAGCAATGCTGTCGAGCACTTCGATATCCTCCATCCGCCCCTGACCGTGCTCGATGCGGTGGATGATCTGATACATCCAGTGCGTCCCTTCGCGGCACGGCGTGCATTGGCCGCAGGATTCCTCGAAGAAGAAATACGCGATCCGTTCGAGCGCCTTCACCATGCAGGTCGTCTCGTCCATGATGATGACGGCGCCGGAACCGAAGGACGACCCGGCCTTGCTGATGCCGTCGAAGTCCATCGTCGTTTCCATCATGCGCGCGCCGGGGATCACCGGACACGAGACGCCGCCGGGAATGCAGGCCTTGAGCTGACGTCCGCCGCGCATGCCGCCGGCCAGTTCGAGCAGCTTCGGGAACGGCGTGCCGAGCGGCACTTCGTAGTTGCCAGGCCGATTGACATGACCCGACACCGAGAAGATCTTGGTCCCGCCGTTATTGACGGTCCCCATGTCGAGATACGCCTCGGCGCCCATCTTGAGGATGAACGGAATCGACGCATACGACTCGGTGTTGTTGACGTTCGTCGGCGCGCCGTAGAGACCGTTGCTGGCCGTATAGGGCGGTTTGTAGCGGGGACGCCCGGCCTTGCCCTCGATCGACTCGATCAGCGCCGTTTCCTCGCCGCAGACGTAGGCGCCGAAACCGTGGTGCGCCTGGATCTCCATGCAGAAATTCGAGCCGGCGATGTTGTCGCCGAGCAGCCCGGCAGCACGCGCTTCACCGAGCGCTTCTTCGAAACGCTTGTAGATCTCGTAGATTTCGCCGTGGATGTAGTTGTAGCCGCGGGTCGCGCCCATCAGGTAGCCGCCGATCAGCATGCCTTCGATGACAGCGTGCGGATTGAAGCGCAGGATGTCGCGATCCTTGAACGTACCCGGCTCGCCCTCGTCCGAATTACAGACGATGTATTTCTGACCGCCGCGGAACGCCGGCATGAAGCCCCACTTGAGGCCGGTCGGAAAACCGGCGCCGCCACGTCCGCGCAGGCCCGAGCGCTTGATGACACTGATGTATTTCTCGCGCCCCGTCTCGCTCTTGAGGATCTCCTTGAGCACGGCATAGCCGCCGCGCGCCAGATAGCCTTCGAGCCGCCACGAGGTGTCGCTGTCGAAATCGATGCCGGCCATCAGCATCGGATTGATGGTGCCGAGGATTGCCATTATTCGAGCTCCGCCAGCAATTTGTCGATTTCTTCCGGCAGCATCGAACCGCACATGCGCCGCGCGTTCACGAGCATCACCGGCGCATCGCCGCAGGCACCCATGCACTCGCCCTGCTTGAGCGTGAATTTGCCGTCCGGCGTCGTTTCGTCGAAGCCGATGCCGAGTTTCTGCTTGAGATACTCGGCCGCATCGACGCCGCCGGAAAGCATGCACGGCAGGTTCGTACACACCGTCAGCTTGTACTTTCCAACCGGCTTGAGGTTGTACATGTTGTAGAAACTGGCGACCTCGTAGGCGGCCATCGGCGTCATGCCAAGATAATTGGCGACGAACTCGATCGTTTCATTCGACAACCAGCCCTTTTCATCCTGGGCAATCGCCAGCGCCGCAACGGCGGCCGACTGCTTGCGCTCGGGCGGGTACTTGGTGATCTCGCGATCGATTTTCTGTAAGGATTCTTGAGTCAGCATCAGCGGTCAATCTCGCCAAAAACGATGTCAATCGTACCAACCATGGTGACCACGTCGGCAATCATGTGCCCACGCACCAGTTCATCCATCGCCGACAGGTGCACGTAGCCCGGCGAACGGATCTTCAAACGATACGGCTTGTTGGCGCCATCCGAAATCACATAGATACCGAACTCGCCCTTCGGATGCTCGATGGGCGAATAGACCTGCCCTTCCGGCACGTGGATCCCTTCGGAGCACAGCTTGAAGTGATGGATCAGCTCTTCCATGCTGCTCTTCATCAAGGCCCGCGATGGCGGCGCAACCTTGTGGTTGTCGCAGATCACCGGACCCGGATTGACGCGCAGCCAGTCGATGCACTGGCGGATGATCCGCGCCGACTGGCGCATTTCATTGACGCGCACCAGGTAGCGGTCGTAGCAGTCGCCGGTGACGCCGACCGGGATGTCGAAATCGAGCTTGTCATAGACCGCGTAGGGCTGCTTCTTGCGCACGTCCCAAGCGATGCCGGAACCGCGCAGCATGGCGCCGGTACAACCCAGCTGCAACGCGCGTTCGGGCGACAGGACGCCGACATTGACGAGCCGCTGTTTCCAGATACGGTTGTCGGTCAGCAGCGTCTCGTAGTCGTCGACGATCTTGGGGAAACGCGTGATGAAGTCGTCAAGGAAATCGAGCAGCGAACCGCTGCGAACCTCATTGAGTTGCTTGACCTTGGCCGCGCTCTTCCACTTCGATTCCTTGTACTGCGGCATCGTGTCCGGCAGGTCGCGATAGACGCCACCCGGCCGGTAATACGCCGCATGCCAGCGGGTTCCCGAAACCGCTTCGTAGCAGTCGACCAGATCCTCGCGCTCGCGCATGGCATAGAGCATCATCGTCATCGCGCCGACGTCGAGACCGTGCGAACCGATCCAGAGCAGGTGGTTGAGGATGCGGGTGATTTCGTCGAACATGACGCGGATGTACTGGGCGCGAACCGGCACATCAATGCCCAGCATCTTCTCGATCGCCAGGCAGTAAGCATGCTCGCTGCACATCATCGACATGTAGTCGAGACGGTCCATGAACGGCAGGTTCTGGATCCAGGTCTTGTTCTCGGCGAGCTTCTCGGTCGCGCGATGCAGGAAACCGATATGCGGATCGGCGCGCTGAACGACTTCGCCGTCAAGCTCGAGCACCATCCGCAACACACCGTGCGCGGCCGGATGCTGCGGTCCGAAGTTGATCGTGTAATTCTGGATATCAGGCATTTTCGACATTCCCGTAATTCGCGGGGCGGACGATGCGCGGCGTGATTTCGCGCATCTCGATCGACACCGGCTCGTAAATCACGCGCTTCTGCGCGTCGTCGTAACGCATCTCGACATATCCCGTCGTCGGAAAATCCTTGCGGAACGGATGACCGACGAAACCGTAATCGGTCAGGATGCGGCGCAGGTCCGGATGGCCCGGGAAGACGATGCCATACAGATCGAAGGCCTCGCGCTCGAACCAGTTCACCGAATTCCAGATCGACACCACCGAGGGGATCGACGGAAATTCGTCATCGACGGCGAAACAGCGCACGCGAACGCGCCAGTTGTGCGTCACCGACAGCAGATGACTGACCGCAGCGAAGCGCTTGCCGACAGCCGCGCCTTCAGGCGCATCGCCATAGGTTGAATAGTCGACGCCACACAGATCGATCAGCTGCGCGAAACCCAGCTCGGGGATATCGCGCAACAGTTGCATGGTTTCCGGGTAATTCACCACTTCGACATCGATGGTGATCTCGTCCAATGCAATTTGCATTGCCGCGATCCGATGACCGAGATGCTGCGTCAGGTTCTGGCGAAGCGTTTCCAGCTTGGCGGACATGGGTAGAACTCCGGACTATCAGGGTTTGCGGGCGATGGTGCTGGTGCGGTTGATCTTGCCTTGCAACTGGAGCAGGCCATAGATCAGCGCTTCCGAGGTCGGCGGACAACCCGGCACGTAGATATCGACGGGCACGATACGATCGCAGCCACGCACCACCGAATACGAGTAGTGGTAATAGCCACCACCATTGGCGCAGGACCCCATCGAAATCACCCAGCGCGGCTCGGCCATCTGGTCGTACACCTTGCGCAGCGCCGGCGCCATCTTGTTGGTCAGCGTGCCGGCCACGATCATGACATCCGACTGACGCGGACTCGGACGGAAAACGATGCCGAAGCGGTCGAGGTCGTAACGCGAGCAGCCGGTATGAATCATCTCGATCGCGCAGCAAGCAAGGCCGAATGTCATCGGCCACATCGACCCGGTGCGCATGTAATTGATCAGCTTGTCAGCCGTCGTGGTGACGAAGCCTTCCTGCAGAATCCCTTCAATACCCATTGCTTACTCCCAGTCCAGCGCACCCTTGATCCAGGCATAGGCATAGCCGACAACCAGGATGGCAAGGAAAACCAGCATTTCGATGAAGCCGAACCAGCGAACCGATTCGGTTCCGACGATCTCCTTGAAAATCGTCGCCCAGGGGACCAGGAAGGCCACTTCGAGATCGAAAAGGATGAAGAGGATCGCGATCAGGTAATAGCGCACGTCGAACTTCACGCGTGCATCCTCGAATGCGTCGAAACCGCACTCGTAGGGCGACAGCTTTTCATCGTCCGGCCGGTGTGGTGCCACGACCATCCCGGTGATGACCGGCGCTATACCAAAAACAAGTCCAATCAGGACAAAGACGAGTACCGGGAAATAATTTTCCAGCATGATCCGCCGCGCAGTTGATGGTTCAAGGAAGGAAGCCGCCGGTCAAAAGCAAGGACCCACCGCTCCCACTTGGTGCCGAAGATGAACAAGGAATTCCCGCTCCATTCATGGATTCCCGCACTTACTCGGGGAAGGTTGCGAGAATCAACACGCACACTAGCCGGCACCACCAAATCAGGTGCGGCATTCTACCATGTGGTTTACCGAAACAGGAACTACTCTAAAGGGGAAATTGCCACGAAACCCAAGCAATCCCGCGTTCCGGGAAGGGTTGCCTGAATATTCAAACGGCACTCAGACGAACCGACGCAACGTTCGAAAACGAGCGTTGAACAAACAGAATTTGGAATGTTGAATTGCGCGCTGTTATCTGTTTTTTTGCGCAACCGTAATACTCTGGATGGTGCCGACGATGAGACTCGAACTCATACGACCGAAGTCACTACCCCCTCAAGATAGCGTGTCTACCAATTTCACCACGTCGGCACTGCTTACAACTCGGTCGGACGGCTGATCACTGAGGGGACCGCCCAACCTGTAAAACAAACTACTTGGGAATTTCCTTCGTCTTCGAACCGGCATCCGCGGGAGCGTTGTTCTGCTCAGCGCCACCTGCAGGCATCGAAGAAGGCCGCGATTGTACAGCATCCTGCATCACACTACCAGTACTTTTTGGCTTATTTGAAGCAATAAATGCCAAGGACAGGCTGGTGATGAAAAACACCACGGCCAATGCCGCCGTCGTACGGCTCAGGAAGTTCGCCGAACCGGCCGAACCGAACAGACTACCCGAGGCACCGCTACCAAAAGCGGCGCCCATATCGGCACCCTTGCCATGCTGAACGAGTACCAAGCCGACAATCCCGACAGCTGCCAGGACATGCACGACCAAAATCACTGAAAAGAAATATTCCATAAACCCCGACTCTTTACTTCGCCGCTGCGCGGCAAATGGCGAGAAAATCCGCCGCTACCAAGGAGGCACCGCCGATCAGGCCGCCATCGATATCCGACATGCCAAAAAGCTCTGCCGCATTCGACGGCTTGACGCTGCCGCCATACAAAATCTGCAGGTTTGCCGCCACGGCTGCATCGCCGCGCGCCACCTGCGCCCGAATCGCGGCATGCACTTCCTGCGCCTGCTCGCTCGTCGCCGTGCGCCCGGTACCGATCGCCCAGACCGGTTCGTAGGCAACGACGGCCTTGGCGAACGCCGCCACGCCGGCACGGTCGATCACCGCCGCCATCTGCGCTGCCACGACTTCCGCCGTTTTGCCGGCTTCACGCTCGGCCAGCGTCTCACCGACGCACAGCACCGGCGTCAAACCGGCCGCCAGCGCCACCGCGAATTTTTCGGCGACCAGCGCATCGCTTTCGCCGTAAATAGAACGGCGCTCGGAATGCCCGACCAGCACGTAACGGCAGGCGAAATCATTCAGCATCGAAGCACTGACTTCGCCGGTGTAGGCACCGCTCGTCTTTTCGCTGAGGTTTTGCGCACCCCAGGCCACCGTCGTTCCGGTCAGGGCCGACTGCGCCTGCGCGAGATACGGAAACGGAACGCAGACAGCGACGCCAACATCACGCAGCCCAGCAACTCCGGAAACCACCTCTTGAAGAAGTTGCGAATTGACGCTCAGTCCGCCGTTCATCTTCCAGTTACCAGCAACCAGCTTCTGACGCATGGATCACCTGCCGAAAAAAAAACGCATTATACCGATGCCCCCCGAATACGGTCAATCGCAGCCGTTCCGATCAGGACATCACCCCCATCAGCCTTCGCCGACCGCATCGCGCACCGCGCCGGCCAGCGCTTCGGCAGCGGCACGAACCTTCGCCGCATCGCGACCTTCGACCATGACGCGCAGCAAAGGCTCGGTGCCGGACGCGCGCAAGAGCACGCGCCCTTCGCCGGCGAGACTTTCCTCGACCGACGCGCGCGCCGCGGCAATCGCCGCGTTGTCCTTCCAGACGAAGCCCTTGGCCAAGGGCACGTTGATCAGCACCTGCGGATACAGCGACAGCCGCCCGACCAATGCATCGAGCGTGCCGCCCTCCTCGCGCAAGGCAGCCAGCACCTGCAGCGCCGAGACGATGCCGTCGCCGGTGGTATGCCGATCGAGACACAGGATGTGACCGGAATTCTCGCCGCCGAACAGCCAGCCTTTTTCCTTGAGGACTTCCATGACATAGCGATCGCCGACGTTGGCACGCACGAACGGGATCTTCATCTCGGCCAGCGCATGCTCGAACGCCAGATTAGTCATCAGCGTACCGACCACCCCGGCGACCGGCCCCTTGCGCGCCCGGCCGCGCACGACGGCGAGCAGGAGCTGATCGCCGTCGTAGGTCGAACCATCCGGGCCGACCATCATCAAGCGGTCGGCATCGCCGTCGAGCGCCACGCCGAAATCCGCCTGCCGCGCAAGCACCGCATCGCTCAGCGCTCGCAACGAGGTCGCGCCGACATCCTGGTTGATATTGAGGCCGTTCGGCTCGGCGCCAATGGTGCTCACTTCGGCGCCAAGCTCGTGGAAGACGTGCGGCGCGATGTGATAGGCGGCGCCATGCGCGCAATCGACGACAATCTTCAGGCCGCGCAGATCGAATTCGTTGGGAAAGGTGCTCTTGCAGAATTCGATATAGCGCCCCGCCGCATCGGCGATCCGTCGCGCCCGCCCGAGCTCGCCCGAGGGAACGCATCCCATCGGTGCGTCGATTCCGGCCTCGATCTGCGCTTCCAGCGCATCGTCCAGCTTCGTTCCCTGCGCCGAAAAGAACTTGATCCCGTTGTCGTAATACGGATTATGCGAGGCGGAAATCACGATGCCGGCCTGCAGCCGCAGCGCGCGCGTCAGATAAGCGACCGCCGGCGTCGGCATCGGACCGACCAGGCAGACATCGACGCCGGCAGCCGACAGCCCCGACTCCAGCGCCGCCTCGAGCATGTAGCCCGAAATCCGCGTGTCCTTGCCAATCAGCACTGCCGGACGTTCGCCGGCCTTGAGATGACCGCGCGACGAAGCCTCGGCCAGCAGGACCTTGCCAGCGGAATAACCGAGACGCATGACGAAATCAGGGGTGATCGGTGCCTGTCCGACCCGGCCACGCACGCCATCCGTACCGAAATATTTTCTACCCATCGCTGACTCCCCTGCCCGAAACGGCCATCCGAAAAGCCTGTCATTGTACTGAAACCTGAGCCCCCTAGAGTACCCCTTCGAACAACAGGGGAGATTCCGCCATGCCAGCCACGCAGATCCGTAGCGATCGCGCACCGCTCTTTCTCGTCAGCACGATTCGCCCGGACAACCATGACAGCAGCAAAAACCTGTTTGAGGAAATCCTCGAACGCCGTCGCCTGACCGCCGTATTCCAGCCAATCATCGACTTCGGCAACCATGCCTATATCGCCTTTGAAGGGCTGATCCGCGGACCGGCCGATACGCCGCTGCAAATGCCGAAGGCATTATTCGAAACGGCTGAACGGATCGGCTGCCGACGCCAGCTCGAACAAGCCTGCCGCGAGACGATTTTCCGCGCCTTCGCGCAACTGCAATTACCCGGACTGCTCTTCATCAATTCAAGCCCCGACTGTCTCGACGACGATCTCCTGCTCGACGGCGGCAGCAGCGACCTGCTCCACCAGATCGGCATCCGCCCCGACCGCGTCGTCATTGAACTGACCGAAAACCAGCGCATCACCGACTATCCCGACATTCAGCAGACCTTGGCCCACTACCGCCGCCAAGGCTTCCGCATCGCCATCGACGATCTCGGCGAGGGCTTCGCCAACCTGCGCATGTGGTCCGAAATCCGCCCGGACTTCGTCAAGATCGACCGCCATTTCATCAACGGCATCGCCGAGGACACGCTCAAGCACCGCTTCGTCCAGGCCATGCAGAGTCTGGCCGAAAGTTGTTCGGCACAAATCATTGCCGAGGGCATCGAACGGGAGGCGGACTGCCTGACAGTCCGCGACCTCGGCATCTCGCTCGGCCAGGGCTACCTGATCGCCGTGCCGACGAGCATGCCACGCGCCTTGCCGAGCGAGAAGATCATCGGCATCGTCAAGCAGAGGCGCATCGCCGTCTTTCCGCCGGCGCTCGCACCGAGCAGCCACGTCGCGGTGCGCAGCCTGATCCGGCCGGTCACACCGATCACACCCGACACCGGCAATGACGATGTCTTCCGTCGCTTCGATGCCGACCCGGAACTCGTGTCGATGCCTGTGGTAGCGGACGGCACGCCGCTCGGCCTGATCAACCGGCACGAACTGATCGACCGCCTGTCGCGTCCCTACCGCCGCGAGCTCTTCGGCCGCAAATCCTGCGCCCAGTTCATGGACCCGCTGCCGCTGTGTATCGACGAAGACGCGCCGATCCAGGACGCTGCGATGACGGTCAGCCGCTCGGCGCGCCGTCACATCTATGATGGATTCATCATCACGCGCAACGGGCGCTACGCCGGTATCGGCAGCGCGCACGATCTCATGGGAATGATCACGCAGATGCAGATCCAGGCGGCGCGCTATGCCAATCCGCTAACGCAACTGCCCGGCAACGTGCCGATCAACGAACACATCGACCGGCTGCTGGCCCGCAAGATTCCGTTCTGCGCCTGCTACGTCGATATCGACCACTTCAAGCCATTCAACGACGTCTATGGCTATCGGCGCGGCGACGACGTCATTGGGTTGCTCGCCCAGACGCTGACCGGCATCGCCCACCCGCTCGCCGACTTCTGCGGCCACATCGGCGGCGACGACTTCATGGTGCTCTTTCAAAGCGAGGACTGGGAGGTGCGCTGCCGCCAGGCGCTGACACGCTTCGACCAGCAACTGGCAGCGCAGGTGGAAGCCGACTCACTGACGCTCGTCGACGGCTGGCGCGGTTACTACGCCGAGAACCGGCGCGGCGAGCACGTTTTCTACCCGCTCCCCAGTGTGTCGATCGGCGCCGTACCGGTCCTCGCCGAGCGTTTCGAATCGCACCACGAACTCTCCGCCGCCGCCTCGGAGGCCAAGAAACACGCCAAGAAGACGGCGGGTAGCAGCCTGTTCATCGAACGGCGACACCCCGCCGGCAACGCCCTCAAATCATAGATAGCCGAGGTGCCGCGGCAACCACAGCGCGAGATCGGGCACGAAGGTCACCAGCAACATCATGCCGGCCATCGCCGCGACCATCCACAACACCCAGGGCACGGTCGACTCCATCGACACGCCGGCCATCCGGCAGGTGACCATCAGATTGACGCCGAGCGGCGGATGGAACTGTCCGAGCGCCATGTTCATCGTGATGATGACGCCGAACCAGACCAGATCCCAGTTGAAATGCAGTGCGATCGGCACCAGCAGCGGCAGGAAGATGAAGTAGATCGAGATCGCGTCGAGGAACATGCCGGCGATCAGCAGCAGCAACTGGATGCTGAGCAGCATCGGGATTTCCGACAGGCCGGTACCGAGCAACGCGGCGGCCAGATGGTCGAAGGTGCCGAGCGTATTGCTCGCCCAGGCGAAAACGCTGGCCAGCGCGACAACGGCGAGAATGACCGACGAGATTTCCGCCGACTCGATGAGCACGAGATAGATGTCCTTCCAGCTCAGGCTGCGATAGATCACCATGCCGACAAGCACACCGTAGAAGACGGCGACGACAGCCGCCTCGGTCGGCGTAAATAGTCCGCTGCGCATGCCGCCGAGGATGATCACCGGCGCCAGCAGCCCCCAGCCGGCTTCCTTGAGACTCTGCCAGAACGGCGGACGGGTTTCGCCCGGCGTCGCCTCGAAGTTGTTCCTGACCGACAACCACCAGGCCACCAGGATCAGCGTCAGGCCGGACAGGATGCCGGGAATCATGCCGGCGGCAAACAAGGCCGGCACCGACGCCTGCGGTACCAGCAGGCTGTAGATGACGAATGCAATCGAGGGCGGGATCAGGATGTCGGTCGACCCCGCTGCCGCGATGACGCCGGCAGTGAAGGAACGCGGATACCCGGCCTTGAGCATCGACGGCAGCATGACAGCGCCGACGGCGGCCGAATCGGCCGGCCCCGATCCGGAAATGCCACCGAGAATCATCGCCACCATGATCGCAACGATGGCGAGGCTGCCGCGCCGCTGACCGACCAGCGCCGAGGCGAAGCGGACGATGGTCGCGGCAACGCCGGCGCGCTCGAAGATCAGGCCGGCAATGACGAAGACCGGAATCGCCATCAACGGATACTTGGCGATGCCGGTATAGACATTGGTCGGCAAGGACATCATGCCGAGGCCGGTCAGGGCGACGACAGCGGTGCCTGCCAGCCCCATGGCGACCGCCAGCGGCACGCCGGCGAACATCAGAAAGCCGAACAAACCGAACAACAACCAATCCATCATGACGCGCGCCTCCGCAGGGAAGCGAGCAGACGGACGACGATCAGCGCCGAGAGCACCGGCAACCAGACCGTATAGAGCCACTGCGGTACGCCGAGCGAGGGCGAGGTCACCTCGAAGTCATAGTCGTCCCAGGCCATCAGGACACCATAAGCGCAGAGCACGGCGAACATCACCAGCGAGCAGAGCGTCGCGAAACGCTGCGACCAAGTGCGCAGACGGGTGCTGCCGCTGACGAAGAAGGTGATGGCGATGTGGTGATTCGTGGCGAAGGCGTGCGAGGCGCCAACCAGGGTCATCACCACCAGCAGCGCCACCGAAATTTCCTCGGTGAAGGCGAACGATATGTCCGTGAAATAACGCACCAGCACGTTCGCCATCGTCAGCACACACAACAGCCCCATCGATCCGGCCATCAACACGCGCTCGACGCGCCCGAGCGGCGAACGGGCGCCTGGCGCGCCCGCCGCTTCCTTGCTTGCCTCGTCCATATCAGCGCTTGGCGATGGCCGCTTCGGCCTTCTTCACCAGATCGGCGCCGATGGTTTTCGCCCACTTGTCATAGACCGGCCGCGTCGCCTTGACGAAGGCCTCGCGCTGCGCCGCCGTCGGTTCGGTGACGGTCACGCCCGCCGCCTCGATTTGCTTGAGGATGGCGTTATCCTTGCCGGCGATGCCTTTGCGCGCCTTTTCGACATTCTCGCGCCCGGCCTGTAGCGCCGCCTGGCGAACCGCGTCACGATCGGCCGGCGTCCAGCTTTCCCAGACCTGCTTGTTGACGACGAAAATCAGCGGATCGGCGACGTAATGCCAGAGTGTCAGGTGTTTCTGCCCCACCGTCGGCAACTTGGCGGCGACGAAGACCGACAGCGGATTTTCCTGGCCATCGACCGCGCCTGAGGCCAATGCCGGCTGCGCGTCGGCCCAGCTCATCTGGGTCGGGTTGGCCCCCAATGCGGTAAAGGTTTCGTTGTACAGCGGCGAACCGACAACGCGGAATTTGAGGCCCTTCATGTCGGCCGGCGAGGCAATCGGACGCTTCGAGTTCGACATCTCGCGGAAACCGTTCTCACCCCAGGCGAGCGGCACGACTTCACGCTTCTCAAGCACGGTAAACAGATCCTTGCCGACATCGCCTTGCGTCAAGGCGTCGATCGCCTTGTAGTCGGGCATCAGGAAGGGCAGCGAAAAGAGATTGAGTTCCTTGATCTGCGGTGACCAGTTGATCGTCGAGCCAACGGCCAGATCGATCACGCCCTGGCGGATCGCCGTAAATTCGCGGGTCTGGTCGCCGCCGACCAGCGACGCACCCGGATAAAGCTTGATGTTGATGCGTCCCTGCGTCTTTTCCTTGACGAGCTCGGCCCAGCGCTCGCCGGCCTGCCCCCAGGTAAAGGCCGTGTTCAGCACGGTCGACAGCCGATATTCGGCACGATAAGTCTGGGCCATGACGGCACCGCACAGCAGCGAACCGGCCAGCACGGCGGCGGCCCCGAGATATTTACGCATCATAGACCCTCCTTGGTTGCAGAACGAGGGCCGATTATGCAGGCGTGACGCCACCGGCGCAAGAAAAGCGCGGTAAAGATGCCGGGTCAAGACACCGAAAAAATCAGCGCCAGGGCGGCGCCGCGTTGAGGAAGCGCTTGATCTCGGCGTCGAGCAACCCGGCCAGCAGTTGCATCCGCCCGGCCAGCCAACCCGACACCAGCGAATCGGCGGTACCGTCCGGCCGCAGTTCGGCAACCAAGCGCCTTGCCATCACCTGGTCGTGATAGGCCCCCGCAGTCTCCTGCAAACGCGAAAGCAGCGACTGATAACGCGACAACTCGGCCCGCGGCAACAGCGGCAGGAAGAAATCGAGCGCATAGCGCAGCTTCTTCAGTTCGATCCGCAAGCGATGCCGACGCTCGGCGCTCGCATGCTCACGCTGACGCGCCAGGGCGACGGCCTTTTTCCATTGCCGCTGCAACCGATCAGCGGCAAAGCGTCGCGGCTTCGCTACTGTCTCCGATGCCGGCGACACTCCGATGGTCGGTCCCGACTGGCGCAGCAGCGCCGCTGAAAAGGCCAACAGCAAACGACTGTACTCGACGCGCTTCAAGGCACCGGCGGCCGAACTATCGGCGGCGACGCGCCGCGCCTGCGCCGCCTCGCGCAGGAAGGCGACCTCGGTGTGGCCGGGGAACGCGGCTTCAAGCGGCGCCAGCGTTTCGGCCAACAGGACATCCCAGTCGCGCGCCCGACCCAGTTGCTCGCCGAGCCGCTTCCAGCGCGGCAAGTAGGTGGCGACGAAATCCGGCGACAGGACGGGTTCGAAGATACGAAACGCCGAGCGCAGGCGACGGATCGCCACACGGGCCTGATGCACGTACTCGGGATCCTGCCCGGCAATCGCACCGGCCTCGTTACGCTGCAGATGAACCAGGCAGGCAGCGGCGACGGCACGGAAAGCATCGACAGGCGCCATTTCGCGCCCGATTCCGACGGCCGCGGCGCGCATCGGCGGCGCCACCGCGCCGGCGGCCAGCGCATAACCGCGTTCCGCCTTGCTGACGATCTCGGGATGCAGCTGAAATTCGGCGGCCAGGTCGATGGCGAGATCGAACAGCGCATCGCTCGACTGGCCCTGCAGCAGTTCGATTTCGACTTCGCAGATCGTTTCGCGCACGTCGCGGCGCTCGCCGGAAACCGTGGTGGCCTGGACCCAACCGCGATCCAGCGCCAACTCGACCGTCGCTTCGGGCGAGGTCAGGCGCCAGGCCGTCCGCGAAAAATCGGTCGTAAATACGGGCAGCAGATCGGCGCGCCGCACTTCCAGGAAAGCGCGCAATTCCGGATCGCCAACGATGCCGAAGTCGAAACATCCCGGCGCGGTCGGCGCCTCCCACTCGCGCCGTTGCGCCAGGCCGCCCGCCCCCGCATCGCCGCCCTTGACGGTCATGCGCCAGTCATTGGCGCCCTGCCGGCGCAGGCGCAAGGCGATGCCACGGGCACGCAGATCGAGACCGGGCGTATCGTAATAGGTGTTGAACAGCTGCTTTTTTTCCGCCACAAGGCCGGCCAGGCGTGGGCTGAGCGACAGTCTTCTGCCCTGCGCCGGCGACAAGCGGAGCTTCAACTCGATTTCACGGGACATGTGCTGCCCTGAAGGGAATGACGGAGGAGACCCGATCAGCCTAGCAGAAAGAAAAAGCGCTGTCTGTTGCGGTCAGCCGCAGCGGCCAGCCTCGCACATCATCGCAACGCTTCAACCGGCCGTCAGCGCCTGCCAGACCGCCAAGGCGTCACGTGTCTCGGCGACATCGTGGACGCGCAGGATGCGCGCGCCCCGCTCCGCTGCCAGCAAGGCCGCGGCGACGCTGGCGCCAAGCCGGTCGCCGACGGCGCGACCGGTGATTGCACCAAGCATCGACTTGCGCGACATGCCGGCCAGCACCGGCAGACCGGTCGCCGAAAAGCGCTCGAGCGCGCGCAGGAGATCGAGGTTGTGGGTCAGCGACTTGCCGAAGCCAAAGCCGGGATCGAGGACAATCCGTTCGCGGGCGATGCCGGCCGCCTGCGCCGCGGCGACGCGCTCGTCGAGAAAGGACAGCACCTCGGCGACGACATCGGCATAGTCCGGCGTCTGCTGCATGGTCAGCGGCTCGCCCTGCATGTGCATCAGGCAGACGGCGCAATCGCTCGCTGCCACCGCCTCCAGCGCACCGGGCATGCGCAACGCATAGATGTCGTTGATCATCGCCGCCCCGGCCGCCAGCGCCGCGCGCATCACCTCGGGCTTGTAGGTATCGATCGAAATCGGCACGCCACAAGCGGCAAGCCGGTCGAGCACCGGCAGCAGGCGATCGAGTTCCTCGGCCAGCGAGGTCGGTTGCGCCCCCGGACGCGACGATTCGGCACCGATGTCGAGCAGATCGGCGCCCGCTTCGATCTGGTGCCAGGCGTGCGCGACGGCGCGATCGACGTCCTGCACGAGGCCGTCGCCGGAAAACGAATCCGGCGTCAGATTGACGATGCCCATCACCAGCGGGCGATCCTCGGGCAAGGCGAATGCAGCGCAATGACGCATGCTTGAGTCCTCTACAAAGAAAAACGGGGGAGTTGCCTCCCCCGTCGTATGCAACCGGATGTGTCGTGTCTCAGACCGGAATCAGGCCGTCGCCTCGGTCGTCGGCGCCGCGCTCGGCGGCGGCACGTCCTGCACACCAGGCGACTTGCCCTGCGGCGGCTTCGGCGGACGCGGCGGTTTTCCGGCCATGATGTCGTCGATCTGTTCGGCGTCGATCGTTTCCCATTCGAGCAAGGCCGCCGTCATCGCTTCGACCTTGTCGCGGTTTTCCTCAAGCAGACGCCGGGCCAAACCATACTGCTCGTCGATGATGCGACGAATCTCGGCATCGACCTTCTGCATCGTCGCTTCGGAGACATTCTTGTGCGTCGTCACCGAGCGGCCGAGGAAGACTTCACCTTCGTTCTCACCATAAACCATCGGGCCGAGCGCGTCCGACATGCCGTAGCGCGTCACCATGTCGCGCGCCATCTGCGTCGCCCGTTCGAAATCGTTCGAGGCGCCGGTCGTCATCTGGTTCATGAACAACTCTTCGGCGATACGGCCACCGAACAGCACCGCGATGCGCGACATCAGATAGGTGCGGTCATAGGCGTAACGATCCTCTTCCGGCAACTGCATGGTGAGACCCAGGGCGCGGCCGCGCGGAATGATCGTCACTTTGTGCACCGGATCGGACTTCGGCACCAGCTTGGCAACGACCGCGTGTCCCGACTCGTGGTAAGCCGTGTTGCGCTTTTCTTCCTCGTTCATGACCATGCTGCGGCGCTCGGCGCCCATCATGATCTTGTCCTTGGCCTTCTCGAAATCTTCCATGTCGACGAGGCGCTTGTTCGAGCGCGCGGCAAACAGCGCCGCTTCGTTGACGAGGTTGGCGAGGTCGGCGCCCGAGAATCCCGGCGTGCCGCGCGCGATGATGTCGGCCTTGACGTCCGGCGACAACGGCACCTTGCGCATATGTACGATAAGCACCTGCTCGCGGCCGCGGATGTCGGGCAGCGGCACCACGACCTGGCGGTCGAAACGGCCCGGCCGCATCAGCGCCGGATCGAGCACGTCAGGCCGGTTGGTCGCGGCGATGACGATGATGCTGGTATTGCCTTCGAAGCCGTCCATCTCGACGAGCATCTGGTTCAGCGTCTGCTCGCGCTCGTCGTTGCCGCCGCCGAGACCGGCGCCACGCTGGCGGCCGACCGCGTCGAGTTCGTCGATGAAGATGATGCAGGGCGCATGTTTCTTGGCGTTTTCGAACATGTCGCGGACACGCGCCGCGCCGACACCGACGAACATTTCGACGAAGTCGGAACCGGAAATCGAGAAGAACGGCACCTTCGCCTCACCGGCGATGGCCTTGGCCAGCAGGGTTTTACCCGTCCCCGGATTGCCGACGAGCAGCACGCCCTTCGGGATGCGGCCGCCGAGTTTCTGGAATTTGCTCGGATCGCGCAGGAAATCGACGAGTTCGGAGACTTCCTCCTTGGCCTCGTCGCAACCGGCGACGTCGGCGAAAGTGATGCTGTTGGTCGATTCATCGAGCAGCCGCGCCTTGCTCTTGCCGAACGAGAACGCCCCGCCCTTGCCGCCGCCCTGCATCTGGCGCATGAAGAAGACCCAGACGCCGATCAGCAGCAGCATCGGGAACCAACTGACGAAGAGATTCATCAGGAAGGATTGTTCTTCCTCGGGCTTGGCCTCGACCTTGACGCCGTACTTGAGCAGATCCGACACCATCCAGAGATCCGGCGGCGCGTAGGAGGTGATCTTGCGACCGTCGCTGGTCGTCGCCTTCAGCATGCGACCTTCGATCACGACCTTGGTGATGTTGCCGTGCGTGACTTCCTCCATGAACTGCGAATACTCCATGGAGGCCTGCGGCGTCTGGCGCGTGTTGAACTGGTTGAAGACGGTCATCAATACCAGGCCGATCACCAGCCAGACCGCCATATTCTTGAACATGTTATTCAAAGCACATCCTTCTGCGTACCGCTTCCGTCCTCAATGACGGCAGCCCGATCATGCGAAAGTACTGATTGTATATCGTTCGCGCGCATTTCGTCAGGAACCCCGCATACTTCCGCAAAGCGCCCACCCGCACCAACGCCTTCATACCTGCTCTTGCCCAACCACTTCAACCGCTTTCAAACCGGCTTCAAGCCGACTGTTTCAATCCTTTTCCCAACAAATACACCTCTGCGCTACGACCGCGCGAGGCATCCGGCTTGCGCGTCGCCACGCTGGCAAAGGTCCGGCGCATCTCGCCGACAAAATCCTCATAGCCATAGCCCTGAAAAACTTTGACCAGAAACGCCCCGTCAGGTTTCAGCCAGCGTTGCGAAAACTCCAAACCAAGCTCGGCAAGGTGCATGATGCGGGCCTGATCCGACAGCGGCACGCCAGAGATATTGGGGGCCATATCCGAAAGCACAAGCCCCACCCGCTCGCCTTGCAGCAGATTTTCCAGCGCCGTCAGCACGCTTTCTTCGCGAAAATCGCCCTGAATGACCGTCACCCCAGGCAAACCGGCCATCTCGAGCAGGTCAAGCGCGACGACCCGCCCCTTGCCTTTCATCCGCTGTGCCGCCACCTGCGACCAACCCCCCGGCGCCGCGCCGAGGTCGACAACCACGTCGCCGGAGCGGATCAGGTGATCGCGATCATCGATCTCCATGAGCTTGAAAGACGCCCGCGAACGGTAGCCTTCGGCCTTGGCGCGCTGGACGAAAGGGTCGCTCACATGCTCATGCATCCAGGCTTTGCTGGTTCTGGTTCGTTTCATTGCTCCAAACCCGGTAAAATACGCGTTTTGCTAAGGTCTTCACGCATGCTCGACATCACTTCAGAACAACGCCGCGCCCTGCGCGCCCGTGCCCATGGTCTCAACCCGGTCGTCTCGATCGCCCAGAACGGTCTCAGCGAGTCCGTCATGCGCGAGATCGCGCGCAGTCTCGACAGCCACGAGTTGATCAAGATCCGCGTTTATAACGATCTTCGCGAAGAGCGCGAGGCCTATCTGAAGGCCATTTGCGATCAACTCGACGCCGCGCCGGTGCAGCATATCGGCAAGCTGCTGGTCGTCTGGCGCCCGGCCACGGAAGAAACTGCGCCGACCAAGGCTCGCCCGGCGGCCCGCCGTGCCCGCGCCGAACCGCGACGCAGCAAGCGGAGTTTCCAGAACTGAGGCGCCGGTCGCGGGCGACTGCACTTGCCGCGCCCGCGCCATCGGCTGCATCAACGGCCGCATCAACCGTCTACTCGTAGCGAACCTCAAGAATTTCATATTCGCGCAATCCGCCCGGTGCCTGCACCTGGGCGATGTCACCCGCATACTTGCCGATCAGCGCACGGGCGATCGGCGAATTCACCGAAATCTTGCATTCCTTGATGTCGGCTTCGTCTTCACCGACGATCTGGTAGGTCACCAGCTCGCCGGAATCCTGATCCTCGATGTCCACGGTCGAACCGAAGACGCAGCGGCCGTCGGCGTCAAGCAAGGCCGGATCGATGATCTGGGCGTTCGACAACTTGCCTTCGACTTCCTTGATGCGCCCTTCGACAAAAGCCTGACGCTCTTTCGCCGCGTCGTATTCGGCATTTTCCGACAGGTCGCCGTAAGAACGCGCCTCGGCGATCGCGGCGATGACGTTGGGACGATCGACAGCCTTCAGATGCTGGAGTTCGGCACGCAGTTTTTCGGCACCAGCGATGGTCAATGGGACCTTGTTCATATTTTCACCACCAAAGCAAAACCGCCGGCCCGTACGCAACGGGGTTTCCGGCGGCCAAAAGGTTATTAGACGAGTTGAGCGTGCAGCGTCTGTAGTGGATAAACCACCAACTCGCTGCGATTCTTGATGCCGACGGCAGCGGCCTCCCCACCCCAGATCGTGGTGTAGAGCGTGACACGCTGCGCCTGCGCCGTCACCCGGATCGCTCGCGAATCGTTGATGGCCTTGCGTTTCTCTTCCACCGTGTTGATGATCAAGGCGACTTCGTTGTTCTTGATCATATCGACGATGTGCGGCCGACCTTCGGTCACCTTGTTCACCTGCGTCACGGCAACGCCCGCCGCCGAAATCGCCGCAGCGGTCCCACGCGTCGCCAGGATCTGGAAACCGACTTCGTGCAGGTCACGGGCGATCGCCACCGCCTGCGCCTTGTCCGAATCCTTGACGCTGATGAAGACCTTGCCCGACGTCGGCAGCTTGACGTTGGTCGCCATCTGGCTCTTGACGAAGGCTTCCTCGAAGCTCACGCCAACGCCCATCACTTCGCCCGTCGACTTCATTTCCGGGCCGAGGATGGTATCGACGCCAGGGAACTTGTTGAACGGGAAGACGGCTTCCTTGACCGAGAAATACGGCGGAATGACCTCGTGCGTCACCCCTTGATCGGCCAGCGAACGACCAGCCATGCAGCGCGCCGCGACCTTGGCAAGCGGCAGCCCGGTCGCCTTCGAGACGAAGGGAACCGTACGCGAAGCGCGCGGATTGACCTCGAGCACGTAGACGACGTCGTGCTGGATCGCGAACTGCACGTTCATCAGGCCGCAGACGTTGAGCCCCTTGGCCATCAGCTTGGTCTGGCGGCGCAGTTCGTCCTGGATTTCCTTCGACAGCGAGTACGGCGGCAGCGAACAGGCCGAATCACCCGAATGCACGCCCGCCTGCTCGATGTGCTCCATGACGCCGCCGATGATCACCTGATCGCCGTCAGACAGTGCATCGACGTCGACTTCGCAGGCGTCGTTGAGGAAGCGGTCGAGCAGCACCGGCGAATCGTTCGAGACCTTGACCGCTTCGCGCATGTAGCGCTCGAGGTCGCGCGGCTCATGCACGATTTCCATGGCACGGCCGCCAAGCACGTACGACGGGCGAACGACGAGCGGATAGCCGATTTCATCGGCGAGGCGCAGCGCGTCCGCTTCGGTGCGGGCCGTGCGGTTGGGCGGCTGCTTGAGCCCGAGCTCGTTCAGCAGTTGCTGGAAGCGCTCGCGGTCTTCGGCCGCATCGATCATGTCCGGGGAGGTGCCGATGATCGGCACGCCGTTGGCTTCAAGGTCGCGCGCCAGCTTGAGCGGCGTCTGGCCGCCGAACTGGACGATGACGCCGACCGGATTTTCGATGGCGACGATTTCGAGCACATCCTCGAGCGTCAGCGGCTCGAAATAGAGACGATCGGAGGTGTCATAGTCGGTCGACACGGTCTCCGGGTTGCAGTTGACCATGATCGTTTCATAGCCGTCCTCGCGCATCGCGAGCGCGGCATGCACGCAGCAGTAGTCGAACTCGATGCCCTGGCCGATGCGGTTCGGACCGCCGCCGAGCACCATGATCTTCTTCTTGTCGCTCGGCCGCGACTCGCATTCCTCTTCGTAGGTCGAGTACATGTAGGCCGTGCTCGTCGAGAACTCGGCCGCGCAGGTATCGACGCGCTTGTACACCGGACGGATGCCGAGCAGATGACGACGCGCCCGCACCTGCGCTTCGGTGGTGCGGAACAGGCGGGCCAGCCGACGGTCCGAAAAGCCCTTGCGCTTGAGCACGCGCAGGGTTGGCGCGTTGATGTCGTTGAGCTTCATGTCGTCGAGCTGCATCTCGATCTTGACGATGTCCTCGATCTGGGCGAGGAACCAGGGATCGATATGCGTCAGCGCATGCACTTCGTCGAGCGTAAAACCGTTCTCGAAGGCGTCGCCGACGTACCAGATGCGCTCCGGCCCCGGTTCGCCGAGTTCCTTCTCCAGCTCTTCGCGGTCGGTCGTGCGCTGGTTCATGCCATCGACACCGACTTCCAGACCACGCAGAGCTTTCTGGAACGATTCCTGGAAAGTCCGGCCGATCGCCATGACTTCGCCGACCGACTTCATCTGCGTCGTCAGACGCGCATCGGCAGTCGGGAATTTCTCGAAGGCGAAACGCGGCACCTTGGTGACGACGTAGTCGATCGACGGCTCGAACGAGGCCGGCGTCTTGCCGCCGGTGATTTCGTTGGCCAGTTCATCGAGCGTGTAGCCGACCGCCAGCTTGGCCGCCACCTTGGCGATCGGGAAGCCGGTCGCCTTCGACGCCAGCGCCGACGAACGCGAAACGCGCGGGTTCATCTCGATGACGATCATGCGACCGTCCTTGGGATTGATCGAGAACTGCACGTTCGAGCCACCGGTATCGACGCCGATCTCGCGCAACACCGCGATCGATGCGTTACGCATGATCTGGTATTCCTTGTCGGTCAGCGTCTGCGCCGGCGCGACGGTGATCGAGTCACCCGTGTGGACGCCCATCGGGTCGAGGTTTTCGATCGAGCAGACGATGATGCAGTTGTCCTTGCGATCGCGGACCACCTCCATCTCGAACTCTTTCCAGCCGATCAGCGATTCCTCGATCAGGAGTTCATGCGTCGGCGAAGCTTCGAGGCCGCGCTTGCAGATGTCGACAAATTCTTCCTGATTGTAGGCAATACCGCCGCCCGAACCGCCCATCGTGAACGACGGCCGGATGATCGCCGGGAAGCCGAGCACCGCTTGGACCTGCTGCGCCTCTTCCATGCTGTGGGCGATCGCCGAACGGGCCGAGCCGAGACCGATCTTGGTCATCGCCTCCTTGAACTTCTGCCGGTCTTCCGCCTTGTCGATGGCTTCTTCGCTCGCGCCGATCATCTCGACGCCGTACTTTTCCAGCACGCCGTGATGGGCAAGATCGAGCGCGCAGTTGAGCGCCGTCTGGCCGCCCATCGTCGGCAGCAGCGCATCGGGGCGCTCCTTCTCGATGATCTTCTCGACGACCTTCCAGTTGATCGGCTCGATATAGGTGACGTCGGCCATCTCCGGGTCGGTCATGATCGTCGCCGGGTTGGAGTTGACGAGAATGACGCGGAAACCCTCCTCGCGCAGCGCCTTGCAGGCTTGCGCGCCGGAGTAGTCGAATTCGCAGGCCTGGCCGATGATGATCGGACCGGCACCAATGATCAAAATGCTATGGATGTCTGTACGCTTGGGCATGAGTTACTTTCCCTCGGCCTTTTTGTCTTGCATGAGCTTAATGAAACGGTCAAAGAGATAGGCGACGTCGTGCGGTCCCGGACTCGCTTCCGGGTGTCCCTGGAACGAGAAGGCCGGCACATCGGTGCGCGCGATGCCCTGCAGCGAGCCGTCGAACAGCGACACGTGCGTCGGCCGGACATTCTCCGGCAGCGTCTCGGCATCGACCGCGAAGCCGTGATTCTGGCTGGTGATCATCACCTGCTGCGTGTCGAGGTCCTTGACCGGATGGTTGGCGCCGTGGTGGCCGAATTTCATCTTCACCGTCTTGGCGCCGGACGCCAGCGCCAGCAACTGGTGACCGAGGCAGATACCGTAAGTCGGAATGCCCTTGGCCAGCAACTCGCGGATCGCCGCGATCGCGTAATCGCAAGGCTCGGGATCGCCCGGGCCATTCGACAGGAAAATCCCGTCCGGATTGTATTTGAGCACCTCGGCGGCCGGCGTCTGCGCCGGCACCACAGTCACCTTGCAGCCGCGCTCGGCCAGCATGCGCAGGATGTTGCGCTTGACGCCGTAGTCGAAGGCGACGACATGATAGCTCGGCGCCGCGCCATCGACGTAGCCCTTGAGCGTCCAGGTCCCGGCACTCCATTCGTAGGGCGAATCGACCGAGACCACTTTCGCCAGATCCATGCCGGCCAGCCCCGGGAAGGCGCGGGCTTCCGCCAGCGCGCGCGCTTCGTCGAGCACTTCCGACGGCGTACCGGCGAGGATACAACCGGCTTGCGCCCCCTTCTCGCGCAGGATTCGCGTCAGCTTGCGCGTGTCGATACCGGCGATGGCGACGATGCCGTGTTTCTTCAGATACTCCGGCAGCGTCTGCTGCAGACGCCAGCTCTCGGCGCGCAGCGGCAGATCGCGGATGACGAGACCGGCGGCGTAGTTGGCGCGCGATTCGAAATCCTCATCGTTACAACCGACATTGCCGATATGCGGGTAGGTCAGCGTGACGATCTGGCGGCAGTAGGACGGATCGGTCAGGATTTCCTGATAACCGGTCATGGCCGTATTGAACACGACTTCGCCGCTGGTCGAACCGGCGGCACCGATCGCGTAGCCGCGGAACACGGTTCCGTCGGCCAGCACGAGAATCGCGGGCGGAAGAGAGGGTAACAACGACACGTAGGACTCCTGTTCCGTGGCTTAGATATGCAAAAGCGGGAGGGCGTTCAGCCCTCCCGCTAACTTTCTGAAAACCTTGAGATTATAGCTCAAGGGCCGCCTCCCGGCAATCGCCGGACGGCGAGAAGGACGCTCCGGGCGCCCGAAAACTGCCGAATTTCCGGTTATTAGCGCAGGCCGAGCACGTCCTGCATGTCGAAGAGACCGTTCTCCTTGCTGGCCAGGAAACGCGCCGCACGCAGGGCGCCGAGCGCATAGGGCATGCGGCTGCCGGCCTTGTGGCTGATCTCGACGCGTTCGCCGATACCGCAATACATCACGGTGTGATCGCCGACGATGTCGCCGCCGCGCACGGTGGCGAAACCGATCGTCGACGCGTCACGCTCGCCGGTCACGCCCTCGCGCCCGTAGATCGCACATTCCTTGAGATCGCGGCCGAGCGCGTTGGCGACGACCTCGCCCATGCGCAGCGCCGTACCCGACGGCGCATCGACCTTGAGCCGATGGTGCGCCTCGACAATCTCGATGTCGTAACCCTGCGAAAGAATGCGCGAGGCGATGTCGAGCACTTTGAATACCGTATTGGCGCCGACGCTCATGTTCGACGAGAACACCACCGGGATGTCCTTGGCCGCTTCGGCGATCTGGCGCTTGCCGTCATCCTCGATGCCGGTCGTGCCGATCACCATCGCCGTCTTGTGCTTGCGGCAGAGCGCCAGATGCGCGAGTGTCCCCTGCGGACGCGTGAAATCGATCAGGCAGTCGGCGGCGGCAATCGCAGCCTCGACATCGGCCGAGACGACCACGTCGCAGGACAGGCCGACGAGTTCGCCGGCATTCTTGCCGATCGACGGCGTACCGGCTTGATCGACCGCGGCGACCAGCACCGCCTCGCCATCCTTAAGCGTCGACTCGATCAGCATTCGCCCCATGCGCCCACCGGCTCCGACCACTGCAATCTTGACTCCGCTCATATTAAAACCCCACTTTTTCCAGAATTCGTCCAAAAAAGCCGCGCTCTTCCTGCTGCGGCGGTGCCTTGACATCCGCCCCGACCGAACCGAGATCGAGCTCCTGCATGGCGTTCCCCGCGCGGACCGCCTCGCCCGTCGACGCCGCCGCCACATCGCCGGCCACTCGGATCAGCTTGCCATCGGCGTCGAAAAAGACCGTAAACTTGCGCCGCTCGGTATCGCCCGAATTACCCTTCCTCAGGCTGTAAAAATACTCCCAACGACTGGCATGGAACATGTCCGTCAAGACCGGGGTGCCAAGGATGTAGCGGACCTGGTCCTTGGTCAGACCTGGGCGCAACTGCGACACCATGTCCTGAGACAGGACGTTGCCCTGCTGGATGTCAATTTTGTATTCGTTGACGAAACGCGGTACGGAACTACAAGCGGCAATCGCACTGAACAGCAAGGCCGTCGTGGCAAGTCGGAGAAAATTCATGCGCGGGGAGTCTTCGCTGGTTTCGGGGATGCAGGCTCAGGCGACAAGGCCCGGCACTGCGCCGGAGGCCGTATCATACCCGAAAACCCGTCGGCATCAGGCGAAGAGATCGAGCGACGATCCCAGAGCGGCTTGTACCCCCGATTGCTGCACGGCACGATAGAACACGACCGAGGCCGCCGCTGATACTGATGCCGCTGCCGAAGCCGCCGATGCCGCCTCCGAGCCTGACTGCGCTGACGCGCCCTGCTCGGACTGCTGGGCGAACACTTCGCTGCGCGCCTTGTTTTCCATCTGCGCCGCAATACTGGCCACGCCGCGATCCTGCGGCGACGGGTCGGCCGGTGCCAGCGCAGTCTGCTGAATGTGCTGCGCTTTTGGAATCGTCGCCTCGGGCGTATCGGCCGGCGACGTATCGATCGAGACCTCGCCCGCAACGGCGTAGCGCTTCTGGTCGGGACCGACCGTGTAGGAATACGTGGCACCACCGCGGATCAGGTTGCCGCCAACGGCGATATGGGCTTGTTCGTGCCGATGCACCCGGGCATCGGTCTGCTTCAGTGCTTCTATCTGGCGCTGCTGCTCCGGTGTCAGCTCTTCTTTCGGACGCGCCTTCGCCCGACTCGACGCAACAGTCGTGGAGACTTCTTGCGCTGAACGCTGCGCATCGGTACGCGCAAGCAGACCGTACTGGAAGTTTGTCGAAGCAGAGTTCGTTGAAACGCCGCCGATCATCATTCGAAAGGCCCCGAAACGTCACCGGAATACTCCCATAGGATAGCCGATAAGCCGATGATTTTCCAGTGCAAAGACAGCCACCCCAAACAGCGCCCGTGCCAATCGCCGCAAGGCCTTCCCCCTGGCTGTCGCCGAAGGTGAATGAGCGCTGGCCGCTTGCGCTATAATGCGCCGTTCCGCTTTCCCGACAGGCGCCGGACATCCTCTGCCAACGCGGCTGCGCCGCTGGCAATCGCCTGTCTTCCACCCCAACCGTTACGCCAAGCTTCGCCGCGCGCTTTGACGAAAACCGGATGACGCCACGCTCTCCCCTCCTGAAGGCACTGACGACCCTGATCCTGTGCATCGCACTGGGCGTGGTCTCGGGCTGCGCCAGCGTCGCGCCGGGCGGCCCACTTCCGGAAGGTGCCGTCGCCCCGTCGGCCGACGCGACGACGCGTAGCGAGGCAAAGCCGCGGATCAAGCCGTCTTCGCCGTCCGCCGGCGCGACGATGCCCTTGCAGACCTACGAGATATCGACCGCGCCGGTCGCCGTACCGACGATCGACCTCACCGCCGAAACCGAAGACATCCTGCAGAGAATCCGCAACGGTTTCGCCATGCCGGACATCAACAACGATCTCGTGCTCGCGCACCAGCAGTGGTATCTGAACCGGCCCGACTATCTGCGCCGCATGGTCGAGCGCAGCAGCCCCTTCCTGCATCACATCGTCGAGGAAATCGAGAAGCGCGGCATGCCGATGGAACTGGCGCTGCTGCCAATGGTGGAGAGCGCCTACAACCCATCCGCCTACTCGCGCGCCAAGGCCTCGGGCCTGTGGCAGTTCATCCCGGCCACCGGCAAACGCTACAAGCTCGACCAGAACTGGTGGAAGGACGAGCGGCGCGACATCGTCGCCTCGACGGCGGCGGCGCTCGAATACCTGCAGTCGATCTACGAGATGCACGGCGACTGGCATCTGGCGCTGGCTTCCTACAACTGGGGCGAAGGCGCCGTCGCAAAGGCTGTCAACAAGAACCGCGCACTCGACCTGCCGACCGACTATCTCAGCCTGACGATGCCGCGCGAGACGCAAAACTACGTCCCCAAGCTGCAGGCGCTCAAGAACATCTTCAGCAACCCGACGCTGCTCAGCGAACTCGGCATCCCGCAGATTCCCAACCGCCCCTATTTCGCGACGATCAGCAAATCGGCCAACATCGACGTCAAGGTCGCCGCCCAGCTGGCCGGCATGCCGGTCCAGGAATTTGTCGCGCTGAATCCGGCCCACAACCGCGCCGTCATCGTCTCGGACAGCCCGATGGTCATCCCGGCAGAAAAGGTCGACAACTTCGTCAGCAATCTCGAGGCGCACGAGGAAAACAACAAACCCTTGTCGGCCTGGCAGTCCTACACGCTGCGCCCCGGCGACCGGCTGGAATCGGTGGCGCCGCGCTTCGGCATGTCGGTCGCCAACCTCAAGGCCGCCAACGGCATCAAGGGACGCATCCGGGTGACGCCGGGCCTTACGCTGCTGGTCGCTCGCCACGGCGGCGCCGACATGGCGCCGTTGCCGGGACAACCGCGCCTGCCTGAAGCCGACCCGGAACCGGCAGCACGTCGGCATACGGTCGCCAAGGGCGAGACGCTGCCCGGCATCGCCCGGCGTTACGACATCTCGCTCGCCGAACTGCGCCGCCTCAACAACCTGAAGAGCGACACGGTCAGCGTCGGCACCCGTCTGCTGCTCGCGTCGGCCGCGAAACCGGCGACGCGAACCGACAAACCGGTGAGCAAATCCCCGATCAAGCTGGCGCCCCGCCCTGTCGCCGCCAAGCCCGGCACGACCGCGAGCAAGATCGCGCCGAAACCGGCGCCTGCCCCGGCCAAAAAGCCCGCTGCCAAGAAATAGGCTGTCTCCCGGCTGCGCCCCCGTCAACGCGGATTGAATCCTGCGGACACACACCCGTCTAAGCGATAGTTTCAGACGATGGAGACCGCTTCATGATGTCACTTCAATGGTTCCGGCAGCGTGCCCTGCTCGCGGCAACCGCGCTGTGCCTGATAGCTGCTGGCGCCGCCGCACAAGGCAATGTCGCGGCCCCCCGTCCCGTCAGCCCACGCGGCGAACTGACCAGCGACGAACGATCGACGATCGACCTGTTCGAGCGCTCGCGCGACTCGGTCGTTTTCATTACCACCCGCGCCCAGGTCCGCGATTTCTGGACGCGCAACGTCTACTCGGTACCGCGCGGCACCGGCTCGGGCTTCATCTGGGACGAGGCCGGTCACGTCATCACCAATTTTCACGTCATCGAAGACGCCAGCGAGGCGATCGTCAAGCTGGCCGATGGCCGCGAGTTCAAGGCCTCGCTCGTCGGCGCCTCGCGTGCGCACGATCTCGCCGTGCTGCGCATCGGCATCGCCGCACGCCGGCCGGCACCGGTCCCGATCGGCACCAGCCACGACCTGCGCGTCGGCCAGAAGGTGCTGGCGATCGGCAACCCCTTCGGCCTCGACTGGACGCTGACAACCGGCATCGTCTCCGCCCTCGACCGCTCGCTGAGCGGCGACGACGGCTACACCATCAACCACCTGATCCAGACCGACGCGGCGATCAACCCCGGCAATTCGGGCGGCCCGCTGCTCGACTCGGCCGGCCGCCTGATCGGCGTCAACACGGCGATCTACAGCCCCAGCGGCAGCAGCGCCGGCATCGGCTTTGCGGTGCCGGTCGACACCGTCAATCGCGTCGTGCCGCAACTCATCCGCTCGGGAAAATACATCCGTCCCAGCCTCGGCGTCGAACTCGACGAAGACCTCAACCGCCGCCTGTCGCGGCTGCTCGACGTGGCCGGTGTCGTCGTCCTGCGCGTCGGTGCGGGCACGCCTGCCGCCAACGCCGGGCTGAAAGGACTGACGATCCTGCGCAACGGCGAGGTCACCGCCGGCGACATCATCACCGCCGTCGAGGGCAAACCGGTCGATAGCGTCGGCAAACTGCTCGCCCGCCTCGATGATTTCCGCGTCGGCGATACGGTCAGGATCAGCGTGCTGCGTAACGGCAAGACGATCGAACTGCGCCTCGCGCTGCAGGCCGGCATCTGAGTGCCGGCGCTTATTTCAGCACTTGCCTCGAGGCGAGACCGGCGCTCAGCCGCCGGCGCGCTTTGACAGATAAGCGGCGAGTTCCTTGTCGACCTTGAGGATGTGGTTGAGCAGCCAGTCGCGGATGAAGGCCATCAGTTCGATGCTGATCGCCGCCTTGCCGCTATCGAACTTCTCCTTGAAGGCGCTGACTTCCTCGACCAGCTTGCGATGCGCTTCCTTGTGCGCATCGCTCTGCGGATAGCGATGCTTGCGCATTTCGCCTTCCTCGTAGCCGAAGTGCCGGACGGTATAGTCGACGAGTTCGTTGAGCACACGCCCCGACACCTCCGCCCCGGCGCCGTTGTGCATCGCCGAATTGAGCGCGTTGGCGATCTCGACGAGCCGCTGGTGCTGCGTATCGATTTCGGCATACCCCACTGCCAGCGCCGGCGACCACTCGATCAGCGGCTTCACCGACGCGCCCTGGCGCCGCGTCGCGCCGGTCGCATGCTCGCCGAGCTTGAAACGCCGCGTCATCTGGAACAGTTCGTTGGCATCGCGCTCGAGCACGCGCGAGGTTTCGTGCGACTGGCGGATCGCTTCGTCGGCCTGGCTCGTCGATTGCGAGACATGGTCCATCTGCTCGACGATTTCCGAGATGCGACGCGCCTGCATGTCGGTGGACGCCACCAGTTGCTGCATCTTGTCGAGCGAAGCCATGGCGTAGGCTTCGATATCCTGAAGCGTGCGGGCGGCGACATCCGACTGCTCGACGCCCGAGGCGATCACCGGCGCCGCATCGTTCATTCCCTTGACCGCAACGGCGGTCTCGGTTTCGATCGTCTGCATCACCTGGCTGATTTCCACCGTGCTCGCCGTCGTCCGTTCGGCCAGCTTGCGCACCTCGTCGGCGACGACCGCGAAGCCGCGTCCCTGCTCGCCGGCCCGCGCCGCCTCGATCGCGGCATTGAGCGCGAGCAGGTTGGTCTGGTCGGCAATCTCCTTGATGACGATCGACATCTTGCCGATTTCATGCATGCGCTCGACCAGATGCAGCACCTGCTCCGACGAGCGGCGCACCATCGCGGCGATGCTCTGCATCTCCGACGAGACCTTGCCGGCCAGCGCCGCGCCCGCCTTCGAGCGTCGCGCCACTTCCTGCGAGCCGACCTCGGTTTCGTTGGCGAGGCTGGTGACGGTCGTCACGCTCGCCGACAGTTCGAGCACGCCCTCGCGCGTTCCCTTGACCACCGAGGACTGCAACTGCGTCGCCATGTTGATCTGATTGGCCTCGGACGACAGCGTTTCCAGACTGCCGCGCACTTCCAGCGTATTTTTCTCGATCGCCAACAACAGGTCGCGCAGATTGGACTGCATCTGCGAGAGCACGAACAGCAGGCTTGAACGGTCGCCCGCCTGCAGGGCGAATTCGCCGGTCAGGTCGCCCTGCGCCATCTGGCGCGCGATGCGCATCGCATCACGCGGCTCGCCGCCGAATTCATCGACGATGCTGCGCCGAACCAGGCGCCCGACGACGATCAGGATCAGCGTCGTGACGAGTACGACGACGCCGAGCCGGATCGCCTCGCTCTTGAAATCGGCGTTCATGTCGTCGACATAGACGCCGGTGCCGACCACCCAACCCCAAGGCTCGTAGAGCTTGACGTAGGAAATCTTCGCCTCGGGCAACTTGCTTTCCGGCTTGATGCCGACGTAATCGACGAAGCCGGCGCCGGCCTTGGCCGCCTTGACGAATTCGAGATAGATCGGTTTTCCGGCCGGATCCTTGTTGTCGCTCTGGTCCTTGCCTTCGAGTTGCGGGCGGATCGGATGCATGAGGTTGCGCGGCTGCAGATCGTTCAGCCAGAAATACTCGGCCTTGTCGTAACGCGCCTTGCGCAGGCTTTCCTTGGCCTGCGTCTGGGCTTGTTCGAGTGTCAGCGCGCCGGATTTCGCCAGCCCGTCGTAATACTCAAGTTGCGTATGCGCGTATTCGACGAGATTCTTGATCTTGTCCTTCTGTCCCTCGACGATGCAATGCCTGAGCGCCATCAGCGCAAAGACGTAAATCAGGATCAAGCCCGCCGCTCCCAGCAATGCCGGCAGATACATGCGGGTGGACAGCTTCATTTTGGCAAACACCGAACGACTCCCTCATTTTGCAATACAGAAAACCTCCCGCGCGCGGGAGGAACGCGTCATGACACCAGCTTCAGGCGCCGCGGCAGAGCGCCAGCGTCGTCCGGATCGACTCGGCGCTCGATCTCAACTGCTCGCGCTCGTCGTCGCTGAGCGCCGGATGCAGGATGCGCTGCACGCCGCTACGGCCAATGACACAGGGCAGCGACAGGCAGACGCCGTCGATGCCGGCGTAGCCGTCCGACCACACCGACACCGGCATCGTCTGGCGACTGTCATGGACGATGGCGCCGACGATCATCGCCGCCGCGCGCGCGATGGCGTGGTTGGTATAGCCACGGATCCGGAAGACCTCGACGCCCTCCTCCATCGCCCGCCGCGCCAGTTCGCGCTGGTAGCCGACGTCGTCGGCGAGTTCGCCGGCAAGATTCACCGAGGAGACGAGCGGCACCATGTGCGGCCCGTGTTCGCCGAGGATGTAGGCACGGATGTCATTGCTGTGCACACCGGTATAGCCCGAAATCGCCGCGCGCCAGCGCGCCGTGTCGAGCAGCGTGCCGCTGCCGATGACGCGCTCCCACGGGAAACCCGTCACTTCGAGCGCATAGCTCGTCAGCACATCCATCGGATTCGAGAGCATCAGCAGGATCGCCGACGGGCTGCGCCGGGCGATCTCCGGCAAGAGCTTGCGCATCAGCGCGCCATTGCCGGTCGCATAGTGGTTACGGTCGGTGACGCCCGGCGGCAGGCTCACCGACGCGGTCACGATGACGATGTCGGAATCGGCGCTGTCAGTGACGTCACCGCCGAGAATCCGCATCGGCGAACCGCCGACACAGGCGGCGTGGTGCAGGTCCATCGCCTCCGCGCGCGCCAGGTCGCGATTGAGATCGACGAGCACCAGCGTCTTGCACAGTTGTTCGGAAACCAGCGCAGCGGCGATCGACGAACCGACGCGGCCCATGCCGAAAATCGATATTTTCATTGCATCCTCATGTCAAAAAAGTGCGACCGGATTGCGCCTTCGTCATAGAGAAGGCGCGTCGGTTCATGCATGGTGGCAGTTTACCCGATGCGACACGGAAAACGACCGTTCGTCGGGATACGAAGTCCGGCACAGTTCGCTTGCGCGCGGGCAACGCGGATGAAAATGGCATCCCGACGGCGGCTTCGCCGGCGACGGCGTCTCGCCCGCCAGGCGTATGACAGGACGATCGTCGAGACCGGGGCTCGGGACCGCCGACAGCAACGCCTGCGTATAGGGATGGCGCGGCGCGCGCAGCACCTCGTCGACGCGGCCGCGTTCGACGATACGTCCGAGATACATGACGGCGACGTCGTGGGCGAGGTAATCGACGACGGCGAAGTTGTGGGTGATGAACAGGAAGGCAAGGCCGAGCGATTCCTGCAGCGATTTCAGCAGGTTGAGGATCTGCGCCTGGACCGAGACGTCGAGCGCCGACGTCGGCTCGTCGCAGACGATCAGGTCGGGCTGCACGGCGAGCACGCGGGCGATGGCGATGCGCTGTCGCTGCCCGCCGGAAAACTCGTGCGGATAGCGCCCGGCGGCATCGACCGGCAGGCCGACCTGCCCGAGCAGACGCGCGATCGCCGCGGCGCGCTCCGGCCCGGCGTCGCCGATGGCCAGCGCCTGCATGCCTTCGGCCAGGATATCGCCGACGGTCAGACGCGGATTGAGCGAGGCGAACGGGTCCTGGAAAACCATCTGCATCTGCCGTCGCAGGGGCCGCAGCGCCGCGCGCGGCAAACCGGTCAGTTCGCGCCCATCGAGGTGCACGCTGCCACCCGTGGGTTCGATCAGACGCAGGATCGCCTTGCCGGCGGTCGTTTTGCCACAACCCGATTCGCCGACCAGCGCCAGCGTGCGGCCGCGACCGAGTTCGAGCGAAACGCCATCGACGGCTTTGACGTGGCCGACCGTCTGCCGCAGCAAACCACGCCGGATCGGAAAATGCACCTTGAGCGCATCGACCGTGAGCAGCGACGGCGTCGGCATCGCCGGCGGCATCACGGCAACACCCGGATCGCCGCGATGGGCCGGCGCGATCTCCGCGAACCGGTGACAACGCACGCGATGTCCGCCGCCGAGATCGGTCCAGCCCGGCGACCGTTCGCGACAGCGCACCTCGACATGCGGACAGCGGTCGGCAAAGCGGCAACCGGCCGGCATCGCCGACAGCGGCGGCACCTGGCCGGGAATCGTTTCCAGCGCGCGGCCGCGCGCCGCCACGTCGGGCAAGGCGGCGAACAGCTTGTGCGTGTAGGGATGGCGCGGCGCGGTGAAGAAAATCTCGCGCGGCGCTTCCTCGACGATCTCGCCGGCATACATGACGCCGACCCGCTGCGCCATGCGCGCGACGACGCCAAGATCGTGCGTGATCAGCAGCATACCCATGCGCCGCTCGTCCTGCAGGCCGCGCAGCAGATCGAGGATCTGCGCCTGAATCGTCACGTCGAGGGCGGTGGTCGGCTCGTCGGCGATCAGCAGCCGCGGCTCGCCGGCCAGCGCCATGGCGATCATCACGCGCTGCTTCATGCCGCCGGAGAGCTGGAAGGGATATTCGCCGAGACGCCGTTCGGCGTCGGACAGGCCGACCGCCTGGAGCAACTCAAGCGCGCGCGCCGCGACCGCCGTGCCGGACAGCCCGCGATGGCGTTCAAGCACCTCGCCGATCTGGCGACCGACCGTCAGCACCGGATTGAGACTCGTCGCCGGTTCCTGGAAGATCATCGCCATGCCGCCGCCGCGCACGCTGCGCATCTCGGCTTCCGACAGGCGCAGGAGATCGCTGCCGGCGAAATCGACCTCGCCGCCGAGCACGCGCCCGGCGGGCGGCAACAGTCGCAGGAGCGACAAGGCTGTCGCCGACTTGCCGCAACCCGACTCGCCGAGCAGCGCCAGCGTCTCGCCGGCGCGCAGGTCGAAGCTGACGCCATCGACGGCGGTCAGCACCTGGCCGCCGCGACCGGCGGCAAAGCCCATGCGCAGGTCGCGCACGCGCAGCAGCAGGTCATCGTTCTTCATTGGCGCGTTCATGCGACGGCCGCCCGTGGATCGAAGGCGTCGCGCACGGCGTCGGCCAGCACATTGGCGGCCAGCACCAGCGCGAACATGAAGGAGAAGGCCGCCGCCAGCGACCACCACACCATCGGTTCGCGCGCCAGTTCCATGCGCGCGTTATTGATCATCGTGCCGAAGCTGATCGTCGTCGGATCGACGCCGATACCGACATAGGACAGCACCGCTTCGGACAGGACGAGGCCGGAGAAATCCATGACCAGCGCGATGATGACGAGGTGCATCAGATTGGGCAGGATATGGCGCGCCAGGATGCGCAGGTCGGCGACGCCGAAGGCCTGCGCCGCCTGGATGTATTCGAGCTCGCGCAACTTCAGCGTCTCGCCGCGCAGCAGGCGGCAGAGTCCGGTCCAGCTGGTCATGCCGAGGATCAGGCAGAGCGCCAGCAGGCGCAGGTCGGCACGTTCGGCGGCGGTGGCGAACCACTGCGGATGCGTGTCGATCACCACCTGCATCATCAGTACCGCTGCCGCGATCAGCAGCACGCCGGGAATCGAGGACAGCGTCGTGTAGAGGTACTGGATCAGGTCATCGACCCAGCCGCGCCAGTAGCCGGCGAGAATGCCGAGAGCAACAGCGATCGGCAGCGTCACCAGCGTCGTCACGAGGCCGATGACGAGCGCCGTGCGCACGCTTTTCAGCACCTGGTAGAAGACGTCCTGCCCGACCTTGTCGGTGCCGAAAACATGGTAATCGACGCACAGCGCCAGCAGCGGCGCCGCCGTCAGCGCGAGCGCGCCAAGGCTGAACAGCACCGCGTTCCAGGCGATATCGGTGTCACCGCGCCAGAGTCGGCGGACGGCCTGCGGCCAGGGGATCGCCTGCCGACGCGCCAGCAGCACAGCGCCGACGCCGGAAACCACCAGGATCAGGGCCAGCGCGACCACTTCGGCGGCCAAGACGCGGCCGAGCACATCGGCATCGCGCTGCGCTTCGTCCTCGCCGAGATGCGCGCCGCCAAAGGCCAGGCGCGGAAAATCACGGACGGCGTGCACGGCACCGCCGGCGTCGCGGACCTCGATCGACTCCTTGGCATAGGCGCGCGTCGCCAGCGGCGCCGAGTAAGTTTTCTCCATGCGCGTGCGCAGCGGCGCGGCCAGCGCATCGAGCGCCGACAACACCTCGATCGAATACGCGGCCGGTTGGTCCGGCGTCCGGTTCGCCAGCGGCGGACGGTAATGCAGCGAATCGAGCAGGCCAATGAGAACGAAGACGAGGAGCACCGTCGCCGCCGCCATGCCCGGCCGGTTGCGACCGACACGCCGCCAGGCGGCGCGCAACGGCGGCGTGCGCGACGAGGCCCAGCCGAAGGCGACGACGCCCAGCACCAGCAGCCAGATCAGCGCGTCGGACCAGAGCAGGACGGGCTGGATGCTCATGATTCGAAGCGGATCCGCGGATCCACCCAGCTATACGAGAGGTCGGTCAGGATCAGGCCGACGATGTAGAGCACCGAACCGATGAAGACCATCGCCCGGACGACGGCGAAATCCTGCGCCTGGATGGCGTCGATCGTGTAGCTGCCGAGACCGGGAATGCCGAAGAAGGATTCGGTCAGCAGCGAGCCCATGAAGAGCAACGGAATGACGACGACGACGCCGGTCAGGATCGGGATCAGCGCATTGCGCAGCACATGCCGGAACAGCACGGCGAGTTCGGAGAGTCCCTTGGCACGTGCCGTCCGCACGTAATCCTTGCCGATCTCCTCAAGGAAGATCGTGCGATACCAGCGCGTCGACGAACCGATGCCCGAGACGACGCCGATCAACACCGGCAGGATCAGGAATTTCCAGGCATCGAGCCCGGCGCTGAAGCCCGAGATCGGCACCAGCCGCCACAGTTTGCTGATCAGGTATTGCCCGCCGATGATGTAGAACAGCCCGGAAATCGACATCATCGCCACGCACAGCACGACGCCCCAGAAATCGAGCGGCGTCGCGCGGAAGAACGCCAGCATCAGCGCCAGGCAGACGGTGACGAACAAGCCGAGCACGAAGGTCGGCAACGCAATCGCCAGCGACGGCCCCATGCGTGTCCGGATCTCGCGGGCGATGTCGCGGCCGTCCTCGGCACGGCCGAAATCGCCGACGAAAAGCCGTGCCGACTTGGTGAAGAAGATCGTCTCGGTGACGACGCCGACGCCCGAGGCCTGCGCATTGACGAAGAGCGGCTTGTCGTAGCCGCGCTCGGCCTTCCACTTTTCGATCGCCTCGGCCGTCACGCGCTTGACGCCGAGTTGCATGCGCGCCATGTCGTCGGGCGTATTGACGATGAAGAACAGCGCGAAGGTGATCAGATTCACCCCGATCAGGATCGGAATCGCATAGAGCAAGCGGCGGACGAGGTAGGCGAACATGACGACGGATTATGCCTCAAGCGGCGCGGCGATGCCGAGGCGTTGGCGCAGTCGCCCGCACTCGGGATCCAGCGACGCATCGTCGAGAAACACCTGAAACCCGCGGCGGACGGAAGAACGCCGGGCGCAGATCGTGCGGCGATTGTCGTCGGCAAGCACGAAACCGGGACTATCGGCCATCGTTCCCCCGCGCATTGCGCCGTTCGCGCCGGCGATAGGCGACGACGGCCGGCACCAGGATGGCGAGACCGACGGCCAGCAAGGCTGCCAGCGGCCACAGCACCGGCGCGTTCCAGGCATGACGCGCGGCGGCGCGGGCGGCGACGTCGATGCGCTGGTACTTGAGGATATTGTTGGCGACATCGTTCGGCTTGCGGTTGAGCAGCCAGGCGTGACCAAGCGTATAGCTCTTCGGATGGAAGCCGAACACCCAGGGGGCGTCTTCCTGCAGCAGGCGGTTCATGCGCCGGACGATATCGAGGCGCTGCGGCGTGTTGTCCATATCTTTCATTTCGGCGAACAAACGATCGAAGGCCGGACTGGCATAGTTCGAAGCGTTCTCGCCGCCCTGCGCCACCTTGCTTTCGGCCCCCGCCAACAGGAAGAAGAAATTCTCCGGATCGGGATAGTCGGCGTTCCAGCCGAGGTAATAGAGCTGCACGGCACCCTTGCGCAGCTTCTCCTGGAAGCGGTTGAAATCGGTCGAGCGCACGACGAGCTGGATGTCGATCTTGGCGAACTGCCGCGTCAGCCAGTCGAGCCGGGACTTGTCGCCCATGCCGCCGCCGGTGGTATCGAGATTGAGGACGAGCGGTTCGCCGGTTTTCGCATCGCGCCCGTTCGGCCAACCGGCCTCGGCGAGCAGCGTGCGCGCCGCCTCGACCGATTTGCGCCGGGCACGGCCGTCGATCCAGTCGTAAACCACCGGGTTGATGCCGCCCTCGCCCTCGACAAAGCCGAAGATGCCGGGCGGCAAGGGACTCATCGCCGGAATCCCGCGCCCGTTCATGAAGATCGAGATGAACTCCTCCTGATCGACGGCGATCGACACCGCCTGGCGCAGCTTGCGCGCCCGCGCCTCGCCGACGCCGTCCTTGCCGCCAACGACCGGGTCGAGCAGGTTGAAGCCCATGTAGAAGGTCGAGGTGCGCACACTCGTCAGCAGCCGGATGCCCTTGGCCTGCATCTCGTCGGTCAGCGCCACGTCGCCACCGACGGCGAGGCGCACGGCCTGGTCGAAGCTGTCCGAGGCAATGCCGGACGCATCGTAGTAGCCCTGCAGGAACTTGTTCCAGTACGGGATGCTTTCCTTCTCGCGCGAGAACACGGCACGGTCGATCAAGGGCAGCGGCTTGCCGCAATCGGCGAGCAGCCCGGCCTCGCGGTCGCCGGCCTCGCCTTCGCAGGGGTAGGTCTCGCCGTGGAAATTCGGATTGCGGTCGAGCACCATGCGCCGGTTCGGATTGTTCTCGGTCAGCATGAACGGCCCAGTACCGACCGGGTACCAGTCGAGCGACAGATTTTTCGCCGCCATGCCCGGCTGGCTGTAGAAACGATCGACCTCGCGCGGCACCGGCGCGAAGAACGGCATCGCCAGCCAGTAGAGGAATTGCGGATACTTGCCCTTGAGCGTGACGCGGTAGGTGCTTCGATCGATACGCTCGACGCCGGGCAGCGGGAAGCGGTCGAGGTCGAGCCAGGCGTCGGGATTCGCCTTGGCCGCCTGCTGCAGCGCGTCGCCGAGTTCGCGCAAGCCGACGATGTGCGCCGCCATCATGCCGAAGATCGGCGAATGCAGATGCGGATGGGCGAGGCGCTTGATCTGGTAGATATAGTCGTCGGCGGTCAATTCACGCGTACCGGTGCGCGGAAAATCGGCGATCCGCTCGACCTTCGCCAGCATCGCCGCATCGATCGTCTCGTAAACCGGGCGGCCGTCGTCGCCGACGGCGAAGGCCGGATGCGGCTGGTAGCGGATGCCCGGACGCAGGCGGATTTCATAAACGCTGCGCGCGATCGACGCGGCCGGCGCATCGGCCGGCAGGCGCTTGCCGGCAGCATCGTAGTAAACCGGCGTCGGCACCTGCTCGGCAGCGCCGGGAATCAGCGTGTAGGGCCGCTTGAGATAGTGATACTGCAGCGGCGGTTCGTAGATCTGGGCGATGAAGGTGTTTTCGTCCTCGGTGTAGGACTGCGCCGGATCGAGGTGTTTGGGCCGTTCGGTGAAGGCCGAATAGAGGATCGCCTGCCCGCGCTCGGCGGCTGGATACGGATCGTTCTGCTCGCTGTCGCAGGCGGCCAGCAGGGCCGCGCCTGCCAGCAATACAATCAGACGCAAAAGGGACATGGACGGAGTTTAACCCGAGGCGCCCGCGCATGGCCAACCGGCGGACGATAAAAAGGCACTGTAGCAAGCCCCTGACGCCCATCCGGGCATTGCCGCCAAAATCCCCTATAATGCGCACCTGACGAATCCCGGCCGGACACGGCCGGACGGATTCATCCGTTAGAACGTTAGCACTCGCCATTGGAGAACACATGGGATTTCTTGCAGACAAGCGCATTCTGATCACGGGCCTTCTGTCCAAGCATTCGATTGCCTACGGCATCGCCAAGGCCTGCCACCGCGAGGGCGCCAAGCTCGCCTTCACCTATCAGAACGAGCGCTTCGAGGAGCGCGTCGCCAAGTTCGCGGCCGAATTCGACAGTACGCTGATTTTCCCCTGCGACGTCTCCGACGACGCACAGATCGACCAACTCTTCGTCGAGATCGGCAAGCACTGGGAAGGCCTCGACGGCATGGTGCACTCGATCGCCTACGCGCCGACCGAAGCCATCGAAGGCGACTTCCTCGACGGCATCACGCGCGACGCCTTCCGCATCGCCCACGACGTCTCGTCGTACAGCTTCCCGGCGCTGGCCAAGGCCGCCCGTCCGCTGCTGCTCAAGGGCAACAATCCGGCCCTGCTGGCGCTGACCTACCTCGGCGGCGTGCGCACGATGCCGAACTACAACACGATGGGCCTCGCCAAGGCCAGCCTTGAAGCCGCCACCCGTTACCTCGCCTTCTGCCTCGGCCCGCAGGGCATCCGCGCCAACGCCATCTCGGCCGGCCCGATCAAGACGCTGGCCGCCTCGGGCATCGGCAACTTCGGCAAGCTGCTCGCCTACAACGCACACCACGCGCCGCTGCGCCGCAACGTGACGATCGAGGAAGTCGGCAACGTCGCTGCCTTCATGCTGTCGGATCTCGCCAGCGCCATCACCGGCGAAATCACCTACGTCGACGGCGGCCTCAACACCACCGCGCTCGGCAATACCGATCCGCTACCGGCCTGATCCGCGCCGCGCAAGCGCGCAAAGCAAAACGCCGATGGCAAGCCATCGGCGTTTTTTTATCCTCTCGCGCCGGGGAACGCTGTCATTCCCCGAGCGCTTATAACCGACAGGATCAGCGCGACTCGCGCGATTCCAGCACGGCCGTGTTGATGTCGATCTTGGTCCGGGCGCGCAGCGCATTGACATACGCCGACAACTCTTCCTGCGCCAGAATCCGCGTGTATTCGTTGCGCAGCGCCTGACGACGCGCCTCGTCGAGTTTCTCCGGCATGCCCACCTTGACGATCTTGTAGATCGCGTAGCCGTTGCCCGCACTGGCGCCGACATAGGCCGGCAGCTTCTGGGTATCGGCCTTGAAGAGCGCCCGGACGGCGACCGGCGACAAATCGCGCGGCGCCATGCGCGAGGCCTGCTTGCTTGCCGACCACGCCAGCTTGTCATCGCCCCCCTTGCGGAGTTCCTCGAGACGCGCTTCACCGGCGGCCTGCGCGAGGCTCGCCGCTTCACGCAGCTTGAGCAGTTTTTCGATATCGGTGCGAACCGACTCGAAGGGCTTCGTCGAGGCCGGCACATGCTCGAGCACCCGCGCCGCCAGGAGCGTGTTCTGGGCGATCTCGTAGGCTTCGGTATTGCGCTTGCCCTTGATCGAATCTTCCGAGAACAGCGCGCCGAGAATCTTCTCGTTGGCGAACGGCCCGAGCGCCGCCGCTTCGCGCGGGTCGGGATTCTTCTTCAGCCAGCCGCTCTGCTGGATCTTGAGCTTGAATTTCTCCGCCGCCGGCTGGAGGCTGTCGGACTGCTCATACACCATGTTGTTGAAGGCTTCCGCCGCCTCGGCGAACTTGCGCGTCGCCGTCTGCCGCTTGAGGTCGCTTTCGATGTCGGCACGCACCTCGTCAAGCGAACGCACCTTGCCAGGCTTGATGCCGGTCAGCTTGATGATGTGGTAACCGAATTCCGATTCGAGCACGTCCGAAATCTCGCCTTCCTTTTGCTTGAAGACGGTGTCTTCGAAGGCCTTGACCATCGAACCGCGGCCGAAATAGCCGAGATCGCCGCCGGACTTGGCCGAACCGGGATCCTGCGAATACTGCTTGGCGAACTCGGCGAACTTCGCCGGCGCCTTGCGCACTTCCTTGAGCACGTCCTCGGCCTTCGCCTTGGCCGCCGCCTTCTCGCCCTCGCTCTTGGCCATGATCAGGATATGGCTGGCACGGCGCTCTTCCGCCTGCTGGTATTTGTCCTTGTGGCTCTCGTACCAGGATTTCACCTCGGCGTCGCTGACCGTCGCCTGCGACTGGATCGCGTCCTGCGACAGGATCAGGAACTCGGCCTTGACCTGCTCGGCGATTTCGAACTGTGCCTTGTTCTCGTCATAGTATTTCTGCGCCGCGTCGGCCGCGAGCTTGACCTTGTCGAGGAACTGCTCGGCCGGGAAGCGGAACTCGTTGAACTGCCGTTCCTCAAGCTGCAGGTTCGTGACGGTGTCGGCCTGCGCCCGGGCGACGAAGGCCGAATCGCCGACCGTGCCCATCAGCTGCCGCATCGTCAGATCCTGGCGCAGCTTGGCTTCGAACTGCGGCTGCGACATGCCCTGGGCGCGCAGCACGCGTTCGTATTTTTCCATCGAGAACTTGCCGTCGTCCTGCAAGGCCGGGATCTTGGCGATGACGTCGCGCAGCGCCTCGTCGGTGGTAACGAGCCGGTTCTTGCTCGACTCGATCAGCAGCAGGCGCTGGTCGATCATGCCGTTGAGCACGCTCAGACGGGCGTCCGGCGTATTCAGCATCTCCGGCCGGAAATTCTGGCCAAGCGCCTGACGCATCTGGTCCTGGCGCTCGCGCAGCGCAGCATCGAATTGCGGCACGGTGATCTTGGTGTCGCCGACACTGGCGACATCGCTGCCGGCACCCGAATTCCGGACATAGGAGTCGACGCCCCAGAAGGCGAACGGCAAGGTGATCAGCCCCAGGAAAATCTGAACGATTCTTTGATTGTTGCGTACGGCGTCAAACATGATGATGGCCTGATGTCAGTAATAAAAAAGGCGAACTGGCGTTCGCCTTCTGCAATGGCGGCTAAAAACGGCATTTGCCCCGCCGGGGCCGCCGTTTCGGCGTCGGAAGGATACCAGAAACGCCGCCGATACGTAAGGACAGTGGCAAGAACAGCCTCCGGCACACGTCAATGCCGGCCGGCTAGCCGCAGGCGCTCCATATTGGGAACCGGCAGCGTCCGCCGCAGCACCGTCTCGCCGAGCCAGTCGGCGGCACGACGGGCGCGCAACGCGATTTCCTCGGGCGGCATCTGCAGATAGTCGCTGTTGTAAACGTCGAAGCTGTAATCGCCGAAATAGCCGTTATCCTCCAGCTTGACGACGAACTTCGAGAGAATGTCGCTGTGCGCGCCCTCGCCCGGGAACACCCGGAAGCGCGCTGCGGTCATGATCTCTTCTTCGGGAGAGCGCACTTCCTGCAGCATGAAATCGGAGAGCTGGACGAGGAAAACGCGCGGCGTGAAGATCGCGTCGAGGTCTTCGACCGGCACGCCGGCGGCGATGATGTCGAAGACGTCGATGGCGAGGCCGAGATTCGGACAATCGGCCAGGCCGACGATATCGGCGGCAGCGATGAAATCCTTGGCCGTGCGGCTCCAGGACAAGCCCTTGTAAGCAATGCGGATGCCTTTCGGCAAGGCGAGGAAGGCCAGCTTGCGCAGATCCTTGGCGATCTTCTCGGGATCGGTATCGGCATGGGTCGAGGATGAGGCTTCGGTCATCAGCAGACGGCTCTGGATACGATCGCACAGGGTCAGCATCGACTTGGCGACATCGACCTTGTACTCGTGCATGCGGCCGCCCAGCCCCTCGAAATCGCGCAGCGCCTCCAGCCCGGTGACGCGCAGACCGCTGTTGCGGATGGCCTGCACCGCGGTTTCGGTGTCCTGCGGATGGCCGACGATATCGGCCGCCGAAATCATGATCTGGGTAAATCCGGCCCGCTTGGCCGCCGCCAGACGCGTCTCGAGCGAGCCGGCGAGCGAGGCGCTATCGATGCCAAAATCGTTGAAATTCATGATTTCGTGGCTTGCGTATCGGGAGACGTATGGACCAGTTCGAACATCACGCCGCCGAGCAAGGCGGTCGTCAGCGCGCCGCGCTCGGTGGTGCGGACGCGCTCGGTCGACAGGAATTCGATGCCGCGCTTTTCGAGTTCGGCGGCGGTGCCGAACACATCGGGCGTGCCGAGGCCGATCCGCTGCAGGTTCTCTTCCATCGCCGCGAACTGCGCCGCGCCCTCAGGCTCGATCAACTGCAGGAAGAAACTGCGGCACGGGCTTTGCAGCAGCACGCCGCGCGGCATGATGCCGTAGCGGACGTTATCCGGGATGCGGGTAAAGCCGAAAATCTGGCGGTAAAACTCGACCCAGTCCTCGGCGCGCTCGACGCCGACATACTGCACGACGCCGAAGAAACTCAGGTTGTTGATCGCCGGCGGATGGCGCTCGACGCCGGGAATGGTGCGAAAATCAATGTCGAAGATCGAGAATTCGTCATAACGGTCGACAAAATAAATCAAGCTTTCGCCGACGCCGTGAATGCCGGGAATATTGAGTTCCAGCGCCTGCGCCCGCGGCGGCACGTCCCAGCAGCCAAGGTCCTTCGCACGCTGGAACGCCGCCTCGGCGTCGCGCACGCGGAAGGCCATGGCGCTGATGATCGGATGTTCGACCGGCGACACCGTGCGCGGCAGATCGGCCGGCTGCGAATTGATCACGATGTTCATCGATCCCTGGCGGTACAGCTCGACCTCGCGCGAGCGGTGCCGCGCCACCGGTCGAAAGCCCATGCGTTCAAGTACCTCGCCGAGGGCTTGCGGACGCGATGTCGTGAATTCGATGAATTCGATCCCGTCCATGCCGATCGGATTGATCAGCTCGGGAATCGATTCGTGGTCAGCGTGATGTTCCATTCCACCTCCTGCGTGTCTCGTCCTGCGATTTATCGCGCCGGACCGGCCGGCGCCTGCGTTATTGACGACAGTATATCCTCTGCCGCCGCAATCGCAGCGACTGGATCACCGCTTTCTCAAAATGCCGACATCAGCGCGTATTCGGCCTCGCGCAGCAGCGGCAAGGCCCGCGCCACGGCACGCTCCGAGGTCTCGCCTTCCATCGGCAGGCTGACGCTGACGGCGCCGACGATCTCGCCGCTGCGCTTGCGGATCGGCACGGCGATGCCGCGCACCGACAGCGTCAATTGCTGTTCGAGCAGCGCGTAACCGCGATTGCGCGCATTATTGATGTTCTCGCGCACCGCCGCCTCGGTCGTCGCCGTGTGCGGCGTATAGGCGACGAACTTGCGCCCCGACAGCCAATGGTCGATCTCGGCCGGCGACTGGCAGGACAGCATGGCGACACCGGCGGCGACGAGATTCGCCGACAGCCGCGCACCGAGCACGAAGCCGACATTCTGGATCTGGCTGAAGCCGTCGCGCGCGACGAAGACGACGTCATCCTCGTCGAGGACGGCGAAGAAGGCGGCCCCGCCAAGGGCGACGCTGATGCGTTGCAGGTGCGGTTGCGCGGCACGCGGGACCTTGGCCGAATCGAAATACGACCAGCCGAGACGCAGCACCTTGGGCGTCAGCCAGAAATGCTGACCGTCGCTGTCGACGTAGCCGAGATGCTGCAAGGTCAGCAGATAGCGGCGCGCGGCCGAGCGCGTGATGCCGGTACGCCGCGCCGCGGTCGAGGCGGTCAGGCGCGGATGCGCGTCGTTGAAGGCCTCGATGACCCTCAGCCCCTTTTCCAGACCGGCGATCCAGTCGCGCTTGTCGAGATCAATTTTCTCAATCATCGCTATTTCCTAACGTAATTTGCGCGATTAACGAACACTATTGCGCGATTGTCGCGCAATAGTCAACTTTCAGCAATGCAACGCGCGCAGCTTGCTCCTACCATGGGCAAAAAAGAGTGTCGATCCAGGACCGGAACGAACGTAATCATCAAAACACAGGAGCGGACATGAGCAGACAAAATGACATGGCGGAGCGCTACGCGGAGCTGAAGTGCACGCCGGAGCAGATTCAGGAGCTGGACGAGGCGTTTGCACGGGCTGACAAGGCGCAGCGCGAGTTCGAGAAGTGGGACCAGGCGTCGATCGACCGGACGATCCAGTCGATTGCGCAGATCGTGGCCAATTCCAAGACTTTCCATGAACTGGTGCTCCTCGGCATTTCCGAGAGCGATTTTGGCGATCCGATCAGCCGCGAGGCCAAGCGTTTCAAGATTCGCGGCATCCTGCGCGACTGTCTGCGCGAGAAGTCCGTCGGCATCATCGAGGAGATTCCCGAGAAGCGCATCGTCAAGTATGCCAAGCCGGTCGGCGTCATCGGCTGCGTCATTCCTGCCACCAACCCCGACCTGACCCCGGCCGGCAATGCCATTTACGCGATCAAGGCGCGTAATGCCATCATCTTCTGTCCGCATCCGCGCACGCTCAAGACCAGCCGCAAGACGATCGAGTTGATGCGCGAAGGCCTGCGCCGCGTCGGCGCCCCGGAGGATCTCGTCCAGATCCTCGGCTACAAGGGCAAGATCAACAAGGGTTTCTCCGAAGCGATGATGACCAAGGTCGACCTGATCATCGCCACCGGCGGCCAGGGCGTCGTCCGTCGCGCCTACATGTCCGGCACCCCGGCCTATGCCGTCGGCGCCGGCAATGCCACGATGATCTGGGACGAAACGGCCAAGCAGGATCTCAACAAGGCCGCTTTCAACACCATGCGCTCGAAGACCTCCGACTTCGGCTCCGGCTGTTCCGCTGACGGCAACATCGTCATTCACGAGAGCATCTGGGCAGACGCGCTCAAGGAACTCGTCGCCGTCGGCGGTTACATGATGAGCCCGGCCGAGCAGGACGCCATGCGCAAGTCGATGTGGGACGACGAATGCCATCGTCACTCCGACACCGTCGCCTTGTCCGCCGTCGATATGGCCAAGCACGCCGGCTTCGCCATTCCTGAAGACCGCAAGTTCCTCATCGCCTCGCACGGCACCGGCATCTTCAACGAGTCGCTCGAAGGCGTCTGGTGTCGCGAGAAGCTCTCGACCGTTCTCGCCGTCCATCAGTACCGCGGCGAATTCCAGAACGCCATCGACACCATCATGGCCATCCATGAAGTCGGCGGCATCGGTCACTCGGTCGGCATCTTCTCCTTCGATGACGATCACATTCACCGTCTCGCTTCCGTCGCTCGCGTCGGCCGCATCATGGTCCGTCAGCCCCAGTCCAAGGCCAACTCCGGCAGCATGAACAACGGCATGCCGATGACCTCCTCGATCGGCTGCGGCACCTGGGCCGGCAACGCCACCAGCGAAAACATCCACCTCCATCACTACATGAACGTCACCTGGGTCTCCAGAGAGTTCGACAAGCCCGATCCCATGATCGATGCCGAACTCTTCGGCGAGTTCTACGACCCCGAACTCGAAAAAATCCA
>NZ_FNCY01000032.1 GCF_900099695.1 Propionivibrio dicarboxylicus | reverse complement strand
GCCGCCGTCAGCGTCGTCTTACCATGGTCAACGTGACCAATCGTGCCGACATTCACGTGCGGCTTCGTACGTTCAAATTTTGCCTTAGCCATAGCAGTTTCCTCTGTACAGTTATTTCTTGTTGATCACGGCCTCAGCGACGTTCTTCGGCGCTTCGACATAGTGTTTGAATTCCATCGAGTAGGTAGCACGCCCTTGCGACAGCGAGCGAACCGTCGTCGAATAGCCGAACATCTCGGCCAACGGCACTTCGGCTTTCACCGCCTTGATACCGCCAGGAATGTCTTCCATTCCCTGGACGATGCCGCGACGGCTCGACAAATCGCCCATGATGTTGCCCATGTACTCTTCCGGCGTTTCGACTTCAACAGACATCATCGGCTCAAGCAGCGTCGGTTGCGCCTTGCGCATACCTTCCTTGAATGCCATTGACGCAGCCATACGGAACGCATTTTCGTTCGAGTCCACATCGTGGTACGAACCATCAAACAGCGTGAATTTCATATCGACAGTCGGATACCCGGCGAGCACACCGCTCTTGACCGCCTCTTGCAGCCCCTTATCCACCGCCGGAATGTATTCGCGCGGCACGGTTCCGCCTTTGATGGCGTCAACGAACTCGTAGCCCTTGCCAGCTTCGTTCGGCTCGATTTTGAGCCAAACATGGCCGAACTGACCCCGTCCGCCGGACTGCTTGACGAATTTTCCTTCCTGTTCGACCGCCTTCTTGATGCATTCGCGATACGCCACTTGCGGCGCGCCGATATTGGCTTCGACGCCAAACTCGCGCTTCATGCGGTCGACGATGATCTCGAGGTGCAACTCACCCATGCCCGAGATAATGGTCTGACCGGATTCTTCATCGCTGCGAACGCGGAACGACGGGTCTTCCTGCGCTAGACGTCCCAGTGCGATACCCATTTTTTCTTGGTCGGCCTTGGTCTTCGGCTCAACGGCGATATGGATCACAGGCTCCGGGAACTCCATGCGCTCCAGAGTAATCGGCGCTTCCGGATCACACAGGGTCTCGCCCGTCGTGACATCTTTCAGACCGACGCAAGCTGCAATGTCTCCGGCCAGAATTTCCTTAATTTCGACCCGGTTGTTGGCGTGCATTTGCAACACACGTCCAATCCGCTCTTTGCGGCCCTTGACCGGATTGAAAATCGTGTCGCCGGATTTCAGCACGCCGGAATAAACGCGAACGAAGGTCAACTGCCCGACGTAGGGATCGGTCATCAGCTTGAACGCCAGCGCCGAGAACTTCTCGTCATCGGCAGCTTTGCGCGAATCCGGCTTACCGTCGTCATCTTCGCCCGCCACATCGTCGATATCAACCGGCGAGGGCAACAGCTCGATCACGGCATCCAGCATGCGCTGCACGCCCTTGTTCTTGAAGGCGGTACCGCACAGCATGGGCTGAATTTCACAGGCGATCGTGCGCGTGCGCAAGCCCTTGATAATTTCGGCCTCAGACAACTCGCCAGCTTCGAGATACTGATTCATCAGTTCTTCGGAAGCCTCGGCAGCGGACTCAACCATCTTGGCGCGCCACTCTTCGGCAAGCTCCTGCAGGTCGGCCGGGATGTCGCGGTATTCGAACTTCATGCCTTGGGACGCCTCGTCCCAAATAATCGCTTTCATTTTGATGAGGTCAACAACCCCTTCAAAACCTTCTTCCTTGCCGATCGGGATGACGACAGGCACAGGACTGCCCTTCAGACGCGTCTGCATCTGATCGACAACCTTGAAGAAGTCGGCGCCCTGGCGGTCCATCTTGTTGACGAACGCCAGACGCGGCACCTTGTATTTATTGGCTTGGCGCCAAACGGTTTCCGACTGCGGCTGCACGCCACCGACCGCGCAATACACCATGCACGCACCATCAAGAACACGCATCGAACGCTCGACTTCGATCGTGAAGTCGACGTGTCCCGGGGTGTCGATGATGTTGAACCGGTGCTCGGGGAATTGCATGTCCATCCCCTTCCAGAAGCAGGTCGTCGCGGCCGACGTAATGGTGATGCCGCGCTCTTGCTCCTGCTCCATCCAGTCCATGGTGGCAGCGCCGTCATGAACTTCACCGATCTTGTGGTTAACACCGGTGTAGTAGAGGATACGCTCGGTCGTCGTAGTCTTGCCGGCGTCGATGTGCGCGCTGATACCGATATTACGGTAGCGCTCAATGGGTGTTTTACGAGCCACAGTAGGAACCTTTATTGATAAAGAACAAGCGTCGGGAGACAACCTCCCGACGATGAAACACTCTTTAGAACCGGAAGTGCGCGAATGCCTTGTTGGCGTCCGCCATGCGGTGAACTTCGTCGCGTTTCTTGACGGCACCGCCACGATTTTCGGCCGCTTCAAGCATTTCGGCAGCCAGACGCTGGTCCATCGACTTTTCCGAACGCTTACGCGCCGATTCGCGCAGCCAGCGCATCGCCAGCGCCATACGGCGGCTCGGACGCACTTCGACCGGCACTTGGTAGTTAGCGCCACCGACACGGCGGCTCTTGACTTCGACGAGCGGCTTGACGTTGTTCATGGCAAGACCGAACACCTCGACCGGGTCCTTGCCCGCCTTGTTGGTGATGATGTCAAACGCGCCATAAACGATGCGCTCGGCAACCGACTTCTTGCCGCTCAGCATGATGGTGTTGATGAACTTGGAGACTTCGACATTGCCAAACTTCGGATCCGGCAGAATGTCGCGCTTGGGTACTTCACGACGACGTGGCATAACAACAACCTTTCAATATGGATTCAGTTGAAAACCGAAGCGGTCGCCCCGATCTTCGCGACCACCCAGCAGAGTGGCCACTTACTTGAGCAGCAATTAGGCTGCCTTCGGACGCTTCGTACCGTACTTCGAACGGCTCTGCTTACGATCCTTGACGCCCTGCGTATCGAGCGAACCGCGCACGGTGTGGTAACGCACACCCGGCAAGTCCTTCACCCGGCCGCCACGAATCAGGACCACCGAGTGCTCCTGCAGGTTGTGGCCTTCACCGCCGATATACGAGATGACTTCGAAGCTGTTGGTCAGACGCACCTTGCAGACCTTACGCAACGCGGAGTTCGGCTTTTTCGGCGTCGTCGTATACACGCGAGTACACACACCACGCTTCTGCGGGCAGTTCTGCAGCGCAGGAACCTTGCTCTTGCTGACGACTGCCTCACGCGGCTTGCGCACCAGCTGGTTAATGGTTGGCATATTTCTATCCCTATTCAACCTGTGACGCGACGCCCCGAAGAAGCGACAGCGCCACAAACACCCCAAGGCGAACAGCAGTTCGCCCTGGCACATTTTTTATAAAAAGCATGGGCAATGATTAGCCTATGCCGACAAAGACCGGGGATTCTATGAGCAATCAACCCCCAAGTCAACCCGCTGCGGAATCCGTCCCGACCTCGCTGACCGTCGGCGCCACCGATTCCTCGATGACGTCCGGCGCCAGATCGAAGCCGGAAGTGTTGCTCTTGCGCATCCGGTGATACGCCAACCCGGTACCCGCAGGAATCAGGCGACCAACGATGACGTTCTCCTTCAAACCACGCAACTCGTCGCGCTTGCCCATGATCGCAGCCTCGGTAAGCACGCGCGTCGTTTCCTGGAACGATGCGGCGGAAATGAAGGAGTCCGTCGACAGCGACGCCTTCGTAATACCCAACAGCACCGGTTCGTACGTTGCCGGCAACTTGCCCGGCTCAAGCGCATCATTCTCATCCAGCAGATGCGCCTTCTCAACCTGTTCGCCACGGATGAACTTGGTATCACCCGGATCGACAACGATCGCACGGCGGAGCATCTGACGGACGATCACTTCGATGTGCTTGTCGTTGATCTTCACACCTTGCAGACGATACACGTCCTGAACTTCGTCGGTGATGTAGATCGACAGCGCCTCGACGCCCTGCAGACGCAGGATATCGTGCGGATCCGGCGCACCGTCGACAATCATTTCGCCCTTGTTGACGACCTGGCCGTCGTGCACCAGCACGTGTTTGTCCTTCGGAATCAGATACTCGTGCGTCGCACCTTCGAGATCGGTAATGATCAAGCGCTGCTTGCCCTTGGTATCCTTACCGAACGAAATCGTGCCGGTGAATTCGGCCAGCATGCCGGCATCTTTCGGCGTACGCGCTTCGAACAGTTCCGCCACACGCGGCAGACCGCCGGTAATGTCGCGAGTCTTGGCCGATTCCTGCGGCAGACGCGCCAGCACGTCACCGACCGAGATCTGCTGACCGTCGACCACGTTGATGATGGCGCCGACCTGGAAGGTGATCGTCACCGCATGGTCGCTGCCGTGCATGCGCACTTCTTCGCCGTTGGCGTCGTAAAGTTTGACCTGCGGACGCAGACCCTTGCTCGGCGCCTTACCGCCACGCTTCGGATCAATGACGACGAGCGTCGACAGACCCGTTACTTCGTCGATCTGCTTGGCAACCGTCACACCTTCTTCAACGTTCTCGAACTTCACGAGACCTGCGTATTCGGCAATGATCGGACGGGTGTGCGGATCCCAGGTCGCGAGCTTGGCACCCGCCTTGACCTGCTGGCCATCCGAGACCTGCAGCGTTGAACCGTACGGCACCTTGTGACGCTCGCGCTCGCGGCCGTTGTCGTCGGCAATCAACACCTCGCCGGAACGAGTAATAACGATCTTCTCGTCCTTGGCACTGGTCACATAACGCATGGTCGCCGTAAAACGCACCACACCGGCGCTCTTCGTTTCCACTTGGCTTGCGACCGCCGCACGCGAGGCCGCGCCACCGACGTGGAAGGTCCGCATCGTCAACTGCGTTCCCGGCTCGCCGATCGACTGGGCTGCGATGACACCGACCGCTTCACCGACGTTCACCAAGGCTCCGCGCCCCAGGTCGCGGCCATAGCAGTTGGCGCACAGACCGTAGCGGGTTTCGCAGGTCAGCGGCGTACGCACGCGCACTTCGTCAATGCCGAGCTTGTCAATCAGATCGCACAGGTCTTCGTTGATCAGCGTACCGGCTTCAATCACCGTTTCGTCCGTTTCCGGATCGGCGACGTCATTGATGGTCACGCGACCGAGGATACGCTCGCGCAAGGGCTCGATCACTTCGCCCCCCTCGATCAGCGCCTTCATCGTCACGCCATTCTGCGTGCCGCAATCCTCTTCGATGACGACGAGATCCTGCGTCACGTCGACAAGACGCCGCGTCAGGTAACCCGAGTTCGCCGTCTTCAAGGCGGTATCGGCCAGACCCTTACGCGCACCGTGCGTCGAGATGAAGTACTGCAGAACGTTCAGACCTTCGCGGAAGTTCGTGGTAATCGGCGTTTCAATAATCGAGCCGTCCGGCTTCGCCATCAGGCCGCGCATACCCGCCAGCTGACGGATCTGGGCCGCCGAACCCCGGGCGCCCGAGTCGGCCATCATGTAAATCGAGTTGAACGATTCCTGCTTGACCGTCTTGCCCTGGTAATCGACGACTTCTTCCTGGCCCAACTGCTCCATCATCACCTTGGCAACCTGATCACCGGTACGACCCCAGATATCGACGACCTTGTTATAGCGTTCGCCGTTGGTCACGAGACCGTTGGTGTACTGGCTCTCGATCTCCTTAACTTCCTTCTCGGCAGCAGCGATGATCTCCGGTTTCTGGGTCGGCACCAGCATGTCGTCCGAACAGATAGAGATGCCCGCGCGCGTCGCCAGACGGTAGCCGTTCTGCATCAGCTTGTCGGCGAACACCACGGTTTCCTTGAGACCGCAGCGACGGAAGGCAGTGTTGATCAGACGCGAAATTTCCTTCTTCTTCAGCGGCCGGTCAAGCACGCTGAACGGCAGGCCCTTCGGCAGGATTTCCGACAGCAGGGCACGGCCGGCGGTCGTGTTGTAGCGCGTCAGTTTTTCCTTCCAGTTACCTTCGTCGTCCTTGACCTGCTCTTTGATGCGCACCGAAATCTTGGCATGCAGATCGAGCTCGCCAGCGTTCAGAGCGCGCGTGATTTCAGCAAGGTCGGCAAACGACATGCCTTCGCCGCGAGCGTTGATGCGGTCACGGGTGGCGTAGTAAAGACCGAGAACGATATCCTGCGACGGCACGATGATCGGGTCGCCGTTCGCCGGCGACAGCACGTTGTTCGACGCCAGCATCAGCGTCCGTGCTTCCATCTGCGCTTCGAGCGACAGCGGTACGTGCACGGCCATCTGGTCACCGTCGAAGTCGGCGTTGAACGCCGCGCAGACGAGCGGATGCAACTGGATCGCCTTGCCTTCGATCAACGTCGGTTCGAACGCCTGGATACCGAGACGGTGCAGCGTCGGCGCACGGTTGAGCATGATCGGATGTTCGCGGATCACCTCTTCGAGGATGTCCCACACCACCGGCTCCTGCATTTCAACCATCTTCTTGGCTTGCTTGATGGTCGTCGCCAAGCCCATCAGTTCAAGCTTGTTGAAGATGAAGGGCTTGAACAGTTCGAGCGCCATCAGCTTCGGCAGGCCGCACTGATGCAGTTTGAGTTGCGGACCGACGACGATGACCGAACGGCCGGAGTAGTCGACGCGCTTACCGAGCAGGTTCTGACGGAAACGACCGCCCTTGCCCTTGATCATGTCGGCCAGCGACTTGAGCGGACGCTTGTTCGCACCGGTCATGGCCTTGCCGCGACGACCGTTGTCGAGCAGCGAATCGACGGCTTCCTGCAGCATGCGCTTTTCGTTGCGAACGATGATTTCCGGCGCCTTGAGTTCGAGCAGGCGCTTCAAGCGGTTGTTACGGTTGATGACGCGACGATAGAGATCGTTCAGATCGGAGGTCGCGAAACGGCCGCCGTCGAGCGGCACCAGCGGACGCAGGTCCGGCGGCAGAACCGGCAGCACTTCGAGAATCATCCACTCCGGCTTGATCCCGGATTTCTGGAAGCCTTCCAGAATCTTCAGGCGCTTCGAATACTTCTTGCTCTTCGTTTCAGAGGAGGTCGTCTCAAGCTCGGCGCGCAGGCGGTCGACTTCTGAATTGATGTCGATCGAACGCAGCAGTTCGCGAATCCCTTCGGCGCCCATGGCTGCCTGGAATTCGTCGCCGTGCTCTTCCATGATTTCGAGGTACTGGTCTTCGGTCAGCAACTGAGCGCGCTGCAGATTGGCCACCATGCCGGGATCGCAGACGACGAAGGCCTCGAAGTAGAGCACGCGCTCGATGTCGCGCAGCGTCATGTCGAGCACCATACCGAGACGGCTCGGCAGACTCTTCAGGAACCAGATGTGGGCGACCGGCGAAGCCAGTTCGATGTGAGCCATGCGCTCACGACGAACCTTCGACAAGGTCACTTCGACGCCGCACTTTTCGCAGATCACACCGCGGTGCTTCAGTCGCTTGTATTTGCCGCACAGGCACTCGTAATCCTTGATCGGGCCGAAGATCTTGGCGCAGAACAGACCATCGCGCTCGGGTTTGAAGGTCCGGTAGTTGATCGTCTCCGGCTTCTTGACTTCGCCGTACGACCAAGAGCGGATCTTGTCCGGCGAGGCCAAGCCGATGGTAATCGCATCGAATTGTTCTTCCTGCGTTACCTGTTTGAACAAATCAAGCAGTGCTTTCATTTTTCACTCCGTTCGGGGTGACAACCCACATTCCTCAAGGCTGCCGCCGACGGCGGCAGCCACTGTTTCTTTCACGCGTCGTGCTGTCTCAGAACCGCTCAAGGTCGATATCGATCGCCAGCGAGCGGATTTCCTTGACCAGCACGTTGAACGATTCCGGCATGCCGGCGTCGATCTTGTGATCGCCCTTGACGATGTTCTCGTACACCTTGGTCCGGCCATTCACGTCGTCCGACTTGACCGTCAGCATTTCCTGCAGCACGTAGGACGCGCCGTAGGCTTCCAGCGCCCAGACTTCCATTTCGCCGAAACGCTGACCGCCGAACTGTGCCTTACCGCCCAGCGGTTGCTGGGTCACCAGCGAGTACGGACCGGTCGAACGCGCGTGCATCTTGTCATCGACGAGGTGGTGCAGCTTCAACACATGCATGTAGCCGACCGTCACCTGACGCTCGAACTGCTCGCCAGTACGTCCATCAAAGAGCGTCATCTGACCCGACTCGGGCATGCCAGCCAAGCGCAGCATGTCCTTGATTTCGGCTTCATGGGCGCCATCGAACACTGGCGTCGCAAACGGCACACCTGCCTCGAGGTTGCTCGCCATTTCCATGACCTCGGTATCGGTCAGTTCGTTGATATCCTCGGGCTTGCCGTTGCTGTTGTAGACCTTTTCGAGGAATCCACGCACTTCCGCCGCATTCGCCTGACGCCGCAGCATCTCACCAATCCGGAAGCCAAGCCCCTTGGCGGCCAACCCGAGGTGCACTTCCAGCACCTGACCGACGTTCATCCGGGACGGCACGCCGAGCGGGTTGAGGACGATATCGACCGGACGGCCATCGGCCATGTACGGCATGTCCTCGACCGGCACGATGCGCGACACGACACCCTTGTTACCGTGACGACCGGCCATCTTGTCACCCGACTGCAGGCGACGTTTGACGGCAACGTAGACCTTGACCATCTTCTGCACACCCGGCGGCAGTTCGTCGCCCTGCGTGAGCTTCTTGCGCTTTTCTTCGAAAGCGACGTCGAAATCCTTGCGCGTCTGCTCAAGACCGTCGCGCAACGATTCGAGCTGCTGGGCGACTTCGTCGTCAGCCATGCGGATGTCGAACCAGTGATGCGGATCGATACCATCCAGGTACTCCTTGGCGATGACGGTACCCTTGGTCAAACGCTTCGGACCGCCATTTGCCGGCTTGCCGACGATCAGGCGCTCAACCCGGGCGAACGCGTCGCGTTCGACGATACGGAGCTGATCCGCAAGATCGAGTTTGTAGCCGCGCAGATGGTCGTCGATGATCGACTGGGCGCGCTTGTCGCGCTCGATGCCTTCGCGGGTGAACACCTGCACATCGATCACCGTACCGGCAATACCCGAGGGCACGCGCAGCGAGGTGTCCTTAACATCGGACGCCTTCTCGCCAAAGATCGCTCGCAGCAGTTTTTCTTCCGGCGTCAGCTGGGTTTCGCCCTTCGGCGTCACCTTACCAACCAGCACGTCACCGGCTTCGACTTCAGCACCGATGTAGACGATGCCCGATTCGTCGAGGCGCGAGAGTTGCGCCTCACCGAGCGACGCGATGTCGCGGGTGATTTCTTCCGGCCCGAGTTTGGTGTCGCGAGCGACCACCGTCAGTTCTTCGATATGGATCGAGGTGAACCGGTCCTCAGCAACGACGCGTTCGGAGATCAGGATCGAGTCTTCGAAGTTGTAACCGTTCCACGGCATGAAGGCGATCAGCATGTTCTGACCGAGCGCCAGTTCGCCCTTGTCGGTCGAGGCGCCGTCGGCGACCACGTCGCCCTTGGCGATGATGTCACCGACACGCACCAACGGACGCTGGTTGATGTTCGTGTTCTGGTTCGAGCGGGTATATTTGACGAGGTTGTAGATATCGACGCCAACTTCACCCGGCACCGTTTCTTCGTCATTGACGCGGACGACGACGCGCGACGCATCGACGTAATCGACGACACCACCGCGTAGCGCCTGCACTGCCGTACCCGAGTCGACCGCAACGGTACGCTCGATGCCAGTACCGACGACCGGCTTTTCCGGACGCAGACAGGGAACCGCCTGACGTTGCATGTTGGCGCCCATCAAAGCTCGGTTCGCGTCATCGTGCTCCAGGAACGGGATCAGCGACGCGGCGACGGAGACGATCTGACCCGGGGCCACGTCCATGTAATTGACGCGGCCCGGCTCGGCCAGAATCGTTTCACCCTTTTCACGGCAGGTCACCAGATCATCAAGCAGTTGACCATCATCACCGAGTGCAGCATTAGCCTGAGCGACGATATAGGCACCTTCTTCAATCGCCGACAGATATTCGATCTGATCGGTTGCCTTGCCGTCGATCACCTTGCGGTAGGGCGTCTCCAGGAAGCCGTATTCGTTAGTCCGGGCATAGAGGGCCAGCGAGTTGATCAGACCGATGTTCGGACCTTCCGGCGTCTCGATCGGACAGACACGACCATAGTGCGTCGGATGCACGTCGCGGACTTCGAAGCCGGCGCGTTCACGCGTCAGACCCCCCGGGCCGAGTGCGGAAACACGACGCTTGTGGGTGATTTCCGAGAGCGGGTTCGTCTGGTCCATGAACTGCGACAACTGGCTCGACCCGAAGAATTCACGCACCGCAGCGCTGATCGGCTTGGCATTGATCAGATCGTGCGGCATCAGATTGTCGGACTCAGCCTGGCTCAGGCGCTCCTTGACGGCGCGCTCGACGCGGACCAGACCGGCACGGAATTGGTTTTCGGCCAGTTCGCCGACCGAACGGACACGACGGTTACCGAGGTGGTCGATATCGTCGATGTCGCCTCGGCCATTGCGCAGTTCCACCAGAATCTTGATGACTTCGACGATGTCGCGCGGCGACAGCGTCAGTTGCTCACCGACGGTTGCCGAAACGCCGTGCGCCTTCAGTTGCGCAGCCAGAGCGGCGGCTTCTTCCTGTGTCAGGTTCTCGGCGACGGCACGGGTGCCATAGACGAGTTCGCTGAGCAGCAGTTCGACCGCCTCGCGCGTACCGCCGGCCGTATTGATGATCGTCTCGATGATCGCGTCGCGCTTGGCCGGGACGTTCTTGACCATGACCTTGTATTCGACGACGTCGCTACGACCGACGCGGCGATTGAACTTCATCCGACCGACACCCGACAGATCATAACGCTCGTCGGAGTAGAACAGGCCGTTGAAAAGGATTTCGACGGCTTCGTCCGTGGGCGGCTCGCCCGGGCGCATCATCCGGTAAATGGCGATGCGCGCAGCCTGCTTCGATGCCGTTTCATCGGTCCGCAGGGTCTGCGAGATGAAACCGCCACGATCCAGATCGTTGATGTAGAGCGTCTGCAGTTCCTCGACACCTGCCTCGACCAGCTTGGCCAGCAGCGTATCGGTGATCTCGTCGTTCGCATTCGCGAGAATCTCGCCGGTATCAGTGTCGATGATGTTCTGTGCGACGATGCGGCCGATGATGAAATCTTCCGGCACCGCGATCTGACGAATGCCGGCGGCGTCGAGTTCGCGAATATGCTTGGCGGTAATCCGCTTGTCCTTGGCGACGATCGTCTTGCCGGACTTGTCGTTGAAATCGAAGCGTGCCACTTCGCCACGCAGGCGTTCCGGCACCAGTTGGAACTCGACGTGCTTCTTGCTGAGCATGAAGGTGTCGAACTCGAAGAATTCACGCAGGATCTGCTCGGGCGTCAGGCCGATCGCCTTGAGCAGCGTCGTCACCGGCATCTTGCGCCGACGGTCGACGCGGAAAAACAGGATGTCCTTCGGATCGAACTCGAAATCGAGCCACGAGCCGCGGTAAGGAATCACGCGGGCCGAGAACAGAAGCTTGCCGGAACTGTGCGTTTTACCGCGGTCATGCTCAAAGAAGACGCCCGGCGAACGGTGCAACTGGGAAACGATGACACGCTCGGTGCCGTTGATCACGAAGGAACCCGTCGTCGTCATGAGCGGAATCTCGCCCATATAGACTTCCTGCTCCTTGACTTCCTTGATGGTGTCCGGCGTCTCGCGATCCATGATCACGAGGCGGACTTTGGCGCGGAGCGCCGACGCGAAGGTCAATCCGCGCTGCTGGCACTCCTTGACGTCAAACGCTGGCTCTGCCAGCGCATAGCTGACGAATTCCAGCCGGGCATTGCCACTGTGGCTAACGATTGGGAAAATCGAGCTAAACGCCGCCTGCAATCCCTGGTTCTTGCGCTGCACCGGCGGCACAGCCGCCTGCAGAAAGCCGGTGAAGGATTCCAACTGCGTCGCCAGCAAAAAGGGAACGTCAAGCACGTTGGCGCGCTTGGCGAAACTTTTGCGGATACGTTTTTTCTCGGTGTAGGAGTAGGTCATGGTTGCTCCGAGCTCAGAAAGCACAATCCTCTAGCGCAACCGTCAGTGAGGAGAAAATCACTGACAGAAGGCAATGGACAAATACAAGGGCACGCCGTCACCGCACACGCGCTTGTCTTTGCGCACTACCTCGCGCTACTGAAACGGGAAACAGCTTCGTATGAAGTCGTTTCCGGAAAAGCACAAAAGGGCCGGCGGTCCCAAGGACAGCCAGCCCAGCTGAAAAAGCTGAAATTACTTGACTTCAACCTTGGCGCCAGCGTCCTCGAGTTGCTTCTTGAGCGCTTCAGCATCGGCCTTGGCAATGCCTTCCTTGACGGCCTTCGGAGCACCATCAACGAGGTCCTTGGCTTCCTTGAGGCCGAGGCCGGTCGCAGCACGCACGACCTTAATGACTTCAACCTTCTTCTCGCCAGCACCGAGCAGCATGACCGTGAATTCGGTCTGCTCTTCGGCCGGCGCGGCCGCGCCACCAGCGCCCGGCGCAGCAACGGCCATAGCAGCCGCCGAAACGCCAAACTTCTCTTCGAACGCCTTGACGAGGTCGTTCAAGTCCATGACCGTCATGTTGCCGACGGCTTCCAGGATGTCTTCTTTAGTAATAGCCATAATCAAATACTCCTAAATCCGGATACGAAAAAAAGCAGTCTATGTAGTGAGGTGCAAAGTCGATCAAGCAGCGGCTTCTTCGCGCTGCTTGGCCAGAGCGCCCAGCGCGACGGCGAAGCCGGAAACCGGCGCCTTCATCACACCCAGCAACTTGGCGAGCAGTTCTTCGCGGCTCGGGATCGACGCGAGCGCTTGCACGCCGGCCTTGTCGAGCACCTTCCCGGCATAAGAACCAGCCTTGAGCACCAACTTGTCGTTGGTTTTCGCGAAATCGTTCAACACCTTCGCCGCAGCCACCGGATCCTCGGAAATACCGTAGATCAAGGGACCTTTCATTTGCGGCGCGAGATCAGCGAACGCGCTGCCCTCGACGGCACGACGCACCAGGGTGTTCTTCAGCACGCGCAGATAAACGCCAGACTTGCGCGCCTGAGCCCGCAGCTTGGTGAGGTGAGCCACCTCAATCCCGCTGTACTCAGCCACGACGATTGTCTGGGCGTTGGCTACTTGTGCCGACACCTCTGCCACGACGGCTTTTTTGTCATCAAGATTAAGACCCATGGGTCTTTCCTCCTATCAAGTCAACACGCGATGGAAGCTTGAGCCTCCATCACTCCCACGGCGACCTGAACCAGGAGCACCGGCAGCACACCAACCACTGCCAAACAATCCTGTTTCGGGGTACACCGTCTACGCAGGCCGCTCATACACTTAAGTCTTCGGGGACACCCCTCCGACACCTGCGGTCTTTGACGATCTGCGAACCAATGTTGCCGGCCCACAGCCCAAAGTTAGTTCCGTGACCCGCTTGCGCGGGCCACGCCATTCAAACTTACAGCGACGTCGCGTCGACGCGGACGCCCGGGCCCATCGTGCTGGACACCGAAATCTTCTTCAGGTACTGACCCTTCGAAGCAGCAGGCTTGGCCTTAACCAGCGCATCCACGAGCGCCTTCAGGTTTTGCTCGAGTTGCTCGGGCGAGAAGGACGCGCGACCGATCGTGCTGTGAACGATACCGCCCTTGTCGGTCCGGTACTGCACTTGACCCGCCTTGGCGTTCTTGACCGCGCCCGCGACGTCCATCGTCACCGTGCCGACCTTCGGGTTCGGCATCAGGCCGCGCGGGCCGAGGATCTGACCGAGTTGGCCGACGACGCGCATCGAATCCGGCGTGGCGACGACCACGTCGAAATTGATATTGCCAGCCTTGACTTCAGCAGCGAGGTCGTCGAAACCGACGATATCCGCACCGGCAGCCTTGGCGGCTTCGGCCTTGTCGCCCTGGGCGAACACCGCAACACGCACGGTCTTGCCGGTACCGGCGGGCAGAACCACCGAACCACGGACCAACTGATCCGACTTGCGAGCGTCGATGCCGAGACAGACAGCGATGTCGATCGACTCGTCAAACTTGGCCGTCGCGAGCTCCTTGGCCAGCTTCAGCGCATCAGCGACCGCATAATTCTTGGCGCTATCGATTTTGCCTTGCAGGGCCTTTTGGCGCTTGGTAATCGTTGCCATCTCAGAGGCCCTCCACCGTGATGCCCATCGAGCGGGCGCTGCCAGCGATCGTGCGCACCGCCGCATCCATGTCGGCAGCCGTCAGATCGGGCATTTTTTGCGTGGCGATCGCCTCGCACTGGGCGCGGGTCAGCTTGCCAACCTTGTCGGTATGGGGCTTCGGACTACCCTTTTGAATACCGGCGGCCTTTTTGATCAGGATCGTCGCCGGCGGCGTCTTCATGATGAAGGTGAAGCTCTTGTCCGCAAATGCGGTGATCACCACCGGAATCGGCAGGCCCGGCTCCAAGCCCTGCGTCTGGGCATTGAAGGCCTTGCAGAATTCCATGATGTTCAGACCGCGCTGACCGAGCGCGGGGCCGATGGGAGGCGACGGATTCGCCTTGCCCGCCGGCACTTGCAGCTTGATAAAGCCGACAATTTTCTTTGCCACGGTAATACTCCTTTATCGGGTACAAACGCGCCAAAAGACGCTCCCCATTAACAACCATAGCGGCCCGAGGGCCGCGCTTCTCACGACCCCGGCATCACGCCGGGCGGTCGCATCCTGCAAGAACCAAGTCGATCAGCTCTTCTCGACCTGGCCAAACTCCAACTCCACCGGCGTCGCCCGACCAAAAATAGTCACCGACACCCGCAGGCGATTCTTCTCGTAATTGACATGCTCGACCGTACCGTTGAAATCGGTGAACGGACCATCCTTGACGCGGACGATCTCACCCGGTTCGAACAGCACCTTGGGACGCGGCTTCTCAACCCCATCCTGCATCTGTTGCATGATTTTCTCGACTTCCTTCTCGGAAATCGGCGTCGGGCGGTTAGCTGTGCCACCGACAAAACCAGTGACTTTCGGCGTGCTTTTCACCAGATGCCAGGTCTCGTCGTTCATTTCCATCTCGACGAGTACATAGCCCGGGAAGAACTTCCGCTCGGAAATGCTTTTCTGGCCCGACTTCAGCTCGACAACCTCTTCGACCGGGACCAGCACCTGGCCAAAAGCGTCCTGCATGCCATTGCGGGCAATGCGCTCAACCAGCGCCCGCTGTACGCTTTTCTCGAAGCCGGAATAGGCATGAACCACATACCATCGCTTGCTCATGACTTTCTCCACTGGAGAATGAGGTCGTACAACGCCCATTCGATGCTTTTATCGGTAACCCAGAGGAAAATCGCCATGATGACCATGAAGGCAAAAACCAGCCCGGTCGTCTGCAAGGTTTCCTTGCGCGTGGGCCACACCACTTTCTTTGCCTCAGCAGTGGATTCCTTGGCGAAGCTGAAGAACTCGCGCCCCGGCTCGGTTTGCCAGGCAAGCGCCGCAGACGCGGCAACGCCGGCCAACACAGCCAGCACGCGGATAATCATGGCCTGTTCGCCAAGCAGGTAGAAACCCGCCACGCCGACAACCAGTAACAACAGCGCCAACGCAAACTTGATCTTATCGGCCATCGATTCGCTTGATCAATTAAAGAGTGGCAGGGGCAGAGGGTCTCGAACCCCCGACCTTCGGTTTTGGAGACCGACGCTCTGCCAATTGAGCTATGCCCCTGCAGCAGAGACAGAGGCGTTCGGGTTAGAACGCCTCCTTGTTTATCGCAAATTACTCGATGATTTTGGCGACGACGCCGGCACCGACGGTACGACCACCTTCGCGGATGGCGAAACGCAGACCTTCTTCCATCGCGATCGGGCA
>NZ_FNCY01000008.1:26784-194655 GCF_900099695.1 Propionivibrio dicarboxylicus | reverse complement strand
TCTCGTTGCCCTCTCTGCGGCTACTTGGGCGCTGCCGGTTTGGGGTGAATTCGTCGGCCTTGTGTTGCCCGAGGGGGATGTGATATCGGTGGGGTTCCCGCCCTACAAGAGAAATGACCCGGATCAAAGGGCCTTCTTTGTCCCACCAGCGAAGATGAGCTTTGCGTTGCCGCCCCCAATCGAACATGACCCGGATCAAAGGCGCTACTCAGGCGCAATTGCAGTTACAAATTGTGGAAATTTCGGCACAGACAATGCCGGCGATCGCGAGTAAAGTGACTTCGTTGCTTCAGCATCCCCTGCTGACAATGTTTGACCCTCCCTGACTCATCGCAATGATGAGATTTATGTCCCGTGCCACACCGGCGCGGGATTTTTTTGTCTGGGATTCGTCAAGCGACCTTTTTGGTCGGAGTTGCGATAGTTGTGTCGATCCGCGCCCGCATTTCTTTGCCAGGCCGAAAATGTGGCACCCATTTTCCCGGCACGGCGACGGGCGTACCCGTTTTTGGGTTCCGGCTATTTCGAGGAGGCCGGTAATTTAGCGAAAAGCTGCCGAATCCTCGGATTTCAATCCGGTCACCTTTTCCGAGTGCTTGAGTAATCGCATCGACGATTTCACGCACTGATGCTTCAGCATCCAGCTGGATCAAACTTGGGAAACGCCAAGCGAGGCGTTCGATCAGTTCAGAGCGCGTCATTCGAACAATTCTACAGTAATACAAAGCCTTAAATGATCATGACGCGCTGGTTTTTAAAGCATTTTCAGCTGCCGCAGCGGTGGCTCTCCGATTTTGTCGATCGGTTCTGCCGACAGCGCACATGGGCTGTGCGCTAGAGCGGCTTCAACCGGTCCTTCCAACCAAGCCGCCCAGCTGTCTTCCGCGAGAATTACTGGCATTCGGTCATGGACCGGTTTCATCACGTCATTGGCCACGGTCGTAACGATACAAACCGTTCTTAGAACTTCTCCGTCAGGGGCCTTCCAGGACTCCCAGAGTCCGGCAAAAGCCATGATCGCTTCTTTGTTCGGTGTAAAACGGTACGGTTGCTTCGCCTTCCCATCGCGCTTCCACTCATAAAATGCCTCTGCGGGGATGAGGCAGCGCCGTTTGTGATAGGCATCACGGAAATACGGTTTTTCTGACAAAGTTTCGATACGGGCATTGATCGGGCGATTCGCTGTCTCCGGATTTTTGACCCAATGCGGCAAGAGGCCCCAGCTGAGCAGATGCAGCACCCGCTTGCCCTCTGGCGAATGGCGAATCACCGGAATATCGGTGCCGGGTGTAATGTTCAGGTTCGCGACGAAGTCCGCGCATTCATCGAGCCCGAAGAATTCGATGAGTTTTTCTGCAGTAACAGATAGGGCGAAACGGCCGCACACGTCAGTAAGCCTCCGGAAGCTCATCCCAACGGGTGGTGAAATTCGGTGATTTCTTCTCGCGTTTCATCGACCACTCTTTCTGCAGGCCTTCGGTAGCGCAGCGCAAGGTCCCCCTGCCCCATACGGCGTTGACGCGATCCATGACTTCCATGAGTCTTTCGTTGTCTGGATTGTGTGCAAAAAGACTGCGCTGAAGAGAAGCGGTTTCTTGAAGATCCATCAGAACTACCCCCGCTTTTTGATAAGCATACCCTGGCCGGTAGATCTTTTTGAGGAGCCAACGGGCGACTTTTATGAGTCGAAGAGTGTCGTCACTGGGTTCTGGCAAAGGGGCCGACAGGCCTTGCTGGTACTGCGGGAGGTGTTCGGCAAAGGGATTGGTTCGAACGTAAACCTGGACAAGACCTGCTTTGGATTGTTGGCGGCGGAGTTTCTCGGCGGCGATGGCCATGTAGCTCGCCACCGCCTGCTCGAGCGGCTCAAGGTCGTGAAGATATTTTCCGAAGGAGCGGGAAGACATGATTTGCTGCTTGTTCGGTGCGATTTCGTCCAGTCCCAGGCAAGAGACGCCGTTGAGCTCGGCGACCGTGCGTTCAAGCACCACCGAGAATTCCCGGCGCAGGACTTTTGCATCGGAGCGCCGGAGCGCGTCGACGTGTGCGATACCGCGTTCTTCGAGCCGCTCGGCGAGTTTTCGGCCAACGCCCCAGACTTCGCCAACGGGAATGCGTGTAAAAAGTTCCTGGATTTCCTGTTCGTTCAACCGGGTGAAGTCACAAACCCCCTCCGCGCCCGTCAGACCTTTTTTGGCGCAATGGTTGGCGAGCTTGGCCAACGTCTTCGTTGTAGCGAAGCCGACGCAAACGGGAATGCCGACCCACTGCCGGACCGTCTGGCGCATGTCGTGGCCGTAGGTCATCAGGTCATAGCGCTGAAAGCCGTCAAAGCCGAGAAAGCACTCGTCGATGGAGTAGATTTCCTGCTCCGGGGCATAGCGCCCCAGGATGCTCATCATCCGGCTGCTGAGATCGGCATAGAGTTCGTAATTACTCGACAAGGCGACGATGCCGTGTCGTCGAGCAAGGTCCTGCATCTTGAACCAGGGCATGCCCATTTTGACGCCCAAGGCTTTGACTTCGGCGCTTCGAGCGACGGCACAACCGTCGTTGTTGGAAAGTACAACGACGGGCCGACCTTCGAGTTTCGGGTTGAAGACCCGCTCGCAACTCACATAGAAATTATTGCCGTCGACAAGGGCAAAGACGCTCATGGGCGCAGGCGATGGATCACGCTAGTGACGACGCCCCAGACCTGTAGCTCCTGCCCCTCTTGCAGGTCGATGGGAGAAAAGTCGGGGTTTTCGGCGAGGAGCCGGATCTTGCCGCCTCGCTTGTAGAGACGTTTGACGGTGAACTCGCCGTCAATGACGGCAATCACGATCGCGCGATGAACGGGGTTGAGGGAACGGTCGATGATCAGGAGGTCGCCGTCCTGGATGCCGGCGCCGATCATCGAGAGGCCCTTGGCGCGAACGAAGAAGGTTGCTTCCCGATGTGGAATCAGATGCTCGTTGAGATCGAGCGTGTCGCAGACATAATCGTCTGCGGGGCTGGGAAACCCGGCGCGAACAGGATGCGCGAAAAGCGGCAGGCGCAGTGGCGGCGAATTTGCCGGGCGGCTCAGCGCCGAGAAAAGAGAAAGCAGAGACATGGTGGTCAGAAAAATATCGGGTACTGTAATTATATACAGGTATCGGCGTTGTAGTCCTCCGGGAGCCTGCGCATAACCACGGAGATGGTCGTTTTGGTTTGGTGCGGCTCGGGTTTCCCGAGCGAGCACCTCTGCGGGCTGGGAAAACTCTCTGCATAAATGGTTATGCCGTATCTGCGTTATTCACTCATGGTGGCCAGAGTGTTCCCCGGCCCCATTTCCGGTGCGGAACCTGCCGTCAAACACCTTCTGGAAGATGTGCCCGAGCGTCTGAGGTGTGTTGCATGGTCAGTCGAACATCAATTTTTCGGCTGAAACACCGCCGTCATTGCCGACGTGTTCACCTTCGGAATTCGGGATTGGCAATCCGATGGCGAAATCGAACGACTTTCGCCCGCCGGCGGTTAGTGATGACGCTGTCAATCCGGAATCGTTGGCGCACTGTTGTATCAGGAGGTGGGCCTTGCGAGCATCGAACACGATGGCGGCGACATTGGCACCGAACGAGGAATCAGAAACACCTCGCAGACTGATTTGCAGCCGTGGGCCAAGAGAGCGTGTGGTGAGTTGAAGCGGTCGATTGGAAGATGCACGACCAGTGTTCGGGCGGCGCGCCGTTGTCGGGAGCGATTTTGGAAATGACTATGCTAATGGTATAATGAATTCATGGCAACGAACTGAATACAAAGGAAAAACAATGAACAACACGACCAAAGAACAACAATTAGTGATTGCGAGCAAAGCCGAAGTGTTGCTCGTCAATGCCTTCGCCGGCACGGGCAAAACTTCTACCCTTGTTCGGTATGCAGAAGCCAACCCCCGCGAACGAGTTCTCTATCTGGCGTTCAATCGTGCCATTGCGAATGAAGCAGGGCAGAAGTTCCCGTCGAACGTGCAAGCCCGGACGACGCACTCTCTCGCTTACGGCAGCTTCGGCGAGCTGTATCGTCCAAAGTTGGGCGAACTGGCGCCGAGCCACCTGATGCGTGCCTACCGCTTCAACGTCATGCTGGCTTCGCAAGTCGTCGAAACCGTGCTGGCCTACGTCCGGTCGGCCGATACCGCCATCGGTCTCCAGCATGTGCCGGAAATCGTGCCAGTCGCCGAGCGCGAGTCTCTTTTACCGCTCGCCACGAAGGTCTGGAAGGACGTGAAGGATCCGTCGAACAAAGACATCCCCATGCCCCACGACGGCTATCTCAAGCTCTATCAACTCACGCAACCGAACCTCAAGAAACGGTTCACCACCATCCTTATCGACGAAGCCCAGGACATCAACCCGGCTACCGCCGACATCGTCCTTCGGCAAGACGTCAAACTCGTTCTGGTCGGCGATCGCCATCAGTCGATCTACGCTTTTCGCGGCGCAAAGAATGCCTTCGAACTGGCAGAGCAAATTGCGAGCGCCAAAAACCGTAAGATCGAACGCCTTGCCCTGACCCAATCCTTCCGCTTCGGTTCCGGTGTCGCCGCCGTCGCCACGCGCCTCCTGCAAGGACTCAAGAAAGAAACCCTTTCCGTCATTGGCAAGGATGGTCTCGACACGTCATTTGTCGTCGATAGGGAAAAGCCCTACGCCATCATTCAGCGTACCAACGCAAAAGTCTTCGCACGCGCCGTCGAACTCCTCGGCAAAAAGTCCTTCGCCATCGTCGGCGCCGAAAACTTCCCGTTTGGCAAAATCGTCGATGTGTTCTACCTCTGGACCGACCGCCTCACCGAAATCCGCGATCCGTTCATCCGCTCGTTCGGCACCTTCGCCAAAATCGAAGAGTACGCCCTTGCCGCTGACGACAAAGAACTCCTCTCCCTCTTTCAGGTCGTGAAGCAGTTCAAGGCCTCCATCCCGACCCTCGTCCCGATGGTCAAACAAGCACTTGTCGCTCAAGATCAGGCCCACATCACCCTGAGCACTGCCCACAAGTCCAAAGGCCTCGAGTTCGACCAGGTCATCCTCGGAGAAGACTTCGAAAACTTCGTCGACGAAGAAGGCTTCGTCCGTGCCGACGAGATGGACGACCTCGACCAGGAAGCCAATCTCGTCTACGTCGCCGTCACTCGCGCCATCAAAGCGATCGAACTCAATTCATCCATCAACAATGTTTTTGCTGCCCTCGATGCCGGCAAAGTAAGAGACGTAAAGGAGCCCTTCGCCAACGACGCCAAAGGTGTAGCGGAAAACGTTTCGGTCGCACCGTTATCTGCGACCGATGGGCTCGATGAGTCCGCGTGGCTCGGCTTCCCCACCTATGGCACCCAGATGCCTGCTGCGACACCAAAATCGGAGAGCCGGGCGGAACAGCTGGCCCAAAAAATTAAGGACAGCATACTTCGGGAAGGATTGATGACGGCAGACGAGATTGCCAGGGATTTAGGCGAAAACGTTCATGTGGTCGCGGCTTTAATCGCCAGGATGATTGGCGCGGGCGGACTTTCAGAAAAACTTTTTAGCCAGTGTCAAAAAGTCGGGTTTTGGCTCAGCGGAGAGGGCGAATTTCTGTGATGGGGCCGATCGATTGTCGTGTTTGATCGGCCTTTCGATGAAATCCCAGAAAACATCCCCGGAAGGATTGGTCCGGGGTAGGTAGGATGCCGATCGAATAATGTAAGGTAAGAGAAACGCCTTGAACGATGTCAGCAGCGCCATCAAGGGCGTGGCGAAGATTTTCGGTGCTTCTTGGCCCAGAGACCAAAGAGGCCGAGTGCAATGCCGGTCATAGCGACGGACGAACCGAGGAGAAAAACAGGGAGAGTCATAACGGATGCCAACCTTGATTATCAACAGTTTCAAATTAACGTGACATTGACATATTGATTAAATCATATCCGTTAGAGCAACCGGATGCAAACCGGGGCGGATTGGCTCTTTTTAAACGATCACGATCGGGCACAAATGCGTTTTGACACCTCTGTAAGGCGGACAAATGCTTCTCTTTCTGATGTTTGTCAAAAGGGGGAGTGTTAGTACCGTGTGCTCTTGAGTCGGGAGCGACAGAGAAATCGGGGTGAAGGTAACGTCCTCAAGGAAAACGTTGTCTCGGAATCACGATGCCAAGTTGCGTCAGGGTTGTCGTAGGTGAAAATACTCGGCCAATTTCCATCCTTGTGCGAAATGCGTTGGGAAAGCCCAGTGATGGGGGCTTCAGTCAATCATCGAGTGCGAACGACGTCATCGCCACTTAGACTGCTGATTCAAACCAAAATTTCGTGTTAATCGCCGCACATTGCCAGCACGGATGCACTAGACTCTCGCTTAACAAGCGCAGTAAATCAAAAACAAGACGGCGCGGCTAGAAAATCTACATGGGGATCAAGATGGATAGTCTTCTGTCGACCAAAGGGGGCTCGTGCGAGTTACGATTCGGCGTGGCACAGTTTGATCACTACGATCCACTGGCGGAAATCGACAAGCTCGCCGAGTGGGGGTTTGATTACGTCGAGCCCGCCGGAGTGAAAATCATGCAACTTAGCGAGACTTCGTTCCGCGAGGCCGTCAATGCGGCAAGAGCCTGCCCAATCCACGTCGAAGCCATGTGTACGTTGTTGCCTGCGGACTTGAAGATCGTGGGCCCGGGTATCGATCTTTCCCACGTCCGCGATTATGTCGGGAAGGCGCTGGCCCGCGCGGAGGTCCTAGGCGTGCGTACGATCATGTTCGGTAGTCCCAGTTCCCGCAATGTGCCGGATGGTTTTTCCAGAGGCCGCGCGTGGGATCAGCTGCAAGAGTTCCTGTTGTGGATGGGAGATGAGATTGTCTGCCACAAATACGGTTTCGTGATCGCCGTGGAACCGTTGCGCAAAGCGGAATCGAACATCATCAATAACGTTGCCGAAGCTTACGACCTAGTGATACAGATAAACCACCCAAAAATCCAGATCGTCGTCGACTTCTTCCATCTCGCGGAGGAAAGTGAGGAACCGACGATTCTAGTGAAGGCAAAAGATAAGATCGCCCACCTGCACTTCGCTAACCCATGGGGCGGCCGCTCCTTCCCCAGTCAACCTATGGAGCATCCGGGATACGCGCCCTTCTTCGCTAATGTCCGTGCCATCGGCTACCGCGGCCGGCTCAGCCTGGAAGCGAATACTACGGACTTTCATGCCGACGCGCCTAGGGCTCTTGCAGCTCTCAGACAGATGGCACTTGCATACCCAAAGGAACCCGTCGGATCGCCAGAGGTGCAATGACGCGTAGTCGATCGAAGTAGTCCTCGGCATTGAGGTCCGCTGAACAGGTCGTTGCAAAAACCGCCTTTGTCAGTGTTGACGCACAAGCGTCTGCTGAGATTCCTCATCCGGACGTTCGCCATTTCATGCGGACAGAACGGCCGAGAAGTCCGGCATTTTTTTGTTGACCAGCTGGGAGGTGTTGCTCAGACCGTGTAATCAACAACGAGCCAACACCGCCAAAGGAAAAACCCGAAGCGTGCCAACGCTTCGGTGCCTAGTAAGGCGAATAGGGGGCTACCAAGCCACTTATGCACACAACGTTTTGTGAGAAGACAGCGAATTCCAACAGTTCGCAGTGCAGAGGCGAGCCAAATCCCCCTCGACTTTCGTGAGGAATGGCTATGGTTCGTGAGTGATCATAGAATTTCGGAGGGGTTCTGGTAACATTGCCATGATATATGGCATATGCTATAAACGATTAGGGAAAATGCAAAACAAAAATTTGTGCTCAACTGTGCAGGATTCCGCACTCAGCGAAGTAAAACATTAGAACGGCCTACGAGAAAAAAGGGCAAATTGACCCGGGGCTGATGCTCTTAGTATTTTTTTCAGGAATTGAATGGAAGCAAATCTTGCAGCAAGACCCCAGACAAGCAAAACTGCTTTCAAAGTTCTAGGAGCCATCAGTTTTTCCCACTTCCTGAACGACACCATTCAGTCTCTCATGCTGGCCATTTATCCCTTATTCAAGATGGAGTTTGGTCTCAGCTTTGCCCAAATCGGAATGATCACGCTGGCATTCCAGTTCACAGCCTCGCTACTGCAACCTGTAGTTGGGTTTTATACCGATCGTCATCCAAAACCTTTCTCGCTTGCGATAGGCATGGGTTGCACGCTGATTGGCTTGCTCGTGCTGTCAATGGTAGCGAGTTTTCCAGCCGTACTGCTGGCCGCAGCATTGGTCGGTACCGGATCTGCGATCTTTCATCCGGAATCAGCGCGTGTAGCACGTATGGCTTCAGGTGGACAACACGGACTCGCGCAGTCAATTTTCCAAGTTGGCGGAAACGCGGGATCCGCCACGGGCCCTCTGCTTGCAGCTTGGATCGTTCTGCCTTATGGACAACGCAGCATTGCCGGGTTCTCATTGATCGCTTTACTGGCGATGATCGTGCTGATTGGAGTTGGTCGCTGGTACCGACAACATCAACGCAAACCATCGATAATTTCGCGCTCTTCTGGAGATGCTCTGCCATCTCTCCATGTCGCTCGTACGTTAACGGTGCTGATAGCACTGATTTTTTCGAAGTTCTTCTACTTAGCCAGTATCAACAGCTACCTAATTTTCTACCTGATGCATCAGTACAATCTTGATACGAAATCAGCGCAGTATCACCTCTTCTACTTCCTGCTTTCAGTAGCTGCAGGTTCGTTGCTCGGCGGCCCAATCGGTGATCGCATCGGACGCAGACAAGTGATCTGGGTTTCCATCCTCGGGGTGGCGCCATTCACGCTATTTCTTCCTTATGTTGGGCCGGATCTTTCGGTGGCCTTAACCATGATCATCGGCTTTATGCTCGCGTCCGCATTTCCTGCGATTCTGGTCTATGCACAGGAATTGTTCCCCGGCAAGATAGGTACGGTATCCGGATTGTTCTTTGGATTAGCGTTTGGGCTGGCCGGAATCGGTGCTGCCGTCCTAGGACAACTAGCCGACCTCTGGGGCATCGTCACGGTGTACAAAATATGTGCATTCCTACCATTGATCGGACTACTCGCGGTATTCCTGCCTAATCTTCGGCAACCTGCTCCTTTGACAACTGCTTCCGAGAAAACGAAGGCTTGAAGAGGAAAAAAGCTCGATGATTCGTCCTTCTATCAACCTTGCGGAGGAAACATGGCACTGTTAGGCGAAGCTGCAATGATTCTGGCGTTTGACATCGCTCCGAATGCAATCTCCGAACATGACCACTGGCACTCGCACGAGCATCTTCATGAACGGATGTCGATTCCCGGTTTCCTGCGAGGCTCGCGATGGAGTTCAAAAGACAGTAGCCCTCGTTACTTCGTGATGTACGAGGTCAGCGATCTTGAAACGCTTTCCGCTTCGCCATATCTCGATCGGCTCAACAACCCAAGCGTGTGGACGGCGAAGATGATGAAGTACTACCACGGCATGAACCGTGGATTCTGCCGCCTCGTATTCAGTGGCGGTTATGGTTTAGGAAGTTACTGTTTACTGCTCCGATTCAGCCCTGACCCAGAACATGAAGTCGCGTTGCGCGATTGGCTCGCACGTAAAGCCTTGGCTTCGCTGCACAAAAAAACCGGACTAGTGAGCGCCCATCAGTTTGAGGCTGCGCTTACTCCCGAAATGACGAAAGAACAACGCATCCGCGGCAAAGACAGCGGCGTGGACTGGGTTCTTTTGGTTACCGGCTATGACAAAGATGCCGTTGGAGAACTTGCAGCAGCCGAACTTTCCGTTACCGAACTCGAACGCCATGGCTGTATCAACCTTGTCTCGTGCATTTACCAGATGGAGCATTCGCTCTCGAGAACCGAGATTGAGATTCCTGATTCAACAGATTAAAGATGTGGAAAACGATGCTTACAGGGAACTCATCCGACAAGGGGAATATGGGAATAGACCGCGCGAAACAATCGAACAGATGGCTTCAGAATCTTTTCGGGTGGCAGAAATCATTCGACGATTTCACGAATTTTTCGAACCGAGTCACTATGTTTTCGGATGCAGAGAGCCTGCAATGCCTGTCTCTGCTGGGCTGGGAACACTCAACCTGACCGGAGATTACCTGTGCCGCAGCAGCGCCAAGGTTGGTGCGGGCAAGTTCAGGCCGTTTCGACCGATGCAACCGGCTTAGCGTGCTTTATTTTCCGTTTTCTGAGACGCCCCCTATTAAGGCGTTCTCTGCAGAATAACGAAAGTTGACCCAGATAAAATATAAGCATACCCTTAATTAGCTGGCATATTCGATTTTCGCTGCATGCTGTATCCATGGCCGTTTTTGCTAGCTGAGGCGGCATTTTCTACGCCCATAAAATCTCAATCGAAAACAAAAGAGAGGCAACCAAGCAATATTTGGCATTCCAAATTTTGTCAACTAAACGACAGGAGGAGTCAATGGCTCACATTGTAATCATTGGTGCCGGTATAGGCGGCATGGCAATGGCGTACGAAATGCGCGCCTTGGCTCGCAAGGAAGATCTTGTAACCGTTGTATCAAACACTCCTAAGTTTCATTTTGTTCCTTCGAATCCTTGGGTCGCAGTCAATTGGCGTAATCGCGACGAGGTTGAACTTGAAATTGCCCCCTTACTGAAAAAACGAGAGATCGGTTTTATTGCTTCTGGCGTCAGCCGCATTCGCCCAGAGAACAATTTGTTGGACCTCGATGATGGTCGTGAACTCGACTACGATTTCTTAATCATTGCAACAGGACCGAAGCTGGCTTTCGACGAGATAGCGGGATTGGGTCCGAATGGATATACCCAGTCGGTTTGCAACATTGACCATGCGATGCATGCGCAGGAAGAGTGGAGTAGATTCGTCGCTGATCCTGGCCCCATAGTCGTTGGAGCGGTACAGGGGGCGTCTTGTTTTGGTCCTGCCTATGAATTCGCAATGACAATGGAGACTGATCTTCGCCATCGCAAGATACGTGATCGTGTACCAATGACTTTCGTTACCTCTGAACCGTACATCGGACATCTTGGACTTGGTGGCGTTGGTGATTCAAAAGGAATGATGGAATCGATACTGCGTGAGAAACACATCAAATGGATATGTAATGCAAAAGTAACCAAAATCGAGCCTGGTAAGATGTGTGTTACAGAGCATGACGAGGATGGGAAGCCCAAAAGAGAACACGAACTACCCTTCAAATACTCGATGTTGCTTCCAGCATTCAAAGGGGTTGATGCTGTATTTGGAATTGAAGGGCTAACCAATCCACGTGGCTTTATTTTGATCGACCCGCATCAGCGCAACCCGAAGTATCAAAACATTTTCGCTGTGGGTGTCTGTGTCGCCATCCCCCCGGTTGAAGTGACGCCTGTCCCTACAGGTACTCCGAAAACTGGGTATATGATCGAGTCCATGGTAACCGCAACAGCACACAACATTGCCGAAATTATTGCAGGTAGGGAACCGAAAGAAAGAGCAACATGGAATGCAGTCTGCTTGGCTGACTTTGGCGACTCTGGTGCCGCATTCGTTGCACTTCCGCAGATTCCTCCGCGTAACGTAAATTGGTTTTCACGCGGAAAATGGGTACATCTTGCGAAAATCGCCTATGAAAAATACTTCATGCGAAAAATGAGGCTAGGAACTACGGAGACTGTGTATGAAAAAATCGTCATGGATGCTCTTGGCATTATGAAGCTGAAAGAGAAAAAGTGATTTTCATATGACTGAATTGCCTCGACAATTCCAAACAAGCAGAAAACACATAGGTGCTTGAGAACTAATACCATGAAAAGAGAAGAACAAGCGGTTGAACTTTTTTTACAAAAGCATACCTGTAGCCAGTCTATCTTCATTCCTTTTTGTGAGCCTGGCGTCATGAAAAAATTGGACGCGATGAAGATTTCTACCATTTTTGGTAGTGGAACCTGCGGGATTGGCACAGGACTGTGCGGCACAGCTAGCGGGGCACTTCTCGCCATTTCCATGAAACACGGAATGAGCAACCATGATGATCTTGAAGCCAAAGCTCATACATATGCTCTGGGGCAGATATTCCTGACCAAATTCAAGGATCGAATGACAGCCTGTTCTTGTGAGGGGATTTTAGGCGTAACGGTAGGCTCGTCCGAGCATAATGAGAAATTCCAAGAGTTGCGGGCGACACGATGTGTTGATGCAGTAAGAGCAGCATCTCAAATTTTGGAGGATGTGCTGTGACTGGTAAAGGCAAGACGTCCTTTAATCTACTTGGCATCTAAATCACTCACGGCGTCAATATTGCTGCACCTGCGCCTGAGAATACGTGCCAACCACACAACGCCATGATCGGTAAATCAGCATTAAGACGACCAACCCAACGGCTAACGCTTCAATGAGGCTGCTCCTGAGGGGCTTCTGGCACCTCGGCAACCCGATCGACCCCGACCTGCTCGAAGCCATGCTGAAATGGCGGGCGCCTAACCTTATTCCCGCGCCAGCGCGCTGCGGCTGACCGTCTCGAACAGCGCCTCGTCGAGCATCCCGGCGGACGCCGCCAGACGCAAACGATCGAGGATGACGCCGAGGCGAGCTTTGAGCAATTCGAGCTGGGCGTTAGACGCGTCGTTCTCGGCGTTAAGGAGGTCGAGCATCGTCCGGTCACCGACCTGGTGGCCGAGCCGGGTGGCGTCGAGCCGCGCCAGGCTGGCCTTGACGTTGGCCTCGAGCGCCTTGACCCGGGTCGCGCCGACGGTAACGCCGAGCCAGGCCGCGCGCGTCGACTGCTCGACCTGCTGCCGCGCCCGCTCGTTCTCGAAGCGCGTCTTGTCGGCGAGCTTGAGCGCCTCCTCCTGGCGCGCGCTGCGCATGCCGCCGGTGAAGATCGGAATCGTCACCTGCACGCCGATCATGCTGCTGCGCAGGTCGTTGAGCGCATTGGCGCCGTAATCGCCGCTGCCGGCCAGGCGCTCGCGCCCCGACTGGGCGACGAGATCGACGCTCGGCGCGGCGGCGGCGCCGTGGCGGCTCGCCTCCTCCTGCGCCGCGACCAGACGGGCCGACAGCATGCGCAGCGTCGGGCTGCCGTCGACGGCTTTCTGCAACCAGTCCTCGAGCGTGCCGGGCGCCTCGCCGGCCTGCGCGCGCGGCCGCCACAATTCGGTCGGACGGCGGCCGACCAGATCTTCGAACGCCTGCTGCTGCAGCGTCAGATCGCTCTCGGCGAGCAGCACCTGCGCACGCACGGCTTCGGCGCGCGCGGTCGCTTCGTGGCTATCGACGATCGGTTTGTCGCCGAGACGGTAACGGTCCTGGGCCTCGACCCGGGCGCGCTCGACGGCAACCTGCTGGCGACGCGCGAGATCGAGCGCCGTTTCCGACTGGACGACGGCGAAATAGCGCTCGGCCGTGCGCAACAGCGCCGCCTGCCGTGCCGCCAGCCAGCCGGCGTCGGCGGCATCGGCGGCGGCGTCGAGCTGCCGGCTCTGCGCCAGCCGGTCGCGGCTGTAGAGCGGCTGGATGGCATTGACCGTCCAGCGATTGAGCGTGCCGTTGTTGATCGAGGTCTGGAAATCGACATTGCGCGAGGTGCCGAATCCCGGCGCCGAAAAACCGGCGTCGCGCGTCGTCGACTGGCTGTTGGCCCGCCCCGACGCGGCACTGGCGCTGACCGAGGGCAGCCACAGCGCCCGCGCCTGGTCGCGGCGCTTGGCGCCGGCCTCGGCCTCGGCCTGCGCTGCGGCGAACTCGGGATCGGCGTCGCGCGCCGCCTCCCATGCCTCCTGCAGGCTGATCGCGCCGGCCGACGGCATCAGCAAGGCCCCGGCCAGCAGCCAGACGCCCTGGTTCAAGATTCGTTTCATGAACATCCTTTCAGCACCCCGGCGCGATGCCGAGCTTGCGCAACAGCCATTCCATCAGACACCAGCCGGTCAGCCCGCTCTGCAGCAGATTCGCCCCGACAAAGGCGGTGAACGCCAGCCACCAGGCGCTGAGGAAGAGCGGACTGCCCTCGATGCCGAAGGCCAATGACAGGAGAATGAAGGCACCGGCGATGATGCGGACGAGACGCCACGAGGTCATGAGGGGCTCCTTTCGATCAGGTGCAGACGGTGGTGATAGGCCATGAAATACAGCAAGGGGATGACGATCAGCGTCAGCACCGTCGACACGAAGATGCCGAAGATCAGCGAGATCGCCAGGCCGTTGAAGATCGGGTCGTCGAGAATGAAGAAGGCGCCGAGCATGGCGGCGATGCCGGTGAGTGCGATCGGCTGGGCGCGGGTGATCGCCGAATTGACGACCGCCTCCTTGAAAGCGACGCCCTGGCGGATCTGCAGGTTGATGAAGTCGACGAGCAGGATCGAGTTGCGCACGATGATGCCGGCCAGCGCGATCATGCCGATCATGCTCGTCGCCGTGAATTGCGCGCCGAGCAGCGCGTGACCGGGCATGACGCCGATGATCGTCAGCGGAATCGGCGCCATGATCACCAGCGGCGTCAGGTAGGAACCGAATTGCGCGACCACCAGCAGGTAGATCAGCACCAGGCCGACGGCATAGGCGATGCCCATGTCGCGGAAGGTCTCGTAGGTGATCTGCCACTCGCCGTCCCACTTGAGGCTGAAGCCGCGGTACGGATCGCTCGGCGGCGCGACGAAGAACTCGCCGATCTGTCCGCCATCGGGGGCGACCGTGGCGGCGATGTCCGAACGCGTCTCGAACATGCCGTAGAGCGGACTATCGACGCGACCGGCCATGTCGGCGACGACGAAATTCACCGGCAGCCCGTCCTTGTGATAGATCGGCTGCTCGCGCAGCGTGTCGCTGACCGTCACCAGTTCGGCGAGCGGCACGATACGGCCGGCGGCGGTCTTGACGCCGAGCTGCAGCAGCGCGTCGAGATTGCCCTGCGCCGCCACCGGCAGATGCAGCGACATCGGCGCCGGATACTTGCTCTGGTCGTGCAGATAGGCCGCCGCCTCGCCGGCCAGCCCGGCACGTAGCGTCGCGACGATGGCGCCCTGCGGCACGCCGAGCGCCGACGCCTTGCGCCGGTCGATGACGAGCAGCTTGCGCGGCGCCTCGACGATGCTGCTGTCGTCGACATCGACGACGCCCGGCGTCTTCTCGAAGATGGCGCGCACCGCCTTGGCCACCTGGCGCCGGCCGGCATCGCTCGGCCCATAGACCTCGGCGACGATCGGCGCCAGCACCGGCGGCCCCGGCGGCACCTCGACGACCTTGACGTTGGCGCCGAGGCGCTTGCCGATCTCCTGCAGCGCCGGCCGCACCCGCATGGCGATGGCATGGCTCTGGGCGTCGCGATGGTGCTTGTCGACGAGATTGACCTGGAGATCGCCGACGGCGCCGCCGCTGCGCAAGTAGTACTGGCGCACCAGCCCGTTGAAGTTGATCGGCGCCGCCGTGCCGGCGTAGGCCTGGTAATGGACGACCTCGGGCACCGTCGCCAGATACGCGCCGAGTTCATGCAGAACGGCGGCGGTGCGCTCGACCGGCGCATCGGCCGGCATATCGACGACGACCTGGAATTCCGACTTGTTGTCGAAGGGCAGCATCTTCAGCTGCACCCAGCCGATCACCGGCAGCAGCACGGCAAAGGCGATGAGGCCGAGCACGGCCAGTCCGAGCTTGGCACGCTGCGCCTTGCCGCGCGCCTCGTCGAGGAAGGGCGAGAAGACGCGCAGGAAGAAGGGCGTGATCCTCGCCGCCAGCCCGGCGCCGCCATGATGCCCGTGCTTGAGCCAGAGCCGCGCCAGCCAAGGCGTGACGACGAAGGCGACGGTCAGGGACAGCAGCATGCCCATGCTCGCGTTGATCGGGATCGGGCTCATGTACGGCCCCATCAGGCCGCCGACGAAGGCCATCGGCAGCAAGGCGGCGATCACCGTCAGCGTCGCCAGGATCGTCGGTCCGCCGACCTCGTCGACCGCCGGCGGGATGATCTCGTCGAGCGGCTTGTCGGGATCGAGCGCCTGATGGCGATGGATGTTCTCGACCACAACGATGGCATCGTCGACGAGAATGCCGATCGAGAAAATCAGCGCGAACAGCGAGACCCGGTTGATGGTAAAACCCCAGGCCCAGGAGGCGAACAGCGTTGCCGCCAGCGTCAGGATCACCGCCGTGCCGACGATCGCCGCCTCGCGGCGGCCGAGCGCGAAGAAGACGAGGATGACGACCGACGCGGTCGCGAAGAGGAGCTTCTGGATCAGCTTCTGCGCCTTGTCGTTAGCGGTCTCGCCATAGTTGCGCGTCACCGTGACCTCGACGGCCTCGGGGATCAGCGTGTTGCGCAGTTCGTCGACGCGGCGGATGACGCGATCGGCGACCTCGACGGCATTCTGGCCGGGCTTCTTGGTGACGGCGATCGTCACCGCCGGATACTCGGCGGCATCCTTGCCGGCAGTGCCGTGCCAGACAGTGCGCGTCGGCGGCGGCGCACCGTCCGACAGCGTCGCCACTTCGCGCAGGAAGACCGGCTTGCCGGCATTGACGCCGACGACGAGGTCGGCGACCGCCTGCGCGTTTTCGAGGAAGGGACCGGCTTCGATGGCGACGGCGCGATTGGCGGCGGTGAGTTCGCCGATCGGCATGCCGACATTGGCCGAACGCAGCGTCGCGCCGAGATCGGCGACGGTGACGCCGTGCGCGGCGAGGCGTTGCGGATCGACCTCGACGTTGATGGCGCGCCCCGGCCCGCCCAGCGTCGTCACCTCGCGCGTGCCGGCGACGCGTTTGACATCGCTCTCGATGCTGTGCGCCAAGCGTTCGAGATCGTAGGCGCCGATGCCGTTGTCTTTGGACCAGAGGGTCAGCGAGACGATCGGGACGTCGTCGATGCCTTTCGGCTTGACGATCGGTTCGAGCACGCCGAGCCCTGGCGGCAGCCAGTCGCGATTACTCTGCAAGGTGTCGTGCAGGCGCACCAGCGCCTCGGTGCGCGGCACGCCGACCTCGAACTGGACGGTGACGATCGCCAGCCCCGGCCGTGCCACCAGCATCACGTGCTCGACGTTGGCGATCTGGCTCAGCACCTGCTCGGCCGGCATGCCGACCATCTGTTCGACATCCTTGGCCGAGGCGCCGGGAAACGGGATCAGCACATTGGCCATCGTCACGTTGATCTGCGGCTCTTCCTCGCGCGGCGTGATGACAACCGCGAAAACGCCGAGCAGGAAGGCGACCAGCGCCAGCAGCGGCGTGATCTGCGCGCTTTGGAAGAAGGCGGCGATACGTCCGGAAACGTTCAATTCGTTTTGCATGACCCGTCCCATCGCTCAGCGAGTGCGCGCGGCGGCGAGCGGATCGACGGCGACGCGTTCGCCGGCCGTTACGCCGGAAAGGATCTCGACCTCGTCGCCGGCCACCGGCCCCGGCCGCACCTGGCGCAGATGCGCCCGGCCGTTGGCGTCGATGACATAGACGGCGCTCAGTTCGGCACGCCGGAACAGCGATTTGGCCGGCACGAAAAGCCGCTGTGCGACGCCCGCCGCGACCGGCAGATGCACGCGCGCAAAAGTCCCCGGCAGGACGCCGCGCGTGCCGGCCGGCAATTCGAGCCGAAGCTGCTGCGTGTGCGTGGCCGGATCGGCCGCCGGCAGCCACACCTGCTTCGCCGGATCGATCCAGCGCTGCGCCTCGGGTGCACCGGGCAACTCGATGCGCAGCTTGCCGCCGGGTACGGCGCGTTCGGCCTGGCTCTGCGGCACGATCGCGCTGACACGCAGGACAGCGGGATCATAAACGGTCATCAGCGCGCGCCCCGGCATCGCCATGTCGCCCAGCGTGACCGCCACGTCGGCGACGACGCCGGCATAGGGCGCCGACAGCGCGAAGAAGCCGGTCTGCACGCGCGCGGCCTGCGCCTGCGCGCCGGCGGCGTCGGCCTGGGCGCGCGCGGCACGGTACTGCGCCTCGGCCCGCTCCATCGCCGCCGCGCTGATGTACTCCTTCTCGAAAAGCTGCTTCTGCCGCGCGTAGTCCTTGCTGGCGACCTCGAAGGCGGTGCGTGCCGCCTCGGCCTGGGCGCTGCTGGCGACGCTCGCCTGATTGGCGGCACGCGCGTCGATCTGCAGCAGCAATTGACCGCTGCGGACGACGTCGCCGGCCTTGACGCCAAGCTGGCTGATGACGCCCGGCACCTGCGCCGAGACGACGGTCTGCCGCACCGCCTCGACGCCGCCCTCGGCGACATAGACGCCGCCCCCGGCCTCCTGCCGCACCGGCGCGCTCGCCAGCGACTCGGCGCCGACCGCCGCCGACGCGACCACCCCGCCCAACAGCAAGGCCAGCAGGCCGCGCGTCACCCGTCCCGGCATCGCTGCTTGAATATTCAGTCTCTCGTTCATGCGATTCCCGATTGTCATGATCAGCCACGCTCCGCTTTGGGACAGAACACCTCGTACATGGTCCTGAGCAGGGTCAGCACCCGTGTGTCGCGGATCGAATAAAAAATCTTCTTGCCCTCGCGCCGCGTCGTCACCAGCCCCTCGGTACGCAGCACGCCCAGTTGCTGCGATAAGGTTGGCTGATGGATATCGAGCCGCTCTTCCAGATCGCTGACACACAACTCGCCGTTCGACAACTGGCACAGCAACAACAGCCTGGACTCGTTGGCCAAGGCGCGCAGAATCGCCGTTGCCTCGCCGGCCGCGGCGTTCATCCGTTCAATACTCAAAGCTTCGGTGGCCATACGAACTCTCGCTACAAGACTGACACGGAAATAGTATACCTTTCGATATTATATCGGCAAATATATAGTAAACGATAATGCGCCTAGGGACGACCCCGGTCGTCGCACGAAGCTACGGATACGAAAACGCCTGGCGCCCCCTTGCGGGCAACACCATCAGCATAGGACAAACGGGATACACCCGCGACCGCGGCGAACCTTGCCGCGATCGCCGCAGCTAGTCGGATTTCTTGCAGCTATTGCAGCCGAGCAAGGGATAGAGCGGACACCAGCCGAGCAGCCCGGTCGCCAGCGGGACTATGCCGACATAGGTCCAGGGCGCGCCGATACCCGCCAGCGCACAGCCGAGCAGCACGACGCCAACAACGATCCGCGCTACCTTATCGATGCCACCGACATTGCTTTTCATGACCATCTCCTGAAAAGGATTCGTGCCGATAAGACCGGGTTGGACAGCGCCGGTTCCATCCTCCGGAACGCCGGCGCCGCCCGCCCGCGAATACCCTAGCAACCCGCGGTCTTGCGGGAGGACTTCTGTACTTCGTTGGTGACAGATAAGTGCCTGATCAACACGATCGAGGTTAACCGACAGGCCTGCGGCGGAGCAACGCGAGCTCAAATCGTTATTTAGGCCTAAGTCTGCGCAAGTCTTACGCGCCATGCTCCGCGAACCCGGCCGCGCATGGAGAGTAACGGACTTGTCAGAAGTCTCCGAGGTTAGCCTCGGGCATGTAAGCAATGTGCACACTGGCTTGATTGATCGCGAATGGGCGCCTGCCCCATTTTTGGTGTCGAACCTGCCGTCAAACACCTTGTAAAAGACATACCCGAACGTCTGAAGCGCATTGCCTGGCCAGTCGAGCATCAATTTGCCCGGATAAAACACCCCCGTCATTGCCGATGTCTCCAAAGGCTCTGGATTACCGAGCAATAACTCTTCCTCTGTCTGGAGCAAACACATTTTGGTTGATAGCGAATTGGTGACAAGGACGGACTACAGTCCTATTTTTCAAATTACTGCTCGGCTGGATCGAGTGCTGTGATACCTGGGAGAGAGAAGCGTTCCAGATATTCAAGGAATGCACGCCTCCCCACCGATAAATGGAAATTCGGACCATGTGCTTCGGGCAAATATTTCGCTCCCTCGCTGCACACGACGACCAAGTTTCCCCGGAGGATAGCCTGATACAGTGCCTGCACATGGCCGCGTAACTCTCCTCTATTCGCCGTGTCCTTGCTTCCGTATTCATCAAAGTCGGCGGGGCAGGACCAAAGCACGGTACGCGCCTCATCTAAACAGCACATGGGATCACTCGGGTCGTCACGCGATTACCTTGTCCGGATATCCGCCTCCCGGATCGCTTGAAGCTGGCCCAAGATGCCTTCCAATGTATTGAGTTGCACGGTTTTTCTCCGGAAAGCTTGGCAGAAAGGCAATGCCGTAAATATTCTGTTGCAGTATCGCCTTACCTCAGGAAATGTCAATTTCAAAGCAAAACCTACCGAAGTTTTCCCTGACATAGATCATGGAAATTGGCAGTCCTTATGTGGTATAAGCCCGAACGAACCACGGGTAGCCAAGAATTCAAGGCTAGTTACTGCGAATTTGGTGATCGGAGAACGCGTTGAAAAACATAAATATCGGCCCAAGGCTCGTAATTCTTGCTGCGATCATGCTGGTCGTAATCGCGGTCGTGGGCTTCGTTGGGCTAAATACTGCGAAGAACAGCAATGTGGCCCTGGACGCGTCATTCAACGATCGTCTAGTACCGTCGAATATCGTCAGCAAAATCACACTGCTGATGAACGATAACCGCTCCCAAGTCATGCTGGCTTTACAGCACGACCCGAGCAACCCGTTATCCAAACTCCATGATCATCCGATCTCAGTGCATATCGACAGTATTGCCAAAAACCGGGATGAGATCACTGCCCTGTGGCAAGAATATTTGAAGCACTCCGTGAGCAATGAAGAGAAATCGCTGGCCGACAAATATGCGGAAAGTCGATCACGCTATTTGGCGGAGGGTCTGGACCCAGCAAAAGCAGCTCTGGTTGCTAGCGAATACAACAAAGCCGACGAAATTTTGCTGAGAAATTTGAACCCAACCTATGCAGCGGCACATGCTTCGGCTACGGCCTTAACCAATTATATCCAGGCAAACGCCAAGAGCGAATTTGAACGTGCCCAAGATAACTACCTAAGTGCTCGGATGGTTGCAATTGGCTTTATCACGCTGGGACTCGTACTGAGTGTCGTTCTTTCTTATCTCATTATTCGGTCGATCACCCAGCCGCTAAGCACAATCCGATCGGTAATCGCCGAAATTAGCAGCAACAAGGATTTTACGAAGGTCGTGGCGATCGACAGTCGTGATGAGATTGGACAAACGGCGGAGGCATTCAACGATCTGGTCCACGTATTAAGACAAACGCTGGCAGAGTTGCATGAGTCGATTTCAGCGATTGATACCAGTGCCAAGCAGATGGACGTGAGCGCGAACGAGTCCGCAAAGGCCGCCGAGGTTAACAGCAGTTCTGCGGCGACAATGGCTGCGTCGATCGAAGAAATGTTGGTCAGCATCAGCCATGTGGCTGACAATGCCAAAGAAGCAATGGATCTTGCACATCACGCTGGGCGATTCGCCGAAGAAGGCGGCGCTGTAATCCGGAGCGCAGTAGAGGAAATGCATCGAATTGTGACGTCGGTGAAAGAGTTTTCGGGAGTGATAAACAATCTGGGGGAACAGTCGGTCCAGATATCAAGCATTGTCCAAGTTATTCGAGAAGTTGCCGATCAAACGAATTTGCTGGCGCTGAACGCGGCCATTGAAGCCGCTAGAGCCGGTGAAGCAGGCCGAGGGTTCGCTGTTGTTGCCGACGAAGTTAGAAAACTGGCAGAACGCACCACAGCTTCGGCCGGTGAAATCTCGAATATGATCTCCAAAATGCAGGCCAATACACAAACCGCAGTTGGAGACATGCAAAAAACGGTCGAACAAGTTGATAAGGGCACCATGCTCGCGGAGAAAGCAGGCTCATCCATCGAACAAATCCAACATAGCTCTGGAGAGGTTGTTCGCGTTGTCAGCGACATAACTGCTTCTATTTCTGAGCAAGGGACTGCCAGCCAAGTTATCGCTCAATCCGTCGAACGGGTGGCGCAAGCAACGGAGGAGTCGAGTACGACGGCGCACAACACCTCTGACTCGGCCAAGACATTGGAACATGTCGCTCATCAAATGTTGTTATCCGTCACCCGTTTTAAGATTTAGCCAGGGCTTCTGCCTACCGGCCTTATTTCCAAAGAGTGTCGCGGAGGTAACGCTCCCGATTCGGTGTGGATCCCGTTATTGGCGAAGTGGTGAAAGCTCTATCACCTGACGCGATGACGGAAACAATCGGGCGTCCCCAGATTAGTTAAGCGCTTATCGAAGTAATTTCGGCAAGAACCACGATGCGGTTTTCATCGTGAAATTTTCTTAGCGCCGGCTTGCAGTGAAAGGCAGTTATTTTTAGGTGTTGCGTTTTGACGTCTCGACAAATAAGATAGTAACAACTTACTTATTAGTCTCTCTAATCCCTTTTCGAAAGGAAACTCATGGCGGACTCGACTCCAACGCGAAGGCGCTTACCGGCCGCTGAGCGCCGCCGTCAGGTAATCGCCGCAGTACTTGAATTGGCACGAGAGGCCAGTCCAGAAGGCATTACGACTCAGGCAATTGCGAATCGGGTTGGATTGACGCATGGGGCGTTATTTCGTCATTTCCCAGACAAGGAAAGCCTTTGGGTTGAGGTCTTTGCGTGGGTGCAGAAGGAACTCGGTACCGTTCTTGATGCAGCATTTGCTTCAAAAGGCGATGCACTTGCTCGGCTAGAGCGGGTATTTTTGGAACATGTTGGCCTCGTTGCTCATTTCCCAGGGGCCCCACGCATTCTCTTTCACGAACTTCAACGGCCTGTCGATTCTCCCTTTCATGAACGCGTCCGGAACATCATCGGAAGTTATCGCCGTCAGTTGCTGGATCTTCTGGGCGAAGCAAAAAGGGCTGGCCAATTGTCGCCCACGTTGGATGAGACCACCGCTGCAATGTTGTTCATAGGTGCGGTACAAGGACTTGTCGTGCAGAGCACATTGTTTCGCAGCGAAGCCGAAATGGTGGATGCAGCGCGTCGGATTTTTCCGCTGTTGCTTGACGGATTTCGCGGCTGTTCTCAATAACATCGATTGCATTATCTCTGTGGAGTATCCACATGACCGATTCCATGTTGCCTCATGCACCTTCATTGGACGAGCCCCTCGAAATGTTAGAGGCCTGTCATGATCGCATCGAAGCGCAACTCAAGACCCTTGAGCGGTTGCTCGAATATTTGCCCTTGCACGGTGCCGATGATCAAGCCCGGCAGGCGGCACAAAATGTCATGCGCTATTTCGATCTGGCCGGCGCGAATCATCACGAAGATGAGGAAAAAAATCTTTTTCCCCGACTACTGCGTAGAGCTGCCAAGAATGAGCTTGAAATGGTGCGATCTCTGGTATCCGAGTTATTAGGAGACCATATTCAGATGAGTGCTGCATTGAATTCCGTACGCAACCAGTTGGCGTCGATCATCGATGGCACTAGCATTTTTCTTGAGGAAGCGGCGGTTCGCCGCGTGACTGCGTTGTACCGTGGGCACATAGAAAAAGAGAACCGCTACCTTCTGCCTCTCGCTCGCCGACTTCTCAACCCCGAGGACATTGGGGTACTGAGCCGAGCGATGACGGCGCGACGCAGCCCAAGCAACGCCTGAGCCTCCATCTACCAACAAAGACGGATGGCCATCGCATGAAGCTCACCGCGCTCTTCACCAGGCAATCGGGTTTGTGGCTAGTCGGATTGCTGCTGCTCCTCGGATTCGGATTTGTCGGGGTTCGTTCCGGCCCCTTGGCGCCGATTCGCGTTACGACCGTATCGGTCGAAACCGGGCTCGTGACGCCAGCACTGTTTGGAATCGCTACCGTCGAGGCTCGTCGAAGCTATTTCATCGGACCGACGGCAGCCGGTCGCGTCAGATCGCTTCAGGTCGATGTGGGCGACCGCGTCAAAGCCGGCCAAAATCTTGCCGAAATTGACCCAGTGGACCTCGATGAGCGCATTCGCTCGATGGATGCCTCGTACGCGCGCGCCCACAGTGCGCTAATCGCCGCCGAGGCACAGCGTAAGGATGGACTGGCTCGCAAAGATCTGGCCTCGCTAAATGCTCGTCGCTATCTCGACCTTGGTGAGAAAAAGTTTGTCAGTACAAGCGCCGTCGAGGGCAAACAACAGGAACTCATTTCCGCACAAGCGGCGCTTGAATCGGCAGACGCCAATTTGCTTGGGGCGCGACAGGAATTGTCACGTCTGAACGCCGAGCAGGCAGCATTGCACCAACAGCGGAAAAATTTGTTTCTTCTGGCGCCGCGTAATGGCATCGTCACCAGCCGAGATGCAGAGCCGGGGTCGACCGTTATTGCGGGGCAGTCGGTGCTTAAGCTGATTGATCCGGACAGTTTATGGCTAAAAGTCCGTCTCGATCAGGGCCGGTCGCGTGGCCTCGTGGGGGGGCTCAAGGCGGAGATCGTGTTGCGCGCTAACCCGGGAATAACCTTGCCAGGGAAAGTCGTCCGTGTTGAACCCCTCAGTGATGCCGTGACTGAAGAACGTATCGCCTTCGTGGCTTTTGACACGGTTCCCTCAGACCTGACGGTTGGTGAACTCGCAGAAGTGACAATCCACGTTGCCCCCGGACCGATGACACTTATTCTGCCCAATGCCGCTATCAAACATACGGTACGGGGGGCTGGTGTTTGGCGTCTACAGAACGATCAGCCGACATTCGTGCCCGTCACACTAGGGCTTTCTGGACTGGACGGGCACATACAAATCCTGGGAGGTTTGCAGGAGGGTGACCGGGTGATTGCCTACAGCGAGAAAGAGTTGTCGGATAGCTCGCGCGTCAGAGTCGAAGAGCAACTGGTCGGAGGAAAGCATTGATTAGTCTTGCCGGGCGAGACATCCTGCATTCTTGGGGGAAATTTGTTCTGACCGGGATGGGGCTGGGTCTGTTGATTGGCCTCACCTTATCGATGGCTGGCATCTACCGGGGCATGGTTGATGACGCCAAGGCTCTCCTTAACAACAGCGGTGCCGACCTGTGGGTGGTACAGAAGGATACCCTGGGCCCTTATGCCGAGTCGTCCAGTATTCGCGATGATCTCTACCGAGCGATTCTTGGCATGCCGGGCGTTACGCGCGCGGCAAATGTGACCTATCTGACCATGCAAGTGCGTCAGGGTGACGCCGATGTTCGTACCATGGTGGTCGGCTTTGAACCGGGGCAGCCGGGCGAGCCGGAATACTTGGTCGCCGGCCGGCATGTTACGCGCAACCATTACGAGGCCGTTGCGGACGTAAAGACTGGCTTTCGAATTGGCGAATCGATTCGTATCCGACGCCATGATTTTGTCGTTGTCGGATTGACCCGGCGCATGGTTTCGTCTGGCGGAGATCCGATGGTGTTCGTCCCGCTCAAGGATGCCCAAGAGGCGCAGTTCCTCAAAGATAATGATGCGATCGTCAATGAACGGGCAAGGACGGCGGCCAATCCATCCCTCAACCGGCCGTGGGTGCCGGGATTACTCGACGCCATCGTGGCCTCCCAAACGAGCAATCGCAACGTTAACGCCATTCTGGTCCAAGTATCCCCGAATGCCAGACCGACAGCCGTCGCTGCCGAGATCGAACGTTGGAAGCACCTGCAAGCTTATTCACGCGAGCAGATGGAGGAAATACTGGTCGCGAAATTGATTGCCACGTCGGCCAAGCAGATTGCGTTGTTTCTGGTGATTCTAGCGATTGTAAGCGGGGCGATCGTCGCTTTCATCATCTACACGATGACTCTGGGAAAAATTCGCGAGATTGCTGTGTTGAAACTCATCGGGACGCACAATCGGACAATTGCCGCCATGATTTTGCAGCAGGCGCTTGGCCTCGGACTTATCGGTTTCATCGTTGGCAAGATGGTTGCTACGGCATGGGCGCCGATCTTTCCGAAGTACGTGTTACTCGTACCGAGCGACGCCTTATGGGGATTCGTTGCCGTCATGGTGATTTGCGCGATTGCCAGCACGCTAGCTATCCGGGCAGCGTTGCGCGTCGATCCGGCCACGGCCATTGGTGGCTGACATGAATGGCTTTGGTATCCGAATTGAAGGCTTGCGCAAGCGCTATGGCGACGGTGAAACCGCCGTTAACGCGCTCGTGGATGTCAACCTGACTGTTGCCCCTGGCGAGGTGGTTGGTCTCATCGGACCTTCAGGTTCTGGAAAAAGCACGTTACTCAAGTGCCTTGGCGCAGTCATTGAACCGACCAGCGGTCGAATGACCCTCGGTGATGACGTGATTTACGACGGAGGCTGGAAAATCTCTGATTTGCGTGCGCTTCGCCGTGATCGTATCGGTTTCGTTTTTCAGGCGCCGTATCTGATCCCTTTTCTTGACGTGACGGATAACGTTGCGCTGTTGCCGATGCTGGCGGGGCACACTAATAGTGAATCGCGCCAGCGTGCCTTGGAACTGCTCGACGCGCTTGATGTTGGACACCGCGCCAAGGCGCAACCTTCTCAACTCTCCGGAGGAGAACAGCAGCGGGTAGCGATTGCGCGGGCGTTGGCCAACTACCCCCCGGTTGTGCTCGCGGACGAGCCGACCGCGCCTCTTGATAGCGAGCGCGCCTTGTCCGTGATACGCATCCTCAATCAAATGGCACAACAGTACTCAGCTGCGGTAATCGTAGTCACTCATGACGAAAAAATCATCCCGACCTTTAAACGCCTTTATCACATTCGAGATGGTCAAACATTTGAAGGACATGGCGAAGGTCGAGCCCTTTAAAAGCAGATCCGGCACAGGGCAATTTCTGAACTCCGAGAGGATCGATGCATCATGAAATTTTTCCCGCTCGTCATGACTATATCTGACACTCAAGCTGTGTTCTTTCTGCATTGTGCATGAACGGATTATGGTTAGAGAACGCCAGGATTGTCTGGAGAACAGGGAGCGTGGCGAATATGTAATCAGCAGAGAACTGTTCGCCAATCAGCGGTCAGCTACAACAAACCGGAAGTCCCGAGTAGCGAGAGCAACATATTCAAGAAATCAATGAAATCGCTTGAGATAGGTCTGGGCGCGTATCTAACCAGGGATAGTATTAAAAATGCATTTGACATATGTTTGTCGTGATCGGGCGACATCGTTCTGACAAGCCATCAGCGATATTGTTCGGGTATGTCGTGGAGATTTGCAATTGGGATACTTAATCGCCAAAGACCGCTCTGGCTGGCTCGATAAAGAGCAGAATGGCTGCAGCGGCGTTCATCAAGGCGAGTATTGGGTAACACCGAGCGAACTCGTCGGCAGTGTAAAAAAGAACTTCCAGTAACTGATGTTACGTTACGCAGCGCCGTTTTTCTTCCATCCGGCATGCTGATGGCTCGCGCTGTCGAAACCTCCGCACCTCATCGTCTTCTAAGCGGTGGGTTCGTCGTAATGGCGGGGCGCAGATTGCTCAACAGCATCACAGGCGATTGATGTCAGCTTTCTTATCCGGATCCGTCTAAGTTGGCCAGAAGGAACAACAGCCGCCTCGGCGCGGCTTCAGCCCTGGCCACTTGGGTCCCGCAGATTGGACAAGCCACTGTGCGCGTTGTGCGACGCGTTACAGCAGACATGACAGCCCCACCCATATGGGGTAAGAATGATCGCGATGTTAGCCGAACTTCGATCCCGCCTTTGCGACAGGAGACATTCTCCATGCCCAAAATTCGCGTCATGAACCGTTTGCTTGCCGCCCTGTTGTCGATGCTCATGGCCTCCATCGCCTACGCCGAAACTCTGAACATCCAGACCGACGCCGGCCCCCTCGCAATCGAGCGCGGCGATATTCCCCTGATGTACGAAGATAAATACATGCAGGGTTCCGAAGGCATGGTGAGTCCGGACTATCTGCGTTTTCTTCAGGAAAGGTTGTTTCCCAACGGTATTCCCCAAAACCCGGTCGAACCCTCCGCACAGCCGTTTCTATTCCGCTACTGCGTCGCTCTCTACGAGACGAAACAGTATGGGCAGGCGCTGCAATGCCTGGATGCGGTGGGTGCTTCGGTGAGCATGTACGGCGACCCTGTCGGCAAGCCAGCACGATTGTTTCCAATCCAGATCATCCCGCTTGGAATCGAAGTGAATTCGCCCGGCGGCGAATATCCTCTTAGCGTGCGCGAGCCTATGCAGCGATCAGAAATCCTGCTTGAACTGGGTGATCAGGCCGGCGCTATCAAACAAGCTATGATCGCCTGGGAGCAGCGCGGGAAAATTCCTGATTCATCTTTGCCAGCGCCGTACAAAAACACGCCACAGTCGATATTAGCCAGAACCACATGCCGGGATGACCGGGAAGGTAGCTTTACCTCTTATGCGGGCAACGCGGTTTGTGGCCGGGGCGGGGAAACTAATCTGACCGCCTTGACGCATGCAGCCATAGTTTTCAGCCTTGGCGGCGATAAGGAAAAATCAGCGCTCGCCATCAGCGAAATAAAGAGCCAACTCACGACATTCGAGGCGAGCATCGACAAAAAATTTCGAACACAACGACGCATGGCCCTGGTCAAAGCTTACATGGCGCAGGGGGACTACCGGGCGGCACTTGAAATGGCCGACGATGAAAGTACTTTGGGTTCCGATCTTTTCTTGTTTGTGTTCGGTGCGTTTTCACTGGCTCATGGTAGCGGATCGGGGATTAGTTTGATTGCAACTCCGTTCATGGATCAGTATTCGATTTCTTCCAAATTCCAGGTTGCCCATGCCCGTGTCGAAGTCGGGCGTCTGGCCGAAGCCAAGAGTTATTTGGATGAGATACTCGCCAGAGAAGAAATTGCTGCTCTGCCCGGCATCTACTGGGCTGCACTGTATGACCGGGGGCGTATTGCCGAAAGCGAGCAAAGCCCTGAGGAAGCTATCTCGCTTTACCAGCGCGCCGTCGCCGAGATAGAGAAACAGCGATCGACCATCAGCACCGAAAACGCCAAGATTGGTTTCTTCGGTGACAAACAATCGGTTTACCAGGCCTTGATTCGGCTCCTTTTTCAATCCGGTCGCATCGAAGATGCATTCCTTATGGTAGAACGCTCCAAATCCCGTGCGCTGGTCGACATGCTTGCCAGCAAGCAGGATTTCCACATCGTCGGTCCTGATGCCGAGAAAGTTCGTCAGCTTCTTGGCAGCAGCCAAGCCAACGAAGTTTCGTTGACGCGAGACGCCAGCGCGGATCGTGATTTGCTGGTTCACGCCTCGCACTCGCTCGAAGGCAAGCAGGAAGTCACCCCGGCACAGGTCGCGGCGATTCTTGGCGACTTGCGCAATCTTAAAACCGAATCCCGCGCTGCGTTGAGCAGCCAAGCGCCGGAACTGGCCTCGCTGGTATCCGTACCCACGGTTAGCCTCGACGACATTGACCGTGCCCTACCCCCTGACCATGCCATCGTCAGTTACTACTACGACAGTCAGAACTTGTATGCTTTCGTTTTCGAGGCAAAACAAATCCAGGCCGTCAAGCTCGAGCGTGCCGATCTCGAAAGCGAGATTCAATCGTTCCGTCAAGCAATTGAACAGTTTAGCGACGACTATCCCGCTATCGGCAAGAAACTTTACGACCGGCTAGTTGCACCGCTTCTACCGTTGATACGGAACTCGAAGCTGATTATTGCCGGTCACGGCAAACTTCACTACCTTCCGTTCGCCGCGCTTTTCGACGGTAGCGAGTTCCTTATCGATCGTTACCAACTCACTTATCTGCCAAGTGCCTCGACGCTCAAGTACATTGCTGCACGCCGCGTTACGGACAAATCCGGTACCGTGCTTGCGCTGGGCAATCCCGATCTTGGCGACCGGAAATACGACCTGCCGTTTGCTGAAAAAGAGGCTCAACTGGTGGCCACGATTTTCTCCAAATCAGAGGTGTTGTTGAAGGAACAAGCAAGCAAGAAAAACCTGATCGACTATGGTGCCGGCTTCCGTTACTTGCACTTTGCCACTCACGGCAAGTTCGATGCTGACGATCCGCTAGGATCTGCACTGATGCTGGCCGGCAACTCTGCAACCGATCCACGGGATCGCCTGACGGTGGGTGAGCTTTATTCGATGAGCCTGGATGCAGAGCTGGTAACGCTGAGTGCCTGTGAAACAGGCTTAGGCAAAATTGCCAATGGGGACGACGTGGTTGGTCTGGTGCGAGGCTTTCTGTATGCGGGGGCCAATCAGGTGGTATCAACGCTCTGGCCCATCGACGATGAAGCTACATCGAGCCTGATGGCTGGGTTCTATACCTACCTGAAGGCGGGAAAGCCCTCTGCTGATGCCATGCGCCAAGCCCAGCTCGACCTCAAGCGCAAATATCCGAAGCCTATTTTCTGGGCCGCGTTCCAGATGACGGCGAGGCACTGACGTTCGTTCGCGAAGCATCAAGCCTCGCCCATTCCCTTCCAGTAGTCGACGATCTGTGCATGTCTTAATTGATCAACGTACGTAACAGGCGCCATTCATCAGGTTAGGGTGTTGCGTAAATTGCGTATGGGAAGATTAGCAAGCTCTCCTTCTTCATAAACTGAATGAGGGCTCTACAATAGTTTTTTAGTTGAGGACGTTCATCATGACCATGAAGAAACGGTGAGGTGCCCCCAGGAATAGAGCCAAGGGCGTTCTAGTAAAAGTCCTCGTGTTGCATCCTAAAGACGCTCTTTTTCTGTCGGCAATGCCGACGTAATTCCCCGGTGTTTTGCTGCAAACTCTGCCGGCGTTTGATACCCCAACGTGCTATGAGGTCGGCATTGGTTGTAGTCCTGACGCCATGCTGCGATCAGAATACGGGCTTCGGCCAAGGTCGTAAACCAATGGTCGTTGAGACACTCATCCCGGAAGCGCCCGTTGAAACTCTCGATGAAGGCGTTCTGAGTTGGTTTCCCCGCCTGAATCATCTTGAGTTGGATACCGTGTTTGTAAGCCCATTGGTCAAGGGCCTTGCCCGTAAATTCTGGCCCTTGGTCGGTGCGTATCGCCTTGGGATAGCCCCGAAATCTGGCTGCCTGATCGAGAACCCGCGTGACATACTGCCCCGAGATACCGAAGTCAGCCACTAGGTCGATCGCTTCTTTGCTGAAATCATCGACGATAGTCAGCACCTTGATCCGCCGGCCATTGGCCAATGCATCGCTAACAAAATCCATCGACCAGACCTGGTTCAATTCCAGCGACGACTCAAGTGTTTGCCGCTCGACTGTCACACCGTGCCGCCGCTTACGCCGCCGCACCGCAAGGCCGGCCTCGCGGTAAAGTCGGTAGATGCGTTTGTGGTTCGCTAAGACGCCTTCCCGCCGAACCAATGCATGCAGGCGACGATAGCCAAAGCGCCTGCGCTCTCCAGCAAGCTCAATCAGCCTTGCCTGCAATTGCCTATTCGCGGGCTGAGCCTTCGATTCGTAGTGCAGCACCGTGCGTGACAGACCCACCAGCTGGCAGGCCCGGCGCTCAGAAATCTTTGTGTCATTCTGCATTGTCCGGACCGCCTCACGCTTTTGCTGGGGGCTCAGCGTTTTCGGCCGAGAACTGACCGTAGTGCCTCGGCATCCAGAATAGATTCCGCCAGTAACCGCTTTAGCCGGGCATTCTCCGATTCCAATTCCCTCAGACGTTTGGCGTCGGGGACCGTCATCCCTCCGAACTTGGCACGCCACGTGTAGAACGATGCGTCACTGAATCCATGCTGACGACACAATTCCTTCACCGGCACGCCAGCTTCCGCCTGCTTTAAAAATCCGATGATCTGCTCTTCTGAAAACCGCTTCTTCAAGTCCATTCTCCTTCTCGAAAACGGACTTTACTAAATTACCATTGGCACTGTTTAGCGGGGGCACCTCACTCCTGCTCTATGTACTAACTTATGTGGCTACGGCATTACGGCCGTGGAGCTAGGGCATTCTTTGAATTGTTAGCGAGCGCCAGGATGTGGCCTCCTGAATCTGAAGCCGTTTGCCTCTGGCTAACAATGCACCGTAAAGGTCCGCGGGATTGACTGGCTTTGCGATGAAATTGTCCATGCCAGCATCGAAAACATGGGGAACTAATCTCGGCTACGGTCGAGAACCGTAACTTTGTTGTGCCACCATCCGACGGAGATGACCAGCGTCGTGATTAAAATTGAGACGAATGGACTGTCAACAAATAGAGTGGGTAAATATGGGCGCAGGACGGCATCGTTACCAATCATTGCACCCGCTGTCCAGGCAATAAGACCCGCGCCAATATAAATAATTATCGGAAAGCGATCCATCATCCGCATGATGATTGTGCTGCCAAAAACAATCAACGGAATCGAAATTGCCAGGCCTGCGACAACCAGCAACTGATTCCCATTGGCTACTGCAGCAATAGCGAGTGTATTGTCAAGGCTCATCAGTATGTCGGCGATAACAATCGTCCGTGCGGCACCAATAATGTTGTCGTAAGTACTTTGTTGATTGGGCTCTTCAGGTTTCTCGATTAACAACTTGATTGAAATCCAGACAAGCAATGAGGCCCCCGCCAGCTGCAGGAGCGGGATTTTCATGATCTGAACCGCCAGGAGTGTCATCAATATTCGCAAAACCATTGCGCCGCCGCATCCCCACAAAATGGCTAACTGTCTGCGGCCAGGTGCAAGATTTCGCGCTGCCAGAGCAATAACCACCGCATTGTCTCCGGACAGAACGATATTAACCACCATGATTTGGATGAGCGAGCTTAGTACGTCTGCATTCATTGATTGACAAGCTCCTCAGCAATACGGCGCGTTGGCGGGAAATCGTAAGACCAAATCTAACTGAGAAAATAGTGATGATAAACCTGGAAATTGTTTGTTGAGACCTTGTGTCCACTGGCCGATCACGATATGTAGCAACCGATGCCACCGATTCTTTATGATTGGGCACTAATTTCTATTCCAATTTAAGCAACTAGGTGTATGCATTAAATCTGAGTCGTCTCGGCGTTAGCTGATGCTTGCACGCGATTTGATAGAGCTCATCAGCGAACGTTATCAATAAGCAGTACTGTTTCCGGTAGTCAATAAGTCTGTTCTTCTGAATTGATTCGCAATGCTTTCCCGTTGAGCAAGGCATCGGCTATCTTGGCATGTGCGCTCTTCAGGATGTTACCGATGGTTTGCCGGGATATCCCCATTTGCTGCGCCGCATCAATCTGATAGAGGCCCTCAAGATCAGTTAGGCGCATAGCCTCAATTTCATCCAATTTCAACACAACCTCATCAAGCTCACGCAAGGGAATTCCGGCTGGCTTGAAATATCTTGAGGCCGGATTACAGCTTATCTGGCGGCACTTGAGTGGGCGAACCATGTATACCTCGTCATTCGTTTTGGAGCAGAGTGGCGATTGTGGGTTATGACATCACAGGCGCGTTGAGATGGTTGTGAGCACTATGGTAGCGAGAGCGGTTAATTGATTGGAGTGTTTCAAGGTGCTTATTTTTGCAGTGATTTTAAATCTCAATGTGGACTTTCTTGCATTCCGATTGTGGACAGCGCGTTCCTCCGCGACAGTCGTTACGGCTGCCAGGCAGGGCGGTCATTACACCAGCATTAGGATCGCGCAGGTTCCCGTTCAGTTGCAATAGATCAGCGTCTACTCCACCTCTACCTGTTAATGAGACGCGATCATCGCCGGAATTGAGCATTCCAACCGTCAAACTGTCGATGCCCTTGCACGGAACAACTCGGACAGCCGTTCCCGCGCTATGTATCCTAAATCTTTTCCTTTTACATCTCTGACATTCACGCCTCCCTGATTCCGTTCCCGTTCGCCGACCACTAGCAAATAGGGGACGCGTTGTAGCGTGTGTTCTCTCACCTTGAAGCCAACTTTCTCGTTACGCAAATCAGCGATAGCCCGAACGCCCGCATTCTTCAGTTCGTCGACCACCTGGTGAACATAATCGGTTTGCGCGTCGGTAATACTGAAAACGACTGTTTGGATCGGCGCCAGCCAAGCAGGGAATGTTCCGGCGTGGTGCTCGATCAGGATACCGATGAAGCGTTCGAGCGAACCGAACAGCGCGCGATGCAGCATGACCGGACGTACCCGCTCGCCTGCTTCGTTGATGTAGCCGATATCGAAGCGTTCCGGCAGGTTCAGATCCACTTGCAGCGTCCCGCACTGCCAGTCGCGCCCGATCGCGTCGCGCAGCACGAATTCGAGCTTCGGTCCGTAGAAAGCGCCTTCGCCGGGATTCGTCGTGTAACCCAATCCCATCGCGTCCAGCGAGGCGGAGAGCGCGCGTTCCAGCCGATCCCAGACCTCGTCGCTGCCGATCCGGTTGATTGGCCGGGTCGACAGCTTGATCGCGACATCGCTGAAACCGAAGTCGCGGTAGATGTCGAGGATCAGGCGGGTGACGGTCTCGCACTCCACCTGCATCTGCTCCAATGTACAAAATATGTGCGCGTCGTCCTGTGTGAAGTGCCGCACGCGCATCAGCCCGTGCAGAGCGCCTGAAGGCTCGTAGCGATGCACCTTGCCGAATTCGGCCATGCGGATCGGCAAGTCGCGGTAACTCTTCAAGCCGTGCGCAAAGATCGAAACACTGCCCGGACAATTCATCGGTTTGAGCGCGAAGGTCCGGCCGTCCTCCGTCTCTGTCGTAAACATGTGGTCGCGGTAATTGCTCCAGTGTCCGGAAATTTCCCAAAGCGATCGGTCCATCACGTCGGGCGTATTCACTTCCTCGTAACCGGCATCGAGTTGTCGCTGGCGCATGTAGGTGATGAGTTGCTGGAACAGCGTCCAGCCCTTGCTGTGCCAGAACACCGACCCCGGCGCGCATTCGTCGAAGTGGAATAAATCGAGATGGGCGCCTAGCTTGCGGTGATCGCGCTTCGCCGCTTCCTCGAGTCGCTGGAGGTAGTCTTCCAGCGTTTTCGCGTCCGCCCAGCAGGTTCCGTAGATCCTCTGCAACATGATATTGCTCGAGTCACCCCGCCAGTAGGCGCCAGCCACCTTCATGAGCTTGAAGGCCTTGAGGCGCCCCGTCGAAGGAACGTGCGGGCCACGGCAAAGATCGACAAAATCGCCTTGCCGATACAACGAGATCGTCGCGTCTTCCGGCAAGTCGCGGATGATCTCGCACTTGTAGTTCTCACCCATCGACTCGAACAGCCCGATCGCTGCTTCGCGCGAGACCTCGGAGCGCTGCACGGGAATATCGGCGAAGGCAAGTTCTCGCATCCGCTGCTCGATGTGGCCGAGGTCATCCGGGGTAAAGGGGCGCGAATAGGCGAAGTCGTAGTAGAAGCCGTCCTCAACGGTCGGACCGATCGTCACCTGCGCATCCGGATAGAGCTGTTTGACAGCCATGGCCATCAGATGCGCGCAGGAATGCCGCAGCACGGCTAACCCATCCGGATCACGCTCAGTCAACACGGCGAATTGAGCGTCGACATCGATTGGTGTGGCGAGATCAGAGAGATTCCCATTGATGCGTGCCGCCAGTGCGTTCCGTACCAATCCGGGGCTAATGGACTGTGCGACCAACATGGCGGTCACGGGTTCGGAAAAAATTCTTTGCGCCCCGTCGGGCAGAGTAATCACGGGCATCGTGTCCTCCCAAAAAGATGTCGAATCGGCGTTCGCCAAATGACGATAGAACAGCGCCGGGGTTTTTATTATGGCATATGCCAACAAAAACACTCGCATTGGTTGCAATAATTATTGGCGTATGCCAATATTTGCGCATCGATGATACAAACACCGAACCGATATACCCATGAAAATCGTATTCACCACCCAAGGCGACAACCTTTCGGCCCCACTCGATCCGAGCTTCGGCCGCACGCGCAACTTCCTGGTCTTCGACCTTCAGAGCGACGCCTTTGAAGTCATTAGCAACCACCAGAACCAGAATGCCGCGCAAGGCGCTGGCATCCAAGCCGCGCAGACCATCGTCAAGGCGGGCGCCGGTGGCCTCGTCACAGGTCATTGCGGCCCGAAAGCGTTTCGCGTGCTTGAAGCGGCCGGCGTCAAAGTCTTCAATACCGACGCACCGACCATCGCCGAAGCGCTGGCGCGTTACCGTGCCGGCAATTTGGTCCAGGCCGCCGCAGCAAATGTCGAAGGCCATTGGGCATGACCAAGCGGCTGATTGCATTCACGCCAATCGGTTTCATCCATAGTGAACACATCTGCGCCGAACGCACGCCGATTCAGCCGGTCTTTGCGCGAGAATGCGAGGGACGTATCGAGATACTCCCGGAATTTGCGGAAGGACTGCTCGATCTCGACGGTTTTTCGCATGTCCACTTGATTTACTACCTGGACCGCGCCGAACGCCCAAGACTGAAAGTCCGACCGTTCCTGCAAGACGTAGAGCGCGGCATCTTCGCTACACGCTATCCCGCACGCCCGAATGCCATCGGCCTCAGTGTCGTCGAATTGTTGCGTATCGAAGGTTGCATCCTTCATTTCAGGGGATCGGACATTCTCGACGGATCACCTTTGCTCGACATCAAGCCATTTACCGCGAGATTTGACCATATCCAATCGACGCGCAACGGTTGGTATGACGAAGTTGACGCGGAAACGGCGCAGCGGCGAGGCGTACGCGAGTACTTTAAAGGGAACCGGCCATGATCGTCGCGATCGCATCGGGTAAAGGCGGCACCGGCAAAACCAGCGTTGCCGTGAACTTGGCGCGTGTCTTTGACACACCGGTACAGTTACTCGACTGTGACGTCGAGGAACCGAACGCTCACCTTTTCTTCTCGGGGACAATGATTTCCGAAGAAGAGATTGCCATCTCCGTTCCGGAGATCAACGCCGATGCCTGCAACGCCTGCGACGAATGCGTCGAGTTCTGCCAATTTAACGCGTTAGCCTCGTTTTGCCGGACCCCTCTCGTATTTCCGGAGCTATGTCATGGATGTGGCGGGTGCGCACAAGTCTGTCCGCGCGGAGCTATTTGTGAGAAGGATTTTCGCGTCGGAGAGGTACGCACTTTTCAGGATGAGCGGATCACACTGATCAGCGGTTGCCTCGATGTTGGCGTATCACTGGCGTCGACAATCGTTCATGCGGTCAAGAACCGCCTGAGAAACGACCTGCCCGCCATCCTCGATGCACCGCCCGGCACCGCCTGCCCGGCAGTAGCCACGCTACGCGGTGCGGATTACGCCGTGCTGGTCACCGAACCCACGCCCTTTGGCCTGCATGATCTTGGTCTAGCCGTCGATACGGCCCGGGAACTGCGGGTACCGTTTGGCGTGGTGATCAACCGCGTCGGTATCGGCGACGATCGGGTGCAGGACTACTGCGCCCGAGAAGGCATTCCGGTCCTGCTCGAAATCCCGGATGACCGCCGGATCGCCGAAGCGTATTCCCGCGGGCAAATCATTGTCGAAGCCTTGCCCGAGTATCGGGCGTATTTTGAACTTCTGTGGCGAAATATAACCGCCCACCTTGGCGGAAACACAGCCATCGAGGCTATGTCATGAAGGAACTCGTTATTCTCAGCGGCAAGGGTGGAACCGGCAAGACCAGTCTCACTGCCTCGTTCGCCCGTCTCGCCGAACGCCCGGTGATTGCCGACTGCGACGTCGACGCGGCTAACCTCCACCTGGTCCTCGCCCCAACCGTGCGTGAACGCCACGAATTCTTCAGCGGACATCAGGCGGTGGTCATGGAGGAAGTCTGCTGTAATTGCGGCGTCTGCCTGCCCGAATGTCGGTTCGGCGCCATCCAGCCGCCTTCTCCAGAAAACGGACATGAAACCTACTGGATCGACCCGACCGCCTGCGAAGGCTGCGGCGTCTGTCTTAGGGCCTGCCCAATGGATGTCGTCGATTTCCCGGAACGCCGCTGCGGCGAATGGATGGTCTCGGACACCGTGTGTGGCCCGATGGTCCACGCCCGCCTCGGCGTCGCTGCCGAAAATTCGGGCAAGCTCGTCACCGCCGTTCGCCAGGCGGCGAGGCGCATCGCCGAAGAAGGCGACCATCCTGTGCTAATCGTCGATGGTCCGCCCGGCATCGGCTGCCCGGTCATCGCTTCGATCACCGGCGCTTCGCACGTTCTGCTCGTCACCGAACCCAGCGTTTCGGGCGAGCATGACCTGGAGCGCGTGCTCGGACTCGCATGGCACTTCGGCATTCCGGCATCCGTGTGCATCAACAAGTGGGACATTAACCCCGAACTCTGCGAGCGAATTGAGGCCAAGGCCCGTGAGTTCAGTGCACGCGTAGTGGGCCGCATTCGCCATGATCCGGAGGTCACACGCGCCCAGATTCAAGGACTCGCCGTAGTCGATACCGATTGCCCGAGCGCCGAGGACATCCGCTCTGTCTGGGCGGAACTGGGCCTGCAATAGGCCGTCACTTTTCAACGCCGCATCCACAACAAGGAGTTTCCCATGAGATTTGCCATACCACTGGCCGACGGAAAGCTGGCCGTCCATTTCGGCCACTGTGCCAGTTTCGCGCTGATCGACGCCGACCCGGTCGGCAAGACGATCCAGCAGCGTCAGGACATCGACGCGCCGCCGCATCAACCGGGACTGTTACCCCCGTGGCTTGCCGAGCGCGGCGTCAATCGGATCATCGCCGGCGGCATGGGCCTGCGCGCACAGCAGCTCTTCGTCGCCGAAGGCATCGAGGTCTTGGTTGGCGCGCCTGTCGATACACCGGAGAATCTGGTCACGGCTTGCCTGAATGGTATGCTCCAGACAGGCGTCAACGCTTGCGATCACTGATTAATCCCACGAAAGGACACCCCATGGAAAACGTCGTCGTTGTCGGCGCCAGCACCAACGAAGAGCGCTATTCGAACAAGGCCATGAAGATGCTGGCCGAGTACGGACACAACCCGATCCCGGTTGCACCGAAGGAAGAGACGATTCTGGGCCGAAAGGTGTTTTCGACGATCAGCGACGTGACCGATAAGGTAGACACCGTCACGCTCTATGTCGGACCGCAACGCCAAGTGGGCCTGTTCGAGCAAATCATTGCGCTGGCCCCCCACCGCGTCATCTTCAATCCCGGCACCGAAAACCCCGGCGAGTATGAGCAACTGCGCGCCGCCGGCATCGAGCCGATTGAGGCGTGTACGCTCGTGATGCTGCGTACCAATCAGTTTTGATTTTCGCCCCCCCAATGAGGATCGCATGATGAACAAGGAAGTCATTCACACGACCGATGCGCCACAAGCCATCGGAACCTATTCGCAAGCAATTCGTGCCGGAGATCTGGTGTTTCTTTCCGGGCAATTGGGTATCGATCCCTCACAAGGTCATCTGCTTGAAGGGTTCGAGGCTCAGGCACATCAGGTCTTCCGAAACTTACGCGCAATCACGTTGGCTGCGGGAGGCAACCTCTCGGATATCGTTCGTCTTGGCGTGTTTCTGACGGACCTCTCCAATTTCGCGCGATTCAACGAGATCATGAGCGAATACTTCACCGAGCCTTACCCGGCAAGAGCCGCTGTTCAGGTTTCCGCCCTCCCGAAGGGGGGTGTCGTTGAGGCGGAAGCAGTAATGTTCCTTCCAAGCGAGTGACCAACCGGCTGCGAGATGCCTGGCAACGATTTTGATCGGTCGATCCTGGACAGTCTTTCCGAAGGCGTCTTTACCGTCGACAAAGACTGGAAAATCAGTTCGTTCAATCGGTCGGCCGAAGAAATCACCGGTATCTCGCGTCAGGATGCCTTGGGGCAGATTTGTTCTGACGTCCTGCATTCCAGGCTTTGCGAGCGCCGATGTCCAATCCGGGAAGCCTTGACCAAAGGTAGCCCGATCAAGGACCAGCGCTGCTATTTTGTCGATATTGAGGGAGAACGCATCCCGATCAGCGTCTCGGCGGCGACATTGATTAACAACGCGGGCAATATCATTGGCGGGGTGGAGACCTTTCGCGACATCAGTGAATTGGAAGCCTTGCGCAACGCCCTCCATCGGCAGAATTCCTTAACGAGCCGGAGTCCTGCGATGCAGCAGGTGTTAGATCTGGTGCCCGTGTTGGCCGGCAACCCGACGTCGGTTCTGATCTTCGGAGAAACCGGCACCGGTAAGGAAATTATCGCCCGCGCCATCCACCAGCATGGACCACGCGCCGACAAACCGTTCATTGCCATCAATTGCGGCGCGCTCCCGGAAAACCTCCTCGAATCAGAACTGTTCGGCTACAAAAAAGGAGCGTTTACCGGTGCGGATCGCGACAAACCGGGACGACTTTCACAAGCCCGTGACGGCACCCTGTTCCTCGACGAAATCGGCGAAATCAGTCCTGCCATGCAAATCCGCCTGCTGCGAGTGCTTCAGGAGCGTGAATTCGAGCCACTGAGCAGCACAAAACCCGAACCCTTCAAGGCACGAGTCATCGCCGCGAGCCACCGTGATCTCAAGCAGATGGTCGACGAGGACCTTTTCAGACAGGACCTCTATTACCGGCTCGTCGTCTTTCGGCTGGACATTCCACCCTTGCGCGAGCGCCGCGAAGACATTCCGGCGCTGGCCGCACAACTGCTGGCACGAGCCAACGCGAGAATGGAACAAAATATTGCCGGAATCGACCCCCGCGCGATGGAAGCGTTGCAGCGTTACGATTGGCCGGGCAACATCCGGCAGCTTGAAAACGTGATCGAACGCGCCGTCGTGCTTTGCCACAACGCATGGATCACGCCAGAACAGCTTCCTTCTGAATTGCAAACATTTCCGGAAGCATCCGATCGTCACCCCTCGCCGGCGGCGCAGATACGCCGGCAGGCCGAGGCCGAAGCAATTCTCTCCGCACTGAAGGAAAACGGCTTCAACCGGAAAGCGACGGCCGCCCACCTCGGCATGCATCCAACGACGCTCTATCGCAAGATCAAGGCGTGGGAGCTGATTTAAGCTTGAGGCTGCGGCAGGCGCGACAGTGATTTCTGTCACAACCGATGTGGTTGCCGTTTTGCGACGATGTGTATTCTCTCTTTAACACCCATTTAGTGCTCTATTCCTAAAATCTTGCTGCAGACGCTCGCGGATTGGTGCGGCCTCGTCGCTCTCCAGAAACGTCCGCGTCGTCGTCGGCACGTAGTCAGCGAGTCTGGCCAGATCGCCTTGGCCAACTAACTCGCGTACTTTGGACGCACTAATCACGCCAGTATCGGTCTGCTTGCGCTCAACGACCTGCAACTCGATCCCGTGCGCCGGCAGTGTGCGCAGCATCGCCGCGTTGTATCCCCCGGTCAGCGCGCAATTTGGTTCAGTACCGACGAAACGTCGGGTAATGCCGAAATACGGCGCAATCCGGGAAGCGAACAGCGTGACGTCAAGTTCCATTTGAATGCGAGCTATCGGATCGTCCTTTTTCAGAAAGTAGGTCGGGAACGTCGCCCCGCTGACGATGTAATGCGAAGTATCGAGCAGCACTGCATTGGAAATGTGGCGAACCCCCTGCTCGACAAGCCAATACCGCATATTGAAGGGAAACACCGAGCGGTCTTCCTTGACCACAAAGACATAGAGACTGTCCACACGCTGCGCGGCGTTCTCGATCAGATACAGGTGGCCGTTGGTAAAAGGGTTGCAATTGACTACGACCGCCCCGTTCAATCCAGGTCGCATGAGCCCCTTCTTCGATTCCAGCCATTTCGTGAGTCCTTGGCCGTATTCGAGCAGGGCGACTTTCTCCTGATGGGCGAGCAGCGTGAAATTGAGCGCCTGGAACGACAAAACGAACTCTGGCTTGGTGTAGACGAACAGCGATTCGTGCCCGGCTCGCAGCCCGCTCATCACGAGTTCTGTCGCCAACTCGCCGAGCACCGAACCGCCCTGGTGTTCGGGCGCTAGAGCGAGCATCTTGAGGATGTTGCCGGCACGCGAGCCGGTGGCGACGAGTTGTTCGCTCTCGTAGATACCGTACGTGACATCAACGCATTCCTCGAAAGCCAAGCCTCTAGCCTCGATCAACGCTTGCGCCATCTTGCGCTCCGAGTTCGAAGCCAGTTCGACGATCACGACATACTCCTCAAGATAGCGCTCTCATTCTGTCGCCAACCCTATCTTCAGCACTGATTCGACTGGCATTGCTTCAAGGAACGCACCAGAGTGTCGATACCACCACCGTCGAGCACACGTTGGTAGCCTTGCTGGCGAATCACTTCCGCCGCAATTGCCGAACGTCGACCGCTCCGGCAGTAGAGCAAAATTGTGCTGTCCTGCCGGACGCCCTTGACGGCCCGTAAGTCCTGACCGATGCGTTCGACGGGAATGTTGATCGCGCCGTCGATGTGACCCGCCACATATTCTGCGGGTGTCCGCACATCGATAACGAAATCCGGCCTGAAGCCGTTGTAGCTGACATCCGCAGCGAACGACTTGGCCGCGACCAGAACAACAAAAAGCACCATCGATTTGATCAACTTCATGGTCTTTCCCTAAGACGAAAAAAGGTCGATACCTTAGACGTAGAAGCTCTCGCCACACCCGCATTGGTTTCTTGCATTGGGGTTGTTGAACGCAAAACCGCTTTCGTCACCAATCTGCAGATAGTCGATCTCCGTTCCCTCGAGCCAAATCAACGATTTCTCGTCGACGAAGATTTTTGCACCGCAACTGTCAAAGACGAAATCATTTTCTTCCGCTTTGTCGACAAACTCCAAGCGATAGGCCATTCCCGAGCACTCCGACGACTGGACGATCACACGGATACCCACGCCGCCACCGCGCTCTGCGAGATAGTTCCGAATCTGTTCGGCGGCACGATCAGTCAGACGCATTGCCATTGAATTTCTCCTTGGTTCAGTTTGTGGCATATGCTAACACCAATAGAACGCACCATGATGATCAACAAAGCCTGCGCCGACAATCTGTGGAGAACAAGACATGCATTCGTGCATCAATTGCAGACGCGCGCATTGCACTTTTGCAACTTTCGGAAAGTCCTATCTCTCAAGAAAAGTCTAGTTCATTGATTTTTAGACCGAATAGCAGCATCAACTTGCCGGCACGCGTTTTGCGTAATGAAGAGCGTCGTAAGAGCTGCAATCACCATGAAAATCGCCATTCCCGTATGCCGGCAAAGGATCGCACCGCTCTTCGAGTCAGCGGAAACATTCCTGCTGATTGACCGCGAGCGAGCCACGGACGACGCCTCAGTCTGGCAAATCAAGAATCAACGAGATGACGCCAGGTGCCGGTAACTGTTCGACAAAGGAGTGACGCTACTGCTTTGCGGCGCTGTCTCCTACCGGTGGCAAAGCTTGCTTGGCGAACACGGGATCAAGGTTCATTCCTTCCTCGCAGGAGATGTTCCCGACGTTCTGAACGCCTATCTGGAGGAAGGCGCGGCGGGACTCGAGCGCTATGCGATGCCAGGTCGTCGAGGCAATGGGTTCAGGGCCAGGCGAAGGGCTTGGGGGGCGTATCCGGCACCCTGTTCGTCTTCACTCTCTCCGCGCAGGAATCGCCTTGGATAACGAATTCCGATTAACTTATTCTCCCTACGATAACGTACCGAGTTCCGACCCGATCATTCCACCACCAAGCCATGCCTCGTGCATGGCTTGTGGCTCTGGAGATTCGCTGGGGCTGAAATTCCGGGCTGGCAATGGCAACACGGTTTCCACGATCTATCAACCGGATTCGCGATGGCAAGGCTATCCGAACCAGTTGCACGGCGGAATGATCAGCACGATGCTTGATGCTGCGATGACTCATTGTCTTTTCCGGCAGGGAATCGAGGCCGTGACGGCCTCACTGAAGGTCCGCTTTGTCGAACCGATTCCCCACTCCACCCCGCTGAACATCAGCGCCAAATTAACCAAACGACGTCGGTGCGTGTTTTACCTCAACGCCGAAATTACCGTTTCCAGTCGCGTACTAGCGCGTGCCGAGGCCAGCTTCGTTCTTCGCAACCTAAGAGCAACGCCTGCCGCCAATAATGCATGGACGCATGACTTGCATACTGATCAAGTTATCGATGGAGAGAATTTTTCTTGTTGAACCCAACCATGAAAAATATCGCGACACTGATTCACGAAAATGGACGTCAAATTACATTAGTAATGGCACTCTTCGCTCTCGGACTTGGCTTGTTCGCTGTCACGCTAGCCAATCTTCTCAGGCTTGACGCTTGCCACCTTTGCATATTCCAGCGTCTTGCTTTCTTTGTTATCGGCGCTTTGCTGATCTTCGCCTTTTTTGGTTGGGAAAATCTAATACTACGAAGGGTATTACTTGGTATTGCATCGGCTTGCTGCGGCTGGTGTATGAACGTTGCAGCCCAGCAAAGCTGGTTACAGTGGTTCCCTGAATCGGGCCTTACCTGCACGATTGTTGAACCAGGAGTCACCGAACGCCTGATCGACTGGCTTGGTCAGATTTACCCACTATTCTTCATGGCCACAGGATCGTGTGAGAGCAAGGATCTCGTAGTTTTCGGCCTATCGCTTGCCAACTGGTCTTTTCTTGTTCTGCTTATATTTTTGGCGGCAAATATGTGTCTGCTAGCAAAGGGGAAAAAGGCCTTGTAGCAGAATGCCTGAAGTGTTCGATACAAACACGCGAAAATGTGCTCGGTTTTTCAATCCATGTTTCTCGGCGCCACTGGACGCTGATGTACTGATTGTCTCCATGATCTGGCCCCAATTCAGATAGGCCGCGTGTAATCGATTATGAGATAGCCGACGCTATATTCAAATTTTTTCGCGACCAGGCTTTCGAACGCCGGCTTAGACGCCTCCGCAGATGGGCGATCAAGGTGATAACCTGCGTCAGCCGGCGTGCTAGCGCATTTGGTTGAAAAACTCGAGATCCTCTCGTAAATAATACGGGCATATGCCAGAAAAAAACTTGATTTTTCCGCCCCACGTCTCTATATTAGCGACACCTAATATAGAGACGTGGAAATGTCAGACTCCTTGAATATTGTTTGCCCGAATTGTGATACCACGAACCAAGTCGCATGCGATCGACTGGCAGAGCGACCGATTTGCGGTTCGTGCAAGCATCTGTTGCTGCCGGGAAAGCCTTTGGAGTTGACAACCGTAAACTTCGACCGACACATCAATCATTCCGATATTCCTGTCCTCGTCGATTTTTGGGCTCCGTGGTGCGGCCCGTGCAAGATGATGACGCCAATCATCGACCGCGCAGCCGAAGAGTTGGTGTCTTCCGTACGAGTGGCCAAGGTCAACACCGAACGCGAACGTGAATTGGCCACCCGTTTTGGCATTCGCAGCATTCCGACTCTTGCCGTCTTTCGACAGGGAAAGCTCATCGACCAGCAGGCCGGAGCGATTGATCTGAAGCAATTGCTAAATTGGCTAAATTCGATCTTTGCCTAGAAAATCGAAGAGGAACCCTTGAGTACCGAAACATCTTCAATGGAAACGAGTAGATTGGCGCATTTCCCGGTTTCGATCTTCTCGATCGTCATGGGAATCTGCGGACTTGCGATTGCTTGGCAGCGGGCTCAGCGCGCAGTTGATTGGATTGGCCCAGTTTGGTTAGTGCTGGCCGTTCTTGCGTCGATTGTTTTTCTTGGATTTGTCCTGGCGTATGCAATCAAGTTCGCTCGTTATCGAAACCATGTAATCGCGGAATGGAACCACCCGATTCGAGTAAATTTCTTCCCGACTATTTCGATCAGTCTTTTGCTCCTCTCGGTGGTATGGAAAGAGACTTCAGGCTCTACTGCGTATTTTCTTTGGGCACTAGGAGCCGGCGTGCACATCGGATTTACCATCGCAATCCTCAGTAGCTGGATATATCGCTCCCACTATGAACTCAAGCACGCAACGCCTGCCTGGTTTATCCCAGTGGTTGGAAATCTTTTTGTTCCGATCAGTGCGACATCGTTTGGTTTGACCGAGATCGGTTGGTTCTATTTCAGCATCGGCATTGTGTTCTGGATCGTACTGATGACCATTGTCCTTTACCGTGTCTTTTTTCACGATCCGATTCCACCGCGCTTGCTGCCAACCTTGTTCATTCTGATCGCACCGCCTGCTGTCGGTTTCATCTCATACAGTGCGCTGACACCGGGGGTTGATGTCCTCGGCCGAATTTTTTATTACACCGCGCTATTCATCACAATATTGCTTTTCTCGAATGCTTTGCGCTTCATACGGGAGGGGTTTTTCCTTTCCTCGTGGGCCTATTCCTTTCCTCTAGCCGCCATCACGATAGCGTCGTTCCTGATGGCACAGCGCACAGGAAACGGATTACTCGTATGGCTGGGATTTGGCCTTCTAATAATTCTAAGCATCGTGGTCGTTATTTTGGTCTTGAAAACCATCAACGCGGCAGCTCAAAAAGCGATATGTGTTCCGGAATGAATCGCTGCGAACTGTCTTTGCTGTTTTTGGCATTTGCCACTATATTAGTCCATCTGCATCAACCGGCCATTTTATAAAGGAATTGTTATGGGAGCATTAAAGCTGTTGGTCGTTGGCGGCGTTGCCGCAGGAGCATCATTTGCCGCACGGGCACGCCGTCTCGACGAAAGCGCCGAAATCACGCTGATCGAGCGCGGCCCCGACGTTTCCTTCGCCAACTGCGGCCTGCCCTACCACATCGGCGGAGAGATTCCGGCTCGCGATGTACTTGCTGTCCAAACATCGTCTTCACTCAAAGACCAGCTGAATCTGAATGTGTTTACACAGTGCGAAGCAATTGACATAGACCACGCCGGGAAAAAACTGCAAGTGAAAGACCTGGTTAGCGGGAGGACGGAATGGCTGCGCTATGACAAGCTCATGCTCTCGCCCGGCGCCTCGCCAGTGCGTCCGCCGCTGCCGGGCATCGACGACCCACGCATCTTCACCCTGCGCAACCTGCAGGACATGGACCGCATCATCGCCGCAGCCAACACCGGCATGCGCGCCGTCATCATCGGCGCCGGCTTCATCGGTCTCGAGATGGCTGAGCAGCTGCAGCGGCGCGGCATGAAGGTCCAGCTCGTCGAACTGATGCCGCAGGTCATTCCGCCGCTCGACGCGCCGATGGCCGCGCTGCTCGACAGCGAACTGCGCCGCAACGGCGTCGAAGTCTTCCTCGGCGACGGCATCCGCGCCTTCCGGCCGGGCGACAGCCACGTCGGCTGCGAACTCAACTCCGGCGCCGTGCTCGACGCCGATCTCGTCATCCTCTCGATCGGCGTCAAGCCGGACTCGGACCTCGCCAAGCGGGCCGGGCTGGAACTCGGCGCGCGCGGCCACATCGTCGTCGACGCCTTCCAGCGGACCTCCGACCCCAACATCTACGCTGCGGGTGACGTCGTCGAAACGCAGGACCGCGTCGTCCCCGGCCGCACGACCGTGCCGATGGGCGGCCCAGCCAACCGCCAGGGCCGCGTCGCCGCCGACCACATTTTCCTCGGCGACAAGGCCCGACCCTACCCCGGCTCGATCGGCACCGGCATCGTCCGCGCCTTCGACGTCGTCGCCGGCATCACCGGCTGGAGCGAAAAGCGGCTGCGCGCCCTCCAGTACCCGTTCGCCTCGGTCACCGTCAACGACAGCCACCACGCCTCCTACTATCCGGGCGCCAAGCCGATGACGCTCAAGATCGTCTGGGACGCCCGCACCGGCCGCCTCCTCGGTGCGCAGGCGACCGGCTTCGAAGGCATCGACAAGCGCCTCGACGTGCTGTCGACGGCGATCGCCGCCGAGATGACGATCGAGGACCTCTGCCACCTCGAACTCGCTTACGCGCCGCCGTTCGGGTCCGCCAAGGACATCATCAACCTGGCCGGCTTCGCCGCCTGCAACCGCCGCGACGGACTCGTCAAGCATACCGAAACCCTGCCGACCGACCCGGCGGTGCAGATCGTCGACGTGCGCGGCAAACCGCTGGCCGAGGCCTATCCGGCGCCGGCCACGGTGCTCAACATCCCGTTCGCGACGCTGCGCGCCAACCTCGGCAAGCTCGACAAAAACCGGCCGGTGGTGACACTCTGCGCCTTCGGCAAGATGAGCTATTTCGCCGCGCGCGTACTCGCCCAGAACGGTTTCGAGGTCAGCAGCTACAGCGGCGGACTCAAGGCGAACGTCGATCCGAGAACGCCGGCCAAGCTGCCGACCGCCTGACCCGGCAGATCATGCGCCCCGGCTGCGACAGCCCCGCCCGCGACGCCCGTCCGCCGGACGCGGCGGCGCCGCGCCGGACCTATGCGCGCGAAATCGCGCTGGTCCTGCTCGTCAAGCTGGTGCTGATCGTCGCCATCAAGCTCATTTTCTTCGGCACGCCGGTCAGCCAGCGCGAACTGGCCGACCGGCTCGACGGCGTCTTCCAGGCGTCCGACGCCAGCAAACCGATTTCCGACTCCTCAAGGACAGATCATGATTAGCGACTCCCTGGTCGACCTGTCGCGCCTGCAGTTCGCGGCGACAGCGTTCTATCATTTCCTCTTCGTTCCGCTGACGCTCGGCCTTTCCTTCCTGCTGGCGATCATGGAATCGGTCTATGTGCTGACCGGCAAGACGATCTACCGCGACATGACGAAGTTCTGGGGCAAGCTGTTCGGCATCAACTTCGCGCTCGGCGTCACCACCGGGCTGACCATGGAATTCCAGTTCGGCACCAACTGGGCCTTCTACTCGCATTATGTCGGCGACATCTTCGGGGCGCCGCTGGCGATCGAGGGACTGCTCGCCTTCTTCCTCGAATCGACGATGGTCGGCCTGTTCTTCTTCGGCTGGGAACGGCTCTCGCGTCTCAGCCACCTGTGCGTCACTTACCTCGTCGCGATCGGTTCGAACCTCTCGGCACTCCTGATCCTGATCGCCAACGCCTGGATGCAGAACCCGGTCGGCGCCGACTTCAACCCGGTGACGATGCGCATGGAAATGACCAACTTCGCCGACATCGTTTTCAACCCGGTCGCGCAGTCTAAGTTCGTGCATACGCTGAGCGCCGGCTACGTCACTGCTTCGGTCTTCGTGCTCGGCATCAGCGCCTGGTACCTGCTCAAGAACCGCGACAGCGAATTCGCCCACCGCTCCTTCCGCATCGCCGCTTCCTTCGGCCTCGCCTCGGCGCTGTCGGTGATTGTCCTTGGCGACGAATCGGGCTACACCGCCGCCGAAACGCAGGAAACCAAGCTGGCGGCGATGGAAGCGATGTGGACGACCGAACCGGCGCCGGCGGGCCTGACGCTGTTCGGCTTCCCCGACGAAAAGACGCGCACCACCAAGATGGCCATCCATGTTCCGTATGTCATGGGACTGATCGGCACGCGCACGACCGACAAGGTCATCCCCGGCATTGACGAACTCGAAGCGCGCATCGCCCGCCGCATCGACACCGGCATCGTCGCCGTCAAGGCGCTCGAACGGTTGCGCAAGGACCCGAAGAACGCGCAGCGGCTGGCCGACTTCAACGCCGTCAAGGCCGACCTCGGCTACGGCCTGCTGCTCAAGAAATATGTCGCCGACGTCAGCCAGGCGACACCCGAGATGAAGGCGCGCGCCATCGACGACGCGATCCCGCACGTACCTTCGCTGTTCTGGTCGTTCCGGCTGATGGTCGGCCTGTCGATCGGCTTCCTGGCGCTCTTCGCCACCGCCTTCTACTACGCCGCACGCAACCAGCTCTCGACGCCCTGGCTGCTGAAGTGGGCGCTATGGTCGATCCCGCTGCCCTGGATCGCCTGCGAACTCGGCTGGTTTGTCGCCGAATACGGCCGCCAGCCCTGGACGATCCACGGCGTGCTGCCGACGCACCTGTCGACCTCGGCGCTCAGCCCCGGCAACCTGATCTTCTCGCTCTCGGGCTTCCTGATCTTCTACTCGCTGCTGCTCGTCGCCGAACTGTACCTGATGTTCAAGTACGCCCGCCTGGGTCCGTCCAGCCTCGGCACCGGACGCTACCATTTCGAAACCGCCGGACAGGACACGGAGGCTCGCCATGCTTGATTACACGACCCTGAAATTCGTCTGGTGGGCACTCGTCGGCGTCCTCCTCTTCGGCTTCGCCGTCATGGACGGCCACGACATGGGCGTCGGCACGCTGTTGCCCTTCGCCGGCCGCAGCGACGACGAGCGCCGCGCCGTGCTCAATTCGGTCGGCCCGCACTGGGAAGGCAACCAGGTCTGGTTCGTCACCGCCGGCGGCGCCCTCTTCGCCGCCTGGCCGCTGGTCTATGCCGCCGTCTTCTCCGGTTTCTACATCGCCATGCTGGCGGTATTGTGGGCGCTGTTCTTCCGCCCGGTCGGCTTCGACTATCGCAGCAAGCTCGCCGACAAGCGCTGGCGCCAGGCCTGGGACTGGGGCATCTTCACCGGTAGCGCCGTACCGGCGCTCGTCTTCGGTGTCGCCTTCGGCAATGTCATCCTCGGCGTTCCCTTCCACTTCGAGGAGACCATGCTGCCGGTCTATTCGGGCAGCTTCTGGCAGCTCTTCAGCCCCTTCGCACTGGTCGCCGGCGTCGTCAGCCTGTCGATGCTCGTCTTCCACGGTGCCAACTACCTGATCGTCCGCACCGAGGGCGACATCCAGCGCCGCGCGCAGCGCGCCTCGACACTCGCCGGCATCGTCATGCTATTAGGATTCGCGCTGGGCGGCGTCATGGCCAACACGATGTCCGGCTATGTCGTCACTTCGCCGATCGACACCGGCGCCGGGCTCAACCCGCTCGACAAGGAAGTCGTCCGCCAGGCCGGCGCCTGGATGGCCAATTTCCACGCGCATCCGGCGCTGTTCGCCTTCCCGGCGCTCGGCTTCGTCGGCGGGGCGCTCGGCATCGTCTTCGCCCGCGCGGCGCGCGGCGTCATCGCCTTCGTCTGCAGCGCCCTGGCCGAGCTTGGCATCATCGCCACCGCCGGCATCGCCATCTTTCCCTTCGTGCTGCCGTCGAGCACCGATCCGCGCAGCAGCCTGACCCTCTGGGACTGCGTCTCGAGCCAACGGACCCTCGGCGTGATGTTCTGGGTGGCGCTGATCATGACGCCGATCATCGTCGCCTACACCGGCTGGGCCTACCGCGTCATGCGCGGCAAGGTCACCGTCGAGTACATCAAGGCCAACGACCATTCCACCTACTGATCGGGAGACTATCGCATGTGGTATTTCACCTGGATGCTTGGCCTCGGCTTCGCCGTCCTCTTCGCCATCGTCAACGCGCTCTGGCTGGAGTCGCAGGAACAGCGTGACCGGACCGGCGACTGAGGCGCCGGCATCGGCGCGTCTTGCATGACAAACGCAGACAAACGCGACAACGGAGCCTGCGGCTGCGCACTCAGCGCGCGCGGCCGCGCCCTGCTCTTCGGATTGTCGAGTCTCAACCGGCTACGCGTCCTCTATGCGCTTGAAGACGAAGAGCGCTGCGTCGGCGAACTCGTCGATGCGCTGGGCCTGTCACAATCGCTCGTCTCGCAACAGCTTGGCCTGCTGCTCGACGGCAAGCTCGTCTCGGCGCGGCGGTCGGGACGCAGGACCTACTATGCGATTGCCAGCCCCGACCTCAACGCGCTGCTGAAAATGGCGCTGGACACCTATCGCCACAGCTAATCTGTGCGTAGGACTTAAATCAGTAAAGATACAAGCAACTGTACTATAGAAACTACCGAACCATCGCGATTACACCGGCGGCAAGAGCAATTTGAATCGGTGGATGCTTATCTAAGGCGATTTCTGCCGTCCCGAAATTTCGCGCGTCTTTTCGAGAAAGTTGGCTATAAATCATTATTGGTCGTAACACACATTGATGCATCAACTTTTCAAATTGCGATCAGCCGTGACCAATTGACCTGTCCAGTCCTAAGGCACTCGCTTGTTGCGTTAATGTTTGGCACATAAGTCACGAATATAACCAACGGTTGTTGCGCAGGCGCTCTTACAACAGCGGCAAGTGACGCATAACAGCAAGACCGGGATCGCGCCAACCAGAGCAGCAACGAAGATTGGCACGGTTGTGATTACTTGAGCAACGCTTAAGGCGCTGTTTGCAAAGATCTCTGTTGTCATGGTTGTCTCCTTGAAATATAAGCAACTCTGCCTATATCAAATCAATAACCATGCCAAAATTTCTGATCATGCACAAATATGTAATTCATTGTATTTATAGTGAAGTTTATATTTCAGTGAAATTTTAAAGTGCCATATATGGCACCCGTAGAAAGGACAGTGCTATATTTAGTGTCACTAATGGCATTTATGGCGCTAGCTAGTTATGAACTCGCATTCAAAATCCCTTCCAGAGCTGGTTTCTTTCCTTGATGCGTTTCCAGAACCTCGGATCATCATGGATGCGAATTATCGAATAGTGGCCGCGAACAAGGCCTACTCGGCCGCATTTTCCCCAAACCGGGCCGTGGCTGGACTCCACTGCTACGAGGTATCGCATCGATTCGACGCCCCGTGCGACCAAACAGGAGAACCATGTCCCCTGCGCATGAGCCAAGAGAGTGGCCGCCCACAGCGGGTATTACATTGCCATCACACGCCCAAGGGCGAAGAGCATGTTGATGTGGAGACAACCCCGATTCGTGACAACTGCGGGGATATTGTCTTTTTCGTGGAAACCATGCGCGTCGTTAAGCAGGCATCTGGTCATGCTGAGTCAGAGGGGTTAGTTGGAAGTTCGCCGAAATTTTTGCAAATGCTGGCATTCGCCGTACGCGTCGCCCCGACAAGCGCGGCAGTGCTTTTACAAGGCGAGACTGGAACTGGCAAGGAACTGGTTGCGAAAATGCTGCATGAGAAGGGAAGCCACCCAAACGGTCCCTTTGTTCCGGTCGACTGTTCCGGATTAACAGAATCGCTTTTTGAAAGTGAGTTATTTGGCTATGAGAAAGGCGCATTTACGGGGGCGTCGCATCGAAAAATGGGATTGGTGGAGGCAGCAAACGGTGGCACGCTGTTTTTAGACGAAGTCGGCGACATCCCTTTGTCATTGCAAGTCAAGCTTCTGCGTCTGCTCGAGAGCGGCACCTATCGGCGCGTTGGCGGCGTCGATATTCTGAGGACTGGATTCAGGTTGGTCTGCGCCACGCATCGAAATCTGGCTCAGATGGTTGAAAAGGAAACCTTTCGACGTGATCTGTATTACCGAATCAGCACATTCCCAATACAGGTTCCAAACTTGGCAGAACGAAAAACGGACATTCCAATGTTGGTAACCGCCTTCCTGAAACGGGTCGCTGATGGTCAGGACTTTTCATTAACGCCTCAGGCCATCCAGTTTCTTCAGCAACGCGAATATTCCGGAAACATACGTGAACTAAGAAACATCATTGAGCGTGCAACGATATTGGCAGATGGAAAGACAATTACAGAAAAGCAATTTGAACCTATGGCGCAACCCTCACCCTCGACAGTGCTTGCTGCATCCTCTTCAACCGCATTCATCGTTGACGAACCCGCGCCACTGGAAGATGTCGAACGACGTTATATTGCCTGGGCAGAGTCCATGGTGCGAGGAAATCGAGAAGACTTGGCTCAGCGCCTTCGCTTAAGTCGAAGGACGCTCTTTCGCAAACTGGCGAAAAGCTCTTCATGCTCAACATCGGAAAACAATTAAATGCCACAGCACCTCTGAGAGGAGAGTTCCATGGGATTGCTTGGGAAAGCCGCACTGATTCTTTCATTCGACATTGATGAGTCGGCGATAGCCGAACATGACGAATGGCATTCTCGTGAGCATCTTCAGGAGAGAATGTCGATTCCGGGATTCTTGCGAGGCTCTCGCTGGATTTCGACAAAAGGAAGCCCCGGGTACTTCGTCCTATACGAAGTTGACCAGTTGGACACTCTGGCGTCAAAGCCCTACCTTGATCGACTTAACAATCCAAGCGCATGGACCTCAAGCATGATGAGGCACTACCGCGGCATGAAGCGAGGCTTTTGCACGCTTACATATAGCGCAGGCGACGGCCTGGGAGCACACGTGTCCTTGCTTAGGCTCCGTCCAAGACCGGAAATGGCGTCGGCTTTACGCGATTGGCTTGTTAATGAACTACTGCCTCCCCTGACGCAAAGGAGTGGAGTGATCGGTGCACATCTGTTTCAATCAGAGCTTGCTACCGAAATGACTGAAGAGCAGCGAATTCGCGGCAAAGACACTGCCGTAGACTGGGTTCTTATGGTGACTGGATATGATCAAAACATTATTGCGTCTCTAGCCGAGACATCTCTGTCTTCCAAGACGTTTGCGAGCCACGGGGCAACAGAGCCGGAATCCGGAACTTATCTTCTTGCGCACATCCTGACCGCCACCGAAATATCATAATAATTCCGTGTTCTTGCCGCTTGCATATACAGATAATCAGGACGGTCTAGCTATGGACAATAGAAGTTGGCGCCGGGCTACTCACCGCCTGGTCACAAGCAAGGTAGCGCGTGTTAATCGATAGTCCGGATGCACCGACATCATGGGCCAGGCCGAACGTAGCGCAATATCGCTTCAATGATCATTTGGCGCTGTTTAGGAACATCTTCTTCGCGCCAAAGATCCATTTCGAATACGGCATTCCAGGTGTAGCGGTTCGAAACGCGTATAAAGCAAAAGGATGTAATCAGGAGGTGAAAGTGCCACGGATTGATGCCTTCGCGGAAGACGCCTGCACGCTCGCCGCGTGCCAGTAGCTTGCGAACGGTTTCGATAGCGATGGCGTTTCTTTGTACCAACGAGGAGCGACCGCTGATGTGTCGCCCGCGCTCGATGTTTTCCACGCAGACCAGGCGGACGTGTTCGGTGTGGGCCGCGTGATGGTCGAACGTCACCTCAACGAGTTTTTGCAGGGCTTCGACCGGCGGCAGATCATCAAGGTGTAACCCTTGTTCCTTGTTGCGAACTTCGCCGTAGGCCTCTTCCATGACGGCTGCGTACAACTTTTCCTTGCTGCCGAAGTGGTAGTAAATCGTCGGTTTGGTAGTTCGTGTCTTGGCGGCAATTTCGTCGACGCGCGCGCCGGAAAGTCCTTTCTCGGCAAACTCCTTCATCGCCACGTTAATAATGTCGCGGCGCGTCTCCTCGGCGACATGGGCGCGGCTTTGAACGGGCTTGCGCTTCCTCGCTGCCGGGGAAGGCGCTGTCGGCGGTTCGGAAATATCTGCGCTCGGGAGGCTTGTACTCAATTCGGCACGGGCCCGAGAAAACTCGTCTTCCAGGCGCGCCAGCATATCGACCGCAATTCTTATGCCCTCGTCTGTGGAGGTGCTGCCCGTCGAGCGTTCAACGATTTTCGATTTGCCGGCATAAGCGGGGTGCTGCCAAAGATCTCGAGGGATCTTCTTGAGTATGCCAATGCGCCCGTTTCGTCCGACCCGGACATTTTTCGGTAAGGGGTTCATGCGTCAAAGGTATGGTTATAGTGGTATGGATCTTGTCGCCGACACTGCAAATATAGCAGAGTTCTCGGAGTTTTCGGTATGGTGTTCCAGCGTCGTGGCGCTGGCCCGGCGTCTCCTGTTTGTTGCCTAATTTTCGGTTGAACTTCCCGTTGCTGCCAGACTGACCGGCGGCAGTGTTGACACGACCTACCAATCAGTCTATAAAGCCATTACTCCACACCTACTGTTTGGTAGCTTGTGTGGGTCGCGCACGTCCCCAGCATCATTAACCCATGGCACGGATCAGCAAGCAGTTTTGCCTTTGCCGCGCTTAAAGGAGAGGTTTTTGGTATGAATCTCAGGCAAAAAATGAAACGCGGACCGGTGTTCGGATTTGCGATTTTTACAGGCGCATCGTGCGTCATCGAGAGTGTCGGCAATTGGGGCTATGACTTTGTCTATCTCGATGTTGAGCACACCTCGATCGGGGTCGGTCCCGAACTTGAGCGCCAAATCATGGCGGCCCGCCTCGCCGGCATTTCTTCAGTCGTTCGCCTGACGGGAACGAACGAAGTGGATATTCGCAAGACCTTGGAGATGGGGGCGGAAGGGGTCGTCATACCGCACGTACGCACAAAGGAAGAAGCTGCCGAAATCGTTCGGGCCGCCAAGTTTCCCCCCGTGGGACGCCGGGGCGCCGAATCGAATGTGCGGGCGGCCGCGTTTGGCGGACCCGGATTCAGTTGGGAGGAATACATCCGCCGAAGCAACGAGGAAAGCCTGATTATTCCGATGGCCGAGGATTATGAATTTGCCGACAACGTCGATGACATCCTTTCGATCGATGGCATCGATGCGATCAATTTTGGGCCGATCGACTATTCCCTCTCCGCCAATCTTCCCATCGGCTACAAGATCGATCATCCATCCCTGATTGATGCCTACAAGAAGATTGAGACAAGGGCGCGCGCCAAAGGCGTCGGGATGATGTGCCCAGTCGTTCCGCCAACCATTGAAAATGCCATGGACATGATCGCCAAAGGGGTGAATATGCTGATTCTCGGAAACGACATGTACCACTTGCAAACGGCCTTCAAGACCATCATGACGGACTGCGTCGAACAGATTCGTCAGCGCCAATAGCACCGCAGAGCACGCTTCTGATCCAAACATCATATTGCGTAAACCACAGAGGAGGATGTCAATCATGCGTCGATTGTTTCTGAAGTCCCTGAGCCTGACTGCAGTCTGTATGACTATTGCGTTGCCGGCCTTTGCCGCCGAATTCAATTTCAAATTCGCGCACTCGCAGCCGGAATCCAGCGTGCGTCACAAATCCATGTTGATGTTCAAGCAAAATGTCGAAAAGGCCAGTAATGGCAGAATCTCGGTCGAGCTGTTCGCTGCCAGCGCCCTCGGCAACGAGCCCGAGGTTATGGACATGGTCAAGATGGGAAGCGTGCAGGGGACACGCGGAGGCGCTTTCACGAAGGCCAACAAGAAATTCCTGATATACACGCTGCCCTTCCTGTTCAGCAGTACCGACGCGGTGTTGAAGGCCATGCGCAGCAGTTTCGGTTCTGACATCGCCAAACATGCCGAGGCGAATGGCTATTACATTCCAGCGACGGGCGTTGCCGGGGGCTTTCGGCAGATTTCGAACAGCAAACGGCCGATAAACACGGCGGAAGATGCGGCAGGCTTGAAGATTCGCACGCCGCCGATCGAGACGATCGTCAAGACAATGCAGGCGCTCGGTGCCAATCCCCAATCGATTCCCTATGGCGAGACCTACATGGCGCTGAAGATGGGCGTCGTCGATGGGCAGGAGAACCCGCCGTCGAATATCGCCGAGATGAAGTTCTACGAAGCCCAGAAATATCTGTCGATAGTCGACTATCAGATTCATCCGGACCCTTTCATGGTGAATCTCAAGTGGTACCAGGCGCTACCGGCAGAGCTGAAAGCGGTGTTTAACAAGGCGGCTAAGGAAGCGATGGAGTGGAGCGACACCAACTGGCTCGCTTCTGAAGCCAACTATATGGAAACGCTCAAGAAGAACATGACAGTCAATTCGATCTCAGCCGAGAGTCGTGTGAAGTTCGTGGCCAAGGTCAAACCCGTCTGGGATGGCTATGTCAAGGACGGCACGTTCTCGGAAAGCGAGATTCAGGCAGCGATTGCAGCAAGCAAGTAATGGAGACGCCGGCAGCCCAGGCGGCTGCCGGTGCGAATAACGAGAGGGTTACACAACCATGAGTGATTCTTCCGCGACGGTATCTTGCGGTTGCTGGAACAATCGGATGCGCCGATGGGAAGGTGCGCTGTCCGGAGTTCTGCAGTGGCTGGTGATGGTGCTATGCATCGTCATATTTGTTCTGGTCATCGTTCTTGTCGCTTTGCGCTATCTCTTCAATACAACGATTGTTGGCGCCAATGAGGCCGGCGTCATGCTGTTTATTTACACTACCGCGCTTGGCGGGGCGGTCGACATTGCACGGAGTCGGCACATCATCGTCGATACGTTTGTGAATTGTCTTTCGGCGCGCGTGCGCCGGATCGTCGATGGGACCAATCTCGTCATCGTCGGCATGTTGAACGCATTCCTGTTCAAGTACAGCATCGACTGGGTGGGCGCCGTCGGAGGCAGCGAACACCCCGTCCTGCATGTGCCGGAGGGGTTGGTCCAGGTCGCCATGCCTATCGGATGTGCCTTTTCGGTGCTGTTCTGCGTCACTCGACTGGTGACCATGTTTGCAAGCAACTCGGAAGAAAACAGGGGGGCGCTATGACATTGCTTCTTTGCAGTCTGGTCGTACTCCTGATCATGGGCGTGCCTGTCGCCTATTCCATGGGCACATCGGGGCTCTTGTATTTCCTGATACATCAGCCGACCCTCATCACCGTCCTGCCGGCCCGCGTATTTTCCGGGATGGATTCTTCGGTGATGATTGCCTTGCCTTTGTTCATCGTCATGGGGCATTTCATGAACCACGGCGGCCTGACCAGCCGGTTGATCGATTTCTGCATGCTGTTTGCCGGACGCCTGCGAGGCGGTCTCGGCCATGTCAGCATCATGGCGAGCATGATCATCAGTGGCATCTCGGGGTCTTCTGTTTCCGATGCGGCCTCGATCGGTCAGGTCATGATTCCGGCAATGAAAAAGCGGAAATATCCGCTGCGTTTCGCCGCCGGGCTCGTTGCGGGGGCGTCGACCATGGGCATGATCATCCCGCCAAGCATTCCGATGGTGATCTATGCCTTTGTTGCATCGGAATCGGTCGGAAAGCTGTTTCTGGGGAGCATGATCGCCGGGTTGATGGTGGGGGTCATGATGATGGCCATTACCGTATTCATGGCTCGCCGCCACAACTATCCGTGCGAAGACGTCGATCTCTCCGCCGCAGTGATCGGGGAATGCTGCAAGCATGCGTTGCCGGCGCTTGCCATGCCGATTATTGTCGTGGGATCGGTTGTTTCCGGCATCACCACGGCGACAGAGTCCGCCGCAATCGGTACGCTTTATTCGCTACTCGTGGGTCTTTTCGTTTACAAGGAAATGAAGATTCGCGACTTGCCGGGGCTTTTCAAGGACGCCATCCTGAGTAGTGCAAATGTGATGATCATCATCGCTTTCTGCGGCGTTTTTACGTGGATTCTGGCACTAGAGCATGTCACCGAAGCGGTTGGTTTGTTGTTTGTGCAGATGCATCTCTCACCTGTCGCCGCCCTGCTCGTTGTTGATGTGGTCATTCTGGCCATCGGTTTCTTTGTTGATGTGAGCCCCGCCATCATGCTGTTGACGCCGATTTTTCTGCCGCCACTCCAGCTTTTGGGAGTCTCTCCGATTCAGTTCGGCAATATTCTGATTGTTGGTTTGGCCATCGGTCTTGTCACGCCGCCGGTCGGCATGTGTCTGAACGTTGTTTCGACGATCTCCGGCTTGAGCATCGTTCAGATATTCAGGGGGTCGATGCCGTTTCTGATTGCTAACCTCCTCGTATTATTTCTCATCTCAATTTTTCCGGCGTTGAGCGATTGGTTGCCGAATTTACTAATGGGTAGCCAATAGTTCGAGACCAAGCGCGGAAGCGTGTTTCATTACACAAACGGCATAGCATCTTATAGTCAAGGGGCTACAACTGAACGTCGTAGGTCGCTATTTAGTGCTCACAACCAATCATTGGCATATGCTAATATAAGACTGTTGCTTGGGTTGTTTCCGATGTATGGTCTGCACGGTCCCTTTTTGGAGTTGGAAGAGGCTTGAGGGAGTCCTTAAGTGTTATTACGCTGAACCAATCGTTGAGCATGAGACCTAGACTTGACCCTTCAAAATTTCCAAGAGAAGCCGCAATGTGGCACGGGTTCTCGAGCGTGAATAATTTGCGAGTGTTGTATGCACTCGATAATCGCGAACTATGCGTAAATGAGTTGGTTGAGATTCTCGGTATGTCTCAACCTTTAGTCTCACAGCATCTTCACAAATTGGTGTTTAGCCATTTGGTAACTCCCCGTCGATCCAGGCATAACATCTATTACTCTATTTCGGATCCGAAACTAGTATTGCTCTTACGAGCAGCTCTAGAAATGTACTGAAGCAGCGTCCTCAAGGAGATCCGAGCGAAGGAATTCGACCGTTTTTATGCGCCGTTTCCTCTGGAATTTTCCTGACATAAATTACATCAGCATGGCATCAAAGAGCCCACAAAAAAGTCAAGTGCCGGCTTTTAGCCAAAAGTCAGGTCAGATTTCTGGCTAATCCCTCAGTGTGGCCCCGAGGCGCAGAGGGGAGACAAGGAGGTCCAGAGCGTCAAAAATATTCGTCACGACAACGTCAGCCGCGAGCATCGTTTCAGTGGCAGCCCCTTCTCCTTGAACAACCGCAATCCCAACCGCAGCATCCTGCACCATCAACCGGTCGTTATAGCCGTTACCGATACAAACGCATGATTCGGTCCCAAGCGTCTGCACATGGGATAGTTTCGACTCGGCCTGCAGCCCCGGGGAAAGAATAGTGATAGAACATGGCACATTACACGTTGTTTCCCGAACAAGACCAAAGGTGTCGGCAGTCACCACATGAACATGCAGTTTCTCCGCCAAGACTGCCAGTCGATCCTTGATCCCGGGCAATAGATGTCCATCACAGGCCAGGGTGCCATTGAAATCGAGGACGAGATGACTCAAAGAAATCTTCTGACGACCCGGAATTCCTATCTCAATCACGCGCATTCTTTCCAAAAAAATGCAGAAAAATCGCCAATAGTTTCTCTGCCCTTGAGAATAAACAGTCAACGCCCGAAGCGGGTTACCTTGCCGAGTTCCGCCTCAATTCCCGGCAGTCGATTGTACTTAACATTCATTCGCTGCGGCACATAGACCCGGTCTTAGTCTGGCCATCACTCATGGCGACAGCAACATCTGCCTTAAAGGCGTCTTCAGTTTCGCCACAACGATAAGAGATTTCGCCCAATCGACACTACCACAGAGGTAGATTTGGACTAAAGTGAATGCTCTCAGCGAAGAATAATACGACGACCTCAACTAGACGAACCCCGACAGTCGCAAAGTTGGTTGAATGCGATTGAATTCTTGAAATTTTATGGATGTCACTCCAGAATTCATCACGTGGACTATGCTTCGGGTGGCGAGTACGAAAATGCCTAGAATATGCTTTAGTACTATGCTTTGGGTGGTGATGTGTGTCTGCATTGATTTAGGATATGCGGCAGATAGGGTCGTTGTGTTCGCACCAATGCCAATGGAATCGCCGGAACTCGTCATTGGGCAATGGAAACCATTGCTCAGTTATTTGGAGCAAAGACTAGGCATGGTGTTTCGCATTGAGTACTCCAAATCCAATCAGGAAATTCTCGACAAATTTCGTTCCGGAAAGATTGATTTAGCTTATCTCGGACCATTGCCATATGTCGCACTAAAGAAGGTGTTCCCTGCCGCTCAGCCCGTAGTTAAATTTAGGGAAGCAAACGGCGAAGCAGCCTACACTTGTGCCATGATCGCTCTTGCTGGAAATGATCGTAAGTTGAAATTTCCGCGCAATCTGAAAATTGCACTTACTCAGCCGATGTCAACTTGCGGTTATTTCGCAGCTGACGGACTCTTGCATATGGCCGGGACGCATATTGAATCGAACAAATATCGATATTTGAATGCCCACGACGCAGTTGCTTTGGCCGTAGTGCGAGGCGATTACGATCTCGGCGTGGTCAAGAGCGCAATTGGGGCTAAATATGCGCACCTGGGTGTTATCAGGCTTGCAGAGACGGCCGCGCTGCCCGCGTTGGGACTAATAGCCAACAGCCAACGTCTTTCGAAAGAGACAATAGAAAGTGTTCGTATTGCACTTTTAGAAGTGGATTCGAACACTCGTGCTACATGGGGAGATAATGTTCGTCATGGGGCCGTATCAGCAGAGGACATTGATTACAATCCAATGCGGGTGCTATACAAGAAAAAAGATATTCCAACTGAAGGAAATTTCTAGTGTTTGCCGAGCGAGACCTCAAAATCGATTGGCGCTTGCGAGTATTCTTCATCTCGCTATTTGTACTCATCTGGTTGGGTGCGCTTTGGCTACTTCATGCTAATTGGTTAAGTAAAGAGGAACAATATCTCGATCAACACATTGCCGTTGCCGCTACTGCCTATCGAGCGAGTGTTAACAGTTTTTCCTTAGTGAACGATCTGATAGTTAACGAGATAGTCTGTCGTCCGGAAGTTCTCGCTATTTTTGCTGCAGGCCTTGATGGTGATCCGTTAGCCCGCGGTCATCTTTATCGTCGATTGGCGTCAACCTACGATCGCTTGGTCGAACTCGGGATTCGTCAGTTTCAATTTCATACTGCATCGTCTGAGGCCTATTTGCGCTTTCATGCGCCTGACAAATACGGTGATTCTCTTTGGGATATCAGGCCCTCGGTTCGTATCGCAAACACGGAACTTCGACCTGTCACTTCATTTGAACCTGGCCGCGTTTTTTCCGGATTTCGCTATGTCACCCCCTTGTTTCTGGGGAAGCGACATTTAGGCAGCGTTGAAACCAGTATCCCATTCAGGAGTGTGCGCGATGCCATGATGCGCAACGATCCGGAACGCGATTACGCACTTGTGTTACTTGGAAGGGGAGTAGATGCCGCACTTTTTAGTGATTTAAAGGGCATCTATGAACGTTGGAAGCCAAATCCTGATTGGTACACAGAAGACGTGCATCTGAGGTTGCCTGACTCGCCTCCTCCCCCATCTGTGCAGGTACAGGAATTAAATCGGATATTAGCCAACATGCCAAAATTGCACACCGGCATGACCAAAGGCGAACGCTTTAGTTTGTCCGTAAATCTTAGTGCTAGTAATAGCAGACCAGATATGTCGGATCTCGAAGATTGGGCTGTCTCATTTGTTCCGGTACACGATGTACTTGGTAATTTGACGGCATATATCGTCGCGTACGCGCCGGCTCCGACACTTGGGACACTCCGGGTTAGTTTTTATCAAGAAGCCTTTGCAACGAGTGTTGTATTGTTTCTTTTATTCTTGCTTACTTGGCGCGTTATTTGTGCCCGGCAGGCACTCGCCCTCCAGAGCCGACGCTTTAGAGCAATTACCGACACGATTGCCGATGGTATTTATGTGATGGATGCTCATGGTCGAGTCACCTCAATCAACCCGGCGTTTGCCGAGTTATTGGGTTTCTCCTCAGGCGAAGTAATTGGTAAGGTCGGGCATGAGTTGTTTCATCGGCACGCGAATGACGACTGCGTATCAGGTTGTGAATGCCCGATTGACTTGACTATTCGCAATGGAGGCCTGTTCTCCGGCGAGCGACAGTTTGTGACGAAATCTGGTGCTCCACTAGATGTTGAGGTCGCAAGTCGCCCCATACTTGATGATAGAGGAGCGTTTTCTGGCTTCTCTGTCACGGTATTTCGCGACATTACAGATCGAAAACGCGCTGAAGCTGAGCTTCTTCGCTATCGTGGAAATCTGGAGGCCCTCGTGGCGTCGCGCACGGTCGAATTGGCTGATGCAAAAAATGCGGCTGAAGCGGCCAGTCGTGCAAAAAGTACGTTTCTTGCCAACATGAGCCATGAACTGCGTACCCCGATGAACGGTGTGATAGGAATGATTGAACTGGCCAATCGATGCACTGCAGACGCTAAAGGGAAAGAGTACCTTGCCAAAGCGCGGCGCTCCGCCGACCATCTACTATCAATCCTTAACGATATATTAGACCTCTCAAAGATCGAAGCCGATCGCATGGTATTGGAAGACGTGCCGCTGAATATCGCCTCCTGCATCGACAATATAGTGGGGACTCTTAAATTTAAGGCCGCTGATAAGGGATTGCGACTAATCACCGATGCTCACGACTCGCTCAAAGAGTTACCGCTTCGTGGTGACCCCTTGCGGCTAGGACAAATTCTCCTCAATCTTCTCGGGAATGCTATCAAGTTTACACAACATGGATCGGTGACGTTGAAGGCGTCGCCTGTTTCGGAAGACTCTGTCTCTGTACGAATTCGTTTCGAAGTTGCAGATACCGGTATCGGAATCGACTTAGGTGCACAGGCAAGGCTATTTCAATCTTTCGAACAAGCCGATAACAGTACAAGCCGACAATATGGCGGTACTGGATTGGGATTGGCAATTTGCAAGCGCTTAGTCCAACTAAGTGGTGGAGAGATTGGAGTGGTAAGCGAACCTGAATCTGGCAGTACTTTCTGGTTTGAACTTCCTTTGAAGAGGGATTTTTCGAGAATTCAGGAGCAAACCGAAGACTCTTCCAATATCGAAGAACTGTTAAAGCAGAACTTCCCGGGTACACGAGTCCTCCTTGTTGAAGATGACCCAATCATTCGGGAGATCGTCGGCTCTCATCTGGAATCAATCGGATTCTGTGTAGATGATGCCGAGAACGGTTCCCAAGCGCTTTCCTTGGCCGAAAAGGACAAATATGCCTTAATCATAATGGACATGCAAATGCCGATAATGAATGGACTGGAGGCGACAAAAATGATTAGAGCCAATTCGCTAAACAGAAGTACTCCCATCGTAGCCATGACTGCCAGTGCCTACGGTGAGGACAGAGAGGCTTGTCTTTCCTCGGGGATGAACGATCACATCGCCAAACCTGTGGATCGTTCTAAGTTATTCGCGACACTTTTGAAATGGATTGGTCGCTAGGTATATTTAGCCTGTTTTTCTGCATGACTAGCAATTAAGTTTTCTCGATGTTTGACGGAGCATTATCAAGCATGTTTGCGCATAGTTCCCATTGACCTTCTTCAAGAATGTCGAGTACGTGACGATGGAATCGAGACAAACTGCTGCGATGTCCAACACTAACTAGAATCGAATCAGGCAACGCGCGAGAAAGCACGTCATACATGGCGAATTCGAGACCTTCGTCCAGAGCGGAACTCGCTTCATCGAGGAAGAGGAGCACCGGACGATTCAGCAGAACGCGACCGATCGCCAGTCGCTGTTGCTCGCCCAAAGACAGCCTGTTCGACCAATCGTCTTGCACATCGAGCAACGGAACGAGATGCGCCAATTGGCAAGCATGCAGAACCGCTTCGACATCGGCGCGATCACTCGCCTGACACGGATAATGGAGCGCTTCGCGAAGCGTTCCGACAGGCAGATAGGGCTTTTGGGGAAGGAACAGGGCATGCCCGCCGGTCGGCAGGGCAACCTTGCCCTCGACGTACGGCCAGAGTCCCGCAAGCGCCCTGAGCAGCGTCGTCTTGCCGATCCCGGACCGGCCCCGAATCAGCAGCGACGCCCCTCGCCGCAAGTCAAACTGCAACTGGCTGATCAAGCGCTGTCCTACCGGCGAACTGACCGTCAGTGCATCGACCGCCAGACGCGTCTCATCGACGTCGGTATGGAGTTGCGGCAATCGGGCAGTGGCATCGGCCGCATCGAGGAATCCTCCAAGACGGTTGATGACGGCGCGCAAGGCGGTAAAGCTGTCATATGAATTGCGGATAAAGGACAGCGCGGATTCCACCTGTCCAAATGATTGCGCGGTTTGCATCACGTCGCCGAGCGTAATCTGCTTGGCGAACATGCGCGGCGCTTGCACGACAAAGGGAAAAACTACCGCAGCCTGGCTGATGGCAAGATTAAACCCTTGAAACTTCAATGAACGGAAAATGATTTCCCAGACATTCGTAATAACTGCGGCAAATCGCCTGAACAGACCATCCTTCTCGACGGTTTCGCCGCCATAGAACGCGATGCTTTCGGCGTATTCGCGGAGCCGCACGAGCGCATAGCGGAAGTTGGCGACGAACTGCTCATTGAGAAAATTCAGCCGGATCAACGGACGCCCGATCCTGACCGCGAATAAGGTGGCCACCAGCACATAGAGATAGACCGCAAACACCATCGCCCGTGGAATCTCGTGGCCGAGAATCGCCAGGGTTCCCGAAAGGTTCCAGAGAATCAGCGTGAACGCCAGAAGGGAAACCACCGCGTCGAGCAGTCCCATCGACAAGGACAGCGTATTGCCGACGAAACTCTCCACGTCCTGTTGAATTCGTTGATCGGGATTGTCCGCTTCGGCGGAAACGAAGCGGCTGCGATAGTAAGCCTGCCGGTCGAGCCAGCGATCAATCAAGGTTCGCGTCAGCCACGTTCTCCAGCGGACAAGAAATGCCTGCCGCAGGAAGAAATCGGCCAGAGCCCGGGCGACATGGACCGCTGCCAGTGCCACGAAAATCGCCAACATCCGCCAGAACGCCTGGGCGTCAAGATTCTGCATCGCGTTGTAGAAGCCGTTGTACCAGTACGAAAAGAGAATATTCATTCGTACCGAAAACAGCGTCATGAAAACGATGCCCGCCAGCCAGGCAAGTGGCACTACCCCATTGGACGAGAGAAAGAAGCCAGCAGTGATGCGTTTGAACTGGCGACCCCATTCGGTAAAACGGCCGAGCCAGGCGATGGCGAGGACAATTCCGGCCAGGCTGAGGAGAAATGACCTCGCCAGCCAAATCGTGCTGGCGATCAGTTCATGATTCCACTCCATGACAACTCCATGGAAACAGCTAACTCCGAAAGCGGCGAGCGCCGCTTCGGAGCAAAGCTTGGATTACGCCGGATGCATCAACCGAGATCGATTGGCACGAAAAGTTTGGTATTGCCACGCTCAACCAGAATGGCAACATGCTTGCCAGCTTTGGCAATCAGACTTCGCAATTGCTCGGGTTTGGCAAGCGCTTCACCATTGACTGACAGGAGAATGTCTCCGGCCTGGATGCCGGCGGCGGCTGCCGGTCCGCTGACGTCCTGAACGACCAGTCCGCCCTTGACACCGGCCTCTGCAAGCTCATCGGACGTCAGGGGCCTGACGCTGACGCCGAGTTTGCCATGATCGGTCTCGCTCTCGCGCTTGTCGCTGCTGGCGAGCGTGTTGCTGCCGGTCGCCGAACCAACGCTCACTTCGACCGAATGCATGCTTCCCTTGCGCCAGACCTGGAGCTTCGCCGTGTCGCCCGGATGGATGTTGGCGACGACGGCCGCCAGCTCGCCGGACGACGCGATGTCACGTCCATTGATGCCGAGGATGACATCTCCGCTTGCCAGACCGGCTTTAGCTGCCGGACTGCCCTTTTCGACGTTGCCGACCAAGGCACCGCCCGGCTTGCTCAATCCAAACGATTGGGCGAGCGGTTGGGAAACTTCCTGAACCATCACGCCAAGCCGACCGTGCTCGACCTTTCCGTGTTCGACGATCTGCTTCTCGACATTCATGGCAACGTCGATCGGGATCGCAAAGGACAAGCCCTGATAGCCGCCGCTGCGTGAATAGATTTGGGAATTCACGCCGATGACTTCACCCGCCGTATTGAACAAGGGCCCCCCGGAGTTCCCCGGATTGACCGCGACATCCGTCTGGATGAAGGGCACATATCCGCCGTCGGGAAGCGAGCGCGATTTGGCCGAGACGATACCGGCCGTAGCGCTGTTCTCGAAGCCGAACGGCGACCCGATGGCCAGGACCCATTCGCCGACCTTCACCTGGTCGGCCTTGCCGATCTGCACGACCGGCAGATTTTCCGCCTGGATCTTCAACACGGCGATATCGCTCGCCTTGTCCATGCCAAGGACTTTCGCGCGGAACTCCCGTTTGTCGGTCAGTTTTACCGTCACCTCGTCGGCATCCTCGACGACATGGGCATTGGTCAGAATGGTTCCGTCCGGACTAACAATGAAACCCGAACCAAGTGCGTGTACGGGGGTCTCGCTCGGCTGCTGGGGGATGCCGAAGCGGCGGAATAAGTCGAAGAACGGATCCTCCGGATCGATCGGAGTGTCGGACATGCCAGACTTGACTTTGTGGGTGCCTGCAATGCTGATATTAACGACCGACTGCCCGTTACGAGCAACGATGGCTGCCATGTCGCCCCCGGTTGCGCCGACAAAGGGACCGGACATCTCGCTTTGCGTCGTTGCGACCGCTGCGTGAGCTCGCCCCAAAATTGGCGTGCCGTCAACGCCGCTCAATATATATCCTAGGGAAAAAGCGCCCACAACCGCAAGCGCGCCAACTGACAGTCTGCTTCGATTGACGTTCATGGTGATCTCCTTTCACGATACTTGCATAGGCAAAACGCCTGATTCCGTGATTGAAGACTAAAGCGTAACGACTTAAGAGTTACTTAAACTGATGACAAAACCATGTAACAAATTGTTGTTCGTGCGTTGAGATTCCTTGTATGTCGTCCGGTCTTCGGTAAATGCTATCCCTTGGTGAAGGGCTTTAGCCAATTCAATTCTTAACTAAGACTTTAGTGGTCCTCCAGCCGCTCCTAATGCATATTGCGATATCTCCCCTAGACAGACATACTCGTCTGATGAGAGTTAAGAATCAGAATTCCACGCACTCCTGAATTGGGAAGATAGTGCCGATGGCGCTGCATACATGACCGCCGGTTGGCACTGCCAACAAGGGATTGCGACCTTCCACTGACGCATAGTGTGAATATTGGAGATGTCATGAGCTTTCTCACCACGGTCTCCCGTTTGCTTGGTGCCGACAGGCCGGAAAAGTTACGCCATCAGGAAAATCTTCTGATGACGTTGCTGGTGATGGCCTGGATGGTTGAAGCGCGAGATCCCTATACCGGCGGGCATCTATGGCGCGTTTCACAATTTTCCCGATTGCTCGCACAGGAACTATCTCTGCCTGATGCCGACGTGGCCCGGATTTCGGTTGGCGGCTTTCTTCATGATCTCGGCAAGGTCAGCGTTCCGGACCATATTCTTGGCAAGAAAGATCGGCTGACCGAAGAAGAATATGAAGTTATCAAAACCCACCCGGAAGTCGGCTGGCGCATGTTGGCTGGCCATCCTTTGGCCGCGCTTGCCGAAGCGGCCGTACGCGCTCATCATGAAACCCCGGACGGGAGAGGTTATCCACGCGGTTTGGTCGGTAAAGACGTACCGCTCGATGCACGCATCGTTGGCATCTGTGACGCTTTCGACGCCATGACGAGCACACGCCCCTATCGTCGAGGAATGCCCACCGAAAAAGCGCTGACTATCATTGAGGAGAATCTTGACCGGCAGTTCGACGCGACATTCGGGACGCGTTTCATCTCGCTTGGCCGATCTGGCCAACTGGATCACATCGTTGGCCATAGCGATGAAGGTATTCCGCTTCATGACTGTGTGATGTGCGGGCCTACGCTTGTACTCCGACGCAATCACCAGCCTGGAGACAAAATTTATTGTCCGGCTTGCACCGGCGAATATTCGGTTCAGCGCGAAAATGGCTCGCTTGTCACCGCGCCAACCGGCGGAAAAGGAACGCCCAAAGACCTGGAGCCCGAGGCCGATATTGAATTGATTGGATGCGTGGTCAGGGCATCGGCAAAAGCGCTTCTGGCTTATTAGCCCAAAGATTCATTCCGGCGGGGCGATTGCAGCAAGTCATCGAGATCAATCGTCGTTTCGGACAGCACTTCAAGATTTCGGTCGGCCAGCACATTGGCCGACTCCCACGAGAACAAGACCTGGTCCCGCGCTGCTAACAATTGCTCGATCTGGTTACGGCAGAGCGAGACCACGCATTCGATGACCGTATCGATTGTCTCGTAGCCGGTGTTCAACTTCATTTGTTCAAGCAGCATGGCCGTCGCGTCCGCGCTCAGCATCATGTCGCCCGTCACCCAGCTGTTGACGGTAAACAAATTGCTTGGAACGCCCTTTGCGCTCAAACCAATAGCCAGCAGATGGCGTGTATTGGCCAACTCCGCTGGTCTGCCGGTCAATGCTTGGAATGCGCGCTCTCCGGTCGAATTGTGGCGATGAGTCCAACACGCTTTCCCGGCGAAGAGATGGAAATGCCCATGCTCCGTCGAATCGGGCCGGTCCTCCGGCGCGTGGGAATGATAGAACCACTGATATCCATGATCATGATCGACGGCATCGCCTTCCGGGTAGTGATGCAACTGATGCGGCATCTGGCCCCCCATAACATCGGTGAGCAAATGTTTATTTTGCTCGGCCAATCTCGCGTAGGTTTCCAGCAAGCGCTGGCCAACAGCACGCTGAGCGTCGCCGGCCAGTTCAGAATTCCGCTGCGTGACGAGTTGCATCAGTTCTTTGGCGCGCATTTGGCACCGCACTTCGGGGCGCATTTCCGGGCGCCGCATTTGGCAGAGGCATCGGTCCGGCTGGCACATTTGGCACCGGACTTGGCCCGGCAGCGTGCCATCCCAGCCTTAGGTTGGCACTTTGCAGCCGAAGATTGCATGTCGGCGGCGGCGACGGGCAACGCCAGCGTTGCGGCAGTGAGGGCGGCAAGAGAAGCCATCTTGAGTGAAGTGTTCATGTGTATCTCCTTGGGTAAAGGTTCCGCAAACGCGGCGAGGGGTTGCCTCACCCACTAAGAGGGGCTGACTTCGGCAAGGGATTCGCAGCGGACAAAAAATATTTTTCCGTTGCTACGAATCGATTGGTGTTCTTGCCGACTCCTAGTGAGTGAAGGACTGGCCCTTCGTGACCTGAAAGGACGACACCATGAAACTCATCAAATCATCGCTTCTCGCGCTCTCCCTTCTTGCCTCGGCATCGATGACGTTGGCGGGGGAAATCAAGACGTATGACCAAAAGACTTTCGATGCATTGACGCAGGCGGGGAAGCCGGTGCTGCTCCATATCCATGCCACCTGGTGCCCCACCTGCAAGACGCAGATTCCCATCGTCAGCGACCTGATGGGACAGCCTGCGTATAAGGACGTCACGACACTGATGATCGACTTCGATACCAGCAAGCCCTTGCTCAAGACTTACAAGGTCACCATGCAGAGCACCTTGATTGGCTACAAAGGCACTAAGGAAGTGGCGCGATCGGTCGGCGACACCTCGCGTGACGGCATCGAGAAACTCGTCAAGTCCACGGTTCAGTGATGGACTTCGGCATCGCTTCCTACGGATTGGGCCTGGTCGCCGGCGTCCTGTCGACGCTATCGCCGTGCGTACTGCCGATCATCCCGATCCTGCTCGGCTCGGCGACGAACGCTCATCCCAAGGCGCCGCTGGTCCTGGCCGGCGGGCTGGCGATTTCGTATGCCCTGGTTGGTACATTCCTCGCCAGTGCCGGCGCAGCCTTCGGCTTCGATCCGTCGATCATTCGCAATGTCGGCGCCGTGCTGTTCGGGGTGTTTGGTCTGGTGCTGATTTCCGGTGCGCTTCAACAGCGTTTCGCCTCGGCAACCGCCAACATCGGTAACGCCGGCAGCAATCTGATCGCCAATATCCGCTTCGATGGCCTGTGGGGGCAGTTTGTCATCGGCCTGGTGCTCGGCGTCGTCTGGAGCCCATGCGTCGGCCCGACATTGGGCGCCGCGATTGTGCTGGCCAGCCAAGGCACGCATCTGCTGCAAGTGGCGTTGCTGATGGGGGTTTTCGGCATCGGCGCCGCGCTACCGATCATCGTCCTGGCCTATGTCTCGCGCTCAGCAATGGTCCGCTTGCGTGGTCGTCTGATGCAGGCCGGCAAGACCGGCAAGACGCTTCTCGGTGGATTTATGATCGCCATTGCGGTCTTGATGCTTTCCGGACTCGATCGACCCATGGAGGCGTGGTTGGTCGAACAGTCGCCGGCCTGGCTTACCCACCTGACGACGCGCTATTGAGGCGAGAAGCCGCCGATACGTCGAGTGCGTCGCAACCAAATTCATGAAAGGAGTTCAAAGTGCAGTGCGCTAAAGAGAACAAAACATGGGAACGCGTTATTCGCGTCCTCGCCGGAGCGGGCTTGCTGATATTCGCCTATTCGAGCTGGGGTCTATCCAACGCCGCAGTCATTGCCGGTGCGGTCGGCCTGATGCTGGTGATCAATGGGCTGCTCGGCGGCTGCCCTGTCTGTGCGATTGCCCGAAGTAGGATCGATAAGGGAGATTGAGCCATGGCCGTCACTGGAATCGAACGCGACAATCTCATCTATGCAGCGCAGACCGGCGATCCGCTGGCGATTACCCGTCTGCTCGCCGTCTGCAAGGCCGATGCCCGTCGCTACGCCTACAAGCATTGCCAGGCCAGCGACGTGGATGACGCCGTGCAGGAATCCTTGATGGTCGTTTCACGCAAGGTAAAAGCGCTCAAGGTGGCCGCTGCCTTCTCGTCGTGGCTGTTTACCGTGATTAAGCGCGAATGCCGCAAGCTGGAACGCATGATGTTTCGCCACGATCCTTTGGACGAAGAAGTCGTCGAGCAACAGCTGGCGAGCCGGAGCGACAACGAATTGCGCATGGATCTTGCCGCTGCACTGGAATCGCTGCCGGCGCATTATCTGGAAGTCGTCCTGCTCCGTGACTTCGAGGAACTGACGATCGAAGAAATCGCGACGCGTCTGGGCGAACAGACAGGTGCCATCAAGAGTCGATTGCATCGGGCGCGCGAACTGGTCCGGGAATACATGCTCGGATCATCGTCAATAAGCAGTCTTGGCGTGCGGTGACAGAGTTCGCCACTAGAATCAACACACCTTTGCTTCCTGAGGAGACGCCATGCTGAAGGTTCTCGGTCGTTCCAATTCGATCAACGTCAAGAAGGTACTCTGGCTGTGCCATGAATTGGGTTTGACGTACGAACATGTCGAATGGGGGAAGGAGGGGCTGACGCTTAAATCCGATGAGTTCCTCGCGCTTAATCCCAATGCCAAGGTTCCAGTAATTGTCGATGATGACTTCGTTCTTTGGGAGTCGAACACGATTTGCCGCTACCTGGCCGGGCGTTCCCAGCGAATCGACCTCTTGCCGACCGACCTTCGCCAACGTGCTCGCGTTGAGCAATGGATGGACTGGCAAGCCACCGAACTCAACAATGCCTGGCGCTACGCCTTCATGGGCCTCGTGCGCAAGAGCCCCGAGTACCAGGATGTGCAGGAAATCGCCAAGAGCGTCGACAACTGGAATCACCATATCCAAATCCTGGACAAGGCTTTGGCGCAGACCGGTGCATTCGTGACCGGAGATGCATTTACGCTGGCCGATATCGTACTGGGCGTTGCGGTGCACCGTTGGTTCATGTCGCCTATTGAACGTTTCGAACTTCCGCATGTGGAGGCTTATTACGATCGTTTGGCTCAGCGGCCGGGTTATCTCCTCCACGGCCGCAATGCTGTGCCATAGCAGACTAGCAATTATCCCGGAGACAGAACGATGCTCGACCTTTACTACTGGACGACGCCGAATGGCCACAAGATCACGATCTTTATGGAAGAAGCCCAACTTCCCTACAAGATCATTCCGGTCAACATCTCAAAGGGCGAGCAGTTTCAGCCCGATTTCCTAAAGATCGCACCGAACAATCGCATTCCGGCGTTGGTCGACCATGCACCAGCGGATGGCAACGGGCCTCTCTCAATTTTCGAGTCGGGGGCTATTCTGCTTTATTTGGCGGAGAAGACGGGTAGGTTTCTTCCCAGCGACGTTAGAGGTCGCACCGAAGTGCTCCAGTGGCTATTCTGGCAGATGGCGGGGCTTGGACCGATGGCCGGTCAGAACCATCATTTCGGCCTCTATGCCCCCGAGAAGATTCCCTATTCCATCGATCGCTACGTCAAGGAAACCAATCGGCTTTACGGCGTGTTGAATCGGCGACTGGCCGACCGCGAGTTCATTGCCGGTGCCGAATACTCGATTGCCGATATGGCGGCCTATCCATGGATTGTCCCCTGGAAACGGCAGCAGCAAAACATTGACGATTTTCCTCATCTGAAACGCTGGTTCGAGGCGGTTCTAGGCCGGCCGGCTGTCGGTCGCGCGTATCGCCTAGCGGAAGAAATCAATATCGCACCAACCGTCACCGAGGCGTCACGAGCATTGCTCTTTGGACAGTCGGCTTCACAAACAGGATGCTGACAATAGTTCTTGGCTCGGCGTGAGTCCGGCCGTCGCAAACTGATCAAGTTCTTTCCGCTTTATGGAAACTGTAAAGCAGGGCTATGAATCTATTGTCTTGAGTCGCTCTGTCAGTCAATGACATATGCGTCATTACGCAATAAACTCCTGTCTATCCAAATATTCTAGGTGGCTATATCCATTCTCACCCAATATCCAGCTGAGCTTGTCAAGCCGACGACGGATATGGCCAGAGCTGAGAACAACGTGCAGACTAGTACGTCCTTTCTGGACTGCTGGAAACTTGATGCTGTCGATCTAGATTCTCTCTGAGAAGCTTACAGGCTAGGTGGTCGGCCACTCTCTCGTCGCCAATCATGATTGTGACGATCGGAGTCTTTGTCGAAACATGTCAGTAGGGCAAACGATGTATGCATTTGACAAAGTAATCCTGATTCTCGCTCTGTCGCTGTAAACGTCCCTGTTCGTTAGCAACGATGCAACAGCTTTGCTTGCGGCATAAACTAAATTGGGAGATTGTGTCGAAGCAAATCCATAAGGAGAACAAGTCAATCGCATCAAATCCGCGACGTATCCACTAGATATTCAGTACGACCGTTCGCATGGATGTATTTGGCTTTCGCCGTTTCTCCGTAATCGATGCATCGCGACCGATTGGCTGAGAATTCCAGCGATGCTCTTCACCACAACAAGATCGCCGGCTAGAATGGAAAAGAATTAACTCCGAAAAATGTTTGGGGTCACCCCATGCTAAATTCATGATCGGAAGATATCGATGAAGGTGTCCCGCAAAATCAAGAATCTGCGGATCTTGACGATTCTTTCGTGCCTTGGCGCACTGTTCATCAGCGGCATCGCCGCGGCCGGCCCCGTCGACTGTGGGAGCTCACCGATTCGGGTTGGGCAGTTCAAGCTCGGCTATAGATATTACATTGAGAATGGCCAAGAGAAGGGCATGAACAAGGACATCATGGAGGAGATCAAAAAGCGCACCGGATGCCTTTTTATCACCCAGGAAATGCCCTTTGCAAGACTGTGGGCTGATCTCTCCAGCGGCGAAATCGATATGACACTGTCTGGAATCCGTAGCCCGGAACGCGATAAAACATTGTGGTGTATTCCATCAATCACGGCGAAAAATTTCGTGGTGATTGGCCCACAGGCGCAAGCATCAGTGAAGAATGCCGCCGATTTCATTGCCAACGAGAAGCTGCAGTTCGGCATGGTTCGTGGCTACACGCACGGGAAGGAACTCGACGCCAAGCTGGACAGACTGAAGCAAGATGGTCGCGTCGAGGAGAGTGGAAATGTCGACGTACTCTTCGAAAAACTGAAGCACGGCCGAATCGACGGTTTCTATTCCTTCCCCTTCGTCTATCGCAAGAATATCAGCGAACTGTCGATGGAGAAGGACGTCACGATACAAGACTGGGCGCCCAAGGACCCCGGCATCGTCGGATGCATGATGCTGACTAAACAGCGTTTCTCAGAGGACGAGGCCAAGCGCTGGAACGCGCTAGTCCAGCAGATGCGCGCCGATGGAACCTTGAAGCGGATCTTCGTTCGCTACGTCTCGCCAAGCGAAGCCGACAAAATGCTGAACTTCTAGCTGCAGACCGGCAAGGCCGCAATGAACTATTGGCACTCACTGGCGGGCCGTCTCTTCCGGCTAGTTTTTGGCGGCTATCTGGTGCTCGCCATTGTCGTCACGGCGGTCCAGTTGATCCTTGAATACGCCACGATCCGGCAACAAATACATGAAGATCTAGATTCGCTCGGACAGTCCTTTAACGGTGGCGTCGCCAACGCCATGTGGGAACTGGATGTGCCACTAATGAAAACCATGGCGCACGGCATCGCCCAATCCTCCATCGTCACCGGCGTCAAGATCGCGTCAGCAGAAGGAGAAATCTTGGCGACAGAAGGCGACATTCCATCCACGAACGAAAACCTTGCTTTGGGATTCTTGGCGCCCTTCCAGTTTAACGCGACACCCTTGAAAAGGAAGACACCAACCGGGCTCAGGAAACTAGGCGAACTCACGATCTACGCAGACCGTTCAGTCGCCCTGAATCGCGTGAAATACAGTTTTTTCGTCATTCTGATCAACTCGCTGATCAAAACGACGGGACTTTGGCTGATTTTTTACCTTGTCATCAACAAAGGCTTGTCGCGCCCCCTGGCAAAATTGACCGAGGTCGTCACGCAGTTCGAACTGATTGCTGGTGCCAAGGAAACCATTTCGATTGACTACCCTTATCAGGACGAGCTGGGCCGGCTGATGGCGTCGATGCGGACGATGCAGGAAAGGCTGCGCCGTGCGCACGAGGCGCTTGAGCACTCGAACCGCAACCTGGAAAAAACTGTAGCGGAAAGAACGCAGCATTTGTCCGAAGCTTACGAATTCAATGAAAAAATTTTGCTCAGCTCGCCCGTCGCCATGGGCGTCTATCGTAGTGACGGGCAATGCGTGATGGCCAACCAGGCGTATGCAGAACTGGTTGGTGGCACCCTCGACGCACTGCTAGCGCACAACTTCAACGACCATCTTGCCTGGAAAGACAGCGGATTGTTTGACGCCTGTCGGGAGGCTCTTGCACAAAGAGTACCGCAACGCATTGTCATTGACTTACTGACCAGCTTTGACAAGATGGTTTCTCTGGATTGCCAACTGCTACCTACTGTTATCGGCGGTAATGCACATTTGCTCATCCAATTCTTCGATCTCACCGAACGAAAACGACTGGAAGAAGAACTCCGGCACTTCGCTTTTCATGATCCGCTGACACTGTTGCCAAACCGGCGGCTGCTTGTCGAGAAGATCCAGCATGCGCTCCGCTCCGGCAAGCGGCGCGCAAGCCATGTCGCCCTGCTGTTCATTGACCTCAATCGCTTCAAGGAATTGAACGATACGCACGGTCACGAAAGCGGCGACCGGTTGCTGGTCGAGGTCGCCAAGCGTCTCACAAACGCGGTCCGCGATGCCGACACCGTCGCCAGGCTCGGCGGCGACGAATTCATTGTCTTGCTTGAAGACTTGGGTCCTGACCATGAATTGGCCTATCACTATGCAGGAAGTGTGTTGCAGAAAATTAGGCAGACATTCGATGCCGAGATACGGCTTGGACGAGGTGTTTTTCACCGGTGTTCGGCCAGCATCGGCATCCAAATTGCGCGCGGCGATGAAACCGATGCAGAGACGCTAATCAGGCAGGCGGACGCCATGATGTACGAAGAAAAAAAACGGCGCCGATCTGCCGACTAGAATCCGACGTTTTCGGAGTTCTGTGTGAGTCTGTCGCTACTTCGGATCCAAGGACGGTTGTGGGCACACACATTCCGAGAAAAGGTCACACTGAAAGTCTATTTCATCTTGTGACCTACCGCAGTCCACATCAACCATATGAGCGCCCGACTCTAAGGTCAGTTGTCGTTCGATCAGGCAATATTCGGTCTTGCCAATCCATCGCCCACGCGGCGTGTCGTACCACGCGTCGTGCTGCGCCGGGGCCCTAGTGAAAATCGAAGCTATTGCTCAGAAGGTGATGACCTTGTCGCTCTCGACGACCCAGTCGGCGAGAGCCTGCATCGTCGACTTTTCGGCGCCCTCGAAGTACGGTTGATTCTTGTAGATGCCACAACGCGCCATGCAGGTGCCACAAACCTTGACCGTTACACCGCCGACAATCAGGTCTTTCAACATCCGCGATAAGTCCTGGTCATAACCGGCCGGCGGACGGCACGAATCGCGCGCCATATCGACTGCATCATTCATCAGGAAGAGACGGATCTCGTGACCCCCTTCCGCCAGTTTTCCGGCGAGACGCAGGCCGTTCCAGGTGACATCGGTCCCGTTGTAGGGTTCGTGGTTGAAGATGAGCAGAATTTTCATGGCAAGTCTCCCTTTGTGTTCGCCTGAATCAGCGTCGCCCAATCAAGCCAAAATGAAACGGACAGCAGTGCTGCAAATCAATCAACTCAATGGACTCGAATCTTGCCTGCACCATCCAGCGTCGGCATTGATCCAAACTGGGGCGGATAGCCAATGACGGCCCACGCGGGGTAGGAATGTCGCTTCGCCAATGGATGACGGAAAGAACGCCAGCGGGTCGCAGGATTCGATGCGCTTCGGCCAACAATGCGTGGGGATTCTCCAAATGCAGCAGGTTGTAGATCATGGCGTGTGCCTGGGAACCATCAGCAATGCCGGTACCGTGCGCCACAAAATCGCGAAGAACCGGGTGAATGTTGGGCAATCCGCCTGCTTCAGCCTTGCAGCGCAGCGATGCGAGCATGTCAGGCTCAATGTCTAGTGCAGTAACCTTGCCAGTGATACGTCGGGCTGCGGGGAGCGTGAACGTGCCGTAGCCGCAGCCAAATTCAACGAGATCGCCTTGAAGGACAGAGTCCCCTAGCAATGTTTCAACCGCCCTGTCCGCATCGAAGAAACTTTCCCAGTAGGCCTCCTCCGGCATGCCACTTTCACGCCCCTTCATGTTGTCATGTCTCGCACGAGTTGTGTTCGACGGGCAACCCGGCGGCTTGCCATTCGCTGACACCGTCTGAAATCTTGCGTATCCTGTAACCGCGAGCGCTCAGCAAAGCAACTGCTTCATCGGACAGCAGGCAGAACGGTCCTCTGCAATAGGCGACGATCTCCTTGTCCGTCGGGAGTTCGGAAAGGCGCTTCTCGAGTTCGACCAAGGGCATTGAGCGGGCAAACGGCAAGTGTGCCTCGTCGTACTCCGACTGCGGCCGAACATCGATGACGACCACGTCGCCGCTTATCACTTGTTCCAGAAGCGCCGCCCGACTGACCGCTACCAGTTGCGATGGACTCTCCGAGATCTGTCGCAGTGCCAGTTTCAATTCGACGAGGTGCTCTTCGGCCACTTCCCTGAGATTAACCCACAGATTGGCTACATCTTTGCCGGCGAGTCGGTAATAGATGTATCGGCCATCACGCCGTGGCACCACTAGACGGGCTTCCTTCAGCGTTCGCAGATGCGCGCTGGTCAGCTTGACGTCAATTGACAGTTCTTCCGTCAGCGCTTCAACGGTTTTTTCGCCTTGCGCAAGCAGTTCAAGCATCTCCAGTCGTTTCGGACTGGAGACCGCTTTGCCGATTCGGGCAACCTGCTCGTAGAGCGCGTCTTTGAGTAATCGGGTTTTCATGGCAATATTCTAACATCTATTAGAATATTCCCGGATGCACGACGGCAACTCGGGGCCGAACAACGGAGGCGGCATGACTCGCCCGCTGTAGCCATACGTATCAATTACAAGGAGTCCGGATAAGCCACCGCTGAGGCGTAACCGTGGCAAAGTCGGTGACCTACGGAACACTTGCTATTCACGTGAGGCACTAGCCTGCCCTGGGTAGTCGTTCAACGTGCATCGCTGGGTAATTTTGGACGCGCGCCGACAATTAACTTCCATTCAGGCAACATATTCTTCTTATGCTCGTTCTTCGTTGTCTGGTTAACATGACATGAGGAATCTGTCAGTGCTAGTCTCAACCATGGTTACGGCATATGCGGGGCATTAAATTGGCGTTAGATACTGGTTGTGCTTACACACTGTCCACACTACTGACGGGAAATAAGCTCATTGATGCCGAGCACGCCGAGCTGTTTAGGGCGTTGGAAAAATTGCTCGAGATTGCCAAATCTCAGTCCGCAGACTCCGAAGCTTTTTCCGAGATCTTCAGCAGAATTGGTCTGGATCTCGCCCGTCATATTGATCATGAAGAATCCCTATTTCTCGCCTCTGACATGCCTGCGGCCGACATTGACGACCACATCCGAGCGCATGTTCGCATCATGGAAGAGTTTTCTTCCCTCAACCTGGACCTGATGCAAGGCAAGTCGATCGACAATGCCACCGTAACGTTGATGGCACGGCAATGGATTCTGAATCACGTAGTCAAGTATGACTTAAAGCTCCGTCCGTTTGTCGCAGACAAACCAGAACCTTGAGTATTTAAAAAAGCGCACTCACATAATCCCGAACCCTGATTTCGCAACAAACCCGCACCTGGAGGCGTAATGAAAATCAACATGCCCGTAACCAATGTCGAGACACTGCTTCCTGAGAATGAGTTTATCTATTCGGCAACCGACTTGAAGGGCGTCATCGTTGAAGCAAACGAGGCATTCGCCAACGTTAGCAACTACGCTCGGGAAGAAATGATTGGGCAGTCACACAACATGGTACGGCACCCGGACATGCCCCCAGCAGCATTTGCGGATATGTGGAAAGACCTCAAGGCCGGTCGGCCGTGGCGAGGCGTCGTAAAAAACCGAAGAAAAGATGGTGGCTTCTATTGGGTGGTGGCGAATGTTTCACCTGTTCGGGAAAACGGCACTGTCGTCGGATTCCAGTCGGTTCGGTCTCGACCTTCACGGGAAGAGATTACTTCGGCCGACGCTGCCTACAAACAGATCAGAGACGGCAGTACCTCTCTTTATGTTGAACACGGGCGCGTATTCCGAAAGCGGCCCGAATGGGTTAATCAAGTACTCTCACTTCGAGCGCAAATGATCGCGATTGGGATCATGGCCTTGTTAGCTGCAGTGAATGCGCTCACTGGCCATTTAGGTATCCCAGCACTTCCCGATACTGTTGCGGCCTCGATGGCGATATTCGTGATTTGCTATGCGTTGTTCTATCTCGTTGGATACGTCCCCCAAACGACAACTGGCTTGGATAAAACAAAGCAGTGGCTAGGCGATTTGCTTTCGAGCGGAAATATGCGCAAGCGCTTCACTTTGGATCGCCGTGATGTCGTCGGACAGATTGCACGAGAAGCAGATATGTTTGTGTCGTCGGTACAAGCGACGGTGCAGGGGTTGGCAGATATCTCGAAGCAGGTTCAATACGCCACCAACGATGTCAATTCTGGTATGGCTGTTTCGCATGACTCTGCCGTTAAACAAAGTGAAGCAACCGCTTCCGCCGCCGCCGCAATTGAAGAGGTTACTGTCTCGATTGGTGAAGTCGCAACGCATGCAAAAATGACACGAGATACAGCGCTTGAAACAGGTCAAATATCACATAAGGGTGCAGCCGTAACTAAAAGCGCGAGTCAAACAATTCAAGCACTCGCAGACAACGTACGTATTTCTGCGGAACAAGTCGAGTCGCTTGGGCAGAGATCCGAAGAAATCAGCCGTGTTACAGAAGTGATTAAGGAAATTGCCGATCAAACCAATCTGCTTGCGCTCAATGCGGCCATTGAGGCCGCCAGAGCAGGAGAAACGGGTCGGGGCTTCGCGGTGGTAGCCGATGAGGTCAGGAAACTTGCTGAACGAACCGCCAAAGCAACTGAAGAGATTGGTGGCATGATCCGAACCATTCGGGATGAAACGAGCCGGGCTGTAGATGGCATGAGAGCTGGCGCCCAACAGGTTGCGGAGGGGGTCACTCTCGTGAATGGCGCGGAAGAATCACTGCGAGAGATTAATACCGAAATGGATAAGACGACCCAGATGGTTGAGGAGATCACACATGCATCGAACGAGCAACAGAGCGCCATGCTCGAGCTTGCTCAGAACGTTGAACGGGTTTCTCATATGACCGAACAGAATGTGTCAGTCATCAACCAGACCGACGCAACCGTCAAGTATTTAAATTCCGTAGTCGTTCGGATGCAAAAGGCAGTGAATCAATATGGCATCTGAGCGGGTGAAAAACAATAGTTGAGTTCGATGCTTCGCCCAGGCAAGCCTAAAGACTAAGATACTCCTCGACAAGGAATAAAAAAGCCGCCCAGTAGGGCGGCTTAAGGGGGTATGTCTAAGTGCTGCATGAACAGCATAGCACCGACTTTCGCCATTGTTCAGAAAAAACCAATAACACGCAGAAATTAACTTCCGTATCCACTTCGATGATGTCAGCGACTTCTGGCTCTCTCGGAGCTAGAAAACGACCAGTTCGCAGCTAATAAAACATACGGCCACCAGCGGGATATTACCCTCTGTTGGCCGTTAAAAGGCTGTCATGGTGACACAGGCCCAGACTAGAGGTATCACTGATGAAAGTCAATTATTCTGTAATTGCCTGCGGTTCAGCTAACACTAATCTCTTGATCAGAACGCTCTGATTATCGGAAGCCGCTAAATTATGCGAGGCTGACAGCCATGCCAAACGGGCCTCAGGTGATAACTTTCCAGGCCACTGCCATTCCTCAACCAAAATAGGTAGCAAGCGAGTATTCAGCGCAGTTGTGAACGTCAGTCTCCATGAGTTTGACTGATTAAAGCTCTGGTCGAAAGTTCGAGCTCATAGAAGATGCGCAGTGCTTATTGTCCGTCGTCAATCGCTGCGTCAGCATATAACCGGTACCCCCCGCCCGAGTCTGACTCTTTCCCGTCCCACAAGCCGAAAGTCTCGCCGGCCCCTAAGTGGGCGTTGTGGCACTGGTGGTTTTGGGAGGATTTGCCGGCCCCGTGTTGCCGAGGTTGGTTGGAGGTCGGTGGGGTTGGCGAATCGATGCCGGAATTGCCGGCCGCCGGAAGCGCTTGAAATATATTGACCGCTCCTAAATACCGCCTTCGGGCGTTTTTTTGCGATCACACCAACCGTGCCGCATTCTCCCCAATAATCCCCTTCAATTTCCCAACCGTGTCTCTGCGGATGCGCCCGTTTTTCAAGAGATCCGGCGCCGCTCTTGCCATCGCTAAAACAGCGTCAATACTGGAAACCGCATCCTTTCTCGGAACCCCGTTTTCGGCCGCCAGTTGAAGAAGATGTCGCCGGGCGGGTTTCCGCCCTTCCCCGCAAATATCCATCTGATGCTCTCCTCCTGGGCCTTCGCAGAAGGTTACGTCATACGCCGGGGCGAGCTCCCAGCGCCCTTGTTGGTTGAGTAAGAACGAAAAATTCTTGGGATGATCGTCGCGGTTATTGAACACGACGTTAAATACGCAGCGCAAAAAAACTTGTTTAATGTCACGCTCGTCATGGGTAATCGCGCGGGTTGCACGCAGCAATTCGCGGTAGCTTAGCGTTCCCGGAACCCTAAAATTGACGTGCAGAAGGCTCGCAAGCGTTTGGACCGGGATCCGCACTCCCTGCTTTCGGTCGAATCGCGCAATGCCAAATGCCGAAAGCTTTTTGCCGATGTCGAAATATGCGGTTTCAGGAACGTCGATTCCGCACTGCTTGGCCATGAAAGCGTACAAATGTTCGATGGCGCACACTTCCTTGTGCTCGGACTGGGCTGGGAATTTCACGAGCCACGATTCGCCCGCCATCTCGTCCAGATTCGACATCCGACCTGTATCCCGATCGTAGAACACCAGCACTTTTGGCCTGGCGCCGTGCGGAGAACCTCCCATCAAGGCGAGTTGGCCAAGCAACACCGTGTCTTTGTCGGCTAAGACATCCTGCACCGCATTGGCTAACGCTAGCAATTCGACGTCGCGAGTTTCCAGGGCGTCTGATCCGTCTGGCTCGAATTCAAGAGCACCCATGGCGTGCTTGCCCACAAAAGCGAGGCGATCGAGAGGCGACAAATCGGCTGGGTTTAACCCTCTCGCTCTAAAAGCTCGATCCTGCAGCAATAATCCCCAGCCGTCAGGCAAGGCATCTGCGATGAATCCGGGTAATCGAAGAAGGAAGTCTGGGAACCCCGCGTAAGCTTGCGACCGGAGTTTTACGTGGATAGGCGATAGCTCAAGCCCTCGGACGAGGGCTTCGCTCGAATACTCAAAGAGGAGTTGCGATCCGTCGTCTGCAAGTGTCCCCAGCAAGAAATGCTCGTTCCACCCGGCATAAATTACGCTCAATTTTTTCATCGAAACCTCCGTGCTCGCTGCCTCTTGTGACTCGCCATTTCCATTTGCTTAATCGAGGTCGCTTTGAATATGAGCAACTCGTTTAGCTGTGTAACCAAGCCCAAAGTTACGACTAACTTTATGAAGTTGCCGAACGAAGCCTTCCCTGTTTTCTCGAAGGCCGCCACCATGCCTTTCGACAGGCCAGCGCGATCCGCTAGTTCCTTGTGAGTCAGGTTTTGGGCGAGCCGATGCTCTCGCAGACGTCGCGCAAGCTCGAGCGAGATTTCGTCAGGGGTCGAGAGTTCAAATAACATAAAAATATGGTTAACACATGAAAAGTTAGTGTATGTCACATAATAATGGTATATAAACAGGCAGAAATCAATTTTTAGGCTAAATTTTCATTAAATAATATGTGGTTTGGATGCAAAACTCCTGCGTGGATCCGTGATCCCGGCCTTTCCTTCCACGATTTCCGATTGCGCCCAATGATTTCAGAAGTCGACGAAACAACCCTAGAGAGCAGCCCCCTTTTTTGCACAGGGCCGCTGCTGTCGCAATCATCTTCGATTTTTTTACGCCAGAGTTGCGGAAATTGAGGGCGGTATTTTCGAAGGGCTGCCCGTTGAACACGAGCACAACCTACATTACCAATCGTCTCGGTTATCCATTTCGCCCTGATCGTCGAATCCCTGCGTTACTCATTAGCGTGCACACGCCGTAGTTTTGCCCCAATTCGCCAACACGCATTAATAACCCTTACGCACGGGTGCGTAAGGGTAGCGTAAAATATAACTCCAACGGCTTCGCCGCCTGTTTCCAACAAAAGGAAGTCGTCCATGCCCCCCTGCCCACCGAATCTCGCCAAACGGTTTCCGTTCGCCGCGTCCTGGATCAAGCAGCAGCTTGCCGAAACGACGTTCCCTCCTTCCTTTCTCATGCGCGCCGTGGATCTCTATGAGCAAAAGCGCCTTGCGCAGAATCTTCACGCTCCGGACGCGAGCGCATTGGCCGGCGCCTACGGCGGGATTCTGAAGACGTGGCAGGCTGCCCTGGTCGAAGTCATCACCACTGACATCATTACCGAATTGAAAATCGATCCTGGTCGGCAGCGCATCAAGGACCTTCAGAAGGAGATTTTCGGTCGCGCCCAGCAATCAAAGGATCTGAAGCGGTATGCAGTGGCCATTCGTCATGGCGGCGGTCGTGCAGCTCCGATGCCCGAAGTTCCGACCGACCTTAAAGACGAGGCGCGCGAAATGTTCGAGCGGCACAGGGATTTGTTGAAGGCCGAGGTGGAGAGATCTTGCTGAACGGCGAAATCGGCGGAACGCCGTAAAAGCTCACCTTTGGGTATCAAGACGCCGTAAAGGCTCACCTTACGATGCCGTAAAGGCTCACCTAAAAGCCCTGACGACGCCGTAAAAGCTCACTTTTCACGCCGTAAAGGCTCACCTTACTCCGCTGTAAGCACCGCTACGTAACGGTTTCGGCCCCTGTTAACGATTTTAACTTTGTGTTTATCAAAAGAACACTCAATGTGTGTTATTAAAATTTTACATGTGTTGATAAACGCGAAAAATTCTACAGGACGCCGTAAAAGCTCACCTTAAATAGCAAGACGCGTTATGTATTAAGTTACAACGAGTTGCTATATACATAGAGACAATTTTCATTGACTATTTCAGCCCAACCGCTATCATTTATCAACTTCAGCAGATAATCACCTGCGAATCGTTGAAAACAACCGGTGGGAATTATGATCATATCTATCGCAAACCACAAAGGCGGCGTTGCTAAGACAACCCTTGCGGTGAACGTCGCGGATGCCCTCGCCAGGGAAGGTCTTGACGTTCTTGTTGTCGACCTTGACCCCCAGGCCAATGTCACAGCGCTGCTCTACAGTGCAGAAGAAACACCGGGAGTTCCTCTCGAGAAAGTTCTAGACGGTTCGACCTCTGTTGCACAGGCCGTTATCGAACAGACCACTGTAGATGGTGTGCATCTCATCGGTTGCTCGCTGAAGCTCGCGAACTTGGAACGGCAGCTACACGCCACCCCGTTTGCCAGCACATCTCTTTTGTCGCAGAAGCTTGCGCCGGTCACAAAAGTCTATGACGTAATTATCCTGGACACACCGCCAGCCCTGAGTTTCCTCACGGCAAACGCGCTCGCCGCATCCGACTTTGTTTTCACGCCGCTGTCGTCTGGTTCAAAGCTTTCCCTGATCGGTGCTGATGATTTAGTGGCGTTCATTCACCAAGCGAAAATCGCAAACCCGAGATTGAAATTTGGCGGAGCCGTTCTCACTCGCCACGATTCGAGAAAGAAGGTTTGCCGATTAGTGCAAGAGGCAGCCAGTGAGTACTACGAACGCGTTCTTGAAAACACGATGCCACTCACGACCGACGTGGATAAAGGGCAGATCGTAAACAAGACTGTTCTCCAACTCGAAAGAGACTCGAACGTATCACGCGCCGTCGTTGGCATTGCCCGAGAAATGATGTCAATTACAGGGCTGGAGAGCAAGCCGAAGGATAGTAAATGAGCAAAATTAGCGAAAAGGATCTTGCAGCGGGATTGAGAAATCGGCGCAACCCTCGCGTGATCGAAGAAGAGGTCCGTTCGAGCACGGTGATGGGGCAAATGATTAACGACGCGTTGCGCATTCCGATCGCCGCGATCCGGCCATCGCCCTTTCAAGTGCGAGAAGTTACCGAACAAGCGATCGAGGACTTGATGTCTTCGATTGTCGACACTGACGGTTTGATTTCCCCCGTTATTGTTCGCCCCGTTCCGGAGGGTTGTTATGAATTGATTGCCGGACACACTCGTTACGAGGCCTGCAAGAGACTGGGGCACACTGACATCCCCGCGATCGTTCGCCAGTTTTCGGATCAAGACGCTGCACGGGCTTTGGCTGCTGACAATCTTGCAAGAGAAGATCTTTCGGATTACGAAATTTTTAAACAACTCAAATCGCTTTTCGAACTTGGCTTCGTGAAATCGAATTCGGAGGCGTCGAGCCTCATTGGTCGCACGCGACAAGACGTCATCCGCTATAACTGCTTTGGAAAACTTCCATCAAGAGTTCTTGAGATGTTGGAAGCAAACAAACAACTGCTCGGTGCTTCGGCTGCGCAGGCAATCTGTGTCTACCCAGCAGAAAAAGTCGTCGAAGGTTGCGAGCGTTTGGCGAGCGGAAAATTCAGGACGCAACAGGAGCTCATGGCCTGGCTCATTCGACCGGCCGTTTCTCCGCATACAAGACAGGAAACGCGAGTCCTCGACAAAGCCGGAAAGACGATCGGAAAACTAAATCGCGGCATCGACAACATAAAGATCACCGCAAAAGGAATCGATTTCGTAGCGCTTGAGAAAGCATTGCAGGCCGAACTTGAAAAACAAGGGTTCCGCTTCTAGGGGTGTCCAAATTGTACACCCCCCAATGACGCCGAAAAAGCTCACCTATGGGTAAAGAAAACCTTCCCGTCCCCCAAAAAAAAGAGTTCAAGAAAGCGAACGAGATCATTGCTCCACGTGTTGCGCGCGGAGGATCCCTGTCTCTCTTGGGGCGAAAAGTCTTCAACGTCTTGCTTTATCACACGCAGCGATTGGGAGCGCCGGGTGATTTGGCGCCCGAAGGTGCCGAAGTGTTCAAGTCCCTCTATTGGCTCCCGCTATCTGAGCTGGCAAAGGACGCCGCATTCAATTCAGACGACGCTGCTTTACTCAAGGACACCCTCCTTAAGCTCCAGGACATCAAGATCATCACCGATAGCACGAAAGGGTTTTCGTCTGACGTTCTGGTCGCAAGCGTCAAAATCATCCCTGGCGAACGAAAGCGACCAACGATGGTTGGATGGGGATTGCACCCCGCAACTGAGGAAATTCTTCGCTCGCCAGAATTTTTTACGAGACTCTCTCTTTACTATCTAACTTCTCTGAAAACAAACGCTGGCGCAGCTCTCTACGAAAACTGTAAACGCTATGCGACCAACCCTAGTCATCTGACGAGGAGAGAGCCTTGGGAATGGTGGCACGAGGTGCTGACCGGAACGCCAATAGCAACAGAGAAACCAGAGTACAAATATTTCAAGCGCGATACGCTGAAGCCGGCGCTGGCCGAGATCGAAACGACCGACATCCAAGTTGAGATGGTCGAACACAAGAATGGGCGCCGAGTCACAGACCTCCAATTCAAGGTGTTTCTCCGCGCGCAAGGATCTCTCGAGCTACCTCCTCCGCCCGTGATCGACACGGCTCTGATCAAAAGAATCGTTGATATTGGCATTTATCCAAAAGAAGCCGAGGATTTGTTCGCCAAACACGATGAACAGTTTTTGGTGAAAACGCTCGATCTCGTCAGTGCTCGAGCCCGTGACTCAAGCCTTTCACCCATCACGAGCATCGCTGCATTTTTCCGGACTGCGGTGAAGAGGCGCTATGCGGACGCGAAGCAGGCCGGAACACGCCCTCAAACGGACATTGAGACGAAGCAGGCTTTGCAGATCGATTCTCCTGCTTCAAACGAGAAAAGGGAGAAGATCGATGCGGCTCTTAAGTGGTTCGACGACCACGCCGAAGACGAAAGGCAGAGAGTCTTTTCCTCCTTTGTCTCGCAAACCCCTTTTATCCGAGCGCACGCCGCGAAGTCGAAAAAGAGCCCAATGGTCAGGCAGGCTTTAGGTGTGTGGCTGATCGATTCTGGGATTTGCTAACAGCGAACACAAGGGGGGGATTACCGGGTAATCCCCCGTTTAAATTTGGATTGCACAATCCAATGCCTGTTCTTTCAGCAAGGCAGGCAACACCAGAAGCAGCGGGTATTTCGGCCTCTTTGTGCAAAGGATTTTCCACAGGTTTTGTGGATAGCCGCTGCCGATCAACCAAAGAACTTGCCCATCTCCTCGATGCTGCGCCGCTTTTCCGCCTGTACGTAGATCGTCGTGGTTTGAAGGCTAGCGTGCCCCATCACGCGTTGCAGGACGTCGAGCGGAACCTGACTGGCTGCCGCTTGCGTTCCGAACGTGTGACGAAGCATGTGCGGATGGGTGTTCCGAAGCAACTCTCGCTCGTCGGCCTCGAGATCGAGAACCTCTTCGTCAGCAATTCGCTTCAGCGCCGTGGTGATGACGCGGTAGAGACCGTCCTGGCTGAAGCCGGAATCGCGCAATTGACCACTTTCTGAGAGGTGCTTGGTCTGTGCATCCGGGGTAGGAGGGGATACTAATGGGGATAACAGGGGGGTATCGACCATCGCAAAACTAAAATCGAGGTCACGGTCGACCCAGTGGGCGCGAAGCGCATCAATCACCCGGTTCGGTAAAAAAACGGTCCGCCACTTGTTTCTTTTTCCGAGGACGTCAAGTTCCCACAGCGATGAATCCGGAATCGGTTTGAGGTGATGGCGCACGGCAAATGCCACCTCTTCACGGCGCAGCCCGCCGTCGCCGAGCAACAACAGCGCGGCTTTGACGAGCCGGAACTGGGCAGCCAGGTTGATTTTCCGGGAGGCTCCGCGCAGACGATAGCGTTGGGCGAGATCTTCGGGGGAAATGGCGGCCATTTGGTCGAGCAAACCACCACTGCGACTTAGCTTTTCCCAAAGGGATTTGGGCAAGGCTTTATCAATCTGGATCGGCGTCAGAGGCTTTGCAACGGCGGGATCGGCGACCGTCAGCCACGGATTTCCAGCGAGATAACGGACATTGACGAGCCACTCAAAAAAACTTCGGATCGCCTGCACACCATAGCGTTGCGAAGAGGCCGAGGGAATGCCGGCAAAGGGTTTCCAGTCGTGGCTGTGGCGCAAGGCCCGTGGTCCGATCCAGGCTTCGCCCGGGACGGCCAGAAAATCTTTATAGGCTTCGCAGTCCTCCTGGAAAACAGAGGACATCGACGTATCACGCTCAATGATGCACCACAGTAAAAAGCGTTCCAGCTCCTTGCGATAGGCCCGCTGCGTCTTTTCGTTGGCGCGGAAACGATAGAGATAGGCGTCGATGGCATCGAGATCGTTGCGTGCAGAGATCTGACAGTAATTGTTGGCGCGGTTGCGTCCCTGCCGACCGCTGAGCGCCTCCGGGAGCCGGATTCGCTCGAGCGGCACGAGAAACGGTGCCTGCGGACCGATCTCTATGGTCTCGCCACGAATCACCGGCGGCAACTCGATGCGTCGTATCTCCCCCAAGGTCGCGGCATGACGGGACATCCAGGTTTCCAGGCGTTGTGCCTTGCCGGCGCCGATACAGCGCACCGGTTTCCACCAGCCATCCCCCCGGACCTCGATGAGTGCTATCAGGTCGCCCAGGGTGCGGACCGACTCTTCCCGCAACACTGCCGCCACCCGCGGCCGCAGCCAGGCGGAGACGAGATCAGCGCGTTTGGGCCCTTGTCGATCGGCTTCGCCAGCCCTGACCAGAAAATCCACCAGCTTTGGCGACCACAGGCCGCTGCGCCGGGCGTTTTGCAGCATGTCGGCGAGATACGGGTTGGTTTGGCTCGCCTCGATGACCAGGCGGTCGCGCATCGTCTCTAGGCGGTCTCGGAGCGCGCTCTCAGAATCGCAGGCAAGGCGCTCGAGATCGTCCTCGGTGTAGTAGAGCGTGGCGATGCGGCCGAGCGGGAGTCGCTGCAGATAGGCGCGCAGGGCGGCGAAATCGGCCCGGGTATAGCGGACGTCGGGGAGCGAAACCTCGGTGTGCTGGGCCATCTTTAGGTGATTTTAGGGGTGCCTGACGGCGATTTTGCGGAAAAACACATAAAAACGCAAGCCTGATAATAGACGTTATCAGGCAATGATAATCAACCAAACTTGATCTCAGCACTGTTCATTGCTCGGGAAAACGTCTTTCAAAGCAGACGGAGATCCCTCACTCAACGGAATCGGCAACAAGTGCTCTAAGCACAAAATTAACATTTGTACTTGTAAAAAGACATATGTTACATGCGGCTACAAAAGGCGCGCAGAATCAAAACAGACGCCTCGATGGATCCTCGATAACATGGCTTCCGTCAGATGGTGAAGTATTTCACTATGCGACAAAGCCTAAATGTCTACGAAAGGATTTACCATGAGCCCTAGTCCCCTGATCAAGTCGTTGGAGCGTCTGACCGAAAGCCGTACGGCCGCTTCTCTCGTTTCTCTGGCTCTGCTGCTGACAGGCGTTTTCGCTGTTTCCGTTCCACTGCTGATTCTTAGTGGTGTCGTCGCCTACGGTTGGCCGTTCTTGAACGTCTACTTATCCAGCCTGAACGAAGCACCGAACATCGCCCAGGCGCCTGCCCACAGTGTCCTGAACTCCGCTCTTTCTGCTGCTTAAGAGCTGACCTTCAACAATAGAGCCTTGCAAAGGTCAGCTAGTTGAACCTGTGAACGTGAGAATTAGACCTCCAGATCAACAACTGGGGGGGCTGTAACGCTGATGGCCTGAAAGCAAATAGCGGCTTTCCTCCTTGTCGGCCTTTGCTCTGAATTCTGGCTTAGGCCGACGCGACGAAAGGCAACGCTTGGCTACGAAGGCTCTTGATATCACGCTTGGGTGGCGCGCCAAATAGACGGCTGTACTCACTGCTAAATTGCGATGGGCTATCGTAGCCCACCTTGTAGGCTGCACGTTCTCGTACATACCGTGCGAGGGGTATTGGAAAATACCAATGACTATGCGCAACTATCGCAAGACCCCTCACCTTTTCAAAAGTTGAGGATTGACTTTGACTCGACTTCGACACCGCCAAGTAATACGTCTCTCGGGAAGCTGCATGGAGCAAGGCTTACAGCGAAACAGTAAAAATGAGGGGTATACGGCGAGAAGGCGCCCAATCCAGATTCAACACTGCACCGAACTTCACCGCAATGACGAATGTGTTATTGCATCCTCAACCGTCCCATATCGAACTACAGGGCAAGGCACGGACTAACCAAGTCCTAGCCCACCTAGGGCCATTTCTCTACCTGGAATATTCCGGGACAAATTTCAACGCCGATGACACCACTAGCGGATCACGGATGGTTACGAGTCGTGGGCAGGTATTCACGCCATCCGGCGGCCCGGACATCGGATTGACGCAGGTCGCATCGGGCTGCTTGTCGAACACCACGAGCCGTGAAGCCGGCGAAGTCATGCCGAGCCGAATCTTTCCCGGCCAGGAGAGCGAGGCTTGGAGGCCGTCGTCGAAACCGAAGCAGTCATCCCACGGCCCTTCGCAAACCGCGATCCGCTGCCCGGTCGGTAGGTCGTCGGGGCGCGGCTCTTCTTGCCAATCCGCAGAGAAGGCAACCTGCAACCGCTCCCCAGCATTGCCGACCGGCGCCGTCGCCACATACGCGGCGTCGCCGATCCATTTGGCGAACCACGGATGCCAGCCGGCCGCCGCCGGAAAGGGTTCCCCTTCCGTTTCAATGGTGAGCGTCAGGTTGAGCGAGTCGTCCACCAGTTCGATCCGTTGCGTCACACGCCCCGCCCATGGCCAGGGATCACCCAAGGCGAACTCGAATTCGGCCATCGTCCCGTTCGCGGCAATCGTCCGCCACGCCCCGAAACACGCCGTGCCGTGCAGCGCGTGCGGCGGTTTGTTGACCGGCAATTAATAGTCCTTGCCCGCAAAACGAAGCATCCCGGCACGCATCCGGCCGACCCATGGAACAATCGGGAAGCAGCCGTACTGGAAGGCGCGCCGGTTCGGATTCCACTGGCGCAACAGCTCGAACCCGTAGGCTGTCAGGGAAGTGATGCGGCAGCCGTCTTCGGGATAGATCGTCGCGGCGAGTTCACCGCAGCGCAAGTCGATTCTCGGCCCCCTTCGTCCCGGCCAAGGCGCGTCGAAGGCCTGACGGACCGCCAGATAAGGATTCGGATCGAACACAATTGCCATACTATTTCCCGGTAGATGTTGCGCCGACGACGCTCGGCACGGCATGCCCATCGATCTCCTGATGCGGCTTGATCAGGCAGACGCAGACGAAGGAAATCGTGGAGATTGCCGCGAGATATCCGGCGACGAACCACGGCCGGCCGCCGTTCATCGCCAGCAGCGATGAGGCGATCAGCGGCGTCAAGCCGCCGAGAATGGCCGAGAACTGGTAGGCGAAAGACAGGCCGGTGTAGCGGACCCGCGTCCCGAACATGCGCGAGAACATCGTCGGCTGGACGGCGAACATCGACGTCGGCCCCATGAGGTAGGCGACGATCAGCGCCGCCCAGATGACATGGATGTCCTTCGTCGCCAGCAGGTTGAAGAACGGGAAGATGAACACGGCGCAGAACGCCGCACCCGCCAGATAGATCGGTTTCTGGCCCCAGCGGTCGGAGAGGCGACCGATCACCGGGCACAGGACGATGCCGACCGCCGAGGCGATCAGCATCCCGGTCAAGGGCACTTGGCGCCCCATGCCGAGTTGGCTCGAGATGTAGGCAATACCGAAGGCGTTGATCGCGTTCGACGACACGGTCTCGGCCAAGCGCGCACCGAGCGCCAGAAGAATGTTCTTCGGATGGCGGCGGAACAATTCGACGATCGGCAGCGATTCCTTCGGCCGCTCGCCCTCGGCGTCGGCGGAACGTGCCAGCGCACGGTGCGCCCGCTGGAAGTCGCCGGTTTCCTCGACATGCACCCGGATATACATGCCGACGATCAGCATCACGATCGACAGCAGGAACGGAATCCGCCAGCCCCAAAGCATGAACTGGCTCTCGCTGAGCAGCCAGTTGCACAGCGAGAAGACGCCGGTCGCCAGCATGATTCCCGCCGATGCCGCGGCTTGCGGCAAGGAGCCCATGAAGCCGCGCCGCGACTGCGGCGACGACTCGATGGTCATCAGCGCGGCGCCGCCGTACTCGCCACCGAGGCCGAAGCCCTGGACGATACGCAGGAGAACCAGCAGGATCGGCGCCAGCACGCCGACTTCGTCATAGGTCGGCAGCAACCCGATGAGAAACGTCGATAGCCCGACGATCAGCAGCGTCCAGATCAGTGTCACTTTCCTGCCGACCCGGTCGCCGAAATGGCCGAAGACGATGCCACCGATCGGACGGGCAAAGAAGCCGACGCCGAAGGTTGCAAACGCTGCGATGATGCCCATCATCGGATCGGACTGGGCAAAGAACAGGCGCCCGAAGACCAGACCGGACGCCGTGCCGAATACGAAGAAGTCGTACCATTCGAGCATCGCGCCGGCAAAGCTTGCAGCGACGACCTTGCGCATGGCGGCCCCGCTCAAGCCATCAGTTGGTACAGAATTGCGATGGTCAGTCACGACAAACCTCCCTTGGCAAATCGTTCATTGCAACCCCGCCGGGCGAGCGCACGAGAGACCGGCGCCTGCGTTTGCCCGGTGAGAGGTTACACCTTGACCTTCGGCGTGAGCGGCTCGACGATCGCCGCCGCGTCCTTCGCCCCGAGTCCGGCGGCATGCGCCAGCGAGAACACCGACAGGCCGGCCGCCGCGACCGGCGTCGGAATACCCCACTGCGCCGCCGCATTGACCGACAGGCGCAGGTCCTTGGCCGCGAGGTCGACCGCGAAGCGCGGCGCGAAGTCGCGCTCCATCATCCACTTGAGGCGGATGTCGGCCTGGACCGACCAACCGCCCGTCGTGCGCAACGCCTCCATGTAGGTCGCGGGATCGATCCCGGCTGCCTGCGCGAGCAGGTGGCCTTCGGCGAGGACGGCCAGGTTGGTCATGCCGATCAGATTGGAGATCAGCTTGAACATCGTCGCGCCCTCGACCGATCCCATGTCGAACACGGCGTTAGCCATCACGGCCAGGACCGGGCGCAGCTTCTCGACGGCAGCGGCGTCGCCGCCGACAAACACCGGAATTTTCCCCTCGCGGGCCATCGCCGGCGTCTTGCCCATCGTGCAGGCGACGAATTTGGCGCCGGCTTGCCGCTCGATCAGCGTCGCCACGCGTCGCGAGGTCGCCGGGTCGATCGTCGAGAGATCGACGGCGATCGCGCCATCGCCAAGATGCTTGCCGTTCTCAGTCCAGAACGCTTCGACGAGTTCCGGCGTTGGCAGGCAGGAGAACACCACCGCAGCCCCGGCCATGGCCTCCGCTGGGCTGGCGCAAGCGACCGCGCCGAACTTGCCGATGGCTTCGACGGCCGCGGGTGAAAGATCAAAGACCTTGAGCTTCCAGGCGCTCGACAGCCGCTGCGCGACGGCGCCGCCCATGGCGCCCAGCCCGATGAAGCCGATCGATCCCGGCCACGTAGTTGTCGTCATCTTACTTCTCCTCCGCCGTCACTTCGGAAAGCACTTCGGCGTCTTCCGCATCGACGTTGGCACCGATCGGTTCCCAGTGGATCAAGGCACAGGTCAGGAAGCCGATGAGCGGCACCGCCGAGAGCAGGTAGAAGGCGTCGGTCTTGTAGGTCTGCCAGACGATGGGCCACAGGATGAGGCCCGCGATCGCGCCGGTCCGCATGATGGCGCGGGCGAAGCCGACACCGGCCGGCCGGATGCTCGGCGGATAGGAAAGCGTGGCGATCGTCATGCCGAGGCCGCCCGGCCCCGCGGAATGGAAGAAGATGATCGACCCGAGCAGCGCCAGCGCCAGCATTGGGTTTTCTTTCCCGAATGAACCCAGGATCAGCAGTGCGAGGAACACCAGCCCGAAACCGACCATCGACTGGCGGCGGGAACCGAAGCGGCGCACGATCACCGAGCCGATCGCCCCGCCCGTGACGCCGCACAACGCGTTGACCGCAGCCGACCCTGACAATGCGCTGGTCAGCCCGCCGGCCAGGATGCCGGCCAGCGTCAGCGGCAGATAGACGCCGACCGCGTTGTATTGCCAAGCCTGCATCGTCGCCACGACACAGCCGAGGATGGTGCGCTGGCGGTATTTTTTGTTGAACAACACGCCGTAGGCACCGTGCATCTTGACCGAGGATTCCGCCTCCGACGTAATGTTTTCGGCAACGACGGCGTCGACGCCATGGCGCTTTTTGAGAATCTTGCAGGCCTCGTCGAAGCGGTTCGCCCGCGCCGCCCACATCGCCGACTCGCCGATGAAGACGTAGCGCAGGATCATGATGAGGACGGCGAACGCGCCGCCAATGCCGATGCCATAGCGCCAGAGCGCCGCTTCGGGGATCGCGACGGAATTGAGCGTCAGCAGGACGGCGAAGACCACCGTCGTCGACAGGTACCAGCCCATCTGCCACAGGTTGACCGAGGTGCCCGACTTTTTCGAGGTGCTGCCGCGCAGTTCCGCGACGGCGCTCGTCGCCAAGGGGAAGTCAATGCCGAGGCCGATCCCCATGATGACGCGGCAGGCCAACAGCCACCAGATGTCCGGCGTCACCGCGACGGCGGCGGCGCCGACGGTGCACATTCCCATGCCGATCAGGAAGGCGCGTTTCTGGCCGACCGAATTGATGATCCGGTTGGCCAGCAGGCCGCCGATCAGCGCCGCAACCAGCACCGAGGCGTTGATGGTCGCCGCCAGCCCCTGCGAGATGCCGAACTGCGCGGCGATGTACTTGTTGCCGAAGCCGATCATCGCGGCCTGATAAGCGTCGATCAGGATGCCGCCGAGCGCGATCAGCACGATGCCGATCGAAGTGTTGAGCGCCGGGTGCTCGTTGACGAGATCAACGACATCCTGCGGACGGCGGATACGATACGTGGAAGTATTCATTTCGATGTCCTTTGCGTCACGGATAAATCAGGAAGGGAACTTGATGAGAACCTTGATCGAGGTCGGCTCCTTGGCCTTGGCGTAGGCGACCGGCGCTTCCTCGACGGAGACCACGTCGGTGATCAGGTCCGAGGTATCGAAACGGCCATCGGCGAGCCAGCCGATCACGGCATCGAAGTCGTCGGGCACGTACATGCCGGTGCTCAACAGATCGCGCTCGAAACGCTGCATGCTCGGCAGCGGAATTTCACGCGGCCCGTTCGGCACGCCCATGCAGATTACCGTGCCGCCCGCCACGACCTTGGTGCAGGCTTCGGTGATCGTCGCCTGCGCGGCGACGATGTCGATGACCCCGGTAAAGCGCTCGTCGGCCGCAAGTTCGCCGGGCGCCATGGCGCGGTGCGCGCCAAGCTTGAGCGCGAGCTGGCGCTTGCGTGCATCCGGCTCGATGACCGTGATATGGCCGGCGCCCATGATGCGCAACGCCTGCACCACCGACAGGCCGATCGTTCCGGCGCCGATGACCAGGACGATCTCCCGCGCATCGACCGGCAGGCGATTGACGCAATGATGTGCGCAGGCCGCCGGCTCGGCGAACGCCAGCACTTCGAGCGGCAGCGACTTCGGCGCGACGTGGATATTGCGCGCCGGAACGACGTGCGACGAGCGGCCGAACCCCGGCGCCCGGAAACCGGCGACCTGCGGCGGTTCGCACAGGTTGTAGCGTTTGTTGCGGCAGGCGCGGCAATTCATGCAGGCCATGATCGGATCGACGACGACGTGATCGCCGACTGCCGTATTCGTGACCTCGGCGCCGACTTCGGTGACCACCGCCGAGATTTCATGCCCGGTGACGATCGGCGGCTTGGCGAACGGATGGCCGCCGCCCAACACGTGCAGATCGGAACCGCAGACGCCGAGATACGCCGGCGCGATGCGGACTTCGTTCGCTTTCAACGCGGGTAACGGCTCGTCGACTTTCTCCGTGGCGACTTGGCCGATTTCCGTGAATACCACTTTGGTGATTGCTGACACGACAACCCTCCCTCTAAAGCTGACTCAAAGCAAGTGATGCTGGAAAGAAAGAACCTTCAGCGACGGGCCATGCCCTCGTCGACGATCTCGCCGAGACGCTTGAGGCGCGGCACCGAAACGTCGTGGAGCATAGTGCGCACGTCGTCGGCGCCGATCACCGAAGCCCAGACGGCACGGCCAGCGAGGAAGCCGGATGCGCCGGCAGCCATGGCGATGCGCACGGAACGCCCGAAAATGTCGGCCGGCACGCCCGAAGACAGGATGACCCACGGCATGCGGATCTGGTCGTTGAGCTGCTTCGCGGCGTTAAGCAGATCCCGCTCGGCGCCTTTGCCGCCGAACGGCATTTCCGCCTTGTACAGGTCGGCGCCGGTGCCCCCCAATTCCTTGGCGGCGGCGATGATCGCCGCTTCACGGTCGAAGGCCCAGCCGCGCCGCGGCGGGCGAACGACCGGCTCGATGATGCTGACGAGGCCGGCCGAACGGCAGCGCGCCACAAAGTCCTCGACCATCGCCAGCCGCTTTTCGGCGGGCTCGTCCGGACGCCACAACACCAGCAGCTTCATGGCCTTGGCACCGGCGTTGCGCACTTCGGCCGGGCTGACGGCCTCGTCGATGCACACATCGTCGACCGGAATGCCGTTGCCGGGCAGGAACTCGTCGGCCGCCGCGATCAGCGCGCACTGCGGCGCCAACACCTTGGCGGCCACGATCTGGTCGAAGCAGAACTGCTTGTCGGCGAGAATCGCCGAGGCATAGGGCGAGAGGATTTCCGCCGCCGTCACCTTGAAATCGGTCAGCACGCGATCCTCGACCGGCGGCTTGGCGCCGGCGGCGGCAAACATCAGGCGCATCGCCTCGCGCTGATCGACAGCCAGCATGGCGAAGCCGCCGGACGGACGAGCCAGAACGGATGCGACGCTAGGTTTTGAAGAGGTAGTCATGGTTACTCCTGTGATAAATCGGTCATCAAATGAAGGCGCCGCCAATCAGAGGTAGCGGCGCAATTCGTCCAGCGTCGGCACGGCGCTGCGGCCATCGAGCCCCCGGCACGACAACGCGGCGGTTGCATTGGCCTGCGCCAGCGCCGCCGCCCAGTCGCACCCGCGGCAAAGCGCGGAGATGAGCGCACCGTGGAAGACATCACCGGCGCCAAGTGTCGAGCGAATCGTCACACCGTCCATCGCCGGCACATCGACCCGCCCCGGCGCCTGCCCCAGCGCAAACCGGTCGCTCCACCAGGCGGTCGAACCGTGCCGCCCGTTGGTCGCGACCACCGCCGATGCACCGGCCGCCAGCGCCTTGTCGGCGGCGGCGGCGATGCCGGCCAGCGTATGCTCGAGTCCGAATTCGCGCACCATAGATTCGGTAGTCGGCACGTAGAGATCGAGCAACGACAAGTCGAGGCCGGGCACCGGATTGCCGGCATCGACGGCGAGGCGCGGACGCGCCGGCCGTTCCGAGCGCTTCAGGAAGGCGGCGACCGGCGAAAAACCCAAGTGATCGGTATGGACCCATTCTGCATTCCGGACCAATTCCATCGCCCGCGAACCGAACGCTTCGAACGCCGGCAGCGGCGGCACGGCCAGGGTGGAAATCGCCCGCGCTTGCGTGGTCTTGGAGACGACGACGCAGGACGCCTGGGTCGGAACATCCTTGTCGCGAAGCACGCCGGAGACATCGACGCCTTCGTTTTCAAGCAGGCGGATTGCCTGCTCGCCGGTCGCATCGGCGCCAACCCGGCCGATGAACGACACCGGCACGCCTTGGCGGGCCAGCACGACCGCCGCATTGGCCGCCGGCCCCCCGCCGGAAACAATCACTTCCTCACCAACGACCCGCTCGTCGGCCGCCGGGTAGCGCTCGACGAGCGCGAGCGCATCGACGGTAACCACTCCGACACAGACAACCCTGAAAGAACTGGACATCGCGACTCCTGAATCCGCACAAGTAATTTGTTGCTAAGATTACACACAATGTCACAAATCTGTCAACAATTGTTATTTAAACAAACAATAAAATGTTATAAATATAACAATTAATCACCAACCATAGCCGACACGGGCAAATCTTGCTAAAGTGTTAAACAGCTGAATTGCTTGGCAATGCGCTTAGTCGAGCGGAGATTCGCCGCCAGCGGCGCCTGCCGAACCCGGTATCAGGCGGTTTGTGATTTTTGTTACACAAATTGAGAACTCGACGGAAATCCCACAATGAATGTGAACTTGAGCCCAGAAACGCTTCGCTATCGCGACGCGCATGCGCGGCGAGCAGCCATCATCGACCAGCTGCGGGCGACCGGGTTTGTCACGATCGGGGAACTCGCCGCGCTGCTCGGCGTTTCCGAAATGACGATTCGCCGCGACGCGCAACGCCTGCACGAAAAGGGACAGGCGATCGCTCTGCGCGGCGCCTTGCGCCTGCCGATGCCCGAGACGAGTACGGACCCCACGGTATCGGAGTACCAGCGACGTGCGGCAGCGGCAAGATCGGCGAAGACGGTCGTCGGACAGCTCGCCGCGAAAGACATTCAGCCCAACGATGTAATCGCGATCGATGCCGGAACAACGGCGATGCAAGTCGCCAAGGCGCTTCCCGAAGATTTCAGTGGTTCCGTGGTGACGCACTCGATTCCGGTAATCAATCACCTCTTCGAACTGCCGCTAGCCAAGACCATCGTTCTCGGCGGCGACCTGTACCGGCCAAGCCGTGCCTTCGTCGGCTCGGTGACCGTCGACAATGCCAAGCGGCTTCGCGTACGCACCTTTTACATGGGCGCCGCGGCGGTCGATGACCGCGGAATCTACACCTCGGTCGACGTCGAGCGACTCGTCAAGCAGACGCTGATGGAAATTGCCGACCGCGTGGTGCTGGTCATCGACCATCGCAAATTCGACGTCACCGCACCGGTCTTCTTGTGCGGCTGGGATCGGCTTTCAGCGGTCGTTTCCGACCACGAGCCCCCGCCTTCGATTTCGGCATTTCTCAAGCAACAATGCGTTCAGCTGTTGATCCCGCTGCAACCACAGACGTGCAGCGTTAATCACGCAGCCAGTCCCTGATGACGTATACGACTAAGTAGCGAAAAAACAACACCAGCGTTGGCGGAACTGTTTAAGGGTAGCAGGATCAGCTTACGGACTTGGCTTTGCTGTTGGGGCGGATGAAAAAGGCCACTTCGGAGCGAAAATGGGAGGTTGTCCAGGCCCAGCACAAGGACCGAATTTTCGCCAAAAAAGCCGCGGCCAAGAAGGCGATGTCGTCGCAATAGAAGGCCGTAAGCACTGAAAAACGAGAAGGGGCGCGTCCCCTTTTTCCTTTTGTGGCACAAGGGTCCCCGGCTTACGGAAAAAATGGTAGTGAAAAAATTCCCTTTTGTGGCACACCCCTCCCCGCGTTACACCCCCTAAAAACGGAAAATCGCATAGCAATACTCTATGGCATACGGGTATTCAATCTACCCTCGCCCCTGAAAAACTCCAAATGCCTAAAAAATAGGCAGGTTCAAAAGTGGTCTCGCCGGGATCAGTCACCCCGGGGGTTTCCGCCCCCCAAACCGAACGTCTCGCTGGCGTCTGAGTGGCCACTGTGGCGCAGGTGTTTTCGTTCATGTGGTCCTTTTGGCTCTTCTCTAAGATTGCGCCAAATAGCGAGCAAGTATTTCCCAGGCGTGGGCCTCTTCATCAGGCGGCCAACTCATATCCTGTGCTGCGCCCACCACCAGATGATTTTCGTAGTATTCCGAGTTCCAATAGATGCGTAATATCTCGCAACGCGGTATCGGGGGAACACTTGGCGATGGCCGCCCACTTGCTGGTTGTGAGCTTGCCTTCGAAGCCATCCAAAAGGCGGTTGAGTAATTTGATCTGTCGCTCATTGATCGGCGTAGCAGCCAAGCGTTGCCAGAAATGTGCTTTGACCAGGACTGCATCCAAGGTAGCCTGGGCGCTTTCAATGGCACGGCCGAGGGTATCGAGGAACCATGTCAGCCATTCGGTGACATCGAGCGTACCTTTTTGGGTGTGTTCGAGCACATCATAATAGTCACGGCGTTCGCGCTGAATCTGCGCGGAAAGGCTGAAGAAACGCTGGCCGCAGCCATCGGCACGAGCCAAGAAGAGATCACCAACGGCCCGGGCGATGCGACCGTTACCATCGTCGAACGGGTGTAATGTCACAAGCCACAGATGTGCCAGCCCCGCCTTGATAAGCATAGGCTCACCGGTAGTCCCATTTGCCCATGTCAGAAAACGAGCTATTTCCCTATTGAGTACCTTAGCTGGCGGTGCCTGAAAATGTACCTTGCGCCGCCCCATTGGCCCGGAAATGACCTGCATGGGCCCGTCAGTATCGTCTCGCCACTGACCGACAGCGATCTTGCTCATGCCGGAATATCCGGAGGGAAACAAAGCGGCATGCCAGCCAAACAGGCGTTCAGCGGTTAGTGGTTCTCGGCTATGAGAGGTGGCATCGAGTACCATTTCGACGATGCCATCAACGTGCCGATCCACCGGAGCGGCTGCGCCGATATCAACGCCGAGACGTCGCGCAATGGATGACCGCACCGATTCAAGGTCTAACATTTCGCCTTCGATCTCGCTGGTTTTCATCACGTCTTCGGTGAGCACCTCGAGACTCGCTTGATCACGCAAAGCCAGGCCGGCATCAGCCAACCTTCCCTGTAGGACGCCTTGGGCGTGGCTGACCTTAGCCAAAGGCCCCGCGAGTACCGATAGATCGTAGCGCCAATCGGGCCAGTCGCAGGCTTGCCAGATATAAAGTTTTTCTCCGCCTTTCATGCGGTGATTAGACACTCTATTCGCCGCACCTGCAAGTCTGCTTATGCGAAACAAGGAGGATATGCCGCCAAAAAAGCAGCAGTAAAAGCCGCGGCGAAGAAGGCCATGGCGCCCATTTAGGCACGTAAAACGACCGAAACTAAGCGACAGAAAAAGTCTCCATTGAGGCATGGTGACCCCGCGATTCACCGCACTCGAAAATTCCCCATTTGCCTAAAAAAGGCAGATTCAGAAGTTGTTTCCCCGGGGGGGCTTTCGGGTGTCCTGCTTGGCTTCTTCGGGCTGAGGAGCCTTTGGGCGGTTGAGGATGGCCTAAAAGAATGATGTGGTATGCATCGCCAATGCCGTCCTCTACGACTCCATTATTCCGGAGAACCGTCATCAACTGAACCGTCATTTTCGCGCAATACGCAGGTAACACGACATCGTTACTGTCGCTCCGATGCCATAGCAAGGAGCGACAGACAGTGGAAACGAACATCCAAACCAGCCTGAAAGCAAAGCCCTCCAGGAGCAAGCTTTCCGTCACACTGGCCCACAGCGAGTGGGACATTCTCGAGGCCCAGCGACTGCGTTACAACGTCTTCGCTGGAGAACTTGGCGCCAACCTGCCGACCCGCACGCCAGGTGTCGATCGGGACATTTACGATCCCTTTTGCGAACACCTGATCGTGCGCGATGACAACGAAGGCATTGTCGTTGGCACCTATCGCATCCTGTCGCCGGAAAACATTCGCCGGGTTGGCAACTACTATTCCGAAAACGAATTTGACCTGACTCGTTTGCGATTGCTGCGCCCGCGTCTTGTCGAAATCGGCCGTTGCTGCGTGCATCCAGACTATCGCACCGGGGCAACCATTGCGCTACTCTGGGGAGGATTAGCGAAGTACATGCTCGAAAATCGTTACGAATACCTCATCGGTTGCGCAAGCATCAGCATGGCCGACGGCGGTCACGCCGCGGCCAGCATGTTCAGCCGTCTTGGCGAATACATGAGCCCGCTCGAGTACCGTGTTTTTCCGCGCTGCCCCTTGCCGCTGGAAGCACTACGAAACGACCTCGACGCCGAACTGCCGCCATTGATCAAGGGCTATCTGCGCGCCGGCGCCTACATCTGCGGCGAACCGGCATGGGACCCGGATTTCAACACAGCCGACCTGCCCATCCTGATGCCTCTCTCACGGATCGACCAGCGTTATGCCAAGCACTTCATGGGGAGCCCGGACTGAAGCGCGCAAAAGCAAACCGCACCCCGCGCCTGCTGCAATGGGTGCGCTACGCGCGCCTTGGTCTTCACCTTCTTTGGGGCGCACTGACCGTCGCGGCCGTCTATAGATTTCTCAACGACGACGCTCGACTCTGGCTGAAGCAGCGCTGGTCGCAGCAACTGCTCGACATCCTGGCGATCCACCTCGATGCAAATCTGCACGGTGTGCCGCACGGCAGCCTGATCGTCGCTAACCACATCTCCTGGCTCGACATCTTCGTTCTCAATGCGATTCGGCCAATGGCTTTCGTCTCAAAATCGGAGGTGCGTGATTGGCCACTGGCCGGATGGCTCGCAGCAAATACCGACACTTTGTTCCTGCGCCGCGGGTGTCGGGCCGATGCCATCGATATCAATGCCCGGATCGAAACCTTGCTCGCCGCCGGCAAGGACGTTGCTGTATTCCCAGAAGGTACGACGACCGACGGTTCACACCTACAGCCCTTCCACGGCGCATTGCTGCAACCGGCCATCGACAGCAAACGCCCGGTGCAACCGCTCGCGCTCGCCTATTTCGACCGCTCAGGGCGACGCAGCATTGCTCCAGCCTATGCAGGCGAAACGACAATGGCTGAATGCATGGCGGAAATTATCGCCAGCCGGTCATTGTACGTGCGCCTTAGACCTACCCCACCGATCGTCGCTGGCACTCTCACACGCCGCGAGGTCGCCGTGATGGCTCGGAGCGCCGTGGCCTACCACCTTAGTTTGTTGGCGGAAACAGAAGACTCGTCCGCCGAGGACATTTACTCGTTTTGCTCTCGTAGCCTGTCGCCATCCGTCAAATCTTCGACACTCTTCTGACATTTTGCAATTTTTGGCGCCGTCACATTTCTTTAATCTACGCCCTCTATCCTCTGTGTCGTTTCCATTACGACGGATGAATAGCATGCGCCCGCACCTCATTTTCCCTGCCTTGGCTTTTTTTGCGGCAGTGACCCTGCCTGTGCATGCACAGACCATTTTTCCTATAAACCGGGCTGACATTGTCGCTGGAGCACACTTCGACTTCAAGGTCGAATTCGCTGGTGTCGTTGATCCGAAACTGGTATCAGTGGAAATCAACGGCGAGGACTATGTCAAAACGCTCGGTAAAGCGGCCGAGTTGATTTCTCGTGAAGACGGAAAGGACGTCTCCAGCTTGCTGCTACGCAATGTTTCCATCGGTAGGCCAGGGCAATACACGATAACAGCGACGGATGGGACACATACCCGATCAGCAACATGGAACGTTTATGCCACTCCAAAAAAACGGATTGCAAAAAACGTAATTCTGTTCATTGGAGACGGTTTTTCAATTGGTCATCGCACCGCGGCGCGCATTCTTTCCAAAGGGATCGAGGATGGCAAGTACAAAGGAAAACTTGCCATGGACGACATGCCGTATATGGCGCTTCTGACAACCGAAGGTACCGATTCAATCATTACCGATTCAGCGAACGCAGCACACGCCTACACTACCGGTCACAAGTCCTGTGTTAATGCACTCGGCGTCTATTGTTCACGCGCTGCAAACACATTGGAACATCCCAAGGTCGATACCTTGACCGCCCTCGCAAAACGCAAGGGCATGGCTGTAGGAGCCGTCACCAATTCCGAAATCGAAGATGCAACACCCGCGGCAATGGTGGCGCACACGCGTCGTCGATCCGACTATAACGATATCGTCAAAATGTTCTACGACAGCAAAATTGACGTGATGATGGGGGGCGGATCTCCGAATTTCCTACCAAAATCTACGCCAGGATCGAAACGAAGTGACGATGTCGATTTCATTGAACTTTTCAAACTGGCCAATTACAGCCTGGCGACCTCAAAGACCGAAATGCAGGCAGCAGCAAATGATGCCAGCACAACCAAATTGCTCGGCCTGTACAACACTGGCAACGTTGACGGCGCGCTGGATCTGAAATTCCTAAAGAAAGGCTCAGTCGCCAAATTCCCCGATCAACCGGATATCGTAGAAGAAATGCAGGCCGCACTGAAGGTGCTGTCACGCAACAAAGAAGGATTTGTGTTGCTGGTCGAATCGGCACGTATTGACAAATACTCTCATTCGATGGACCCCGAGCGCGCGATATACGACACCATCATGCTCGACAATGCTGTCGCCCGTGCCAAAGAATGGGCCAAAGAGAACGGCAGCAACACGCTGATTCTGGTTACGGCAGACCATTCTCACCCGGTAAGCGTGATCGGCACGGTCAACGATGAGTTAGCGGGCAACGAGATGCGCAACAAAGTTAGTATTTACGAGGATGCCGGATATCCGAATTACCCACGCCCGGACACTGACGGATATCCATCCAAAGTCGATGTATCACGCCGCATCCGCCTCGTGTTTGGCGCAACCCCCGATTACTACGATACATTCCAGCCATTCATGGACGGCGAGTTCGTTCCGGCGATAAAGAACGCCAGCGGTGTCATGGTCGCCAACGACAAATACAAAGACCTAGCCGGTGCCGTACTACGTGAAGGCAATCTGCCGAATAAGGGCGCGCGCGCTGCCAATCAAGGCGTACATTCTGGCGACGACGTAATCTTGACCGCAATGGGTCCGGGCGCCGAGAAAGTGCATGGGCAGATGGAAAACACGGATCTTTTCCGTATCATCGCCGAGGCGTTGTCGCTAGGGAACCCGGACCGCCCTGAATCCAATATTACGCGCAGCAAAATGGTCAAGCGCAGTCGGCAGTGATGTTGGAATCTTGTTCCATCTCCGAGCGCGAAAGGCCGACGTTCTCACGGCGGCGCTTCCTGATGCTCCCCTTGCTGACATTCGGAACATTCTGGCCACTACTTGCGCGCGCCACTGAAGTACTAAGCTTCGATGTGCTGTACAAATCGATCGGCGTGCTTGGTATTCAATATTCTGACAAGGCACTCGCGCTTAGGGGGAAAGCGGTGCGCATGCGAGGTTACATGGCGCCGCCCTTGAAGCCGGAGAGTAAGTTCTTTGTACTCACACGGGAACCTGTGTCGGTGTGTCCGTTTTGTGCGTCGGATGCCGAGTGGCCTGCCGACATTATTGTTATCTATCTCAACGGGACACTGGCACCTGTCAATTTTTCACATCGCATCGAAGTCGAAGGACGATTGGAAATTGGCTCATGGGTTGATCCATCCACAGGTTTTGTCAGTCAGGTCCGTATCGTCGACGCCGAGGTCCGGGGCTAATGCGTTTGGAAGTCCAAGGAGCCTACCTGCAATTGCGCGACTTATCGATGCTTTTTGCCGGACAAACAACCCCGTTATTCCACATTGAAGAACTCGACATTCCACCTGGCAGCAGCGTCGGTATCAGCGGCCCATCCGGGGCTGGGAAAACAACGCTGTTCCATTGCTTGGCCGGCATCACCCTGGCCAATCAAGGAACGGTATCCTGGGATGGCGTGGACATCAGCCGGTTGCCGGGCGACATGCGTGATCGGTGGCGTCGCCAGAACCTTGGGCTGATTTTTCAGGATTTCCATCTGATTGATGGGCTATCCGCACTCAACAATGTTTTGCTACCGGCGTACTTCGCTTCCTGGCGACCGGCAACCGACCTCAGACGACGTGCCCACGCTTTGCTCGAAGCTGCTGGACTCGACTCGTCGGTCACTGACCGGGATGTTTCGCTGCTCTCGCGTGGCGAACGACAACGAGTAGCTTTTGCGCGTGCTTTGCTGTGCCAACCCAAGATCATCATGGCGGATGAACCGACCGCCAGCCTGGACCCCGATCATCGTGGACAGGTTGGCGATTTGCTGCTCGATCTTGCTCGTTCGCATGGCACGACAGTGTTGGTCATCTCTCACGAACAGGAATTGTTGGTGCGCATGGATCGTTGCCTGACGCTGCGTGACGGCGTTCTGTTGCAATCCGCCAATATGGCTTCCGCAGTATTGGAGCGTGCTTTGTGAGCATTCAATTTAATCCGTGGCCCGTTATAAGCGCCGATCTCCGCCGTAACCGGTTGTTAGCAGGAGTAACAGTGTTGCTCGTCGCCGTGTCGGTGGCAACGGGCGTTGCTGTCACCTCGCAGGAACGCGCCTTGCGGCAAGGCAGCGCGCGAGCCGCCGACGATTTTGACTTGTTGCTTGGCGCTCATGGCAGTCCGACACAATTGCTATTGACCTCCATCTATCTGCGTCCCCAAGCGATTCCGCTGCTCGATGGCGACGTCCTTCAGGACGCGGCGACAGCACCGGGTGTGCGTTATGCAGCGCCAATCGCTTTCGGCGATAACTGGCAAGGTTATCCGATCATCGGGACTATCTCAGAATTTGTGAGTCGTGGTGGCACATTGGCACCCGCAGAAGGGCGGCTTTTTTCCGCACGGGGAGAGGCCGTCATCGGCGCCTCCGTAAAATTGGCACTCGGTGCACGGATTAGTCCGCAGCACGGCCAACGCCGTAAGCCAGACGATGACGGCGAAACTGAGCACGCAGCGCACGAACATTCCGGTGTGAGCTACCATGTTATTGGCCGCCTGCCGCCGCGCGGTAACATTTGGGATACGGCCATCCTGATACCGGTCGAAGATGTCTGGGCCGCCCATGGCTTGCCAACGGGCCATGCGGAGACCGTTTCGGGTCTCTCCACACGCCTGGGACCGCCTTGGACACCGGAGCGTCTGCCAGGTGTTCCGGCAATTGCGGTGAAGCCAGATTCAGTCAGCGCCGCGTATTCGCTTCGAGCCAAATTTCGCACACCACGAAGCATTTCCCTATTTCCGGCAGAAGTATTGAATGACCTCTACCTAACCCTTGGCAATGTGCGCGACCTGATGGCTTTTCTCGCGCTAGCGACGCAGATATTGGTGGTCGCGGCAGTGCTCACCGCATTGCTCGTCGGGTTTCTAGCACGTAGCCGCCAATTCGCCATATTGCGCGCCATTGGCGCAAGTCGCTTGTACGTGTTTTATGTGGTATGGGGGGAAGTCGTTATGTTGATCGGCTGCGGTGCCCTGGTTGGCATGGCTATGGGTTACGGTGTTTCGACATTGCTTGCAGCCTGTCTGCAAGCGCAAACAGGATTCGTGATGCCGGTCAGCTTGGGGGCGCCAGAAGCCCTGCTCGTGGGAGGTCTGTTGCTTGCGGGAGCGCTGATCGCAGTTTTGCCGGCTTGGTTGGCGTTTCGCCGATCAATTGCACAGGGACTCTCAGCATAAAGAACACGCGGAAAGGCGGCAATGACACAGGGCATTCAAACAGAGTTCTATTTCTTCTCGCAATCCGGCATCTTGGTGAGTTTGCTCAACAAAATGAGAATCTCTCCGTCTGTTTTACCCTTTAGTAACTGCAATCCTAATCTAACAAGATCACTCTTCTTGACCTCTACCCCTTGACTAACAAGCTGTTTTTTCCGGGCGATAAGCGAGTCAAGCTCACTTTTTAGCAACAAAAACCGCTCCCGAACGGGATCATTCGTTCTCCGGATTACATCATCCAAGGGATAAGAAAATGCGCGCGCCAACCGGCGTCGTTTTGCAGGGAAAGCAGAATCCGAATATATGGCCGTGGCTTTGCCTCCTTTGTCATCACTTTTATGCTGCTTTTTGCTGACAGACTGAGCGATTTTTTGAGTGTTCATCACAAAATTAGGTACTAAATAGACAAGGACGCCGGAACAAAAGAACCATAACAGGCTAGTGATCAAGCACGGATACTACCGCAATTTAATGACATTAACCTATTCAAGAGGGCATACGCTATCTCAAAGAGGACGAGAAATGGCAATGCTTGATTCCTTACTCGCCTTTGGTACCACGAATATCGTCACTTAACTGTCACAATCACCGCGTAAGGTGCGCTCTGAATTCACTGACAATCGTTCAAAAGGAGCGCAGCAATGATGAAACACAGAATTCTTTCCGCCCTGGCCCTGGCCGGGTTTGCAATGGTCGGCGCGCAACCGGTGCTGGCCCAGGTCGTCAAGGTCGATGGTTCGTCGACGGTCTATCCGATCACCGAGGCGGTCGCCGAGGACTTCCAGAAAGCCAAGAAGAACGCGGTCAAGGTGACCGTCGGTATTTCGGGCACGGGCGGCGGCTTCAAGAAGTTCTGCCGCGGCGAAATCGACGTGTCCGACGCCTCGCGTCCGATCCTCAAGGCCGAGATGGAAGCCTGCAAGCAGGCTGGCATCCAGTACTACGAACTGCCGGTGGCCTTCGATGCGATCACCGTCGTCGTCAATCCGAAGAGCTTCCTCAAGGACATCAGCGTCGAGCAGTTGAAGGCGATGTGGGAGCCGGTGGCGCAGGGCAAGGTCAGCAAGTGGAACCAGATCAACCCGGCCTGGCCGGATGCGCCGATCAAACTCTTCGGGCCGGGCGCCGATTCGGGTACCTTCGATTACTTCACCGAGGCCGTCGTCGGCAAGGCCAAGTCCTCGCGCGGCGACTACACCGCGTCCGAAGATGACAATGTTCTGGTCCAGGGCATCTCGCGCGACGTCAATGCGATCGGCTATTTCGGCTACGCCTACTACGCCGAGAATACCGGCAAGCTGAAGGCGCTGCCGGTGATCGAGAAGGCCGGCAAGGCCGGTGTCGCCCCGTCGGAAAAAACGGTGCTGGACGGTTCCTACCAGCCGCTGTCGCGGCCGATCTTCATCTATGTCAATGCCAAGTCGTACGAGAAGCCGGAAGTGAAGGAATTCGTCGAGTACTACATGAAGGAAGGCGCCAAGCTGTCGAAGGAAGTCAAGTACGTGCCGCTGCCTGCCAAGGCCTACACGGTCAATCTTGAACACATCGCTAAGAAAAAACTCGGCACGGTGTTCGGTGGCAACGCCGAAGTCGGCGTGACGATCGAAGCCTTGCAGAAGCGCGAGGGTTCGCTGTAATAGCGTTTTATAAGGCCTCAGTTACCGGGAACGGTAATTGAGGCCTATTTTTCATTTGCGCTATCCCTTGACAAGGTCCGACGCATGCAAACAGTCTCCTCGACCACCGGTGTCCAAATTTCCAACACTGGTTCCGGATACATCAGTGCGCGCCTGTCGCACAACGCGATGCGCCACTGGAACGAGCGCCTGATCGAAACAGTCCTGTTCCTCGCTGCAGCGCTCTCGGTGCTGACGACGCTCGGCATCGTCTATATCCTCGTTTCAGAATCGATTCATTTCTTCGCGCGCATTTCGATCGTCGATTTCCTGACCGATACGCAATGGACGCCGCTCTTCGACGACGCCCACTTCGGCATTATGGTGCTGGTGTCCGGTACGCTGGTGTCATCGTTGGTAGCGCTGCTCGTGGCGATTCCGGTTGGCACGACGATCGCCATCTATCTCTCCGAATTCGCCGGCAGCCGCGTGCGCGAAATCGCCAAGCCGATCCTCGAACTGCTCGGCGGCATCCCGACGATCGTGTATGGCTATTTCGCCCTGCTCGTCGTCACGCCAATCCTGCAATGGGCGCTGCCCAACCTGCCCGGCTTCTCGCTGCTTTCGGCGGGTTTTGTCATGGGCATCATGATCGTGCCCTACATCGCCTCGCTCTCCGAGGACGCCATGCGCGCCGTGCCGATGAGCCTGCGCGAAGGCGCCTATGCGATGGGTTCGTCGCGGCTTTACACGGCGATCCACGTGGTTATACCCGCGGCATTGTCCGGGCTGGCCGCGTCGTATGTGCTGGCGGTGTCGCGCGCCGTCGGCGAGACGATGATTCTCGCCGTCGCCGCCGGCATGCAGCCGAACCTGACCTGGAACCCGATGGAACCGGCGGCAACGATCACGTCATACATCGTCCAGGTCGCACTCGGCGATCTGCCGCACGGATCGATCGGTTACCAGACGATCTTCGCCGCCGGCCTCACGCTGCTGCTGATCACCTTGATGTTCAACATCGTCGGCCAGTGGTTGCGGGCCAAATACAAGGAAAACTACTGATGAAACCGCTGACGACCGAAGAAATCCGTGCCGTCATCGCGCGCGGAAAACTCAAGGACACGCTCTTCAAGGCGCTTGGCATCCTGTGCCTCGCCTTTGGGCTGCTCGTCATCGTCGCGCTGATCCTCGACATGGCGATCAAGGGAGCGGACCGCTTCACGCTCGACTTTTTCCTCAACTTCGCCTCGCGCCGGGCGACGCAGGCCGGCATCCTCTCGGCCTGGGTCGGCTCGCTGCTCGTCATGTTCGTCACCGCGCTGGCCGCCGTGCCGCTGGGCGTCGCGGCCGGTGTCTATCTTGAAGAGTACGCGCCGCGCAACTGGATGACGCAGGTGATCGAGATCAACATCGCCAACCTCGCCGCCGTGCCGTCGATCGTCTATGGCCTGCTGGCGCTCGGCATCTTCGTTTATCAGTTCGGTTTCGGCCAGAGTATTCTGTCGGCCGGCCTGACGCTGGCACTGCTGATCCTGCCGATCATCATCGTCGCGACGCGCGAGGCGATCCGGGCGATTCCGGCGATGATCCGCGAAGGCTCGATGGCGGTCGGCGCGACGCGCTGGCAGACCTGCCGCTATCACATCATCCCCTATGCGATGCCCGGCATCCTGACCGGCGTCATCATCGGCCTGGCGCGCGCCATCGGCGAAACCGCGCCGATCATCACGATCGGTGCGCTGACCTTCATCGCCTTCCTGCCGCCGGCGCCGCTGACGGCCTTGCCGGACGGCGGGACGGCGGGACTGTTCGACTGGGTCATGGCGCCCTTTACGGTGATGCCGATCCAGATCTTCAACTGGACCTCGCGCCCCGATCCGGCCTTCGAGATCAATGCCGCCGCCGCCGGCTTCGTGCTGATGGCGATGGTGCTGGCGATGAACGCGCTGGCGATCTGGCTGCGCTACCGGATGCGCAAGAACATCAAGTGGTAATCAACTCATTGGAGCCCTTTGTGCCGAACACGACGCAAGAACGCCTCAAGGCGGAAGCCCGCGGCCTGAATTTCTTCTACAACGGCGGAATTCAGGCGCTCAAGAACATCAACATGCCGATCTATGACAATCGCGTGACTGCGCTTATCGGCCCGTCGGGCTGCGGCAAGTCCACGTATCTGCGCAGCTTCAACCGCATGCACGACCTCTATCCGGGCAACCGCTACGAGGGTGAGATCCGTTTCTATCCGGACGACACCAACCTGCTGGCGCCGGAGGTCGATCCGATCGAGGTGCGCATGCGCGTCGGCATGGTCTTCCAGAAGCCGAATCCGTTTCCGAAGTCGATCTACGAAAACGTCGCCTACGGCCTGCGCGTGCGCGGCGAGCGCAATCGCCGCATGCTCGACGACAAGGTCGAACATGCACTGCGCGGCGCGGCCCTGTGGGATGAGGTCAAGGACCGCCTGCAGGACCTCGCGTCGAACCTCTCCGGCGGACAGCAGCAGCGCCTGTGCATCGCCCGCGCGCTGGCGACCGATCCGGAATTGCTGCTCTTCGACGAGCCGACCTCGGCGCTCGATCCGATCGCCACCGGCGCGATCGAGGAACTGGTGCACGAGCTGAAAAAGCGTGTCACCATTCTGATCGTGACCCACAACATGCAGCAGGCGGCCCGCGTCTCGGACTACACCGCCTACATGTTCCTCGGCGAGATGATCGAGTTCGGCAAGACCGACGAGATATTCATCAAGCCTAAGGACCGGCGCACCGAAGACTACATTACCGGCCGGATGGGCTGAGGAGAACACCGCGATGGAAGACATTCTGCATCATCAATCGAGCCAGTTCGACGAGGAACTTGGACGTCTGCGCAGCGACGTGCTGCGTATGGGCGGGCTCGTCGAAAACCAGGTGGCGACGGCGATCGAGGCTTATGGCGCCTGCGATCCGCGCGCCATCGAAGAGACGATTGCGCGCGACCAGGATATCAATGCGCTGGAAAAGCAGATCGACGACGAGAGCGCCCAGTTGATCGCACGGCGCCAGCCGACGGCGGTCGATCTGCGCCTCGTCTTTGGCATCATCAAGATCGTCACCGATCTCGAACGCATCGGCGACGAGGCGAAGAAAATCGCCAAGGGCGTGCGCCGGATTTGCGACGCCGGCAGCAACCCGACGCAGTTCGCGCCTAGTATCCGACAGCTTGCAAAGGCCGTCATGATCATGACACGAGAGTCGCTCGACGCCTTCGCCCGTCTTGATTCCGCGCTTGCGCAGAAAGTCATCGTCGATGACGACGGCGTTGATGCGGAATACAAAGAAATCCTTCACCGATTGGTCACGGACATGATAGATGACAATACGACCATCGGCCTGGCAATGGACATTATCTGGATCGCTCGCGCCGTCGAGCGCATCGGTGACCACGCCAAGAACGTCGCAGAACATGTCATTTTCATTGTCGATGGGCGGGACGTGCGTCATAACGCATATCAAATCGACTAAGCTTGCAATGTCCACAACAATCTTGATCGTTGAGGATGATCCGGCAATTCAAGAATTGCTGTCGGTGACTCTCAGGCACACTGGATATTTGTCGTTTGGAGCCCCCAGCGCGGAAGATGCCCAAGTCGTACTAGAGTATGAATTGCCTGATTTGATCTTATTGGATTGGATGCTGCCCGGTCAGTCGGGACTCGACTTTGCCAAGAAATTGCGCAATGACAATAAGACACGCAACCTCCCGATCATTATGCTATCCGCCAGGGCGCTAGAGGAAGACAAAACCCTGTGCTTTGGAGCAGGAGTCGATGATTACGTTACAAAACCTTTTTCCCCGAAGGAACTCATTGCTCGCATTCGCTCTGTGCTCACCGATCGGTTGCCGCACCTCGCAAAAGGCCAAGTCATACGCGGTACATTGACTTTGGACTTATCGACGAATCAAATATCCGCTCAAGAAAAGCCTTTGCGGCTTAGCCCGATTGAATTCCGCTTACTCTCTTTTTTCATGACGCACCCAGAGCAGGTATATACCCGCCATCAAATACAGGAGCACATTTGGGGGAATAGCTCTTTCATAGAGGAACGCACGATCGACGTACACGTGAAACGCCTACGAGAAGCGCTAGAACCCTCGAGCAATCACTCGAGAATTGAAACGATTCGTGGCATAGGATATCGATTTAATGATTTGACTTGAATGCAGCCGCCTTTATTGACCAGCAATCAACCTCTCAGAAAAACGAATATCCTACTGCCGCGATTTTTAAATATTTGTTATGTTCGCTAACCGCGCAACACCCTCCTCAGATTGCCATCTCTCCTAATTATATCTCCTGAATTAGCTGCCGCCATATTGTCGAAAGAAGTGGATGACACAGAACCCTATTCAGCCACACATCGGATTCAAGATTTGGCTTAGAAAATTCATAATCTCCCTATCAATCATATGCGCGGCAATAATAGGCATTATTTTCGCTAGCTACAGTTACGACCTGTTGGTACTTGGCTGGGTACTTATCTTAGCCTTTTGGCTGATAATTTCCTTATCGTGCGTTAACATCATACATCGACTTTATCATCTTATATGCCCCAATTGTGGCAGCAAGCTGACCACGATGAAAGACCCATTTGAAAATGGGTACACAGCCTATTGTCTTAAATGTTCAAAAAAATTTTGCATCTGGTCCCACAATAATTAACTCGAATAACTTCCTCAAGACTGGAGTTGAGTCGTTATAGCCGCGCAATTATGACAATACCTAAATTGACAAAACCCATGGTTAACCGATTCATATTTGTATATTCATAATATTGCACAAAAGACGTAATCATTAATACTTGTTCATGATCTATTTGCGTTCCGCGGATTAGGTGCAGTTACTATGTCGCTTCGACTGTGATGTAACGATGGAAGTACTAAACAACATAAATCTCTCTTCACTCGCCGACACGAGCATCAGCCTGGTTACCGCTTTTGCTCTTGGTAGTTTGATTGGCTTGGAACGGCAGTATCGACAAAGAACAGCAGGCTTGCGCACCAACGTCTTGGTCGCAATTGGCGCAGCCATATTTGTCGATGTAGCCAATCGCTTACACGGTCACGAAGGAGCGACACACGTGCTCGCCTACGTAGTATCCGGCATTGGCTTTCTCGGTGCAGGAGTGATAATGCGGGAAGAAGGCAATGTACGCGGATTAAATACCGCAGCTACACTATGGTGTTCCGCGGCTGTAGGTGCATGTGCCGGCGCTGATTTGATATGCGAGGCTGGATTGGCCACGGTTTTCGTTCTCGCTGCAAATACCTTGTTACGCCCAATTGTAAATCGCATCAATAGGCAGCCGCTAGACACAAAAGACGTGGAAGTAACTCACACCGTTTATGTCATTGCTCCGAAGGAGCGTCAAAAAGACGCGCTGCATCGACTCGAAGAAGCGTTAGCCACCGCAGCGCTCCCTGTCAACGATCTGGTTATTCATGCATTCGGCGACGACGCTATAGAAATAGAAGCGGTGCTAACAGCCACGTCCGTGGATGGGAGTGTTATGGATCAGATTGTTGACGAGCTATCGCCTCTGGACTGCGTGAGTCAGATTTTCTGGAGTCCTAGCACGAGTGAATGACGTGCATTATTCGAGTTAGTTAAATGCCATTTCTCCGGACCGCAATAATCCGACAAAGGAAAGCACTTTTTCCATCCCCTCAGTAATAATTTTTGATGGCTCTATCAAGAAACCCGCGTTTGATAGCGATTAATGTGGGGCCGTTGAATCTTGAGGGTAGTTGATTTACCTTGAACCAACCAAAATCGCAGTGTTCTCGGTTGAGGTCCGGAGAAAATTCTTCCTTTGTTTTCGTTATGTAGTAGTGCAATTTCCGTTCTATCTTACCCGTGCGAGACTTCCGAGTCACCGTATCGAGTTTGGAAATGCGCCGCGCGGCCATACTTAAACCGGCTTCTTCCTCCAGCTCACGCAGCAACGCTTCTTTGGGCAACTCCCCTTCATCAACACGACCACCAAACAGATTCCAGGCACCTCCTTTGTTGACTCTTGAAGAGCGTTTCCCCAGTAAAACTTTGCCTGTTTTCGTGCAGTAGATAACAGCCCAAGCACCGGCTCGAGCTGAATCTCTATTTTCTATCTTCCGCATGAGTTAGCCTGAAAACAATATCGATAAAGAATTGTTGTGCAATTTCCACAAGCTAACGATTTATATCTTTACCGTGTTTCGTTTCCATGACAACGAGGCTTGCTATCAAAATTTTGTTGTTACTCGACCGCAATGGCACAGTTACTGAGCTAACCGTTTAAAAGTTTCTAAAACGGCAGCACCGTTAAAAGGTTTAACAATCCATCCCTTGACGCCAGCGGCTTTTCCCCGTTCCTTCATGCTAGGGCTACTTTCAGTCGTCAACATGATGAGATTGACGGAGCCATTGCCTAGTTCACCTCGAATTTTCTCAGCCATAGTGAGGCCATCCATATTCGGCATATTGATATCGCTTACCACCAGCTTGATTCCACCGTCTGCTTTCAGCTTTGCTAACCCATCCTTTCCATCGATCGCCGTGGCGACATCCAATCCGTTATTTTTTAAAAACCCCGCGACCTCATCTCGAACGGTACTCGAATCATCTACTACGAGAATTTTTGCCATATATCGTCTCCTTTCAGACAGAGAGGCTTAGAACAATTCCAATTCACCGGTATCAACCAGGGATGCGACATCGTGCGCAACTTCCTTGAATTCTTCCGGCGTCCACGTGAGATTGAAAATAAATCGCTGATATAGCCTGATGGACTTCCCAGAACGCTCGTTCGTCAGCGTATACAGAAAACAAAGCTGTGGATTCTCGGTGCCGAACGACGCATATTTATGCTGATGATTTACGATCAGGGGAACTTGAATCTGACCGTTGAGCGTTGGAGCGTGATCACCGATGTAGCGATTCTTGAACATGCCCCAGATAAGGTTGGTCATCTCACCAAGAAGACTATTTACTTCACGGAAACCGGGCAGTGGTCTTCGCAGATCGTCTCGCAAAAAGTCGAGAATGGCGTCCTCTTCTGTTTGCAACATCATGTATCCGCGACACCAACTGCTTTCGAGCGGAATCAGACTAAATACCTCGCCGAAGATCATGCGATCGTGCACCACGTATGGCGTATCCCAATGAATGGTATGTGCCCCAAACTGGCTGGCAAGCGCAATCTCGGTCATCTCGGAAATTCCGCGAACCAAAGCATTTGGATAGACGAGGCTAAAAATGTATTCGTCGATTGCCTTTCTCAACCCTGACATTTCCCCAGTTGTATAGAAAGCGCAGAAGGCATGTCGAATAGACTCATCGACGTCATCCATTGCCTCCATCGATGTCAGCCTCAGAAAGATTGGCAATTCTGGACGTAAGGCATGAATACGCCTGGCAATTTCTACATTTTCATCCCGAGTGCCACCGTATGACGCTGAATAGAAAATCGCGCCCAAGTCGATGTTAGATCCCAGCACTGACATCAAACGATCTTCGCTCACGCGTACCGCGACGAGATCGTTTTGGTCGCAGAAAGCCTTAATCACGTCGCTACAAGAAGCGTCGTTATCCAGCACAAGTACTTTACTCACCAGTTTTTCCGACACATTAGCTCCATACAATTCGATCTAATCCCAACACAAATCCAATCGGCTATTGCCATCCGGCTTAACGGTCAAAACAACTCCAACTCCCCTAATGCCTCTTCAGCCGCATGTTCATCGATGCGAAAATCGATCGGAGCAAAGGCGCAGAAACACAAGGAAACATGCATCGAAAACGAATCGTTGATGCTGATCCGATAACGAGACACATCGGTTGGATTCAACTCCCTCAGAAATGGCAGACACCGCTTGTTCAGAAGCGAAGGCGTGGACATTCCCATGTGTGGGAAATGCTTGCCAAGGTCCCGGTTCATTCCACCACAGCATTGATTCACCATTTCGCCAAAGACCTCGATCAAACTCGCAAATTCAGTTCCGCGTGAGTAGTAGGTCGCCGCCCCGCCACTTGAATTTACATGAAACATGACGATGAGCCTGAAGGTATATGACGAGATCGTAAGAACGACTAGATTTTCCTCCAGCGCCTCCATTTGCCGTGCTTCTGGCAAAATTTCAATCTTGATTTGGTGATTCGGATCGCGCACCAGATTCGTCTTTGCCGCTCGGGTAAATATCAGGTCCAGACTCTTCTTACCCTGATCACTCAGCATTTTTGCCATACGGTTAACTCAAACATCCTTTGATCTGGCCGATCTGCGATTCGATGCTGCTGATTGCCGCCACGATCATCTTTCCGTCAGCTTGGATTTCCTGAAACGCCGCCGTCGTTGTCAGATCATTCTTGTAGAGACTTGCGCTGTAATCTTTTGACAAGGCTTCCGAGCGAGCTGCGAGATTTCTGACTTCATCGGCAACCACTGCGAACCCTCGTCCCGATTCGCCTGCCCGCGCGGCTTCGATGGCAGCATTGAGCGAGAGAATTACAATGTGCTGCACGATCGAACCGAACTGTTCGTTCTGTTTGTGCATTTCCCGATTCTGTGCAATGAGGAGATTCATGTCCTCGTGCCAATGCTCAAGCGTGTAGGCAACATCTCTCAAATGGCCCACTTCTACCGAAAGGTCATCGACTCTGGCCATGAGATCACGCTTGAGCGTAGCGTTGCCATTCCGCAGATCCTCTGCTTCCGCCGCATGCGCCGTCGCAGCCCGGTCGCATTCCAACTGCAACTGTTCAAGGCTCTCCCGCAAATTGTCTTTTTCACAAACCAGCGACCGAATTTGCATATCGGCTTCCGCAAGCAGCTTTTCCGATCGAAGTGCGTTTGCAACGACCTCCTCGTTTTCCGCTTTCAATGCGGCAACACTTTCCGCATGGTCGCGCGACAAGCTCTCGATATGTTTTCTCTTTGAAACATTGCATTTCAGGATCAATGCCACACAAGCCAGGAGAGCAAGACCGAAGCCGGCGAGAATTATCAAATCAGTCATCCGCCTATATCCTTGCAGCGCCCAATACGGCTTTCTCCGGAGGCTGGAGACTTATGTCCTGCATCACAAACCGACGCGACACCGATTCAACCGCATATATTCCTGGCAAGGTGATAGCGGTCATAAACGAGCGATAGTCGGCCCCTTCATTTTCATCCGTAAGCAGCAGCTGAATACTGCCCCCCTCGCGTTTGACGAAATCCTGCACTGCGTCCATACCGACGCCTCGCCCCGAAATCTCTGTAACCGCGCTTGCCGTCGAGAATCCAGGTGCAAGAATTAATTTGGCGACATCGTCGTCTTCCATTTCGGCATCTGCGGCAAGAATACCTTTGCCAACGGCTTTCTCGCGGATGCGGCGAAGCGCAAGACCTCTCCCATCGTCCTTGATCAGGATGAGCAGTCTTTCGTTAACCATCTCGACCACCACCTCGATCGTACCCGCCGCCGGTTTGCCGGAAGCGCCCCGTTCCGTGGCATTTTCGATGCCATGGTCTATGGCGTTGCGGCACAGATGCATGAAAACATTGCGTAACAGATCGGCGACCTGATTACGAACATGAATGCCGTTATCATTCAGCTTCAAAATGGGTGGTTCTTTCCCAAGCTCGACCGCAAGCGAAGGTAGAGAATCGAAAACGCCGCAAAGGACTTCCCCTATCGATTCAGTGCCGATCAGCATCAAGTTGTGCTTGATGGTTTGCATGGCGACAATAAACGAATCCCTCGATTTCAACGCGTCCTTGTCGAATCTCTCAATTTCGGAAATCATCTTCTCGACCTTTTCGCGCGGCACCATGAAGTATTTCTCTGCACTGCCTCTGCGCCCAGGCCCTCTCCTTCCCAGCTTGAGTTCGTTGAGCGACGCATACTCGTCGATGCTTTCCCTGACCTCCTGTAGTTGGAGAAGGAGAGCCTCCCTGACGAACACGGCTTTTTCGTTCTTGCGTAATTCGTCGTAAGCCTGCTCCGCTTCATGGACGACGTTAGTCAAATACAGAAGTCCGTGCGTTCGTGCATTGCCTTTGATCGTATGCATATTGCGGAAGAGCTGCGCCACGAGTTCTGGACTCTTGTCATTGGCAGACTGCAATAGCGACTCATTTTCGGCGACAAATTTTTTCGAACTGTCGATGAATTCGTGGAACTTTTCCTGTCTGATCGCCAGGATCTGCCCAACCATTTCCAGCTCGCGTTTTTGCTGCTCTGCCTCTGCCTCCAGTATGCGAAGCTCGCTGACATCGCGTACGCAAACCATGATCTTCTGAACACTTCCGGCGGCATCACAAATCGGCGACCAACTCATCTCCAGATATTTGACTCGACCATCCGGCATGGTCTTGCTAAATTCCTCGATCAGCAGATGCGAATTGAAATCGAAGTTCATCCGATCCTCGCCTATGCAAGCCGCAATTGTCGTTTCAACCTGGTCAAGAATGTCTGAACCGACATTGCTGCCGTCAAACATGAACTGCGTCGCAGAATTTCCGGCAACATCCTGAGTTTCGAAAATCGTCTCAAGGTAGACGGAATATTCAGGATGTATTCTGCAATCATCGACGATGGTGAGAATTCCCTGAGGCATGTGGTGCAACATATTCTGGATGTCATTGGTTTTCTCATGCAACAGCGCGGTTCGTTCTGCGAGGCTCTCAACCATCCGATTAAATTGCTGACCAACAACTCCGATTTCATCTTGTGTCGAAATCGGGGCGCGTGCGCTTAAATCTCCGGAGGCCATCGTACTAACGGCATCGGAAAGTCCATTCAAACCACGCATGATCGATATGTATGCCGAAATGAACGCGGCGGTAACTAGGGCCAAAATCCCCGCAATCGCGATCCAGACCAGATTCCTTTGCAATTCCAGATTGGCTTGCCGCTCCGCCAGCAAAATATCGGCTTCGGCCTGAAGTTTTCCGACAATCACCACCGACTGTCGCAAAGAAGCGTCGGTAAGGACCAGAAAAGCTTCCGGTGACATGTCGAAATCCGACGTATCCAGCATTTTGGTGGTCAGCGCTTCCTGGACCGAGAGATAAGCAGTATTTAACTCACCACTCACCTGGTCGAGTGTGGCGCCCATGTCGGGCCGATCTCGAGCCACCTTCTGCAATTTGTCCATACTCCATTGGACAAACGCGTTGAAATTGCCGCGTACTAGTGTCAGATCATTCCGTCGGCTACTTTTGAGTTTTTTAGTTGCGAGCGCAACGACACCGTACTGGGCCGCCTGCCCGGTGTTATCGATAAGCTCAGGAATCTGGGAAGTGACGACATCAATCAGTCGGCTGCCGGCCGTTTCTTCATCGACGAGTAACGCAGCGTGTTCATTGAGTTTGTCGAGTTCGTCGCGGACAATTTGTCGTAGACGGGAATGCACCTCGCCGAGGTCGGACAAGTCATCGGACTCAACCTGTTTAATCGATTCGCTTAGATTCGCCAGCCATGCCTCGTTATCGGTGAGGAAACCACGCAGTCTTTTTCGCTCTGCAATAAACGTCTTAAGAGCTCTCAGTGAATCGGCAAAGCGCTCGTACTCAACTCCAGCACGAAGTCTTAATCCATCCGTACCCTCGTGCACAGCCTGTGTCGTGGCTACGTACTGATGAATATTAGCGAGTAGTGCCAATGCCGGCGTCTGCGCCGCAAGCGCATCGCGCTCGTACTGTACTGCGGCAACCCGATTGCCGATGCTCACCAGAATGATCACGAGCGAGACCAGCAACGGGATACCGAAAATCAGCGCGGTCGCACGTAGCTTATTGCGGAAAGAAAGCCTGCCCACCAGGCGGACAGCGGGTTCAAATATTGACATCATCATCCAAACCTTAACGGCCTTAAATAGTTCATGGATGATGCCAGCGCGAAGTTTCAATATTGTTAAGATGGTTTTTGTTGAGCGAATTACAGTTTTTGGAAGCGCTAAGCGTTGAATCGATATGCGTCATCGATATTCATGTTTTTCGGTGGAAGGAACCGAAGGCGATAATCGCAACGGATTCTGCACTCCTCCGTTTGCACTCATCGCCAACTTCGCATATATTGTTTATACCGTTTATACCTTTCATCATCAGGAAATGAAATGAATCAGGAAATCGCCTCTCAATCGTTGCAGGAAGATGCAGCTCCCCCAGCAGCGACCAGTGCAACAAACACCAAGCGAACGAAGGCTGCCGCAGTTGTAAAAAAGGGAACGCCAAGACGCGCAGCCTCGGCCAAGAAACCGACGACCTCTCAAGATGCAATGACCGACAGCCCGCCTACCTTAGGTGCAGCCAAGAAGTCCGAGACCAAGACTACCAAGAATCCCAGCCGGGAACGTACGGTGAAAGCAGTTGCATCGCCGAAACCGCCAAAAGCCGAAAAAGCCAAGAAGCCCAAGCTCGTACGTGATAGCTTCACGATTCCTCAGGATGATTACGCGCTGTTCGCAGCATTGAAGCAACGTGCCCTGACCCTGGGAATAGAGATAAAGAAAAGCGAATTGCTGCGAGCCGGTATCGTGATGTTGAATACTTTGGACAATGGCGATTTCGCCAGAGCCGTTGCAGCCATAGAGCGCATCAAGACTGGGCGACCCAAAAAATGAGATGCCGGCGGCAAGACGCCACCTCAACGATCATTTCGATCAAGCCATAACTGCCGGAAACCGTTTCATCATCCCGGCGGGGTCTTGCCGCACCTACGCGATGCCTAGCACTTTGGCGACGCCGTTCATAACTTTTTTCTTCTCATAGGGTTTGACAATCCATGCGATGACGCCGTTTTCCTTTCCCAATTGCTTCATTTCGGAATTTGTCTGGGTTGTCAGCATGAATATCGGGATACGCGCAAGCGACTGATCTTTGTGCAACTCCCTGCACAATGACAGCCCGTCCATTTCAGGCATGTTGATGTCACAGAAGATCAGGTCAATCGGTTGTTCCCATTGAATTAGAAATTTCAACGCATCGACCCCGTTACCCGCCTCAAAAATCTGATATCCCTGTTCAGTGAGATCGTTTCTGAGTTGCGTGCGAACCGTTTCGGAATCGTCCACGACCAATACGTTTGGCATTACTCTCCCTTTCAAATCAATCCGGCCATCTCGACATCCGCACTAATCCGGTTGCGCCCATCGGCCTTCGCAGCGTAAAGGAGCCCATCGGCACGCTGCATCAAATCATCGACAGATTCTCCCCGAATATGCTCGGCAACACCGCCGCTGACGGTGACGCAAATCGATTCACCCCCCAAAGCGCAGACCATCGACTCGATCGAACGGCGGATACTTTCAGCCAGCGCCAGCGTCTCCACGAGCCCATGTGGAGTAAAGACAGCCAATTCCTCCCCACCAAGGCGAATGGGAATAGCTTGTTCTGGGCATAACTCAAGGATCTTCTGACCGACCGAAGCCAGAATCACGTCACCACTCTTATGACCGTACGTATCGTTAACTCTCTTAAAATGGTCAATATCGAAAATCACCATTGACGCTTCATGAATTTGTTCGCGGTCGTGGCTCCAGAGCAAAGCTGCGACAGCATCCTTCATGTACAAACGGGTGTACAAACCGGTTAGCGGGTCGCGAATTGCGCGCTCGTAGAATTCCATGCTCTGTCGCTCCAGAGCCTGCGATTTTTCTCGCTCACGCGCAGCGTCGAGCATCTCCCGCTCGGCATTGACGATTGCTGTTCGATCCTCAAGTATGACTAACATTTGGTCGACAAAGCCGTCGAACACGATGGGCTGATAAGTGATCCGAAGCCAGCGCCCTTCGCGAACACTGGGATCGGGATCGTGATAGATTTCCTTCGGGAAGACGCGCAGATAATTTCCATATGTCAGCTCAGACCGTCCCAAACATTCGCGTATAGCCAATACACCGGCGACAGCTTCTGGTGACATCGTGGCCATTGCAGGACCAAACAAGACGTCCTCGATGCATTCGCCGGCAAGCGCGCCTTGGCCAAGCATCGACTCGAGATAACTTGAATAGGTATCGCTGATCTGCGCATTTCCGTCTATTGTAAAAATCCCCAACGGAATACTCGTAAACACCCTCGACAATCGCCGTTCAGCTTCACGCAGACCAGAAATGTCATCACCAAAAACCATGACCAACCGACCTTCGCCCTGATTCTTAACAATTCGCCGAGTTAGCGTCCAGTGAAATGGGCTCTCTGTCTCCCCAGCTTTTGTCGAAAGCCCCATTTCGAATCGCAACATCGGGTAGGGCTCGCTGGCTTCAACAACTTGCCTGATATTATGGGCAAAGACACTCCAGTTTTCCTTGCGGAAGAACCGGGCAAGTGGCGCTCTAAATATATCTTCTGCATCGAACCCAAACAATTCGAGGAATCCCTGATTAGCTCGCAAGACTTCGTGATTCTCGTTCAACACGAGAAAAATCCCTGGCATGAGATCGATGACCGACTCGGTGTTCGCGTTTGCTTCGTCCAGTAGCATCAGCATTTTGTGCGACGCTTGCAGATCAAGGTTAATGCGGCTCATAAGAAATCCATCTCTTCATCGTCTTCCTCTTCAACAACAACATCGGCAAGTTTCGCGAGCCGTTCGATGCTGAGAAATTCATACTGGGCGCTGCAGTACAGTTTGTACCCATCGACATCCAACTCCCAAAAATCGCTGCACGCAACGGTCGGGATCTGCTTATCGATATAGTCTGCGAAAACCTCGTAGAAACCGCTTGTCGCGAGAGGCAGGCTAATTCCGACCTCAACACCTACATTACTGAGCCTGGTTACCAGATTGCCCGCAACCAGATTGGTGTATTCTTTAACGAAATCGATTGCTTGGCGCTCGCGAATCTGCTCTGCAGAAGCTCCTCCATAAATCCGGAAAGCCAGTCTCTTTGCCGACCTGATACTAAAGTGCGCCTTGAATGTAATTCGGATCGTTTCGCCGGATATCAGGATGAACGCCATGTGAGGCGCCAAAATCCGTCCCGACTGAAATGAAGACTCCATCTCCCCGATCACGACTGACTCCGCATTCGCTTGCGTTTTCGCTCGCGTAATCGAGGCGTAGCGAACCAGTTCGCTCAGCTTTTCTTTGATTGGCAACGCCACGGACGCTGCCCGGTCCTGCTGTGTGTTATGAGTGGTGTCCATATGTAACTCACCGATCGCAGCGAACGCGATCACAAATCGCTATCAATCTTTATTCGATCGAATGAGCATAGCGATGCCATGTTGCAAATTGGTTAAGAACAGACCGAAACGATGCGCTCGACACGGCCGAATCGAGCGCGTGAAATATGTTTGTCATCGTTTTTACATCATCGAATGCAAGACTAGTCGGGCATCCTATAAATGGGAGATTCTCTGATGAGAACACAGGAACGCCACGCGCATATCGTCACCGGCAAACATCTCAACTTGTACGAGAACTGTGACGAGTTGATCCGACTGGTCAAATTGCTCGAACTGAGCCCATTACACACGATCACCAGTCAGACTTTTATCGAAAGATTTCGGCTGCTGGTCAATGCCGCAGATACTTATTTCCTACGTGAAGAGGAAATGCTCGGAGTCACTACATTACCGAACTCGGTGAAACAGCGCTATTTGGCTAGCCACCGAAAAATTCGAGATATTTTCTACAACATTCATATCGACTCTCTCAAGGGAAGAAACCAGACAGCTATTGAAATATATGACCAAATTGGTGCTGAAATGGAAAGACATCTTTCGGAGCTCAGCACCGATCTTAAAAGCCATATGCAATCTTTTCGTCATTGATGTTGGTATCTTCAACATTGAACACAACGCAAGCGCGCTAAACAGTTTATTGTCACAGGATTATGGGAAACAAACTTATTGTAGTCGGGCGGGTTGTCAGCCTAAGAGATCATTTGTTTAGAGGCATCACTCAGCAGAAATCGTCACGTGACGCGATAGAGAATTTGTTTGTTGTCGCCGCCGTGAAAAGCAAGATGCGCAAACTTGTCTGCTATGGTGCAAACCTCCGGATTGAGGTTGGTCTGGCTGATGTTGTGTTTATTTGAAATAACCTGAACGCCGGTTAGCCGTTGGTCACACCACGGACTGTCAGATGGAAAAAAGGCTCCGCATCTGCTGTTAGCTTCGTAGTCTGATGACCTTTTCCGACTAATGCTCAAGCACACAAATAAAATCACTGAGTTTGATATCCTGATTATCCCTGTGCTTTTGCCAAGTCGCGAAAATACACAGCATCAGTTGATGGGCAGCGGGCTGGTCATTTCGCATGACTGCAACTGAAATTTTGGATATTTCGTTCAACTGCTGTGCATGTTCGCGTTTGTGTTCTGCCGCGCCCGGGAATTCGCAAATCTCCATGAATGATTCTTCCCGAGCGTAATGAGAGAGTGCGTATTGCTTTAATTCCTGAACCAGTTCTCCGAATATTTCAAATCGCATGTTTGGGAAACTGCTCAGCTCTATCATTTGCGCGACCAAGCGATTGCAACGCTGATGATCGGCATCCATGATCGCTTGAGCAATATCCAGTTTTTCTCTCAGGTCTGCTAGCTTGGCTGTTTCCATATAAAATGTCGATTGTCCTACGATTTGCTATATAACAACGAAGGCATTTGTCGTCGTGCTCATTCAAACAGCACACTCAGTATCCCTCTTCGAGTTTAATAAACCAGCACTTTAACATCTGCTGAAGTCGATAGACTCAACTACGTATAATCGCTTTTATTGCGCAATAAGCACTCATGGATGCACTTCGCCAAGATTGAAAACGCCGAACGGGTGACCGGAAGGGATCTATCCTTTCAGAGTTGTGCCATTGAAATACTCGACCTAAATTACATGCTGCGGCGAGTTGATTCCTATTTGGGCAGACTCTGCATGATCTGGCTTATGGTCCTGTAATTTTCCCCGCTGAAGGCGACAATACGGCTGGCGTTCAACCACTGTAGCGTCGCCTTGTGGGAGTTCTCCGTTGCGGTGAGAAACACTTTACGTATCTTTTCTTTGATCGGTGCGCACAAACGCGTTCTATAGACGAATGGGTCGAGCGGAATGGGCTCGGATTTCCACAATATTCTATAGTCATTTTCAATGCCTTTACCTTCGCGAATAAACTCCGAGAGGAGAAGCGTCGATACAAAGGCCGCGTCAGCCCGTCCGTCGAGAACAGCCGCGGCTGATTTGTCATGCCCACCGGTATAGACGATGCGGCCGAAGTATTTCTCGAGAGAGCCGCCGATCATTGGAGAAAATAAGTGCCTCGGGATAACCGATCCGGACGTACTTAGAGGATCCACCAGACTCAACGTGGATCCTTTCAGTTTCTCTATGCTGGTGAATTGCGAGCGGTTGCGCACCACCAACAGGGAGTGGTAATACGGCCCTTCGTCTTGGAATGGCCCCGCTTTCGCAGAATAGCTGGCGAAAACTTGGATGGCGGCTCCGTTGGACATGGCACTGGCGAAACTAGCAGGACCAAGCATGGCGATGTCCGTACTTTCTGCCAGCAGACTCTCGACCACTGCGCCATATGAAGGCGGTATATTGGTTTTGACTTTTTTCCCCGTTTCCTTTTCCAGTTCTGCCAACAACGGTTGCATCGCTGAAACGCCCTTGTCAGCGTTGCTTTGGGGAATCAGGAGAAAGTTAAGCGTCGTCGGATTGTCGCATTCCGCGCTCATGGCGTGACCTGCGAACACGGCGACACTGACGGCTACGAAACGAGAAATGGCAAGAATCATGGCAAAAATTTTCCGTTTTTCAAGACGCTTTCAATGTCTTTTGCAGGCACTGCGCGATGGAAATAATAACCTTGGAATTGATCGCATCCGACGGATTTCAGATGGGTCAACTGGTCTTTCGTTTCAACGCCTTCGGCGACGACGAACAAACCAAGTTTGTGTGCCAGCGTAATGATTGAGTCAACAATGATGGCGTCGTTCGTAGTATTGTTTATTTCGCGGACAAATGACCGGTCGATCTTGATGGAATGCACAGCGAACTCTTTCAAATGTCCGATATTCGCGAAGCCTGTTCCGTAATCGTCGATCGAGATACGGATGCCCAAGGCGGCAATTTCTTTCAGTTTCCCGGAAATGTCGTCGATATCTTCGACGAAGCAACTTTCCGTTAACTCGATTTCAATGAGCTGTGGAGGAACATCACGGGCAACCAGCGTACTGATGAACTTGCCGACAAATTCCCCGCTCTTCAGCTGTTTGGCCGAGATGTTCACCGCAATCGGCACCGCGGGGATCCCCCTTCGCCGCCAATCAACGATCTGATCGCATGCCAGTTCGATGACGAGTTGCCCCAAGGGTATGATCAATTCGTTTTTCTCTGCAATGGAAATGAAATCGTTCGGATAAATCAACCCGAATCGAGGATGCTGCCACCGCACCAATGCTTCCAGGGCGCTGAGTGTATAGCCGTAAGCCTCCACCCGGGGTTGGAAATGCAAAAAGAATTCTCCCACCCGGATGGCATGGCGCATGTCCCGGAGCAGTTCCAACTCGTAACCGGATTTTCTATTCAGCCCTTCGTCAAAGAAGCGATAGGTTCCGCGCCCGGCGGCTTTCGCGACGTACATTGCGGCATCCGCATGCTTTAGCAGCACGTCGATGTTTTCGCCATCCTGGGGACAAATGGCAATGCCTATGCTCGGGCTCGTCTCGAGATTGTGCCCGTCCAGGTCGAGAAATGGATCCTTGACGGTGGATAAGATTTTCTCCGCAATCTTCCCGATGCTGTCAATCGATTCAATATCATTGATCAACATGACAAATTCATCTCCGCCAAAACGGGCGACGAGGTCTGATTCCCGCAAGCTGGCGCGATAACGCTTGGCAACTTCTTGCAGCAGGATATCGCCAATCCGATGGCCCAACGTATCGTTAATCGCTTTGAAATGATCGAGATCGACGAAAAATACTGCATGATATCGCTGGCTTCGCCGTGCTCGAGTCAAGTGTGCGGCAGCGAATTCGGTAAACAGCATGCGATTTGGAAGACCAGTTAAATGATCATGTGAAGCCAACTTGTAGGCATGCTGCGATTTTTCTTCCAACTGTCGTATTAACTCGCTATTTTCCGCCTGGGAACGTTCCAGCGCCATCTGGATCTTCCGCCTTCCGTACGTTGTTCTAATGAGCACCACAGTACCCAACAAGACAGCGATCGAGGCGAGAACGGCAATCCTCTCGACATATTTTTGTCGTTCCTTAGTAGCGACGAGCACTTCGCTAACACTAACTGTGGTCGCTATGATCAAAGGAAAATTTTCAAGCCGATATGCTGCGTAGATACTTTCGCCATCATCGCCTGGACGCTTGACAGTACCAAAGCTGGTCGGGTGTCGCAGAATCCGCTCTTGATAATCGCTATCACGGTAATTCCGTCCCGATGACAGCGTTCCCCTGCGTAATTCGGCGAACTGAAATCCATCTGTCCCGATGATTTCGATACGGCCGTCATGGCCAATATCGATGTCCTTAAATAGCCGGAGAAAGTATCCTAAGTCCAAAACTGCGACGAGATATCCCAGCTCTTCGCCTTGTCCGGGTAATTTGAGGAGAAGCGGGACGCGCCACGAATCGTTACGGTCTGGTCGGCCAACGAGGACATCCCGGGATTCCGGATCCTTATGGAACGCCGGGACAATTTCTTTGGTGAGCGCCTCAGCCATCACTTCGGTCACCTGACGCGCGGATGAATGGATCAGTTTGCCCGACTGGTCCAGCACGACGATTCGCAGGTATTCCTGATCACCGTTCGCTGTCGGATTGAGATGGCCAGCGACGGATCGATTGCCGTTAAGCAAGGCAATGGCGAGATTGGAAAATGCCTTAGTCTTGCTGATCACCTGCTCAAGGTCTGCTTTTGCAATGGTCGAGATGTTGATATTGCGACGGATTGCTGCTTGCAGGGCGATATCTTCCTCGCGTTGGGTGGTATTTTTCACTAACCCCCAAACGAAGGCAAAAAACACTACGGCGATGCCTATCGAGAGGATGAGCATGCCGGTCCATCCGTCCAACGCGATTGAACAGCGGAATTTCTCGCGGGAGCGCCAGCGAAAAATAGAATCGAATGGCTCGACCATCACGAATCAACAAGCATACGAGAGAAAATAGCGGACGAGTGACAATAGCAACAAAATATTACGTTCTTGTTATCGTGGCGTCTTGCCCGAGAAAAGCGCTTGTTCGGTAGTGGCGAGACTCCTGAACACTTGATTGATGAGTTCAGTGGGGTTTGTGCATCAATGACCTTGTCAAGAGATAGTCGCCAGCTTGAACAACAGGGCCGTAATTCCCGGATCCGGAATGCCGGATGATGTTCTTGTTGGTGAGATGCCTGAATCGCTCCAGCGTCTCGAGAATCCGCTCCATGCCAGGTGCTTTCCGATTACCGTCATCGACAGCGGGTTGTTCTATGTCGGGAAGATGCCCGTCGCTGTACAGGGGAGTCGAGAACCGCCGACGAACTTGGCGCCAGCCGCTGACGTAGATTAGCGCGCCGGCCTCGGGTGCCTTGATGTATCCGCCGCATGCCAGAGTCGTCACACCGACGAAGGTCTGGGCCGAGATATTGGAGACTGACAGGTTCGGGGGGCACTCAGCAGGCGCAATATGCGCCGCAACGCCGGGCACAAACTGTCGTCATTCGGCACTTTCCTCGGAAAGACGATAGGCGTTGACGATTCTTTGCATTTCGGCAGCAAGATCATCGAGATCCTTGGCGGCTTGGGCGCTGTTTTGCGCCGCCGCGCTGCTTTCTTCCGACATCTGGGCGATGCGTTCGACCTGAACGGCGATGCTGTTGGTAGCCGCACCCTGCTCGTGGATCGCGTTGGCAATTTCCCGCATCATCGTCGCGCCACCTTGGCCGCCCTCGCTGATCTCCCTCATCAGACCATTTGCTTGTTGCGACGAGTTGACGCCATTTCCAACCTTGCTGACGACCCGCTCCATGCTGGCAACGGCGTCCAGTGTGCTCGATCGCATGGCGCCGATCGTCTCGGCGATTTCCTGCGTCGAGGAGGAGGTCCGCTCCGCGAGCTTTCTGACTTCGTCGGCGACGACCGCGAATCCGCGTCCTTGCTCTCCGGCGCGGGCGGCCTCGATCGCTGCATTCAACGCCAGAAGGTTGGTCTGGTCGGCGATGTCCTTGATGACCTGAATGACGCTTTCAATTTTTTGGCTGTGCTGTTCCAGCCCATGGATGAGTTCCGCCGCGTCATCCACCTTTGTCGCAATCTCCCGGATTTCCTGTGTCGTCTGGTCGATCAGGCGTTCGCCGTCCGCGCCGAGGCGATTCGCTTCGCTAGCGAACACACTCGTTTGTTGTGCCCGGTCGGCGACATGATTAATACTTACCGTCATTTCCTCGACTGTTGCGGCCATCGCCGACGCCGCCTCGCTCTGGTGATGAGACGCGGTAGCCACCTGGTTAGCCGTAGTCGCCATCTGGCCGGCCGAATTCGATACGGAAGTTGCGCGACGCGAAATCGATATCAGACTGCGCTCGAGCTTGGTCAGAAAATCGTTTAGTGCTTGGCTGACCTGTCCGATCTCGTCATTCCGGGTTGAGTCCGCGCGAACGGTGAAATCGAGATGACCGGCGATATGGGCCATGACGGCTTGTATCCGCCGAAGCGCCCCCTGTATGTCTCTGAACAGCCAGTAACCAAAGCCGACCAGCACTGCCGAGCCGCACAGGAAGGTCATCAACGCAATATGCCCGGCCTGCCGTCCGTTTTCGATGGCTTCGGTCACTGACACCATCGAATCCGTTTTGTTGAACGTAACATGTTCGTCCATGGCTTTTCTGGCTGCGGTGCTGGCCGCGGCGCCCTCGGCCAGGATGCTTTCGTACTCTTCGTCGAATTCGCCCTTGAGTACCTTGTCGATGGCGCGACCAACGATGCCGAAATACGCGCCGACGAGCGCTTTGTCGCGCTCGAAAAGTTGTTTGTCCTGGTCTCCGACGACGACTTGTTCGTAGTCCGCGAAGGCCTGGCGGACAGCGGCCTGGAATTCGAGGATGTTGTCGCTGGCCTGCTTTCTAGCGGTCGGGTCCTTCGCCAGTACAAGCCGATAGAAATATACGCGGACCAGCATGGACGCTTGCCGTGCATCACCCAGTTTCTCAATGGCGGCAATATTCTTATCCTGAATGTGTTGAATGCTCCGGGTCGTATTCAACGTGGCATAGAAGCCGACGGCGCCGACCGCCAGTAGCGCGACAAAAGCGATCAAGATCAGAACAATGAGTCGTTGAGCGATGGAGAGTGGTTTCATGAAGACTTAGTATGCGACGAAATCAAAACACCAAAGGCGACGTGCAGTACGTCGTAATGTGTATGCGACAACGATGGATGTCCTAGAGCACGTGAATCAAATCCCATTGAGATATGAGCCGGAGAATATTAACTACTATTTATGACGATATGGTTTCACCGAAAGTTCGTATGGAACTATCGTTGCTATTCTTTATTCATTTGCGGGTGGGATATTCCAGCTCCGGAACCGTGCTTGGAGAATCAGCTACAAGACTGAGAGGGGACTTGATGTCGAATCTTATACCGCTATCTGCCGACGAGGTCGTAGGAAGGGACCGAAGCGCAATGTGACGTCTTGCATCAGTGCCTACCAGGGTTTCCTCATCAGTCGGCCGCTACCCATCGAAGCATTCGACTCGTTTATCGAACGAGTCTAAGACGAGCTTGCCGATGTTCGGCTTTTCAAATTCAGGTTTTGGAAAGCCTCGATACTTTTATCTGTCATATCGGCTAAAAAGCCAATCCCAAGATAATGAAAGTATCTCAAAAATTATCGTTTGCGCTGCTGTGGAGCCAGTAGTTCAGAGCGACCGATCGTCACATGGGTTTGTTCCGGGGGCTCTGGTTCGGAAAAACAAGCTGCGGCAATTGCAGTATCCAAGCCCCGAAGCTCCACGGACCTCTTAGGGTCACGCAGCGATACCATGCCTTCATTCCAGGCATGCACCATCTGCTTGGCAACCGAACGCCAGCGTGATTCGTTCCTGGCCGCTTCGATCACTTCTGCGCCGACCTCAACCGCCGATTCGCACAAGCGCTCAACCATGTCCGCGTAGACTCTAGGTGCAATACCAAGCCGTGTATTGAAAAAGCGCTGCAGAGCCTTACCAGCCGCCCAGGCTTGTCGACCGTCGATGGATAAGCCTGGTGGGTTATTAGCATATGCTCGCGAAAAGTGGTTGTATGTCCCTATGCTAGTAGGGCTACAACAAAGCCTCCGATCATCGAGATAACCCGTTTGCTAGCTGAATGCCTCGACTCCTGATTTGTCCTTGCTCGGGAGTCGGTCCATGTCGCGTTTCATGAAGTAGTGCGGACACTAAAAGCAAATGCTCACAGGCAAGTCCTCGGCGATTCTGTTGAAAAACTCCGTTTGCAATCGCGCCAGCGCAATAAAGAATTTTTCGACCTTCAGAATCGCTCTACGATCGATGATAGTCGCTTGGGGAAGGGTTTCAGCACCCCTAAAAAACCACCGAAACGTGCATCGAAGGAGTTTTTCAACAGAATCCGGCCGAAGCAGCCATTGACTTGTCGTTAAGTAACGGCAGCAACGTTTCAGAAAACAGACACTGGGATCTGCTCAACTGATTACGCAAGAGTTGGATCTGCACGGAACGAATCATGATTGTGGAAAGCCGCATTGCCTCGATGGGTTTGAAAAGGTAGACTTTCCCTTAGTTTTAGGTGTCCTGCTTTGCAACCGTGGAGCAGGGTTAAACGGGAAACCGGTGGCGTCATCAATTGCCTTGATGATAATTCCGGTGCAGCCCCCCGCTGCTGTAAGCCTGACGAGTCCAGCAATATGCCACTGTGCGACGTTTTCGCATGGGAAGGCGCTGGAGGAGGATGAAGGTGAGCCAGAAGACCGGCCTGGAACGAATGTAGTGCCAATCCTCGGGGTGAGGGGTGAGGTTCTGACGATTCGCTGCCGGTAGTGTTTTTGTTGTCGACGCTATTGATAGCCCATCTTCCGATCTGATTCCCATTTTCCCGAGCAGTATTCGAGAAATGAGGTGAATCGTGCATATCATGGAAGGTTTTCTGCCCGTTGAGCATGCCATTGGCTGGAGTGTCGCCTCCTTGCCGTTTGTTGCCTGGGGCATTTCGTCGATCAAAAAACAGATTGCTCACAACCCTGAGCAACGCATGTTGTTGGGTGTCGGCACTGCTTTCGCTTTCGTACTCTCAGCCCTCAAGCTACCTTCTGTGACCGGTAGCTGCTCTCATCCCACTGGGACAGGTCTCGGCGCGCTTCTGTTCGGTCCAGCCGCGATGGCACCTGTTGGACTCGTTGTCCTCCTATTTCAAGCATTGCTGCTGGCACATGGTGGTTTGACGACGCTGGGTGCCAATGTCTTTTCCATGGCTATAGTCGGGCCGTTTGTGGCCTGGGGAATTTACAAGATCGCTCGGATGCTTGGCGCCTCGCTGGCTGTGGGCGTGTTTTTCGCGGCTTGTCTCGGTGATTTGATGACTTATGTCACGACATCGGTGCAATTAGCGCTCGCCTTCCCCGATCCCGTCGGTGGCTTTGCCGCATCGCTGGCCAAGTTTGCTGGAATTTTCGCGATTACCCAAATCCCGCTGGCCATTAGCGAAGGATTGCTGACAGTGCTGATCTTCAATGCCTTGGCAAGATTTAATCCAAAGGAACTCAGGGAGATGGGCTTTGCACGTGAATTGGAAGCGCAGTCATGAGCAAGAGCAAGAATCTGATGATGTTGTTGATGGTGGTCGTGTTGGCGATCATCCCTTTCTGGATGGTGCAAAAGCCGGAAGCTATCGATGGGGCGCCGGAAATCAAGCTGTTTGGCGGGTCCGACGACAAGGCCAAGGACATGATCGGCGAGATTGCCCCCGACTATAAACCGTGGTTTGAGCCGTTACTCGAACCCGCCAGCGAAGAGATCGCTTCATTGTTGTTTGCCCTGCAAGCTGCAATAGGCGCTGGCTTTATCGGCTATTTCATCGGCGTGGGTGTGACGCGCGAAAGAATGCTTAAGGAAAAGCTGGGAAGTCCAACGAGAAAGTTGTAGTAACAGGGTTTCGAGTTTTACGGGGCTGCTCCTGTTCGGTCAGTCCCGGTTATAGAGTTAAGTCGTTGCAACAGGTGCGTCTCTGCTGTGAAGGTGGAGCGTTAAACGGGAACGAGGTACGTGGTTGTTGACCGCCAAGCCTCGGCTGCCCCCGCAACGGTAAGTGAGTGTAGGTGTTTCAGGATTGCTCGATGGGCAATCAGTCACTGGGAACGTTACGTGGTGTCGGAAACGTCGCTGCGGGCCTCCTGGGAAGGCGAAACATCCGTTCGAGAGAACAACTTGCGAGCCCGTAAACCGGCCTGTTGTTTGTGTCACTCGCCCAGGGTGACAGATTGATTGACCTTCTGTGGGGTGCGGAGGGCGGTCGGAGAATTCGGGAACAGAGGTTTCGCGCCTTCCCACTCTCCTTTCCGCCAGCCTCTCAGCAGGTCAAACAGGAGTGTTTGATCATGCATCATCGACAGGTTGGTATCGATAGGTGGCTACGTTCTTCGGCAATTTCACGATTCGTGGAGTTGCTCGCTGGCTGCTTGCGCCACACCACAGACGATTCAGTTTCTTTTGGTATGGGACAGGACCTGGAAAGCCGTCCTTTCTGTACCGCCGATCAATGTCGCCGGAACCAGCGGAGCCCTTTCACTCGACATGACAGCCAACGTGGTCGAGGCGACACCCTTTTCCCTTTTGCGAGGAAGGCAGTTTCGCTGCTCGGTTTTTTGCTAGTCCCGTTGTCGTTAGCGATGTCGACAACGGCATCAGCTTCGGATATCACAATGCCGGCCAATCTTCAGGCTCAAGCGCAAGTGATTCGCGCAGAGCGAGACGGATATTGGGAAAAGTCGCTCGTCGTTTCGTTTCCCGAACGCCGCCGTTCGTTATCGACATTCGACGGGATCGTTGAAGCACGCGCAGCCGTCAATCACTCGGCGCATCCGTTGCTCTGGATCAAGGTGAGCAAAGAGTTCTTGAACCAGAACGGAAGCGGCGGCAAGGTTTATCTCGAACACATTCACCAGAAACTGGCTGATTCGTTGAAGCTCGACAAATCAGAGATCGCCAAGATGGCGACGGCCGCCGACATGGACAACCTTGCGGTGGTGACCAAGGAGTTCGGCCCGTTGACGGTCACCGTCCTGGCTACGGCCGGAGCGAAAAGTAATGCCATACGGACGGGTATCGACGAGAGTTCTTACATCGAAGGGCAGGAGGCCGATTCAAAGCCGCATGGCACGATCAACATCATGGTGCTGACGAACGCACGCTTGACCGACGGTGCGATGGCCCGTGCGATCGTGACCGTGACTGAAGGCAAGACGGCGGCGCTCGAAGATCTCAAGATACCGAGCACTTATAGCCCAGCAGTGCAAGCCACCGGAACAGGCACCGACAGCGTGATCATCGTTTCCGGTTCGACGGGGCCGAAAGCCACCTACGCAGGCGGGCACAGTCGACTTGGCGAACTTATCGGCAAAGCAACCTACGAGGCTGTGGTTGAGTCCCTGGGAAAGCAAAATGGATTTTTCCTGCCCGGCACAAAGCGGTTTGCGGGGGATAAAGCGGCGATTACGAAAACGCCGAATACGATTCGCCTTGGGTTGTTGCATATGGAGGCCGTTCCTGGAGATGTCGCCGGGAATCGCAGGCGAATTGAAGAGGGGGTTCAGGAAGCCGTAGCCCACGGAGCGGACTGGGTCATCACCCCGGAACTGGCAGAGACGGGGTATTACTTTTTCAAACGAATTGGTACCGACTGGATCGAACCATTTCCCGGTACTTGGGTTTCCACGTTGGCAGCAATTGCCCGCGACAATCGAATCGCATTATTTGTCGGTTTCGCCGAGAGAGATCCAAAAACCGCCAAGTTGTACAACAGCGTCGTCGTCATTGATCGCCAAGGCACGATTCAGGGGACGTATCGCAAACAGGCCGTCCATGGGTCGGCGGAAGCCTGGTCTACCCCGGGCGCCCAGAGCAAGCCTATGTCCGTCGATGGCATCCCTGTGGGCGTGTTGATCTGCGCTGATGCGTACAAACCGGGTCTTGCTGCGCAATATCGCGAGCAAGGCGCTGCCATTCTGTTGTCGCCGGCGAACTGGCCTCCGGCGGGAGAACTTGGCCCCAAGAATTATTGGGAAACGCGCTCGCGTGAAACCGGCCTGCCATTGATTGCCGTCAATCGTACCGGGAAAGAACCTGAACTCGATTTTTCTCAGGGACAGAGTGCTGTCTCTGTTGAGGGCAAACGCCTTTTCTCCTTCAGCTCCGCCCGATCACGTTTGTTCTATGTCGATTGGGACGGCAAACAAGGTTTCTCAGAGATAACGGACTAAAGGTCACGTATCTGCAAAGCATTTTTTCGAATTCAACACAGGAGCCAACAAAAACATGAGCAAGAGAATTATTTTTGCGGCCATTCCCGCTGCATTGACGTTTTCCGGAGCCGTTGTTGCCGAGGATGCCGGCATGCGTGAAATGGTCGTCACCGCAAATCGTACGCAAGAAGCGAAGCGAGAACTGAGCAGCAACGTCACGATCATCAACGAGGCGGACATCAAGGCATCTACCGCATCGACGCTTGCCGATCTCATGACTCAGCAAGGGTTGATGGTTGTGACGACAGGCGATTCCAGCGGTGTGCAAATGCGCGGTTATGGCTCCCTAACGATGATGAATGAGCCAGAGAATACGGTGCTCATGCTCATCAACGGACGCCGCGTTGGCAGCGCCAACCTTGGCTTCATGGGCTTGGCCAACGTTGAACGGGTCGAGATCATTCGCGGACCGTCTGCTGTGCAATATGGTTCGTCTGCTCTGGGTGGCGTCATTAACGTCATCACAAAACAGGGCACGGCAAACAAGCCCTACGCATCCATCGAACTCGGTGCCGGAAGCAACGGCTTGGTCCGGGAAAAGATGGCCGCGGGTGGCGCCGTTGGTAACTTCGACTTCGCCCTCGGACTTACCAACTTCACGCGCAACGATATTTCAACGTCTGAATTCGGGAAGTGGTATCACACCGACACAGACCACAACACGATGGGAACCCTGGATTTGGGCTATACCATCGCAAAGAATCACCGTGTCGGACTCAACTATTACCAAGGAGACGTCGCGTCGAATTTGCCGACGGGCTATATCCGTTCCGCCGGCAGCAACACCCCCTCTTCGACCTACAATTCCTATCGGAAGATGTCCGAAAACACCACGCTGAGCTACACCGGAAGCACCGATGACAAAGTCTATGACTGGTCAGCGAGCTACACCACCGGACGTGAAGACAATCAATACAAGACCTCCACCCCGCCGTATACGAATTTTATCGAAACGCAGATGTTGAACGGCCAGGCCGGTTACAACGGCTCCTTGTGGTCGCTCTCGGTCGGTATCGATTCGCTGGAGTATCACAACTATGCGAGCAATGCGCCGGCGAAGCCGACGATGGCGGATCACGGCGCGTATTTCTCCAGCAAACTCCGCTTGCTTGATGAGCGGTTGATCTTCTCCGTTGGTGGCCGTTATGACAAATACACGAATACGTCGGTAAGCGGGACTGACTACACGGATAGCCACTTCGGCGGATCTTACGGAGTGGCCTGGTTGCCGGTCGAAGGATTGAAGCTGCGTACCAACTACGCCGAAGGCTTCAAGATGCCTTCCCCGCGTCAGGTCGGCGGCAGTTCTCCCTATTACAACGCGAATCCGAATCTGCAACCGGAAAAGGGCAAGACCTGGGAAATAGGCGCCGATTTTGATTGGAAATCCATGGCGGCCAGTTTGACGTATTTCCACTCCAGTTATGAAAACAAAATCGTTGGCATGGCAGTGACGGGAATGCCCCTGTCCTACCAATGGCAGAACATCAAGGCAGCGACATTGGCGGGTATGGAAGGCAGTTTGCGCTATGACCTAGGGAAAGCTCTTGGGAAGAGTTGGAGTCTGACACCGTTCGGTAGCTTTACCTGGCTGGGCACGCGCAAGACGACTGATTCAAGCCAGTTCTACCAGTACAACGGCAGCACGACCGATATTTTGGCCAACACGCCGGAATGGATGTTCAGCTACGGGGTGGATTATGCCAATCCGGGATACAAACTGAAGAGCCGCCTGAGTGCCAACACCTATGGCACGGTCCTGACAAAGGACTACAGCAAGACAGGCAGTCCGTACATCCAGCGGCCCTCCGGTACTGTGGCTAACCTGAGTCTCGAAAAAGAATTGGTCGAACTCAGCAATAGCAACGGAACGCTGACCTTGCGCGCCGAGATCAACAACTTGTTCGATGGCAAGAACGAGATGTACTGGAACTATCCAGGACAAGGTCGGAATTTCTACGCCGGTATTCGTTACGACTACAAGTGATGTCTGGTCGTCGAATGGGTGACCGTTCGATGGAAACGTGCAGAGAAGGCGCCGGGAGTCGTCTCGGTGCCTCCCTCTCTTGAAAGAGGTAGCTATGGATAGTGTTCATCTGATCGAACAGTTGTTGTACGAAGTCGCAACCGCCCTTTACTTTCCCGTTATCGCGGGCTGCGCATTCCTCGTGTGTTACACCCCGCTTCAACTCGGGATGACACTGTTCGAGGGATGGCAAAGATGGCGGCATCGTTTTGATGATCGTGAGATGTTTGGCTTGGCGCTTGATCGCCTTCGCTATGAGTGCAAGATGTCGCCACAGCGACTGGAAATTGAGGTCGAACGTCTGTTGCAGGCAACCGAATTGGGTCTCTCCCGTAGTCTCGACCGGGTGCGTTTTGTCATCAAGGTCGGTCCGGCACTCGGTCTGATGGGGACACTCATACCGATGGGAATTTCCCTCGCGGCACTCGCTGAAGGGAATATCCCCAAGATGGCTGGCAGCATGGTGACCGCCTTCACCGCAACCGTCGCGGGTCTTGGAGCTGGGGTGCTCGCTTACCTGATTGCCCTCGTGCGCGAACGATGGGCTCGCGAGGACGTACGCGAAATGGCGCATGCGGCAGAATTAGTCATTGCGCACATTGATCCCAAGAAACACGAACAGCGTCATTTGCAAGAGGGGGCTGACGATGCGCTTGCTGTCTCAGCGTAGGCGCTCCTCGTTCGGCGGGGAGCCACTTGAAGACCCGATAGCAGGGGTGGCCAACCTATTCGACGCCAGCATTGTTTTCATCGTGTCGATGATGATTGCCCTGTTCATGGCCTACAACATGATGGACCTCCTTGATCCAACGTCTGAGGTCACGATGATGAAAAAAAACGCCAATGGCGATATGGAGATCATCACCAAGAAGGGCAAGGAAATCAAAGTCTCGAAGGTCACTGACCAGAAGCTATCCGGCAAAGGTCAGCGTCTGGGTACCGCCTACAAACTTCCGGATGGAAGAGTCGTCTATGTCCCCGAATAATCGTAGGCGAGAGACGGCGTTGCGAGACAGCCTGCTCGCCGTATTTTGCCGAGTACTCTTGGGTTTTCTTGGCTGTACGCTGTTTAGTTTTGCCTGCGCAAAACCGCTTTCGATGGTGATCATTCCTGGCGATCCTTCGACGCCAGCGGCCTTGGAGGCAATCAAGCAGTTACGCCAGGAACTGGCGTTGAAAGAGGTCAAGTTCCACATCCTACCCTTCACGCAACTTCAGGAGCGCGATCTGAAAACGCTCTCCGGTGCCGACGTTGCGTTGATTTACAACATGGGCAGAGAGATTGCCGAAGCGGTGACCCCGGCAATCAAGAAAATGAGTGCACGCGGGGCCAAAGCCTACGCCATCGGTTCCTCGTTCGAAGAAATCGAGAGAAAGGCCGGATTTGTCCAAGACGATGCCCTGCGGGCTTATTCTCAGGCGGGTGGGGTCGATAACCTGTCCTCGATGATCAAGCGGGTTCTGTCACGCGATTTCGGGTTGCCAGTACAGTACGGAGAAGTCGTTGCATTTCCCATGAGCGGCTTATGGAATCCGGTCAATGGCAAGGCATTTTCAAAATTTGAGGACTATGCGGCCGATTACGTGAAGCGTCGGCCGGACGCTGCCGACCATCCCTGGGTTGGCATCTTGTTTCATCGGCCAGTAGCACAGTCCGGACGTTCCGAACTGCTAACGAGTATGTTTGCCGCCTTGGAGGCTCGCGGGTTCAACGTCATCGCGGCATTCGGCTACCCGTCGGAGATTCCGGCGCAGAAATATTTCATCGACCACAACGGAAAATCGCGCGTCGCAGCGCTCGTTGGATTGGCCGCAAAGCTTGGGAATACACCGGAACGCAGCATCCCGGTGATGAAGCAACTGGATGTGCCGATGGTCAACGCGATCTCGTTGCAGAGTCTGAGCCAGAAAGAATGGGAAGACTCCCCCATAGGACTGTCGCACACGGAGCGATCGTGGCAGGTAGCGCTTCCCGAGTTCGCGGGGGCTGTGGCGCCGACGGTTGTGGCGGCCAAGGAGCGACGTCGGGATCGGGACAGCGGTCTGGAATACATCGCAGAGGTACCGATTGCCGAGCGCATTGAGCGGCTCGCTGACAGGATCAAAAAGTTCACGGCATTACGCTACGAACTGAACCCGAACAAGCGCGTCGCGATCATCTACTACAACTATCCTGCGGGTAAAGAGAATGTGGGGGCAGCGTATCTCAACGTGATGCCACGCTCACTCTGGCAAATTCTCACGCGTTTGGAACGCGATGGGTACAGCACGCAGGGACGTCCAGCCAGCGAAGATGCCATGCTGGAATTGTTGCGCAACCATGGCACCAATGTTGGAAATTGGTCACGCGGTGCCCTTGAAAAGCTGGTGCGAAGCGGCAATGCGATGTTGCTGCCTATCTCCGAATACCGCCAATGGCTTGAAAATCAGCCGTTGAAGCTGCGTACGGCAATGATCAAGGCATGGGGCGAGCCGGAAAAATCGAAAGTGATGGTCTGGAAAAACCCGAAGGGAATCCCTTATTTTGTCTTTCCCGCGCAGCGTTTTGGTAATCTCGTCTTCGCGCCGCAACCAACGCGTGGTTGGGAAGGCGATCCGGACAAGATGTTCCACGATGTCGTCTTGCCACCGCATCATCAATACCTAGCGTTCTATCTCTGGCTACAGAAGGGATTCAAGGCGCATGCCATGGTGCACGTGGGAACGCATGGTACGCATGAATGGCTCTCGGGTAAGGAAATCGGCTACACGCCAGCCGATCCGGGCGAGGCATTGATGGGCGATGTCCCGCAGTTCTATCCGTATGTCGTCGATGACATCGGAGAGGGATTGCAAGCCAAGCGTCGCGGTATGGCGGCCACCATCTCCTATATGACGCCGCCCTTTGACAAGGCCAGCTTGAATCAGGAACTCAAGCTGCTTAAGGCATTGATCGGTGATTACGAGGTGGCAGCGCAAAAGAGCAAATCGACGGCCGCAGCCAAACTTGTCGAAATCGACCTGCAAGCTCGCAAGACCGGCGTGCTCAAGGATATCGGGATCAAGGCGGTGAAAGACGAGGAAGATGTCGAGAAGCTCGACGAGTATTTCGAGGAGGTCAGCAACAGCCAAGCCCCTTATGGTCTGCACACATTCGGCGTTGCGCCGGAAAAGGCACTCCGGCTAACCACGGCCGAGGCAATGTTGTCGATGGCCGGAAAATTGACGCCTGACGAGCTCGCACGTCGCAAGGAAGAATTGTCGGTGCTCATGGAGAACAGTGCGGCTGACGAACTCAATGCACTGGCCGCCGGTTTGGGCGGTCGATATATTGCGGCGGGGCCGGGGGGCGATCCGATTCGTAATCCGGATTCGTTGCCGACCGGACGCAACCTCTACGGTTTCGACCCGACCCGGCTACCCTCGCCGGGCATCTGGCTGCAAGGGAAAAAGCTCGCAGAGCAATTTGTCGCCGATTATCGCAAGCGCCACGGCCAATACCCGGATCGTCTGGCATTTACCTTGTGGAGCACCGAGACGATGAACCACGAGGGGGTCACCGAAGCGGAAATCCTTGCGCTTATGGGCGTCAAGCCCGTTTGGAACGAGCGCGGTCGCGTGTCGGGGCTTGAAGTGATTCCTCGCAAGGAACTCGGAAGGCCGCGTGTCGACATCACGATTACACCGTCGGGACTGTATCGCGACACCTTGCCGAACATCATGCTGCTGCTGGACGACGCGGTAAGTAAGGTCAAGGACCTGGAGGAAGAAGACAACCCGATCCGGGAAAATGTGAGGACGACACAAAAGGCGCTCGAAGCGAAGGGCGTGGATTCTGCCGACGCAGCAAGAATGGCAGCGGTTCGCATCTTTACGGAGCCACCAGGGGCCTATGGCGTCGGTGTCTCCCGTGCGGTTGACGCCAGCAATACCTGGAAGAACGAAGGTGAAATTGCTGACGTGTATTTCAATCGGCTGGGCCATCTTTTTGGTCAGGGATATTGGGGAGACCGCCCCGGAGGCAAGGACCTGGCGGTGAACATCTTCAAAATGGCACTCAAAGGCGCCAAAGCAACCGTTATCGCCCGTTCCAGCAACCTCTTTGCAACGCTCGATAACGATGATCTCCATGACTACATGGGCGGTTCGGCAATGGCGATTCGACAGGTCAATGGACAGACGCCGGAAACCTATGTCTTGAACCTGGCGAATCCTTCCGCCGGCAAGCACGAAACTCTGGACAAGTACATGGGCCGCGAGATGCGGACTCGTTACACCAACCCCGAGTGGGTCAAATCGATGCTGAAGGAAGGCTATGGCGGTGCTCGCTATATCAAGACGGTGGCCGACAACCTGTGGGGGTGGCAGGTCACCGTACCGGAGGCTGTCGATGGTGCGAAGTGGCAGGAAATGTACGAAACCTACGTGACAGACCGGAACAACCTGAACATCAAGGAAAAATTCCGTGAGGCCAAGAATCTGCTGGCGTATCAGGCATTGGTCGACAAAATGCTGGTTGCGATCAACAAGGGTTACTGGAAGGCCGATCCCGAGGTCAAAGCCCACTTGGACAAAGTCAATCGTGAAGTGATCGCAGAGGCAGGGGTTGCCTGCAATGCCAACACATGCAGTAGCCCAGAAATCACGGCACTCGCGGAGGCGCAGGATCGGAGGGCCATGGCGGATGCTGAATCGATGCCGGCCCCCAACCTTGGACGTCAATCTGCGCTTTCGGCTGCTAATTCCGCATTGGTGTCGGGAGCAATGGACAGCTCGACGAAGCCTGCAACTCCGGAGACATCCCCAGCGAGCGAGCAGCCTGCAAAGGCGATGGGGAAAACCGCGTCGAAGGTTGAAGGGTATGAAGTCGAGGAAAAAACCCGGCTACTCGGCAACATGACGCCAGAAGTACGTAACTGGGCACTGGCGGGCTTCGCGGCTCTGGTCTTATGCGGGTTTGGATTCAATGCTCGGCGCAGAAGACTGCGGTTGAGAAGTGCCAGTTGAGTGTTTAGGAAATTGGAATGATGACCAACATGATGTTCGCCAGAGTAATTGAGAGGTCCCCATGAGCTACGTTCTGTCGAGTCCGTCTGCTACGCGCCGGACCGGGTTGATCGGCATCGTGGTTGGGTTGCACATTGGCCTGTTTGCCTTGTTAATACTCACCAAGACGGCATTGCCGCAAATTGTCGAGGCGCCGCTCATCGTTGACTTGATTGAGGCGATGCCGCTGCCCCAGGCATCGCGGGTAAAACCGTCGCCGGTTGTCACCCCGCCGGTTCCGCAGAAGAAGGAATCGACACCGCCTCAAAAGGCGCCTCAACCGGTGCTTGAGACAACAGCCAGTGCCGAGCCGGCAGCAAGTCATGCCCCCGTGGTTGCGGCAGAGGCGAAGCCATCGGTGCCAAGCAGCGCCGGTGGCAACAGCATGACAGGTGACTTACCGTTGGTTCAGGCGCGCTTTGATGCTGACTATTTAAAGAATCCGGCGCCTGTCTATCCGTCGATGTCGCGGCGATTGGGAGAAGAAGGCAAGACTATTCTCCGAGTCCATGTCTTATTAGACGGGTCCGCTGATCAGGTTGATATCAAGACCTCGTCGGGAAGTCTCCGACTCGATGAATCTGCGCAGCGTACCGTGCGCACCTGGAAATTCGTCCCCGCGAAGCGGGGTGGCACCCCGGTTGAAAGTTGGGTGCTGGTTCCTATTACTTTCCGATTGGAGCAATGACATGCAAGAAACTGCGATGCAAAATGTATTTGGATTCGCGCATCTTTGGGAAAACGGTGATTTGATTTCCCATTCTGTGGCCGTGCTGCTGGCGCTTATGTCGGTCGCGAGCTGGTATCTGGTCTTGGCGAAAGTGCTGGACAACTGGAAACTACGTAAGGCGTCTCGTGCCGTGGGACTGTTCTGGTCGGCGACGACTTTGGCCGAAGGCATACAGAAGTTGCGTGATGTCAGTGGCGACAGCCCTTACGTCCAATTGGCTACACAAGCCGGGAGCTGCAACAGTGACTGCGAAGCCGCTCGCGGACATCTCGCTTCTCGCTTCAATCCGGCCGAGCAGATGGAACGGACACTCCGACAGCAGCTTTCGTGTGCTCAAGCGGGAATGGAGAGTGGACTGACGCTGTTAGCCACCACGGGTGCAACGGCGCCGTTTGTCGGTCTCTTTGGCACTGTCTGGGGAATCTACCACGCGCTTGTCGCAATCGGCATCTCCGGACAAGCTGCGTTGGAACGCGTTGCAGGGCCTGTCGGCGAAGCGCTAATCATGACCGCTGCCGGCCTTGCCGTGGCGCTTCCCGCTGTTTTTGCCTACAACGCCTTCACTCGCGTCAATCGCGTCATCTTGACCGATCTCGATGCGTTTGCTCATGACTTGCACGCGTTCTTTACGATGGGCAAGCCGTTCGTTGCCAATACTGCGCGGGTACATCCGCTGCGGGATGAAAAACACTCGGAGGCGGCATAAATGGCATTCGGCTCATTCAATACAGCGGGCACTCAAATGCCAACGGCAGAAATTAACATGACGCCGTTGGTGGACGTAATGCTCGTGTTGCTGATTATTTTCATTATTACGGCACCGCTGATGACGCATTCCGTGCCGGTGGAGCTGCCGAGAGCCGCGAGTACGCCAACGCCAGAAAAGCCCGTCAACCTGCAAGTGGCGATTGATGCCAAAGGCCAGGTCTATGTGGGTGTGGAGCGAGTTGCTGGTGATCAGTTGGAAGGGCGATTTCGGATGGCAGTAGCTCAGGATGCCAAGGTTGAAATGCACTTGCAGGCCGACCGGAATACGCGCTATGAGGCTGTTGCCGAAACGATGAGCGCCGCACGACGTGCCGGATTGACGCGGATCGGGTTTGTGACGCAGCCGACTGCTAAATAAGGATGTCTGAGAGGCGATTGCAATCCAGAATCACGCAATTTCTGGAATGCTGAGCGTTCTTGCCCTCTCGGATGCCTCGTGTTTGGCGAGTGCTGCTATTACTCCTTCGTGCACTGCTTGACCGATCATTCCTCCGATCCGGCTATGCCCTCCGGTATAGGCGATAGAAGGGCCGTGGTTGCCTGATACGACAATCACGCTGTCGGTACCCGTTCCCGTTGCCTGGACGTCGGGTGTGTAGCAACTTGGAACCATCAGGTCTTGTAATGCAGCAGCTTTTGCTTCGGTCGCAGTGACCATTGCGCGTGCCATCGCGCCGATGCTCAAAACCGCATTGGTCAGCAAGATGATGTTGATTGTGCCAGGAGGTTCTTGCCCTTCGATGTAGGTGCCCATATCGGTGCCGGCTCTGATGGCGTTCGTCTCGACACCCGCGGTGACCAATACGGTGACAGTAATCGGATCAAAAACTTTGGTTACGACCGCCAGATTTTCGGCGTCGACTGCGGTAGCAACTTTTGTAATGGATGTGTGTTCGAGGCCAAGGTCATCGGCCAGCTTTCTGCGAATGTGCTCGACGTATGACTTTCCACCACACCCATCCTTATTCATGAATTCCTGGCCGACTATTTTCCATAGACATGGATGTGCCGAATGGTTGACGACTGCTAACGCATCGACCAAGCCATCATAGGTCGAAAGCGTCTGGCGGCGTCCTGGAAACGTCACAACCAGCGACTTTTCCCAATATTTTCCGCGCTCGCTTTTGACCAAAAAGGCATTCGCTTGAAGACAGTTGGGGATCGAGATGTCTTGATCACGATATTGCTTTGGAATGGCGCAAACAGCAGCAGAAAGAGAATCCATGGGCTAACGCAGCGAGACTCATGTGGAAGGCTGTCAAATTCTACACTGAGGCCAGTTGAATCATGGGAATGAATCGTTTTGCGTCGAGGGTTCCGCAGTAAGAGGCGAGGCGTTGATCGCTCGTCGCGGTTTAAAAACGGACATCCATCCGCTGGGGTCTTTCATTGAACACATCCGCGTTTTGGCGGTCGTAGCGCGACGGATCGCTCCGTCACGTTTCCCCACGTTCGGGTAATATCACTCCATGCGCCGCCGTTCGATTCCATTGTTCGTATTTGTTTGCACGTTCTTCCTGCTGTTTGCGCAGGGAGCAGCGTTCGCACACTGGATCGAACACATTGGCACCGATGCGCAACGTGCCTTAAGCGCTTCGGTCCAGGAAAACGCGGACAGCAAACCTGCCGGGCAGCACGAAAGGGCGGACGAACAGTGCCTGTCGTGTCTAGCCTATGCTGGCATAGTTGCGGCGCCGCCTCTGGATATTGCCCCCTCGCCAAGTCAGGTTGCCATGCCGGGACCGCACAGCGAGGTGGCGGTAACGCAGGTAATTTCTCGCTCGATCCTTCCCTATGGCGCCCGTGCTCCCCCCGTCAATCTCTAAAGCCTAACTCACTGATATTCCCTTTCGGCGACGCCGGAAGGTCGTCTATTGCTTTGGAGATGATTCATGCGTTTACCTAAACCGCTCTTAGCGGCGTTGGCGCTTGCGCCGACGATTGCTATTGCTGCCGACAACGATTTGCAAACCTTGCGCGAGGAAGTCGCGCGGATGCGCGAATCCTACGAAAAACGAATCCAGGATCTGGAGAACCGGCTTGCCCAGGCCGAAACCAAGGTATCAACCACGGAAGCCAAGGTAGCCGAGTCTGTCCCACAGGCACCCGTTGCAGCGCCGGTCGCTGGCACCAATGCCTTCAATCCGGATGTGTCGCTCATCTTGTCCGGTCAGTACAGCAATCTGTCGAAAGACTCGGCTTCCTATCGCATCACCGGATTCCATCTGCCGAATGATACGCTGGATGGTCTGAAGGCCAACCGAGGCTTGAGTCTTACGGAAAGCGAGTTGGGCATATCGGCCAACATCGATCATCTGTTCTATGGCGCAATGCTCTTTTCGATCCATCCGGACAACAGCGTTTCTACCGAAGAGGCCTTCATCCAGACGACGGCATTGCCCTATGGCCTAACGCTCAAGGCGGGCCGGCACTACTCGGGGATCGGCTATCTCAACGAGCAGCATGCACACACCTGGGATTTCGTCGATTCTCCGCTCGCCTATCGCGCCTTCCTCGGCGGGCAGTTTGGGAGCGATGGCGTGCAGATGCGCTGGCTCGCGCCGACCGACACCTTCATAGAAATCGGCGCCGAACTCGGGCGCGGTGCGAACTATCCGGGCACCGACCGTAACAAAAATGGCGCCGGATCGGCGGCCGTATTCGCGCATCTGGGCGGCGACGTCGGAATTAGCCATAGCTGGCGGGCCGGCCTGTCTTATCTCGGCACATCCGCGCGCGATCGGAAATTTGATGAGCTCGACGCAACCAGTACGTCGGTTACCAACAGTTTTGCCGGCAATAGTCGCTTGTTGATTGCCGACGGCGTCTGGAAGTGGGCACCGAATGGCAACGCCAGCGTCACTAACTTCAAGCTGCAAGGAGAATACCTCCGCCGCACGGAAAGTGGCGATCTGACCTACGACACGAATGCCGCATCGTTGGGAACGGCAACAGGGCACTATTCGGGCATCCAATCCGGCTGGTATCTCCAAGGGGTCTATCAATTTGCCCCCAAATGGCGTGTCGGATTACGGGCCGAGCGCCTGAGCACCGGGGCGATCGACTACGGCGTTAACAGCAGTTCGCTGCTTGCTTCCCACTACGCTCCCTCGGCACATGCGCTGATGTTCGACTACAACCCCAGCGAGTTCTCGCGTATTCGCCTGCAATTCGCGCAGGACAAATCCCGGGAAGGCATCACCGACAACCAGATCTTCCTGCAATACCAAATGAGTCTTGGCGCGCACGGCGCTCACAAATTCTAGGAGTTCATCATGATTCGATACGCTCGTAATACCGCCGCGCTGCTGCTTGCCGTCTTTGCCCTTCCAAGCTTCGCGGCCCTTAATATTCTCGCCTGTGAACCGGAATGGGGCGCACTGGCGCAGGAACTTGGCGGCGACAAGGTGACCGTGTTCAGTGCAACCAACGCTTTCCAGGACCCGCACCATATCCAGGCCAAACCCAGTCTTCTGGCGCGGGCCAGAAACGCTGACCTCGTGATTTGCACCGGTGTGCAACTGGAAGTTGGCTGGTTACCGATTCTCCTCAAGCAGGCAGGCAACCCGAAAATTCAGGAAGGACAGCCCGGCTACTTTGAAGCCGCCAAATTCGTGCGCATGCTGGAAGTTCCGACCAGCATCGATCGCTCGCTCGGCGATGTTCATCCTGGCGGCAATCCGCACATTCAGATGGACCCGCGCAATATCGCCCTGATCGCTGAAGGGCTAGCCAAGCGTCTCGCGGAGATAGATGCCGCCAACAGCACGGTCTATCAGGCCAGATACGCGTCGTTCGCCGACCGCTGGAAGAAAGCTATTGCGGAATGGGAGAGGCAGGCCGCACCCCTGAGGGGACTGAACATCGTTGTCCACCACAAGGCGTTCATCTATCTTGAGAACTGGCTGGGGTTGAAGGAAGTTGCGACGCTGGAACCCAAGCCCGGCGTCGAGCCCACCAGCGGACATCTTTCCGAGGTGCTGGCGCAGTTGCAGCGGCAGCCGGCCCGGGCCGTCATCCGTTCGACCTATAACGATAGCCGTGGGTCGGAATGGCTAGCCGAGCGAGCCAAGATTCCCGCAGTATTGCTGCCATTCACCGTAGGCGGTTCGGATCAGGCCAAGGATCTGTTCGGCTTCTTCGATGATGTGATCCAGCGTTTGCTGATGGCTACGAAATAGGCACGAGTTGGCGAAATGAGCGTAAATACGATGGATTTCACCATTCTGATTCCGGCCTTCCTCGCCGGCCTTCTCGTCCTTTCTACGCACGTGCCGCTGGGCATTCAAGTATTGTCGCGCGGGATAGTGTTCATCGACCTTGCCATTGCACAGATCGCGACATTGGGTGTGATTGCCGCCGATAGTGCGGGCTTCGAACCCGAAGGCTGGATTGCGCAAGCAGCGGCTGTTTCGGCAGCGCTGCTCGGCGCTGTGCTGCTCACGTGGACGGAGAAACGTTGGCCGGAGGTTCTGGAAGCATTAATCGGCGTGTTATTTGTGTTGGCCGCCAGTGCCGGCATGCTTCTGGTGGCCAATAATCCGCATGGCGGAGAACACCTTCAGGAACTGCTTTCGGGGCAGATTCTCTGGGTGAACTATCAGCAACTCATCCCAGTCGGACTTTTGAGCGCAGCGATTCTGACTATCCATCGATGGCGCGGCCAGAAACTCGGGCGCCTGGGATTCTATGGCCTCTTCGCTTTCGCCGTAACAGCATCGGTTCAGTTGGTCGGCGTCTATCTGGTTTTTGCGAGTCTCATCATCCCCGCGCTGGCCAGTCGCAACTATCTGCCACGTATCCGACTCTGTGTGGCGTATGGGGTCGGGATGATTGCCTACACACTGGGGTTGATCATTTCAGCCAAAGTCGACCTGCCTTCAGGGCCACTCGTTGTGTGGTCCTTGGCCGCCATGGGCATAGTGGCAAATGTCTTGAGCCCAACGCGAAGTCCGGCAGTCTAATCAGGCTAATTCACTATGCTATCTTGAGATCGAATCACGTCGGCTTCGTGCTGGTCTGAACCCGATTACTGCACGGTTTGGTGCGCAGCCGACCGATTCGATGTCCTTCAACCCTTACTGCGGAATAAACCCGACATACCCGCCACATTCCGTGGTTGCCAGCGGATACTGAAACAAGGCCGAGAGTTTCTCCGCAGTCAGCATACTCGCTATATCGCCTTCTTCAACCTGTCCGTCACCGTGGACCAGCAATGCGCGATCACAGAAGCGCCGGGCTAGCGCAGGTTCGTGCAGAACCATTACAACTGCTGCATTGCGCTCGCGTGATTCGTTCGCAATTAGTTTCAGCATGGCCACTTGATGTTTCAAGTCGAGGTGGGCAATGGGCTCGTCAAGCAACATCAATTGGGGCTGCTGCGCCAGCAGTGCGGCAATGGCCACACGTTGTCGCTCCCCTCCCGACAGTGTGAGAATGTTGCGTTGCTCCATGTGTCCCATGTCGACAGCTACTAGCGCCGACCGGACGATGCTGACATCCGTCTCGGATTCCCAGTCCCATCGATCAAGGTGCGGATGGCGCCCTACCATGGCTGTTTCCAATACAGTGGCAGCAAAAGCATCTTGGCGAGCTTGTGGCAACCATCCGCGAACGAGAGCTGCCTGACGGTGCCCTTGCTCAACGTAGGTCTTACCAGCAATTCGCACATCGCCGGAATTTTGCGTACGCAGACCAGCCAGTACCGACAATAACGTCGACTTCCCCGCGCCATTGCGCCCAAGAATAGCCAAACACTCGCCTGGCCTCAGGACAAGATTGAGGTTACGACAAAAACAGCGATCGCCTATGCCTACGTCGAGATGGCTAAGTTCTAACAGCGGTGCATTCGTGTTCATATCACTTCCCTGTCTGCGAGTCGCGTGCGAGCAGAAAGAGAAAGACCGGAACACCGATCAGTGCGGTCAGAACGCCGACAGGCAGTTGCTGCGGCGCGATGACGGTACGTGCCAGTGTGTCTGCAACGACCAACAAACTCCCTCCGGCCAGAGCGGAGGCAGGCAAGAGCACTCGCTGATCGTTGCCTATGGCGAGTCGAACCAAATGGGGCACGATTAGACCGACAAAGCCGATTGATCCAGCCTGCGTGACAGCTGACGCAGTGGCGAGGGAGGCGAGAACATAAATGGCAAAACGTAATCGCTTGATCGCAACACCGAGCGATTGTGCAATATCCGAACCACGCGCCAAGAGATTGAGTTCGCGAGCAAAGGGCAATGCAATCAGGACGACTAAAACCAATGCGCCGAGAATCAATGTTGGATTCCCGGACTGCGAGAGATCACCCATCAGCCAGAACAGCATCCCATGTAGCTTGTGGTCGGGCGCAATAGAAAGCATCAGCGCCACCGCTGCACCGCATCCGGCAGCCACGATGACACCCGTGAGCAATAGTCGAGCCTGTGTCCAACTACCGTCGCCATGGGCAAGACCGAAAACGATAAACATCGTACAAAACGCGCCAAGAAACGCCGCAGAACTTACGCCGATACCACCGGCGACTCCGAAGAGCATGACAAGCAGAGCCCCAACGCTTGCGCCGCCTGAAATCCCAAGCACGTATGGGTCTGCTAACGGGTTTCGCAGCAACACTTGAAGTAATGCTCCCGAAACCGCTAACAAACCACCGCATCCCAAGCCTGCTAGCGCACGCGGTAGTCTCAGCTTGAGCACAACCTCTCTTGCCAGATCGTTGCCGTTCCCGAACAGCACCGACACAAGTTCTTTTGGTGATACATGAATATTTCCGAGCATCAATGCCAGAGTCAGGCTACCAATTGCCATAATCGTTAAGGTGGCAAGGATCAACAACGCTCGGCTACGTGTCTGCATGGATACAATTTCAGTTGTGTGTCAGCGCGCGGCGCCGGACGGGCGTTTCGTCCGAGCTGTCTCAAGGTGTCGACACAATTGCTCAGCGCCATCCAATAGCCGTGGAGTATGTCGCTGTATAAGATCTGGTGGAATAAAGAAGAGGTTCTGTCGCTGTGCAGCTATTAGACCTGTACGTAACTTCCATTCATCCAACCATTCTGGGCGAGCCTCTCCCATACCACTTGCGATGATTACCTCGGGATTGGCAGCCAGCACGGCCTCCACGGTCACCTCTGGCGCCATAACGTCCAGGTTGCCAAATACGTTTTCGCCACCACACATACGAATAACGTTAGAAATAATTTGCGTTCGACCAATCGTTTTCAAGGGCTGGTGCCAGACTTGGTAAAACGTTCGTACCGTTGGACGGCCGCCATAACGGGTCTGTAGTCCCGTTAGTCGTGTAAGGAACGACTTTGCGGCGCTAGACGCTATCTTGGTGGTTCCTGCCAGCACCCCGATGCGCTCGATTTCGCTTGCAATATCTTCGATCCGATTGGGTTGTGAGATATATATTGGCAACCCAAGTTGACGCAACTTTTCAACATGAGCCGGCGAGTTACCACTCTGCCAAGCAATTACCAAATCAGGTTTCAGTGCAACCACAGCCTCAAGATCTAGTCTTGAATAGCCTCCTACGCGGGGAACCTTTTTGACTTCTTCTGGGAACGAGCTGTATTCGACCGTCCCCACCAGTTGTGAGCCGGCACCCGCTGCAAAGACAGTCTCAACGAGGTGGGGGGCCAACGTAATAATTCGTTGAGCAGGGCGTGCAAGACGAACTACGGAGCCAGAGTCATCGCGCACGGAAACATCGGCGCTTGCCAAACATGGCAATAATCCGAAAAAAATCACGGCAAAAAATTTGAGCATGAAATCGCCTGAGTGCTACGACTCGTTGTGGGAGGTCGGCTTGACCGTCTCTCTGACCAAGTAGCCCTCAAGTTTACCTGAATTCGCCAAAGCGGTAAGAAACGTTCGCCTTCAATCAGAGCTTGATGGTTTGAGTGCTTAGCGTTGCCTTTGCTCGATCGCTGCGGACTATTGTCTTTGTCGTATAAACGCTGATTGGATATTGGAAGCGATTGGTGCCTCTGCTACCAAGTGGGTTGGCCATACACAGTTGTTAGGTATGGTCAGAAAGACTGCTTGGCGGACTATTGCGGACCAGTCTGTCAGCAAACCGAATGTCGGCAATGGCCGAGCACTTTCCTGTGAGCAGTCGCGTTGAGCGTTCGCTACCGGCCACATGAACAGACTCCGAATGAAGGCCGGTTAGCCTGCGGGTAATTCTCGGATTTGCTCTTTCATAGGGAAGTTACTTGTTGGTCGTGTGCATCATATACGACGACTTATTTCCTAGGTCTCCAGACTTCCGCATATCGTGGCAGGATCAATAAGCTCAGTACATTGTTATAACGTTCAGAAGACAGTTTCATCTCGCGAAGGGGCATGGATTTATCTGCATGTTCGAACCACACCTGAGCAGCTATCGGCAGTCCAACCTTTTCATGTCTTACTGACGTATTTGAAGCCAGAGAACCGTCTGGCACCGGAACAGGAGGACCACTGGTCTTGAAAAACGCGCCGGCTTTTCGTGCGGGCTGGCTTGACCAACTCCAATTCATGTAGCCATCACGTGAATGAATGACAACCGCTTTCTGATCGGTGTGTTCCAGCCATTTAAGAATTGCTGCCGTTAGTGATACCCCATAACGATCTGCGCAATGCCCCAGAAACCCCAAATCTACGGTATTTGTCGTTTGTGACCTGAAATCGTGCAGTGGCATCAGTAGGTGCGATGCAAATTTGTCTGCCTGGGATTCGATATCAATTTTTTTGGGGTCCCAGTTGAGCATGTCTTCTTCACTGCATTCGAAGACATTCTTTATCTGTCTATGAAGGATGTAGTGCCCGAGTTCATGTGCTTGGGTAAACCTGATACGTCCAGCTGGGTCAACTGCCGGGTTATACAAGAGGAGCCAGCGGTCAGAATCTGAGTCTTTAAATAATCCGCCATCAAATCCAGCAATATTGGCCCCTCTGACTTCCGCAATCGGATCCTTCCATTGGAACAGGGACGCACAGTCCAGTGCCAGTTTTTCGACATTCACGGGGTAACGATCACCACCGTGAGTCTGATGAAAGACATCCAGAATTTTTGTTAGACGCGTGGCCTCTTTAGTGGCCGTACGGATTTCAGTGCTCACGATTTCTTCTTGAAAGTCTCCAAAATAAGGCGCAGATGCTCTTTTGCTGGCGCATCAAGTTGCTGATAGTTACGGTAGAACGCCTCGTCTCTATGACGTTCTTCGGGTTCCCGCACATCATCTTCAAGAAAAAATGCTGCGCTAACACCTAGCACATCGGCCAATGCTTTCAATTTCTCTGCTGACGGTCGTTGCGAGTCCCTGTTTTCAAGTTCCCACAAGTAACTTTTTGAGAGCCCTGCCGCGTCGGCGAGCTTTTCGAGTGTGAAACCATGTGTCTTGCGTAATTCACGGAGCTTATCTCCAAGCCTAGTCGCCATATCAGTCTTCTCCAATTTCAAGCCGGGGCGGAATTTACCACTACTCCGAACTTTATGGTTGACTTTAGTGAACATTGCGCCCATCATTTGCCCGTGTTCGTTATCCCGAACTTTTGATTACGGAAGCGACATACGGTTTTTATAGCTGCTTTTGCCTTCTGATTCAAGATGAATTCAGTTCTACAAGGAGAAAGTAATGGCTGTACCCAATATCACCTTCTTTCCCGTTGGTAACGGCGACATGACGCTCCTTGAGCTCGAGAGTGGTACGCGCATCCTGGTCGATATCAATATTCGCGAACCGAGCGATGATGTGCGCGATGTTGCAAAAGATCTGCGCGATCGCCTGACGACAGACGAAAAAGGCAGGCCATATATTGATGCGATGGTACTTAGCCACCCGGATGAAGATCATTGCCGGGGACTGGAAAAGCATTTTCACCTGGGGGCGCTTGCGGACTATGACAACAACGCCGAGCCGAAAAAAATAGTTATCCGGGAAATGTGGTCATCCCCCCTGATTTTCCGTCGGGCTAGCAGTAAGCATACTTTGTGTGACGATGCCAAAGCTTGGAACAAGGAAGCACGCCGTCGCGTTAATTTATTCAGGGAACATGGAATTGGCGAGAACGGTGATCTTATCCTTGTTCTCGGAGAAGACCAGAACGGCAAGACTGACGGACTTGAAGACATTTTGGTTTGCCCGGAAAAGACCATTTCAGAGGTCGCCGGCAAAGCTCAGTCGAATTTTGGTGCGCTTCTTTTGGGGCCGCTTCTTGCAGAAAATGAGGACGATGATCAGGAACTCTCGAAAAATGAATCTAGTGTCATTTTCAAGTACACCATCGGCGTTGGCAAAGTTTCTGATGCCGTACGCTTTCTCTCGGGGGGCGCTGCCGAAGTACTGATCTGGGAGCGTCTGTGGCAGAAGTATGAATCAAGTCCCGATACCCTCAAGTATGATCTATTGAGCACCCCGCACCATTGTTCTTGGCACAGTCTCTCCAATGATAGTTGGGGTGATAAACGCCGTAAGGCCGAGGTATCAGAAGACGCACGTAATGCTTTGTCCCAGGCGTACGGAGGGGCTGTCATTGTTGCCAGTTCTAACGAGATCAAGGACGACGATGTTGATCCGCCGTGTATCCGCGCCAAAGAGGAGTATCAATCCATCCTCGATGATGTCGCTGGCGAGTTTTACAACACGGCTCGCTATCCGACATCTGAAGATCCTGCACCTCTGATGTTTGAGGTGACCGCAGGTGGTCTGGGCAAGCCCAGCAATAAGCCATCGAAATCTGCCACTGCGGCCAGTGCGATCTCCGCTTTTGCTTCGCAACCGCGAGTTCACGGATGACAGATGGCGCTGATGGTGGCCCTTCCACAGCAGATTGAGGACGCACTCAGAGTCGTCGAGGCTCATGAGGCGGTCTTCAATGTTACTGGTCCTAGGCATTTGGATGACGGCACTTATGTCATCGAGGCGACGTTCGATACTCGCTTGCCATCGCGTTGGGCAAAAATAGGGGAAAGTCCGGATGGAGTTCGTGCCAGCGAAGTTGTAACAATCCATTTTCCTGAAAATTATCCTGATCGAGCGCCTCGCTTTTTCTTGCGAGCTGACTTCAATTCCAGGTTGCCGCATATCAATCCCCATCGCCCAGGGGATCCGATCCCCCCTTGTATTTTGGCAGGCGATATCTCTGAACTGCTACATGCAGAAGGATTGTTCAGCCTCATTAACCAGATGGCTGAATGGCTAAAAAATGCCGGCCGCCAGAGTTTGATGAATCTCGTGCAGGGGTGGGAGCCCATGCGACGAAATAATCTTCGGAACATGATGTATGTTGATCCGGAAGAACTACTCTCCTCGCATATCCTTGGAAAACATCAGTTATTTTCTATCAATTGCTGGCGGGAAAAGAGTGGCAATGCATCCCTGACATCCGAACACCGTCGATGGCCCGGGGCAACAATTCTGGCAGATCAATTGCGATCTATTATTCATGATCAGCGTACTTCGAATGACATTATCGAAGGTCAGTCGCTGATGGCGGTGTGTTGGCCGTCATCAACCGAGTCCGGACAACCTAAGGTAATCGATCAGTACCTGCCGGATACCGTTAACTGCGCAGGGGATCTCGCCACCCGTGCCAATGAACTTGGGTGCCAAAAATCGTTCGACGAATTCGCGTCCAATCTGAACTACGCCGTCAAACAATTCAAAATTAAGTATCAACATCCCATATTCATCGTCTTTCCTGTTCGCCGTCCAGCAACGGTCATCGGTTTCACAACAGAGTACGAATTCCTTTGTTATCGCGCGGACGTTCCTATGTCAGTAGGGCTATCGGACAAATCGTGTCAGGTATCGTCGGTTGCATTCCTGATACCGACCAGTAAAGACCTTCTGCGACGTACCTCGGGTATGCCAACAACGGTTGATGAGTCTTTTGTAAGTTTTCTTGGTTGCGGTAGCCTTGGCTCTAAGCTGGTGCTTCATGCGACAAGAGCCGGATTTCCACCCTCCCTACTGATCGATTCAGAAGAACTTGCTCCACACAATGTTGCACGCCATGCTCTCTTTCCTCGCCACTGCATTCTGCGCACAAAGAGTGAAGCCCTTGCCGACGAGATCGGAACCTTCAACCTGAAAAAGCCCAAGGTATTCAATGGCGACATAATCACGGCCGATCCGGAAAAGAGTCCGCTGAAGGAAGTGTTGTCCGGAGCCGGAAATTTGCTGATCAATACCACCGGATCACATGCGGTACGGCACTATTTGATCAAGAGCGCATTTAAGGCACGTGTTATCGAGGGGTGCCTGACTAATCAGGGCGAAATTGGAATTTTTCTTGTGGAAGGCAATCAGCGGAGCGCGAACTGCGGCGATCTCATGTGCCTTGTGTATGAAGAATTACGCAAGTCCAATTGCCTCAAGAAACCTTTGGATCCTTCTGAAGCCTTATTGCACGTTGGGGTCGGTTGCAATTCGGTGACTCTACCTATGTCTGATGCGCGTGTTTCACTTTTCGCAGCTGGCATGTCACAACTCATCTTGGATGCTCAAGTCGGGTCCTTGCCTGACGAAGGAATGGTTCGCATCGGGTTCCTTGATGCCGATCGAGTTTCGGTGAGATGGCGGCATTGGGTGGTTGGGAAGACACATATTGCCGAGACTTCAGGCTTGTCTGGTTGGAGCGTGAGGGTTCTGGATACGGCGCATAAAAAAATTTTAGAAGATGTAGTCCGTCATTCTGGGAGTGAAACAGGCGGTCTCATCGTTGGACGCTGCTCTCAAATTCAACGAGAAGTGACCATCGTGGATGTTCTCCCACCGCCGCCGGATAGCTCACGATCGCCAACCCAATTCATCTTAGGGGTGGACGGTCTGAAAAGTCAGATCTCATCCTATGACAGCCAGGGGGCGAATGTTTTAGGGTGCTTGGGAACATGGCATAGTCATTTGCAACCGAGCGGGCCGTCCTCAGTCGATCAAGCGACAGCTAAATCAATCGAAGGATTGCTGAGAGGTGCCGTTGTCATGCTGATAAGGCACCCCAATGGGTATGCAGCGCTTGTTAAGGAGGGGCGAATCGAGTGACTGCCATTACATGACTGTGATTGTATGAATATCTCTACATTCCTAAATCAATTTAAAGATCCATACGAACGGAAGGCTCGGGTTTTCCCGGGATTATTGGTGGTGCTTCCGCTGTTAGTACCTTTGCTATGGATTTTCGGGCCTAAAAATCCGGTCATGACGACATTGCTTGGTCTTGTTGTCAGTTGCGGAGCTGTCCATGCATTGGCCAGTATCGCGCGTGGTATGGGTAAGCGCCTTGAAGAAAAACTTGTAGAGCGTTGGGGCGGAATGCCGACGACGCTGATACTGCGTCACCGCGACAGCTTTTTGGATAGCCTCAGCAAATCAAGATACCACAAAGATATTCGCCTTAAGTTGGGCATCATATTGCCAACGGCAGAAGAGGAACTGGCAAATCCGGTCGCGGCAGATGACGCGTACATCGGCGCTACTCGCCTGTTGAGAGAAATGACCCGGGGAAAAAATCATGCTCTCTTGCTGAAGGAAAACATTGCTTACGGATTCCATCGAAATATGCTTGCCGTAAGACCAATCGGTGTTCTGTCCTGCTTCATTAGTTTCCTTGTTGGTTTGGTGCTGAGTGGTGCATTGCAACTCAATCCACTGGCTGTTGACATGACGAAGTTGGCAACCCCCGATTTGGCCGGCGGGATGACCTTAGCGGTTGCCACCACACTTCTTCTGTCATGGATCTATTTTAATGATAGATCCGTAAAGCTTATGGGTTATGTATATGCTGAGCGACTATTCGAATCACTGCAGTCACTTCCGACAAAGCGCAGTAAAAGTTCAAAGGAGCCCCCTGTTGCGTGACTATAATTATGACTTCGTCACCATTGAAAAATGGCAAAGTCAAGTGCTCGATGTGCTGTGTGATTTGAATTGGTAAATGCTTCCCCATCGATGATTGTTAGCAGCAATCAATCTCAACTCTTGGAGGTTAACCATGCAGACAGATATGCATTATTACGGAACCTACGCATTGGCTCGTGCAGCGGGAATAAAACCAGAGGCTGCAATGATTATTGCCACGGCAGCTCAATATGTGGACGATTTCAAAGGTGTTTCAAAGGAATTAGCGGACAACGCTTATGTTGGTTGCCGTGCCACTGCGCATGGGATTACGCTCACTGTCGAAACCGTAAAGGATACAGCTCAAAATGTTGACCACGAAGATCAGCGGCATGTTTGGTCTCCTTTTCATTTCTTGCCCGGTTGTGAAGGAACAACGATCGCCGAGAGAATGATCTGCAGGAAGGACAGTAAGGTCGCACAAACGATGGTGGCACATCATCTGGATCTGTCGAACGAAGACTTTGGACTGGTTCTTATCGGCATTACCGCACATGTCTATGCCGATACGTTTGCACATTTTGGTTTTTCCGGGATATCGAACGTAATGAATGAAGTGGATGGTAGATCTTTCGATTTGAGCATCAAATCATCCAGTCTCCGGAATTACGTATGGGAAAAGGCTTCCGATTTCTGGGATGCATGCAAAGGACAAGGTGCGGAATTACTCACAAAACTTGGGCACGGCGGTGCTGCAACATTTCCCGATCGACCTTATTTGACTTGGCGCTTCCGCTATAGCGATGGGCGAGATTCAGATCTTCGCAATAACCAAGACACGTTCCTTGCTGCTTGCGAAAAATTGCATACGATGTTTCTTGAGTTTGGTAAGCGCAGGCCAGAGTTTTCTAATGGAGATCCGATTGTGTTTTCGGCAATCAAGGAGGCCGTTCGCGAAATTCTCTCTTGTGAAGGGACTATGGAAGAAAGAATTGACGCCTGGCAGACGGCTGCACGGGAAGGCCTTGTATTTGCCAACCCAGGCAAGGCTGCTATTCCGACATATGACCCAGTAGGCTACGACTCGGAAATAGATCACATGCATACGTTGAGCAGCACCGAAGTCCACTCCAGTCCTCTGTTTACATTTATTCGAGCCGCCGAAGTTCATCGTAACTACGTATTAAATGAACTTTTGCCGCTAAATGGCTTAAAGGCGGTCTTTCCTTAAATTGTTGATTTGCACGCAAAACTGACCCATTAGTCGCAGAGATTTGCATCGAATTTTGACCCACGTATAGACACTGACCTACTCGGGAACGAGTGGGGGATTAGGAGTGATCGACGTGGCGTTATTAAGCGTAATCAGGCGCTGGCACCTGAGGGATGGCATGGCCATTCGGGAAATTGCCAGGCGAACGGGCTTGTCCCGGAACACAATCCGCAAGTATCTGAGCACAGGGATTGTCGAACCGAAATATCCGGACCGGCATAGTCCGAGCAAACTTGATCTGTTTGCGCCGAAGCTGGCTGCTTGGCTCAAGACAGAAGCAAAGAAGAACCGTAAGCAGCGGCGAAACCTCCGACAGATTTATGCTGACCTGGCTTCACTGGGTTACGAAGGCTCCTATGACCGTGTGGCTGCTTTTGCCAGAAATTGGCGGCAAGCGCAGCGGGAGGCTGCAGGGACGACCGGACGTGGCACCTTCATTCCACTGACCTTTGCCCCCGGCGAAGCCTTCCAGTTCGACTGGAGCGAAGATTGGGCAGTGATTGCCGGCGTGAAGACCAAACTTCAGGTTGCCCAGCTCAAACTCTCGTACAGTCGGGCCTTTGTTCTGAAGGCCTATCCGCTACAGACGCACGAAATGCTGTTCGATGCTCACAACCATGCCTTTCGTATGGTGGGAGGTGTTCCTCGGCGCGGGATCTACGACAACATGAAGACCGCCGTTGATCGGATCAGGAGAGGCAAAGCCAGGGATATCAACACCCGATTCAAGGCCATGGTCAGCCACTTCCTGTTCGAAGCCGAGTTCTGCAATCCGGCCTCTGGTTGGGAGAAGGGGCAAATTGAGAAGAATGTTCAGGACTCCCGACATCGCATCTGGCAAGGTGCGCCGTCCTTCGAGAATCTTGAGGCACTCAATGCCTGGTTAGAACAGCGTTGTCTGGCGCTCTGGCAAGAACTGCGTCATCCTGAGTTGCCAGGCACGATTGCCGAGGCGTGGGCTGATGAACGAGCCCAGTTGATGGCTATGCCAGCGCCCTTTGATGGTTTCGTTGAGCACACCAAGCGCGTCTCACCGACATGCCTGATTAACTTCGAGCGCAACCGCTATAGCGTTCCCGCTTCGTTTGCCAATCGGCCCGTCAGTTTGCGTGTCTATGCTGACCATCTTGTCGTGGCTGCCGAAGGCAATGTGATCGCGGAGCACGTACGGATCATTGATCGCCGTCATGACTGCAGCCAGACCATCTACGATTGGCGGCACTATCTCTCGGTATTGCAGCGCAAACCCGGCGCGTTGAGAAATGGAGCTCCCTTTGCCGAATTCCCTGATGGCTTCAAGCGCCTCCAATCGTCGCTCATGAAACGACCCGGCGGTGACCGGGAAATGGTTGAGATCCTTGCCCTGGTTCTGCATCACGATGAGCAAGCAGTGCTGACAGCTGTCGAGATGGCACTCGATGCAGGGGTTCCCTCAAAGCAGCATGTCCTCAATTTGCTCGGGCGACTGGTGGAATTGCCACCGCCAGCACCAATCGATGCACCTCAGGCATTGCTGTTGAAGATAGAACCCTTAGCCAACGTGACACGTTACGACAGCCTGCGGGAGGCCCGAAATGCTGCCTGATGCGATGGTCTCAGCCCTGAAATCCCTCAAACTCTTCGGAATGGCACAAGCCATTGATGAATTGGCGGCTCAGAACTCGCCTGCCTATCTCAATGCGCAGTCGATTCTGGACAGCCTGCTTAAGGCCGAATTGGCAGAGCGGGAAGTCCGTTCCGTAAATTATCAAATGAAGATCGCCCGCTTCCCGGCTTACCGCGATCTGTCCGGCTTTGACTTCACGCAAAGCGTTGCTAACGAAGCCTTAGTCAGACATCTCCATCGTGGAGACTTCATGGATTCAGCTCACAATGTCGTGCTCATCGGTGGGCCTGGTACTGGCAAAACTCATCTGGCTACCGCCATCAGCGTACAAGCCATCATGCATGCGCATCAGCGTGTCCGTTTCTTCTCAACGGTCGATTTGGTGAATGCGCTGGAACAAGAAAAACAGGCTGGCAAGCAAGGGCAGATTGCCAATCGTCTAGTACATACTGACCTGGTGATCCTTGATGAACTGGGCTATTTGCCGTTCAGTCAGAACGGTGGTGCCTTGCTGTTTCACCTCATGAGCAAGCTCTATGAGAAGACCAGTTTAATCATCACGACCAACTTGAGTTTCTCGGAGTGGGCCAGTATCTTTGGGGATCCAAAAATGACAACAGCACTACTCGACCGATTAACCCATCACTGTCATATCGTCGAAACCGGCAACGAAAGTTACCGTTTCAAGAACAGTTCGACCAAAGCTAACAAGGAGGTGAAAACTAGAAATTCATCTGTAACTTGAGCCATACTGCGACTCATCGGGTGGGTCATATTTCAGTGCAAATCCCGGGTCAGATTTCGACGCAATTCAACATCGCAGCATCGAGTACGGCCATGGAGTCTGCCGCGAAAGGAGACAATGTAGTCGTGACGATACCCATCTCGGAACACCCGTCACGGTAGCCCTGGCATAAATCCGTCTGGGGAAAGGTGAAGTACAACTCAATTTCGATTTACGCAACAAAACCGCTTCGTATCAACAACAAAATATTGGAAAAATCAATATATTAGAATTATTTGTATTGCCAATACTTGCGTTTTATTGGGAAAGCAAATATTATGTGATTATTGAAATACCCAATAAATGCCATGCAAAAACTCATCAGTGCATCGCAGTTGCAGCAGGCTATCGTGGCCAGGCGCAAAAAACTAAGGCTGTCGCAGGCCGAGGTGGCCCTTAAGCTTGGCCTAAGCCAGTCTCGATACTCCCAGGTCGAGGCTGACCCCGCGCTGTTAGCGTTTGACCGCCTGTTGCTGCTTACCGCAAGCCTCGGACTGGAGCTGCACATCGGGATTAAAGATGAGCAACCGCAAGCGCCTGCGGCAATGGGTCCTAGGAGGGCGAAATGGTAGGGCGGCCGTCGAAATCGCGCGCGCTTGCTGCATGGATGAATGGTGCCCTGGTTGGCGAGTGGCGCCTACCGCGAGGCGCTGCGCCGGAATTTTGCTACGACCAGTCCTGGTTGGGCAACGTTGAAGTTCGCCGGCCGTTGTCTTTGTCTCTCCCGCTCCCGCTCGAAAATACTCCATTGCGTGGTGCGGCTGTAGAGCATTACTTTGACAACTTGCTACCGGACAATGGCGCAATTCGACAGCGGCTGCAGTCACGCTTTAATACCAACACGCAGGGCGCGTTCGACCTGCTGACAGCCATTGGGCGTGATTGCGTTGGGGCTTTGCAGTTGCTGCCGGTAGGAGAAGTACCGACCGGGATTACCGAGATACATGCGACCCCGCTAACCGATGAGCAGGTCGAAGGCCATCTCATCGGCACGGTTACACCGGCGGCCACGTTTGCCCGCATTGCCGACGCGGATGACGAGTTCCGGATTTCGATTGCAGGCGCGCAGGAAAAGACAGCATTCCTGCGTCACAACGGCCAATGGTGCCTTCCACATGGGACGACCCCGACCACGCACATTTTCAAATTGCCGCTTGGCTTAGTTGGCAATATGGGTGCGGACTTGCGCACATCGGTTGAAAACGAATGGTTGTGTATGCAACTACTTGACGAGTTGGATATTCCTGTCGCCGCCAGCGAAATTGGTGTTTTCGGGAACCAAAAGGCTCTTGTGGTTGAGCGATTTGACCGACGGCTCGCCGATGAAGGCTATTGGTTGCGGCTGCCTCAAGAGGATTTTTGCCAAGTATTTGGCCGGCACAGTGAGATGAAGTACCAAAAGGACGGAGGACCGGGTATGTTGGAGATTGCCCAGATACTCCAGAATTCCCTTACCCCTGCTGACGACCTGACTACGTTCTTCCGCGCGCAAATCGTTTTCACCCTGATGGCCGCTACCGATGGCCACGCGAAGAACTTCAGTATCTTCCTGCGCGCTGGCGGTGACTATCAGCTCACCCCGATATACGACGTACTATCCGCATGGCCAATCATTGGCTCGGGCGCAAGGCAGTTGGCGTTCCAAAAAGCTGAATTGGCCATGGCATGGAAAGGGAAGTCGACCCATTACAAATTTAGAGAAATCGAGTATCGGCACTTTGTAGGAACAGCTCGACGGTGTGGGTACGGCGACCGCATCGAGGCGACCCTGGCTCACCTTGCGCAAGCAGTTCCGGGGGCAATTGATGCTGTTGGTGCAAGGCTCCCAGCTGGTTTCCCCGCGGACGTGTATACCAGCATCACAGAGGGGATGATGCGCATGCTGCCTAAGCTTACCGAAAAAAAAGCGGCCACCTGATGGTGCTTGGTGGGATTCCGATCGCAAAAATCGTGCTTTGCGCGTGGAACCTCCTATCGGTGTCGATACAACGCAAACAAGAGACTTGTTAAGTCGGTTTGCATCGTACCTAGTATCGTCATATACTATCATACCTATAAACTGATGATATGTGACGATGCAAAATAACGAAACTAGAAACGTAAAGAGAACCCCAACAGCCGCCGACTATCTAGGCGGCGAAAGTCCGCGCGCCAGGGGCGAGAAAAAGCGCCGGAAAGTGCTTGAGTGGGTGTACCGCTGGGGCTATTCATCGGCGGAAATTCTTCGCGAAGTCGCAGGACAACAGGCCAAGGGCTACGCCAAGGGCCTTTCCGAAAAGGGCTGGCTCGTTGAGAAAAAGACCGAGAGCCGCCTACCCCGTTGTATCTACACGCTCAGTCAGATCGGACAACAAGATGCCGAGCGTCGGGCCGAGAAGCTGCTTCGGTACCCGGAAGCTGATTCGTCAAAGGTCAAACAGCAGCAAATCCATCATTACCTCCTGGCACAGCGGGCCACCATCAATGCGCTGGTCGCCGACACGATCATCGGCTACGAGACAGAACGAATGATCGATGAGGAGGGCGACAAGGCCGGCGAAAAACGCCCCGACGTAATCTGGCTGCTACCCGACGGGAAGAAAATGGGCGTCGAAATCGAACTGAGCCCGAAGTGGGATCACAACTTTTATCTATTCGTTCTAGGCATCGTTCGCGCCCTGTCCCCAACCAGCACCGGTCAACCAGCAAAGTACCAGAGCTTTGCCATTGTGACCGAATCCTCTGCGATTTATAGCAGATACAAGAGGGACATGCAGCCAGGCGCCGACCTGCAAATCTTTAAAAAAAACGACCGGCAGCATTGGGAAAAAGCCGGATGTGACAAAGTCCCCAATTGGTTGGACGACAAGGTTACCTTTGTGCTGCTGGATCACTGAACCATGCAAGTAATCATAATTGTGGCTCTAATTGTGTGTGGACTTACCTACTGCAACCGGAAGGATCCGGCACAGGAGCTTATTCACGTCACCGCGCATTCTGACTGGGAAAAAAGCTTCAACGCGGAGGATCTGGCCCAGACGCTCAAACTGTGTGGGTCAAGCCAGAGCAGCGACTGCACCAAAGTCAAAGACAGAGCACAGGCCGTCGCCGATGCTGTCGCCTCGTGCGTCGGCAACGACTCGACGCTGTGCCAAACAGTGACCAACACTGAACAACTACGGCAGTTTAAGGGTGGCAGGGCTATGCCACTACCCAACCATCCGTTCTATTGGCGGATTGGCAACGAGTTGCTCGATACCGTTGGGCCGTTGTTAAATTACCGAGACGAGATGTGGTCCGAATGGTGCTACCGTTGGCGCGATACATGGCGGTTTTTAGCGACAGCAGTGCTCGCGGTCTCTAGCGTTTTGATTATCGTTGTGGTGAGGAGAAGATGGCAACTTCAGCGACAGGACACAGCCGATAAGCGAGCGCTGGAGGAGGCTGAAAGACAGGCTAAGGCAGTTCGCAAGAGAGCCGAACAGGAGCGTGCCAAGGCAGAGGCCACTCGGAGAGAACAAGAAGCTGCCAGTGAAGCCGCAGAGGCCGCGGCACGGGTGGAAGCTACCCGAAAGGCCCAAGATGCAGCTAGAGCCGCCACAGAAGCGGCGGCAAGGATAGAAGCAGAGGCAAGAGCAGAGGCGCAGCAGGTCAAGGAAGCGACCGCTGCTGCCCTGGCGGCGGCCTTTAAGATACCCAAACGTTGACGAACATCACCCCTTTGCCCGCAGAGTTTCGTCCAAGCAAGCGCAGATATGCTTTTAGATGTGCATCCAAACACGTAAGCACGTTCGTTTGTCTATTCAGTAGTGTTAACCAAATCCGCGCAGTTTTGCTGACGGGGCTTGGTTTTTTTACATCTGAAATTTGCTCATGGCTGGCATTCTTAACCTCCCCGTCCTCCGAGAACTAGGCATAATGGTGCTTGCGAATACCACGTCAACGCGGAGCCTGCGGCCATTTTTCGCCTCTACCCACATTGCTGCGAACTCCATCGCGTCAAGCGATATGGTAGCCGCTCGATGCTCGTCCGCGACCGGACGAGCCGTGGGAAGCAGGTCATGATTCACCTCAGCTTCCCGGGAAAACGCGATGAAATTTTTAGCTGATGTTCGGCCAAAAAATCTCTCCGTTGGGCGCTATATCGTGTAAACAATCGTTGCAATATATCGTACCCTATATCGTAATATACATACGATAGTAAGCAACGTAACTAGGTACGATAAAAGTTGGCCTTTATGGTCTCTTTTTTGGTTTGATAAATTATGTAATTAACAATATAAAACAATTAGTTATAAAAATTTAAGGTGGTGCGTTAAAAGCTAATAAAATATTACCACTCGCAAACCGATTCTACCCCCCGCATTGGCAGCTTTGCGAACGAAATTGACTGTCGGCCAGTTTTTGTAAAGTCGAACGACGCCAAAGGTGCGTTCTGAGCACTTCGTGTTGCTTGTTTTCGAGGATCTGGTTTGTGTTGAAGTCGCCGGTCCCAAATCTCAAATTATCGCTGACCTCTGGTGGTTCGATTGGGGGATGGTGAGAAGGATGGGTGGGAAGGTGAGCTTACCCGCCCCCCAAGTCTAAATTTCTTGCTGCCCTCC
>NZ_FNCY01000008.1:26472-26734 GCF_900099695.1 Propionivibrio dicarboxylicus | reverse complement strand
CCCGCCCCCCAAGTCTAAATTTCTTGCTGCCCTCCAGGCGATCACTTGGCGCCCTGGGGGCTTGGGGAAATCCGTCGGCCTCGGGGTGCTTGGGTTTCGGGCAGGTCGGGAAGCCCGCCCCCCAAGTCGCAATTTCTCGCTGCCCTCCTGGCGATCACCTGGCGCCCCGAGGGCTTAGGAAAATCTGTCGGTCTCGGGGTGCTTGGGTTCCGGGCAGGTCGGGGAGCCCCGCCCCCCAAGTCTAAATTTCTTGCTGCCCTCC
>NZ_FNCY01000008.1:0-26462 GCF_900099695.1 Propionivibrio dicarboxylicus | reverse complement strand
CGAGGGCTTAGGAAAATCTGTCGGTCTCGGGGTGCTTGGGTTCCGGGCAGGTCGGGGAGCCCCGCCCCCCAAGTCTAAATTTCTTGCTGCCCTCCTGGCGATCACCTGGAGCCCCGAGGGCTTAGGAAAATCTGTCGGTCTCGGGATGCTTGGGATCAGCTCACGAAACGGAAAAAATCGTACGCTAAGCCTCGCCGAGCATTCGCAGCGGCCGGAACTTGCCTTGCTCAACCTGCTTGTTCTGCCGCCAGATGTAGTCGCCGGTCAGGTTGATGTGCTCCCAGCCCAGCGGCGACAGATGCGGTAGCAGTCGCTCGTCGATGTTCTTGCCCGAGTCGCGTAGCGACTGGACTGCCCTTTCCAGGTAGACCGTGTTCCACAGGATGATCGCAGCCACCACCAGATTGAGGCCGCTCGCGCGGTATCGCTGGTTCTCGAAACTGCGATCACGGATTTCACCAAGCCGGTTCAAGAACACGGCGCGGGCCAGCGCGTTCTTCGCTTCGCCCTTATTCAAGCCAATCTGCACGCGGCGACGCAGTTCGACGTTCTGCATCCAGTCGAGCGCGAACAGCGTGCGCTCGATACGCCCCAGCTCGCGCAAGGCCACGGCTAGGCCGTTCTGGCGCGGGTAGCTGCCGAGCTTCCTGAGCATCAGGGAAGCCGTCACGGTGCCCTGCTTGATCGAGGCTGCCAGCCGCAGGATTTCGTCCCAGTGGGTGCGGATGTGCCTCACGTTGACGCTACCGCCGATCAGGCCGGCGAGCGTCGGATATTGCTTGGCATCGCCATGGATATACAAGCGCTTGTCGGCCAGGTCGCGAATGCGCGGGGCGAAGCGGAAGCCCAATAGGTGCATCAGCGCGAACAGGTGATCGGTGAAGCCCGCCGTGTCGGTGTAGTGCTCCTCGATGCGCAGGTCGGATTCGTGGTACAGCAACCCGTCCAGGACATGGGTGGCGTCGCGTACCGTGGCGTTGATGACCTTGGTGTGGAACGGCGCGTACTGATCCGAGATGTGGGTGTAGAACTGCACGCCTGGCTCCTGACCGTACTTCAGGTTCACCTGACCGGCAGCCTGGCCACGGCCGCCAGCCTTGAAGTTCTGGCCGTCCGATGACGACGTGGTGCCGTCGCCCCAGTAGGCGGCGAAGGGTTGGCGGAACTGGCTGTTGACCAGTTCGGCTAAACCCGCCGAATAGGTTTCGTCGCGGATGTGCCACGCCTGCAACCACGTCAGCTTGGCGTAGGTTACACCGGGGCAGGACTCGGCCATCTTGGAGAGACCCAGATTGATGGCATCGGCAAGAATGGTTGTCAGCAGCAGATGCTGGTCTTCGGCCGTCGCGCCACTCTTGAGGTGCTTGAAGTGGCGGCTGAAGCCGGTCCAGCCATCGACTTCCAGCAGCAGTTCGGTGATCTTCAGGTGCGGCAGCAGGCTGTACGCCTGCTGCATCAGCGCCTCGGCCTCATCCGGCACGGCATTGTCCAGCGGCGTAATCTTGATTCGCCCGGTGCTGGTGATGGCCGCATCGGGCAGTTCGTTGGCAGCGGCCAGCTGCTCGACTGTCGCCAGTTGCTCTTGCAGCAGCGCAAGACGAGCGTTCAGAAAGCGGTCGCAGTCGGTATCGATAGCCAGGCCCAATTCCCGCTGGTCACGTTGCGCCGCGAATCGCGGCGGCGGCAATAGGTAATCCTCGAAATCCTTGAACTGGCGCGATCCCTGTACCCAGATGTCGCCGGAGCGCAGTGAGTTCTTCAGTTCGGACAGAATGCATAGTTCGTAGAAACGCCGATCCAGCCCATCTTCCGTGTGTACCAGGTTTTCCCAGCGCTTGCGCACGAACGACGTGGGCGCGTCGTCCGGCACCTTGCGCGCCTGACGGTCGTTCATTCCCTTGAGCACTTCGACGCCGGTCAGCAGTTCGCGCGCTGTCGGCGCGGCCTTCATGGTCAGTGCGTCCAGCAGGGTCGGAGTGTAGCGCCGGAGCTGGGTGAAACCGTCACCGACCAGAGCCAGGAAATCAAAGTCTTCCGGCCTGGCCAGCGTCTCCGCTTCAGTGATGCTTTCGCTGAATACATTCCAGGGGATGATCGCCTCGATGGCGGCGAACGGGTCGCTGCCTGATTGCTTGGCTTCCAGCAGGGCGCGTCCGATGCGCGAGTACAGCCGCACCTTGTCGTTGATCGCCTTGCCGGACTGCTGAAAGCGGTCGGCATGGTTGCGCTTGGCTTTGCTGAACAGCGAACCCATGAAACGGTCGTGCAGGTCGATGATTTCGTCGATCAGCGTGGCACGGGTGTCGAGGATCACCGCGACCAAGGTTGCAATGCGACGGTTTGGCTCCAGGTCGCGCAGGTGCTGGGCTGTCATCTGTCCGCCTTCGCGGGCGAGCTTCAGTAGACGGTTCTGGTGAATGGCGTGTTCCAGGCTGCCCGGCAGCACCAGGTCGCGAATGGTTTTCAGCCGTTCCAGGTGGGCCAGTACATGCTTGGGCTTCGGCGGGCCGGGCGGCTGGCGTAGCCAGATCAGTCCGCTGCCCTTAGTGCCCTCTCGGATCGCCAGCAGGCCATCGAGTGCGCGGCGGTGGAAATCACCGAGCGGCGCGGTGAGCGCTTCATAGACCTGGCGCGTGCCACGTGTCAGCGCCTCGCTGCACACGCGCTCGATGACATCGACGGTCGGAAGGATGATGCGTTGCTGCCGCAGCAACTCAATCAGCGCTTCGGCCAGCACGATACCCCGGTCGGTCTGCTGCGCCAGATCGGCGAGCTGATGAACGAAATGCCGGTAGTCAGCGACAGCGAACGGCGTCAGCTTCAGCCAAGCCTGCAACTCCAACAGGTGCTCGCGCCGCGTTTCCGGCCGCTGCGCGTACTTCGGCCAGATGTCCGGCTCGATGCGCAACTGGCGACCGACGATGTTTAGCAGGGACGCGGGCGGCTCTGCCTCAGTAGGCAAGGCAAAGCCGGGATAACGCAGGTAGCACAACTGTACCGCGAAGCCGAGCCGGTTGTGGCTACCGCGCCGCTGGCGGATCACCGACAGGTCGGGTTCGGCGAAGGTGTAATGCTGGATGAGTTCATCGTCGGTGGTCGGGAAGGCAAGCAGGCCGGCACGCTCGGCGGGCGTCAGCAAATTGCGGCGCGGCATGGTCAGTCATCCGTTTTCAGGTATTGGTACAGAGTTTCCCGGCTGATGTCGAACTCGCGGGCAAGCTGCGCCTTCTTCTCGCCAGCAGCGGCGCGACGCCGCAACTCGGCCGCCCGATCCGGCGTGAGCGCCTTCTTGCGGCCCCGGTAGGCCCCGCGCTGCCTGGCGAGCGCGATGCCTTCGCGCTGTCGCTCGCGGATCAGGGAGCGCTCGAACTCGGCGAACGCACCCATTACCGAGAGCATCAGGTTCGCCATCGGCGAGTCCTCGCCGGTGAAGGTCAGGTGCTCCTTGGCGAACTCGATGCGCACACCGCGTTGCGTGAGGCCTTGCACCAAGCGACGTAGATCATCCAGATTGCGCGCCAGGCGGTCCATGCTGTGCACCACCACCGTGTCGCCTTCACGCACGAACCCGAGCAGCGCGTCGAGTTGCGGACGCTGCGTGTCCTTGCCCGATGCCTTGTCGGTAAACACCTTGTCCACGTGGACCTGTTCCAGTTGCCGTTCCGGGTTCTGGTCGAAGCTGCTGACGCGGACGTAGCCGATACGATGCCCCTGCAAGATACCTCCCGATCTGTGAGTGTCAGGCAGAAATCTATGACCTTGCACGGCATTCGTCAAGAAATTTAAAACTCGGCTCTATTCTGACGCCAGCGAATGGGCTATCCTGACATCCGGCTAGGGTATAGCTCAATCTGACATTTTTGCCTCACCGAATCAATGTTAATCACTATGATTGGTGTAATATCAACTCTCATCAAAAAGGATCGTGCCCAAACCTACCGGCCGTCATTCACCAAGTTCAAGGGGAACATCATGCGCAAAGCTGAAACCCGTGTGCTTACTGCACATGTACCCATCCCACTCGCCGAGAAAGTGGATCAGTTGGCCGACCGCCTCGAACGCTCTCGCGGCTGGATTATGAAACAAGCCTTGTCAAGCTGGATTGCACAAGAGGAAGAGCGCGATCGTTTGACGCAGGAAGCACTGGCTGACGTCGACGCCGGTTGCGTCAGCGACCACCAGGCTGTGTTGGCCTGGGCTGAAAGCCTTGGCACTGACCGGCCGCTACCGGTGCCGCGCTGATGGAACTGAAATGGACCAGCAAGGCGCTTGCCGATTTGGCACGTCTGCACGAATTCCTGGCCCCACTGAACAATCCCGCCGCCGCGAGAGCAGTTCAGGCACTGGTGAAGGCCCCGACCGTCCTGCTCACCAGTCCTCGCATCGGTGAGCAACTGTTTCAGTTCGAACCGCGCGAGGTGCGGCGGATTCTGGTCGGGGACTACGAGATTCGTTATGAGATTGACGAGTCCGTAATCTACGTGCTGCGACTGTGGCACACCCGCGAGGATCGATAACAAGGGAGAACAATATGCTGGAGTACCAACTTACACCGCACCATGCCGGCGTCGCGCTTTGGGGCGACTTTCCCACACTGGACCGGCTTCATGGGTTTGTTCATCACATCGTCGAGGAAAGCAACTACATCGAGGACAAGGAGGGGTTCGTTCTGGGTTTGGCCTACGATGTGCGCAAAGCGTTTGAGGGACAACGTAGTCAGGACTATCGCGGCGTTTCCAAAGATGACCGTTACCGCATCTATGGCGTCGAAATTCTATGGCCGGTACTCTTGGTACAAGTCGGAGTGCTGCGGCAGGCAATGGCGTTTATCCCGACCAACAAACTCGACCAAGCAATCATGTTCGAGTTGGAGCACGTCGTTGAGTCCGCCGTACGAGCAGCTATGCCGGTCACGGCTGACGAAGTTATCCATCGGATAGGGTGTATTGGAAGCGCTCCCTACATACACCTTGATACCGTGCTCGATAGCCGTTGCCGGTATTTCATAGAACTCCCTGCAAAACAGCGGCTGAAGATGCTGCCGAAGGTGATGGAGACGTTTGATCCGATGCACAGCTTGTTCGCCGAAACGGGATCAGGCCTCCGACAAGGCGTTATCTCTTTCGACGCCTTTGTTGATGGCAGACAGGATTGGCCGGACTTCAAGTGGTGAGTCGGCAAGTTGCCGCCTTAGCGTACGATTTTTTCCGTTTCGTGAGCTGCCCCCTAGTTTTGTCATTCCAAGTGCGATCGTCTTTTCCAAATTTCGAAAAACGAGGTCCCAGCTACGGCGCTCTATGCCTCCATGGTTTCGGCCTATGCCGGCGTCGTTGTCGGCACAAGGCCGTTGCTTTTGAGCTATGGCGAGTCTGGCATCGGCATCCTGCTCCTTGTCAGCACGCTCATCACTATCGGTTCGGTGGTCGTGTTAGCAGCACAGGGTTGGATCGTGGCGTTTCTGCACCGCCTGTTTGCCAAGGCCTCGCGCAAGACCGCGTTGATCTTGATGCCGCTGCTGACGTTTTTCGCGTCATGGAGTTTTATAGCTCTTTTCTGGCAGGTAGCCCTGTTCTTGCGTTGAGGTGTGCCGTGTTCGAAATCGTCATCCTGGTCGCCGTTCTCTGCCTTGTCGTTTTTCTTCTTTTCGGAAAAAGGAGCGAGCCGGAGGTAAGGACCAAAGCACCTCTCAAAGAGGAGCGTGTCGTCGAACGCCGCTCGCACAACCATTCCCCTGCCCAAACAGCATCCGAAGAAGACGTTTCTGCGAAAGTATTTGACCTGCAATTCTCATTCTCTTCGAGCGGCAAAAAAACCGTCCATTCAAGAACGCAGGACGCCACCTACGAAATCGATCTTGGCGAAATCACCTGCACATGCCCCGACTTCGCCACCCGTAGCGGTTTCCCGAAAAACCACATGTCCCGACTCTGCAAGCATCTGATGGCAAGCCTCGACGCCGCCAAAGCTTTCTCTGACGACCCGTGGAAAGCTGCGATCGCCAAGAACCACCAAGGAGGCCCGGTCGAAGCGCTGATGATTTCCCCGTCGAAATCGCAACCGGTGTTGCTCACAGTTTCTCGAAACAAGGACTGGGTGAACGTTTTCGCGAGGAAAAAGCGTCGCGGCGAAACCATGGCCACAGCAAGTGGCGAAATCGATCAGTTTGGCTGGTCTGTGGCGGAAAGCAGATGGTCCTACGGCGAGGCACCACCCGGCGCTCGCGAACTCCGAGGAATTCTCAAAAAAATCACGGCCAATTAACGACGATGGCCATCACTGACTTCCTCGAAAAAATCGAACCGATCGCCCTTTCCGCGGAGTCGGAGGCTTTGCTGCAAGAAGCTTTCTCTGGCGACACTCCTGGCTGGGGCGACGAACCTCGCTTGATGGCGGCGTCACTTCTCGATCTGGCGGCCCAAATGGACCAAGAGCGATGAGCAGGCCGCAGATTTTCGCCCTTCTCATCGCTATTTTTGGGATTGCCCTCGGCCTCTTTGCGTTGCGCGCGAAAAAGAAAAATCAGGAAAAACGGATCACACCAACCCGAGTTCTTCCTTCACATCCTGGGCGGTAAGCAGGCCACTTCTGCTGAAAATTCTCTGCAGGCCGTCAGGCCCAAGCGTCAGTTGATTCGGATCGCGCAATTTTGCGTCAACCATCACAACTAGCGCCTCTGCCTCTACCAGGATGACTTCACTGACTTCGGTCTCCATCTTTAGACCGCGGATCAGATCGTCAAACTCGTCATTGAAACCGCTGGAGACGAGGACGTAGTAGAGGTTGCGCAGGTGCCTTCGACGCTTGATTTCGCGGCTTTGTGTGGTGATGTATTCGCGAATAGTCCGGTCGTCAGTTCCCATGGAATAGCCGTTTTGCCGGGCCTTAGAGTCCCAGAGGATCGCGTACGAATAGTCGTTGGCCAAGGCTAAGCCGTCTTGAATTCGCCCTTGTCCCTGTCCAAGCAGCTGGGTCTCGTAGCCAAGGATGGTGAATGCTGCGTGTACGCTTTTTTCTAAGGCTCTAGGCACGCTTGTGCCAGACGCCTTCGCTGCTAGTTCAAGAGTCCCGTCGTTACTCGCCAGCAGGGGAATGATGTTGATGATTGGCGGTACGTAACTATCCGGAAGGTGATCGATACTAGCCGTTGGCGGTACATCAAGCGATTTGACTTCAGCAGCACTCGCGCTAATCGGCAGTGCGAGTTGTTTTTCCTGACCGACGTTCCACCAAACGTGCTCAACGTCGTACAAGGAGAAAGCCTTTTTCAGCCTGTTCGAAAACAGCTGTTGAAGCTCAGCATGCAGGCGGGCGAAGTCGATATAGGCATCGGCAAGATCGTCTGCCGTTTGGTATAAATTGAGATCGGACAATGCCCGGACGCTGTTTGTGAAGAAAACAGGCCATTTGTCTGGTGCCTGGATCTGCCAGAAATAACTCAGAAAGAATGGGATGCTCGACGGTTTCGGACGGGAGGCTTTGCTATTTCCGTTGGCGACATGGTCGTCTCCGATGCGGCGGACATAACTTGCGAAATTGCGGATCCTGCTCTTTGCACTGTTTTCATCGGGCGGCGCCGGCAAAGCACTAATCAGTTCCGCAACCAATTCATTCTCATCCAGGCAAGCGTTGTAGATCAGGTTGAAGAACATTTGTCCCTTAACCCCTTTGAAACCCCACAACTCGTTTTGCTTGTTGATTCTGTCGACCTCCGGCTTGAACTCGGAAAGCGGGAGTTGCCCATTGAGGAATTGAGTGAGTACGGGCAGCAGCCTTTTGGCTATTAGGGAGATGCGCTTTTCATCCAGTTCGGCGCTTTCTTCCAGAGGCGTCTTGAGCGTCTCTTTACTGGGAGGTGCCTTTAAGTACGCATCAAGCGCCTTGAGAGCACGGCTAGTCTGAACTTCGTCAAGAATGGGCATTTTGTCTCCCCGTCATGTATGCCAATGGTCGCCAATGGCCTTCAAGCAGCAATCGTTTGTGAATCTCGCCATCTGATAGACTACCATGCCATTGTCTTGACTTGGCATAAGAGCGAGGACTTCTCGTGCAATCGCGACTCTTGTTGTTAGCATTCTTGGCAGTTTGTGTTGCTTGTCCGGCGGAGGCCATGGAGTTCTCCCACGGAGGCGCAAAAGAGGCGTGCTGAGACCCCGACGGATGCAGATTTTGGGTCGAAGCTCGCGGGGACTTCACCCAGAACACAGACAAGGAGTTTCTTGCCTTCCTCAGCTCAAATCGTCGATTTCCGTATTCGGTGATTCGCTTCCATTCAAGCGGCGGAAATATGCAGTCCGCGATTAGGCTGGGGAGCATGCTTAGAGAAAGGAAGTTTGACACCGAAGCCGATTTTTGTGCGTCAGCGTGCCTTTATGCCTTTCTAGGCGGGGTTAGAAGATCCACGGTTGGTGATAACCCGCGGATAGGGATCCATCGTTTTTATCGTTCTCAGGCTGCCTCGAATCCGACGATGAAGCAATTCACCGGGGTCGACATGGATTCAACACAACGGCTCATGGCCGGATTGTTGTTCTATTCGCCTCGGATGGGCGTTGACTTGCGGCTAATCGCTCTTTCGATTGACGCTGGTCCATCCGAAATGCGATGGCTTGAGAAGGGCGAGCTTGAACTTCTTCACGTGACCTATGAACCCGGCCGATGGACCGACTGGCGAGTTGTCACTCCAAAGAATTCCCAAGGCGTTCTTGCCATTTCAGAAACACAGGACAAGACCAGATCTATGCAGCTCCTTTGCTCACAAGGCCGCGTCCTTTTTTCTGTGATTGACGAAAACGGTGATGCTGAATGGCTGCGCCAGTGCCGTGATTCTCGCAACTCCCATCGACTGTTCGGAGCCGACATTCCTTCGTCGAAAGTGGAGGTGCTCTCCAATCCGTCGGGGATTGTTTTCCAGCTGCCGCAGAAAGCGATAGTCGTATCCACTCCTGCTATTTTCGCTTTCGACAACGATGACTACCCGATGGCCTGCAAAGACATCGAAGGGAGGTATTTCGGCACCATGGCGGGGTTTCAGCGAATGTGGAAACTTGCCATAGGAAATTGCGTTGATTGATGTCGAGCGATTGGCCTGAGTATCACTATGCCAAGCGCTTGCAAAGGCATCTCGCAAAAAACGAGGCGCCAAAGGCTCTGTTGCCCTACGCCAACCAATGTTTCGCCGGAAGAACCAAAGAAAATCGAGCTCCGCGCGGACTAGATCAACGACCGGACTAGACGCACATCTCCAAGTTGAACGGTGATGGCAACTATGTGCATGGATGCAAGACTCGGCCGTCCGCGTTCGATGACACCAGTTCCACGTGCAAGCCTGCCCTGCCTACTATGACAGCAAGGAAGGGGCGTTTGTCTTTCCGCTCAGAAGCCAATCTCCTCCATTCTGACCGGTCGATCCCAGACGGAATGGGGAGGTCTTGAGGATGCGAATGCCACTCGCCCAAGTACCTAACCGCTCCTTGGCTATTGCTCCATAATTTCTGTGCGACTTCCGCATGACCTTGCGGAAGCCGTTCGAACGAATACCGTGACCTCAGATCCCCGGCGGTCGGGAAGGTTGCGTCGACAAGGTTTAGATGCCAGCCCCGGACCTCGCCAAGAAGCAGGCCGCCAGCCTCGGCATCACTAACCAAGCACTGCACGTGCTGCCGGAACACATCGAGAACCTTGTCGTCGAAGTTGACCAGGATTCGCTTGTCCAGCGTTGTCCATCCACTTACGAACTGCATGCAGGGCATCCCGAATGTTTCAGAAGGTTGCAGTCCGGTGTTGCGTTCTGGAACCGGCTATCGAGGACCCTCGTACGCAAAGTCGGCGCATCATCGTTGTTGACCCAAGAACTGACCATCTCGGCACCAAGCGCCGCCGCCTGCAGGGACACGGTTGCCGGAAATGGGACATACAGCCCCTCACATCCTTGGCCCGCCAATAGCTTTGGCATTTCGCCCTCCACAGCCTGCAGCAGTCCGGCCCGATTGGCATCGCAAAGGCAACGAAAGCATCCACCCTTTTCGTTGGCCCTTATCACGCCGCGAACAGCAACGCCCGGTCCTTCGATCCATACCGTCAGGAGCGCTGCATGCCGGTACTTTCGTGCCAACCAATGGCCCAACGATTCCTCGCCTGTGGCGTCAATGAGTAAGTCGAAAGCGCCAAGCTCAATTTCGCGCACGTCCCGCGGGGTGGCCGCGATGTTGGCGCCTGGCGAGAAGGCATCCAACTCTCTCTTCAGCGCGACAGCCTTGTTGTTGAAAAGCCCCGAGACCCCGAGCCGATGGCGCCCAAGATTCTGCGCCTTCAGGTCATCAAAATCGACCATCTCAAGGCTCCCACCGCCAGTGCCGGCACCGACCTTCAGGAGGAGGTCAGCGAGGTAGCCGCCAATAGTTCCACAGCCGACCAAGACCAATCGCTTCCCGGCCAAGGTTTTGCGGCCAGGTTGGTTCCTCTCGGCCATGTATTGCTCGTCCAAACGGATCACCTCCAGCGGAATAACGGGAAGAGAGAACAGTGGCGCAATCTTCTTCTGCCGCGCGCCTCGTTGCGAAGGCGACTCGTTCCCTAAGTCAACCCAGGCGCCGTAGGTCATGAGCGGCGACTCGATGATGAAGATCGCTGACAGCGCCTTGGTCGCGCGGGCTTGCTGGATGCGTTCCTGAAGTTTTTTCCGACACCGCTTGTCGAGGAGCCCTTGCCACTCAAGCAACTGTTGCACGTTTTCGATAGGCCAGCGCATGTTATGTGGTCTGGGCTTCGTCGTCGTCTTGACTCGGTACGTCACAGCGGCGCAATCGACCGTGGTCCAGCCGAGCTGCTTCAGCTTGGACTGGGTTCGCGGCAGGTCGTCAGTCACTACCGGGTAGGTGTTCGGCCCGTTCTTGACCGCCTTCAGTATCTGTTGTCCAAGGCGGGCGTCACGCAAGTCGACGAAGCAGATAATGCCCGTCCAGTATGCATAAAACTCATCCTCGAGATCGTCGCAGAATTTGCCCGCAAGGATGCCCTGGAAGACGTCAGTGGCTCGATCCAGGCAAGCAAGGGTTTGGCCAGCCGGATCGAAAATATCGAGAACAACGGTGCCTCGGGCGATGTAGCAGATGTCGCAGTCCGCGCCCAGGTGCGGCACCACTAGCGGCAGGCCAAGGGGGCGCTCAAGCAGACGCACCCTCGGGTATTCGCTGAAATTCGGGGCGACCTGAAGCTCGCACGCAAAGATCTTACTCCCGCCATCCAGAGTGCCACGGTAGACAAACCAGCCATCATTGGAGCGGCCTTTGAAATCAAAGCCGCGCTGGCGAAGACTGTCGGTCACATCGGCGATCAGTTCGTCAGAGGACATCAGCCAGCCTTCGAACGTCCCACCAACTCGCTCGCACCTGCCACCGCCGGCGCTGCGGCGACCGTTGCAGCGACAGATACCACCTTGATCCGATGCGGGCGATTCGGGAACCGCTGGCCGAATTCTTGCTGCATCCAGATGCAGACTTGGCTTTCGCTCGACGCATGGAGTGACGCGCGCAGCACACCCTCAAAGCGCTGGAGTTCGCGCGCAGCTTCCTCAACCTTGTCCTTGCCGAGACGCTCGGTCAGCGATTCCTTGTCATTGACCGGATTGATTACGCCTGCGCGCAGCGCGGCAGGAAGGCCCACCAGAACATCCAGAAGAGCAAGGTCGTCGCGACCGTGCCGGCGCTCGAACAGCGGTACGGCCGCGGCCATGATCAGGATGGACGCAGGGCCGCCGCTGGGCCACTGCCAATCGCGGAAGGCCTTGAGGTAGCGAATGACGCGACGCAGCTGCTCGCCACGGGCCAGCACTTGGTCTTCGAACCAGTCTTTGACCGGACGGGGGTCCGATTCCCACCAGCCTTCTTCACGATGAGCCAGCAGCACGACATCACTGGGCAGCTTCGACCAGGAATCGCGCTCCGCCAGGCGCACCGCTTCGGCCGAATCCAACGTGTGATAGGCCGCCATTGCGGCCTTGGCAAGGGTCAGGAATTCATCATCCGGGATGGCGTAAAGCGGGACGTCAATGTGTGCCGTCTCCGTCACTTCGATCCGAACACAGGTCGACGGCTTGTCGGTAATGAGTGTCCAGCCCTTCTCTAGGCACAAATCCGCCAAGCAGGCCTCGGCCGCCTTGAAGAAAATGGCCGTTGCAGCGCTCGGGCGCTTGGTCTGTTTGACGAAGCTCAGCGGCAGGTAGCAGCCGTCATCGACGTCAGCTTGCTGGGGATGTTGTGCCGGCGCGTTCAGCGTCTTGTATGCCCACGATCCCTGGGTGAAGAAGCGCGGCGTCGGAGCCTTTTCGGCGAAGCCGGCGGCCTGAAGCATCTTCGGGATGCCGTCCCGCAGACAGTTGCGAACGTCGGTCTTAGCCTGGGCGAGGTAGATCCTGTCGCTAGGGCGCAGGTCGAGCGAATCCAGCAGGTTCGGCTCGTTCAAGTCGGTCGTGTGAAAGAGAGCAGTGAGGTTAAGCATGTTGCGGCTCCGATAGGGTCGTGGAATTCTTGTTTGGGCCGTGGAAGAACGTCGGAGCGGCGGCCCAATGTGCTCGAAACGGTTGGAATTTCGGATCACCAAGCGCCCTTTGTACAGCGTGCATGCCCCGATCACGGAGGGTGTTGGTCGACGCGATTGAGACCCGGTCGAGGGCCTTCACGTCCCGGCTTTGGTCTGGCGTGGCCTTGTCGTCGATGGGGAAGTAGTCATCGCCAAGGGACTGTCTCAGCATGTAGTCCACGGACGACTCTTGGGCCGAGATGACAAGGTCGAAAAGCCCTCCCCTCCACCGCGCAAAACCACGGTCGAGGTTGGCATCACCACGCACGGTCGCGCCGATAGTCATGGTGCCAATTGCCAGAACACGCACCCGTGTTTTCGGGATGCCCTTTGCCAGAAAAGTATTGACCTCGTGCAGACCGAAGAAACCGGGGGCGTTGCCGACCAGTCCTCCGTCAGCAAAGACTCCACGCTCGTTACGAGAGAGGGGGAAATACACCGGCGCAGCTGCAGTGGCCACAGCCACATCCGTCAGCTTCATACGGTGATCTAGCTCGAAAGTCGGATGGTGTGGTGTCTTGAAAAATTGACCACGGCCAGTCGAATAGTTGACGGCGGGCACGAGCACGCGGTGCTTCAGGTCACCGATGGTCTGCTCCCCGAAGCGTTCGTCCAGGACGGCCCGGAGGCCATCAGAAGAATGCTTGGCTTTCCACCAAAAGCCGGTCAGACGACGCCACAGTGAGCGGCAACCAAAAATTTTGTTGCCGTGGGTCTCGAAGATCGCCTTCAATTCTTCGGCCGGAATTTCGGCGGCCAACCCCAGACCAAGCAGCCCTCCGGCCGATGTCCCGCAGATCAAGTCGAAATGGGACGCGATGGGGCGGCCGAGCACCTTCTCCAGCTCAGCGAGGACCGTAGCGGTGTACAGCCCCCGGTATCCACCGCCCGAGAGCGCCAGAATGTGAAACGTCGGAACCTCTGCTTCAGCCATGGAAGAACTCCTGAAGGCCGCAAATAGAGGCTGACCAGCCAACGTGCGGCAGGCGTTGTGAGACGTGGTCGTAGGGGGAAAGCTTGGGGCGCAAGGCGAAATTCGAGAAGGCCTGCGAAGGCTGCAGCTCCTTATTGGCTTTGGCTGCGATGATGCTGCCCAACATCGGGTGGAAGTCATGGTGAGGCAGATCGCGGATAGCGGAGATGCCGTGGGGAAGGTCTTCAGTGCGCACTCGATGCGATTTAGTGTGAGAGTTCAAATCTGTCTTGTCCGTTACTGGAGGCTGCTGTTTCGATGGATAGAAGTGTGTCAGAAGGCTGGAAAGGGTTGGTTGAACGACGGTTCAGGTGTTTGGTCCGCCGGCCGCCAAATGACATGATTTCGTAGGAATCATCCAGGGTTTCGTATCCCAGCCGGCACGTGATTACGAAACCTGAACCGAACATCCTCGAATCTTTTGCGTGGACGTGCGATGCTTCGAGTTTTCTAAGCCCCCTCTATCGAGGCTAACTATGACACGCATCGCCATCATCGAAGACGTACGCGAAGACAGCGACAGCTTGAAGGTCTTGATTCAGAGATCGTTCGATGCGGAAGTGTTGCAGGCCTTCAACAAGGCCGATGCTGAGGTTCTGTTGAAGGAGGGAAAGTTCGATTTGGTCATTATGGATATCGAACTCGGAGCCGGCGCAAAAAACAGATATGCCGGACTAGGGTTGTTGAGTGACATCCGCGCGAACTGGCCAACTATCGTTGTGTCGGGCATGCCAGAGGACAACCTCAGGAACTTGGCACTCACGCTGCACGCCTACGACTTCATTGCCAAGCCGGTCGATGAGGGGGACCTCATTAACAAGATTGAACACGCGCTTGACTGGTCGAATTCAGACGCGTGCAAGGATTTAACCACGCAACAGGGTTTGCCGGATGGTCTCACCGCCGACCCTCAGCGCAAGAACAGATATCTGTGGAAAGGACGGCCTGTACCCCTAACGATGACGCAGCTCAGCATTCTTCAGTGCTTGATCGAGCGTCCCGGTAGTGTGGTGGAGACGCGAAATCTCGTGAAGAATCTCAAGTCTGGAATGACGGGAAAGGCAATCGCGACGCAACTTTCAAACGTGCGGAGTAGGTTCCGCGAGGTCGACCCAGATTTCGAACAAATTGAGAACGAGCCTGGCCGTGGCTATCGCTGGAAAATCGAACCATAAACGTTGGCTTCAACGCCTGCGAAGCTGGGACTTTACACTTGGCACCGTCGTCCTGCTGGCCCTCCTTATCGCCGTTTTAGGTGGAGCGGTCTTTGACATTAGTACCTCCGCGAGTCGAAAAGAGGAGCGGGTGCAGGCGTCTGAATTGAAGGGGCAACTTGCACAATTCCTGCTGCGCACACGCGAGCCTGATGGATCGTCGCTTCTCGAGAATCCTGTAGATTTCTCAGCAGTCTCCCGCCCGTTGCGTATCGTAACGCTGCGGCAATCGTTCTTTTCCTACGTGCTACAGACGGGCAACGCTAAGGCGTTCAACACTGGTGACATTACCTTCGAAGCACCCCGCGCGTGCCAAGTCGAGTACCCTGGTTCTCGCAGAGAGGGAGCGCTGGCGGGGAATCTGAGGGCATGCTTCGCCGTTGTTCCTGGTGACCAAGCCGGACGTTATGTTTATTTTTCGTTGCGGTACCCATCAAATAAGATTGAACGCCACCGCGCTGGCCGGCAACTCACTAAGGTGAATCGCGTGGTGCTCTTTTTCAATGGGCATCGTGAGAGCCGACTCACCCTGGTCTACCAAGTGCCACCGTTGGCTCGCTCTCGCTATCCGTCACAGCTCGCACGCTTCGAGCAAGTCCATGAGATCTCCGGGTTTGCGACAAGTGAAGGAGGGTTTTCGTCTCGACTTGTGAGCGGGCAAGCATATGAGAGTCAAGTAGAAGAAAATGGAAGCGCTCCACGGAACTTTGTGACTGTGGTGGGACGTCTGGATGCATCCTTCCTCCATCCCGCCAGTATGGAAGATCCGTGGCCGTCTGCGGAGTTGAAGAGAATCGCCATAGGTGTGAAGATCTATGACAAAGCTGAATCCGATTCCGAGACCTCCATTCTCTTCGACGTACCTCCGGGTAAAGAAGGAACGCCGCTTGCGTCCTTGACGCAGGCGTACCTCGCGGCAGTTCCATCGCGGGCATCGCTGCAGGTGACATCCCCTGGTACAGGGGGAAAAAGGCGAGTTATCTGGCGCTCAGATGAAGCCGCTATTACTCAGTCATCCACCCGATTGGACGGATGGTGGCAAAACATCGCGGACAGCTGGTCCGAGCTCATAATCTCCAAAGGAGTACTTCAGAGCGCACCTGTTCAAGCCAGCGAGACAGTCCGGATTAACGGGTTCGGGAACGCAAGTGCGTTTCTTACTGCTACTCCTTTTACGTTGCCAGATCTTGCCACGCGGGCATTTACCTGGATTTCCGCTGCTGTTGCGCTCATCGCGATCTTGGCTTTTTACTGGGGGCACAATGTTCTGAAGCTGAGACGGCTTCGTGCAGTGGCGTATGCAATGACCGTTCGACCGAGCGGCGGTGGTGACCTGAAGCAGTTTTCAGCACGAAGCGAAAATGGCACTCTCGCACGCGTTTTTTATCTCTTGCTCACCCGAAGCCGATCGAGGGACGCGAACTTGGTAAAACGCCAGCGTAAGCAGGAGTTCCTGCGAGCCGAGAAGTTACGACTAGCTGAAGCTCATGTGCAGAACCGCAAGGCAATCTTGGACGCCATCGGGCACGAGATTCGGGCACCGCTGCAATCCTTGGTAAATACGACCAAGGGCCAAGAGGCTGTTCAGCAAAAACTCGCCAGAATCCGACGCGCGGTGGAAGCTCTTCACGCGGCAACCAGCGTGGAAGACGGGCTTCGCTCAGGCGATGTTGCGACGTCCCCCCATAATCTGGCAGATTGGCTGCAGCGCTTCGCGTATAACCTCGACGAAGACGGTAGAGGCGTAAAGTTCGTCGGCCCAGCGCATGAGGTCCTTGTGCAAATGGACTCCATGCAACTCGAACAGATCCTGGACAATCTACTCGAGAACGCAGAGCGCTTTAGAGTACCCGGCAGCAAAATCGAACTTCGGTTGACCGAGTACAGTAGCCTAATCGAGCTAGCCGTCTTCAACTATGGCGAGCCTATCCCAGACGCTGACATCGAGAGAATTTTTGACCTCGGGGTCACCGACAGTGATGCGCCTAGCAACAGCGGCCTCGGGCTCTTCGCGTCGCGCATTTATGCATTAGCCATGGACGCAACCTTGAACGCGCGTAACGAGGTCGATGGTGTCTCGCTGGTTCTGCAGTTTCCGCGACCTGTCCCGGTTTGAATGGCAGGGACAAGACTGTCCATACCGGGTGAATTCTATGCTCACCAGTATTAAACGGGGGCGGTTTTGCGTGCCAATCAACAGGCAGAGCTGAAAAGCTTTGCCGCTTTGTTGCTGCGGGATAGCCCTTCTTTTAGAATGCTCGCATGACTTTGCCAGAGCGCGACTGCGCGGTGATCCGCGCTGAATTGTTCGAAACCTTCTCCCAAGCGTTACGCGACAGATTTGCGTTGCCCGGTTTGGCGGTAGCTCCTTTTTCACCGCGCATTTTCCATGAGCTCGCCAAGTGGCCCGCGGCGGACCGGTATTTTCCTCACTGGGATTGGAAAGAGATCCATCAGCGCATAGTGAACAAGCCGTGTCGATTCGAAGCTGTCCTCCTGCTTGACGATCAGCCGCTCGGCGTCGCCATCGGGCGCCCTTCGCGAGGCTGGGATTACCTAGGTATCCCGAGGCTCGAAGCTCGCCCGGGAGCGCATCCGCTGGCCGGCCAGATTGCGGCCACGATGATCAGCCTGGCGGTGCTGTATGCTGCAGAAATCCAGCTCCCGGAAGTCCGGCTCCTAGATCCGATCGAGGAGCTGATCGATTTTTACGTGAGCCTGGGGCTCTCCGTTGCCAGGAACGCTGATGGAGAGCTATACTTGATGCGGAATTCAGAGGAGTAGCAGCATGGCAGTAGTTCGTTTACAGCGCGCGGTAACGTACCCTGCGCTTGGTTCTGGTACAGGAACACCTGTCGTCACTAGCTTGAAAGCAAAGGTGGCGCGGGCGGTTGCGTCCATCCCTACTGCGGACAGCGCTGCGCTGAAGAAACTGGGTAGACGCGGAGTGGTCGTCGGCGGCGCTGGAACCACGCGAGACGTGTGGGATTTCTAAGCGGTTTGGGCGGCTTAGACGAGGAAAACCCCGGGATCCCGGGGTTTTTGCTTTTGTGGGCCGTGGTCGAAGGCAACGTCAAAGTCAAAGCAATCACGAATCGGTGATTCTCCTGCGCTATTGGGCCACATCGCGCTATCTATCCCATTCAGTACCGTCGAATTCTAGATCATTGCGGCTCAGAGGATTTGTCGCGTCACTCAACTGGCGGATGATTCTAGGTGGATGGAGGAATCGCATAGTATCCATATCAACGAGGTCGCTGACCTGACGCTCGGTCACGTCTTTCGCGATGGATAGGGTTTCCCGGACTTCGCCGTATAAGTTTGCTGCGGTTACCGTAGCCTCCAGCTGGAAATTCATTTCTGTGCGAGGATCGATCCACGCTATAAGACGGTACTCGTAATCGTAACCGTGCCTGAAATCTTCACAGGCGATCTCGACAACGGATGTACGCTCCGGCTCCATCAAAGTGACAAATTCATGCTTGCCGGGCTTAATCGGGGAACCGAAATCTCGCCGATTAAAGAGATGCGGAACAATATGGCTTTGACGGATAGCCGGTGGCTTGGGGCCTGCGGGAGACGCGACAACATAGCGTCTGTTGAGGAAGCCTCCTTGTGCTGATAGGCGAATCAACAGTGACTCCGCTGGTACTTTCCCTGCGTTTTCAATTCGGAGCGTTATTTCCACATGCCCAAAGTTCAGTTCCAGCTTACGCTCATACGCTCCAGCAAACTTCGGAATCACTTGACTTACCCAGCGCTGATAACGATCAGAGAGGGAGAAGTCATATTCGCCAAGGCAGTCGATGGATGCTATGTCACGACTTTGCTTCTGCATAGGATTCAGTCGAACAATAGTGTCTACAATCGCGCTCCGTTCCTTCTGGCTCAGGTCTCGAATTCGGAACACTGGGACGACAGCCTGATCTGTGCTGAACGAGAGCGATAGCAAGGGCTGACCATTTTTCATGGCATCGATTTCACGCTTGAAAGCATCCGCACGCTTCTCTGCCTCTGATTTCTCTTTAGGGCGCAGCCAATTCTCGCCAACGTGGTGCACACGAAGACCATATAGCTGTGCAAGATGCAACGGGCGGATATCCTGGCTGATGAGCACCCGATTCGCGGGCGGCGGTCCGCTAGCGGACAATGACTGAGCGACGATTCTGGAGTCAGCCTCGTCCCGGTCAAGGTTTTGAAAGTGCTCCCAGTCGATCTTAGCGCAATCGGCGAACGCGAGTTCAACTCTCGGAGCGGGAGATTCTCTTATGGTGAGAGTTGATTGTTCGCCGAGCAAAGGGCGAACCGTGCGGTTAAAACGCCTCGCATGGTCGCCGAGGCGTGCGTTGTTCTTCTTTGAGTCCACTTCCTGAAGTACTGTGGGAACTAGCAGCACGAGGATGGGACCTACATCATGAATTTCCCGCCATGGCAATTGTTCCAACGCGAGACATTCGAGCACAACGTTCGCGTCGATAAAGGCCACCACCGGGAATCGGCTCCAGTCAATATCCATCCAATTGGATTCGCATTCTATTGAATAGCAAAAAGCCAAATTCAGCCAGACCAGCTTTTATCTACAAGCGCCCCTTTACCAAACGGTAAAGTATAGTAGCTGAGGCAGAAACAGCTACTAGGCCCGAAGATGCTGCTTAACTTGCGCTGTTGAAGGTCCGACAGCTTTAACAGCCTGAATGATCTTATCCTTGGACACACCAAATTTCTTACTCCAATAGTCAAGTTCCCATGTTTCATGAATATTGATTTTGGTTGGATCTTGCGGTTGCTTGATTTTCAAATTGTCGACCATGTAAATCTCCTCAATAGACAAAAATATACGCCTTCTTATCCACACTCTGGCAATGCCAACAGATTGTCGGATGGTTTTCCATCCGAAACGGTCTGAAGATACCGAGTCCCTCTGCTATTGGTTTTAGCGACCAACTTTGCCACGTTCCCTCGGACGTCTTTGACATAAGCCTCGTTACCTTCATGTACAAACTTCCACATAGACTCACGATCGGATTTCCCCGTCGCCTTCGTGCTTTCATTAACCCACCCGAAGCGGCTAATAGCCTCATGAGGATTTTCGTGATAACCGCCAGCTTTGTTGATGCAGGTAATTCTTATGCTCATAGCAGACTCCCATATTGACAAATGAATGTAACAAAACTCAGTAATGATGCTCCTGTATTATTGCGATATGCAAGAGGGAAATTTTATTCTGACAAAAATCTCTCGAAATTGTGCCAGTCGGAGATCGCGTCTAACGCACTTGTCGGTTGGTAGATGTCGATTGTCTGAGTTGCGCTCGGCATAGGATGAAATTGTTGAACTAGTCAGCACGACTATTCCCTTAAGACAGTGGTTTATTACGTGGTTTGTAGCGTTCATCCATGAGAACAAGGCGCTCCAGCCGTTTATCGTCGGTGCACCGCTGCCGTAAACGTACTCACACTGTTGATCTTCCGACAGCGCAATGAGCCTCTTTGCGAGAACTAAAATTTCGTGGATATTGTCATGGTCATGGCGGTAGTCTTAATGTTGTCATGCTTGTAGAATTTCATCATACGACGAAGGTATATCTAGGCATGGGATTCAAACCGAGTTTCTTCGGTAAGCTGTTTACTAGGTCTGACCATTGGACGCTGGTGTTCAGCGGGGATACTGTTGTCATTCAGGCAGGTGCAACGGGAATAGCCACAATTCCATTGCCATCCATCCAAACGGTTAGCGTGCAGAAGGGCCTGTTTTGGGCAACAGTACGTCTTAACGCGGAGTCCTCCGTCGTAACGCTGCGTGGAGTCAGTCGGGGCCAGTCAATTCGGCTTCAAAACGAATTGCGCAAGGTCATCAGTCAGGCGCTTAGCCGTTTAGCCGCTCCTTCAGCCCAGTTTCTGACGTCAGTCATTGCGAATCTTGAGGCGCTTTACGAGCAACCACGATATCTGGCGAATCGAGATCTTCATCTCTGGGGTCAAAGCCAGGCTTCTGAAAATCTCGAAATACGTAAGCTGATTGAGCTACTGAAGCACCCCTATTTCGACAAGGCTCTCCTCCCCCGTGACTTGGAGAGCGATATTCAGCGTCTTCAAGATGTTCTTACCGGCCAGCGCCTGGAGTTGGCCCGTCGGAATGAGCGTTTTGTGGCGAACGAGATGAAACGGCTCAAGCCGTTTTTCGACGCGGTCGAGAGCCAGCCCCTCACAGACGAGCAACAACGTGCGGCGATTGTTTCAGAAGACCGTAGCCTACTGATCGCCGCGGCTGGATCCGGGAAGAGCTCAACCGTGGTGGCCAAGATCGGCTATGCCCTCGAAACCGGATTTTGTTCGCCAGCGCAAATACTTGCACTGGCCTTCAACAAGACGGCGGCCGAGGAATTGGATACCCGCATTTCCACGCGTTTGGCGGCGCAACTGACGGGCCGTGGCTCAGTCACTTCCCGAACATTCCATCGACTCGGCTTGGACATTATCGCGGCCGTCGAAGGCAAAAAGCCGGATTTGGCGCCCTGGGCGAATGAAACGAGAGATAGCGAAGGCTCTATCGTTGAGGAACTGATCCATACGCTGGCAACCACCGACCGTAGTTTCCTCGAAAAATGGGTCACTTTTCAGGCGGTTTGCTTTAGGCCGAACAAGGAACTGCCACGCTTCCAGACGAGACAGGACTATGACGCTTACCTTCGCCAGGTTGGGGAAGAAAGAGATGGACACAAGGGCATCCGTTCGCTGAATGGCGAGCTCGTCAAGTCCATGGAGGAAGTCGCCATTGCCAACTGGCTCTTCATGAACGGTATTCCCTACGAATACGAAAGGACCTACGAGTACGACACGGCGGATCAGCAGCATCGCCAGTACCACCCGGATTTCTATTTTTCCGACATCGACAGTTATCACGAACACTTTGCGCTCGACGATAACGGCAAAGCACCTGCCATCTTCAAGGGCGACTACGAAGAAGGTGTCCGCTGGAAGAGAATGCTTCACAGCGAAAAGCATACCGACCTGATCGAGACCACCAGCGCCATGTATCGGGCCGGTACGCTTTTCCGGCATCTGGAAGCGGAGCTCAGAACCCGTGGCCAGCAATTCAAACCGAGATCCCCGCAGGAGGTTCTGGCGAGACTTGCCGAGTTAAAGCTGCCCTCTTACGGCGGATTTATTCGCACGTTCATGACCCTGTGCAAGTCCGGTGGGTTGAGTCCGGTCACATTGGCCGAAAAGGCCAACAGCCAACGCGATCGTTACCGAGCGCGGGCGTTTCTGGATGTTGTCGTTCCGGTTTTTCAGGCGTATGAGGCGAAGCTTGCCGAGCTGCGCTGCATTGATTTTGAGGACATGATCCGGACGGCCACGAGCTACGTGAGAGAGGGAAAATTCAAGCACCCCTATCAGCTGATCCTTGTGGACGAGTTTCAGGATATTGCGCACGGTCGTGCCCAGCTAGTATTGGCGATGCTCACGCAAAATCCGGATTGCCGGCTCTTTGCTGTTGGCGATGACTGGCAGTCAATCTACCGGTTTACCGGGTCTGACATTGGCATCATGGCTAATTTTGCGCATCACTTTGGAGTGACCGCCACGAATTACCTGACCCGGACATTCCGCTCGAACCAGGGCATCACCGATGTCGCGGCGAGTTTCATTCAGGCCAATCCATCGCAACTGAAAAAAGCGGTCCAGGCCATCGATACCGCCAAGGAAGCGACCATTCAAATTCTCGAGTACGGCGCCGATGACGATGTGGAAGCGGTTTTGGCCGCCGAGCTCGAAACGCTGGCGGGAATTGCCCAAACGGAGCAGCGCTCCCTCAGAATCTTTCTCTTGGGACGCTACAACCATCTCCGTCCGGGGTCGCTCACCTCATGGCAGAAGCGGTATGCCGGCGCACTGACGATCCAGTTTCTCTCGCTACACCGGTCAAAAGGACTCGAGGCCGATTATGTTTTCCTCTTGGGGGTGATCTCGGGGCCCTATTCGTTCCCCAGCGAGATCGTTGACGATCCACTGCTCGATCTGGTTCTGCCGGTGCCCGAGACGTTCGAGTATTCGGAGGAACGTCGTCTTTTTTATGTGGGGCTGACTCGGGCCAAGCGCCGAACTTACGTGCTCACCAAAAAATCCCGGGTTTCGCGCTTCGTACAGGAACTGCTCAAACCGCACAACCGCGGGACCGTCATCTACCGAAGTGGCAAGGCGAGCGGCAATCACCCGGAGGTCGAGCCCTGCCCAGCGTGCGGAACCGGAGTGTTACGGGTGATCAACGGACAGTATGGGCCGTTCATGGCCTGCTCAAATTATCCCGACTGTTCCGAGAAGAAGAAATTGAATGTAGCCCGCACGCGGCGATAGCAAGCGCATGCTATCGCTTTGGCAGACGCATGGCATGTGCCATGCGGACACTCCCATTGACTGACTCCCATTTAGGACCCGACGCGCCCCGCCCTATTCCGATCGCTCACCAGGCACATCGAGGGGGTGTGACGGCTTGATCATCCTTCTGGTGCCAGAATGACCGTCGTGACTGAGAGACCCATTTACTGGCGATGGCCGGCGTACTGATGACGATCCCCTTCTGTCCCCACAACGGTCAGTCCAGAAATAACGCTTCTCTCAAGGCGGCAGGCAATAACTGACGATGCCAATAATCGTCGTGGCCAAAATTATTGGGAACTCTGAGAACGACGCCTTTCTCGATGGCGAGTTTTGTTGGTTTGCCGTTTTCACGCAGCTTGGCCTTGGTCATTTTCTTGCCCAGCGCAACGGCTGAGAGGCCGAACGGTTTGGCGATCTCGGAGATTTTCATCCACACCGCACGATCGATGGTGTCCTGCTCGATCACTCCCAGTGCTTTCTTGCTGAGGGCGTCTGCTTCCACATTTTCGGTTCTCGGCACCCAGCACAGTTTGATGTTCGGGATCTGAGCTTTGAGCGAGATTGCCGTTTTGCAGAGGGGCACCAATTCCTTCGCCTTAATGAGCCACGCCCCGTTGACTTGATTGATGACGAGTTGGCTATCGCCATAGACGATCAGGTCTTCAACTCCTGCCTGAATCGCAGCATCGAGTACGGCCATGAGCGCCGTGTACTCGGCTTCGTTGTTTGTGCCGTGTCCGATTTCTTCACTGATCTCGATCAATTCACCGGCAGGTCCCCGCAGAACACCGCCGATACCACGGATCCCGGGGTTTGTTCCCTTGGTTGCACCGTCAAACCAGGCTTTCCAGGTGTTTTCGTTCATGTGGTCCTTTTGGCTCTTCTCTAAGATTGCGCCAAATAGCGAGCAAGTATTTCCCAGGCGTGGACCTCTTCATCAGGCGGCCAACTCATATCCTGTGCTGCGCCCACCACCAGATGATTTTCGTAGTATTCCGAGTTCCAATAGATGCGTAATATCTCGCAACGCGGTATCTGGAGAACACTTGGCGATGGCCGCCCATTTGCTGGTTGTGAGCTTGCCCTCGAAGCCGTCCAAGAGGCGGTTGAGTAATTTGATCTGTCGCTCATTGATCGGCGTAGCAGCCAAGCGTTGCCAGAAATGTGCTTTGACCAGGACTGCATTCAAGGTGGCCTGGGCGCTTTCAATGGCTCGGCCGAGGGTATCGAGGAACCATGTCAGCCATTCGGTGACATCGAGTGTACCTTTTTGCGTGTGTTCGAGCACATCATAATAGTCGCGGCGTTCGCGCTGAATCTGCGCGGACAGGCTGAAAAAACGCTGGCCGCAGCCATCGGCACGAGCCAGGAAGAGATCACCAACGGCCCGGGCGATGCGACCGTTACCATCGTCGAACGGGTGTAATGTCACAAACCACAGATGTGCCAGCCCCGCCTTGATAAGCATAGGCTCACCGGTATTCCCATTTGCCCATGTCAGAAAACGAGCTATTTCCCTATTGAGTTCCTTAGCTGGCGGTGCCTGAAAATGTACCTTGCGCCGCCCCATGGGACCGGAAATGACTTGCATGGGCCCATCAGTATCGTCTCGCCACTGCCCGACAGCGATCTTGCTCATACCGGAATATCCGGAGGGAAACAAAGCGGCATGCCAGCCAAACAGGCGTTCAGCGGTTAGTGGTTCTCGGCTATGAGAGGTGGCATCGAGTACCATTTCGACGACGCCATCAACGTGCCGATCCACCGGAGCGGCTGCGCCGATATCAACGCCGAGACGTCGCGCAATCGATGACCGCACCGATTCAAGGTCTAACATTTCGCCTTCGATCTCGCTGGTTTTCATCACGTCTTCGGTGAGCACCGCGAGACTCGCTTGATCACGCAAAGCCAGGCCGGCATCAGCCAACCTTCCCAGTAGGACGCCTTGGGCGTGGCTGACCTTAGCCAAAGGCCCAGCGAGTACCGATAGATCGTAGCGCCAATCGGGCCAGTCGCTGGCTTGCCAGATATAAAGTTTTTCTCCGCTTATCATGCGGTTATTAGACACTCAATTCATCGCGTCCGCAAGTTAAATACCGCTAAATATGCGGAGATTAACTTACTAAATACCGCATTGGGTCAGATTCCGACGCAATTCAACAATGAAGTGTATGCGTGAGGCCTGTTCACACTAAGCGCTGGTTACTGTATGCTTTAAGCATTATTGTTGCCGAAGATCCGCATCGTCTGATTGATAATGGGAAATTCGAGGCGCATGCACCTCGGGCGCTTTTTTCCAAAAAGGAACCTATGGAAGAAGAAGACGTTGAGCTGTTCGAAAACGAGATGCTCTCGAGCGAGGACTCCTGTCGCGAGGCACAAGAAGCAGGAAAATCGATGCTTGAGAAAATCATGCGGCATCTCCGGTGGATTGATGCGCACATCGACGTAGGCGCGGAGCTGCTGGAGCGACTCCAGCCGCCGGCTGACGGAAAAATTTCTATCCGATGGGCGAGGCGGAGTGGGCGCATCGTCCCTCAACCTGTCATGTGGAAAATAACCAAAATTGGCAAGCAAGGCATCAAGAAGGGTGCCCCCAATTGGAGGTACGAGCGACTTGGCCTGGACAGGTTGGTAAATAAACTCAGAAAAACAAAGGGTTTCGAGGATACGCACGAAGAAACCAAGCTCGTCATGGGGATGGTCGTCGATCTGCTGGAGAGGCGCCGACAAATCATGCCGCGAATCTATGACAACAACAGAATCGCCGCCACAACTATTTTCGGGCATGAGGATCCAGTTACGAACATAGCCCTGCAGCTAAACAGGCTAAACAGGACCATTCCGGAGCGAAAATGGGAGGTTATCCTGGCCCAGCATGAGGAGAGAATTGCCACCAAAAAGGCAGCAGCAAAAGCAGCTGCAAAAGCAGCAGTAATAGCCGCAGCCAAGAAGGCGATGGCGCCCACGTAGGTTCGTAAAGAGACCGAAATCTAGAAAAGGGGGCCGACGCCCCCTTTTTTTTCTGAGGCAGTTATCCCCGTGATTTCACCGAGCTAAGCGACAGAAGAAAATCCCCTCTAAGGCTGCTATCCACCTAAAATCACCCAACTAAATCGCAAAATCACTTAGCTAAACTCTAAGGCTGTGATCCCCATCGAATCACCGCACTCGAAAATTCCCCGTTTGCCCAAAAAAAGGCAGATTTCGAAGTTGTCGCCCCGGGGTTTCCGCCCCCCAAGCCGAATATCTCGTTGCCCTCTCTGCGGCTACTTGGGCGCTGCCGGTTTGGGGTGAATTCGTCGGCCTTGTGTTGTT
>NZ_FNCY01000022.1 GCF_900099695.1 Propionivibrio dicarboxylicus | reverse complement strand
TGATCCTATAACCTTAAGCAACACCGTTTGTTCAAGATACAATCACAACCAATACCACCTTCTTCCGATTTTGCGTTCGGCGCTTTAACCAGCGACGAGCGAACAAGTTATGCTTGGCGGCCATAGCGCTTTGGACCCACCCCTTCCCATCCCGAACAGGACCGTGAAACAAAGTTGCGCCGATGATAGTGCACTTCCCGTGTGCGAAAGTAGGTCACCGCCAGGCTCCCCATACCAAAAAACCCCAATCTACCTAAGATTGGGGTTTTTTTTCGTCTGTCATTTTATTCCTGCCCGAAGCGTAAATTTTGGCAGAGTAACCGCAGTTCCAGACCCAGCCTGTGATACCATTCGTTTCGGCGGGTCTCCCCGCATCGCAAGGTGGTGAACCTGGTCAGGTCCGGAAGGAAGCAGCCACAGCCATTTATTGCGAGTGCCGGGGTCAGGCTCGCCACTTTCATTTTCGGGCGGCTGCAGAGCGCTTCAGTCGGGCAGTCGTCCTGTCCAACCTCTTCACTACGTTCGCCGACCCATCGTGAATTCGACTTCTTTTTCTCCGACGATCGGTTTCGTGTCCCTTGGCTGTCCGAAAGCCTTGGTCGACTCGGAACAAATCCTCACTCGTTTGCGCGCCGAAGGCTACGAAATATCTTCGTCTTATGACGGGGCCGATCTCGTGGTCGTGAATACCTGCGGTTTCATTGATGCGGCGGTCGAGGAATCCCTTGATGCGATCGGTGAGGCGCTTGCCGAGAATGGCAAGGTCATTGTCACGGGCTGTCTTGGCGCGCGCGAAGGCTTGATCCGCGAATTGCATCCCAAGGTCCTGGCAATTACCGGACCGCATGCGGCTGACGAAGTGCTGCAGCATGTCCACACGCATTTGCCGCAACCGCATGACCCATTTACCAGTCTGGTGCCGCCGCAAGGCATCCGGCTGACGCCACAACACTTTGCCTATCTCAAGATTTCCGAGGGATGCAATCACAGTTGCACGTTTTGCATCATTCCGTCGTTGAGAGGGCCGCTCGTTAGCCGCCCAATCGGCGATGTGCTGCTCGAAGCCAAGAATCTGGCGGCCGCCGGTGTGCGAGAGTTGCTGGTTATCTCTCAGGATACCAGCGCTTACGGTGTCGATCTGAAATATCGCACCGGTTTCCACGGCGGCCGGCCGATCAAGACGCGGCTCAAGGAATTGTGCGAGGCGATGGCGGAGTTTGGTATCTGGGTACGCCTACACTATGTCTATCCCTATCCGAGTGTCGATGAGTTGATTCCGCTGATGGCCGAAGGGAAGTTGTTGCCCTATCTGGACGTACCCTTCCAGCATGCCAATGCCCGCATACTCAAAGCCATGCGGCGGCCGGCAAGTTCGGAGAACAATCTCGAGCGGATTCGCGCTTGGCGGGCGATTTGTCCCGATATCACGATTCGCAGCACCTTCATTACCGGTTTTCCCGGCGAGACTGAGGCCGAATTCGAGGAATTGCTGGCGTTCATCGAGGAGGCACGGCTTGATCGTGTCGGATGCTTCGCCTATTCGCCGGTCGACGGCGCCGAAGCGAATGCGCTTCCCGGCGCGGTTCCGGACGAGGTGCGCGAGGAGCGGCGTCGGCGCCTGATGGATGTCCAGGAGGATATCTCGGCAGAATTGCTGGCGGCCAAGATCGGCCGGGAGATTACGGTGCTGGTCGACGCCGTCGACGACGAAGGCGTCATCGCGCGGTCTTCGGCGGATGCGCCCGAAATCGACGGGCTTGTTTTCGTCAATGATTTCTTCGACGCCGAACCCGGCGATTTCCTGCAGGTACGGGTGGTCGATGCCGACGAACACGATCTCTACGCCGAACCTCTGGAGTAAATGATGCCCGGCGATACACTGATCGCGTCCTTGGCGGCCATCGTTGGTGATGAGCATGTGATTACCGTCGCAGCCGAAATGGTCCCGTTTCTGGGCGATTGGCGCGGGCGTTATCGGGGTGCAGCCCGCTGCATCGTGCGTCCGGCTAACACAGCTGAAGTGGCGGCAGTGGTGCGTGCCTGTTCGGCGGTCGGCGTGGCTATGGTGCCGCAAGGCGGCAATACCAGCCACTGCGGGGCGAGTATTCCGGATAACAGCGGTCAGTCGGTGCTGGTCAGTTTGTCGCGGTTGAATCGCATCCGTGACCTCGATGTGCCCAATAATACGATGACCGTCGAGGCCGGTTGTGTGCTGCAGGAAATCCAGGCGGCCGCTAGCCGGGAAGGACGTTTGTTCCCGTTGTCCTTGGCCGCAGAGGGGAGTTGTCAGATCGGCGGGAATCTGTCGACCAATGCCGGCGGCGTTCAGGTGCTGCGTTACGGCAATGCGCGCGAGTTGGTGCTCGGGCTTGAGGTTGTGCTTCCGTCCGGCGAAATCTGGAACGGTTTGCGCGGCTTGCGCAAGGACAATACCGGTTACGATTTGAAGCAGCTTTTCATTGGGGCTGAAGGGACGCTCGGTATTATTACCGCGGCCGTCATCAAGCTTTTCCCGCAGCCGAATGCGGTGGCGACGGCCTGGCTGGCGATTGCATCGCCGCAGGACGCGGTGACCCTGCTCGGCAAGTTGCAGGCGGGTTTCGGCGCCGGGCTGACCGCTTGCGAACTGGTTTCAGACATTTCGCTGGGTATGGTGCTCAGGCATATTCCGGAAGCGCAGGCGCCTTTGGAACGGAGTCCGTGGTATCTGCTGGTCGAGTTGTCGAGCTCTGGCGACGCTGACGCGTTGCGCGTGCAGTTCGAGGATTTTCTCGGCGATGCGATGGAAGCGGCGCTGGTCAACGATGCCGTGATCGCCCAAAGCGGCGAACAGGCCGCGCGCTTGTGGGATTTGCGCGAGCGTATCAGCGAAGCTCAGAAAATCGAGGGTTTCAGCATCAAGCACGATATTTCGGTGCCAGTGTCGCGTATTGGTGAGTTTCTCGATCGCGCTGGCGACGCCTTGAATGCGGCCTATCCCGGTATCCGTATCGTTGCGTTCGGTCATGTCGGCGACGGCAATCTGCATTACAACCAATCGAAGCCCGAGGCCGGCGAGAACGCGTCGTTCATGGCCTCCCAGACGGATGTCAATCGCATCGTCCATGACATCGTCCATACGCTGGGCGGAAGCATCAGCGCCGAACATGGGATCGGTCAGCTCAAACGCGAGGAGTTGCAGCGTTACAAGAGCGCAATCGAGTTGGATATGATGCGGGCGATCAAGCAGGCATTTGATCCGAAGGGGCTGATGAATCCGGGCAAGGTGTTGTGATCGGCGTTTGCCGGTAGAAGCGCGTGAATTGCTCGTAGAGTGCCGGATACGCTTCCAGCAGGCGTTCCGGCGTTTCAAAGAAGGTTTCGCTCATCACCGCAAAAAATTCGCCGGGGTTTTCGGCGGCGTAGGGGTCAAGCACGGTCTCTTCGTCATTGGCTTCCGCGATGTCGACCTCCATGCAGAAGTCTTCGTACGCCGCCAAGAGGATTGTCTCCCAAACCTGAGTGGACATCCCGGCAGGTAGCGGCGGGATGCCGTCCACTTCGCCGTTGAGCATGTCGAGTTTGTGCGCGAACTCGTGAATGACGACGTTGTAGCCGTCGCCGGCCATCTGTGCGTCGCTCCAGGAGATCAGAAGCGGGCCTCCTTCCCAGGCTTCTCCCGAGGCGACCTCGTCATACTCATGAACGACGCCGAACTCATCCTCGAGCGTGCGTGGAATGACGAATTCGTCGGGATAGACGATGATCCCGACCCAGTCCCGATAATAGCCGAGTCCGAGGTTGAGAATCGGCAGGCAGCCTTGGGCAGCGATCGACACACACATGGCATCGGTGAGTTGCAGACCACCGGCGCAGGTGAATTCCTTTTCGGCGAGAAAGGCTTCGGTCAGACGGCGCAGACCTTGTTTGGCGTCTGCGTCCAGTCGGTCGAGGAAAGGCAATGTCGAGACCGTCTGTTGCCAGAGTGCGTCGGGTAAGGGGGCAGCATCCTTCTTCCGGTTCAGCCAGCCGAGCAATCGGTTCAGCATGTCTCAGGTGTGCTTGCGCGATGTGGTGACATAGATTCCCAGGAAAATGAGGGCGATCCCGACAAAGTGGAAGGTCCTGGGGATTTCTCCGAGGAACATGGCCGAAAGAAGCGTTCCGAAGACCGGCATCAGGTGGATGAAGAGGCTGGCTCGGCTGGCGCCGACTTCCCCAACGGCTCGGTTATAGAAGACGTATCCGAGGAATGCCGGCAGGATGCCGGTGTAGGCGATCGCGGCAAAACTTGCGGGGACCAGTTGGATGTGCCGACCTTGCGACATTTCCCAGACGTAAGCCGGTGCCAGGGCGAGCAATCCGACTGCCGTGAATGCAGCAAGCATGAGCATCGGGTCGATGCCGGCCGGGCGCCAGTGCAGGCCGACCGTATACAACGCCCAGGTCGAGACGGCGAGCAGCATCCAGAGGTCGCCCAGATTGATGGTCAATGCCGCCAGCGTAGCCAGTTCTCCGCGCGCAACGATGACAAAGACGCCGGAGAGCGAGATGACTACCCCCAGCCACTCGATGCGTCCCAGGGGCTTTTTCAGGAACGCCCACGACAGGGCGATGGTGGCGACGGGAATGAATGAATTGAGCAGGAGCGCGTTGGTGGCCGTGGTGTGTTGCAAGGCAATGTAGGCGAGCGAGTTATAGCCGCCGATGCCGAGCAAGCCCAGTGCCACGATTGAGCGCCAGCCGCGCTTGAGTTGCGGCCACTGCGTACGCAGATGCGGAAGCGCCAGGGGCAGAGTCAGCAACAGCGCAATCGTCCAGCGCCAGAATGCCATGGTGAGCGGGGGGACATCGTCGCGAATCGCGCGGCCGACGACCATGTTGCCGGACCAGAACAGCGTGGTCAGCGTCAATAGCAGGTAAGGATGGTGAAAACGTTGAAACATATCGACGCGCAGCGCTTTGGCCTTTCAATCAAACCGGCATTATAGGGGATCGGGTTCGGCGATCGTTTATAATTACCGCATGGTTTCCGTTGTCCATTCCGTCGCCGCGCAGAGCGACTTAGAACATTCCCTGCAAACGCTGAGCGAAGGTCTCTCCACCGAGGAGACCGAGAAGATCCGGGCTGCCGCCGAATTCGCGCGCACCGTCTACGGCGATCGCCTGCTCGGTAGCGACGAAGGTGTCTGGCATCATGCCTTGGGCATGGCGCTGGTTCTCGTTGGCCTCAAGCTCGATGCTGATACGCGCGTGGCGGCCTTGTTGTTCGCCCTACCGACCTATGACGAACACGGGTTGACCAAGATCGAAGAGCGCTTTGGAGCGGCTGCCGCGCGTCTTGTCGGCGGGATTTCGCGCCTGCACGGTCTGCGCCCGATTACGCATGGGTTCGTCGCCCATTCGACGGAGAGTGGCGACCAGAATCCGAACGAAATGAAGGCGCAGATCGAGGTTCTGCGCAAGATGTTGCTGGCGATGGTCGAGGATATTCGCGTCGTCTTGCTGCGTCTGGCCTCTCGCACGCAAACGATGCGGCATTATGCGGAGTCGAAGGACGATCTGCGTGTCCAGGTGGCACGAGAAACGCTGGAGATTTATTCGCCGCTCGCCAATCGTCTTGGCGTCTGGGAACTGAAGTGGGAACTCGAGGACCTTTCGTTCCGATTCCTGCACCCGGACATCTACAAGAAAATTGCCAAGCAGCTCGACGAGAAGCGTGCCGAGCGCGAGCAGTTCATCGCCGATGCGGTGGCCCGCCTGCGCCAGGAACTTGAAAACGCCGGGATCGCCGATGCCGAGATCTACGGACGACCGAAGCATATCTACAGCATCTGGAACAAGATGCGCAAAAAGGGCGTCGATTTCTCCGAGGTCTATGACGTCCGGGCGCTGCGCGTCATCGTTGATAGCATCAAGGATTGCTATACGACGCTCGGTATCGTGCACAACATGTGGTCGCCGATTCCGAAGGAGTTCGACGATTACATCTCCAATCCCAAGGGCAATAATTACCGTTCCCTGCATACGGCCGTGCAGTGTCCGGACGGGCGTTCGCTCGAGGTTCAAATTCGTACCTGGGAGATGCACAAACACGCCGAACTCGGTGTGGCGGCGCATTGGCGCTACAAGGAAGGCAGCAAGTCGTCGCAAGGAAATTATGACGAAAAGATCGCCTGGCTGCGCCAACTGCTGACCTGGAAGGACGAAGTCGTCGACTCGTCGGACTGGGTCAAGCATTACAAGGAAGCGGCACTCGACGAGACGATTTACGTCATGACGCCACAGGGCCGGGTCGTCGATTTGCCGCGTGGCGCGACACCAGTCGACTTCGCCTACCGGGTGCATACCGATCTCGGGCATCGCTGCCGCGGCGCGAAAGTCGACGGTGCGCTGGTGACGCTCAACACGCAACTCGAAACGGGGCAGCGCGTCGAAATCGTTGTGGCCAAGCAAGGCGGGCCATCGCGTGACTGGCTCAATCCGGCCCTCGGGTACTTGTTCACACATCGCGCACGCGCCAAGGCGCGGCAGTGGTTTTCGTCGCGGGCGATCGAGGAGATGCTTGCCGATGGTCGTGCGATCCTGACGCGCGAACTGCAGCGGATGGGCGAAACTGGCGTGCGGGCCGACGATCTGGCGGATCGCCTCGGCTATGCCAAGACCGACGATCTGTTCATCGCGCTGGCCCGTGCCGATATCGGCCAGCGCCAGCTTCAAACGGCGATTCGCGGCGGTGAGGATGCATCGGACGAACGGCCGGCCGTCGAGGAGGTCGCGGTTCGCAAGCCGAAGGCGAGCAGCGTTTCCGACAAAGGCATTCTGATCGTCGGCGTCGATAAACTCCTGACGCAACTGGCGGGGTGCTGCAAACCCGCGCCGCCGGATCCCATCGTCGGTTTCGTCACCCGCGGCAAGGGGATTTCGATCCATCGTGCCGACTGCCCGAATTTTGGCCATCTCGAAGCCATGCAACCGGAGCGCGTCGTCGAGACGGAATGGGGCAGCGAGACCGATGGCGTTTTTGCCGTCGATATCATTGTCGATGCGCATGATCGTCAAGGCTTGCTGCGTGATGTGTCTGAAGTTTTTACACGCGAGAAGATCAACGTTATCGCCGTCAATACGCAGTCGACGCAAGGCGGGGCGCATATGCGCTTCACCGCGGAAATCGGCAATGTCGGCCAGCTCAAGCGAACGTTGACCTTGCTGCAGGACGTCAAGGGCGTGATCGGGGCGCGGCGGGCCTGATTCAGGGGCCATGCCGACGCGATATTCGGCTGTTTTTGGAGGTCTGCCATGCAGAACGGCGTGCACCCAGTTCCGCTCGAAAAGAGCTATTTGTTGCTCAACCACGGTCCGGTGACGCTTGTCGGCAGTGCCCATGCCGGTCGTTCGAATGTCATGGCCGCTTCCTGGGTAATGCCGCTCGACTTCGATCCGCCGAAAGTCGTTCTGGTCATCGATCGAAATACGCTGACGCGCGACTTGATCGAGGCGTCGGGTGAATTCTCTCTGAGTATCCCCTGTCGTTCGATGGCGTCGCAGGTGCTTGCGGCCGGAAGTCTTTCGGGACGGGACGGCGAGAAGGCGCCGCGCTGCGGCCTCGAGTTCTTCGCCGCTTCGCGCGTCGCTGCGCCACTGGTGCGCGGTTGCGTCGCCTGGCTCGAATGCCGTGTCATTCCTTACCGTGACAATCAGGATCGGCACGACCTCTTCGTCGCCGAAGTTGTCTCGGCACACGCCGATGCGGCGGTGTTTTCACAAGGACGCTGGCATTTCTCCGATGATCGTCAAAGAACGCTGCATTACCAGGCCGGCGGTGCCTTTTTTGTTACCGGCGAATCCTTCGACGCCAGCGAACAAGCGCTCGCCGGCGGCTGAGAATCTGCTGGCGGCACGCCGTTTCAGGGTTTGAGCAGTTCGATGAGTTCGTTTTGTGCCGAGTGCGGCGATTTGCGTGAGGCGCGGCGCAGATGATAGCCGCCGTTGGAATCCATTTCCCAGGCTTGCACGTTGTCGGTGAGATAGGTCTGCAGACCTTCGCTGATGACGCGACGCTTGAGTTTCTTGTCGAGCAGCGGAAATGCCAGTTCAATACGGCGGAAGAAATTGCGCTCCATCCAGTCGGCGCTGGAGAGATAGACCTTTTCCTGGCCGCCGGCGTAGAAGTAGAAAATCCGGTGATGTTCGAGCAATCGTCCGACGATCGATCGGACACGGATATGCTCCGAGAGTCCGGGAATTCCGGGGCGCAGCGCGCAGACGCCGCGAACGATGAGATCGATCTTGACGCCTGCTTGTGAGGCGCCATAGAGCGCGTCGATGACACCGGGTTCAAGCAGCGAGTTCATCTTGGCGATGATGCGTGCGCGCTGCCCGTTCCGGGCCGCGTTAGCCTCGGCTTGAATCGCGGCGACGATGTTCTGGTGTAGCGAAAACGGCGCTTGCCAAAGGTGATTCAGCGTTTGTGCCTTGCCGAGGCCGGTCAGTTGTTTGAATACCTCATTGACGTCGGCGCCGAGTTCCTCGTTGCAACTCAGCAAGCCGAAATCGGTGTAGAGCCGTGCCGTTTTCGCATGGTAGTTGCCGGTGCCGAGGTGAATATAACGGCGTAATTCGCCGCGCCCCTTGATTTCCTCGCGGCGGACGATCATCAGCATTTTGGCATGGGTCTTGTATCCGACGACGCCGTAAACGACATGGGCGCCGACTTCTTCAAGCTTGGTGGCCCAGCCGATGTTGGCCTCTTCGTCGAAACGCGCCATCAGTTCGACGACGACGGTGACTTCCTTGCCGTTCTGGGCGGCGCGCAGCAGCGACTGCATGAGTACGGAGTCGGTGCCGGTGCGATAGACCGTCATCTTGATCGCGACGACGTGAGGATCGGTCGCGGACTGATCGATCAGGGCGATGACCGGCGAGAAACTCTGGTACGGATGGTGCAGGAGGATGTCGTTTTTCCGGATGTCATCGAAGATGCTGTGCCCTTTTTGCAGCGCGCGCGGAAAACCCGGCGCGAAGGGCGTGAATTTGAGGTCCGGCCGGTTAACCCAGTCGGGGACCTGCATCAGACGCACGAGGTTGACCGGGCCGGCAACGCGATAGAGGTCGCATTCATCGAGACCGAACTGGGCGAGCAGGAAGTTCGCCATGGCGTCCGAACAATTGTCGGCGACTTCCAGGCGGACGCCGTCGCCGAAGTGGCGTTGCGGCAACTCGCCCTGGATTTTGGTGCGCAGGTTCTTGACTTCCTCCTCGTCGACGAACAGATCGCTGTTGCGCGTTACACGGAACTGGTAGCAACCGAGCACGCTCATGCCTTCGAAGAGCTCACCGACGAAGGCGTGCAGGATCGACGAGAGGAAAACGAAACCGTACTCGCATCCGCTGATGTCCTCGGGCAGCCGGATGACACGTGGCAGCACGCGCGGGGCCTGCACGATGGCGGCACCGGAGTTGCGTCCGAACGCGTCCTTGCCTTCGAGTTCGATGGCGAAATTGAGGCTCTTGTTGAGGACGCGAGGGAAAGGGTGCGAGGGGTCGAGTCCGATCGGCGTCAGCACCGGCATGACTTCGCGGAAGAAATAGCTGGCGACCCATTGGCGTTGCGCCTCGGTCCAGTCCGAGCGCCGCAGGAAACGAATGCTTTGTTCCGCCAATTTGGGCAGTACGTCCTCGTTGAGCAGGGCGTACTGTTCATCGACGAGCGCGTGTGCGTCCTGGCTGACCAGAGTGAGCGCCTGTTGTGCCGTCAATCCGTCGGTGGTGATGACGGTTGAATTGAGCTTGACTTGCTCTTTCAGTCCGGCGACGCGGATTTCGAAAAATTCGTCGAGGTTGCTGCTGACGATGCAGAGGAAACGCAGCCGTTCCAACAGCGGTGTCGCAGCATTCCGCGCTTGCGCCAATACGCGCCGGTTGAAGGCCAATATCCCGCGTTCGCGGTTGAGATAGTGTCCCGGCGCAAAGGTTTCGGAGCCGGCTTTGGGTATGTCGATGCGATGGGTCATGACGGTATTGAAGCAGGAATGATTGGCGCATGCAATTCGGCATATTTTGTTGCATCAGTGTGACAGCCGTATGACAGGGCCTCGCCGCCGCGGTTTTCGATCAAGGATCGCGGATGATTGTTGCCGCGCGAGTGTAGAATCGAGCGTTCGAATTCGTGTGAGGCAAGCCTACATGTCGCATGAGCAGGTCGCAGCCGTCGATCTGGGCTCCAACAGTTTTCATCTCCAGATCGGTCGCGTGCTGGACGATCAGATCTATTCCCTCGATACGCTCAAGGAACCGGTCAGACTCGCGTCCGGGTTGACGTCGGACAAGATGCTCGATGAGTCGGCGCAGCAACGTGCCCTGGCGACGCTGAGTCGCTTCGGCGAGCGTCTGCGCGGATTCCAGTCGGGGGCCGTGCGGGCGGTTGCGACCAACACGCTGCGGGTGGCGAAGAATGCCCGCGTCTTTTTGCCCCAGGCCGAAGCGGCGCTGGGGTTCCCGATCGAGGTGATCGCCGGGCGCGAAGAGGCGCGATTGATCTACATCGGAGCGGCCCATGCTTTGCCGCCGACGCGTTCAAAGCGTCTGGTCATCGATATCGGTGGCGGTTCGACCGAATTCATCATCGGCAAGAAGGTCGAGCCCTTGATGATGGAATCGCTCTACATGGGCTGTGTCAGTTATTCATTGCGCTTTTTCCCCGACGGCAAGGTCGACAAGCGCCGCCTGCTTGACGCCGAGGTGTCGGCCGCGCGCGAGGTTCAGCTGATCGCGCAGGAGTTCCGCCAGACCGGCTGGACGGAAACCGCGGCCTCTTCCGGAACCGCGCGCGCGATCGCCGACCTGCTGGAAATGAATCGGCTCAATCCCGGCGGCGCCCCGGGCATCACCCGCGACGGGTTGATGACGCTACGCGGCTTGCTGTTGCGTGCGGGCTCGGTGGCGCAGCTTCGTCTCGAAGGCCTGCGCGCCGACCGGATTCCGGTGTTGGCTGGCGGCATCGCCATCCTGTCGGCCATTTTCACCACGCTGGGCATCGAGCGCATGATCTATTCGGAAGGCGCGCTACGGCTCGGTGTGCTCTACGACCTGCTCGGGCGCTATCACCAGCATGACATGCGGGATGCGACCGTGCGGCAATTCATGCGTCGTTACCAGGTCGATCCGGGCCAGGCGACGCGCGTTCGACAAACGGCGCTGGCGCTGTTGGGCAGAATGGTCGACCTGACCCTGTCCGAACACGCAGGCGAACGGCTCCTGGTCGAATGGGCGGCGTCCCTGCATGAGATCGGGCTTTCCATTTCGCATAGCGGCTACCACAAGCATGGCGCCTACATCGCCGCGAACGCCGATATGCCGGGGTTCTCAAGGAAGGATCAGGAACGGCTTTCCTTCATGCTTCTCGGGCAGCGGGGGAAGCTCGAGCGCGTCAATTCGATCCCGGTGAGCGATGCGTTGTGGCGAACCGTTTTCTGTCTCCGTCTTGCCGCCTTGCTGCATCGTTCCCGTGACGATCAACCTTTACCGCCTTTCCGTCTGCGTCTGGTCAATGGCGATTTCCTGATGGAGCTGCCGTTGGCCTGGCTGCAGGACAATCCCTTGAGTGCGGCCGCGCTCGCCGATGAAGTGCAGACCTGGTCGCGGATCGGCCGCCGTTTCAGGATCCGGCGTCGAAGCGCGCTGGAGGGCTTGGGCTGATATGGCCAGCATCGATGCGCTGATTCGCGAAGGGAGCGGCGCCGTTCGCGTCGAACTCGTCGGCGATTGGACCCTCGCCAATCTGCCGATGCCCCTGTCTGCTCTGGAGTCGCGGCTGGCGGCACTATTGGCGCGCTCGCCGTGCTGGGATCTCTCCGGTATCGAGCGCCTTGACAGCGCCGCTGCCTTGCTGTTGTGGCGCGCTTGGGGGCGGCAGTGGCCGGATCAGGTGGCGGTGAGCGAATCCTTGCGTGCCGTCTTCGATCGTGCCGCTGCTGTACCGCGAGACGGCGCGTCGGCGCGGGCGGTCGATCCCTTGTTCTGGATCGTCGCCTTGGGGCGGGTCATGCTGGCCGCGGCGAGGAACCTTCGCGATCTTGTCACCTTGTTCGGTCAATTGGTGCTGGACGTCGGCTATTTGTGCGTCCATCCGCAGGACATTCCCTGGCGCGAGTTCTCCGCCAATATCTATCGCAGTGGGACGCAGGCCTTGCCGGTGATTGCGCTCGTCGGATTCTTGATCGGCATCGTGCTTTCGTTCTTGTCGGCGCTGCAACTGAAAACCTTCGGCGCCGACATCTATATCGTCAATCTGCTCGGTATCGCCATCATTCGCGAACTCGGTCCGGTGATCGTCGCGGTGCTTGTTGCCGGGCGCTCGGGATCGGCGATGACCGCGCAGATCGGTGTGATGCGTGTTACCGAGGAAATCGATGCGCTGGCGACGATGGGCGTGTCGCGCAGCCTGCGTCTTGTTCTGCCCAAGGTGGCTGCCTTGTCGCTGGTGGTGCCGCTTCTGGTCGTCTGGTGTTCGGCCGCGGGAATCGTTGGCGGCATGGTGTCGGCCAATCTCGAAATGGGGCTGGCCTACGGCTATTTCATCGACGCCTTGCCGCGCGTGGTGCCCTTGTCCAATCTTTGGATCGGGTTGGGCAAGGGGTGTGTCTTCGGCTTCGTCATCGCACTGATCGCCTGCCACTTTGGACTCAAGGTGCGGCCGAATACGGAGAGCCTGTCGCAACGCACGACAACTTCGGTGGTGTCGGCGATCACGCTGGTGATCATCGTCGATGCGATCATTGCCATTTTCACCCGCACGATCGGCATTCCGGGGGCTGGATGATGACGCATGAAGATGTGATGCCGTCATTGCCGGTGGTCCGGGTGCGGGGCGTGTCGACGCGTTTCGGCACGACGACGGTGCATCGGGATATCGATCTGGACGTGGCGGCGGGACAGGTGCTCGGGCTGGTCGGCGGTTCCGGTAGCGGCAAGACGACCTTGCTGCGCGAGATCGTCGGCTTGTTGAAACCCGAGCGCGGGTCTGTCGAATTGTTTGGCATATCTGTTTTCGATGCCGATCCGGTCGTGCGCAAGGCCTTGCGGCGGCGCTTCGGCGTGTTGTTCCAGCATGGCGCGCTTTTTTCGGCCTTGTCGGTCTATGACAATATCGCCTTCCCTTTGCGCGAATTGCGCGGACTGGACGAAGATCTGATCGGCGATCTTGTCCGACAGAAGCTCGCCATGGTCGAGTTGCTGCCAGCGCACGCGCATCTGATGCCGGCGGAACTGTCGGGTGGCATGGTCAAGCGCGTGGCATTGGCCCGGGCGCTCGCGCTGGAGCCGGAGTTGCTCGTGCTCGATGAGCCGACGGCTGGGCTCGATCCCGATCTCGCCGATAATTTCGTCAAGCTCATCGACATGCTGCAGCGACAGCTCGATTTTACCGTCGTCATGGTGACCCACGACCTCGATACGCTGGCGGGACTCGCCAGCCATGTCGCAGTGCTGGCGGAGCAGCGTATCATTGCCTGCGGGCGACCGTCGGAAGTGTTGGCGGTAGATCACCCGTTCATTCGTAATTTCTTTTGTTCGGAGCACGCGCTTGCCGCGCTGAGAAATATATAAACATGGAAAATCGTGCGCATGCACTCCTGGCCGGATTGTTCACGCTGATGCTCGGCGTGTCGGCGGTATTGGCGCTCTGGTGGTTCGGCGGCAAGAGCGAGGACACGCGCAGCTATCTCGTCGTCGCAACGAAGAATGTGACCGGCCTCAATGCGCAGGCGCAGGTGCGTTATCGCGGTGTCCGCGTCGGGCGGGTCGAACAGATCGAGCTCGATAGTTCCGATATCCGCTACACGCTGATCCGTATTCGCATCCGTGCCGATATTCCCGTTACCGAAGGGACTGTCGCCAAGCTCGGCTTTCAGGGGGTGACCGGTATTGCGCATGTGCAGCTGGAGGATTCCGGTACCCAGCCGCGTGCCTTGGCCGGTATCAACGGCAGTCTGCCGCGCATTCCGATGCGCGATTCTTTTGTGCAGGAACTCGCCGAGACCGGCGCCGAGACCTTGCACAATGTCCGTGACATCGTGGTCGGCATCAATCAGTTGCTGAGTCCCGACAATCGACAGTCGATCGCCCGGACACTGGCCAATGTCGAGGCGGCGACGGCGCAGACGCGGGCCATGTCGGAACAACTGCGAGTTCTGTTGTCGTCCGAAAACATCCGGCATTTGCAGGCGACCTTGCAGAGCGCCGAACGCGCGGCGGATCAGGTCGGGCCGCTGTTTGTCGAAACGCGGGCGCTGGTGACCAGCCTGCGCGAGGTCGGCGAGAAAGTCGATCGCTTGATCGGCGATCCGGTGACCGGCGCGTCGGGTGCGCTGGTGCCGGGGGTCAATGAACTGACCGGTGAACTGGCGACGACCTCGCGGCAATTGAACCGCGTGCTGCAGGTGCTGGAGGAATCGCCGCAGAGCCTGCTCTTCGGCGGACGGCGGATGGTGCCTGGGCCGGGAGAGTCCGGTTTCGTCACGCCGGCGGAACGAAAGGAAATGCGATGAGGCGAGTGCGGTACGTGCTGGCGGGAGGATGGATTCTGCTGTTGTCGGCCTGTGCCGTCGGTTCGCGTCAGTTGCCGCCGTCAGCGGTATATGACTTTGGACTTGCCGGCGCTGCCGGTGCCGATGGCGGCGCTTGGGTCGGGATTGCGCTGGAGGTCCGTACGCCGCCGTGGTTCGATGCCTTGAGCATCGACTATCGCCTGAATTATGACGACCCATTGCGTCCGCGTGAGTATGCCGACAGCCGCTGGGCTGCCAATCCAGGGGGCCTGATCGCGCAGCGACTGCGTCAGTCTCTTGGATTTCCTGCTGCCGGGGCGACATCGGTCTGTCTTTTGCGCATTGACGTGCAGGAGTTCTCGCACGTCTTCGACGCGCCGACCGTCAGTCGTGGGGTGCTCCAGGGCAGTATGACGCTGGTCGATGGCAAGCGACGCGTCGTCGCCGAGCGGCGCCTTTTCGTCGAACGGGCCGCGACGAGGTCCGATGCGCGCGGTGGCGTCGAGGCGCTGGTCCGAACGGTGTCCGGCTTCCAGGAAGAACTGGCAGCTTGGTCGCAAGCGCTTGGCTCGAATCCGGATGCCAGAGGGTGCTTTTCCCGTTCGCCGCCGAAGTAGGGCGTTCTTAGCCCGGATTCCATGCGCCGCGCCAGGATGGTGCGCGGCGCATCCCTGTTTTTCGCCCGGCACCGATTTGGGGTGTCCTGTGGCTATTCCAGCGGCAGTCGTTGTTCCGAATCCTTTCATATAAACGCTTTGGCGTATGCCGCCATTCTAGGTGCGGTTGTTGCTTTAGAGCCGGGTATGGGAGAACGGAGCATGTCGTCATGCAATTTTTACGTCGTCTGATCGGGACCTTGAGCGTCAGCCGGAAGCTTGTCCTCATCTATGTACTGGATCTGTCGGCGGTGCTGTTTGTCTCGGCGATCCTGATCAACGAGAAATACATCGCCATTAATTTTGCACGTAAGGAATTGGCCGGGAGTGCTTATGTCGGCGTATTGCGCGATGCCTTGATGCCGGTTGTCATGGCCGATGCTCCGGGAGGAACAGCGGCAGTGCTGCCGGCGATTCGAGCGGCTGAGACGCGTTTCGGCGAGTCCTTCGGCAGCAACGACCTAGCCGAGCGCCTGGCCAGGCGGGTGGAGACCGTGCTTACCGGGGCGCGCAACGGCAAAGCAGCGCTCGCGTCGATGACTTCGGCATTGCAGGGACTGGTGACCCGGATCGGAAACCAGTCGAACCTCATCCTTGATCCGGACCTCGATAGCTATTACACGATGTCCTTGCTGATCATCCGCTTTCCGGAGTTGTTCGACGTCATTCTCCGTGTCCATGACAAGGCCGAAGCGGTGGCCCTGGCGCCGTCGGCATCGCTGCGGCAGCAGCGTCAAGTCGAATACCTGATTGTGGAGGGGCAACTCGATGCCTTGGTGCGCGGTATTGTTTCCGACTATGAAGAAGCGATCGCCGCTGGCGGGCCGATGCTCGCGGAAGTGCTGAATCCTTCGAGGGCGGCTTTGCTCGGCGCGATCGAGACCTTGCGACAATCGACGCGACAGTTGGCGCTGGCGTCGGCATCGTCATCCTCGCTGGCAAGTGCGCGGGAGATCGCGTTGAGGACGCTGTTTTCGGCATGGACCGATGTTGGCAATACGCTCGACGCCTTGCTCAAGGCGCGCATCGATTCGCTGTTTTCGCGCATGTGGTGGCATCTCGGGACGGCCGGCGCCTTGTTGGCACTGATCCTGAGCGTTGTTTATTTCGTTGCGCGCACGATCGTCGTGCCGATCCGGCGCTTGTCCGAAGTGGCCGACGATGTCAGTGGATCAGGGGATTACCGCTTGCGGGCGCACTGGACGTCGGAAGATGAACTCGGCAGGCTGGTCAAGTCCTTCAACCTGATGCTGGAAAAGCTCGATCGATCCCGTCTTGTCGAGCAGGAGTTGGCCGCCAGCGCCCGCGCCGCCGAGGCGCAACGGGAATTGCTCGAAGCCATTCCGATCCCGCTGATGGTGACGGCTATCCCGCATCACGAAATCCTGCATACCAACCAATGGGCGCTCGGGTGGTTGCAAGACAGCGAGCGCGATCCATGGCTGAAAAGCCTGGATTCGTCGCGCCGTGTCCGCTTCTTCCAGCAGTTGTCGGATCGCGGTGTGGTGAATGAGTTCGAGGTGCTTTGGAATGACGGCAAGAAGGCACATTGGGCGCTGCTTTCGGCCCGGCGCCTGCGCTACCAGGATCATGACGCTGTATTGACTGCGTTTACGCCGATCGGCCAGATCAAGCAGATGGAAGCGCGGCTGGAACTGTGGGCCAAGGTGTTCGAGGCGTCGTCGGAGAGCATCATGGTGACGAATGCCGAGCGCAGGATCGTCACCGTCAACCGTGCATTTTGTCGAACCACGGCGTATGACTCGACCGAAGTGCTCGGCGAGACGCCGGAGTGCCTGCGATCGGATCATCATTCGGATGCCTTCTTCGATCAGCTGTGGAGCACTGCGATGATCCGCGGTTCCTGGCAGGGCGAGGTCTGGCTAAGGCGCAAGACCGGCGAGAGTTTTCCGGTCTGGGCGGTCATCAACGCGGTTCGGGACAAGGACGGGGAAATCACCCATTTTGTCGTTGCCGCGCTGGATATTACCGAGCGCAAGGAGCATGAAAAGCGCATCAGTCATTTGGCGCACCACGATGCGCTGACCGATCTGCCCAACCGCGCGCTTTGTCTCGATCACCTGAAGAAAGCCATGCAGCAGGCGGAGCGTAGCGGCAAGCATGTCGGCGTCCTGTTCATTGATCTCGATCGCTTCAAGAATATCAACGACTCCCTCGGTCACCACATCGGCGATGGCTTGCTGCGTTCGGTGGCGCAGCGTCTGCTCGACTCCGTGCGTTCGGGCGATACCGTCAGTCGCATTGGTGGCGACGAGTTTGTCGTCGTCTTTCACGCCATTGCAGGGCGTGACGAAATCGAGCATATCGTCAATAAGCGGATGATTCCGGCTGTCCGCTGTCCGCATGACGTCGATGGCGCCGAACTTGTGGTGTCGTGCAGCGTCGGTGTCGCCGTCTATCCCGAGGACGGTGGCGACGTCGAGACACTGATGCGCAATGCCGATGCGGCGATGTATCAGGCCAAATTCGTCGGTCGCAACAACGCTCAGTTTTTTACCGCGGAGATGAACCGGCACGCCAGGGAGCGGGTCGAGATCGAACAGGATCTTCGCGACGTCGTCGATCGCGGCGAGCTTCAGTTGGTCTACCAGCCGCGGATCGATGCGCGGACGTCCCGCATGGTCGGCGTCGAGGCCTTGCTACGCTGGAACCATCCGGTGCTCGGATGCATACCGCCGTCGCGCTTCATTCCCATTGCCGAGGAAAGCGGACACATCATTCCTATCGGCTATTGGGTCTTCGCCGAGGCCTGTCGTCAGCAAGTCCGCTGGCGCGAGGAAGGCGTCGGCGATCTCTGCGTTTCGGTGAATCTGTCCGCCTGCCAGTTCCGCGACCAGCAATTGATCGAATCGCTGCGCGCGGCGCTTGCAGAACAAGGTGCCGATCCCTCGTTCATCGAACTGGAATTGACTGAGACCCTGCTGATGGAAGACATGGAAAACACCATTCGCATATTGCACGGGATCAAGGCGCTGGGCGTCTCGCTGGCGGTCGACGATTTCGGTACCGGCTATTCGAGCCTCAATTACCTCTATCGTTTCCCGATCGACAAGCTGAAGATCGATCGCTCCTTTGTTGGCGATATGCTCGATGACCCGAAGGATCTGGCGATCACGCAGGCCATCATCGGTCTCGGACATACGCTTGGCCTGCGGGTCGTTGCCGAGGGGGTGGAGGAGGTTGAGCAGGGCGTTGCGCTGGCGGCGTCGGGGTGTGACGAATTGCAAGGCTATTACTTCAGTGCACCGGTGCCGCCCGCTGAAGTGCTGTCAAATGAGATGAAGACGCTGCCGCGGCGCGTCAAATAAGGGGGTAGAAAATTTATTGGCCCGCCATGGCGGGCCAATAAGGGCCGGGCTAGTCCTGGCGCCAGTTGGAGGCAAAGCGCAGGCGGGCGTTTTTCAGGTGTCGGTGCATGGCCGTGCGCGCGGCTTTCGGATCATTGCGCTTGACCGCCTCGAGGATTTCGCGATGTTCGAGAATCGAACGTTGCCAGACCTGCTCATTATGGAAATGGTCTTCGAGGCGGATGTAAACCACCTGTTCCCGCGGCGCCCACAGCGCCTGGATGGCCAGCAGAAGCGCCGTGTTGCCGGAGGCTGCCGCCATCGCGAAATGGAAATTGCGATCGAATTCGAGGCGTCGAGGGTCGGATGCCGAGCAGCACACCATGTCGCCCATCGCCTGCGAGAGTTCGGCAATCTGTACCGCGGTGGCGTTTTTGGCGGCCAGCGCGGCAACGTCGGGCTCGATCAGGTCGCGGGCGAAGAGCACTTCAAACGGTCCCGGCATCGGGACGGCGCTGTTGCTCACCGATGTCGAGTCGCTGTGGATTTCCTTGTTGTCGAGCACAAATACGCCGGCACCGCCGCGGATTTCGACGCGGCCCTCGACTTCCAGCGCGATCAGTGCTTCGCGTACCGTGGGGCGGCTGACGTTGAGTTGTTCCGCCAGAATACGCTCGGCCGGCAGACGTTCGCCGGGTTTGTACTCCCCCGAGTCGATCAGCCGGCAAATTTGGTCAGATATTTGGCGATAGAGGCGGCGGTTGTCGATCGATACGATTGGCATGGCTGTCGAAATAAGTCTCTTGTTTTGAAAGGGTTGTCTGTTTTTTCCGCAGCGAAGGAGCTTCATGTTCGAAATTCCTTATATGCGGAATTGTACGCGATTTTGCACTGCGACCGTCAGTATCCCACTGTTTGTCGCCTTTTATTGTGCTGAATTTGAATGCAGAAGCCTGTTTGTTAGGGTAAAATGTCCGTTTTTCGTTTTTGTAGGCATGGTTACCGGCGCAGGTGGTCGGTAATCGGAGTGGGTCCTTTTTTCAACATGGGTTGACACATGGCAAATAAGCTAATTTACGTATTTGGAGCATCGCAGACAGACGGTGCCGCGGACATGAAGAACACGCTCGGCGGAAAGGGTGCGAACCTCGCCGAAATGTGCCGCTTGGGAATTTCGGTACCGCCTGGATTTACTATCGCGACCGATGCCTGCACGGTCTATACCGAGCAGGGCCAGGATGCCGTGCGCAAGCTTATCGAAGCTGAAGTCAAGCAGGGCGTGGCCTTCGTCGAGAAGGAAATGGGCAAGACCTTCGGCGATGCCAACGATCCGCTGCTGGTTTCGGTCCGCTCTGGTTCGCGCGCCTCGATGCCGGGCATGATGGACACCATCCTGAACCTGGGTCTGAACGACGAAGCCGTCGCCGGCCTGGCCAAGAAGTCGGGCAACGAGCGTTTCGCCTGGGATTCGTATCGTCGTTTCATCCAGATGTACGGTGACGTTGTCATGGGCCTCAAGCCCGAGAAGAAGGAAGACCACGACCCGTTCGAGGAAATCATCGACGAAATCAAGGCGAAGCGTGGTGTCGAACTCGATACGGACCTTTCCGTCGACGATCTCAAGCACATGGTTGCCGAGTTCAAGGCGCTGGTGAAGAATCGCCTGGGCCGCGAATTCCCGAACGATCCGTGGGAACAGTTGTGGGGATCGGTCATGGCCGTGTTCCAGAGCTGGAACAACGATCGCGCCGTGCTCTATCGCAAGATGAACGACATTCCTGACTCCTGGGGTACCGCCGTTAACGTTCAGTCGATGGTCTTCGGTAACCTTGGCGACAACAGCGGCACGGGCGTGGCCTTCACGCGCGATGCGGCGACCGGCGAAGACATGTTCAACGGTGAATTCCTGATCAACGCGCAGGGTGAGGACGTCGTTGCCGGCATCCGCACGCCGCAGCAGATCACGCTCGAAGGTTCGCGCCGCTGGGCCGTCCTCGCGCAAGTCAGCGAAGAAGAGCGCAAGAGCAAGTACCCGTCGCTTGAAGAAGTGATGCCGGCGATCTACGAGCAACTCGTCAAGACCGAGACCGCGCTGGAAAATCACTACAAGGACATGCAGGACATCGAGTTTACCATCCAGGAAAACAAGCTCTGGATGCTGCAGACCCGCTCGGCCAAGCGCACCGGCGCTGCCCTCGTGCGTACCTCGATCGAAATGCTGCAGCAGGGCATGATCGACGAAAAGACGGCGCTGCAACGCGTCGGTGCCGATCGTCTGAACGAGCTCCTGCACCCGGTGTTCGACGGCGCTGCGATCAAGAAGGCGAAGTCGATCGCCAACGGTCTGCCGGCTTCGCCGGGCGCGGCCACGGGCCAGATCGTGTTCTTCGCCGATGAAGCGGAAGAATGGGTTGCGCAAGGCAAGAACGTCATCCTGGTGCGTCAGGAGACCTCGCCGGAAGATCTGCGCGGCATGGCTGTCGCCCAGGGTATCCTGACGGCGCGTGGCGGCATGACCTCGCACGCGGCGGTGGTTGCCCGCGGCATGGGCAAGTGCTGCGTTTCGGGTGCTGGCGCCGTGCGCGTCGATCCGAAGGCCCGCACGATGACGGTCGGCGGCGTCGTCTACAAGGAAGGCGACTGGATCTCCCTCGATGGTTCGAAGGGCCAGGTTTATGCCGGCAAGATCGACACCAAGGACGCCGACCTGTCGGGTGACTTCGGCAAACTGATGGATCTCGCCGACAAGTACAAGCGTCTGGCCATCCGCGCCAACGCCGATACGCCGGAAGATGCTCGTGTGGCGCGCAACTTCGGCGCCGTCGGTATCGGCCTGTGCCGTACCGAGCACATGTTCTTCGAAGGCGACCGTATCAAGGCCGTCCGCGAAATGATTCTGGCGCAGAACGAAGAAGGCCGCCGCAAGGCGCTGGCCAAGCTGCTGCCGATGCAGCGTGGCGACTTCGAAGGCATCTACAAGGCGATGGACGGCCTGCCCGTCACGGTTCGTCTGCTCGATCCGCCGCTGCACGAGTTCCTGCCGCACGACGAAGCTGCTCAACGCGAAATGGCCAACGAAATGGGCCTCAGCTACGAAGAGATCAAGCATCGCGTCGACGACCTGCACGAAGCCAACCCGATGATGGGCCACCGTGGCTGCCGCCTCGGTATCACCTATCCGGAAATCACCGAAATGCAGGCTCGCGCGATCATCGAAGCGGCGCTCAACAGCAAGGCCCAAGGCATCACGCCGAAGGTCGAGATCATGATCCCGCTGGTCGGCACGCTGCGTGAATTCAACCTGCAGGCCAAGCTCATCCGGGCGACCGCTGAGGCTGTGTTCGCCGAGCGCAACGCGACGATCGACTACCTGCTCGGTACGATGATCGAAACGCCGCGCGGCGCGCTCGTCGCCGACGCCATCGCCAAGGAAGCCGAGTTCTTCTCGTTCGGTACCAACGACCTGACGCAGATGACGCTGGGCTTCTCGCGTGATGATATCGGCAAGTTCCTGCCGTGCTACCTGAACGAAGGCGTCTACGAAGTCGATCCGTTCCAGTCGATCGACCAGACCGGCGTCGGTCAACTCGTCCAGGCGGCTGCCGACAAGGGTCGTGCGACCCGCACGGGCATCAAGCTCGGCGTCTGCGGTGAGCACGGTGGCGATCCGGCATCGATCGGCTTCTTCAACAAGGTCGGCCTCGACTACGTCAGCTGCTCGCCGTTCCGTGTGCCGATCGCGCGTCTGGCTGCTGCTCAGGCTGCCATCAAAGAGTAATCCGGCTTTACGCTCGTATCAAAAGCAAAACCGCCAGTCTTCGGACTGGCGGTTTTTTTATGGAAAATCGGGTGAATGTTTTGGTGTCGATGCTAGTGGCATGCGGCGGGGCGTTCCACCGGTGTGCGGATGACGCTGGCTGTCACGGCAGCAGCGGCAGCGCTATTCGGGGAATGCCTGGCGGGCCGCCTTGACGAACTCGGTCGTGTAGGTGTTGGCGAGATTGATGGGTTTTCCCTGAACAGCCTTGTCGAACTCGCGCAGGATGCGGAGTACCGTCGGCGGGCCATTTTCGGGCATCATGCCGTCGGCGGTGAACATCGATTTGCCGGCTTTCAAGGCTTCGATATAGAGCACTTTTTCCTCGCCGTAATACTCTGGTGGCATTTTTTCGGCAATCTCGCGGGCGTCGTGGGTGTCGATGTAGCGCAATGTCTGAACGAAGGCGGTGACGATCTTCTGCACCGCGTCACGGTTCTTGTCGACCCATGCCTTAGGCATATAGAGGCAGGCGCCGGGGTAAGTGCCGCCGAGTACCGCTTCGGTACTGGCGACGCTGCGCAGATCGACGAGGATGCTGGCATCACCATAGGCGGTGAGGCGCGACAGCGTTGGTTCCGTTGTCATGCCGGCGTCGATTTTTCCCTGACGCAGCGCGGCGATGAATTTCTCACCGGCACCGACCGGCAGGGTGGCGAATTCACCGGTCTTGACGCCAGCATTATTGGCGAGGAAATGCATGAGGAAATGGGTCGACGACCCGAGCGCCGTCACACCGAGCGTTTTTCCCTTGAAGTCTGCCGGTGACCGGATGCGCTTTGCCGCGGCTTTCGAAACCAGCGCGACTTCTCCCGGGGCCTGGCTGAATTGAATCACCGACTGGACGAGCTTTCCCCGCGCTTGCAAGTGGATGGTGTGGTCGTAGAACCCGATGACCCCTTGCGCGAGGCCGAGCAGCATTTCCTTCTCGGCGTTGGCGCCCGCGGGGACGCTACGCAGTTCGATATCGAGGCCGGTTTGCTTGAGGTAGCCAAGCTGTTCGGCGAGTTTTGCCGGCAGGTAAATCTGTTTCTCGATGCTGCTGACGATGATCGTGATCTTGTCGTCGGCCACAGCCGGCATGGTCCCGACAGCGGCCGCAATAATAACGGCCAGGCGTATGACAGTTGCGCGTAGTGTCTTGCCCATCATGCTTGTTCCGATGACAAAGGAAAGAGTAGATCGAATTGCAGCCCGATGCCGTTCGACGGTGTCGATACGCTGACCGTTCCGTCGAGCATATCGCAAATTTCCTTGACGATCGCGAGGCCCAGTCCGCTACCGTTGGGGCGCCCTGGGTCGATCCGGAAGAAACGTTCGAATATCCGCGGCTGCATCTCCAGAGGAATGCCGATGCCGTCGTCGGCAATGACGATATGCGCGCGGTCGTGATCGCGCCGGAGCGATACGGTGACGCCGCCCGGTTTGCCCATGTGTTGGACGGCATTGCCGATGAGGTTCGAGAATACTTCCTGGAGCAAGTGGGGTCTGGCGGAAATGAAGAGTGTTTCGTCGAAATCATCGACCCCCAGTTCGATACCCTTTTGCTGGGCGAGCGGTGCCATCTGCTCGATGACCTGGGCGATGACTTCCGAGAGGCACACGGGCGCCTCGGTCGAGCGGTCTTGCCGGTTTTGCTCGACCGAAGCGAGAACGAGCAGTTGGTTGATGAGTTTGCTGCTTTCGCCCATCGTTTTCCGGATCGAATCGAGTGTCTCGGCCTGGCTGCGCGGGTCGTCGCTATTGCGTCGCGCGAAGTCGATCTGTGATGCCATGATGGCGAACGAGGTGCGCAAGTGGTGTGCAGTGTTCGAGACGAATTTTTCGTAGGACGACAGCGTATATCGAAGCTTGTCGGCATAGCCGTTGAGTGCGTGGATGACCGGTTGAAGCTCGGTCGGCGCGTTTTGTTCATCGAGGATGTCGAGCGATCCTGGGCTGCGTTGCGAGAGCATGTTGCTGAAACGCATGAGTGGCTGGAGCGTCCAGCGCAAGGCGATAAAGAGCGCAGCGACGGTGATGGACAGGACCAGCAGATGCCCGCGCACGGTCGACAGGATCAGGTCGTCGCGGAATTCATCGTGCCCGCGCAGTGTCTGTGCGACCTGGGTGATGGCGAATTCTTCCGAGGGAGCGTTCGTCAGTGTGTGGGCGAAGACGATGACGCGCACAGGCTCGCCATCGATGTCGGTCATGAAATAGATCGGTTCCTCGATTTCGGTTCGGTTCGGATAGCGCGGAAGCTCGTCACCGCCAGCGATGAGCGTTCCGGTCTGACTGTGAACCGCGTAGTACACACGATCCCGATGTCGGCTCTTGAAAAGTTCGAAGGCGGCCGGCGGAATGCTGATGTCGTAGGTGCCCTCGTTGTAGAACAGTTGGTCCGAAATGATTTCAGCCGAGCCGTGCAGGAGCACTTTTTGTACCGAAGTGGCAATGCTTTCGGAATTTCTGTAGATGACGGCGATGTCGATCAGCAAGAGCAGGGCGGTCGGCATCAGGATCCACAGGATCAAGCGGCTCTTGAGGCTATGGAACCAGCGGTATCGATTAGTCGGCGACATAGGTCAGCATGTATCCGAGGCCGCGTAGCGTGATGATCTGGGCGCCGCTTTGCTCAAGCTTTTTGCGCAGGCGGACGATGTAGATCTCGAGCGCGTTGGCCGTGACCAGTTCGTCGAGCGTGCTCAGGCTGTCGGCGAGCTCTTTCTTGGAAACGGTTTTTCCCGGAACGCGGATCAGCAATTCCAGCACGGCATGTTCGCGCGGGGTGAGCGCCAGTGTCTTGCCGGCGCAGCTGAATTGTCGCGAGTTCGTGTCGAACTGGAGTTCGCCGCAACAGACGACGGGGTTGGCTTTCCCGCTTGAACGGCGCAGCAGCGAGCGCAGCCGGGCCTCGAGTTCCTGGATGTCGAATGGCTTGGCGAGGTAATCGTCGGCACCGAGGTTGAGGTTCTCGATGATGTCCTGCATCTTGTCCTGCGCGCTGATGATCAATACCGGCACATTGTTGTTTGCATTGCGCAGGCTTCTGAGCAGACTTTGTCCGTTGATGCCCGGAAGCATCAGGTCGAGAAGGATAGCGTCATAGGACTGAGTGAGCAGGAATTGCGCCGCCTCCTCACCGGTGAAGGCTTGTTCGACGACATACCCCGACTGCTGCAGCAGCTTTGTCAGCCAGGAGGAAAGGTCCCGATTATCCTCGACGAGTAAGAGTTTCATGGGGTCTGACGGTCGCGACCGGTGATTGTGGCAGTTGAAGGCTTCGAACGGAGCGCCAGTATGCCACTTTTGTTTCGTGTGCATAAGACGATAGTGATTTTGTCAGGCCGGGTTAAATCTTGTGAAATTGTGAGCCTCATGAAGGCTAATTGAAGGCTTCGCCTCCTTACAGTGACGCCGCACGGTTCGTCATTGTGACGTGGTGCTGCCTAAGAATATTTATCGGAGGATTCATGAGTCACAAGCAAAATACACGCGGGGCGAAGCGCTCTGTCGCAAGCATGATCTTGTTTGGTTGCATGGCAACCGCGGCTGGCGGCGTTTATGCCGACGCAGCAAGCGACCTGTTGCGCGAAGTGGCAGCGCAGAAGGCACGCCTTGAGCAACTCGAGAAGAAGCTCGAGGCTGTTACCAAAGAGGCCGCTTCGGCCAAGGAAACGGCCCGTGTGGCTCAGGAAAAGGTTGCCGCGGCGCCGGCGGTTCCGGCTGCCGGTGAGGGCAATCTGTTGCCGAAGGGCTTCACCATCTATGGTGTTGCCGACGGTGGTCTCGAATATGCCAACTATGGTCTGGGTTACAAGACACGTGTTCAGAGCGGCATGGGAACTGCAAGTCGTCTCGGCTTCAAGGGGGAAAGAAGTTTTAGCGATGACTTGACGGCCTATTTTACTTTGGAGGCAGGGGTTTCGATTGACAACGGTCAATCAACCAACCATTCCAGCAACATCAGCAATCCGGGGTACGGAACGCTTTCGTCTTCGTCGACGAGCAGCAGCGGCGTGGCTATTTTCTCCCGTCAGACGTTCCTCGGTTTGCGCAGCAAGAAATTCGGTGACATCCATTTCGGTCGTGACTATGCGCCGATTTACACGCTGGCGCGTGACACAGATCCCTTCTCCATTGGTGGTGCCACCGCTTACAAGCTTTGGGCGGGGCTGGCCGCAGGTCGGTTTGACAATGGCGCCTTCTACTCGACGCCGAGCATCGCCGGTTTCCAAGCCAGCGCAGCGTACTCGGCTGGTATGGAAAACAATTCCAATAGTGACGTTGGCGCTACCGGTGGGGCTGTTACCAACGCCATCGCCATGAGTAATCAAGCGGGTCCCAAGGATGAAGGGCGTGGGACCAGTGGTGTGCTTACGTACCGAAATGGTCCCCTCTTGTTGGGTACGGGTTATCTGAGTTTCTTCCGGTCCAATGCTACGGTTTCCGCGCCTGCTACCGAACCGGTCAATCGTAAAGCCTACAATCTTGGCGGAAGCTATGATTTCAAGGTTGCTAAGTTGTTTGCGCAGTACATCCAGTCCAAGGATACTCAAGCCGGTTTGGCATCGAACACAACCGCAGACAAGACCTTCTATTGGCTTGGCGTCGCAATGCCGTTCGGTGGTGTCCATACCGTTCGTGCAACTTATGGTCATCTGAATGACAAGTTGACCACGAATAAGGATTCCGACCATTACGGTATCGGTTACGAGTATGCATTGGACAAGCAAACGGACTTGTACACCTACTACGCGCAGACGAGCAACAAGAATGGCGGCACGAATGCGCCGTGTGCGGGTGGCGTTTGCCAGGGCTTCGACGCAGTGGCCAATTTCACGCCAAAAGTTTGGATGATGGGCGGACGTTACCGCTTCTAATCACTGTCGGCACAGTTTCAGGCCGGAAAGAAGGCCGTGTCACTCCTCCGCGGCCTTCTTTCATTTTTTGTCTGTTCCGCCGGGTCGTTATTTTGATTTGGCGTTATGCTTGTAGGATCGGTGGCCGTCGTATCGCACCGATCGTGATGTGCTGGTTTGTCGGGTCCTGGGGGTGGATGCGGCAAGCGGAATGACGAGTGGCACGCATTGCCAGCGTGTCAGCAGGTGTTCAATTTTGGAGGTTCGTCAAAATGAGTCAAACTATTCTGGCATATGCCGGATTCGCAATGATTATCGTGTTCATGTATCTGATCATGTCGAAGCGCATGTCGGCCATGAACGCGCTTGTCCTGATCCCGATCGTGGTGGCGCTGGCGCTCGGTTTTCATGACGCCAAGTTCGGCAAGATGATGATGGATGGCGTGCGCAAGGTGGCGCCGACCGGCATCATGATCTGCTTTGCCATTCTTTTCTTCGGCACCATGATCGATGCCGGCATGTTCGATCCGATCATCGAGAAGATTCTCAAGGCCGTTCACGGTGATCCGCTCAAGGTCTGTATCGGTACGGCCGCGCTGGCGACGGCGATCTCGCTCGACGGCGACGGTTCGACGACCTATCTCGTTACCTGTACCGCCATGTTCGGCGTTCACCGTCGCATCGGCATCAACCCGCTGATCTTGCCCTCGCTGGCCGTGCTTGAAAACAGCGTTATGAACATCATTCCCTGGGGCGGACCGACCGGGCGCGTCCTTGCTTCGCTGAGTGTGGAAGCTAAGGATGTTTTCGTGCCGATGGTTCCGGGGATGGTGCTCGGCACGCTCTTCGTGTTCGGCCTGGCCTATTACTGGGGCAAGAAGGAACGCGCCCGTATCGGCGTCATTGATTTCACGCACGATGGCAGCCATTCGGCTGTTTCCGAAGATCCCGAGGCAGAGAAGCTGCGCCGTCCGGAGAAATTCTGGATCAACATCGGCCTGACGTCGGTGCTGCTGGTTGCGCTGATGGTTGAACTGATGCCGCTGGCGATCCTGTTCATTATTGGTACGGCCCTGGCGCTGATGATCAACTACACGACCAAGGAGCAGCAGGCGCGCGTCGTTGCCAACGGTGCCAATGCGATGCCGGTCGTTTCGCTGATCTTCGCGGCCGGTGTGTTCATGGGCATCATGGACGGCACCAAGATGATCGAGTCGATGTCGAAGATGATCATCTCCTGGATTCCGGTCGAGATGGGCCCGCACTTCCCGCTGATTACCTCGCTGATCAGCCTGCCGGGTACCTTCTTCATGACCAACGATGCCTTCTACTTCGGCGTGCTGCCGGTGCTGACCAAGGCGGCTGCCGAATATGGCATCCCCGCCTATGAAATGGGCCGCGCAGCCCTGATCGGCCAGGGCATGCACCTGCTCAGCCCGTTGGTTCCTTCGACCTACCTGCTGGTTGGCCTGGGTAAGGTGGAATTCGGCGATCTGCAGAAGTTTGCCATCCTCCCCGGTATCTGCATTTCGCTGATCTGGCTGGCGACGGCACTGCTTATGGGCAACATCCGTATCTGATTCTCGTGTCTTGTCCTCAGGCGGCGGGGAAACCCGCCACCTGAAAACCGATTGAAAGTTTCATCAGTCTAGAATCCCCCTCTTTGGGGAATGCACAATTGATCGCTGAATTGTTGTCCGGCAGAGGCGTTCTCGAAGCCAGGTCGCTGATAGAACGGAGCGGCTTGTCGTTCGAAGCGGGCTTCGATGAGATGTTCGGCCTTTACGAGGCTGGTCAACTCGTCGCCGCCGGCGCGCGGGCGGGCAATATTCTCAAGATGCTGGCCGTCGAGCCAGCCTATCAGGGCGGTGCGGCACTGGGCGAACTGGTGACGAGTCTGCTCAATCGTGCCCGGACAGCCGGCCATGAATCCTTGTTCATCTACACCAAACCCGAATACGCGACGAGCTTCGAGGCGCTCAATTTCAGATTGCTCGCCAGTCAGGGCAAGGTCGCGCTGCTCGAATACGGCGGTGGCCTCAATGCGTGGTTGGCCGGGTGCCGACGCGCTGCGCAGGATGGGTTGGCCGGTGCCGTGGTGATGAACTGCAATCCCTTCACCAACGGGCATCGTTATCTCGTCGAGACGGCGGCGTCCCTGGTCGATACTCTCTATTTGTTTGTCGTGCGCGAGGATCGCTCGATTTTCCCGTTCGACGTTCGTTTCAAACTGGTCGAGGCCGGTGTGCGCGATATTGACAATGTCATTGTTCTCGATTCTTCGAGTTACATCGTCAGCGGCGCAACCTTCCCGACGTATTTCCTCAAGCAGGACGATCCGGTTGCACGCATCCAGATGGAACTCGATGCGACCGTGTTCGGAACGCGCATCGCGCCGGCCTTCGGGATTACCCGTCGCTTCGTCGGGACCGAACCCTGTTGTCCGCTGACCGGCGGATACAACGAAGCGATGAAGCGCATTTTGCCGGGACTCGGCGTCGAGGTCGTCGAGGTCGAGCGCATACAGGTTTCCAGCGGGGTGATCAGTGCATCCCGCGTACGTGAATTGATCGGCATGAACGAACTCTCCCGCCTGGAGGAATTCGTTCCGCCGACGACGCTCGCGTATCTGACGAGCGACGCCGCCGCGCCGATACGGAAGAAATTGCAAATGAAGACAGGAGCCAATCTATGAAGATCGTGAAGAAAGGGCAGGCCGGGACGATGCAGTCCAGCGACCTGATGGTGACGGTCGAACCTGCCGATGAGTTAGTCATCGACATCCAGTCGACGGTCAAGAAGCAGTTCGAGCATCTCATTCGCGCCAAGCTCGAAGAGGTGCTGGCACGCTGTGGCGTGACGGCCGGAAAAATCGGCATCAGCGACCGCGGTGCGCTGGATTATGCAATCGAGGCGCGGCTGGAAGCGGCGCTCCAACGTGCAGGAGGTGAATGATGGAAAACAAGGGACTGTCGTACAAGGAATACTCGCAGGGACGTCGCTTCCTGGTCAAGATCCTGCCGGGCGAGAGCTTGGTGGCGAGGATCGCAGACATGATCAAGGTCGAAAAGATCCAGGCGGCCGTCGTGCTGTCGGCGATCGGCTCGGTCAAGAACGTCAAGCTCAAGGACATCAAGAGCGGTGCCAAGCTGCCGATCACGCCGGCGCGTTTGGTGACCCACGACATCGAGGGTCCGCTCGAATTGCTCGGCATTTCCGGCAACATCGTTCCGGCCGAAGGCGAGGGCATCGATTGCCATCTGCATATCATGGCGTCGAAGGCTTCCGGTGACGTCGTCGGCGGACACATGTTCGAAGCCGAAGTGTTCGCTACGTGCGAGATCGTGCTGGTCGAGTTGGTGCTGGACGGCGTCGAGCGTCACCTGTCCAAGGAAGGCGGCACGCCGACCATTTTCTTCACGGGAGCCTGATCCATGGCCGAACTCAAACTGCGCCGGTCGCTGCTCTACGTGCCCGGCAACATGCCGTCGATGCTGCAGAACATTCCGCTCTTCAACTGCGATGCCATCCAGATCGACCTCGAAGACGCCGTGCCGTACAGCGAAAAAGATGCTGCGCGCATTCTCGTGCGCCGCTTTCTCGAAGGTTACAAGGATCGCAACAAGGAGATTCTTGTTCGTATCAACGGGCTCGATACCAAGTGGGCGCTCGACGACCTGAAGACTGTACTCCCCGCTTTGCCGGATGGCATCCGTCTGCCCAAGGCCGATTCACCCGAAGTCGTTGAACGTCTCGACACCTTGCTGACCGAGTATGAAGAAGAACTCGGCCTGCCGATCGGCCATTTCCGCATCCTGCCGTCGATCGAGACGGCCGAAGGCGTCATCAATGCCGTGCAGACGGCGCGTTCGTCGCCGCGGCTTATCGGCCTCGCCTTCGGCGCCGAAGACTATACCGCGACGATGGAAATCGAGCGCACCAAGAGCGGAGAGGAGCTTTTCAACGCTCGCATGAACGTGCTCTGGGGCGCCAAGGCCGCCGGCATCCAGGCCATCGACTCGATCTTCGCCGATGTCAATGACATGGAGGCGCTGCGCAAGGAAACGGAACTCATCAAGCGGCTCGGCTTTACCGGCAAGTGCATGGTCAACCCGCGCCAGATCGACATCATTCACGACGTCTTCGCGCCGAAGCAGGCCGAAGTCGACTACGCGCTGGAAGTCATGGACGCGATCAAGCGCGCCCGCGAAATGGGCACCGGCGTGATTTCACTGAAGGGCAAGATGATCGACCGTCCGGTCGTGGTGCGTGCGGCGCGTGTGCTCAACACGGCGCGTGCTCATGGCATGGTCGATGTGGTCATCAACGAGGAGGATATTTATGGCGCGGAATAGTTTGGGTCGGGAAATTCCCGAGACCTTCGCCGGCAAGAAACTGGTTCCCTACAGCGATCCGTGGTCGGTTCAACCGCATGCCGAGCGCTCGACGCGGCAGATCCGCCGCATCGCGCACAACGGCAGCAAGCTGGTCGGTGGTCTGCGCGAAGCGATCATCGCGTCGGGACTGAAGAGCGGCATGACGATCTCGACGCATCACAGCCTGCGTAACGGTGATCGCCTGCTCAACGAACTGGTTCGCGAAATCGATGCACTTGGCATCCGCGACATCAAGATCGCCTCGAGTTCGGTGCACGTTGTCCATTCGGAACTCGTGCCCTACATCCGCAAGGGCGTCATCACCGGTCTGGAATGCGGCGTCAACGGCCTGATCGGTGAACTGATCTCGAAGGGCGAACTCGATTGCCCGATCATCGTGCGTTCGCACGGCGGTCGCGCGCGCTCGCTGATCACCGGCGAAGTGCCGGTCGATGTCGCCTTCCTCGCCGCGCCCTGCTGCGACGAGTATGGCAATTTCAACGGCTTCTTCGGCCCCTCGGCCTGCGGCAGCCTGGGTTATGCACTCGTCGATGCGCAGCATGCGCACAAGGTCGTCGCCGTTACCGACAATCTGGTGCCGTTCCCGGCCGTGCCGGTCAGCATCCCGCAGTCGGTTGTCGACTTCGTCGCGACGATGCCGAGTCTCGGCGATCCGAAAAAGATCGTGTCCTCGACGACACGCATCACCACCGACCCGATCGGCCTGCAGATCGCCAAGCACGCGGCGACCGTGATCGAGGCGTCCGGTTACGTCAAGGACGGCTTCTCGTTCCAGACCGGTACGGGCGGCATCTCGCTGGCCGTCGCCGAGCACGTGCGCAACATGATGCGGCGTGACAAGGTCAAGGGTAGCTTCGGCTGCGGCGGCATCACCGGCTACTTCGTCGACATGCTGGAAGAGGGCCTGTTCGAGGCGCTCTTCGACGTGCAATGTTTCGACCTCAAGGCGGTGCAGTCGATCGGGCGCAACCAGCGCCACATGGAAATGACGGCCGGGACGTATGCCAATCCGTTCAATTGCGGCGCCGTCGTCAATCGTCTCGACTGCGCGATTCTGAGCGCGACCGAAATCGACGTTAACTTCAACGTGAACGTCAATACCGAGTCGATGGGCTATCTCCTGCACAACACCGGCGGTCACTGCGACGTCGCGGCCGGGGCGAAGGTCTCGATCGTCGTTTGTCCGTCGATCCGCGGTCGTCTGCCGATGATCCGCGACGAGGTGACGACGATCACGACGCCGGGCGAAACGGTCGGTGTCATCGTTACCGAGCGCGGCATCGCGGTCAATGACAACCTGCCGGAACTGAAGGAAGAGTTGATCCGTCGCAAGGCGCCGGTCAAGGACATCCGACAGTTGCGCGACGAGATCCAGGCAGTGACTGGCGTGCCGCGTCCTGTCGAATTCGAGGACAAGGTGGTCGGCCTGATCGAATACCGCGACGGTTCGATCATCGACGTCGTGCGCAAGGTCCGTGAATAGTCTCCTCGACGCCCGCGAGCAGCGCCAGGCGGCGCTGCTCGATGTCCTGCGCGACGGCCCGGAAGCGCTGGTCTTCGTCTCGCTGAACATCGCCGGACGAGATAAATGGCCGGACGGCGCCGAGGCGATGTTTGCCTGGGCGCTGCGCCAGACGCTGGCGGCCTGCGCGCAGTCGTCGCCGGCGGTTCTGGCGCACGACGCGCTTGGCAGCTATGCCATTGTTTTTGGTACGGCGGCGCCTGAACTCAAGCGCCGAATGGTGTCGATCGAGTCGGCGGAAGCGGCGGCACGACTGGTCGACCTCGATGTATATGATGCTTCCGGCATCCAGATCGGGCGACAGGAACTCGGTCTGGCACCGCGAACCTGCCTCCTCTGCGCCGAACCCGCGGTCGATTGCATGCGGGCCAAACGGCATCCTGTGGAAGAAGTGATTGCAAGAACCCATGAACTCCTCTCGAATTTCCGCGCTTGAACGTCTGGCGGCCGGCCTCGTCGAAGGGGCGCGGCGTGAACTCATGCTGACGCCGAAGCCCGGTCTCGTCGATTGTCGCAACACCGGGTCGCATCCCGATCTGTCGCTGGCGCTGATGGAAGAGTCGATCGACATCGTCGCCGATTTCGTCGCGGCGACGGTCGCTTCGCTGATCCGCGGCGAACCGTTCGAATGCCAGAAGGATCTCGGCATCGTGGCCGAGCAGCGGCTCTACGCGGAACTCGGCACCAATACGCACAAGGGCTTCATTTTTCTTGCCGGCATGCTGCTGATCGCGCGCTGGCACACCGACGCCGACGACGAAACGCAGCTGCGCGAGACACTGTCACAACTGTCGATCCGCTTCTTCCGGACGGCGCCTGTCGTCGCCAGCAACGGCCAGCGTGTGCGCGAGGCGTATCAGGCGCAAGGCATCATCGGCGAAACGGCGGCCGGCATGCCGGCCTTGTTCGACGTGGCCTTGCCGGCGTTCCGCGCGGCGATGCGGCGGCACGGCGATGTCGAGCGGGCGAGTTTCGCCATGATGGCGCGGCTGATGCAATGCGTCGAGGATACGACGACGCTGCATCGCGTCGGTCCGCTCGGATTGCACCGGCTCAAGAAGGACGGTCAGCGGCTCGAACGGTTGATCGCCGATGGCGGTGATTACCTGTCCTGCCTTGAAGCGCTCGACCACGATTACATCCGCATGAACATGACGATGGGTGGCGTTGCCGACATGATCGGCATGAGCTTCGGCGTCCTGCTGGCATGCGGAGAACTCGATCGCTCCGATTCCGTTGAGACAAGCGCTCAGCGGGTCGCCATGGTCGGCTGAGTCCGATTGTTTGCGACCGACCGGAGCGGTCGGTTTCGTATGACATTGCACCATTGCGGCGCACGGTTTGCCGAATGGCTACGCCGCCCGTTATAGTGCCGTCCCATGGATCTGCTTAAATTCATCGAGATTATCGGCGTCTTCGCCTCGGCGCTGGCGGGACTGTTCGAGGCGCGGCGACGCGACATGGACCTGGTCGGGCTGTTCGTCGTCGCGTTGGTGGCGGCCTTCGGCGGCGGGACGCTGCGTGATCTGCTACTGAACCGCACGCCGCTGTTCTGGATCGAACACGACGGCTATGCCATGGCGATTCTTGGCCTGTCGCTGATCTTTGCGCTATTTCCCGCGACCCGGCGTTTTCCGCCGAGTGCGCTGCTGATCGCCGATGCGCTCGGCCTTGGCTTTTTCAGCGTGGCGGGGGCCGGTTATGCGCTGGAGCTGGGTTCATCGCTCTTCATTGCTGCGTTCATGGGGACGATTACCGGCACCTTCGGCGGTGTTCTGCGCGACATCCTGTGCAACGAACTGCCGTCCCTGTTCCAGCGTTCGCACCTGTACGCAACCTGCGCTTTCATTGGGTGCTACGTCTATTTCGCGCTGCTCTACCTTGCGGTGCCGGGTGACATGGCGGTCTGGCTGGCGATTGTTGGCATTACGGCGTTTCGTCTGGCGGCTGTCCGCTGGAATTGGGTGTTGCCTGTGTCGCGATAGTTCGTTAGCGCGATGTTGCGTGGGAAGAGGGCATTAAAGCGGGATGAGTACTATCGATCCCAGAGAAAATCATCAGTCTTCAGAATCCTGATGACGGCCATCAACGCATGCTGCACATTGTCGATGCGAATCAGGTTGTTATATTCGGTCGTCCTGATCCCGCCGAGCGCTTTTTCCGGCGCGGGAAACCCGGCGCATTCGTCGCGTTCCGAATACTGAAGCTGCATGATGTTGCGTACGCCGCGTTTGATCGTTTCGGCATAACGATGCGCTCGGTCCGTGTCGCCGATGGCGGTCGCGAGGCGAAAGGCATCGATGAGTCCTTCAAGGTAGACGCCGGTGGACGAAGCATGCGGAGGCCCGTAGGGCAGGTCGGGGTCGTAGAACCGACCTTGGGTATCGGGGTAATCCGCGACGGTCTCCCATTGCTGAAAGGGCAAAAGCCAGTCATTCATCTCAAGGATGGCGTCCTTGAATCGCGAATCTCCCGTCGCCTGCCACAGCAGGTAGTACGCCTGCGTATGCCAGGGTACGAAAGCCGGGTTCGGTTGCGCGGCATGCCATTGCCGGTAGTGGCGGAAGCTTGCTTCGATCTTTTGCCACAATGCGGTGTCGCGCGATTCAAGCCAGCACCCGGCCCACAACAGCAGGGTCTCTCCGGGATAGAAGTTCTGGCAGATATCGGCTCGATCGGCCGGGCGGAGAAAACAGCGGAATGCACCTGAGGTTTGCCACATCATCTCGGTGAATGCGGTCAATCGGCGCAGACAGTTCGCATAGTCCGCACGACGTTCGGAGTGTCGGATTGCCATTGCGGCCAAAGCTGCCGCGCCGAGTTTGATCTTCTCCCCTTCGACAATGACGCCATAATCTTGCTCCTCGCGTAAATATGCGTCGAGGTTGTAGCGCAGACTTCGTTCGGCGAGCGCAAACATCGTGTTGTCGTCGAAATGGCGTGCGGCCTTGAACAGTGCGATGCTGCCCATGAATTCGCGTATGCGATTGCTGTTCCTGGCGTAATGGTTGGCCTTTGGGTGATAGCAGTAGGTCAGCTTTCCGGTATCGGCGACGTGCTGGCGCATCCAGTCGGCCATGCCGAGCGCCAGTCGTTCGGTGCCATGCTGATTGACATGCTCGATCGGGACGACAGGCTTGCCGCGAAATACATGTACGACCTTGAACGCCGTAGACTGTGACGAAACCTGAAACTGAACGGTCGAAAAGCTGCCGATATCGTACGGGATGACGTTGCGATCGGTCGGCTGAATACCGATGTCGTTGCCGTTCATCAGCGTTGCGAAGGCTTGCGGAAAACTCCAGTTTTCGGCAAGCATCGTCAGCGGACAGATCCGGCTGCATTTCCCGCCATGACGCAGGACGAGTCCACCGAGCCCGCGTTCGATTTGTGGCGGCAGCCTCACCGTTCCGTTATGGATGATGGTGCGTTCCGAATGTCCGATGACGATGTCGAAAACGGCATCGGCGGTGGCCGAGGCGATCGTTTCGCCAATAAGATGCTGAAGGTGCGCCGGGGAATACGCTTCAAGCCATGATGGTTGTGGGTTCCGATTGCCGCCGCGCATCGTGACATGCATGCATGTCGGCACGATAGCCTGTGCGGATATCCAGGCGTCGATTTTCAGACTGAGCGCAGCGGCCAATCGGTCTTGCGTGGCGCTCAAAGTGCGGTGGCCCTCTCGGGTCTTCGATAGAACAGCTCGCTCAGAAAGCGCTTCTTCCGGGAGAGGTATTTCCAAAGTACCTCGGGATAGGCACCGATCTGTTCCATGATGAATGCGTTGGTCTCGTCGAAATATCGCGCGTCGATCCCCGCCGCCTTGACGACGTAAGGCGCGTCGAAATCTGACGGAGCGGTGTCGATCTCGATTTCGTACTGGTCGCAATCCCGGTGGAACAAGGTGTTGGGATTGAGATAGAACTGCTTGATCTGAAGCGAGAAAGGCGAGAGCAGAAGGGCGAATCGCAAGGTCTCCTTCATCCATTCGATCGAGTCTCCGGGGAGGCCGACGACGACGTCGAGTTGCAGCTTCATGCCATGCTTGACCATCCAATGCCGTATCCGCTGAAAGTGCAGGGTGTCGACGCTGCGCTTCATGTAATGCTGCAAGGCCGGATTGACAGTCTGCAAGCCGATCTGGATGCAGATCACGTTCAGTGATGCCAGGATATCGACGATTTCCTCGTCCACGGTCTCGGGGCGGGCCATCACGAACAATCGCGCACGCGATAGACCTGGATTCATTTCGATCCTCGCATGGAATTCCTCCTGAAATTCCACAAGCCTGCGTTTTGAATACAGGAAGGCGTCGTCGAGAACGAAAAACCGGCTGATGGCGAAACGGTTAAGCAGGTATTCCATTTCGTCATAAAAGCGGCGTGCCGAAAAATAGCGGACCTTCTCGAACTTGACGCTGCGGAAGCAGTAGTAGCAACCGAACCCGCAGCCGCGCGAAGACACCAAGAACGCGCGAAAACGGCCATGCAGGGAGGCTTGCCTTTCGTGAAGGAAGTCGTCGAATATTCCCGTGAGATAGGGAGAAGGAAGGTCGTCCAGCGCTCGATGACCAACGCATGATCGCGAAGGCGTGGTTGCGCTCTCGATGAGTACAGTATTTTCATGGCGATGGTCATGGCATACGCCTGCGGTTGGATGGCGATTGAGTATGCCGGGCAGTTCGAGGAAAACCGTTTCCGGATCGCCCGTGACGACGCAATCGATTTCGCCGCTGCCCAGTACGGCATCGATTTCAGGCGCTTGAATCTTGTGACTCTGCAGACCGATGAACATGTTCGGGCATTTGCGGCGGAGTTCGGCGGCTACGCGTCGCGCCCGGCCGAGGGCGAACACCTTGCTCCAAAGAACGCTCTCCAGACAGAGGAACACGGCATGCGGCGATGCCTCAATGATGCGCTGTGCGTCCCGAGCGACAGTCGCTTGCCGGTCTGCCCGGCGTGCCGCTTGATCGGCGCCTTTCGGGCGAACATGGTCGAGCCGTAGGATCCTGAATGAATAGCGGTTCCCGAATCGATTGCGCAGGCATGCGATCACGAATCCGATGTCGATCGGCGTGTAATCGGTATTGCCCGGCGCGAAATGGCAAAACAGGATCGTGTTGGCGCTTTCCGTCGGAGGTGTGATATCTGGCGCGTCGGTGCTTGTAATGGTCGTCATGCGCGCTGGGCCTCTGTGAGGGTGGGGGCGTCGAGCCGGACAATGCGGTCGCAACGGTCGATCGTTTCCTGGCGGTGGGCGACAACAATGCGCGTCATGCCCATGTCGGCGATCAGGCGCGAGATTTTGGCTTCGTTGTCGCTGTCGAGATGGCTGGTCGCCTCGTCGAGGAAGAGAATCGTCGGACGCTTGTACAGCGCGCGGGCCAGTAGCAGGCGTTGTCTCTGCCCGCCCGAAAGTATGCTGCCCATGTCGCCGACCAGGGTGCTGTAACCCATCGGCAGTTTCACGATTTCATCATGGATCGCCGCTGCGCGCGCGCAGGCTTCAGCCCAGTCCTGATCGTGGTTCGGGTCGAAAAATCCGATGTTCTCGGCGATGGTGCCGGAGAACATCGTGTCGTCCTGCATGACGACGCCGATCGTCTGGCGATATGACGCCAGCCCGATCTGTTTGAGCGTCTTGCCGCCGATGCGAATCTCGCCGCGCTCGGGGTGTAGCGATCCGATCAACAGCTTCAGTAGCGTCGTCTTGCCGCATCCCGACGGGCCGACGATCGCGATCGACTCGCCGTCGGCGACGACGAGATCGAGCTTTTCGATCAGCCAAGGATCGCTTTCGGCATAACGGAAATGCAGATCGCGTATCTCGACGACCGATTCGAGGCGTTCCGGCGATGCAACGCGCGGATGCTGCGCTTCCTCGGGCGGGTGCAGGACGATGTCGGCCAGGCGCGCCGATTGCAGGCGCAGCAGCCTGAACTCGAACATCCTGTCGATGAAACTGCTGACCCGGGTGGAAAACAAGCCCTTGTAGGTGATGAAGGCGAAGAGCATGCCGACGGAGAAACTGCGATCCATGACCATCAGCGCGCCGAACAGCAGAACCAGGACGTTTTCGACACCGAACAGCAGCACATTGCCGGCGTTGAAAAGCATGCTGAAACGCTGTGTGCGCAGATTGCAGTTCTTCTGGTCGACGACGACATTCAGCCAGCGCGCCGTGCGTTGTTCGATATGGCCGAAAATGCGCAAAGTGTGAATGCCGCGAATCGTCTCCATGAAGAGCGATTGCTGCCGTGCGGCGAAGACGATCTCGAATTCGGAGGCGCTGCGCAAGGCGCCGTAGAATGTCAGGCGCAGGATGAAATACAAGGTCATGGCGATCAGGCAGATCGCCGTGAGTCGGGGAGCATAGATCGTCATCATGCAGACCAGACCGATCGACATGATGCCGTCGAGGATTGCGCCGATGAATCCTGTCGTCACCGAGCTTTGTATGCTGTTGATCGAGTTGAATCGCGACAGCACGTCGCCGAGATGTCGGCGTTCGAAATAACTGATCGGCAAACTCACCAGGTGCTGGAATACATTGGCCAGCCATTGCACGTTGAGCGACGCGCTGAGCACCATGACGACGTAAGCGCGCAGCATGTCGATGGCTACCCGTATCAGCAGGAGCAGGCCGAAGCCGATCGCCAGCACATACAGGAGATCGCGGTCGCCGGCGACGATGGCCTGGTCGACGACCCACTGGTTGAAGAACGGGGCGAGCAGGACGAATACCTCCAGCGACAGCGCCAAGCCGAAGACCTGAAGCATCGCGCGCCGGAGGCCGACGACCTTGCCGAGCATGTCGCGCAGGCGAACCGTTTCCGGATCGCGCTGCCGACGAAAGGCTGGCTTTGGCGTCAGTTCGAGCGCGACGCCGGTGAAATGGAGGGAGAGTTCATCGAGCGAATAACTGCGCGATCCGTGTTGCGGGTCGTGGATGGTGGCTGTGCCGGAAACAAGCTCGGTGAGCACGACAAAGTGGTTGAAATCCCAATGCAGGATGCATGGCATCTGCAACTCGCCCAAATGCTCAAGCTCGACCCGCAAGGGGCGGGCGGCCAAGTCCAGCGCGTTGGCGATGCCGATGAGATTGGGGAGCGTCAATCCCTTGAGCGAGAGCGGGAAGCGCATGCGCAACGACGTAAGGCCGGTCCGGTTGCCATGGAAATGCAACACCATCGCCAGGCAGGCCAGGCCGCACTCGGACGATTCTCCCTGGTAGATCAGCGGCGTCCGGCGGGAGAAGCCGAACTGCAGGCGATCGAAGCGCTTTGTCATGCCGGCGACTGCGTGTCGCTATCCTCGCGACGCTCGAAGAAATTCTCTAGCAAGCGACGCTCAAGCGTTGCCAGTGCCAGTCCGATTTCCAGGCGCGATAGATAAAAGTCAAAAATCGCGATCAACGCGGATGCTAGTGTGAACTGCATGGCGAAAACATTCTCATGAGATCCAGGCGTCGAATTGATCAAATAGATCATGCCCGAGCCGGTTATCGTGAAGACGAGTAGCAGATACCAGCCGCGAAAATTCCTGGCGCGTTGAACCCTTGTCGTGAGGCGCACAGTGTCGGCGATTATGTCGTTCAGCCGGGGTTGCGATGTTGCTTGAAAATTGGTTTCCACTGTCATGACGTTCTCCCCTATTCGAGTTGTGTGATGTTGTGTTGTGATTGATTGCGCTATTCGTCCGAATCATCGAACCGGACGTCGAGCCTGGCCAGAATGTCTTCCGACTGCTTGCGATAGCGCGCGGCTTCGCCTTGCGCATAAGCGGCGATGGTTACAGAGCCGCTAAGCAACAGACAGTAGAGAACATTCGATGTTTGACGATAAATCATCCATCCCCAGAGGACGCTCAGGAAGCACGTTGTGAAAAAAATGAATGGGGGGAGTGCGCGCTTCCTGTTTCGAAGTGCTTCCACTTGCATTATCAAGGTCTCATATCTGTTTTCAGGGGCATTCTCCGCCGGCGTCGATTGGTTCATGGCTTCTCCTTTCCGAATGAATGCCGGTGTCAAAAAAGCGCGTCAAATAGCGTCGAGGCAATTTTCACGGCAGAGCGGACAGGGCGATCGACACGTCGACGAAGAAATGTCCGACCATCAGCGGTAGCAGGCTCTTGACATGCAGATAAATCAGCGCTGCAGCAATGCCAAAGACGGCCGTCTGGACGACGGGAAAAAGTCCGCCGCCCCAATGGATGCTTGCAAACAGTAGCGAGGAAATGAGGACGTAGCTGAAATTCGAGCCAAAGACGCGCTGGATCTGCTGCCGTGCGAGACCCCGGAAGAAATATTCCTCGACCACGGCTGGCGTGATCGCGAAATAGAACACAAAGACCGCGGTGGGGAATTCCTTGCCTGGGGCGCTGGCCAAATAACTGTAGGTGGGAGGCAAGAGATTTGGAAAAACAGCGACAGCGATTTTTCCGAAAACGGCGCCCAGATTTAATGCGGCGTAGAGGACGGTCGTCGAGAGTATTGAGTAGAAAACGAGTTCGCCTGTTGTGTGTTTTTCGCTCTTGCGCTGCTTACCGGAGACTATGCCAAACGGTAATTTGAGCGGTAGCGAAAATGCACGAACGAGCGCAATCGGAATGATGACGAAACCGATGACATCGGCAAGCCAGAAATGGATGCCGTGCAGGTTGCCGAGCCAGAATCGCTTGCTTAGGCACAGCAGGTATAAGGCGACAAACGCCGATAGTTGCGGATCGAGCATTCGCGGGGTGAATGCGTTGATGCCGGTGCCGGTTGTCGTGGCTCGCAGTCGGGTGGGCATTTTGCAGGCGGTCTGTTGAAATCCGGTTGCGGGTTCCATATCGTGTCCTGAGTTACAGAAGCAATTTGTCGCAGGGTGTTCTTATGAATTTCTCGTAGGCGAGTTTTGCGCCAAGACCGCTGGGGCCGCCGATGTGTGCCGCGCCGACGATTACCAAGGCGTGCGCGCCGTCCTGGAGAAAAGACATCATCTTCTTGAACATGCGTTGATTCCTCGGTGCCAACGTGATACGCAGCGTGTCGTGCGAATTCATTACGACCCGATAAGTGTCGTCATATGATTTGATCGGGGACGAAATATGGTCTGCAATTGAAAGTCGGCGTGCATTCCAGTCTTGCAGGCACTTCGCGTCGTCGATGCATTCCATCGTCCTGTCGACCTGGTCCTTGATTTCATAAATCTCGGGCAAGCCGGAACTCTCTCCGACCGATTCCAGATCGCGGACGGGAATTTGATGTTGTCGCGCGTACGCATAGGCCACCGCTTCCACGTTGGATGCGCCAATCAAATTTTTCCATGGATTGGTAATGGATTGCGCAACAAGTCCGTCGTTTTGCAGTCTCTTGACGATGATCGAAGCAACGAAGTTGGAAATTGTTGAAATGAATACCGGGCTGTCCCGGGTCAAGGCAATATTGAATAGCTTGGAGAGCCTCGGAATATGCTTTTCGTCGACGACACGGTTGAGTCGGACGACTTTCCTGTACTCATCCGGAAAGGTTTCCAATTTCTTGAAAATGCCATCGTCCGGGAATAGGCTCGTATTCTCGAACATGACGACCGAGACCTGATTGAAGAGCTTTTCAACGACGGGTTCGTGAAGGTCTACGGAGGTGGTGTGAATGACGCCCTGAAGTGTAACTTTGCGGTCGTGGATGAAATCCCGATAACAGACTTGCGGCGGAACCGCGGCGGTGGCCAATAGTTCTTCGGCATGCGATGTGACGCAGGGAAGAAGGCCAGCAAGCAGTATGATGTAACGGATTCTTCGCATGTGGTCGTCCTTGGTTCCAGGTTCCGTGTTGGAATGACGTCTTGATGATCGCAATGTGTGGTTCGGAGAAAGACTTGTTTTCAAAAGCTGCATTTCACTTTGGTGAAATTGGCAGTTTCGAGTTTGGAGGCCAATCCGGTCGGGCCGCTAATGTGCGCAGCGCCGACAATAACTAAGGCACGTGATCCATTCGATAGAACCGGTAGGATATTGTTGAACATACGCTCGTTTCTCCTGGCCAATGTGGCTCTTTCCGAAGTTGGAATATCCATCACAAGGAGGTACACCTCGTCATATGTGGTCGTGCTTTCGCTCATGGACCGCCAGAGAAGGGCGTTGTTTTTTTTGAAGTTGGCTATGCAAACAGCATCTGATGAACAGCGAAGCGCTGTGCTCACTTCGGACTTTATCGTGTCAAGATCCGATGCGCCCAGCGTGTCTGGAATTTCCTCCAGGTCGTAGGTAGGAACGTTCTTGCTAATTGCATATAGATAGGCGGCTGCCTCAACGGTGCTCGCGTTGGCGACATGCTTTGGCAAGCCTCGTTTTTCGTTCTTTGAGGCGTCGGTCTGGCGCAACGCCTTTGAAAAGATCGCAGAAAATATGTTGATGGTGTCAATGAGAGGGAAATGCCGATCGGGTGATAAAGCGACTCCTAGGATGTTGGACAATGTTGGAATATCGTTTGTGTCGACGAAGCTGTCCAATCTAAGGGTCGGGAGGCCTTTCCTTGAGAGCGTTGGCTGCCCATTTGCATCTTTCTGAAAAGGCAAACGATTTTCGAGAAAGAGGTGCGTTGATCGATTGACTTGGTTTTCAAGAAAGAGTTGTCGGTCTCCGACGGGAAGTGCGTGGCTAACGCCAAGCAAGGTGATCGTGACATTTTCTGAATCATTTTTTAGGCACAGCGGAGTGTTTATCTGATCGCTTTCTTGACTCGATACATTGACCGAGAACCCATAAATCAAACAGCCAAGAACAAATTTGTGGTTGAGTAGTCGCATGATCATGGGCCTCGGTCGTCCCGTCTAATTTGACATTAAGGCGTCTGGCCGTTGATAGTGCAGGCAACGTTATTTGCGACCGCAACCGTGGCGATTGCAGCGCAAACAGTCGCAACTGCAGGGTTGGTTGTGGTTGAGACCATTGCGCAAATACTCCCAATGTCATTGATGCTGGAGAGCGTTGGGCTTACTGATGTACACGAGATCGATGGATCAGTGCTGTTGGAGAGCGCCTCCGCAGAGGGGGCGTTGTTTTCGCCATACGATGCGATACTGCTGACAGCGGCGGATGTTGCCGGTCCGCAGTCGCTGCAAGTGGCATCAGCGCCTTCGTCTCCATCGCCATCGCCATCCCCATCACCATCACCATCACCATCACCGTCTCCATCGCCATCCCCGCCGCCGGCGATCCACCGGAGTTCCTCGTCGAGGAGAACGCGGATGCCGGCGATCGTCGTCGTTTTGGTTTCAAGTTCCTCTTCTCTTTCGATGTCCATCTTCTTTCCTTTCATTGAGATTGAGTTGGATGCTGCGGATTGACGGGCCAGGGTGATCAGGCTGGCTGTCGGTTGAAGGCTGATGATCAGGCAACCTCCAAAATGCCGGGGGCCGCTTCGTGGCGATGGCTTGGCATCTCCCGCGCGGCGGTGTCGCGTTTATGCTGGATGATTTCCTCGATGTGGGTCTTGGTGTCGGGCCATTCCGAATCGATGAAGCTGTAATACACGGTATTGCGGACGATGCCGTTCTCGATCATGTGCCTGCGCAGAACGCCTTCCCGGACGGCGCCAAGGCGCTCAGCGGCACGTTGCGAGCGGATATTGCGTTCGTCGATCCGCAGGTCGACGCGCATCGCACCCATGGTTTCGAAGGCGTGTTCGAGCAGCAGGTATTTGCTTTCGGCATTGACGCTCGTGCCCCGGTGGCTCGGCGCCAGCCACGACCACCCAATCATCGTGCTGCGGTGCTCCTTGCGCATATGACTGAAGCTGGTCGATCCGATCGCCTGTCCGGTGGCGGCGTCGACGATGGCGAACGGGATGCGCTTGCCGCGGCGTTGATCTTCGTGCGCGGCGGCGATCCAGTGTTGCGCGTCGTGTCGCTGGCGGAAGGGCTTGCCGGGCAGATACAGCCAGATCGAGGCGTCGCTGCCCGCTGCGGCGAGGTCGTCGGCGTGGCGTTGGTCGAGCGGTTCGAGGCGGATTCGATAGTCCATCAGACTTTCCCGCTGAGGCTGTAGATCGGTTCGAACACCCACTCGTAGAGCTTGCGGGTGTCAATCAGGATGTCCGCTTCGAGGCGCATGCCGGCCTGCAGCGGTTCGCTCTTTCCGTAGGCGACGACCGCCGGCGCGTCCAGGTCGATGCGAATCCGGTACATCGCTTCTTCGCTCGTCATCTGGAAAGGAAGTTCGGTGGAGGGGATCGCCGCCCGCGCGACTTCGAGTACCTTGCCGCCGTACTGGCCGAATTTCTGGTAGGGGTAGGCCTCGTAACGCAAGAGCACCGGGGTGCCTTCGCGAATGAAACCGATGGCACGACTGGGCGCGTAAAGATGCGCTTCGAGTTTCGCTCCCCGCGGCAACAGGGCCGCCATCGGCTTGTCGGGAACGACCGTGTATCCCGGTTGCGCCAGGATGGCGGTGACGCAACCGGTTTGCGGCGCCGGGATGACGATTTCGCGTTTGCCTTCGGCATCGGCGCCGGATTGGTCGAGCGCCTGTATTTGCCGTTCCATGGCGGAGAGCTTGTTTTCCGAGCGCAGCGGATGGTTGCGGAGGTCGCTCTGCAAGGTGCCGATGTCGCGCTGAAGGCCGGTTTCCTGTCGGCGCAGATCGCTCAGCAGGCGCTGGGCGTCGAGCAGTTCGCGTTCTTTCTCGTATTGCGCGGTGATCGAAAAGTATTTTTTCTGCACCAGCAGTCGGTATTGCTCGACGATGTCGCTTGCCAGGCCGGCCCGGCGTTCCTGCAGTTGCAGCGCTTGTCGGATTTCTTCGAGTTGTTGTTTCGTCTGGCCGATCTTTCGCGTCAGTTCGGCGGCTTCTTCGGCGAAAACGTCCTTTTGTTTCCGGTATTCGGCCGCCAGCGCGTTTTTTTGTTCGGCGATTCGGGCGAGGATGGCTTCCTGCGTGTTGCCTTTGGCGGTGCTGCGGTCCGCCGAGATGACGAAGAGCGGATCGCCGGCGTTGACGCATTGGCCGTCGCTGACCATGCGGCGGGTGACCACGCCATTGACCGGCGGGGCAACTTTGGCGACGCCAAGCGACGTCTGGACTTCTCCGGCTACCCGTTCCTTGCGGGTGTATTCGCCGAAGACGAGGAAGAGTACGACGAGTGTGGCGATCGATAGAGCGGCGATGGTGAGCGCGTCCGTGGCCAGCGGTCGCGCGATGAGCGTCTCGCCCAGCCAGCTTTGCTGGCGCGTGGCGATCGCTTCATGACGGAAGAGTGCGTCTATCGTGCCGCGGATGACCGTTTGCGATGGTTTCGGCGCGCCCAGCACGGGGGCGCTGCGCCATGGGTCGTCCTGTGCGGAGGCCTTCTCGGCAGAAAACCGGCTGTTGCGGAGCGATGTGTTGGTCGGCATGAGACTGCTGTGCGTGCGTTGCTCGTGTTGTACGAGTTGTATAGTTTGTTGTGCGCGGACATGATAAGTTTTTCGTCAAAAATAGAAACTGTCAGTTCTGACAGTCTTGTGGTTACGCGGCATATTCGGTAATGCGCCGCTTGATCATATCTGTTGGTTGTATTGTTTTATCTGTATAAAACGTGAAATATTTTACGGATTATTGCGACGGTCTTGATTGACGGAAAAAAAAGCCCGGGACGTACCCGGGCTTGAGGGGGGATGCTGCGGAGGACTATTGACGGGGGGCTACTTCTTCGCCTTCTCGCCGGCTTCGGCGACGGCGGCGGGTTCCAGCCCCTGTTTTTCGATGATCGGATACGCATCCTTCGAGGTCAGGAACTTGATCAGTGCCTGGCCGGCTTCGGGTTCCTTCGAGCCTTTGGCGACGCCGGCCGAGAAGATCGTGACCTTCTGATACGGCGCCGGGATCGGGCCGACGAAGTCGACGCCGGGGATTGGCAGCAACTCACTCACTTGCTGGAAGCCGATTTCCAGGTCGCCGCGGGCGACCCAGGTGGCGACACGGTCCTTCACCACTTCCTTGGCCTTGCCCATGACGGCGTGGTATTCGGCGATGCCGAGGCGGGGAAAGACCTCCTTGACGAGATGCACACCACTGGCGCTTGCCGAGTAGCCGATCGACTTGGCGTCGAGCAGGACTTTCTCGAAAGCGGCCTTGGTGCTGATGTCGGGCTTCGGTGCGCCGGCGCGGACGACCATGCCAATCTTCGAATGCACGAGATCGACGCGGCTGCCCTTGACGGCCAATCCCTGGCCGATCAGTTTGTCGAGTTCGGTGCTCGCCAGCATGATCAGGTCGGCCGGTTCGCCACGCTGCATGCGGGCTGGAATCGCGGTGGGTGAGGAGCCCATCGACGATCCGGAGACGAGGATGACCTTGTGGCCGCTTGCCTTTTCAAAAACCGGCGCGAGTTCTTCCATCGCCGAATAGAAACCGCCCGAACTCATGACGGTGATCTCTGCCGCCAGCGCGCTTGCGGCGAGCAGGCCGGAGGCGAGTGTCAGTGCCAGTCTGGACAAAAGTTTGTTCATGGTGTCTCCCTGTTAGGGTGTGTTTTCAATTAATCGCTGGATTGCGTTGCACTCTGCGCTGGAGTGGTTGCAAGGCGCGCGTCGCAGCGAAGGGTTGTTCCCTTCGCAAGAGGCGCAACGCCGCAGACGACCGGCGCAGGGGCAACCCGAAGGGCAAGGGTCTGGCGAGGCGCATCGCGTTGTTGGCAGAAGCTTGCATGGATGGCCATGCGGCGCTTCCGCCGCCTAGCGCTGCGGCTCGCCAGACCCTTGCGCAACCAGCGCTTCATTGACAACACACCCTAAGCCTTGAATTCGGCCATTTGGTGGAAATTCATGTAGCGGTAGATGTCCGCCGCTTTCTGCTGGACGACCTTCATATGCTCAAGGTATTCGGCCTTGGTCGGGATCTTGCCAAGCAGCGAGGCGACTGCGGTGACTTCGGCTGACGCCAGATACACATTGGTGCCGGTACCCATGCGGTTGGGGAAGTTGCGCGTCGAGGTCGAGACGACGGTGGCTCCCTTGCGGGCGCGTGCCTGGTTGCCAAAACAGAGCGAGCAGCCGGGGACTTCCATGCGCGCGCCGGCTTCGCCGAGCGTTGCGTAGTAGCCTTCGCGGTTGAGCGTGTCGGCATCCATCTTCGTCGGCGGTACCACCCACAGGCGCGTCGGCAGTTCCTTGCCCTTGAGGATGTGCGCCGCGGCGCGGAAGTGGCCGATGTTGGTCTGGCAGGAGCCGATGAAACCTTCGTCGACCTTGGCGCCGGCGACCGCCGACAAGGGCTTGATGTCATCCGGGTCGTTCGGGCAGGCGAGCAGCGGCTCGGTGACCTCGGCCAGGTTGATCTCGATGACGGCCGCGTATTCGGCGTTGGCGTCGGGTTCCTGGATCTGCGGATTCTTGAGCCAGGCTTCCATCTTAGCGATGCGGCGGAGCAGGGCGTTGCGGTCCTGGTAGCCGTTGGCGACCATCCATTTAAGCAGCGCGACGTTCGACTGCATGTACTCGACGATCGGTTCCTTGCCGAGTCGCACGGTACAGGCTTCGGCGGAACGCTCGGCCGAGGCGTCGGAAATCTCGAAGGCCTGTTCGACGGTCAGGTTCGGCAGCCCCTCGATTTCGAGGATGCGGCCCGAGAAGATGTTCTTCTTGCCTTTTTTGTCGACGGTCAGCAGCCCTTGCCGGAAAGCGTAGTACGGAATGGCATTGACGAGGTCGCGCAAGGTGACGCCCGCCTGCATCTCGCCCTTGAAGCGGACGAGCACCGATTCGGGCATGTCGAGCGGCATCACGCCGGTCGCCGAGGCGAGGGCGCAGAGGCCGGAGCCGGCCGGGAAATAGACGCCGATCGGGAAGCGCGTGTGCGAATCGCCGCCGGTGCCGACCGAGTCGGGCATCGCCATGCGGTTGAGCCAGGAGTGCAGCACGCCGTCACCCGGACGGACGGCGACGCCGCCGCGCGAGTAGATGTACTGCGGCAGTTCGGCGTACATCTTGACGTCTTCGGGCTTCGGATAGGCGGCCGTGTGGCAGAAGGTCTGCAGCACCAGATCGGCCGAGAAGCTCAGACAGGCGAGGTCGTTCTGCTCGTCGCGCGTCATCGGGCCGATGGTGTCCTGCGAGCCGATGGTGTCCATCACCGGTTCGCAATAGGTGCCGGGACGCACGCCCTTGCCGGCCGGCAGGCCACAGGCGCGGCCGACGATCTTCTGGGCGAGCGTGTAGCCCTTGCCGGTATCGGCCGGTTGCTTCGGCGCGCGGAACATCGCCGTCGCCGACATGCCGAGCATCTTGCGCGCTTCGGCGGTGAGATTGCGGCCGATGATCAGCGGAATGCGGCCGCCAGCGCGGACGCTGTCGAGCAGCACATCGGTCTTGAGCTTGAAGCTGGCGACGACTTCGCCGTTCTTCAACACTTTGCCGTCGAAGGGCAGGAGTTCGATGACGTCGCCCATTTCAAGCTTGCTGACGTCCATTTCGATCGGCAGCGCGCCGGAATCCTGCATCGTGTTGTAGAAGATCGGTGCGATCTTGCCGGCGAAGACGAAGCCGCCGAAGCGTTTGTTCGGGACGAAGGGAATATCCTGACCGGTCATCCACAGCAGCGAGTTGGTCGCCGACTTGCGCGACGAGCCCGGTCCGACGACATCGCCGACATAGACGAGCGGATTGCCCTTGGCCTTCATCGCCTCGAATTGCTTGAGCGGACCGCGCTTGCCCGGTTCGTCGGGCGTGAGGCCGGCACGCGGGAACTTGAGGATCGCCTGCGCGTGCAGCGGAATGTCGGTACGCGTGTTGGCGTCCGGATCGGGCGATAGGTCCCCGGTGTTGGTTTCGCCGCCGACCTTGAAGACCGTCAGCTTGATGCTCTTGGGCACGTCGGCGCGCGCGCTGAACCATTCGCCTTCGGCCCAGGATTTGAGCACGCCCTTGGCGTTGGCATTGCCTTTGTCGGCGAGCGCCTTGACGTCCTTGATCGCGCCGAAGATCAACAGCGTCTTTTTCAGGCAGTCCGCGGCGGCGGTCCCGAGCGTCGGGTCGCCGAGCAGCGCGATCAGCGTCTTGACGTTGTAGCCGCCCTGCATCGTGCCGAGCAGTTCGACGGCTTTCTGACGCGTGATGACGGGCGACTTGTCCTTGCCGGTGGCGATGGTAGCGAGGAAATCGGCCTTGACCTTGGCGGCGGCGTCAACGCCGGGGGGGACGCGGGTGCTGAGGAGATCGAGCAGGAAAGCTTCCTCGCCCTTCGGCGGGTTCTTGAGCAGCACGGCAACCGCCGCGGTTTGTACCGGATTCAATGACAGCGGCGGCAAACCCTGCGCAGCGCGTTCGGCAACGTGCTTGCGGTAAGCGTCGAGGATGGTCGAGCGCGCGGTGGCTTCGTCGATGACGAGTCCGGGCGATGCAGCCGATCCACCCGCAGCCGCGTTGCGCTGGGTAGCGCCCGGGGCGGCTTCGGCAACACCGTTGATCGATACGGCAGCAGCGACGGTGGCGGCGCTACGGATACAGAAACTGCGACGATTGAGCATGTTTGTCTCTCCTGAAAATCGAATCCACGAAGTTCCGATGGTGGTCTCTGTCCCTCGGCGCCTGTCTTGAGGCGTTTGCCTCCGAGGCCGCGACCGCTGTTGTTCTTTGACCAATCGAGGCTATTATTCGGATTTGCGAAAATAAATAAAATATTGTTTTTTTCTAGAGGCGATAAAAGTTTTTTATAGTCTCCGGGAATGATCGGGCAATCGGGCAAAGGGCGGCCGTGGACGAAAAAGACTGGCGAATTCTCAAGGTGATTGCGGAAGAGAAGAACGTGACCAAGGCCTCGGCACGTCTGTTCATCTCGCAGCCGGCGCTGACCTATCGCCTGAAGCGCATCGAAGCGGAGTTGGGCGCGCGGCTTCTCACGCGGGTGCCGACCGGCGTCGTGCTGACGCCGCAGGGCGAGCATCTGCTGAAATATGCGGAAGAGATGCTGGTACGGCTGGCGATCGTCAAGGACCAGGTCAAGAACATGGAGAGCAAGGTCGAAGGGCCGTTGCGCCTGGGCTCGTCCGGGATCTTCGCACACTATGTCCTGCCGGGCCTGTTTAAGGGCTTTCTCGGCCGCTATCCGAAGGTCGAGATCTCGCTGAAAACCGGGCTGAGTTTCCAGATCGTCGAGATGCTCGAGCGGCAGGAAATTTCGATTGGCATTGTGCGCGGCGAGCACGAGTGGTCCGGCGAGAAGGTGTTGCTGACCGAAGAGCCGGTGTCCTTGGTTTCGAGCGACGCGATCGGTCCCGACGAGTTGCTGACGCGTCCGCATATCCGTTATGGCACGGATACCTCGCTGAAGAAGATGCTCGATGAATGGTGGCGGCTCAACTTCGACTCGCCGCCGAAGACGACGATGGAGGTCAATACGATGGACATTGCCCGCCAGATGGTGCTGCATGGACTTGGCTGGACCATGCTGCCGCGCATCGGTTTGCCCGAGGGCGATGGTTTGTGCGTTCAGCCCCTGTTCTGGCCGGATGGTGCGCCGGTGGTGCGCCGGACCTGGTTGTTCTGCTCGGCGCCGGCCAAGGAGTTGCAAACCGTGAGCGCCTTCATCGATTACGCAGCGAGCGAATTGCAGGCACCTGCCCGGCGCTGACGCGACGCGGCGTCGCAATTTATTGGATGTCGCTCGACTGGCAGAGGATTTTGGCCTGATTGACGAACAGGTTGATCAGCTTCTCGTGGATCGAGGCGCGTTGCCAGAGGATACCGAGTTGCCGGGGGCGCGTGTTGATCGGCAGCGGCAGGCGGACGATGCGCGAGGTGATCGACGCCGGCATGACGGTGTCCGGCACCAGCGCGACGCCGACGCCGCGTCCGACCAGCGTGGCGATCGCCGACAGATGGCTGAGTTCGATACGTTCGCGCGGGACGATGTTGGCGATGCGCAGGTAGTGATCGACCTGCTGGCCGCCCCATTGTTTGCGGTCGAAGCGGATGAAAGGTTGCGTGCGCAGGAGTTCGTGCGGGTCCTTGTCGGCCAGCGACAAGGGCGCCAGGGCAATCAGTTTTTCTTCGCGCAACTGCTGCCAGACCAGCGTCTTCGGCAAGGAGAACAGCGGGTGCAGGCAGACCGCGGCGTCGAGGTCGCCATGCTGGACTTCGTTGAAGAGTTCGGACGACAGGGCCGGCTTGATGTGGAAACGCAGGTCGGGATAGGCGATCACCAGTTGCGCGACGACTTCGGGAACAAGCGATTCGACCGCCGTATTGATCGAGCCGAGGCGCAGTTCGCCGCTGACTTCGCCGAGGTTGGCAATCGCCTTCAGGTTGGCGGCGTCCTGGAGCAGGGTGCGGGCGCGTTCGATGACGCGGTAGCCGGCCTCGGTCGGTCGCACCGTCTTGCCGACCCGGGTGACCAGTTCGACGCCGATCTCGCCTTCGAGGGCCTTGATCTGCTGGGCCACCGCCGCGGCGGTGATGTTGAGCCGGCGCGAGGCTTCCGCCATCGAGCCGGTGTCGACGGTCATCAGGAATGCGTGGAGGAAAGCAGTTTTCATAGAAGAAACATTTTATATCTTCTTATGATAGGCAACACCTATTTATCTTTGGTCTTCTTTTGACGATACTGCGCGGCACCGAATGCCAGCATCGGCGCTTGTTCCGGACCTTCAGTCGCGCGACGCGATTATGCCGAATCAGTGCGTTTAGAGGCGCGATTCCGCGCAAGGACATGGTCATCCGTGCTTTCGTGGGCTACAGTCAGGAGACTGGTTTTCGCCGCGTGGCGAAGTATCGGGAACCTCGGCCTGCCGGCGTGTCTAACCACGTTGGGCGCGTTTTGGCTCGATGGCGTTTCGGAGTGTCGTGCAAGCAAGTGAAGTGGCACGAAGAGTTTTTGCGGTACCTATGGCGCGGCGACGTGTCGCCGGAATTTGCAGAACCAACACTGGAGTTACAACGCACGTGAAACCGACGAATACAGGCGGGCACGACTATTATCACAAGGTGGTGGATTGCCAATGGGCGTGTCCGGCCCATACCCCGGTTCCGGAATACATCCGGCTGATCGCCGGGGGGCGTTATTCCGATGCCTACATGATCAACTGGCGGTCGAACGTTTTCCCGGGCATCCTCGGGCGCGTTTGCGACCGTCCCTGCGAACCGGCGTGCCGCCGCGGTCGTATCGACAAGGATCCGGTGGCGATCTGCCGCCTGAAGCGCGTTGCCGCCGACCTCAAGGACGACATCGCCGAGTACATGCCGAAAGTGCCGAAGAAGAACGGCAAGCGCGTTGCCTGTATCGGTGCCGGCCCGGCCTCGCTGACGGTGGCCCGCGACCTGGCCGTGCAAGGCTATGACGTGACCATCTTCGATTCCGGCAAGGCGCCGGGTGGCATGGTCCGCACGCAGATCCCGAAGTTCCGCCTGCCGGATAGCGTCATCGACGAGGAATGCCAGTACATCCTCGATCTCGGCGTCAATCTGCGCCTCAATCACTGGGTCAAGAGCCTCAAGTCGCTGGTCGACGATGCGCAGTGGGATGCCGTGTTTGTCGGTACCGGCGCGCCGCGCGGTCGCGACGCCGACATTCCGGGACGCAAGGAAGCCGCCAGCCATATCCACATCGGTATCGAGTGGCTTGCCAACGTCGCCTTCGGCCACGTCAAGACCGTTTCGCCGCGGGTGATCGTGCTCGGCGGCGGCAACACGGCGATGGACTGCTGCCGTTCGGCCCGCCGTCTCGGCGGCACCGACGTCAAGGTCGTCGTGCGCAGCTCGTTCGAGGAAATGAAGGCCTCGCCCTGGGAAAAGGAAGAGGCGATCCACGAGCAGATCCCGATCATCAACATGCACGTGCCGAAAGAGTTTGTCCATGACAATGGCAAACTGACCGGCGTCAAGTTCGAGGTCGTGCGCGCCGAGTATGACAGCCAGGGCCGTCGTAGCCTGGTGCCGTCGGGCGAACCCGACGTCTTCCTCGAGTGCGACGAGGTGCTGGTCGCCATCGGTCAGGAGAACGCCTTCCCCTGGATCGAGAAGGACATCGGCCTCGAGTTCAACAAGTACGGCCTGCCGGTGCTCGACAAGGAAACCTTCCAGTCGACCGTGCCGAAGGTCTTCTTCGGCGGCGATTCGGCTTTCGGTCCGAAAAACATCATCACGGCGGTTGCGCACGGTCATGCAGCGGCGATTTCGATCGACCTATTCTGCAAGGGACTGCGCGTCGATGAGCGGCCTGCGCCCTTGTATAACCTGGTCAGCCAGAAGATGGGCATCCACGAGTGGAGCTACGACAACCAGGTGTCGGAAGAGGGGCGCAAGAAGGTCCCGATGAAGTCGCTCGAGAAGACGCTGACCGACATCAAGCTCGAACTCGAACTGGGTTTCGATCCGTTCATGGCGTGTTCCGAAGCGGAGCGCTGCCTTAACTGCGACGTCGAAACGGTGTTCTCGCCGAAGGTCTGTATCGAGTGCGATGCCTGTACCGACATCTGCCCGACCGAGTGCATCTCTTTCACCGGTAACGGCGAGGAAGAGGATCTGCGCGGACGCCTGAAGGCGCCGGCGAAGAATACCGAACAGGCCTTGCTCGTCTCCGACATCCTCAAGACCGGGCGGGTCATGGTCAAGGATGAAAACATCTGTCTGCATTGCGGCATGTGTGCCGAACGTTGCCCGACGGGCGCCTGGGATATGCAGAAGTTTACGTTACACAGCGCCCAGGCCGGCATGGAGGTTCCGAGAACATGAGTTCCGTACAGTCAGTGCAAAAAACCAACGACTTCGTCATCAAGTTCGCCAATATCAACGGCACCGGCTCGGCGTCGGCGAACGAGCTGTTCGCGCGTGCCATCATGGGCATGGGCGTGCCGGTGGCGCCGCGCAACATCTTCCCGTCGAACATCCAGGGAATGCCGACGTGGTATGAAGTTCGCGTTTCCGGCGAAGGCTGGCTCGGCCGTCGCGGCGGTTGCGAAATGATGGTGGCGATGAACCCGCAGACCTGGGATCGCGACGTCGCCGAACTCGCGCCGGGCGGTTACCTGTTCTACGACTCGACCAAGATGCTGCCGCGTTCGCGTTTCCGCGACGACATCGTCGTGCTCGGCCTGCCGCTGACCGATATCTGCACGCGCGAATACGCCGATCAGCGTCAGCGCATGCTGATGAAGAACATCATGTACGTCGGCGCCCTGACAGCGCTGCTCGACATGGATTTCAAGGCCGTCGAAGGGCTGATCACGCAGCAGTATCGCGGCAAGGACAAGCTGATCGCTTCCAACTTGCATGCCCTCAAGACCGGTTACGAAGAGGCCAAGGCCGCCTTCGACTGCCCGATCGGCTTGCGCGTCGAGCGTTCGGACATGGTCGGCGACCGTATCTTCGTCAATGGTAACGACGCCTGCGGTCTCGGCGCCGTGTATGGCGGCGCGACCGTGGCAGCCTGGTATCCGATCACGCCTTCGACCTCGGTCATCGAGTCGTTCAGCAGCTACTGCCGCAAGTTCCGCACCGATCCGAACAACGGCATGGCGCGTTATGCGATCGTCCAATGCGAAGACGAACTGGCTTCGATCGGCATGGTTATCGGCGCTTCCTGGAACGGCGCGCGGGCTTTCACCGCGACCTCCGGTCCCGGCATCTCGCTGATGCAGGAATTCTTTGGTCTCGCGTATTTTGCCGAAGTGCCGGCGGTGGTCTTCAACGTTCAGCGCGGCGGTCCCTCGACCGGCATGCCGACGCGGACGCAGCAGTCGGACCTGCTCGCCTGTGCCTATGCTTCGCACGGCGACACCAAGCACGTGCTGCTCTTCCCGGAAGATCCGTACGAGTGCTTCACCTTCGGCGCGCAAGCCTTCGATCTCGCCGAGCGTTTGCAGACGCCGGTCTTCGTCATGGCCGATCTTGACATCGGCATGAACGAGGTGCTGTGCAAGCCGTTCGACTGGGACGACAGCCGCCGCTACGATCGCGGCAAGGTGATGAGCGCCGCCGACCTCGATGCCGGCAAGAACTTCGGCCGTTACCTCGACGTCGATGGCGATGGCATTCCCTACCGCACGATTCCGGCGACGCATCCGACCAAGGGCGCCTTCTTCAGCCGCGGCACGACGCGTAATGCCTACGCCAAGTACAGCGAGACCGGCACCGACTATGTCTATAACATGGAGCGCCTGCGTCGCAAGTTGGTGACGGCGCGCAAGCTGGTGCCGGCCCCGGTGGTCAAGAAGGCGGCTTTGCCGACCCGTTTCGGCGCCATCTACTACGGCTCGACGAGCCCGGCGATGGCCGAAGCCTTTGCCATGCTCGAAGAACAGCACATCCACGTCGATATCATGCGGGTGCGCGGATTCCCGTTCGCCGACGAAGTCGTCGACTTCATCAACGACCACGATCAGGTCTTTGTCGTCGAGCAAAACGAAGCCGGACAGCTGCGCATGCTGCTCGTCAATGAATGCGAAATCGATCCGAAGCGCCTGGTTCGCGTGCTGCACTACGACGGAACGCCGATCACGGCGGGCTTCATCGCCGGCAAGATCGCCGATGCCGTCAAACAAGACAACGTCACTCCGCTTCGCAAACAGGTGGCCTCATGACTTATCTCGCCAAACCCAAACTGCTGCGCCCCGATACCCCTAAGAACGCTGTCGGCTACACCAAGCGCGACTACGAGGGCGCGATCTCGACCCTCTGCGCCGGTTGTGGTCACGACTCGATCAGCGCCTCGATCGTCCAGGCCTGTTTCGACCTTGACATCGAACCGCATCGCGTCGCCAAGCTCTCCGGCATCGGTTGTTCGTCGAAGACGCCGGACTACTTCCTCGGCGCGTCGCACGGCTTCAACACGACGCACGGACGGATGCCGTCGGTCCTGACCGGCGCCGCCGTCGCCAACCGCGACCTGCTGTATCTCGGCATTTCCGGTGACGGCGACTCGGCCTCGATCGGTATCGGCCAGTTCGCCCACGCCATGCGTCGCGGCGTCAACATGACCTACATCGTCGAGAACAACGGCGTCTACGGTCTGACCAAGGGGCAGTTCTCGGCAACCGCCGACAAGGGCTCGAAGAGCAAGCGCGGCGTCATCAACAACGACACGCCGATCGATCTCGTCTCGCTCGCCCTGCAACTCGGTGCAAGCTATGTCGCCCGCAGTTTCTCCGGCGACAAGGAGCAGCTGATCCCGCTGATCAAGGGCGCCATGCGTCACCGTGGCCCGGCCCTGATCGACGTCATCAGCCCCTGCGTCACCTTCAACAACCACCAGGGCTCGACGCGCAGCTACGACTATGTGCGCGAGCACAACGAGGCGATCAACCGCGTCGACGTCATCCTGCCGCGCGACAAGATCACCGCCAGCTATGCGCCGGGCGAGCTTCGCCGCGTCGTCCAGCATGACGGTTCGGTATTGATGCTACGCAAGCTGCATGCAGACTACGATCCCTCGGATCGCGTCGGCGCGATGAACTACCTCCAGGAACGGCAGGCGGTCGGCGAAATCGTCACCGGCCTCATCTATGTTGACAGCAGCGCGGAAGACCTGCATCGTTACCTCAATACGGTCGAAACGCCGCTGAACAAGCTCGGAGATGCCGATCTTTGTCCGGGGTCGAAGGCGCTTGAAGCACTGAACGCTTCGCTGCGCTGCAATCCGTAAGGCAGTGTCGGCGGCAGGCGTCCGCCTGCCGCCACCTTCTTGAGGGAGAAACTTAGAATGGCTTTACGAGCAATCATTTTCTGCGTGGACGGGACGCTCGCCAACACCGAGCGCGACGGCCACCGGCCGGCTTTCAACGCGGCGTTTGCCGAAATGGGACTGCCGTGGCACTGGGGCGAATCGTTCTACGGCACGCTGCTGGTCAAGGGCAGCGGTCTTGAACGCGTGCGTTTCTATGCCGAGCACTTCGATCCGGCCACCTTCGCCCGGCCTGATTTCGAGGAATTCATCCAGCGTTTGTACGAACTCAAGACGCGCAACTACCAGCGCTTGCTGGCCGCCGGCGCAATCCCGCTGCGGGCGGACATCGGCAGCCTGATCTGCGATGCGCGGACCGAGGGCGTTCGCCTGGCGATCGCGTCGAATTCGCGTCTCGACAACATCGTCGGCTTGTTGCGCGCGAATCTGGGGCCGAATGCGGACTCCTGGTTCGACGCCATCGTTTCCAGCGATGTGGTCAAGGTGCCGAAGCCCGCGCCGGACGCCTACAAGAAGGCGCTCGAACTGCTCAATCTGCCGCCGCGCGACTGCCTTGCCGTCGAGAACACGACGGCGGGTCTTGAGGCCAGCGTTGCCGCTGGCATTCCGACCGTGGTGACGATGCGCAGCTACGCCAAGGAAGACGAGTATTACGGTGCGCGGCTGGTGCTGCATGAAACCGAGCAGCTCTCGCTCGAGAAGCTGCGCCTCTGGCACGCGACGGCGAGTACCTCGTAGTTTTTTTGCCGAGGTCGGCGGCTTCAGTCAAAACGGCATCGCTCGGCGATGCCGTTTTCATTTCGACAGATGCGAATGCGGCTCGAAGCGGAATAGGGCCGGGTCCTGGTCATCGACTGTCACCTTGACCCAGCCGAGGAAGGGATAGCCGAAGGATTCGGCGCGCGTGAAATTCTCGATCCGGCGTGTGCTGCCCGGGACGTAAAGCGGATGATCGACGCGCTGCCAGTGTGTGTCGCCGTGCAGCAGCAGGACCTGTCCCGGAAAATGCAGCGTCTCGTCGCGCAGCGTTTCGAGCAGTTCGCGGAACCCGGCATTGGGCAAACCCTGCGCAAATTCCTTGAACCCGGGATTGGCCTGCATGGCGATGACGATGCCGGCGCGCTTCTCCTGGCGGGCGAGGGCGAATCCACGCTTCAGCCAGTCAATGATGGCGGGGTTGCGTGCGCGGAATTCGGCGGTGGGTGTCAGCCCCATGCCGACGTTATTGTCCGGGCCGGGGACGTTGAGTGTGAGAAACAGCAGCGGGCCGTGCCGCCAGCGGACGTGTTCGGGCCGTTCGGCCGACTGGCGTTCAAGCGGAATGCGCCTTTTCCCGAGCGACACCGGTTCGGCGAAGAAAATCTCACGCAGTTTCTGCAGCCGTTCGAGTTCGTCGAAATGCCCGGCGGGCAGGCGCTTGCAGTCTGTCCATTCATTGTCGCCGGGCAGGTAGATGAAGGGCGACCGCGAAACGTCGAAGAGCTGGCGGCGATCGAGGAAAATCTCGTCGCTGCAGCGCGTCTTGCTGTGCTTGAGGTCGCCGACGTGGAGGACGAAAGCCGGCGCTTCGTCATCGATGTCTTCGAGCATGCGCGGGAAGTTGCGGCGCTCGTACTCGCTGTAGGGCGCGTCGCCGACCAGCACGAAACGCCAGCGATCGGCCTGCGCCGCGCCGGCGGCGATCAGCAGTGCGAGCGCGACGAGTGCGGCGACCGGGCGTTTCATTCGACCGACAGGCGCTTCAGTTCGTAGAGCGCTTCGAGCGCCTGCTTCGGCGTCAGGTCGTCCGGGTTGATCGCCAGCAGCCGTTCGAGCGCCGGATGCGTTTCGGCGGGGAGGTCGTACGCTTCTTCTTCCGGCTCCGGGATCGCCGCGAACAGGTCGGGTTGCAGCGGATTGATGGCGGCGCGCTGCTCGAATTCGCGCAGTTGCCGCTTGGCCGCCTTGACGACGGAGGCGGGGATACCGGCGAGCGCGGCGACCTGGATCCCGTAGCTCTGGTTGGCCGGGCCTTCCTCGACCGCGTGCAGGAAGACGATCTTTTCGCCGTGCTCGACGGCGTCGAGGTGCACGTTGGCGAGTTCGGCGTATTCGTTGGCGAGCAGGGTCAGTTCGAAGTAGTGCGTCGCGAACAGGGTCAGCGCCCGGTTCTTCTCGACGAGATGACGGCAGATGGCGAAGGCCAGCGCCATGCCGTCGAAGGTCGAGGTGCCGCGCCCGACCTCGTCCATCAGCACCAGGCTCTGGTCGGTGGCGTGGTGCAGGATGGCGGCCGATTCGGTCATTTCGACCATGAAGGTCGAACGGCCCGAGGCGAGGTCGTCGGCGGCGCCGATGCGCGTGAAGATCTGGTCGAGCGGTCCCAGCACCGCCCGCCGCGCCGGTACGTAGCTGCCGACGTGCGCCATCAGCGCGATCAGCGCGGTCTGGCGCATGTAGGTCGATTTGCCGCCCATGTTCGGACCGGTGATCAGGAGCAGCCGGCGTCCGTCGCCCAGTCGCGTGTCGTTGGCGATGAAGGATTCGCCGCCGGCCAGTTCGTTTTCGACGACCGGGTGGCGGCCGTCCTCGATCAGCAGGCCGGGCTCGGTCGAAAATTCGGGGCGGCAATAATTGCGGGTCAGGGCGATGTCGGCCAGCGCGCCGAGCAGGTCGAGGTGGGCGACGGCCTGGGCGATCGCCTGCAACTGCGGCAGATCGTCCTGCAGGGCGCTGAGCACGGCTTCATAGAGCAGCTTCTCGCGCGCCAGCGCCCGGTCCTGCGCCGACAGGGCCTTGTCCTCGAAGGCCTTGAGTTCCGGCGTGATGTAGCGCTCGGCGTTCTTCAGCGTCTGGCGGCGGCGGTAATCGTCGGGCACCTTGGCGGCATGGGCGTTGGTGATCTCGATATAGAAGCCATGCACCCGGTTGTATTCGACCTTGAGATTGGCGATGCCGGTGCGCTCGCGCTCGCGGGCTTCGAGTTCGACGAGGAAGGCGCCGCAGTTTTCGTTGATGCCGCGCAGCTCGTCGAGTTCGGCGTCATAACTGTTGGCGATGACGCCGCCTTCGCGCAGCAGGACCGAGGGCTCGGCCAGGATCGCCCGGCTGAGCAGGTCGAGCGCGCGTTCGGGCGTTGCCGTCTGCGCCAGGGCATCGCGTAGCAGCGGCGCTTCGGCGCCGGCGAGCGGGGCGCGCAGGTCAGCCAGACGGTGCAGGCTGTCGCGCAGGCTCGACAGGTCGCGCGGACGCGCCGAGAACAGGGCGACACGCCCGGCGATCCGCTCGATGTCGGCGATGCCGCGCAGCACCTGGCGGAGGTCGCGCAGGCGCTGACCGCCGTCGCCGAGGAATTCGTCGATAGCGGCATGGCGCGCGGCCGGCAGTGCCGGGTCGCGCAGCGGATGGTGCAGGGCGTGGCGCAGCGCGCGCGATCCCATTGCGGTGATGCAGGCGTCAAGCAGGCTGAACAGCGTCGGTGCCGCTTGGCCGCGCAGGGTTTCGGTGAGTTCGAGGTTGCGTCGCGTCGCTGTGTCGAGTCCGAGGAAGGTGCCGTCACGTTCGACGACCAGGGCCTGGACGTGCGGCAGCGCACGCGTCTGCGTCGCCTGGGCGTAGCGCAGCAGCGCGCCGGCGGCGGCGATGGCGCTACGCAGAGCATCGGCGCCGAAGCCGGACAGCGAGGCAGTCTTGAAATGGGCACAGAGTTCGCGTGTCGCCGCGTCGCTGTCGAAATGCCAATCGGGACGACGCGTCAGCGCCGCTTCCGGCGCAAAGGGCAGTTGCAGGCTGTCGGGAATGACGACTTCGGCCGGACGGATACGCTCCAGCGTCGCCGCCAGCTTTTCCGGGGCGACCTCGCAGACGCGGAACTCGCCGCTGGCGAGATTGAGCCAGGCGAGGCCGGCGAGCGGACGCGCAACGACGAGTGCCATCAGCAGCGCATCGCGTTTGTCATCGAGCAGGGCGGCGTCGGTCAGCGTGCCCGGCGTGACGATGCGCGCGACGGCGCGTTCGACCGGTCCCTTGCTGGTCGCCGGGTCGCCGATCTGTTCGCAGATGACAACCGATTCGCCGAGCTTGACGAGACGGGCCAGGTATTGCTCGACGGCGTGATAGGGCACGCCGGCCATCTTGATCGGCATGCCGGCGCTCTGGCCGCGTGTCGTCAGCGTGATGTCGAGCAGACGGGCGGCTTTCTCGGCGTCCTCGAAGAACAGTTCGTAGAAGTCGCCCATGCGGTAGAAGAGCAGCAGATCCGGGTACTGCGCCTTGAGGCGGAGGTACTGCTGCATCATGGGTGTGTGGGCCGCGATGTTCTTGTCTTTGTCGTTGTCTGTCATGGTGTCGGTGCGTCGGTCCAGCCGGTTTGCGGATTTCTCGAAAGCCGCCATTTTACAGGGAAGCGCACGATTCTCTGATGTCAATTCTGACAGGTGGTGATCGCCGTCTGCTCGGCGGGAGCGATAAATTTCCTCGTGACGGGAACAAAACCGGGGGCGTCCAGTCTCTTGCAACGGTAATGCAAGGATTTCTCACCACGAACGGAGGGGCCCATGAGCACATTGTCCGGCGAGGTTTTCTATCCCGATCCTGCCTTTGCAACGCATGCCGACGACGAGGCCTTGCGGGCTGCCGCGGCGGCGGACCCTGAAGGATTCTGGGCGGCGCGGGCCGCCGAACTGGGTTGGTACAAGCCTTGGGACAAGGTACTCGACCGCTCGAATGCACCGTTCTTCAAGTGGTTTACCGGTGGCAGCACGAATATTGTTTACAACTGCATCGACCGGCATCTCACCGGTCCGTACAAGAACAAGCTGGCGCTGATCTGGGTCGGCGAGAACGGCGTCGATCAGCAGACCTACTCGTATTTCAGCCTGAATCGCGAAGTCACCCGCATGGCCAACATCATCAAGGCCATGGGCGTCGGCAAGGGTGACAAGGTGACGATCTATCTGCCGCGCATACCCGAAGTCATTTTCGCGATGCTTGCCTGCGCCAAGCTCGGTGCCGTCCATTCGGTGATTTTCGCCGGCTTCTCGGCCGACGCGCTGCAGGACCGCATCAGCGATTCCGAATCAAAACTGGTGATCACCGCCGACGGCTCCTGGGTCAATGGCGGCATCTTCAAGCTCAAGGACATCGTTGATGAGGCGCTGCGCTTCAGCCCGTCGGTGGAGAATGTCATCGTCGTCAAGCGTACCGGTCATGAAGTGGTCATGGACCCGTTGCGCGACCACTGGTACCACGACCTGACGGCCCTGCCGATCGCCAAGGGCAATTGCCCGACCGAGCCGATGGATGCCGAGGATACGCTGTTCATCCTCTATACCTCGGGATCGACCGGCAAGCCCAAGGCCATCCTGCATACGCACGGCGGCTACATGGTCGGCACCTATACGACGCTCAAATATACCTTCGACATCCGTGACGAGGATCGCTGGTGGTGTACCGCCGACCCCGGCTGGATCACGGGGCATTCCTACCTCGTCTATGGCCCGCTGCTCAACGGCGCGACGAGTTTCATGTTCGAGGGCGGCCCGACCTATCCGTATCCGAACCGTTGGTGGCAGCTGATCGAATATCACGGCATCACCACGCTCTACACGGCGCCGACGGCGATCCGGTTGTTGATGCGCTTCGGCGACGCCTGGCCGAACCGTCACGACCTTTCCAGCCTGCGTCTGCTTGGCTCAGTCGGCGAGCCGATCAATCCGGAAGCGTGGCACTGGTTCCATCAGGTCATCGGCCGGGGCAAGTGTCCGATCATGGATACCTGGTGGCAGACCGAAACCGGCATGTTCCAGATCTGCCCGACGCCGTCGATGCCGCTCAAACCGGGCTCCGGCGGCAAGCCGTTCTTCGGTCAGGAGGCCGAGATTCTCGATGAACAGGGCAATGTCGTCGCCGATGGCGAAGAAGGTTTCCTCGTCCTCAAGAATCCCTGGCCGGCGATGCTCCGGACGCTCTACAACGACGATGCGCGTTATGTGCAGACCTACTGGAGCAAATATCCCGGGAAATACCTGGCCGGCGATTCGGCGCGGCGCGATGCGGACGGCTATTTCTGGGTGATCGGCCGGACCGATGACGTCATCAAGGTGTCCGGCCACCGTCTCGGCTCGGCCGAGGTCGAGTCGGCGCTTGTCTCGCATCCGGCCGTCGCCGAGGCCGCGGCGATCGGGTTGCCGCACGACATCAAGGGCAATTCGATTCATGTCTTCGTCGTACTCAAGATGGGCATCGAGCCGACGCCGCTGCTGGCCGAGGAACTGCGCAAGCACGTGTCGATCCACCTTAGCCCGATCGCCAAGCCCGATGCCATCGACTTCACCGAGAAGTTGCCGAAGACCCGCTCGGGCAAGATCATGCGTCGCGTCCTCAAGGCGCGGGCGCAGGGACTCGACGAGGGCGACCTGACGACGCTGGAGTCCTGACCGTATCGACGATCGCCGCGGGAGGCGCCGGTCATGGCGCCTCCCGTTTCCATTTTGGGGGCGGTTGTGCCGGGGGGCCATGTGTCGGGAATTGATAATCAGGGGTTATCAATCCATGCAATTCTTTCAGTGCATCGGATCGCGGGGCTTGGTAGGATCGCTGTCGCTCATGCAATTCAATTGAAAACCGATCACACCGAAAGGAAGGCATCATGAGAATAGTGGTTGCTGGCGATAGCGTTGGCGTGTCTCTTTCCGAAGTCCTGGCAGCCCATCTGGCGACCTGTCCCGGACTCGAAGTCACCGAAATGAGCCGCTCTCCGGATGGCGCCGGCGAGTATTACGCCAACATCGCCGAACGCGTCGGTCAGGCGATTCTGGCCGGCAAGTTCGATCGCGGCATTCTCTGTTGCGGCACCGGTATCGGCATGGCGATCTCGGCCAACAAGGTGCCGGGTATTCGCGCGGCGCAGACGCACGATACCTTCTCGGCCGAACGCGCGGCCAAGAGCAACGATGCACACATCATCACGCTCGGCGCTCGCGTCGTCGGCACCGAGCTCGCCAAGACCATCGTCAATGCCTGGCTAGCCTCAGATTTCGACCCGCAAGGTCCCTCGGCGAAGAACGTCGAGGCGATCGGCACGCTCGACGCCAAGTATCGGCGCTGAACGCGGTACTGCGCCCGGCCGTCGGCCCGGGCGCGTCATTGGCTCATTCAGGGGGAAAAACGCCACCATGCGTCGATTGCTTGCCGGAACCGGCTGGAAGATGAACAACACTGTCGCCGAAACGCGGCGATATGGCGAATGGTTCGCCGAATGGACGGCCGGGCGTGCGCTTTCGGCCGTCGATATTTTTGTGCTGCCACCCTTCACCTCCTTGCACGCGGCGGCGACGGCTTTTGCCGGCACGCCGATCGCCACCGGCGGTCAGAACATGCACTGGCTGGAGTCGGGTGGCTGGACCGGGGAAATCTCGGCGCCGATGCTGCTGGAAGCCGGTTGCCGCTACGTCGAACTCGCGCATTCGGAACGCTTGCAGCATTTCGGCGAGACCTATGACTGCGTCCGACTCAAGGTCGACGCGGCGATGAAGGTCGGCTTGACGCCGATCATCTGCCTCGGCGAGAGCGCCAGCGAAAAGGAATCGGGACGTGCCGACGCGGTATTGGCGGATCAGGTGCTGACCTCGCTGGCCGGCCAACCTGACGTGGCGACGGCCGATGTCGTGCTGGCCTACGAACCGCGCTGGGCGATCGGCGGCGCCGAGGCGGCAACGCCCGAATACATCGCGGCCCGGCATGCGGCCTTGCGTCAGGTATTGCGTCAGCATCGCGGCGCGCGCGCAGCCGAGGATACCCGCATCATCTACGGCGGGTCGGTGACGCCGGAGAACGGCAAGGAAATCCTGGCGATCGAGGACGTCGACGGCCTCTTCGTCGGTCGCGCCGCGTGGAAGCCGGAGGGATTTGCCAAAATCATCGAACTCGTTGCCGAAGCCTCGCGTTTGCGGGCGGCGCGTTGAACCCCGGCTTGCATTGATTTCAACCACATAGAATTCGAACAGGAGGAGAGAACATGACTTGCATCCATGATGATCCCGAAGTATTCGCAACGACTGCACTGGCCGGATTCGCCTCGGTGTATGCCCGGAATGTCCGCCCGGTGACGGGCGGCGTGCTGCGCTCGACGGCGACCCCTGAAGGCAAGGTGGCGGTCGTCGTCGGTGGTGGCTCGGGACACTATCCGGCCTTTGCCGGCTTCGTCGGTCCGGGCCTCGCCGATGCGGCAGTGGCCGGCGATGTCTTCGCCTCGCCGTCGGCGCACAGCGTCGCGCACGTCACCCGTCTCGCCCATCGTGGCGGCGGCATCCTGCTCGGCTTCGGCAAGTATGCCGGCGACGTGATGAATTTCGGCCTGGCGGCCGAGCGCTTGCAATCGGAAGGCATCGACGTCCGTATTCTGCCGGTGACCGACGACGTCGCCAGCGGTCCGGCCGACAAGCCCGAACTGCGCCGTGGTGTGGCCGGCGACCTGGTCGTCTTCAAGATCGTCGGCGCTGCCGCCGAGGCTGGCCTCAATCTCGACGAGGTCGAGCGCGTCGGCATCAAGGCCAATGCGCGTACCGTCACATTCGGTGTCGCTTTCACCGGTTGCACCTTGCCGGGCGCCAAACAGCCGCTGTTCACGGTGCCGACGCAGCGCATGGGTATCGGCCTGGGTATTCACGGCGAGCCGGGCATCAGCGAGGACAATGTCCTGCCGGCCAAGGAACTGGCGGCCTTGCTCGTCAACAAGCTCCTGTCCGAACGGCCGGCCAACTGCAGCGGGCGTGTCGCCGTCGTGCTGAACGGTCTGGGCTGCACCAAGTACGAAGAACTGTTCGTGCTCTGGGTCGGCATTGAAGCAGTGCTGAAGCAGGCCGGTCTGACGCTGGTCCAGCCCGAGGTCGGTGAATTCGTCACCAGTCTCGACATGGCCGGCTGTTCGCTGACGATCACCTGGCTCGACGAGGAGCTCGAGAAATTCTGGTGCGCACCGGCCGATACGCCGGTCATGCGCCGTGGCGCCATCATCCCGACAGAGCCGGCTGCGCCGATTTCGGAGGCGTCGCAGGAGATCACGAGTTTCCCGGCGGCGACGGCGGCGTCCCAGGCTAATGGCAAATGCATTGCCGGTCTCATCGCCGAGATCGCTGACGTGATGCGCACTGCCGAGAACGATCTCGGTCGCATCGACGCGCTGGCGGGCGATGGCGATCATGGTATGGGCATGACGCGCGGTTCGGCGGCGGCGGCCGAAGCGGCCAGGAAAGCGGTCGCGGCGGGCGCAGGGGCGGCCAGTGTCCTGGCGGTTGCCGGCGACGCCTGGGCCGACCGTGCCGGTGGCACCTCGGGCGCCCTGTGGGGTCTGGCACTGCGCACCTGGAGCACGGCGCTGAGCGATCAGCGCGAAGTGACGCCGCAAGACGTGGCCAAGGGCGCGCAAGCCAGTCTCGACGCGGTCAAGCGGCTCGGACGGGCGAAGATCGGCGACAAGACGCTGGTCGATTCCTTTGAACCGTTTGTCGTCACGCTGAGCGAACAGATCGCCAAGGGCGTCGCGCTGAATGCGGCATGGAACGAAGCTGCCCGCGTGTCGACGGCGGCGGCCGAGCAGACGGCGCAACTCACGCCGAAACTCGGGCGGGCACGTTCGCATACGACGCGCAGCCTCGGCCATCCGGATGCCGGTGCCGTTTCGCTGGCGATGTGCGCACGCACGGTTGGCGCGATCCTCGATCGCCCATGACAGAAGCGTAGTTCCGGAACCTGTCCGTGACGGGGTTGCAGCCGATGCTGCAGCCCCGTTTTTTTCGCCTAGACCGCGGGCTCTCGGTTTTTCAGGAAGTAGAGGAATTCCTCGGCGATCGGGCTGACCGTCCGGTCGCGATGGACGAGGCTGCCCCAGGGCGTCAGCGTGTGCGTGAATTCGTAGGGAATGATGCGCAGCAGGCTGTGCGCCTCGTAATGGCGCGCGATCGAGTGCGGGATGACGGCGATCATGTCGCTGTGGGCGATCAGGCTTTCGGCGAGCAGGATCGAGGTCGTTTCGATCAGTCCCTGAGGGAGCGGCAGGTGGTGGCTACGTGCCTCCTGCTCGATCATCTCGCGCGAAGGGCTGCCGCGCGGTTGCAGGATCCAGGTGTAGGCAAGCAGCGCCGAGAAACTGATGGCGCCTTCGCGCGCCTGGTATTGCAAGGGATGGTCGCGCGAGGCGACGACCGAGATCGCTTCTTCGCCGATGGCATGAAAGACGCAGTCATGGCTTTCGACGCTGGCGATGTCGGGCATCCGCCCGATCATGACATCGAGCTTACCGTTGCGGAGCAGGTCGAGCAGGCGGTCACTGGTGTCGACGATGACTTCCACGGAGAGCAGGGGGAAGCGCTGCTTGAGTCGGATCAGCGCGTCGGCGAGCAGGTCGGGTGCAGCGACCATGATGCTGCCGACGATCAGCTTGCCGGCGCTGCCGAGGCGTAGTTCGTTGAGTTCGCGGCTGAGCGCCGTCATGTTGCTGCTGATGGCGCGGAAAGTATTCATGACGGCCTGTCCGGCGGCGTTCAACTGCATGCCGCGACCGACGCGATCGAACAGGGGCTCGCCGAGCGTCTGCTCAAGCTCGTGCAGCATCTTGCTGGCGGCGGGTTGCGAGAGACCAATATGTTCGGCGGCGTGGTGCAGCGTCCGGTGTTCGTGAATCGCCAGCATCAGGACGATCTGGCGCATGCGCAGGCGATTGAGCAGTTGGGGGGTGAAGCCGGAATGCGTCATGGTCGCTGATTGATAACCTGAAGAGATCAATATATCAAATAGTTTCAGTTATCAGTAGTTGATCGCCTTGCTACGATCCTTTCGACAGTACCTGAACTGCATAGCGAGAATTTTTTTCCACGCGTCGTATAGGCCCGTAGCCGAGAGGCGTGGATATCGGTTTCCATCAAACTATCCGAGGACATTATGAAAGTACTGATTACCGGCGGGGGCGGTTTTCTTGGTGGGCGGCTCGCCCAGGCGCTGCTCAAGCGGGGGACGCTTGCCGATGCCAATGGCGTACAGCGCGAGATCAAGGAAATTACCTTGCTCGACATCACTTTCCCGGCGCAGGACGATCCGCGTCTCAAGTACGTCTGTGGCGATCTCACCGATGCGGCCTTGCTGAGCACGCTGATCGGGCCGGAAACGAGCTCGGTCTTCCATCTGGCATCGATCGTCAGCGGTGGCGCCGAGGCCGACTTCGAACTCGGCATGCGCGTCAATCTCGATGGGACGCGCGCCGTCATGGAGGCGTGCCGCAAGCAAGCGCGAGTGCCGCGCTTCATCTTCTCGAGTTCGGTGGCAGCCTTCGGTCACGGCTTTCCGCCGGTTGTCGATGACAATGTCGTGGCGCTGCCGCTCAACTCCTACGGCGCCCAGAAAGTCTGCTGCGAGTACCTGATCAACGATTACAGCCGGCGCGGCTTCCTCGACGGTCGCGTCCTGCGCCTGCCGACGATTTCGGTGCGTCCGGGCAAGCCCAATCTGGCCAAGTCGTCCTATGCATCGGGAATTATTCGTGAACCGCTCAACGGCGTTCCGGCGCGCTGCCCGGTGACGCGCGACACGGGCATCTGGATCCTGTCGCCGGGCAAGGTCATCGACGCGATGATCCACGCCCATGACCTGCCGGCCTCGGCCTGGGGCGTCAACCGTGTCCTCAATCTCTGCGGCACGACGGCGACTGCGGGGGAAATGGTCGACGCGCTGCGCCGGATCGCCGGCGACAACGTCGCCAATCTGATCGAGTGGGCGCCGGACGAGGACATCCAGGCCTTCATCGACAGCCTTCCGGTGCGTTTCAAGACCAATCGCGCGCTGATGATGGGCTTCGTCGCCGACAAGGACGTCGAGACGATCATTCGCGATTACATCGCCGACCAGGGTATTTCGGTTTAGGCGAATATCAACCACAACGGACGAGGACACAGAATGACTCAGGAATGCTGCAACACGCCGCGCTGGAACCGTGAAAACTGGCCGATCGCGGCGGCCATGATCAATTTCCCCGGCGTCCTGCCGGACGGATCGCTGGTCCAGGAGCAGTCGGTCGATCAATGGGCCGAAACGCTGCAGCAGGTCGTCGACGCCGGTTTTACCGAGCTCGATCCCACCGACAGCTGGCTGCGTGTCGCCGATCTCTCGCCGTCGCGTCTGCGCGAGTTCCAGTACGTCGTCAAGACGCTCGGATTGACGATTCCGGCGATTTCGACGACGCGGCGCAGCAGCGTCATCGATCCGGACCACGCCGACGAATACCTCGCCTATAACCACCGTGTCATCGAGACGGCGGCGGCGATCGGCGCCAAGGCCGTCAGTTTCGGGCTGTTCGGGCAGTTCACCGAGGAGCAGAAAAAGCGGCTGTGGTTCTGGACGGCCGACGGCGTCAAGAATCCCGACGATGCGGCGACCTACCAGAAGGCGGTAACGCGTATCCGCGAACTCGGCAAGCATGCCGCCGAATATGGCATCGAAGTTTCGCTCGAGATGTACGAGGACACTTACATCGGCACCGCCGACGGGGCTGTGCGTTTCGTCAATGACGTCGATGTGCCTTCGGTCGGGATCAATGCCGACATCGGCAACCTGGTGCGCCTGCACAAGCCGGTCGAGCACTGGTCGGCGATGATCGACAAGATCGTCCCCTATGCCAAGTACTGGCACGTCAAGAACTACATGCGCATCGAGGATCCCGATCAGGGCATCTATTTGTCGTATCCGACCTCGCTGGCACTCGGCATCATCAACTACCGGATTGCCGTTCAGAAAGCCATCGCGTGCGGCTTCAAGAGCGCCTTCCTGTGCGAGCACTACGGCGGCGACGGCCTGACGGTCTGTGGCATGAACCGCGAGTACCTGAGAACGATTTTGCCGCGCTGACGGGCGGCGCCCCTGCGGGCGCTGCCGCGAGTCCTTCTCGCCGGCGTCCCGCTTGCCATCGATCCACAAACCCAGAATAAGGAGTTGGTCATGTCTTTTGCATCAAAGGGAATGGTTGGCCTGGCGGCGGCAGCCGTCATGGCGTGCTTCGCGTCGGGCGCCCTGGCGCAGAACGCGACGGAACGCAATATTCGTCTCGGTCACGGTATTGCCGCCGAACATCCGCTCGGCCAGGCGTCGGTGAAATTCGCCGAGATCATGGATCGTCTGAGCGGCGGAAAATTCAAGATCAAGGTCTTTCCGGCGACCCAGCTCGGCTCCGAGACGCAGATGATCGCGGCGGTCCGCGGCGGCGTTCAGGAGATCACCATCGTCGCATCGGCGCCGGTTGCGACGATCATCAAGGAATACATGCTGTTCGATTTGCCTTTCCTGTTCCAGAACGAAAAGGAAGTCGATGCGGTGCTCGACGGCAAGCTCGGCCAGCGCCTGCTCGACCTGGCTGAATCGAAGAACATGATCGGCCTGTGCTATTGGGAAAACGGCTTCCGTCAGGTGACCAACAGCAAGCGTCCGGTGGCCAGCATGGACGACATGTCAGGCCTCAAGCTGCGTGTCATGCAGAATCCGGTGTACATCGATGCCTTCAAGGCGCTGGGTACCAACGCGATTCCGATGCCCTTCACCGAGCTCTATTCGGCGATGGAATCGAAGGCGATCGACGCGCAGGAAAATCCGGTGCCGATCATCTACGCCAGCAAGTTCCACGAAGTGCAGAAGTATCTCAGTCTGACCAACCACGCCTATGCGCCGTATGTCGTGCTGGTCAGCAAGGGCTTCTGGGACAAGCTCGACGCCAAGGAAAAGGAACAGCTGAAGACCGGATGTTATGAAGGACGCACCTATCAGCGCAACCTCAACCGCAAGATGACGACCGAGTTGATCGACAAGCTCAAGAGCGAAGGCATGACGGTCAGCACGATTCCGCCGGCCGAAGCGGCCAAGATGCGCGACAAGCTGAAGCCGGTGATCGAGCGTTACACGCAGGATATCGGTCCGTCCGTTGTCGAGCAGGCGCAGAAGGAAATCGCTGCCGTTCGCGGTCGCTGACAATGCCGGTACACGGCCTCGTCTTTCGCTGCTTGTCTGGCGAAGGACGAGGCCGTTCCGGTCATGCAATTCGAGTTTGCGCGGAATTCGAAAGGGCTCGGCGGAGCGCTTTCGAATGACGTCATAAGCGAGGGAATGATGAGAGCTCTTGAGAAGCTGATAAAACTGGTCGAATGGATCCTGGTGGGGATGTTCGGCATCATGGCGGTGCTGGTGTTCGGGAACGTGGTGCTGCGGTATGGATTCAATTCGGGGATCGTGTTTTCGGAGGAAGTGTCGCGTTTCATGTTCATGTGGCTGACGCTGATCGGGGCCTTGATCGTGATGAAGGATCACGGGCACCTGGGGATGAGCAGCGTGGTCGAGAAGTTCGGTGAGCGTGGGCAGCGCGTCTGCCGCTTCCTTGCCGATTCGCTGACGCTGATCTGCTGTTTGTTGCTGGCGCACGGGACCTGGAAGCAGATGATCATCGGCATGGACGACCATGCGCCGGTGACCGGCATTCCGATGGGGATCATCCAGTCGGCGCTGTTCATTTCGAGCGTCGGCATGGCGCTGGTGCTGGCCTACGGGATCTGGCGGCAATTGACGGGCCGGATGCCGAAGGAAGAGTTGATTCCTTTCAGCGGCAGCGTCGGCGAATAAGCGGAGCGAACGAACAT
>NZ_FNCY01000023.1 GCF_900099695.1 Propionivibrio dicarboxylicus | reverse complement strand
CCTGATTGATGGCGTAGGCACCGACGTTCTCGCCGCTTATACGGCTCAAGGCGCCGCTCAGCGTGTCACCATTGACGAGCCCCGAACCACCGACCACGTAGCTCAGCGTCGGATCGGCGTTGCCATACACTTTGCTCTGCGCTTCCGCTGTCACACTGATCGGACGCTGCGTCACGCTGTAGGACAAAGGCGTACCGGCAGCAAACGCATAGCCACTGACGTTGCCAAACCCCGTGCTGTAGGCGACGCCATAGCTGCCCACGTTGCTAGCTGTGCCTGGCAGCCCAGTGAATGCGGCGCTACCCGACAGCCCAATATTGAAAGCGTTGTCTTCATCGTCGGCAAACCCACGCAGGGCATAGCCGAGCGTCGCTGTCGAGGCGTTACCGTAAACATGCGATGCCGCACCACCCGCCAAGGTCGTATCGACGCTTAACGTCCCTGGCGCCGACGCATAAATGAAGCCGTTTCCGGACTCGGCGACCGCCTCTGGCGCATAAGAGGACGACACGTCGCTATAGTGCCGGAAATCAGAAGTGATCCCGTTCTTGCTGACGCTGGCCGGATCGTTGGCATAGATCAGCCAACGGCTGGAGGCGTCGATCGAGAACGGTGTCGCACTACCGCTGTTATTGACGAACCCGCCGGTGCCGGCATCAAGGACAATTGCATTCCCTCCGGTCAGGCTGGCATTAAGACTCGCGCCGCTATTGAGCGTGATCGATTGGCCTCCACCGCTCGTACCCGTGATGTTCTCGGCCGATATCGAATCGAGCAGCAAGGCCCCTGCATTGGCTTTCAGCGTCACCGGACCGGCGATCGAAGTCAGAACGCCAGGCGCGAGATTGCCGGAGAGTTGTGTCAGGGAAACGCCACTCAGGTTGCTGATCGTGCCACCCGTACGGCTGAAACTGTCGGTCACCGTCAGCGACCCGGTGCCATTGACCGTCGCATTGTTCAGTGAGAATCCGCCGGTGACCGACAAGGCGCCATTCGTCGTGAGCGTCGTGCCACTACCCAGCGTCAGACCGGCACTGAGCGTGCCACCATTGGCCAGGGTAAAGCTCGTTCCGTTCCCCAAAAGCGAAAACGCCTCGGCGGACGTAAGGGTCTTAGCCGAATAGGTCCCCGTGCTCAGTGTGATTAGCGACGTGTTCGCCAAATCCGGAATGCTGACCAATTCCGACACCGTCGGCACATGCCCGAGCGACCAGTTGCCGGCCGTGGCCCAGAATTGATGGTCTACAGCACCGGTCCAGATGTTCGAGAGCGTGCTGAACGCGCGAAGCGTCGGCGACGAAACGCCCTCGTTAACCTGCCAGATGTCCGAAAAACTGAAGCCGTCAAAGCTGAAGGCGGACTTCATTTGCGCCGACGTCAGACCGATGACATCGTCACCACTACTGGTCGTCTGTCCGCTGGCATCCATATCCCAATAGCTGCGGGAAACGGTGCCACCTGCCCACAACGCGTTGTCCCCGACCAGTCCGCCAACGTTCCCGTTGCCGCTAACTACGCCGCTCGAATAACTCCTCTCGATCGTGCCACGGTTGTAACCGACCAGACCACCAACACTCCACCCTCCGGTCACGGCCCCCGTTGCATAGCTGTCACTCATCACGCCAGCATTTTCTCCGACCATGCCCCCAACATAGGACCCACCATCCTGCCCGCTCACTGCGACCGCCGAATAACTGCCCGTGATCACGCCCTGATTCAGCCCGACCAAGCCACCGACGCCGTTCAGACCGCTAACGCTACCGCCGACGCCAAGACCATTAATCGTGCTACCGGGCGCCAGCCAACCGATCAATCCGACATTACTGTTGGGAAGGTTGACACTCAGGTTTGAGATGAGATGCCCATCCCCATTGAATTCCGAGGCCGAAAATGCTGGGACGTGATAACCGGGGATCGTGCTAAGGTCGATGTCATTGCCGAGCCTGAATTTGTAATCGCTCTTGTCGGCAAAGCCGAGCAGGTCTTTCATGCCCTGCACAGAGTTGATCTGGTAGTAGCCATTGCTTGCCGGCAAGCTGGAGGCGTAATTGGCGATGTCAAGCGTGAGGCCATTGGCGAGCCAGTCCTGATATTGCGTGCTGTAGAGCCCGCCCAGCGTAACGAGATGCTCGCCGTTGAGGGTGACATTGTCGATGTCGTAATGGCTGTTGATGAACGTTCCGCCGGATTGATAATCGTTGTATCCGATCAGCCCACCGACATCCGTCGATCCCGTCACAGGCCCCGAGGAACGGCTATCGCTGACGGCTCCACTGTTCCAGCCAACCAAACCACCAACACCGCGAGTCCCAGCGCCCCCAGTTACCACCCCCGACGCGCTACCACCGCTTACCGTCCCGCCATTATTCCAGCCGACGAGCCCTCCAATGTCGTAGCCCCCGGCAAGTCCGCTGACGGCAGTCGTCGCATGGCTATCGATGATCGTTCCTTGATTCTGGCCGACAAGCCCGCCGACTTCATACATTCCACTGACATTACCACTCACACCGATGTCTTTCACCGTGCTCGCCGACGACAACCAACCGATCAGTCCAACATTGCTGTTTGGCAAGTTGACGTTCAGGTTCGCGACGACATATCCACCGCCACTCAATTCAGCCGCCGAAAAAGACGGAATATGCAGCCCCGGACTGTCTGTCAGGTCAAGGTTCGATACGAGTTTGAATTTGTACCCCGACTGATCGGCAAAGCCGAGCAGATCCTTCAAGCCCTGCACGCTTCCGATTTGATAATAGCCCTCACCAGAAAGAGACAGCGTCGCACTGTAATTGGCGATATCAAGCGACAATCCATGCGAGAGCCAGTCCTGGTACTGATCGGCATACAGCCCGCCAACCGTCAGCCGATGGTTGCCGTTGATGGTGACGGCATCGATATCGTAGTGACTATTAGTGATGCTCCCACCATAGAGAAAGTCGTTAAGTCCGACCAGGCCGCCAAGCTCGGATGTTCCGGCAACCGACGCGGAAGCATAGCTGGCGCTGATCATGCCGCTGTTGTAGCCCGCCAGACCACCGACACACGAATCGCCAATCACCGTACTGTCGGCGACGTAGGCATTGCGGATCGTTCCTCCGTTTTCCCCGACGAGCGCACCAACGCTGTATCCGCCAACGATGCTGGCTCGGCTCAGTCCGACATCGCTGATCACGCCCGAATTGAAGCCAAATAGGCCGACTGGGCCTTGGGACGGCCTATTGATCGTCAAGCGATCGATCGTATGCCCGAGCCCGCTGAATATCCCATTGAAATTGATCGGCGCAAAGCCGCCGCCATTCTCCCAGTTGATCGTATCGGAAGCATCGATATCACTCGCCAGCGCGTAGCTGTTGCCCGTATCCGATTGGATGGCCTGCAAACCAGTGACGTCGCGCACAAGCACATAGGGCGTATTGGCGATGGAAAGGCTGGCGAATGCTCCCAGATCGATTCTCGCGCCGATACCGATCACCGGATCGCTGCTAATACTCAGTGCGCCGTTGCTGATCAGTCTCGTACCCACCCCCAGTGTCAATCCGGCGTTAAAGCTACCGCCACTACTGAGCGAGAAACTCGTGCCCGAACCTGTCAGCGAAAATGGCTCATCGGAAACAATCCGCTGGACCGAGTAGGTTCCGGAGAGGCTGACGTAACTGCTGTTCGAAGCCCAGGGAATACTCACTCGCTCGTCCGCCTGCGGAACATGCATCAAGGACCAGTTGTTCGCGTCGATCCAACGCAGGCCGTCCCCTAGCCCGGTCCAGACATTTGTGACCGCAGGCGGAAGATGCGTCGGTGCCGAAACGCCTTCACTGATACGCCAGACGTTGTTGAAATCGAAACCGACAAAGCTTGACTGCTGTTTCATTTGCACGGTCGTCAGCCCGATGACGCCGTTGGTCGCTCCCAACCCGCTGGCCTCGACGTCCAGATAACTGTTATTGATGGACCCCGTGCTTATGCCGCCAAACCCGCCACAATAGGAGACGCGACATGTGACAGCTCCCGACGAGTAACTGGTATTGATCGTTCCACCAAAATTGTCACCAACGAAACCGCCGACAGCGTTATATCCAGTCACTGAGCCAATCGCATAGCTGTCACCGATCGAGCCTCTATTAAACCCCACCAGACCACCGACACTCCCACCACCCTCAAGCGACGTTACGGTCGCCGTAGAATAACTAGCGTTGATCGTTCCTTGGTTGGCGCCCACCAGGCCACCGACATTACCCTGGCCAGTCACGTTACCGCTGACGCCGAGATTGCTCACTGTGCTATTTGGCGACAACCACCCGATCAGGCCAACGTTGCTGTTGGGCAACATGACATTCAAATTGGAAACAACGTAACCACCACCGTCAAACTCGGCTGCTGAAAAAATAGGAACGTTGAATCCCTGAGCACTACTGAGGTCGACATTGCCCGTGAGTTTGAACTTGTAACTTCCCTGATCGGCAAACCCAAGCAAGTCTTTCATGCCCTGCACATTGCTAATCTGGTAGTAACCATCCAGCGACAAGGGCAACGTCGTACTGTAATTGGCGATGTCGAGCGACAAGCCTCGCGCAAACCAATCCTGATACTGGCTGTCGTACAAGCCGCCGAGCGTCACGAGAGAATTACCATTAATGCTCACGGCATCAATGTTGTAGTGGCTGTTGCTGATCGTGCCATTCTCGTTATAACCGACTAGCCCCCCTACTTCGAGTGCCCCGTCAACGGACGCCGCCGCATAGCTGTTGCTAATCGTGCCCGAGTTAATCCCGACCAGACCCCCAACATTACTGTTCCCGACTACTGATCCGGTCGCGTAGCTATTGCTGATCGTCCCGTAGTTCATGCCAACGAGGGCGCCGACAACATATCCACCGATGACATTAGCATTAGTCAGCCCAACATTGCTGATAGTGCCTGAACTGTCGCTAAATAGCCCGGTATAGGCATCCCAATCATATTGACGATCAGTCATCAACCGGTCGATCGTGTGCCCCAAACCATTGAACGTACCGTTAAATCCTCGAATCGGCTCAAAGCCCCCGCCGTAACCCCAAGTACGCGTCTCCGAAGCATCAATATCGTCTGCCAATGCGTAGCTGCACCCCGTGCAGTTACGCATATCCTGCAGCGCATTGACGTCGCGCAACAACGTGTAACTGTTTCCATTTATCGACAGGCTGGAAAGCGTTCCCAAGGCGATCTTCGCGCCCTGCGCGAGCACCGGATCACTGCTGATATTCAGTGCGCCATTGCTCGACAAGGTCGTACCTGCCCCCAGCGTCAACCCAGCATTGAAGTCTCCGCCCCAGCGAAGACCGAAGGTCGTTCCCGTTCCGACCAGGCTGAACGGCTCGTCCGACGTGACGCGCCGGACGACATAATTTCCGGTCAGCGTGACGTAGCCGGCGCCGCTCCCCAGTGGAATGCTGGCGATCTCGCCGCTCGTCGGCACATGCCCGAGCAGCCAGTTGCCGGCAAGCGACCACGACACACCATCCGCCGCCCCAGTCCAGACATTACTGACCACTGGCGGCACATGCGTCGGCGTCGACACCTTCTCGTTGATCTGCCAGACATTGTCGAAATCGAAGCCGGAAAAGCTCGCGCCCAGCTTCATCTGCGCCGTCGTCAGACCGGTTCCGCCAGCGCTTGAGGACTGGCCGCTCGCTTCGATGTCCCAGTAGCTGTAGTTAGCTACGCCTGTGGCATATCCGACCAAACCGCCCACATTGCTCGATCCGCTGACGGCCCCCGACGCGTAACTCGTCGTGATTGAGCCTGAATTCCCCCCTACCAATCCACCGACGCTATCGGAACCAGACAACGCCGATATGCTACCGGTCGCATAACTGTTCGAAATCGTGCCGCCATTGTTCCAGCCGACCAACCCGCCCACGTCGCTGCTGTTGGCCAAGCCGTTAACCACCGTTGAAGCATGGCTGGCGGAAATCGTTCCCTCGTTGCGACCGACCAAGCCACCCACCTCAAACAACCCGGTTACCGTCCCGGCAACACCGATGTCATTTAACGTACTGCCCGAAGAGAGTACCCCTATCAAACCAAGGTTGTGGTTCGGCAAACTGACGTTCAAGTTTGAAAGGATATTTCCGCCACCGTTGAGTTCCTGTGCCGAAAATACGGGAATGTTGTAGCCGTTGATCGGAGACAAGTCGATATCGGAGACCAGCTTGAACTTGTATCCGCCCTGATCGGCGAAACCGAGCAGGTCCTTCATCCCTTGCACGTCGCCGATCTGGTAATAGCCACCGACCAGCGGCAGGCTCGTGCTGTAGTTGGCGATATTGAGCGTCATCCCATTCGTCAGCCAGTCCTGAAACTGGTTGTTGTAGAGCCCGCCCGGCGTGACTGATTTCCCGCCGTTGATGGTGCCGGCATCGACGTTATAGTGGCTGTTGGTGACTAGACCGCCACTCCCTTGCCACCCGACCAGACCGCCGACCAGCGATGCACCGGAAACGGAAGATGTCGCGTAGCTGCTATCAATGGTCGATTCACTCCCCCAGCCTTCGATGGTTCCGACAAGCCCGCCAACTTGAGAGGCACCGGAAACAGTGGCGCTTGCCGAGCTGTTGGTTATAGCCCCTCTACCACCATCTGAATCCCCTACATTTGCGCCAACCAGGCCTCCGACGCTCGCCCCACTCCCCAACACAACGCCATTCATGGAACTGCCGCTGATCCATCCCTGGTTTAAACCGACCAAGCCGCCGACGTAATTTCCTGTACCGGTAACCGTCCCCGAAACCGTCGAATTGATGATATTTCCGCTTTGGTTGACGCCAACCAAGCCGCCGACGTAATTTCCGGTTCCCGTCACCGATCCGGACACCCGGCTATTCGTGACCTGCCCGCTGAGTACGCCGACCAAGCCGCCGACACGATCCATTCCGCTCACGCTTACGTTGGTCAACCCCACGTTCGCAATTCGACTCAAGTGCCCAGCTTCGCCAATCAGGCCAACCATTGATTCGCCGGGCCTGTTGATGGTTAGGCGGTCGATGACATGTCCGAGTCCATTGAGCGTTCCGCTGAATTCTCTGATCGGCGAGAAGCCCTGCCCACTGTCCCATCCGCTCGTCGCGGAGGCATCGATATCGTCGGCCAGGGCGTAGTAGTTAGTGCCCAATTCCGGAGTGATGTTCTTCAACCCGGTCGCGTCACGTATCAATAGGTAGCTGTTGCCATTGATCGTTAGGTTGGCGAGCGTGCCGAGGTTGATCCTGGCGTTCGCGCCGAGGACCGGGTCGCTGCTGATTGACAGCCGGCCATTGCTGGTCAGCGTGGTGCCGGCGCCAAGAGTCAGACCGGCATTGAAGTCGCCGCCATGATTGAGCGTAAAGCTCGTACCCGAACTGGATAGAGCAAACGGCTCGTCAGAGGTAATTTTGCGAACGGTGTAGTTGCCGGTTAGTGCGACATAATCTGCACCAGCTACAGTCGGAATATTCACAAGTTCGGCGCTAGTCGGCACGTGCCCGAGCGACCAATTGCCGGCCGTGGCCCAAAATTGATTGTCGGCGGCGCCCGTCCAGGTGTTCAACGCAAAACTACGCAGGCTCGGGGGAGAAATTCCCTCGGAAATCCGCCAGATGCTTCCAAAATCAAAGCCAGCGAAACTTGCCGCCGATTTCATTTGAGCATTCGTGAGTCCGAATCCACCCGCGCTGCCAGCTTGGTTACTAGTCTCCGTATTCCAGTAGCTGTTGTTAATGTTTCCGCTGAAATCATGTCCGACAAGACCGCCGACATCGTATGAACCTGAAACCAAACCCGTCGAATAGCTACTGCTGATAGTCCCAAAATTGCCTCCAACGAGGCCGCCTGTTCCCACAAAACCTGTTACCACTCCTGTCGCGTAACTATTGGCAATGTTGCCTTCATTCGACCCGACCAAACCGCCAACCATTGAGTCCGACCCAGTCAATACGACATTGGCATAGCTATTTGTAATCGCACCTCGGTTTACGCCAACCAAGCCTCCCGCATATGCATTTCCAGCCACACTACCATCGACACCTAAGTTACAGATCGTACTTGTAGAAGATGTCGATCCGAACAAGCCAACAACGTCATTAGGGAGATTGATACTTAAGTCATATATAACATAGCCATTACCATTGAATTCTTGCGCTAAAAAGGCCGGGACATGGTAGCCGGGAATACTAGCTAGGGAGATATCAGAGGTAAGTTTGAATTTGTAAGAAGAAATGTCCGCAAAGCCGAGTAAGTCCTTCATGCCTTGCACGCTACTGATCTCGTAGTAGCCTCCAACAGACAAGAGGGTAGTGCTGTAGTTTGCGATATCTAGGGGCAGACCATGCGTCAGCCAGTCTTGAAATTGGCCGTTATACAGACCGCCTAGCGTTACAAGATGGCTTCCATTTATCGTCGCAGTGTCGACGTTATAGTGGCTGTTCCTAATTTCGCCGACATTGCCTCCAAAGAAACCAACTAGGCCGCCAACATCACGCTGCCCGCTAACATTGCCGGTTGCGTAGCTATTCGTAATTTCTGCGTAATAGGTGATACGACCAATCAGGCCGCCAACACCATTGCTTCCGCTCACATCACCAGTCGCGTAACTTGCACCGACAGTGCCGCCATAATTAACTCCAACGAGCCCGCCAACGGCATCAACACCACTCACATTGGCGGTCGAATAGCTGGTGTTTATGCTTCCTCCAAAAGTATTACTGCCAACTAGCCCCCCCACTCTGTCAACACCGCCAAGACTCCCTTTGGCGTAGCTGTTAATTATGCTTCCGCCATTCGATCCAACAAGCCCTCCAACATAATCTATGCCGGTGATACTTAAATTGGTTAGGCCGATATTTGAAATTTCTCCGCCTGAAGCCATTCCAAACAACCCAACGAAATTTTCTTCGGGACGAATTATTGTCAGCCCATCGATCTTGTGCCCTAATCCATTAAACGAGCCGCCAGACAGTCCAATTGGCAAAAAGCCACCACTCCACGCACTTGTTTCCGAAGCAACAATATCGCTCCCAAGCGCATAGTATCCTGAGGCATTTCCTCCAATTCCCTGCAGTGTCAGCCCGCTCGTATCTCCCTCGACGCCAAGACTGTTGATGACCGTATAGCCGTTGCCGTTGACTGTCAGGAACCCCGTGCCGCTCCGCCCCGGAAAATCCACCCGCCCGGCGAAATTGCCACTGGCATCGAAGCCGACGCGTACCGTCCCACCGACCTCCGACCCTGCCGTGTTGAGAACAAGTGAAGACGTGCCCGACGCCGTCATCACGGCATTGATGTTGATGTCGTGCGCGGCAGTGAGCGTCAGCTGATTGGCATTCCAACTCACGGCATCGTTGACGTTGATATCGCCCGCCGTGCCAGACCTGCCCGCGGCACTCTGGATTTCCACGTCGGTGCTGGCGAGCGCGTTGGAAAGATCCGAACCAGTCATGTCGCCACCGCTCGCGGCAATCGTGAAATCGGTCGGGTCGATCAGCCACCTGCCGGTCTTGCCCAAAGGCGCCGTCGTGTCGATATGAAGGCCGGAAAGAGAAACTGTGTGACCCGAGGTTTCGACTAAGCCGCCGTTGCCACCGCTAAATCCACCGCGAGCAGTGATGCTGCCGGCGACGGTCGTCGCATCATCGGCCCAAGCGACAATGACACCGCCATCGCCATCGTCGAGCGCGTCCGACCGAATCCGCGCGTTGGCGCCGATGGTTGTACTGCGAGCTCTTGGCAACGCCGGGTTGGGGATGAGCGGATTGTTCTGGCCGGTGCTGCCGGTCTGCTGCGTTGGGTCGTTCGAACTACCGTATGCCACCGTCGTTTCGGCGGTTTCCGTCACGCTCGGCGAGGCAGCATACGGGTCGCTGAGGCTGAGACTCGCGCGTTTCAGCGCGGCGGTCTGGCTCCAGTCCGTGGGAACGGATTTGGCGCCACCTTGGTAATTGCCGCCGATCAGGATGGTGCCGCCACCGGCACTGCCAGAGGTGTCCACCGTCGCATCGACGGTGATCGTCGGCGCCAGGATCTCGATGCGACCACCCTTGCCTGTTTCGACTGCGCTTGGCATCGCCTTCAAGGCCGCCTGGATTTCAGCCGGCGCCGCAATTCCCTTGGCATCGACCACGCCTTGTACGACAGCAGCGCCCGTCTGCGCCTGGATCAGGATGTCGCCACCCTGCGGACCGCTGGTCTGAAGCGTACCGGTGTTCTCGACATCGTTCTTCGCTTGCAGTCGGATCTTGCCGTTCTGACCGACAACTGCTGTCGTCGCTTGAATCGTCCCGCTATTTTTGACGAGACCGCCGTACAGACTGACTTCCTTGCCAATCAGCGTCCCGAGATTGACGGCCTGATGTTCGCTGTTGGTCACTTCAACCTGAATCGTCGGCCGATCCGGATCGGCGATCGTCACGCTCTTGCCCGCCGCCAGCAGGATCTGTCCTTCCGGCGTCTGAATCAGGCCAGAGTTCTCGACTTTGGGCGCAATCAATATGACAGAACCGCCCGTGGCGGTTCTGATCGTTCCTTCATTGCGGATGCTGCCGGCACCGACAGTATCGCCGAATTTGTACTTTCCGGCGATGAAGTCAGCATCCTTCAACTGCAGTGTCGATACCAGCAAGCCACCGACGTCAACCTGTGCCCCCGCGCCAAAAGCAACGCCATTCGGATTGATGAGGATGACGCGCCCATTCGATTGCAGACTGCCGAGAATTACCGACGGATCAACGCCGGTAACACGGTTAAGCACTTGACTGCTGGCGCTCTGCTGGATAAAGCGAGTCAATTCGCCGCGATCAATGTTGAAGCTTTGCCAGTTGATAATTGCGCCCGGCGTGTTGCTCACCGTCAGCGTCTTGCCGACCTGTTGAAACGTCGCCTGCCCGGCGAGGACGACAGGATTAGCCGGATTAGCCTGAGCAATACCAGCCCATGCAGCAGCCAAAGCAGCAGCCGTCGTCTTCAACCCAAATGGCATCGAACGCTTCATGGTATGACATTTTTGTTTTTTGCTTTCTGCCCGGCCATGCTCCCTGAATACGACATCCGGGCAACAGCGCAGGATTTTACCAACGCTTTCCAGCGGTTACACAAGACAAACCGCATTCATGCCTGGATTTGGGGCAAGCATCTATGACAAAGGTCGTAGCCTCAACCAGGCCAGTCCGGCTCGTTTACTAATAACGGCGCCCACCGTCATCAAGAGGCGGTCGGTGATGCTTAAATACAACACTCCATCCGTTCCACATCAAAGCTCGCCGACGACCCCCGTGCGCCCGCGCTTGACGAGTTTCTTCAGCCGCCGTTCGGCCTCGTCCAAACTGCCGCAAAGATGCTCGGGGAAGGCGTTGCACCCGGCCCAGCGGCCGTCCGGAAGACGGATGGCGGCCACCGCGCGACCGCCGTCGACGCTTGCCAGCACGCAGCGCACCGCGCCGCGATGCCAGGCCGCGGCGACAAGGTCCATGGCTTCATCGTGCGGCACATGCAGACCGATCAGGGCATCGATCGGCGACTCGAATTCGGCGCAGAAAATGGCCGGCAGGTAGCCGGTGACGGGAGCTTCGGACATCCTGCGGTTCTACCACGCCGCCCGCCGCTTGTAAAAGGGCAGGGGCTCAAGGCACAATCGCGGCTCACCGGAGTTCCTCGATGTCATTTGATGTGATCGTCGTCGGCGGCGGACTGGCCGGCCTGTCACTGGCCTGCGCGCTGCGCGACACACGCCTGAAGATCGCCCTTGTCGAAGCCCGCGCGCCGCAGCGCGCGGAAGGTTGGGACGCGCGCATCTACGCGCTCAGCCCCTCCAACGCCGCCTTCCTGCAGCGCATCGGCGCCTGGAAGCATCTCGATACCGAGCGCCTGTCGCCGATCCACACCATGAAGGTGTACGGCGACACCGGCGCCCGACTGGTCTTCGACGCCTACGAAGCCGGCGTCGACGAACTCGCCTGGATCCTCGAATCGTCGCAACTGGCTGGCGAACTCTGGGAAAACCTGCGCCGGCAAAGCAATGTGACGTTGTACTGTCCGGCGACCCCGGAAAAGCTCGACCTCGGCGACGACGCTACCACCCTCACCCTCAATGACGGGCAGGTGCTTGCCGGCCGCCTGCTGATCGGCGCCGACGGGCGCGATTCCTGGGTGCGCGAATCTGCCGGCCTGGGGGCGCACCACACGCCGTATGACGAAATGGGCGTCGTCGCCAATTTCGAATGCGAAGAACCGCATCGCAACACCGCCTTCCAGTGGTTCCGCGACGACGGCGTACTCGCCTGGCTGCCACTGCCGGGCCAGCGCCTGTCGATGGTCTGGTCGGCCCCGAACGCGCTCGCCGACGAACTGATGCGCTTGTCGCCCGAGGCGCTCGCGACACGCGTCGCCGCCGCCGGCGAGCACACGCTCGGCGCGCTGCGCCTGATCACGCCGGCGGCCGCATTTCCGCTGCGCCTGATGCGCGTGCCGACGACCGTCGCCCCGCGCCTGGCGCTGATCGGCGACGCCGCGCACGGCATCCATCCGCTCTCCGGCCACGGCATCAACCTCGGCCTGCGCGATGCCGAAGCGCTCGCCGCACGACTCGCCGCCACGCCCGACTGGCAGGACATCGGCGACCTGCGCCTGCTGCGCCGCCACCAGCGCGAACGCGCCGAAGAGACGGCGCTGCTCCAATACACAACTCACACACTTCGGCTGCTGTTTCGTGAGACACTTCCGGGCCTGAAATTCGTGCGCAACACCGGTTTGTCGCTGACCGATCGCCTGCCGCTCGTCAAGAACCAGCTCCTGCGCTATGCGCTGGGTACCTGAATTCAACGGAGAAAGACCATGCTGAAAAGATTGCTCCCCCTGGCGCTCTGCGCCGCGCTGGGAACGACCGTTTGCCTGCAGGCATCGGCCGACGAAGCCAGCGTCAAGAAGGCGCTCGAAACCAAGCTCGGCACCAAGATCACCAGCGTCACCAAGAGCCCCTATCTCGGCCTCTATGAAGTCTATGCCGAAGGCCAGATCGTCTATACCGACGAGAAGCAGTCGGTGATCATCGCCGGCACGCTGATCGACGGCAAGACGATGAAAAACCACACCGCCGAACGCATGCACAAGCTGATGGCGATCAAGTTCTCCGACCTCCCGCTCGAATACGCCGTCAAGCAGGTGCGCGGCGATGGTCGGCGCGTGATGGCGACCTTCGAAGACCCCAACTGCGGTTACTGCAAGAAGCTGGCGCGCGAGGCGGTCAAGCTCGACAACGTGACGATCTACACCTTCCTGCTGCCGATCCTGTCGCCGGATTCGCTGGAAAAATCGAACCAGATCTGGTGCTCGGCCGACCGCGCCAAGGCCTGGAACGACTGGATGCAGGACGGCCGGGCGCCGACCGGCAAGGGCGATTGCGACACGACCGCGGTGCAGAAGACCGTGGAACTCGGTCGCCGCCTCAACATCAACGGCACCCCGACGCTGTTCTTCGCCGACGGCGACCGCATCCCCGGCGCCGTGCCGATTGCCCAGATCGAACAGAAACTCGCGGCCAACGCCAAGTAGACAGACAAGGCCAGCGCCTCAGCGCGGCGACCCCGGACTTTCCGGCGTCGCCGTTTTTCTTTTAGCGCCTATTCGGTAGGGATCGTGGGCCGCGAGCCCTACCGAAATCGGCTCTTAGTGCATCCGCATCAAAGCTGGAAGGCCAGCCAGAGCAGCAAACCTTCGGCCAGTTCGCGTAAAACCCCCGGCGATGCCACCACATACGGCGCCGACTCGTGCCGCCGCAATTCGCCCCAGCGCGCAAACGCACGGACCGCCTTGGCGTCGTAGAAGGCCACCATCAACTCGTAGTTGATGAACAGGCTGCGACCGTCGAGATTGGCCGACCCGGCCATTGCCAACTCGTCATCGACGATCACCGCTTTGGCATGCAGCATCTCGGGGTGCAGCCATATCCGCGCCCCGGCCGCGGCCAATTCACGCAAGGCGCGGTGGCGGGCAAAGTCGGCCAGGCGGTGATTCGAGCGGTCCGGCAAGACCAGATCGACCTCGACCCCGCGCCGCGCCGCCAGCGTCATCGCGCTCAGCAGCACAGGATCGGGAACGAAATACGGCGTTACGGCGAGAATCCGGCGCTGCGAGGTAAAACAGGCCGAAACCAGCAGCGTGTGGATGGTGTCGTCGACCCGGTCCGGCCCGCTGGCGACGAGTTGCGCCAGCCCCGAGACCGGACTCCCCGGCGGAATATCGGGCTCGCCGTCCGGGACCGTGCCCTCGCTCGCGAACGCCCAATCCTCTTCGAATTGGCGTTGCGCGTACGCGGCGACGCCGCCGCACAAGTCGAAGCTCAGATCGACCCAGGGCTTGCGCGGAATCAAGGCCGTCGCATCTCCCTCGAAATATTCGGCGGCGAGATTGCGCCCGCCGCACCAGAGGCAGCGCCCATCGGCAATCAGCATCTTGCGGTGGTTGCGCAGATTGGTCCGGCCGCGCTGCGGCGAGCGGAAGGGCGAGACGAAGCGCTGTACCTCGACGCCGGCCTCACGGAATGCCGCGATGTCGGGAAAACCGCCCATGTAGATGCCGATGCCATCGATCAGCAGACGCACCCGGACACCGTCGCGGGCGCGTTGCTGCAGGCGCGCAGCGATTTCGTTGCCGAGCGAATCGCGTCCGACCAGGAAAGTGCTGACTTCGAGCGTCCGGGTCGCGCCATCGATCAGTCGCCGCAAGGCCTGGAGCGATTCGCTGCCGTCGGCGTGGATGACCAGATGTTCGTACGCGACCGGCGCCGGCAAGCCCATCGCCCGGGCCAGTTGCTGGGCGCGTGCGGCTGTCGCATGCATCGAGGTATTCGCCGGCAGCACGGCCCGCGGTCCGGCGGCGGGGCGAACGGGAACGATCTTGCGCGAGCCGAACGCGAGGTACAGCGGCAAGGCGATATAGGGCACCAGCAGGATGGTCATCACCCAGGCGATGGCCGCCGACGGATGGCGGCGCTGGTGCAAGCTGTGAGAGGCGACGGCATAGACGACCAGACCGATCGCCGCCAGCAGCGCATCCAGAATTTCCCAATGGCGAGCGATCAGGTCAAGGATCATGGCGTGTCGGTCGGAATCGGCAGTATCAGGCGATGATAGCCGAACTGGCTGACAAATTCATGTGATCGATGCCACATTATTGCCCTGAAATTTTCATTCACATGGAATACGCACCGACACACCGGGCGCATGTCAGTGGCCAAAATGGCGCACCGCAAACGAACGAAAAGTCTTCAGCGCCGGATTCTGGTGATCGTCGCGCCAGGCCATTCGCCCTTCGGCCACCACCGTCTTGCCGCGAATCGGCCGGAAGACCACCTGCTCGAAACGGAAACGCGCGACCGAGGCCGGCACGATGGCGACACCGATGCCGGTGCCGACGAGACCGACGACCGTCAGCACCTGATCGAGGTGTTGAACGTAACGCGGCGTCACCCCGGCAGCGAGGAGCAAGCCATTCACCAGGCTGTAGAAATACCGCCCCCGCTCGGGCGAAAACATGACAAAGGGCAAGCCGTCGAGATCGTCGAGCGCGACGTCGGCGCGCGCCGCCAGCGGATGGTGCTCGGGCATCGCCACGACCAGCGGGTCGCGGAAGATCGTTTCGTGCCGCAGCGCCGTCATCCGGCTCGTGAGCGGCCAGAGGAAGCCGATATCGATCGTATGATTCTCGAGGGCATCGAGTTGCGCCGCCGCCACCATTTCGCGCAGCACGATTTCAATGTCGGGCAGGCCCCGGTGCGCCGCGGCGATCAATCCCGGAATCAATTCGTAACCCATCACCGTCGTGAAACCGATGACCACCCGCCCGGCATTGCCCTTGCTGGTGCGCTGGGCGGTCACGGCCGCCTGCTCGGCCAACTGGAGCAAGCGGCGCGCGTCGTCGAGAAAGACCCGTCCGGCCGCCGTCAGCCGTACCGAGCGGCTGGTGCGTTCGAAGAGCGTCGTGCCAAGCGCGTGTTCGAGCAACTGGATTTGCCGGCTCAGCGGCGGCTGCGTCATGCACAGGCGCTCGGCCGCCCGACCGAAATGCAATTCCTCGGCGACGGCAACAAAACAAGCCAGCTGGTTGAAGTCCTGGATCATTCCAAAATCCGCATCGATCAATTCACTTTATAAGCAATTCCGGCATTGCTCCCATACTATGATGTTCCGATAAAGCCGGCAATCGGCAACATGAATACAGGCTCAGGACGGCGTCAGGCAGCAAAGGCTTTGCAAGCAATCCGGAATCGATCGACACTTTTCCGGCTTGATCCGCTCACGCCGATGGCATCATTCCACGCAACACCCGCAATACCCGCAACGACTCACATTGTTTCGCACGCAGGCCAGATCAATACACCAATACCGGAGGGTCATACGATGCAACGCAAATTCACGCAACTCATGTCGGCCACAACGCTGGCGGCCTCGCTGCTGCTCGGCACCTCGGCACACGCCGCCGACGAATTCAACCATCTCGTCCGCATCATCGTCCCCTTCGCGCCGGGCGGCACCTCCGACATCCTCGCCCGCATCATCGCGCCGAAACTCTCGACGGCGATCGGCCAGACCGTCATCGTCGAGAACAAGCCCGGCGCTGCCGGCAACCTGGGCGCCGACGCCGTCGCCAAGGCACCGAAGGACGGCCACACGCTGCTGCTGCTCGACGTCGGTTCGCTGGCCACCTCCCCCAACCTCTTCAACAACCTGACCTATGACGTCGAGAAGGACCTGGCGCCGGTCGGCATGATCATGTTCGCTCCCTATGTACTCGCCGTGCACCCGTCGGTGCCGACCAAGAACATCGGCGAATTCATCAAATATGCCCAGAGCAACCCCGGCAAGCTGGCGGTGGCGAATTCCGGCATCGGCGGCATCAACCACATCGCCGCGCTCGTCGTCGCCAAGGACAAGGGCATCAACTGGAAGAGCATCCCGTACAAGGGCGGCTCGGCGGCATCGCGCGCGGTCGTCTCGGGCGAGTCGAACACCATCATCAACGGCGCGACGGCGACCTTGCCCTTCGTCACCAGCGGCCAGCTCGTCGGCCTCGCCGTCACCGGCAAGAGCCGCCTGAAGAACGCGCCCGACCTGCCGACCTTCAAGGAAGTCGGACTTCCGGCTGCCGATTACGGCACCTTCCAGGGCATGTTCACCACCGCCGGATCGCCGCCGGCAACCGTCCGCCGCCTCAACGAAGAACTGCAGAAAGTGCTGGCCCAACCGGACATCCAGCAGAAAATCGCCGAACAGGGCGGCGAGGTCATGGCCGGCAAACCCGATGACCTGAAGAACTGGCTGCATGCCAGCATCAAGTCCTTCGGCGCGGAAATCAAGGCGGCCAATATCAAGGTCGAACAATGACCGAGGCATCGGAAAAGACGAAGCAGCGCCCCGCCCTCGAGGAGCTGCTGTTCGGCCTGTTCCTGGCCGCGCTGGCCGGTGGCGTGTTCTACGCCACCCGCCGGCTGTCGGTCGGCACCGCCGGCGACATGGGGCCCGGCTACGTGCCGCAGGCGATCAGCTGGGGCATGCTGCTCTTCGGCCTGTTCTTCGTCGGCCGCTCGTTCGTCATCCCCGGCGAACGTATCCTGCCGCCTTGCTGGCGAGCGCTGATCCTGATCCCGCTGGCGGCAGCCGTCTTCTCGCTGCTGGTGATGAAGGCGGGACTCGCCATCGCGAGTTTCCTCTGCATGCTGGTGGCCAGCGCCGCGAGCAGCGAGACGCGGCCGCTCGAGATCCTGGTCTTCAGCCTGTTCATCTCGGCCGGATCGGTGCTGCTCTTCGTCCGGGCCTTGTCCTTGCCCGTTCCCATCTTTCCCTGGTAGGCGCCGACCGCATGGAACTCCTCGACAACCTGATGATCGGTTTCTCCACCGCGATGCAGTGGAACAACCTGCTGTTCTGCCTGATCGGCGCGCTGATCGGCACGATGATCGGCGTCCTGCCCGGCATCGGCCCGGTCCCGACCGTCGCGCTCTTGCTGCCCTTCACCTTCGGCATGCCGCCAGCATCGGGCTTCATCATGCTCGCCGGCATTTTCTACGGCGCTCAGTACGGCGGCTCGACGACGGCGATCCTCGTCAACATTCCCGGCGAGACCTCGTCGGTGGTCACCTGCCTCGACGGCCACCAGATGGCAAGGCAAGGCCGCGCCGGTACCGCGCTGGCGATCGCGGCGCTCTCGTCCTTCTTCGCCGGCACCGTCGCCACCATCGTCATCGCATTGCTGAGCGGCCCGCTCTCGAAGCTCGCGCTGAGTTTCACCGCCGTCGAATTCTTCAGCCTGATGGTCTTGGGTCTCGTTGCCGCCGTCATTCTCGCCCATGGTTCTGTCATCAAGTCGCTGGCGATGATCGGCATCGGCCTGCTGCTCGGCATCGTCGGCATCGACGTCAACTCCGGCGCCGAGCGGATGACCTTCAACATCCCGGAATTCGCCGATGGCCTCGGCTTCGTCTCGGTCGCGATGGGCTTTTTCGGCCTCGCCGAAATCATGACGAATATCGAGAAGCCGTCGCAGCGCGTCATCGTCAGCCAGCGCATGAAGGATCTGTTCCCGTCGCTGGCCGACCTCAAGGCGGCGTTTCCCGCCGCACTGCGCGGCACGGCGATCGGCTCGATCCTCGGCGTCCTGCCCGGCGGCGGCGCCGCGCTGCCGCCCTTCACCGCCTATGCCGTCGAAAAGAAGATCGCCAAGGATCCGTCGCGCTTCGGCCGCGGCGCCATCGAAGGCGTGGCCTCGCCGGAAGCCGCCAACAACGCCGGCGCCCAGACCAGTTTCATTCCGCTGCTCACCCTCGGCATTCCGTCGAACGCACTGATGGCCCTGATGATCGGCGCCTTGATGATCCACGGCATCCAGCCCGGACCGCAGATCATGGTCGAGCAGAAGGAACTCGTCTGGGGCGTCATCGCCAGTATGTGGACGGGCAACCTGATGCTGCTCATCATCAACCTGCCGCTGATCGGCATGTGGGTGTCCTTGCTGAAGGTGCCGTACCGTCTGCTCTTCCCGGCCATCCTGCTGTTCTGCTGCATCGGCGCGTATGGCGTCAACAACAGCGTCGTCGACGTCTGGCTGATGCTCGGCTGTTCGGTCGTCGGTTATTTCTTCAACAAGGTCAAGGTCGAGACGGCGCCGTTGCTGCTCGGCATGGTGCTCGGCCCGCAGCTTGAAGAAAACCTGCGTCGCGCGATGATGCTCTCGGGCGGCGATTTCAGCGTCTTCGTGACGCGACCGATCAGCGCCGTCCTGCTCGCCACGGTCGTCGTCATCCTGCTCGTGCTGATGTCGCCGGCGATCCTGCGCAAGCGCAACGAGGTCGTCGAGTCCTAGCAATCGTCATGGACGGCAGGGCTCCTGCCGTCCGTTGCGCGCTCATGCCGGAATCATCGCCGGCTCAAGGAGCCCGCCTCGCCCCCTGGCAAGCGTTTTTCGATCAGAGGATTTCCTGACCGAATTCTCCGATGCGCTGTGTCGGCGGCCGCTCAACGCACTCCTCGCCAAACAGGCAGATGGCCTGGGCCGGCGGCGCATCGCTGCACGGTTCGCCGAACGCACAGATCGCCACCGCCGGCGCCGCCTCGACGCATTCCTCACCGAAGCTACAGATCGCCACCGCGGGAGGGCTGTCCACGCACGCTTCGCCGAAGGTACAGATGGCCTGCTGCGGTGGCGCGTCTACCCGGAGTTCGCCGAAATCGCCAATGCTTGTCGCCATGAATCGCTCCTTTCTTGAGGGCTGCATCCGTCAGACAAGCGTCCGCGCCAGGGATTCAATTTTTGCTGCGCGGCCCACGATCCCGACCGAAATAGCCTCTGAATCGCCGGCTTGAGATCGTCGCCGCGAAGTGATACTGTATATTATTACAGTGTCACTTTACATCGCCATGCCCCCAGCAACACCGCCACGCATCCTCTGCCCGCACTGCCGCGCCCCCATCGACTCGCTCACCCTCGACAATGCGTCGGGCCTGGCATGGGAGGGCTGCATCTGTCCGGAATGCGATGGCATGATCATCCTGGCAAGCGCCCAGCCTCCCACCAACAGGCATCCCGACCCAGACCCCGCGACGCGGCGAACGGGCGCCGCGATGGCCATGCCCGTGCCATGACCGACCTCATCCAAACAGAGTCCGCGGACTCCGCCGACATCCCGGCCTATCTGAAGACGCTGAATGCCGCGCAACGCGATGCGGCCGTCGCGCCGGATGAGGTTCCGCTGCTCATCATCGCCGGCGCCGGAACCGGCAAGACCAATACGCTCGCCCACCGCGTCGCGCATTTGCTCGCGCAGGGCGCCGATCCCGACCGGCTGCTGTTGCTGACCTTCTCTCGTCGTGCGGCAGACGAAATGACGCGGCGCGTCCAGACGATCGCCAGCAAGGTTTCGGCACGCCATGCGCGCCTGGCCAGCGGCGGCTTTGCCTGGTCCGGCACCTTCCATGGCGTCGGCGCGCGCCTGCTCCGCGACTATGCGCAACGCATCGGACTGAGCCCCGATTTCACCATCCACGACCGTGAAGACTCGGCCGACCTCATGAATCTGGTGCGCAACGATCTCGGGCATTCCGGGAAAGGAAAGCGCTTTCCGCTCAAAGGCACCTGCCTCGCCATTTATTCGGCAGTCATCAACACGCAGCGGGACCTTGCCAATGTCCTGCAAAGCAATTTCCCGTGGTGTGCGGAATGGGAAAACGAGCTCAAGTCGCTCTATCTCGGCTATGTCGAAGCCAAGCAGGCGCAGCAGGTGCTCGACTATGACGATCTGCTGCTTTACTGGGCGCAGATGGTCGGCGAAGCGGACTTGGCGCGGGAAATCGGCACGCGCTTCAGCCATGCGCTCGTCGACGAATATCAGGATACCAATTTCCTGCAGGCCGCCATCCTGCGGGCGATCAAACCCGATGGCCGGGGGCTGACGGTGGTCGGCGACGACGCGCAATCGATCTACAGTTTCCGGGGCGCCAGCGTGCGCAACATCCTCGATTTCCCGACGCAGTTCACTCCGCCGGCCCGACAGATTGCGCTCGAACAGAACTATCGCTCGACGCAGCCGATCCTCGCCGTGTCGAATGCCGTCATTGCCCGGGCGAAAGAGCGTCACAGCAAGGAACTGCGGAGCGAACGCATCTCCTCGGAAAAGCCGGGCCTGATCACCGTCCGCGACGAGACCGACCAGGCGACCTACGTCGTCGAACGCACGCTCGAACGGCGCGAACAAGGCATTCCCCTCAAATCGCAGGCGGTGCTGTTTCGCGCCGCCTCGCATAGCGCCCGTCTCGAAATCGAACTGACCCGGCGCAACATCCCGTTCATCAAGTTCGGCGGCCTCAAGTTCCTGGAAGCGCGTCACGTCAAGGACCTGCTCGCCATCCTGCGTTGGGCGCAGAACCTGCGCGACCGGGTATCGGGATTTCGCGCCATCCAGTTACTGCCCGGCATCGGCCCGAAGACGGCCGGGCGCATTGTCGACCACCTGCAGAATGCCGCACCCGGTTGCGAGCTGCTTGCCGAACAACCGGTTCCGGAAGGCGCACGCGAGGCATGGAGCGCTTTTGCGGCACTGATCGAAGGACTGCGGCAAGGCGCCGACACCTGGCCGGCGCCGCTCGGAAGCGTCGTCCTCTGGTATGACGCCCAGATGGACCGCCTGTACGAGGATGCCGACGTGCGCCGCAGCGATATTCAGCAGCTGACACGCATTGCCTCGAGTTATCCCAACCGCGAACGTTTCCTCACCGAGCTCACGCTCGACCCGCCGGAAGCGACCAGCGATGAAGCGGGCGTCCCGCTGCTGGACGAGGACTACCTGATCCTGTCGACGATCCACTCGGCCAAAGGCAAGGAATGGAATGCGGTGACCGTCCTCAACGTCGTTGACGGCTGCATGCCCTCCGACATGGCCACCGGCAGCGAGGCCGAGATCGAGGAAGAGCGGCGACTCCTCTATGTGGCGATGACCCGCGCCAAGGATCATCTCGACCTCCTGTTGCCGCAACGCTTTTATACCAACGGTCCGGGCGGGACAGGCGACCGGCACGTCTATGCCAGCCGCACACGCTTCATCCCGAGCGGGCTGTTGAATGCGTTCGCCGAGCGCAGCTGGCCGCCCGCCCCCGAACCGCCCGGCCTGCAGGCGTGGGCGGCGCAGCATCCCGATGCATCGAAGCCGCCGCTCGATCTCGCCGCCCGCATGCGCGGCATGTGGAAGTAACGATCGCCGCAATGCCTTTATTTGAGCGTCATCTGAGGCAAAGACCGTTGAGACATCGCGCCGGGATAGCACGGCGAAACACGCCCCGAGTGGTACGATCATGCTTTCCGGTTTATTACGACGCTCCTTATTTCCGATGCCCGACGCTCTCGCAATGCCCGGACAGCCCCAGGGTTTATCCGATGCCCTGTCGATGCTGTACTACCGTTTCGGCAGCACGCTGTTTCTCGCCTTCCTCGACGACCCCGCCTGGATTGCCTTCTGGTTTTGCTGAAGAAGGCGCGGCATCGATCCAAGACAGGACTCCCGTAGAACATCCCTCGGCCACGCCCCCGACATGAATCCTTATCTGCTGCCCGGCATATACGTCGACTTTGAGCACCCCGAGGTATCGGCGTTGGCGCGGCAACTGGCGCGCGACACCGTTTCCGGGGATGAACTCGTACGTAAATGTTTCGAATTCGTCCGCGACGAGATTCGCCACAGCGTCGACTTCAAACTGAATCCGGTGACATGCAAGGCATCCGAGGTCCTGCAATACCGAACCGGTTATTGCTACGCCAAGAGCCATCTGCTGGCCGCGCTGCTGCGTGCCAACGGCATCCCGACCGGATTGTGCTATCAACGCCTGTCGATCGGAGACCGCGGCGCGCCCTACTGTCTGCACGGCTTGAATGCGGTCTTCCTCAAGGAACATGGCTGGTATCGGATCGATGCCAGAGGCAACAAGCCGGGCGTCGACGCGGCGTTCTGTCCGCCCAAGGAAAAACTCGCCTTCTCCCTGCAGGAGCCGAACGAGCGTGATCTGCCGGAAATCTGGGCAGAACCGCTGCCGATCGTCGTGCAGGTGCTGGAGCGCTTCAACACCTATGACCAGGTGCTGGCGAATCTCCCGGACGTTGAGCTACTCCGCTGATGTCTTCGGGCCTGGCGGAGCGCGATACATCGTCATCACGTCCCGGACGCAACCAAGCCTCAAGCTCGGTGTCATTGCTGATTGGACGGATTGATCCTGGCGGCATCGTTGCCGGTCGCGCCCGTCGATCGTCCCGGTTTACGTCAGAATAGCGGTATTCACGATGCTCGCTCCGGCGCCCCACATCATTCACGACTAGGCACCATGCGTCGATCTTCTCGCAACGCTTCCGATTATTTGTATCCGGCCACGACCGGGCCGATCAACGGCCGGCAGACGCTGCGCCGGCTGGCGCCCTACCTGCTGCAGTACAAAGGCCGCGTGCTGTTGGCGCTCAGCTGCCTGATCGCCGCCAAGCTGTCGAACGTCGCGGTACCGATCATCTTCAAGTCCCTGATCGACGAGATCGGCGCCGAATCGCTGCCGCTCGTTCTGCCGGTGAGCTTGCTCGTGCTCTACGGACTGCTGCGCGCCGGCAATTCGCTGTTCGCCGAATTGCGCGAGATCATCTTCGCGCGCGTCACGCAGCGCGCGGTTCGGCGTGTCGCGCTCGAAGTGTTCCGGCATCTCCACGACCTGTCGCTGCGCTTTCACCTGGCGCGACAAACCGGCGGCGTCGCGCGCGACATCGACCGCGGCACGCGCGCCATCACCAGCCTGATCAGCTACACCCTGTATTCGATCCTGCCGACGCTGGTCGAGCTATCGCTCGTGCTGGGCGTGCTTTTCTTCAAGTATGACAGCGGCTTTGTCGTGATTACGCTGCTCTCGCTCGCCGCCTACATCGCTTATACCGTTAGCGTCAGCAACCGGCGCATGGTGATCCGGCGACAGGTCAACGAGACCGATTCGATCGCCAACACGCAGGCGATCGACAGCCTGATCAATTACGAGACGGTGAAGTATTTCAACAACGAGGAATTCGAGGCGCGGCGCTACGACAGCAACATGGAGAAATGGGAAGACGCGACGACGCGCAGCCAGATCTCGCTATCGCTGCTCAACATCGGACAGCAGACCATCATCGCCATCGGCGTCACCGCGATGATGTGGCGGGCATCGGCCGGCGTCCTGTCGGGGCAGCTGACGATCGGCGATCTGGTGCTGGTGAACGCGTTCCTGATCCAGCTCTACATGCCACTCAACTTCCTGGGTGTCGTCTATCGCGAAATCCGCCAGTCGCTCACCGACATCGAACGGATGTTCACGCTGCTGAACACGCACCGAGAAGTCGTCGACGCGCCCGACGCCGTCGATCTGCCGCACGGCGACATCGAAGTCTGTTTCGACCGGGTCGAGTTCGCCTACGACGCCAAACGGCCCATCCTGTTTGGCGTCGATTTCGTCATTCCGGCGGGCAAGACGGTCGCCGTCGTCGGCAAGTCCGGTTCCGGCAAATCGACGCTGGCGCGGTTGCTCTATCGTTTCTACGATGTCACCGGCGGCGCCATCCGGATCAACCGGCGCGACCTGCGCGAATTCCGGCAATCCAGCCTGCGCGCGGCGATCGGCATCGTGCCGCAAGACACCGTGTTATTCAACGAGAGCATTTTCTACAACATCCACTACGGTCGGCCCGAGGCAACCCACGAGGAAGTGCTGGCCGCGGCACACGCGGCGCAGCTCACCGAGTTCGCCGCGCTGCTGCCGGACGGTCTGGCAACGGTCGTTGGCGAACGCGGACTCAAACTCTCCGGCGGCGAGAAACAGCGCGTCGCCATTGCCCGAGCGCTGCTCAAGGATCCGTCACTGCTGATTTTCGACGAAGCCACCTCGGCACTCGACTCGAAAACCGAAAAAGCCATCCAGGCCAGCCTCGACCTGGCAACGCGCGGACGCACGACCTTGATCATCGCCCATCGTCTATCGACGATCATGAACGCCGACCAGATTCTGGTGATGGATGCCGGCCGCATCATCGAACGCGGCACGCATCTCGAACTCATTCGCTTGAGCGGACGCTACGCACAAATGTGGGCGATGCAGCAACACGACGCGGGCGAAAACGGTTTTTCTTCTAGCGGCAACGCCTAGGGAATTCCCGGCAACGCCGGCCTCAATGAAAGAGCAGCCGCGCATCGGCAAGCCGGTTCAGCGCTTCGACACGCACCCGAATCGGCGCCGGGTATTAATACAAAGACATACATTGGCAAGGGGGCCTGCCACAGAAGATCGATGATTGTCTCGTCGATCGGGACGCCTCCGTGTTAGTATTCGCCCTCCTCGTGTTGCCATTCATCAGTCTTGGCGACCGTCCGAAGGGGTTTGGCACTCCCGCCAGGCCCGATTCACCTCCTCTGTGTTTGCCCGGACTGGTTCGTGCTTAGTCGAAAATTTTTTTCGCGCACGCATGGCAAGCACTGGAATCTCCCTGCATGAAGTTTAGCGAACTGGGTCTCGCCCCCGAGATCCTGCGTGCCATTGCCGATCAAGGCTATGAGACGCCCACCCCGATTCAGGCACAAGCCATCCCCGTCGTCCTTTCCGGGCGCGATCTGATGGCCTGCGCGCAAACCGGCACCGGCAAGACCGCCGGCTTTTCCCTGCCGATTCTTAACCGCCTGGCGACTTCTCGCCGGGCCGGACCGCGCAAGATCCGCGTGCTGATCCTCACGCCGACGCGTGAGTTGGCGGCACAAGTCGAAGAGAGCGTGAGCACCTACGGAGCTCATCTTCCTTTTACCTCGCTGGTCATGTTTGGCGGCGTCGGCATCAATCCACAGATCGCCGCACTCAAGAAGGGCGTGGACATTCTTGTCGCCACCCCCGGCCGTCTGCTCGATCACGCCCAACAGGGCACCATCGACCTGTCCGGCGTCGAGGTCTTTGTTCTCGACGAAGCGGACCGCATGCTCGACATGGGCTTCATCCACGACATCAAACGCGTGATCAAGCTGGTGCCAAAGCAACGACAGAATCTGATGTTCTCGGCGACCTTCTCCGATGAAATCCGCGCACTCGCCAGCGGCCTGCTGAACGACCCTGCGTACGTTGAATCCGAGCGCCGCAATACGGCGTCCGAGCTGGTCAAGCAATACGTCTACAAAGTGGATCGTGAGCGCAAGCGCGACCTCCTCATCGACCTCATTCGCGAGAAGAATTGGCACCAGGTGCTGGTATTTACGCGCACCAAGTGGGGCGCCAATGGACTGGTCGAGAAGCTGCTCAAGGCGGGCATCGAGGCCAATGCCATTCACGGCAACAAGAGCCAGAACGCGCGCACGCGGGCGCTGGCCGACTTCAAGAACGGCGAACTGCATGTGCTGGTGGCGACCGACATCGCCGCGCGCGGTATCGACATCAACGAGTTGCCGCACGTCGTCAATTACGAACTGCCGAATGTCGCCGAGGATTATGTGCATCGCATTGGCCGTACGGGCCGCGCCGGTGCCGAGGGCGCTGCGGTTTCACTGGTTTGCGTCGATGAGCACAAACTCCTGCGCGACATCGAGCGCCTGATCAAGAAGCCGATTGAAGTGCTCGAACACCCGGGCTATGCCCCGGACCCGACGATTCGCGCCGAGCCAATCCTGATGCGTTCGGCCGCGCCCAAAGGGCGTGGCGGTCAGCGTGCATCAGCGCCGCGCAGTAGCACGCCAAAACAGAAGACGGCGCAAAAACCCAAAACCAACGGCCAACGCGGTGGCCCCGCCAAACCGGCAAGTGCCGCACAGCATCGCGGTAGCCGGCACCACTAATCGACAATCGACAGCAGGCGTGCTGCGCTTTCTTTAACGGGCTTGTGTCATCGACTCCGCCAGAACGATGAAGGACCGTTCTGGTTGAGTCATGACGCAACTGACTATTTTTTTAGCTGCGACGACGGGGGGGACGAGGCGCCTGGCCGCGATTTTCCAGGTGCCGAAAGTTGATTCTTCCCTTGCTCAAGTCATAGGGAGAAATTTCAACCGTCACCTTGTCGCCCGCAATGATGCGGATAAAGTGCTTGCGCATCTTTCCCGCCGTATAAGCAACCAGGTTGTGGCCGTTTTCAAGTGTCACGAGAAAACGCGAATCCGGCATGACTTCCGACACGACACCTAACATCTCCAACAATTCTTCCTTTGCCATTTTGCTCTCCATTCAACGGATAAAAAAAAGCCTGGGCTATGCCAGGCCTTTTTGGCGGCCGGGACCTGAAAACCCGACCAGAATGATCTGTCATCAAACGGGTGTGACGTTGCTGGCCTGTTGGCCTTTCGGGCCGCGGGTCACTTCGAAGCGAACTTGCTGGCCTTCTGCAAGGGTCTTGAAACCGTTGCCCTGAACCGCCGAAAAATGAACGAAAAGATCCTCACCGCCCTGATCGGGGGTGACAAATCCAAAGCCTTTGGCATCGTTGAACCACTTGACCGTACCGGTTGCCATATCTTGAAACTCCAATGAAAAATGCAGGGAAACTCCCCTGAAAAGAGCGAAAGTCAAGAAAGCAAGGTACTTGGAGGAATTGCGCCGAAGAATAGCGGGCGGGAAAACCGACAAACAACACAAACAACACTTGAGGAACGCGGGGCGGACTATGCGCGCTATCCCCCGCAATAGCAAGGACAGTTTTGCGGTGCTTGTGTAACAGTCGCCGAAAATTAACAAAATCATATCGCGCAGAGGAGTTGCAGCACGTCCCGAAAATGAAAATGAATCCGCGCCCCCCAATCCAGTACACTCGCCCCCTTCAGCCGTTCTTTCCCAAAATGCCAAAGGTTCCCGATGCGCCCCATTCACGATATTGATGTTCTTCTGTTACTCGCGTTGGCGCTTTCTTCAAAGCGGCGGCCAGCCCAGCTCGGCGAGATTGTCGCAGCGGCCGAGGTCGTCCAGAGCATCATTCCTGCCAATGTGCAGCTGATCGAAAGCTTCTCCCGCTTATCCAGGGCGGGCCTGATCTGCGCGCTGGATGACGGGTTTACGCTGACAGCGGAGGCCCAGAAGATCATGGTCAATCCCTCGGGAACCAGCAATACCTCACGTCGAATCGCCAGCATCAAGGAAAAACTGGCGCTCTACGAAGCCACGGCTGAGCACCCGCCGATTCTGCTCTCTGCCAAGGAAGTCAGCGCCGCCATTCTCGGCCATCGCGCTTCGTCCAAGAGTGCAGGCAACAACACCCTGTTGGCTCCCAAACCCTCCGCCGAGAACAAGAAAGCGCGCCCCGGCCAACGCCAGCGCAAGCCACTCCCCGCAAATCGACACAAGAACTGACCGACATGACCGAAACCTCTGCGTCCCTCGCCGCCACCGAAACACATTCCTTCGACACACTCTCGCTGTCGCCCGGTTTGCGTGCCGCGCTGGAGCAACTCGAATACCGGACGATGACGCCGATCCAGGCGGCCAGCCTGCCGATCTCCTTGGGCGGACATGACCTGATCGCGCAGGCCAAGACCGGTAGCGGCAAGACGGCGGCTTTCGCCATTACGTTGCTGACCAATCTCAACCCGCGCCGCTTTGCCGTGCAGGCCATGGTGCTTTGCCCGACGCGCGAACTGGCCGAGCAGGTGACGCAGGAGATCCGTCGGCTGGCGTGTTTCGAAGACAACATCAAGGTACTGTCGCTGTGCGGAGGCACTCCGATCGGTCCGCAACGCGGCAGCCTCGAACACGGTGCGCATATCGTCGTCGGCACACCGGGACGCCTCATGGACCACCTGGAGCGCGGCAGCTTGCGCCTCGATGCGCTCAACACACTGGTGCTCGATGAGGCTGACCGCATGCTCGACATGGGCTTTTTTGACGACATCGTGTATGTCGCCGAGCACTGCCCGCCCAAGCGCCAGACCCTGCTCTTCTCCGCGACCTATCCCGAAGGCATCGAGCGACTGGCAAAGCAATTCCTGCGTCACCCGCAGGAAGTGAAATTGCTGGAACAGCATGAGGGCAGCAAAATCCGCCAGCGGTTCTACGAAGTCAAACACGAAGAACGCTTGCAGGCCGTGACGGTGTTGCTCAAGCATTATCGACCGATCAGCACATTGGCATTCTGCAACACCAAGCAGCAGTGCCGCGACTTGCTCGACGTACTGCATGCCAGCGGCTTTCACGCGCTGACCCTGAATGGCGATCTGGAGCAACGCGAACGCGATCAGGTGCTGATCCAGTTTGCCAATCGCAGTTGTTCGGTGCTGGTGGCGACCGACGTTGCCGCCCGCGGTCTGGACATCGACCGACTGGAAGCGGTCATCAACGTCGACGTGACGCCCGATCCGGAAATCTACGTGCACCGTATCGGCCGGACCGGCCGCGCCGACGAGGACGGCTGGGCATTCAGCCTCTGTAGCCCGCGCGACCGGCGCCGCGTCGATACCATCGCCCGCATGACCGGCACGCAACCCGAATGGCATACACTGGGCTCACTGCAAAGCGGCAACGATGAGGCTTTCCGTCCGCCCATGGTCACGCTTCAGATTCTCGGCGGTCGCAAGGAGAAGATCCGCCCGGGCGACGTCCTCGGCGCCTTGACGGCAGAAGCGCCCGGAACGCGCACGTTTACCCGCGAACAGGTCGGCAAGATCACCGTGACGGACCAAAGCACCTACGTCGCCGTGGCACGTGAACTCGCCGGCGAAGCGGTGCGCAAGCTCGCCACCGGCAAGGTCAAGGGCAAAAGTGTCAAAGTGCGGGCACTGGAAAATTGAGGGGGCGTCGAAGGTGTCCGTGACACGGTACCTGCACGGCAAATGCCCCGGTTGCTTGCCGCGACATTGTCCTCGGCATCGGGAGCCGATGGCATCAGACCGCGTCGCGTGAATTCCCTTTACCCCCAACATCTCTGGCGGCGATCCGCCAAAGTCGCCAAACCATCTCATCACAGAAAGTCCTCTCCGAATGCAGGCAAACGCTAACGAAAATCCCAGGTATGCCGTGGTTGCTGCCGTTCAACGACCGACGGTGAACGACACGGAATTCGAAGCCTCCCTCGCCGAGCTGCGCGATCTGGCGAAAACACTGGGGTTCAAGGTTGTCCACACCTTCACGCAAAAGCGCCCGGGATTCGATACGACCGCCTACATGGGCACCGGCAAGCGCGAGGAAATACGCCGTTTCGTGAACAACGAAACCGGGGATGATGACATCGAGATGGCGGAGGATCACAGCGGGGATGTCGTCATCGACGCCATCCTCGTGGACCACGAGATCTCGCCTTCGCAAGCCCGAAACCTGGAGATTGAGATCGGCTGCGAGGTGATGGATCGCACCATGGTCATCCTTGAGATTTTTCATCGCAACGCCCGATCCCGCGCCGCGAGAGCGCAGGTGGAAATTGCCCGTCTCGGCTATATGGCCCCGCGCCTGCGCGAAGCGGCGAAGCTGGCCGGACCGCAAGGACGACAGCGCAGCGGCATGGGCGGCCGTGGGGCGGGTGAATCGCATACGGAACTGGACCGCCGCAAGATTCGCGACCGGATTGCCGAACTCCAGCAGGAGATCATCGCGATGGATGCCGAGCGAAAAATCCAGCGCTCACGACGACAGGAACGTCAGGGCCTGGCATGCACCGCCCTCGTCGGTTACACGAACGCCGGCAAATCGACGCTCATGCGTGCGCTCACCGGAAGCGAAGTGCTGGTGGCCAACAAGCTCTTCGCCACGCTCGATACGACCGTGCGCACGCTTCAACCGGAGAGCGTTCCGCGTGTACTCGTCAGCGATACCGTCGGCTTCATCAAGAACCTGCCGCACGAACTGGTGGCTTCCTTCAAATCCACGCTGGAAGAAGCGCTGGACGCATCGCTCTTGCTTCACGTCGTCGACGCCAGCGATGCCGGGTTTGAACGTCAGCTGGCGGTGACCGACAAAGTGCTGGACGAAATCGGTGCCAGCGCAGTGCCACGCCTTCTCGTTTTCAACAAGATCGACTGTGTCGGTGACGATGCCGCGCAACTCGAACGCGAAGCGATGCTCAAGGGAATATACCCTGATTGCATAGTAATGAGCGCTCGCCGGCCGGAGGATGTCGCACGACTGCGCAAGACGATCGTGCGCTATTTCCAGAAGGATCTCGTCGAAACCGAACTTCTTCTCCCGTGGTCGGCGCAGCAACTGCGCGGGGAGCTTTATGCCAGTTGCGAAGTGCTGGAAGAGAGCGCCGTCGTCGAGGGGGCCATTTTCCGCGTCCGTGGCGAGCACGACACGCTGGAAAGCCTGCGTGAGAAATTCTCCCAGGCGTCATAGAAGACAAGGCGCGCCGTGTGCGCTCCATTCGGATAATGGCAAACCACGTTTTCGGAGCCGCGCCACGCCAGTCTGTGCGGATGTATGTCGGATAAGCGGTGGATTCCTGCCGGACCGGGCACATCCCGCCAGCAGCCGCAAAGACCAATGCGCGGAAAAAAAATGGCCGGGGAATTCTCCGGCCATTTTCCATTTGCTCGAGCAACGCTATTCGGATCCGACCAACGCTATGCCTTCTGACCCAGCGATGCCGAAGGAATTATTCCACCGTCACTGACTTCGCCAGGTTGCGCGGCTTATCGACATCGGTACCGCGCACCAGCGCCACATGATACGCAAGCAACTGCAGCGGGATGACATGCAGCAGGGCCGACAACTGCCCGTAGTGCTCGGGCAGGCGCATCACATGCACGCCCTCCGAAGCCGGCATTTCACTGTCCGCATCGGCAAACACATACAACTCGCCGCCACGCGCACGCACTTCCTGCAGGTTCGATTTCAGCTTTTCGAGCAAGGCGTCGTTCGGCGCCACGGCAATGACCGGCATATCCTTATCGACGAGCGCCAGCGGGCCGTGCTTCAGCTCGCCGGCCGGATAGGCCTCGGCATGGATGTACGTGATTTCCTTGAGCTTGAGCGCGCCTTCGAGCGCGATCGGATAATGGCGCCCCCGGCCGAGGAACAAGGCGTCCTGCTTCATCGCGAAGTCTTCCGACCAGGTCTGGATCGCCGGCTCGAGCGCCAGCACCTTGCCGACCGCGACCGGCAAATGCCGCAAGGCCTGCAACTCGGCAGCCTCGACCTCGGGGCTAAGTCTGCCGCGGAGTTTGGCGAAGATCAGCGTCAGCAGATACAGCGCCGCCAGTTGCGTGGTAAACGCCTTGGTCGACGCGACGCCGATTTCCGGCCCCGCCCGTGTGATGAAGCGCAAGGCGTTCTCGCGCACCAGCGACGACTCCGGCACATTACAGATGCATAAGGTCCGCGTCATGCCAAGCGACTTGGCATGCTGCAATGCCGCCAGCGTATCGGCCGTCTCGCCTGATTGCGACAGCGTCACGACCAGTGTTTGCGGGTCCGATACCGAGTCGCGATAACGGTATTCGCTCGCCACCTCGACATTGCATGGCACCCCGGCAATTCCTTCGAGCCAGTAACGCGCGACGAGACCGGCGTGATAACTCGTGCCGCAGGCCACGATCAGCACCTGGCGCACATCGCTGAGCAACTCCTCGGTTTTCGCACCGAACAGCCCCGGCTGAATGCTGCGCGCCGTGCCGAGCATTTCGAGCGTATTGGCCAATGCCACGGGCTGCTCGAAGATTTCCTTCTGCATGTAATGGCGATATTGGCCGAGCTCGACCGCGTCGGCGGAAAGATGCGATTCGCATTCCGGACGCATCACCGGCGTTCCATCGACACGCGTCACCCGCACACTGTTGCGCGTGATCTCGGCACAATCGCCGTTCTCCAGATAAACGATACGCCGGGTCACCTGCAACAGCGCCGAAGCGTCGGACGCCGCGTAATTGCCGTCTTCGGCGACGCCGAGCAGCAAGGGAGAGCCTTCGCGGGCGACGATGATGCGTTCCGGCTCGCTCTCACGCAGAATGGCGAGCGCATAGGCGCCCTGCAACTGTGAAATCGCCGAGCGCACCGCCGTGAAAAACTCCGGGGTCTTCTTGAGTTCCGAGGCCACCAGATGCGCGACGACTTCGGTGTCGGTATCGGAGGTGAATTCATAACCTTCGGTCTTGAGTCGAGCGCGCAGGCTTTCATGATTCTCGATGATGCCGTTGTGAACCACCGCCAATCCACCGGAAATATGCGGGTGCGCATTCCGCTCGCAGGGTACGCCATGCGTCGCCCAGCGCGTGTGGGCAATGCCGGAGCCGCCCTGTGCGGCGGTGCTTTCCGCCTGTGCCGTCAACTCGGCAACGCGTCCGACCGAACGCAGGCGCTTCAAACCGTCGCCGTCGATCAGCGCCAGCCCGGCCGAATCGTAGCCACGGTATTCGAGACGGCGAAGTCCCTCAAGAAGGACGGGAACGATATTGCGATCGGCGACCGCTGCAACAATGCCACACATAATTCAGCCCACTGCGGAAAAATGAAAAATGAATACGAGGTCCGGGATATGTCCGCTCACTTCTTGGTCGGGCGCTTCCAGCCCTCGATCGCCGTCTGCTTGGCGCGCGTGATGACAAGCGCACCGTCGGGAGCGTCCTTGGTCAAGGTCGTCCCGGCGCCCAGCGTCGCCCCTTTCCCGACCGTCACCGGCGCAACCAACTGCGTATCCGAGCCAATGAAAGCATCATCTTCGATGATCGTCCGGTGCTTATTGGCACCGTCATAATTGCAGGTGATCGTGCCGGCACCGACATTGACGTTGCGACCAATCGTCGCATCGCCGATATACGCCAGATGGTTGGCTTTCGAATGCGCCGCAACCGTGCTCTTCTTGATTTCGACGAAATTGCCGACATGCACATCCTCGGCCAATTCGGTGCCAGGCCGCAAGCGCGCATAGGGACCGATCTGCCCATCCGGACCGACCACCGCGTCCTCGACATGGGTGAACGCCGCGATTCGCGCCCCCGCGCCGATCTTCGCCTGCTTGATGACACAGTTCGGACCAATGCTCACCGCATCACCAAGTTCGACGCGCCCCTCGAAGACGCAATTGACGTCGATGAACACGTCGCGCCCGCATACCAGTTCGCCGCGCACGTCGAGACGCGCCGGATCGGCGAGTCGCACGCCGTGCTCCATCAGGCGATCGGCCGTGCACCGCTGGTGGATGCGTTCGAGTTCGGCCAATTGAACCTTGCTGTTGACCCCCAGCACCTCCCACTCATGCTGCGGATGCGCGGTGCATACCGGCAAGCCCTCGGCCACGGCCATGCCGACGATGTCGGTCAGGTAGTATTCGCGCTGTGCGTTGTTGTTCGACAGGCGCCCCAGCCAGTCGTCGAGACGTGCCGTCGGCATTGCCATGATGCCGGTATTGATCTCGCGAATCGCCCGCTCCTCGCTCGTCGCATCCTTTTGCTCGACGATGCGGACGACTTGTCCCGCCGCATTGCGCACGATGCGTCCGTACCCGGTCGGATCCTCGAGTTCGACCGTCAGCACGGCCAGCGCATTCTCGGCCGCATGCAACAGCCGCCGCAAGGTCTCGACCGAGGTCAGCGGCACGTCACCATAGAGCACCAACGTCGTCCCCTGCCGATCGAGATGCGGCAGCGCCTGCTGCACGGCATGCCCGGTTCCCAACTGCGGTTCCTGCAAGGCCCAGGCAAGATCGGGGGCGGCCAACGCATTACGGACAATTTCGCCGCCGTGGCCATAGACAACGCAGAGTTTCTGCGGCGACAGGCTGCGCGCGGTTTCGATCACATGCGAGACAAGCGCCTTGCCGGCGATGGGATGGAGCACCTTGGGCAGGTTGGAATGCATGCGCTTTCCCTGCCCTGCCGCCAATATGACGATATTCATTGCACGTATTTCTTCAAAATTAAAAGACCGGACTGTCGCCAGCCGGCCTTGATGACCACAGCATGACGATTCCGCTTAGCGGTCGTCCTGCCCCGAAAGGATTTCTCCGAGCATCTGCTTGCCCTTCGGCGACACATACCAATGCAGCACGCCCTTGTCATTGATGCGCGTTTCGATGATGCCGAGATTCTTGAGCACCGTCAGTCGCGTGCTCACTTGCTCGCGCGCCAGACCGGTCTTTTCCGTCAAACCGGCGAGATTGCCAAAGACATAGTTATCCTCGGCCAGCGCCCGCAGGATCTCGATGTCGTTATAGGCAAGCGCTTCCTTGCCATTTTCGGCGGCACGCCCCGCTGACGATTCGGCCGGCGCCGCGTTTTCTTCGCGTGCCACCGGGAATGCCAGCGGTTCCTGGCGCTGTTCCTTGATCTCGACCATTTCGCGCTTCATCTGGTCCATCTGGAAACGCAGGCGGTTGGCGACATTTTCGAAGAGGCGCCGCGAGGAAACGACGTAGATGAGACAGAACCCGGCAAAAACGAAAAAGTCGACCGGTCGCGTTCTCGCCGCTTCGAGCAGATTGCTCGAAATCATGTTCAGAAACAAGGGAACGGTCAGCGCAGCAGTCACCCCAAGCGTGAGGTACTTGCCGAGATCGCGACGTGCCGCCTCGCCCTGTCGCTCGCTAAGATAGAAATTCGCCACGCCGCCGACGATACCGGCGACAACCATGATCACCAGAATGACCAGCATGTAACCGTCAAGCGAACCGGGCAGCACACTGACCTGCAACGATCTCTGCAACTCGGGATTCATCGCCCCTCCCTGATCAAATCAGCCGCTACTATGCCATAGCTGTCGCCGAAGCAGAAGTAAAAAACCCCGCTCCGGCAGCGCCGGAACGGGGTTCCGTTTAACGACAGGTGCATTAACGCGGCAGCGTCGTCGTCCCCATCAGGAAGGCATCGACCTCGCGCGCGCACTGGCGTCCCTCGCGGATGGCCCAAACCACCAGCGATTGACCGCGGCGGACGTCGCCAGCCGCGAACACCTTGGCGACGCTGGTCGCATAACAGCCTTCGCCGTCGGTGGTCGCCTTGGCGTTGCCACGCGCATCCTTTTCGACGCCGAATGCGTCCAGCAGGCCGCCGACGGGACCGAGGAAGCCCATGGCCAGGAAGACGAGGTCGGCCTGATAGGTCTTCTCCGACCCCGGGACTTCGACCATTTTCCCGCCCTTCCACTCGACTTCAACGGTGTTGAGCGACTTGAGCTGCCCGTTTTCACCGACGAATTCCTTGGTCAGGACCGAGAACACGCGCTGCGTGCTGCCTTCGAGATGCGAGGTCGAGGTCCGCAGCTTGAGCGGCCAGTACGGCCACGTCAGCGGCTTGTTCTCCTGATCCGGCGGACACGGCATCACCTCGAACTGCGTCACCGACGCGGCACCATGACGGTAGCTCGTACCGACACAGTCCGACCCGGTATCGCCGCCACCGATGACGATTACATGCTTGCCTTTGGCGCTGATCGGGTTTGTCTTGGTCGTCGCCACCTGCTTGTTCTGGGGAATCAGGAACTCCAGGGCGGCATACACCCCCTTGAGTTCGCGCCCGGGAATCGGCAGATCACGCGGCACTTCCGAACCGGCGGCCAGTACGACAGCATCGAAGTCGCGCTTGAGGTCGTCGGCGCTGACAAACTCGGTCGCATCGCAGTTGATGCCGGCCGGCACGTCCTTGCAAGCGACCAGCACCTTGGTGCGGAAAACGACACCTTCGGCCTGCATCTGCTTGACACGCCGCTCGATCAGCGACTTGTCGAGCTTGAAGTCGGGAATACCGTAACCGACGAGCCCGCCCGGACGGTCGTTCTTCTCGAACACCGTCACATCATGGCCGGCACGCGCCAACTGCTGCGCGGCAGCCAGGCCCGACGGGCCGGAACCGACCACAGCGACCTTCTTGCCGGTCTTGACCTTCGGCACCTGCGGCACGACCCAACCCATCTGCCATCCCTTGTCGATGATGGCATGCTCGATCGACTTGATACCGACAGCCTCGTTGTTGATATTGAGCGTACAGGCGGCTTCACACGGCGCCGGACAGATGCGGCCGGTAAAGTCGGGAAAGTTGTTGGTCGAATGCAGAACCTCAAGCGCACGCTGCCAGTTGTTACGGTAAACGAGGTCATTCCAGTCCGGAATGACGTTATTGACCGGACAACCGTTGTGGCAAAAGGGAATGCCGCAGTCCATGCAGCGCGACCCTTGAACGCTGGCCTGCTCGTCATTGAGCGTGGCCACAAACTCACGATAGTGCTTCAAGCGCGCTTCAGCAGGCTCATAAGCCTCGGAGAGACGCGGATTTTCCATGAAGCCGGTCGGCTTTCCCATTTATACAGCCTCCTGTTGCAATTTTTCCGATTTCTGCGCCGCCATTTCCGTCAGCGCCCGACGATATTCATGCGGCATGACCTTGACGAAGCGCGCCCGACTGTTAGACCAGTCGTCGAGAATACCGCGTGCACGCAGACTGCCCGTGTATTTGGCATGTTTCTCGATCAGGCCCTTGAGCAGCACTTCGTCGGCGAGTCCAAGGTGGCGGACATCGACCTTGCCATGGCTCTCGAGTTCGTCGCCGACGCCGCTGCCCTTGCGTGCAGCGATTTCGTCCTCGACCGGCTCCAGCGCGACCTGCGCCATGTTGCAGCGCGATTCGAAGCTGCCCTCGGCGTCATAGACATAAGCCACGCCACCGGACATCCCGGCCGCGAAGTTCCGGCCGGTCATGCCGAGCACGACCACCGTACCGCCGGTCATGTATTCGCAACCATGATCGCCGACGCCTTCGACCACCGCCGTCGCCCCGGAATTGCGCACGGCGAAGCGTTCGCCCGCAACACCGGCAAAGAAGGCCTCACCCTCGGTCGCACCGTAGAGCACAGTGTTGCCGATGATGATGTTCTTGGCCGGATCGCCGGCAAAGTCGGGATTCGGCCGAACGACGATGCGTCCGCCGGAAAGGCCCTTGCCGACATAGTCGTTGGCTTCGCCGACGAGATCGACCATGACGCCGTTGGCCAGGAATGCACCGAAACTCTGTCCCGCCGACCCATTGAAGGTCAGATGGATGGTGTCGTCCGGAAGGCCGGCATGCCCGTACTTGGCAGCGACCCGACCGGACAGCATGGCACCGACCGTGCGGTTGGAGTTCACGATCGGCAGTTCGACGCGAACCGCCTTGCCCTTGTCGAGCGCCGGTTTGGCCAATTCGATCAGCTTGTTGTCGAGCGCCTTGGCGAGTCCATGATCCTGCGTCTCGCAATGGGAAAGCGGTTCGCCCGCCGTCCGTGCCGGCGCATGGAAGATGCGGCTGTAATCGAGACCTTGGGCCTTCCAGTGGGCAACGCCCTTCTTCATGTCGAGCAGATCGGAACGGCCGATCAGTTCGTCGAAGCGGCGGATACCCATCTGGGCCATCAATTCGCGCACTTCCTCGGCAATGAAGAAGAAGAAATTGACGACGTGCTCGGGCTGGCCGGTGAACTTGCGACGCAAGACCGGATCCTGCGTCGCCACGCCGACCGGGCAGGTATTCAAATGACACTTGCGCATCATGATGCAACCGCTGACGACCAACGGCGCCGTCGCGAAGCCGAATTCATCGGCGCCCAGCAACGCGCCGATCAGCACGTCGCGACCGGTCTTGATCTGTCCGTCAACCTGGACACGGACACGACCGCGCAGATGGTTGAGCACCAGTGTCTGCTGCGTCTCCGATAGACCCAGTTCCCACGGCGAACCGGCATGCTTGATCGACGACAGCGGGCTGGCGCCCGTGCCACCGTCATGACCGGCGATGACGACATGGTCGGCCTTCGCCTTGGTGACACCGGCGGCAACCGTGCCAACGCCAACCTCGGAAACCAGCTTGACGCTGATCGAGGCATTCGGGTTGGCGTTCTTCAGGTCGTGAATCAGCTGCGCCAAATCCTCGATCGAGTAGATGTCGTGGTGCGGCGGCGGCGAAATCAGACCGACGCCCGGCACCGAATGGCGCAGGAAGCCGATGTATTCGGACACCTTGTGACCCGGCAACTGACCGCCTTCACCCGGCTTCGCGCCCTGCGCCATCTTGATCTGGATCTGGTCGCTGTTGGCCAGGTACTCGACCGTCACGCCGAAACGTCCGGAGGCGACCTGCTTGATCGCCGAACGCAGGCTGTCGCCCGCCTTGAGTTCGAGATCGCGCTCGATGCGGCTCTTGCCGACGACGTCGGACAGCATCTGGCCGTCCTTGACCTTCTTGAAGCGGGCCGGATCCTCGCCGCCTTCGCCGGTGTTCGACTTGCCGCCGATCCGGTTCATGGCGATCGCCAGGGTGCTGTGCGCCTCGGTCGAGATCGAGCCGAGCGACATCGCACCGGTGGCAAAGCGCTTGACGATGTCCTTGGCCGATTCGACTTCCTCGAGCGGCACCGCCGGCCCCGCCGACTTGATCTCGAACAGGCCGCGCAGCGTCATGTGGCGCTTGCTCTGGTCGTTGATGACCTTGGCGTATTCCTTGTAGGTGTCGTACTTGCCCGAACGGGTCGAATGCTGCAGCTTGGCGATGGCATCCGGCGTCCACATATGCTCTTCACCGCGCATGCGGAAGGCATAGTCTCCGCCCGCCTCGAGCATGTTGGCGAGCACCGGATCGTTGCCGAACGCCTGCTTATGCACGCGAATGGCTTCTTCCATCACGTTGAATACGTCGATGCCCTCGACCTGCGACGACGTGCCGGTGAAGTACTTGTCCACCATCTTCTTCTGCAGGCCGATGGCCTCGAAGATCTGCGCGCCGGTGTAGGACATGTAGGTCGAGATGCCCATCTTCGACATGACCTTGAGCAAACCCTTGCCGATGCCCTTGACGAAATGCTTGACGTACTTGTCGCCGTCGGCGCCGCCCATCGTCTTGAGGATTTCCAGCGCGAGGTACGGATGCACGGCTTCGGCACCGTAGCCCGCCAGCACGGCGAAGTGGTGCACTTCGCGCGCCGAACCGGTTTCGACAACGAGACCGACGCGCGTCCGCAAGCCCTGCGTCACCAAGTGCTGATGCACCGCCGAGGTGGCCAGCAACGCGGGAATCGCGACGTTATCCTTGTTGAGCTTGCGATCCGAAACGATCAGGATGCTGCAGCCGCGATGCACCGCGTCTTCGGCTTCGGCGCACAGCGACGCCAGGCGGGCCTCGACGCCTTCCTTGCCCCAGGCGAGCGGATAGCAGATATCGAGCTCGGCCGAATGGAACTTGCCATCGGTATAGGCATCGATGCTGCGCAACTTGGCGATATCGCCGAAGGTCAGCACCGGCTGGGTCACTTCGAGACGATACGGCGGGTTGATTTCGTTGATGCCGAGCAGGTTCGGCTTCGGCCCGATGAACGACACGAGCGACATGACCAGTTGCTCGCGGATCGGGTCGATCGGCGGGTTCGTCACCTGCGCGAAGAGCTGCCGGAAGTAGTTATAGAGCAGCTTGTTCTTCGCCGAGAGCACCGCCATCGGCGAATCATTGCCCATCGACCCGGTCGCTTCCTCGCCCGACTTGGCCATCGGCTCGAGAATGAACTTGATGTCTTCCTGCGTGTAGCCGAAGGCTTGCTGGCGATCGAGCAGGCTTTCGGGCGTCTGCGGCGCCCCTGCATTTTCCGGTTCCTGCAGGCTGTCGAGCTTGATGTTGATGCGTGCGACCCAGTCCTGATAAGGCTTCTGTCGCGACAACGAATCCTTGATCTCGAGGTCGTCGATGATCCGCCCCTGATCGAGATCGATCAGGAACATCTTGCCAGGTTGCAGGCGCCACTTCTTGACGATCTTTTCCTCCGGAATCGGCAGCACGCCGGCTTCCGAGGACATCACCACCATGTCATCGTTGGTGACGAGATAGCGCGCCGGCCGCAAACCGTTGCGGTCGAGCGTCGCGCCGATCTGGCGCCCGTCGGTGAAGGCCACGGCGGCCGGGCCGTCCCACGGCTCCATCATCGCCGCGTGGTACTCGTAGAAGGCGCGACGCTTTTCGTCCATCAGCGTGTGCGATTCCCAGGCTTCCGGAATCAGCATCATCATCGCATGCGCCACCGTATAGCCGCCCATCACCAGAAGTTCAAGCGCGTTGTCGAACGACGCCGAATCGGATTGGTTCGGGTAGATCAGCGGCCAGATCTTTTCGAGGTCCGGACCCAGTAGCGGTGACCAGGTTCCCTTTTCGCGCGCGCGCATCCAGTTGTAGTTGCCGCGCAAGGTATTGATTTCCCCGTTGTGCGCAATCATGCGGAAGGGGTGGGCCAAGCGCCAGTCGGGGAAGGTGTTGGTCGAGAAGCGCTGGTGCACCAACGCCAGCGCCGAGACAAAGCGCTCGTCCTGCAGGTCGAGGTAGTACTCGCCGACCTGATCGGCCAGCAGCAAGCCCTTGTAGACGATCGTCCGCGCCGACATCGAGGGTTGGTAGAACTCCTTGCTGTGCTCCAGGCCCAGTGCGCGAATCGCGTTGGCGGCACGGCGGCGGATGATGTAGAGCTTGCGTTCGAGCTGGTCGGTCACCATGACATCGGCACCGCGTCCGATGAAGATCTGGCGCATGATCGGCTCGCGCACCCGGACATTCGGCGACATCGGCATATCACGATTGACGGGAACATCCCGCCAGCCGAGCACCACCTGACCTTCGGCCCGAACGGCACGTTCGATTTCCTCCTGACACGCCAGGCGGGAAGCGTTTTCCTTCGGCAGGAAGACCATGCCGATGCCGTAATCGCCGGCCCGCGGCAGGACCACGCCCTGCTTGGCCATCTCGTCCCGGAAGAACTGGTCGGGAATCTGAACCAGGATGCCGGCGCCGTCTCCCATCAGGGGATCCGCTCCAACGGCGCCGCGGTGATCCAGATTTTTCAGGATCAGCAGCCCCTGTTCAATGATCGAATGGCTTTTGTCGCCCTTAATATGCGCCACAAAACCGACGCCGCAAGCGTCATGTTCATTTACGGGGTCGTACAAGCCTTGCAGCTCTGGTAACGCCGAATCCTTCACGCTCAAGTCCTCATAAACATGGATCGATGATGACACCTAGAGAAAACACCCATCGGCAAAAAAAGCTGGCACGAGGCCAGCTTTCTCTGTCGCCCGAAAGGCGGTCTTTGATTCTATAACAAAAAATCGCTCAGACCAACCGTTCACACCCTTTGAAATCAAGCAATTGCGCACCAAAACAGTGTCATACATGCACCATTTTGGTGCCACCATACAAGCAAAGGGGAAATCCTCAATGAATCCCTTTGCTTACGCTTTTTCTCCCGCCGAGGAGCATGCTAATATCGGTTTTCCACAATAGGACTACCGCCACGACAATGCGCCTTTTCCATCGCGGGGGACAAGGGAGACAGGCGTTCGGTGCGCTTTTGCCAGCCACATTGCGTTCTGAGCAGGTTTCGAGGCGGTTTTTTTGTTGCGTTTTTTTACAATGAAATTGGTTTGCACAATGCGGATCGATCTTTTCAACAAGCATGAATCAATCATGTGACTATCTGATGGAGAACCGAATGCCACTGACTATCGGAGTACCTCGAGAGGTCTTTGCCGGCGAGAAACGGGTTGCAACAGTGCCCGAAGTCGTCGCAAAGCTCATCAAGCTGGGTTTCAAGGTCGTTGTCGAATCGGGCGCCGGCAACTTTGCCAACTTTGGCGACGAGGCCTACCAGGAAGCAGGCGCCGAGATCATTGCGGACACTGCGGCGCTTTGGGCCGCCTCCGATATCGTCTTCAAGGTTCGCGGCCCGAGCGAGGCCGAAGTCGGATTGATGCGCGAAGGCGGCACGCTGATTTCGTTCATCTGGCCAGCACAAAACCCGGATCTGATGCAGAAACTGGCGGCCAAGAAGGCCACGGTTCTCGCCATCGACTGCCTGCCGCGCCAACTCTCGCGCGCCCAGAAGATGGACGCTCTGACCTCGACGGCCGGCATCAGCGGTTATCGCGCCGTCATTGAAGCGGCCAACGCCTTTGGCCGCTTCTTCAACGGTCAGATGACGGCTGCCGGCAAAGTGCCGCCGGCCAAGGTATTCATCGCCGGCGCCGGCGTCGCCGGTCTGGCAGCCATCGGCACCGCCGCAAACCTCGGCGCCATTGTGCGCGCCAATGACACGCGTGCCGAAGTGGCCGATCAAGTCAAGTCGCTGGGCGGTGAATTCGTCAAGGTCGATTACGAAGAAGAAGGCTCGGGTGGCGGCGGTTACGCCAAGGTCATGAGCGAGGGCTTCCAGGCGGCGCAGCGCGAAATGTACGCCAAGCAAGCCAAGGAATGCGACATCATCATCACCACCGCGCTGATCCCGGGCAAACCCGCGCCGAAGCTGATCACCGCCGAAATGGTGCAGAGCATGAAGCCGGGCAGCGTCATCGTCGACATGGCCGGCGAACAGGGCGGCAACTGCGAACTGACAGTACCGGGCGAAGCGGTCGTCCGCCACGGCGTCACCATCATCGGCTACACCGACCTGCCCAGCCGTCTCGCCAAGCAGTCTTCGATGCTGTACTCGAACAACCTGCTGCGTCTGGCCGAAGAACTGTGCAAGACCAAGGACGGCATCATCAACGTCAATATGGAAGATGACGCCCTCCGCGGCCTGACGGTCGTCAAGGACGGCAACATCACCTGGCCGGCCCCTCCGCTCAACCTGCCGGCCCCGCCGGCAAAGCCCGCCGCAGCGGCAGCCGCACCGGCCGCCAAGAAGTCGGCGCACGGCCATGGTGGCGGCGAACCGATGCCGGCCAACAAGGTCGCGATCGTCATCGCCGTCGCCGCAGCGCTGTTCGCGCTGATCGGCGCCTACGCGCCGGCGACCTTCCTCGGCCACTTCACGGTCTTCGTGCTGGCCTGCTTCGTCGGCTACATGGTGGTCTGGAATGTCAAACCGTCGCTGCATACGCCACTGATGAGCGTCACCAACGCGGTCAGCAGCATCATCGCCATCGGCGCCCTGGTGCAGATCGCGCCGCCGCTAGCGGCCGACATCACCCGCCCGGATGTGGTCATCCGCTGGCTGGCGGTCGTCTCGATCGCGCTGGCCACCATCAATATGTTCGGCGGCTTCGCCGTGACCCGGCGCATGCTGGAAATGTTCCGCAAATAAGGAGAATGTAAACATGTCTGCAAGTTTGGCTACCGTCTCCTATCTCGGAGCAACCATCCTCTTCATCCTGTGCCTCGGCGGCCTTTCCGATCAGGAAACGGCTCGGCGCGGCAACCTCTACGGCATGCTCGGCATGGCCATCGCGGTGGTCGCCACCGTCTTCGGTCCGAACGTCGGGACTGCCGGCCTATCCTGGATCATCGGCGCGATGGTCGTCGGCGGCGCGATCGGTCTCTATGCTGCCCGTGTCGTGCAGATGACTCAGATGCCGGAACTCGTCGCCCTGATGCACAGCCTGGTCGGTCTGGCCGCCTGTCTGGTTGGCTATGCGAGCTACATAGACACCTCGTCCCCTTTGACCGGCGCAGAAAAGGCGATTCATGAAGTCGAAATCTATGTCGGCATCCTGATTGGCGCGATCACCTTCTCGGGGTCGTTGATCGCCTTCGGCAAGCTCTCGGGCAAGATCGGTGGCAAGCCGGTCCTGATGCCGGGCCGTCACATGATCAACCTGATCGGCCTGCTGATCGTCATTTATTTCGGCCGCGAGTTCCTGCACGCCGAAATGGGTCAGGGCGTCCTGCCGCTGACGGTGATGACGATCATCGCGCTGGCCTTCGGCGTGCACATGGTCATGGCCATCGGCGGTGCTGACATGCCGGTTGTGGTGTCGATGCTCAACAGCTACTCAGGGTGGGCGGCGGCGGCGACGGGTTTCATGCTCGGTAACGACCTGCTGATCGTTACCGGCGCACTGGTCGGTTCGAGCGGCGCGATCCTCTCGTACATCATGTGCAACGCGATGAACCGCAACTTCATCAGCGTCATCGCCGGCGGCTTCGGTTCCGATGGCGCCAAGCCGGCCCCGGCAGCCAAGGGCAGTGCCGAACCGCAAGGTGAAGTCACGGCCGTCTCGGCCGCCGAAACGGCGGAACTACTGCGCGAAGCCAAGAACGTGATCATCGTGCCGGGCTACGGCATGGCGGTCGCGCAAGCCCAGCACATCGTCAACGAGATCACCTCGCACCTTCGCGAGAAGGGCGTCAATGTGCGCTTCGGCATCCACCCGGTCGCCGGCCGGATGCCTGGCCACATGAACGTGCTGCTCGCCGAGGCCAAGGTTCCTTACGACATCGTCTTTGAAATGGACGAACTCAACGAGGACTTCCCGGACACCGACGTGGCGATGGTCATCGGCGCCAACGACATCGTCAACCCGGCCGCCCAGGAAGACCCGTCCAGCCCGATCGCCGGCATGCCGGTGCTCGAAGTCTGGAAGGCGAAGACCTCGATCGTCATGAAGCGCTCGATGGCTTCCGGCTACGCCGGCGTCGACAATCCGCTGTTCTACAAGGAGAACAACCGGATGCTCTTCGGCGATGCCAAGAAGATGCTGGACGAAGTGCTCGGCGCGCTGACCACCGGCAAGTAATCCGTCACACCTCGAAAAACAACGCCCGCGATTGCGGGCGTTGTTGTTTGTAGCGGCAGCGAAAAAACGGATCAGCCGATTCGGATATCGATTGCTTCAGCAATCTGCACGACCGAAGATGCATCGTCGATCACCGCTTCCCCGATACGCCGCAGCAGGATCAAGCGCAAGCGCCCATCCTGGACCTTCTTGTCGTGGCGCATGAGTTCGACATATTTTCCGGTCGCCATCGCCGGCCCCTTTACCGGCACACCGGCGCGAACGAACAGGCGCTCGATACGCGCCACCTCATCGACACCGAGCCAGCCCCGCATCCGGGAAAGCTCCGCCGCCATCATCGTCCCGGCCGCCACGGCTTCTCCGTGCAGCCATTCGCCGTAACCCATGCCGGTCTCGATCGCGTGCCCGAAGGTATGGCCGAGATTGAGCAGCGCCCGCTCACCGTGTTCATGCTCGTCAGCGGCAACCACCTCGGCCTTGTGCCGGCAGGATAAACCGATCGCATACTCCAGCGCCGCCGTGTCGCGCGCCAGCACGCGTTCGACATTTTCTTCCAGCCACTCGAAGAAGGCGAGATCGCGAATCAATCCGTACTTGATGACTTCGACGAGCCCCGAGCGCAATTCCCGATCCGGCAGGCTTTTCAGGACGTCGGTATCGGCGAGCACCAGGCGCGGCTGATAGAAGGCGCCGATCATGTTCTTGCCGGCGGGGTGATTGATCGCCGTCTTGCCCCCCACCGACGAGTCCACCTGCGACAACAGCGTCGTCGGAATTTGAATAAAGGGCGTGCCACGCTGATAACAGGCGGCGGCAAACCCGGTCATATCGCCGATCACCCCACCGCCAAGCGCGATCAGCGTGGTGGAGCGCTCACAACGCTCGCGCAGCAACGTATCGAAGACAAGATTGAGCGTTTCCCAATTCTTGTACGCTTCTCCGTCCGGCAGAACGATCTCGACAACGGCGATGCCTGCCGCCCGAAGCGACGCTGCGAACCGGCCTAAATACAGCGCCGCCACCGTCGTGTTGCAAACCACCGCCACCCGCGCCTGTTTCAGATACGGACGAATCAGATCGACGCGATCGAGCAGCCCCGGACCGATGTGTATCGGATAGGCGCGGGACGCGAGCTCAACGCTTACGCATTCCATCGCTCACCGACCTCTCTCGCCAGCATCTGCACGACCATTTGCGCGTTCCCCTTACCGTCGTCGACGACGAAATCGGCGACCTCACGGTAGAGCGGATCGCGAATGACAAAGAGCTCCTGCAATTTGCGCAGCGGGTCCTCGACCTTGAGCAGCGGCCGGTTCTTGTCGTGCCGCGTCCGCTCCCAAAGCACCTGAGGCGGCGCGTTAAGATAGACGACGAAACCATTGGCCTTGAGGTTCTTGCGGTTCTCTTCCCGCAGCACGGCACCGCCGCCGGTCGCCAGGACATGGCTGCGCAAGGCGGTCAGGTCGGCGATTGCCTGCGATTCGCGCCGCCGAAATCCTTCTTCCCCTTCGATTTCAAAAATCGTGGGAACGACGACCCCGGTCCGATTCTCGATCTCGCGATCCGAATCGACAAAGCCAAGCCCGAGACGCCTCGCCAGCATGCGCCCAACCGTCGTCTTGCCCGCCCCCATGAGGCCGACAAGGAAGATGTTGCGTGAACCGTACTTGTTCTCCATACCCGCATTCTACCGTACCCGGCCCAATCCAAAAAAAAGACCGGCAACGCCGGTCTTTTCGCCACGCAAACGCCTCAACGCACCGCCAGTCCTTCGGCAACGATCTTCGGCGTGATAAAGACCAGCAACTCTTTCTTGGTCGAGGTCCAGGCGGTGTTCTTGAACAACCAGCCGAGATAGGGCAGATCGCCGAAGAACGGGATGCGCTGCGAGGTGTTCTGGATATTCTCGGTATAGATCCCGCCGATCACCACGGTGCCGCCGTTATCGACAAGAACTTCGGTCTTGACATGCTTGGTATCGATGGCGACACCTGATCCGGTGGAAATCGAGGTATTCGGCGAATCCTTGTTGATATCCAGCGTCATCGTGATCTTGCCGTCCGGCGTGATCTGCGGCTTGACCTTGAGCGAGAGGTTCGCCTTCCGGAACGAAACGCTCGTCGCCCCGGAACTCGTCGCTTGCTGATAAGGAATCTCGACCCCCTGCTCGATCAGGGCCTCAATCTGGTTGGCTGTCATGACGCGCGGACTCGATACGATCTTTCCCCGACCATCGGATTCGAGCGCCGAAATTTCGGCCGTCAGATAGCGTGTCTGCGCGCTGTTGAATAGCATGAAGCCGAAGGTCCCCGCCGTTCCTGAAGACGGTGTCGCCGGCAGATTGACACTGGCATTGGTCGAATACATGCCGCCGACCAGTGTCTGCGCCCCGCCGATCTGGCTCGACGGCGTTCCGTTGGCGAAGGCGAGCGTTCCACCGCTGCTCGCTGTCGTACCACCCCACCCCAGTCGGGAGCCGAGATTCTTGGCAAACGAATCCTCGGCCTCGATGATTCGTGCCTCGATGATCACCTGCCGCACCGGAATATCGATCTTGGCGATCATGGCGCGGATATCCTCGATTCGGTTCGGCGTGTCCTTGACGAACATGATGTTCGAGCGATTGTCGAGCACCGCACTGCCCCGCTTCGACAGCAGCGTCTGCTTCGGATCCGCCAACAACTTGCGCACATCCTCGCCCTTCACATAATTCATCTGGAAACTCTCGGTCCGCAGCGGCTCCAGATCGTCAATCTGTGCCCGCGCCTCGAACTCCAGCTTTTCCTTGGTCGCGATCTCATCGCGCGGCGCAATCAGAATGACATTGCCATTCTTGCGCATATCCAGCCCTTTTTGCTTGAGGATGATGTCGAGCGCCTGGTCCCAAGGGACATCCTTGAGAATCAGGGTAATCGCGCCACCGACCGAATCGCTGACCACCATATTCATACCGGTGAACTCGCCGATCACCTGCAGCAAGCGACGCACATCGACGTTCTGGAAGTTGAGCGACAGTTTCTCGCCCTGATAGCCGGCACGCGACCCCTGAACCAGCTTGTTGGGATCTTCGACCAGCGGCTTGACCTCGATCACGAGTTGGCTCTCGGACTGGTAGGCGTTGTGCTCCCAAGCACCGCGCGGCGTAATCGTCATGCGTGCGTTGGGGCCCTGCTGGACGGTATCGACAGAAACCACCGGCGTCGCGAAATCGGTCACATCAAGCCGTTTCCGCAGGACCTCCGGCACACTCGTCTTGACGAAATCGACGACCAGCGACTGCCCTTGCTGGCGGAGATCGATTGCCGTCGCCGGATTGCTCAGATCGACCAGGATGCGCCCCTCACCATCCTTGCCCCGGCGGAAAGTCACGTCGCGCAAAGTGCTGATTGCCGGCATCGAGGCGCCCAGCGAGAAGTGCTCGACCGGAACGCTGCCGCCGCTCCGCTGCCACTCCTTTTCGGCGCTCGGCGTCATCACCAGCAGCAAACCACGTCCATCCGCATGGCTTTCATAAACCATTGCCTGATTCAGATTGAATACCAGGCGCGTTTTTCCTTCGACCTGAACAATATTGACGCTTTTGAGGTCGCCTTCGTTAAAAGTCTGTACGCTCCGCCCCAGTCCGTTGTCGACGCCCGGAAAATCGAGCGCGATCCGCGCCGGTTTGGCCACGCTGAAACCCGCGGGCGGCGCCGCCAACGGCTTGGTGAACGTCAGTTTGACATTCAGTGATCCACCTTGACGCACCGCTGCGATCGACTCGATCGCGTTGCGCGGGCTCTCCTGGGCCAGAAGTGGCGTGGCCACCAACCAGGCCAAGCCGAGCAGGAAACGCATCGCCTTTTTCACTTTCTGACCTCCTGATTCTGCAACTGCAGCGAACTTTCCTTTTCCACCCAGTCGCCGACCGGATCCTGAACCAGTTCCTTGACGACGATTTCGGCATCGGAAATTCGCACGATGACGCCATAGTTCTGCCCCATGTAGCGCCCGGCGCGCACCTGATACAAGGCACCGTCCGCCTGCACGACTCCATAGGGAATGTTCTTCCGCACCATCACGCCGACAAATCGCAGCGATTCGAGCGAATACGCCTCGAGCGGCTCGCGCGGACGATCGAGATCGGGACGCAGGCCGCCGCCGCTCTTTTTGGTTTCTATACCGATCTTGCCGGGTTTGAACGGCTCAAGCAGATTACCGGCATCGTAGGGCACCGGTTCATACGGACGCACTTCAGGCAAGGGTGGGATACGCCCCTTGATGTTCTGCGAGGCCTCCGCCATCCATTGCCGCAAATCCTCGTGCTCGTTGCTTGAACACCCGGCCAGGATCAATAGCGGAACAAAGAGCAGCGCCGGCGCTCTCATTTCTTGCCCCCTTTGGCCGCTTGCGCCGCCTTGCGCTTGGCCGCCAGCTCTTCTTCATCGAGATAGCGATAGGTCTTCGTCACCGCATCCATCGTCAGCCCGCCTTCTTTTCCTGCAGCGCCGGCGGTGATCGAAATATTGCCGAGCGTGACAATCCGCGACAGACGCCCGATATCGCTGGCGAATGCTCCAAAATCATGATAATTACCGGTCAGTCGCACGCTGATCGGCAATTCCGCGTAGAAATCCTTGCTCGCTTCCTGGCCTGGCTTGAACAATTCGAACTGAAGCCCGCGCCCCATGCCCGACTGGTTGATCTCGACCAGCAAGGACTCCACCTCGGCCTTGTTGGGAAGTTGCTTGAGCAGCGCGCCGAACGAACGGTTGATTTCATTCAACTGTTGCGTGTAAAGATCAAGATTCACTGCCTGCGTCTTCTTGGCGATGAATTCCTCTTTCAGCTTGATCTCTTCCTGCTGCCGCACGGCCAGGAGGTCGAACTGGTCACTCCACAGGAACCACCAGCCAGCAACCATCGCCACGATGAAAACGCCGACCAGGGCGGCGACCCTCGGCGCCAGCGGCCAGGCACCGACGTCCTGCGGATTGAGATTGCGAAAATCTTCGGCCAGCATCTGCAGATCGATCTTTGCGAAGGAAGGCTTTTTCATCGCTTCCCTCCATCCGCCGGATCGCGCTTGAGCGAGACGTTCATGCTGAACTCGTTGAGGCGGCGCTTATCGACCGTAACAGCCTTGATTTCGATCAGGAGCGGCTTTTCCAGCCAGGGCGACGCCTCAATGTTACGCATCAGGGCAGAAACACGAGCGTTCGACTGGGCATAGCCACTCAAGGTGACACGCTGACCTTCCTGCTTCATCGACTTGAGATACACGCCCTCCGGCATCTGCCTCGCCAGTTCCGCGAGCAGGCGAACGGCCTCGGCGCGGTCGCGCTGCAGCGACTCGATGACCTGTTTGCGCGCCAGCAGCACCTGCGTCTGCTCCTTGAGGCGCTTGATCTGTTCGATCTGCTTGTCGAGAACGGTGATTTCCTTCTTGAGGAAGTCGTTCTTGCTTTCCTGAGCGGAGATATAGCCGCCGATAATCGAATACACGAGGAAAACGATCAGCCCGGCCAACACGACCACCAGCCCGAGCAGTCCGAAAAACTGCTGGCGCCGCGCTTTGCGCCGCTCTTCACGGTGCGGGAGAAGATTGATGCGGATCATTCGTCGAATCTCCGCAACGCCAGACCGCAGGCCACCAGCAAGGACGGCGCGTCAACCTGCAGACGCTTGGCCGTGACGCGATCCGAGAGACTCATGCCGGCAAACGGATTGGCCACATGCGCCTCGATGCCGGTACGCTCGGTCACGACCTGCGCCGCTCCCGGCAACACGGCGCAGCCACCGGCCAGAACGATGGTATCGACCTGCGAATACTGCGTCGAGGTATAGAAGAACTGCAATGTCCTGACGATTTCGAGCGCCATGCTTTCCATGAACGGCTGGAGCAACTCCTGCTCGAAATCGGGCGGCAGATTGCCGCGCCTTTTCTCGGCTTCGGCCTCTTCAAAAGTCATGCCATACGCACGGGCAATATCCTGCGTCAGCTGGTTGCCGCCGAACGCCTGTTCTCGCGTGTATAAGGGCTGCCCGTCGCGCAAGACGGTCAGATTCATCGCATTGGCGCCGACATCGACCAGAGCGATGACCTGCCCCTGGGCCTCATCCCCCAACTGTTTCACGATCTGTTCGAAAGCTGCCTGCACGGCGTAGGACTCGACATCCATCACGACAGCCTTGAGTCCGGCGGACTCGACAGCCGCCACGCGATCTTCGACCTTTTCCTTGCGCGATGCCGCAATCAGGACTTCAAGCTCTTCCGGCGCGGAAGGCGCCGGCCCGACAATCTGAAAATCGAGATTGACTTCTTCGAGCGCAAACGGGATGTATTGATTGGCCTCGGATTCAACCTGCACTTCGAGCGCGTCCTCGCGCAATCCGGAGGGAACGATGATTTTCTTGGTAATCACGTGCGAGGCAGGTAGCGCCAGCGCGGCAAGACGCGTCGCCGCGCCCAGCTTTTTCCAGGCGCGCCGCACCGTCTCGGCCGTCGCCTCAAGGTTCACGATATTGCCGTCCGATACTGCGTCGCGCGGCATCACCTCGATGGCATAACGCTCGATGCGATAAGATTTCTTCCCGTCTCCACCGAGTTCGACCATCTTGACCGCAGACGAACTGATATCGACGCCGATCAGAGACCGTACCTTGGGATTGAGGAATGACAGGTCGAGCCGCAACACGCCCCCTTTTGCTAAAAAACCCTTGTATAACGAGCAGTTAGCGGATTTACGGATAATCGTCTTTAGATGCTAGCAACAAGTATTCAGCATGTAAAGAATTTTCTCCCCCGAACGGGCGACACAAAGCCCTCGTCGCCACGCCGATCTGCGCAAAGTTTATAATGCGCGACTCTGTCTCATTCGACCCGGACACTCCCTTGCCCAACGTCTCGCGCTGGATTCTCTATCCCTTCTTCCTGCTCATCGGCACCGTGGCGATGGTTGCCGCGATGGTTGCCGTGGTGCTTGTGCTGACCTATCCGAATCTCCCTTCGCTTGAGATTCTGACCGACTATCGCCCGAAAATTCCGCTGCGCGTCTTCTCTGCCGACGGCTACCTGATCGGAGAATTCGGCGAGGAAAGACGCGAGGTCGTCCATATCCAGGACGTCCCGGACGTCATGAAGCAGGCCATCCTGGCGGCCGAGGACGAGCGCTTTTATCAGCACGGCGGCATCGATGCACTCGGCGTGGTCCGGGCGGCGGCCAGCAACCTCATCGGTGGTGGCAAAAAGCAGGGAGCCTCGACCATCACACAACAGGTCGCCAAGAACTTCTTCCTGTCCTCGGAAAAGACCTACGCCAGAAAACTGTACGAAGCGCTGCTGTCGTTCAAGATCGAAGCAAACCTGAGCAAGGACCAGATCCTCGAGTTGTATATCAACCAGATTTACCTCGGCCAACGCGCCTACGGTTTCGGCGCCGCCGCACAAATCTATTACGGCAAGTCGCTCAAGGACATCACACCCGCCGAAGCGGCGATGCTGGCGGGCTTGCCCAAGGCACCGTCGGCCTTCAATCCGGTCGTCAATCCGAAGCGCGCGCGCCTGCGCCAGCAGTATGTGCTGCGCCGCATGCGAGAACTTGGCTTCATCAACGACAAGCAGCACGAGGAAGCGATCAAGCAGACGCTGATCATCAAGCGCGACACCAATGAATTCGCCGTGCATGCCGAATATGTCGCCGAAATGGCGCGACAGATGGCGGCCGAGCGTTTCCCGGAGGAAGTGTATTCGCGCGGACTCAAGGTTTACACGACGATTCTCAAGAACGACCAGGAAGCGGCTTATCTCAGCCTGCGGCGCAACGTGCTCGAATACGATCGTCGACACGGCTATCGCGGCGCCGAAACCTACGTCGAAATGGGCGACATCAAGTCCGATCAGGACGAAGCGCTCGACGAAGTCCTTCAGGACTTCAGCGATTCGCCCGACCTCCATCCGGCGGTCATCCTCGACGCCGATGCCAAGCAGATTCGCGCCTACCGCAAGGGCGGCGAGATCATCACCATCACCGGCGACGGACTCAAGCTCGGCGCCCGCTGGCTCGACGACAAGGCACCGGCCAACAAGCGCTTGCGCCGCGGCGCCATCATCCGCGTCATGGCCGACGACAAGAATGCCTGGAGAATCACCCAGATGCCCGAGGTCGAGTCGGCGTTCCTGTCGGCCATGCCCGACACCGGCGCCATCCGCGCGCTGGTCGGCGGCTTCGACTTCAACCGAAACAAGTTCAATCATGTGACACAGGCATGGCGACAACCGGGTTCGAGCTTCAAACCGTTCATCTACTCGGGCTCACTCGAAAAGGGATTCACACCAACCTCGATCATCGACGACTCGCCGATCAGCATCCCGGCATCCGTCACCGGTAGCCAGGCCTGGGAGCCGAAGAATTACGACGGCAAGTTTGAAGGCCCGATGCGCATGCGCACGGCGCTCACCAAATCGAAGAACATGGTGTCGATTCGCCTGCTCCAGGCCAGCGGCGTGCATTTCATCCAGGATTACGCCACGCGCTTCGGTTTCGACGCCGACAAGCATCCGCCCTACCTGACGATGGCGCTCGGCGCCGGTTCGGTCACGCCCTGGCAGATGGTGACGGCCTATGCCGTTTTCGCCAACGGCGGCTATCGCATCCAGCCCTACATCGTCAGCGAGATCCGCGACGACAAGGATCAGGTGCTGGCTCAGGCGCAACCCGTCCAGGCAGGCGATGAATCCTTGCTGGTGATCGACCCGCGCAACGCCTACATGATGGATAGCATGCTGCGCGACGTCACCATTTACGGCACCGCGGCCCGCGCCTCGGCAACCCTCAAGCGCCGCGACCTCGCCGGCAAGACCGGCACGACCAACGAACACGTCGATGCCTGGTTCTGCGGCTATCAGCGCACCGTCGTCGGCTGTTCCTGGGTCGGCTTCGATCATCCCAAGAACATGGGCAACGGAGAAACCGGCGGCACCACCGCCTTGCCGGCCTGGATCGGCTACATGTCCAAGGTGCTCAAGGACGTACCCGAGACCTTCCTCCCGCAACCGCCCGGCCTGGTCGCCGTCGATGCGCCCGGCAACGGCAAGGGACCGGCGAAGGAGTTCTTCTACCGCGAGAATGTGCCGGCGAACGTCGATCCGGAGCCGCGACAGGACCCGAACTCGAAACCCGTCGACTAAGCGCGGCGGCGGTCAGTCGAAGCTGACCGCCGCGCCTGACTGGGCCGACACCAGGCGGGCCAGCGCCGCGGTCAATTCGGACGCATCGCGCGTATCGCGCCAGACTGCACCGTCCCAACGAAAATGAAACCCGCCCGAACGTGCAGCCACCCAAATTTCCTGTGCCGCGCCATGCCGATTGACGACGATTTTTCCGCCGTCGTCGAACTCGATTTCGAGCACACCGTCACCCGACCGCGCGCAATCGATATCGGCATCGCACCGATCCAGCGCCGCCTCGATCCGATCCAGCATTTGATCGGCCAACACATTGAATTCCGAGTCATTCATCCTGTGCTAACATTCCCGCTTTTGGTTAAGTGACCATGCCCATTCGTCTTGCGCAATCCGTTCTGCTGGCGACACTCGTCATGCTCGGTGCCTGCGGTACCCGGGGACCGGTAACACTCACCCCCGCGCAAATGGCCGAACAGCAGGCGTGGCTGAAAGCGCGGCAGCAGGCGCTGCAACAACAAGCCAAACAAGCGCAAGACTCCCCGACCCAGCGTCAAGACGCAACAACTGCAGTAGATACTACCACGACCAAGGAAGCCTCCCGATGAATGCCTTTACCCTGAAGAACGGCGAGCTTTACGCCGAATCCGTCGCCCTGTCCGACATCGCCGCCCGTTTCGGCACGCCCTGCTACGTGTATTCGCGCGCCGCGCTCGAAGCCGCTCTCGACGAATACCATCAGGAACTGGCGGGAACCGACGCACTCGTCTGCTTTGCCATCAAGTCGAACTCCAACCTCGGCGTGCTCAACGTGTTCGCCCGCAAGGGCGCCGGTTTCGACATCGTCTCCGGCGGCGAACTCAAGCGTGCGCTGGCTGCCGGCGGCGATCCGAAGAAGGTCGTTTTCTCGGGGATCGGCAAGTCGGTCGAGGAAATGGAATACGCGCTCAACGTCGGCATCCTCTGCTTCAACGTCGAATCCGCACCGGAACTCGACCGGCTCAACGAGGTCGCTGGCCGCCTGGGCAAGAAGGCGCCGATCAGCTTCCGCGTCAACCCGAACGTCGATCCGAAGACGCACCCCTACATCTCCACCGGCCTCAAGAAGAACAAGTTCGGCGTTGCCTACGAGGATGCGCTCGCCCTGTATCAGCGCGCCGCATCGCTGCCGAACCTCGAAATTACCGGCATCGATTGTCATATCGGATCGCAGCTCCTCGACCCGTCGCCGGTCGCCGAAGCGCTCGACAAGATCCTGATCCTGGTCGACCAACTGGCTGCCAGCGGCATTCACCTGCACCACATCGACCTCGGCGGCGGCCTCGGCATCCGCTACAAGGACGAAGAAGCGCCCACGGCCAAGGCCTACCTGCAACCGCTGCTCGCCAAGCTCAAGGGCCGCGGCCTCAAGATCATCCTCGAACCGGGCCGTCGCATGGTCGGCAACGCCGGCGCGCTGCTGACCAGGATCGAGTACCTGAAGCCGGGCGAAGTCAAGAATTTCGCCATCATCGACGCCGCCATGAACGACCTGGCACGGCCGGCGCTGTACGATGCCTGGCATGACATCGTCGCCGTCAAGCCGCGTGATGTCGCCCCGCAGACCTGGCAGATCGTCGGCCCGATCTGCGAATCCGGCGACTTCCTCGGCCACGACCGCGAACTGGCGCTCGAACCCGGCGACCTCCTCGCCGTCCTCTCGGCCGGTGCCTACGGCATGACGATGAGTTCGAACTACAACACGCGTCCGCGCGTCGCCGAAGTCATGGTCGATGGCGACCAGGCCTACCTCATCCGCCGGCGCGAAACCGTCGAGGAACTCTACGCTCTCGAAAGCCTGATGCCGTGAAATTTGCGCCCGTCGCCCTGCTGACAGCCGCCACGCTTGCGCTGGCGGCCTGCTCCGAAGACATCAAGAAAAAACCGGCCCCGCCACCGGTGCCGGTCACCACAGCCAAGGCAACCGAGGCGAATGTCCCGGTCGCCTTGCGGGCTGTCGGGCGCGCAGAAGCCTATGAGAGCGTCACGCTCAAACCGCGTATCGACGGCCAGGTCGCCGCGGTGCTCTTTACCGAGGGTCAGCACGTCAAGCAGGGCGATGTACTGATCCGCCTCGACCCGACCGATTTCGCCGCGCGCCTGCAACAGGCCGAGGCCGCGGTCGCCCGGGACGAGGCCCTGATCGCCAAGTCGCGCGCCGACACGGCCCGCTACACGGCGCTCAGGGATCGCAATTTCGTTTCCGAAGAGAAGGTCAACGACACGCGCACCAACGAGGCGGCCGCGACCGCCAACCTGCGCGCCAGCCAGGCGGCGGCCGAAGTCGCCCGCCTGCAGTTGTCCTACACCACGATCCGTGCGCCATTCACCGGCATCGTCGGTGCCCGGGTGGTTTTCCCGGGCTCCGCAGTCAAGGTCAATGACACGACGCTGGCCGTCGTCAACCGCGTACGCCCGCTGCTCGTCTCCTTCTCGATTCCGGAGAAACACCTGGCGCGGCTGCGCAGCGCCTTCAAGGCCGGCGAAATGGGCGTCGATATCACGCTCCCGAACGACAAGTCACAACATTTCACCGGCAAGGTCATCTTCATCGACAATGCCGTCGATACCGCCACCGGCACAATCCTGATGAAGGCCTCGCTGCCGAACGAGGATGAAAAGCTGACGCCGGGGCAGTTCCTCAACGTCTCGCTAATCCTCGACGTGCTTGAAAAGGCCGTGACGGTTCCCGGCGAAGCGATCCAGCAAGGCGCCGACGGCAACTTCGTATACGTCGTCAAGGAAGACAACAGCGTCGAGATGCGCAAGATCCAGATCGCCGCCGCCGACGGCAGCCTCACCGCCATCGCCAGCGGACTGGTTACCGGCGACACCGTCGTCACCGACGGCCATTTGCGCCTGACGCCGGGCGTCAAGATCCGCGACAAGGACAAGGACGCAAAACCGGCCGACAAGACCGAAAAAACCGGCACCGAAGCCCCCAAAGCCCAATAGGATCGGCACGATGAACCTGCCTGAACTGTGTATTCGCCGCCCGGTGATGACGACGCTGCTGATGGCAGCGTTTGTCATATTTGGGCTGATCGCCTATCGCGCCCTGCCGGTCTCCGAACTGCCGAGCGTGGACTTCCCGACCATCTCGGTCACCGCCAACCTGCCGGGTGCCTCGCCGGAAACCATGGCCGCCGCCGTGGCAACGCCGCTCGAGAACCAGTTCGCGACAATCGCCGGACTCGACTCGATGAGTTCGGTCAGCGCCCTCGGCTCGACCGCCATCACGCTGCAGTTCTCGCTCAACAAGAACATCGACGCCGCAGCTCAGGACGTCCAGGCCGCCATTGCCGCCGCCCAGCGCAAACTGCCGCCGAGCATGCCGGTCCCACCGTCGTTCCGCAAGATCAACCCGGCCGACGCGCCGATCTTCTTCATCGCCCTGTCGTCGCCGACGATGCCGCTCCCGGTCGTCAACGAATACGCCGAAACGCAACTCGCCCAGCGCCTGTCGACGATCACCGGCGTGGCACAAGTCCAGGTCTTCGGTTCGCAGAAATTCGCCGTCCGCATCCAGGCCAACCCCGACCAGCTCAGCGCCCGCGGCATGGGCATCGACGAGTTGCAACAAGCCATCGCCCAAGCCAACGTCAATCAACCGGTCGGCCTGTTCGACGGCGAGCACCAGGCGTTCTCGATCAAGGACAACGGCCAGCTCGGCAACGCGGCCGCCTACCGCAACATCATCGTCGCCTGGCGCAACGGCGCGCCGGTCCGGCTCGATGAAGTCGCGACGCCGATCGACAGCGTCGAGAACAAGCGCATCGCCGCCTGGAACGTCGACAAACGCGCCATCGTCCTCGCCATTTTCCGCCAGCCCGGCGCCAACACCATCGAGACGGTCAGCGCCGTCAAGCGCGTGCTGCCGAGCTTCCAGGCCAAGCTCCCGGCGGCCATCCACATGACGACGCTCTACGATCGCAGCGTCACCATCAGCGAGGCCATCGACGACGTCCAATTCACACTGGTGCTCGCCGGCTTCCTCGTCATCCTCGTCATCCTGCTCTTCCTGCGCAATCTCTCGGCGACGACAATCCCGGCGCTGGCACTGCCGATCTCGGTGATCGGCACCTTCGCCGTCATGTACGCGATGAAGTTCAGCCTCGACAACCTGTCGCTGCTTGCGTTGACGCTGTCGGTCGGCTTCGTCGTCGACGACGCCATTGTCATGCTCGAGAACATCGTCCGCCACGTCGAGATGGGCGAGACACCCCTACACGCGGCGATCAAAGGCTCGCGCGAAATCGGTTTCACGATCATCTCGATGACTTTCTCGCTGACCGCGGTGTTCATCCCGGTCCTCTTCATGGGCGGCATCGTCGGCCGCCTGCTCAACGAATTCGCCGTCACCATCTGCGCCGCCATTCTCGTCTCGGGCATCGTCTCGCTGACGCTGACGCCGATGCTGTGCAGTCGCTATCTCAAGCATTCCGACACGGAGAACCACGGCCGTGTCTTCAAGGCCTTCGAAAATTTCTTCACCACGCTGCTCAACGGCTACGAGCGCAGCCTGCGCCTCGCCATGGCACATCCGCGCACGGTGCTCGTCGGCTTCTTCCTGACCATCGCGCTGACCGCAGTGCTATTCGGCAAGGTGCCCAAGGACTTCCTGCCGAGCGGCGACAGCGGCCAGATCACGGCGACCACCGAAGGCCCGCAGGACGCTTCGTTCGCCTACATGGTCGAGCACCAGCAAGCGATCGCCGAAATCATCGCACAGGATCCGAACATCCGTTCGTTCATGTCGAGCGTTGGCGCCACCAACCAGCGCCCGACATCCAACACCGGCACGCTGTCGATCATGCTCAAGCCGGCGCACGAAAGAAAGTTGACGCCGGACCAGATCATTCAGGAACTGCGTCCCAAGCTGGCCGCCGTACCCGGCATCCGGGTCTATATGCAGAACCCGCCGGTCATCCGCATCGGCGGCCAGATCACCGCCGGACAATACCAATACACGCTGCAGGACACCGATCTCGCCGAACTCTATCAATGGACGAATACCCTGCTCGACAAGATCCGCCAGATTCCCGGCATCGTGGACGTATCGAGCACGCTCAACAACAAGAGCCCGGTCGTCTCGCTGACCGTCGACCGCGACAAGATCGCCACGCTGGGACTTAGCTTCGCCCAGGTCGAGGATGCCTTGCAGAGCGCCTTCAGCGCCCGCCAGATTTCGATCATCTACGGCACCGCCAACCAGTATCAGGTCATCCTTGAGGTGGCGCCGGAGTTCCAGCTCGACCCGTCGATGCTCTCGCGCCTGTACGTACGCGCCAGCAGCGGCAAACTGGTGCCCCTCGACACCGTCACGCGCATGACCAAGTCGACGCAGGCGCTGACCATCAACCACCAGGGGCAGCTGCCGTCGGTGACGATCTCCTTCAACCTGATGCCAGGCGTTTCGCTCGGCGAGGCGGTCGATCGCATCAAGGAACTTGAGCGCGAACTGCGCCTCCCGGTATCGCTCAACACCAGCCTGCAGGGCACTGCCCAGGCGTTCCAGGCGTCGTTGCAAGGCCTCGGCATCCTGCTGGCGATCGCCATCGTGGTCGTCTATATTGTGCTCGGCATCCTCTACGAAAGCTTCATCCACCCGCTGACGATTCTCTCCGGCTTGCCCTCCGCCGCCGTCGGCGCGCTCCTGACCCTGCTGATCTTCCAGATCGACCTCAGCCTCTACGCCTTTGTCGGCGTCATCATGCTCATCGGCATCGTCAAGAAGAACGCCATCATGATGATCGACTTCGCCCTCGACCGGCAGCGCAGTGCCGGCATGCCGGCCTTCGATGCGATCTTCCAGGCCTGCCTGATCCGTTTCCGGCCGATCATGATGACCTCGATGGCCGCGCTCGTCGGCACGCTGCCGATCGCCCTCGGCATCGGCGCCGGCGCCGAAGTGCGGCAACCGCTGGGACTTGCCGTCGTCGGCGGGCTGCTGCTGTCGCAGTTGCTGACGCTCTATCTGACGCCGGTCATCTACCTCTACCTCGACCGCTTCACCCGGCGCGAAGAAGCCGCCCACATGAACGTCGACGCCGAGAAGGACTGAACGATTGAGTTCAGAATCCACGTCGGCAAGTCTGCGGATCGATAAGTGGCTGTGGACCGCGCGTTTTTTCAAGACGCGCTCGCTGGCCACTGCCGCCATCGATGCCGGCCATGTCCGGCTCAACGGCGCGGCAGTCAAACCGGCGCGTGAAGTGCGCCCCGGCGACACCGTCGATCTCAGCATCGGCTACCAGCGCTGGACCGTCGTCGTCTGCGCCATCGCCGCCACGCGCGGCCCGGCCAGCGCGGCCCAGCAGCTTTACCGGGAAACCGAGCAAAGCGTGCAACGGCGGGCGACCGAGCAGGAAGCGCGGCGACTCGCTCCGGCGCCCGGTAGCGACCGCGGCGAGCGCCCGACCAAGCGTGATCGCCGCCAAATCCACCGTTTCACCGACAACACCTGAAGCATTGAACTCCGCCATTCCGGCGCGTTCGAACCCCCTCCTGCCGACCTCGTCCATCCATGTTCAAATCGCTCAATACGCCCGCCCTTTGGATCGTCACCCTTGCCGCCGCCGGCATCCTCATGGTGACGATGGGCGCGCGACAATCGCTCGGCCTGTTCCTGGCGCCGCTCAACGACAGCACCGGCCTCGGCATTGCCGCGATCAGTCTGGCAATGGCCGTCGGCCAGTTCACCTGGGGGCTGATCCAGCCGATCGCCGGCGCCTTCGCCGACCGGTACGGCCCGGCCAAGGTCCTCGCCTGCGGCCTCGTCACACTGGCCATTGGCAGCGCCGTCACGCCGTGGATGGACAGCACTTCGGGCTTGATCCTCTCGCTCGGACTGCTCTCGGCGATGGGCTCGGGCGCCGGCAGTTTCTCGGTACTGATCGGCGCGGTCAGCAACCGCCTGCCGCCGCAGACGCGGGGTGCCGCCTCCGGGATCATCAACGCCGGCGGTTCCTTCGGCCAGTTCATCTTCGCGCCGATCCTGCAAAAGCTGATCCAGGTGCTGGGCTGGATGGGCGCAATGTGGGCGCTCGCTGCCGTCACCCTCGCCGCCCTGCCGCTCGTGCGCGTAGTTGCCGAACCGCACGGCCCCGATCATCATGGCCACGCCGCCCAAGGCGCCGGGCTCTGGCAAAGTCTGAAGGACGCCTTCCGCGACCGCAGCTATCTGCTGCTACACGCCGGTTTCTTCACCTGCGGCTTCCACATCGCTTTCCTCGTCACTCACCTGCCCGGTGAAGTCAACCTATGCGGACTGCCGGCCTCGGTCGCCAGTTGGTCGCTGGCCATCATCGGCGCCGCCAACATCCTCGGCAGCCTCGTCGCCGGCGCCTGCGTCGCCCGCTATCGCAGCAAGTACGTGCTGTTCTGGATGTACGGCTCGCGCGCCGTGCTGATCGCGCTCTACCTCGTGTCGCCACGTACCGACCTGACTTTCTACCTGTTCGCGGCCGGCCTCGGCTTCACCTGGCTGGCCACGGTCCCACCGACCGCCGCCATCGTCGGTAAGTTGTTCGGCATCCGCTACCTCGGCACGCTGTTCGGGATGACGCTGCTCTCGCACCAGATCGGCGGTTTCCTCGGCGCCTGGCTCGGCGGCATCTCGATCACCCGTTTCGGCGATTACAGCTGGATGTGGTATGCCGACATCACGCTCGCCGGCCTGGCTGCACTGGTGAATCTGCCGATCCGCGAAGCACCGGTCGTAGCGCCGATCGCCGCGGCAAAATAACGCAGCGTCCGATTCTCGGGTTACACTGCTATACAAGACAAATCGCAGGCCTCCGTTTCCCCCGACATGGATCTTTTCATTCGCATCATCGGCATCATTACGCCGGTACTCGTCGTTTCCGCCATCGGTTTCGGTTACGGGCGCATCGCCAAGCCGGACATGCGCTGGGTCAATCGCCTGTCGGTCGACGTGCTCTTTCCCGCGCTGATCTTCTCGGCGATGGCGGCCAAGGACTTCCACATCGTCGAATACCTGCCGCTGCTGCTCGGTTCGATCATCATGCTCTTCGGATCGGGCCTGATCGCCTGGGGCGTCGCCCGCCTGCTCAAGTACAGCGTGCCGGCCTTCGTCCCGGCGATGGTCTTCTCCAACGTCGCCAACATGGGGCTGCCGCTGACGCTGTTCGCCTTTGGCGCCGACCTGTTGCCGGCCGCCGTATCGATCTTCATGATCTTCAGCCTGATCCACTTCACCCTGGGCATCCGCATCTGCTCACCCGGCATCGACATCCGCGGCACACTCAAGAGCCCAATGCTCTGGGCGATGATCCTGGGTGTCCTGATGAGCCTGGCCGGCCTCGCCCTGCCTGACTGGCTGGCCAGCAGCCTGCGCATGATCGGCGACGCCGCCATCCCGCTCGGTCTCTTCGCGCTCGGCGTCGGCTTCTCGACCTTCCGGGTCGGCAACTGGAGCATCGGCCTCGTCGGCGCCTTCCTCTGCCCGATCTCCAGCCTGGTGATCGCCTGGCCGCTGACCAAAATCCTGCCATTGACGCCGCCGATGCAGGGTTTGCTGATCCTGTACGCGGCGCTGCCGCCGGCAGTCATGAACTACATCTTCGCCGAGCGCTACGGCCAGGATCCCGGACTGGTTTCCGCGATCGTCGTCGTCGGCAACATCGCCTCGCTCATCTTCGTTCCCCTGGCGCTTTACATCGCCCTCTAGAAACGCCGGCGAAAAACCCGGAAATAGTGCTGCGGCATAGCCTGCAGCCGTGCCCTATCGCCCTATTTCGTTTGTGGATTTCCACATTTCGACTGCCTTCGCCTTGTGAGGGGGGTGTCGTTAAAGTACGATTTATGGCTCATGGCAGATTACAGCCGCATGACGGCCCGGACGAGAGGTCCGCGCCGGAAAAACGTGCAGAAGGCCGTATGACGCCCCGGTTTTTACTTCCTGAAAGGTAAAGTCATGTCGAACGAAAAATTCTCCGATTCGTCCAATCTGGACGCTTGGAAAAAGGCTGCCAGCAAGTCTGCGCCGGGTGGCGATATTGAGAAGCTGAACTGGATCACCTCCGAAGGGATCACCGTCAAGCCGCTGTACACCAAGGCTGACATTGCCGACCTGCCCTGCACCGACACGCTGCCTGGTTTCGCCCCCTACACCCGCGGCCCGCAAGCGACGATGTACGCTGCACGCCCGTGGACGATCCGTCAGTACGCCGGTTTCTCGACCGCCACGGAATCCAACGCGTTCTACCGCAAGGCGCTGGCCGCCGGCGGCCAAGGCGTCTCGGTCGCGTTCGACCTGGCCACGCACCGCGGTTATGACTCGGATAATCCTCGCGTCGTCGGCGACGTCGGCAAGGCCGGCGTGGCGATCGACTCGGTCGAAGACATGAAGGTTCTGTTCGACGGCATCCCGCTCGACAAAGTCTCCGTCTCGATGACCATGAACGGTGCCGTGCTGCCGGTGCTGGCTGGCTACGTCGTCGCCGCCGAAGAACAAGGCGTTTCGCAAGAGCAACTGACCGGAACCATTCAGAACGACATTCTGAAGGAGTTCATGGTTCGCAATACCTACATCTACCCGCCGACGCCGTCGATGAAAATCATCGCTGACATCTTCGGGTACACCGCCCAGAACATGCCGAAGTTCAACTCGATTTCGATTTCCGGCTACCACATGCAGGAAGCCGGCGCCAACCAGGCGATCGAAATGGCCTTCACGCTGGCCGACGGCGCCGAATATGTGCGCACCGGTATCGCTTCGGGCATGGACGTTGACGTGTTTGCAGGCCGCCTGTCGTTCTTCTGGGCCGTCGGCATGAACTTCTACCTCGAAATCGCCAAGATGCGCGCCGCCCGTATGCTGTGGCACCGCATCATGACGAAGCTCGGCGCCAAGAGCCCGAAGTCGATGATGCTGCGTACGCACAGCCAGACCTCGGGCTGGTCGCTGACCGAGCAGGATCCGTACAACAACGTCATTCGTACGACGATCGAAGCCATGGCCGCCGTTTTCGGCGGAACCCAGTCGCTGCACACCAACGCGCTCGACGAAGCCATCGCGCTGCCGACCCAGTTCTCGTCGCGTATCGCTCGTAACACGCAGATCATCATCCAGGAAGAAACCAAGATCTGTAACGTGGTCGATCCCTGGGCCGGTTCCTACATGATGGAAAAACTGACCCAGGACATGGCTGACAAGGCCTGGGCGATCATCGAAGAAGTGGAAGCCATGGGTGGGATGGTCAAGGCCGTTGAATCGGGCTGGGCCAAGATGAAGATCGAAACCTGTGCCGCTGAGACGCAAGCACTGATCGACTCCGGCAAGAAGGTTATCGTCGGCGTCAACAAGTACAAGCTGGCCAAGGAAGATCCGATCGAAATTCTCGACATCGACAACCACGCCGTCCGTGAAGAGCAAGTCGCCAGTCTCAAGAAGATTCGTGCCACGCGCGACACGGCTGCCGTCAATGCCGCTCTCGATGCACTGACCGAATGCGCCAAGACCGGCCAGGGCAACCTGCTGGATCTGACCATCAAGGCTATGCGTCTGCGTGCCACGGTCGGTGAAGTGTCCGATGCGCTGGAAAAAATCTTCGGTCGTCATCGTGCCAACAATCAAACCATTTCTGGCGTCTATGGTGGTGTCGTGGAAGGTATCGAAACCTGGGATTCAATCAAGGCTGACATCGAGAAGTTCGCTGCCGAAGAAGGCCGTCGTCCGCGCATCATGATCGCCAAGCTCGGCCAGGACGGTCACGACCGCGGCGCCAAGGTGGTTGCGACTGCTTACGCTGACCTCGGATTCGACGTCGACGTCGGCCCGCTGTTCCAGACGCCGGAAGAAGCCGCCCGTCTGGCCATCGAAAACGACGTGCACGCCATTGGCTGCTCGTCGCTGGCCGCCGGTCACAAGACGCTGGTTCCGCAACTCGTCGAAGCGCTCAAGGCTCAAGGCGCGAACGACATCGTCGTCTTCGCCGGTGGTGTTATCCCGGCTCAGGACTACGATGCCCTGTTCGCCGGTGGTGCCAAGGCTGTGTTCGGCCCGGGCACGCGTATCGAGGATTCGGCCCGCAAGGTGCTCGAAGAGATCCGCAAGGCCAAGAAGGCTTAATCATGTCGTAAGCAGCCAAACCCCGGCAGACGCCGGGGTTTGGCTTTTCGCTTTTTGAGCGGACGAAATTGCAGTTGGCGGGAACCTCACCCGCACGCATTGTCTACACAGTCCCGATTTCAGCTACAAGCCAAAGACACTTTCCCATGGATGCGACCACCACCCCGCCCAGCAATGCCCTCACCGCAGACGATCAACACCTGATCGACGGCGTCCTCGCCGGCCAGCGGCGCGCACTCGCCAAGACCATCACGCTGATTGAATCCACCCGCGACGACCACCAGGTCCGCGCCCACCGGGTTCTCGGACGACTCCTGCCGCACTCCGGCAAGGCCATCCGCATCGGCATCTCTGGCGTCCCCGGTGCAGGCAAGTCGACCTTCATCGAAGCACTGGGCGTCTGGCTGATCGATCAGGGTTACAAGCTCGCCGTCCTCGCCGTCGACCCCTCGTCGTCGGTTTCGGGTGGCTCGATTCTCGGCGACAAGACGCGCATGGAACAGCTTTGCATGCGTCATGAAGCCTTCATCCGTCCCAGCCCCTCGGCCGGCTCGCTCGGCGGTGTCGCCGAGAAGACCCGCGAATCGATGCTGGCCTGCGAAGCCGCCGGTTACGACGTCATCCTCGTCGAGACGGTCGGCGTCGGCCAGAGTGAAACGACGGTGGCCGGCATGGTCGATATGTTCGTCCTGGTGCAATTGCCGAACGCCGGCGATGACCTGCAGGCAATCAAGAAGGGGATCGTCGAAATCGCCGACCTCGTCGCCATCAACAAGAGCGACATCGACCCGCAAATGTCGGCCGTCGCCCGCGCCCAATGGAAGCAGGCGCTGCACATGCTGCGTCCGACCTCGCCCAACTGGCGGCCGCCGGTGATCAACGTCAGCGCGTTGCAAAAACAGGGTATGGGCGACTTCTGGAAGGAAATCCAGAACTACTGCACGGCTATGAAGGCCTCCGGAGAGTTCGAAGATAAGCGCAAGAAACAGGCGCTGGCTTGGATGTGGAGCATGATCGAGTCGGGCCTGCACTATCGCTTCCGCAACAACCCCTCGGTGCACTCCGCACTGCCCGAGGTCTCGCGCAAAGTCGCCGCCGGAGAGATGACCCCCGGCGCCGCCGCCCACATGCTGCTCGATTTTGTGCACGAAAGCTGAGCCCGAAACCGCAGCTGAACACGACATCGAACACCCGCTCCGGCGGGTGTTTTTTTGCCCGCATTTCGCTGCAATCTCCGCCCTCGCCGCCCATAAAAAAAAGCCCGCCGGAAGGCGGGCTTTTTGCATGACTACGCGTCGAACGGCTTAGCCGCCAGCACCCATCAGCGCCAGCACCACACCGCCGGCAACCACCGAGGCTACCTGACCCGCAGCGTTCGCACCCATCGCGTGCATCAGCAGGAAGTTCTCGAAGTCCTCGTCCTGCGCCACGCGCTGGCAAACCCGCGCCGCCATCGGGAACGCGCTGATACCCGCCGCGCCGATGATCGGGTTCACCTTGCCGCCCGTCAGAACGTTCAGGATCTTCGCGAAGATCACCCCGGCCGCACAGTCAACACCGAACGCCAGAAGACCCAGACCCAGAATGAACAGCGTCGAGAACTTCAGGAAGTCCGTGCCAACCATCGTGCCGCCAACCGCCAGACCCAGGAACAAGGTCACCGTGTTCGCGATCTCATTCGACGAGGCCTTCGTCAGACGTTCCACCGCACCCGATTCCTTCATCAGGTTGCCCAGCATCAGCATGCCGATCAGCGGCGTCGCAAACGGAACCAGAATACCCACCATCACCGTCACGATGATCGGGAACATGATCCGCGTCCGCGTGCTCAGCTTCCGCGACGCATACGGCATGCGGATCGCACGCTCATGCTTCGTCGTCAGCGCGTAAATCACCGGCGGCATGATGATCGGTACCAGCGACATGTAGCTGTAAGCAGCCACCGTGATTGGCCCAAGCATATGCGGTGCAAGAATACCCGACACGTAGATCGACGTCGGTCCGTCAATCGCGCCAATGATACCGATCGAGGCCGCTTCCTTCTGCGTGAAGCCCAGCAGCAGCGCCAGAATCAGCGTCAGGAAGATCCCGAACTGACCCGCAGCACCCAGCAGCACGAACTTCGGATTCTCCAGGAGCGGTCCAAAGTCGGTCAGCGCACCGATCCCGATGAAGACCAGCAGCGGGAACATCTCGTTGCCCACGCCCATCTCGTACAGAATCTTCAGCATCCCGTCTTCGGCAATCAACGGCGACAGCGGCAGGTTGGCGAGCAGACAGCCCGCGCCAATCGGCAGCAGCAGCAGCGGTTCGTAGTCCTTGACGATCGCAAGATAGAACAGGACAAACGACACGCCGATCATGACCAGCGACTGCCATGTGACGCCATTGACGCCTTTCATGAGCAGGCCGATCGTTTCTTGATCGATCATCTCAGTCCTCCTTGAAGGTGACGATCACGTCGCCGTGACCGACACTTTGTCCCGCCGCCACGCACACTTCACCGATAACGCCGTCACGCGGCGCACCAATCACGTTGTGCATCTTCATCGCGTCCAGAATCGCCACTTGCTGACCACGCGTTACCTTGTCGCCAGCCTTGACATTCACTTCCAGGATCACGCCAGGCATCGGCGCCTTCAGCGCGCCCTTGCC
>NZ_FNCY01000039.1 GCF_900099695.1 Propionivibrio dicarboxylicus | reverse complement strand
TTTTAGTTAATTGCTTTTTTGTTTTAGAAAGTGATTGACAGGTAGTTTGAAGGCTGTATAATGCGCGCCTTCGCTGCTTCGGCGGTGAAGGGAAAGCAAGCGGTAAGAAGTACGCTCTTTAAAAATTGGACAATTGATAGGTGTGGGTTCTTGGTCTTGATGCAAGCATTTAGGTGCTTGAGCTAAAAAGATGAAGTAACTCGCACGATGTAAAAAGTCTGTGGGTCTGAGAGGATCTGCAGGACGTCAAGCGAGAGTTTAAACAGAGATTGAACTGAAGAGTTTGATCCTGGCTCAGATTGAACGCTGGCGGCATGCCTTACACATGCAAGTCGAACGGCAGCACGGGTGCTTGCACCTGGTGGCGAGTGGCGAACGGGTGAGTAATGCATCGGAACGTACCCGGAAGTGGGGGATAACGTAGCGAAAGTTACGCTAATACCGCATATTCTGTGAGCAGGAAAGCGGGGGATCTTCGGACCTCGTGCTTTCGGAGCGGCCGATGTCGGATTAGCTAGTTGGTGAGGTAAAGGCTCACCAAGGCGACGATCCGTAGCGGGTCTGAGAGGATGATCCGCCACACTGGGACTGAGACACGGCCCAGACTCCTACGGGAGGCAGCAGTGGGGAATTTTGGACAATGGGGGCAACCCTGATCCAGCCATGCCGCGTGAGTGAAGAAGGCCTTCGGGTTGTAAAGCTCTTTTGTCAGGGAAGAAATGGTCTGGGCTAATACCCTGGGCAGATGACGGTACCTGAAGAATAAGCACCGGCTAACTACGTGCCAGCAGCCGCGGTAATACGTAGGGTGCGAGCGTTAATCGGAATTACTGGGCGTAAAGCGTGCGCAGGCGGTTTTGTAAGTCAGATGTGAAATCCCCGGGCTCAACCTGGGAACTGCATTTGAGACTGCAAGGCTAGAGTGTAGCAGAGGGGGGTAGAATTCCACGTGTAGCAGTGAAATGCGTAGAGATGTGGAGGAATACCGATGGCGAAGGCAGCCCCCTGGGCTACTACTGACGCTCATGCACGAAAGCGTGGGGAGCAAACAGGATTAGATACCCTGGTAGTCCACGCCCTAAACGATGTCAACTGGATGTTGGAAGGGTTAAACCTTTTAGTGTCGTAGCTAACGCGTGAAGTTGACCGCCTGGGGAGTACGGCCGCAAGGCTAAAACTCAAAGGAATTGACGGGGACCCGCACAAGCGGTGGATGATGTGGATTAATTCGATGCAACGCGAAAAACCTTACCTACCCTTGACATGTCAGGAACCCTGGAGAGATCTGGGGGTGCCCGAAAGGGAGCCTGAACACAGGTGCTGCATGGCTGTCGTCAGCTCGTGTCGTGAGATGTTGGGTTAAGTCCCGCAACGAGCGCAACCCTTGTCGTTAATTGCCATCATTAAGTTGGGCACTTTAATGAGACTGCCGGTGACAAACCGGAGGAAGGTGGGGATGACGTCAAGTCCTCATGGCCCTTATGGGTAGGGCTTCACACGTCATACAATGGTCGGTTCAGAGGGTTGCCAACCCGCGAGGGGGAGCTAATCTCAGAAAGCCGATCGTAGTCCGGATTGCAGTCTGCAACTCGACTGCATGAAGTCGGAATCGCTAGTAATCGCGGATCAGCATGCCGCGGTGAATACGTTCCCGGGTCTTGTACACACCGCCCGTCACACCATGGGAGCGGGTTCTGCCAGAAGTAGTTAGCCTAACCGCAAGGGGGGCGATTACCACGGCAGGGTTCGTGACTGGGGTGAAGTCGTAACAAGGTAGCCGTAGGGGAACCTGCGGCTGGATCACCTCCTTTCTAGAGCGAATTGAGGTCAAGAACTCACAACCTATCAGTTGTCCAGGGTAATAACAGACGGGGGTCTGTAGCTCAGTCGGTTAGAGCATCGTCTTGATAAGGCGGGGGTCGTTGGTTCGATTCCAACCAGACCCACCAGGTCGATCGGGATATGTAGAAGTTCTGCGGTATGGAATTTTTGCCGGGGGATTAGCTCAGCTGGGAGAGCACCTGCTTTGCAAGCAGGGGGTCGTCGGTTCGATCCCGTCATCCTCCACCAAAATCTTGGTAGGGAACAGGAGTCACAAGACAGTGCTGGATGAGTATTGTCTTCTGACCCTTGGTCAGTAAGTCTGTTAGCTCTTTAACAAAATGGAAGAAGGTTGTATCGCTGGTTGCCGACAAGCAATAGCCAGCGATACGGTTGTGATTGCATCGAATTCTTGTTACAGCTAGCAAGAATTTGCACAAACGAGTTGCCTGTAGCATTAGGTTCTTGAAAGAGAGCTTAAGGTTATAGGATCAAGCGAATAAGTGCATGTGGTGGATGCCTTGGCGATGTCAGGCGAAGAAGGACGTGCAAGCCTGCGAAAAGCTCTGGGGAGCTGGCAATGAAGCTTTGATCCAGAGATGTCCGAATGGGGAAACCCACTCCGCAAGGAGTATCCTGAACTGAATACATAGGTTCAGGAGGCGAACCGAGTGAACTGAAACATCTAAGTAGCTCGAGGAAAAGAAATCAACCGAGATTCCCAAAGTAGTGGCGAGCGAAATGGGAGGAGCCTGCAAGTGATAATGACTGCGTTAGCGGAAGCCTCTGGAAAGTGGCACCGTAGTGGGTGAAAGTCCCGTACGCGAAAACCCGGTCATGGTACTGAGCTTGCGAAAAGTAGGGCGGGGCACGTGAAACCCTGTCTGAACATGGGGGGACCATCCTCCAAGGCTAAATACTCGACATCGACCGATAGTGAACTAGTACCGTGAGGGAAAGGCGAAAAGAACCCCGGGAGGGGAGTGAAATAGATCCTGAAACCGCATGCATACAAACAGTGGGAGCCTCGTAAGGGGTGACTGCGTACCTTTTGTATAATGGGTCAGCGACTTACGTTCAGTAGCGAGCTTAACCGAATAGGGGAGGCGTAGGGAAACCGAGTCTGATAAGGGCGATTAGTTGCTGGGCGTAGACCCGAAACCGGATGATCTATCCATGGCCAGGATGAAGGTGCGGTAACACGCACTGGAGGTCCGAACCCACTAACGTTGAAAAGTTAGGGGATGAGCTGTGGATAGGGGTGAAAGGCTAAACAAATCCGGAGATAGCTGGTTCTCTCCGAAAACTATTTAGGTAGTGCCTCAAGTATCACCGACGGGGGTAGAGCACTGTTATGGCTAGGGGGTCATCGCGACTTACCAAACCATTGCAAACTCCGAATACCGTTGAGTGCGAGCTTGGGAGACAGACATCGGGTGCTAACGTCCGGTGTCGAGAGGGAAACAACCCAGACCGCCGATTAAGGTCCCCAAGACATAGTTAAGTGGGAAACGAGGTGGGAAGGCTCAGACAGCCAGGAGGTTGGCTTAGAAGCAGCCATCCTTTAAAGAAAGCGTAATAGCTCACTGGTCGAGTCGTCCTGCGCGGAAGATGTAACGGGGCTCAAACTATGCACCGAAATCGCGGATATGTACTTTGTACATATGGTAGGAGAGCGTTCTGTAGGCCGTTGAAGGTGTCTCGAGAGGGATGCTGGAGGTATCAGAAGTGCGAATGCTGACATGAGTAGCGATAAAGGGAGTGAAAAGCTCCCTCGCCGAAAGCCCAAGGTTTCCTGCGCAACGTTCATCGGCGCAGGGTGAGTCGGCCCCTAAGGCGAGGCTGAAAAGCGTAGTCGATGGGAAACTGGTTAATATTCCAGTACCTCTTTGTAATGCGATGGGGGGACGGAGAAGGTTAGGTCAGCCGGGTGTTGGACGTCCCGGTTTAAGCGTGTAGTCGTGCCTGGTAGGCAAATCCGCCGGGCTTAGATGAGGCGTGATGACGAGTGGTCTTGTACCGCGAAGTGATTGATACCATGCTTCCAAGAAAAGCCTCTAAGCTTCAGTTACAGAGAGACCGTACCGCAAACCGACACAGGTGGGCAGGATGAGAATTCTAAGGCGCTTGAGAGAACTCGGGAGAAGGAACTCGGCAAATTAGCACCGTAACTTCGGGATAAGGTGCGCCCCGGTAGGTTGTAGAGATTTACTCTCGAAGGCCGATGGGGTTGCAGTGAAATGGTGGCTGCGACTGTTTAATAAAAACACAGCACTCTGCAAACACGAAAGTGGACGTATAGGGTGTGACGCCTGCCCGGTGCCGGAAGGTTAAGTGATGGGGTGCAAGCTCTTGATCGAAGCCCCGGTAAACGGCGGCCGTAACTATAACGGTCCTAAGGTAGCGAAATTCCTTGTCGGGTAAGTTCCGACCTGCACGAATGGCGTAACGATGGCCACACTGTCTCCTCCCGAGACTCAGCGAAGTTGAAATGTTTGTGAAGATGCAATCTCCCCGCGGCTAGACGGAAAGACCCCATGAACCTTTACTGTAGCTTTACATTGGACTTTGAACCGATCTGTGTAGGATAGGTGGGAGGCTTTGAAGCCGGGACGCTAGTTCCGGTGGAGCCGACCTTGAAATACCACCCTGGTTTGTTTGAGGTTCTAACCATGGCCTGTGAATCCAGGTCTGGGACCGTGTATGGTGGGCAGTTTGACTGGGGCGGTCTCCTCCCAAAGAGTAACGGAGGAGTACGAAGGTACGCTAGGTACGGTCGGACATCGTGCTAATAGTGCAATGGCATAAGCGTGCTTAACTGCGAGACCCACAAGTCGAGCAGATACGAAAGTAGGTCATAGTGATCCGGTGGTTCTGTATGGAAGGGCCATCGCTCAACGGATAAAAGGTACTCTGGGGATAACAGGCTGATACCGCCCAAGAGTTCATATCGACGGCGGTGTTTGGCACCTCGATGTCGGCTCATCACATCCTGGGGCTGTAGCCGGTCCCAAGGGTATGGCTGTTCGCCATTTAAAGTGGTACGTGAGCTGGGTTTAAAACGTCGTGAGACAGTTTGGTCCCTATCTGCCGTGGGCGCTGGAAATTTGAAGGGACCTGCTCCTAGTACGAGAGGACCGGAGTGGACAGACCTCTGGTGTACCGGTTATGACGCCAGTCGTATCGCCGGGTAGCTAAGTCTGGAAGAGATAAACGCTGAAAGCATCTAAGCGTGAAACTCGCCTTAAGATGAGATTTCCCTGGGGATTTAATCCCCCTAAAGGGTCGTTGAAGACCACAACGTTGATAGGTCAGGTGTGGAAGCGCAGTAATGCGTTAAGCTAACTGATACTAATTGCCCGTGAGGCTTGATCCTATAACCTTAAGCAACACCGTTTGTTCAAGATACAATCACAACCAATACCACCTTCTTCCGATTTTGCGTTCGGCGCTTTAACCAGCGACGAGCGAACAAGTTATGCTTGGCGGCCATAGCGCTTTGGACCCACCCCTTCCCATCCCGAACAGGACCGTGAAACAAAGTTGCGCCGATGATAGTGCACTTCCCGTGTGCGAAAGTAGGTCACCGCCAGGCTCCCCATACCAAAAAACCCCAATCTACCTAAGATTGGGGTTTTTT
>NZ_FNCY01000024.1 GCF_900099695.1 Propionivibrio dicarboxylicus | reverse complement strand
CAGGCGACTCAGGCGACTCAGGCGACTCAGGCGACTCAGGCGACGGCTGTGTCGCCGCAGAAGCGCGTGAGCACGGTGACCGCGCCGTCCCCGGTATTTGCCGCACGTCCAACGGCAACGTCCGGTGTTGCGCCGGTTGGCTCGGCGCTGGCGCCCTTGCGGGTCGATCCGGCGTTGATCGGCTTGAGCGAGTCTGTGCCGATGCCAGACGCCGAGTCGTTGGCGACGACGCGGCAGAAACCCGTGTCGTTGGCGATGAAGCCGCAGGCGCGTGATGAGCGTCCCTGGTATCAACGCTGGTGGGCGCCGGTAGCGAACGCCTATCAGCAGGGCAGTCTGGAACTCTATCTGCCGTTCGAAACCTATCATCTGCGCAGCGCCTATTCGCAGGAAAAAATTGCGACCTATCAGGAAAAACCCAAGGGCTTTGGCCTTGGCCGCAGTTTTTACAATGAAAAAGGCGATCTGGAAGGCGTTTATGCGATGGCCTTCCAGGACTCCCATTTCAAGCCGATGTACATGGCCGGATATGGCTGGCAGTCGATCTGGCGACCGGCCGATGATTGGCGCCTGGGCCTCGGCTATGTCGGCGGCCTGATGTCGCGGACCGATATCATCAATTACAAACCGTTCCCGCTGGTTGTGCCGGCGGGGTCGATTGCCTACAAGAATTTCAGCTTGAACGGAGCCTTTATCCCCGGCGGCGCCGGGTGGGGCAACGTCGCCTTTTTCTGGGCGAAATGGGAAATGGGTAAGGACGGCGAGCGGATCGGTACGCCGGCCCGGCCGGCCCCTATCGAGGAAACCGCGCTGGCGAAGGCACCGGTCGATGTCACGGCGCCGCGTCAGGCACGGCGTGTCCCCTACGGTCCTGCGCTCGATATTCCCGGTCTGACCTCGTCCTACGGTTCGCTCGCGGGGGCAGCGCCCGCGGCAGGCCGCCCGGCGGCGTCCTCGGCGGATGTCGCAAGCACGAGGGGCGGTGCCGCGGTTGGCGATGCAGGGTCTGCAGGTGTGGCCCAGCAGGCGGTTGCCGAGAGTGCGCCGGATGCGATGCCGGCGATGGCGCTGAAGTCGTCCCGCCAGATGGCGCCGCAGAAGCGCAAGAGTGACGAGCCTCGCCCCGTCTTCTTGAGCGCCCACCGGATGGGCGGCGATGTCGAGCGCGAGTTCAACGCCGAGGGGGCCGCGCAGTTGCGGAAGGTCGGCACGGTGCTGACCGGCGATCGCCTGACTTATTGGCCGGTCGAGGATGAGGTCGAGGCCGAGGGCAATGTCCGTCTCGAACAGGAGAATGATGTCGTCAGCGGCCCGAAGATGCGCTTGCGGCTTGAAGACCAGGTGGGCTTCTTCGAACAACCCAGCTTCCTGATCCGGCGCAAGCCGGCGACCGGTAGCAAGGCGGCCGAAGCCAATGCCGCGGTCGAAGCGTCGCTGGAACAGCAGAGCCGCGGCGATTACTGGAATTCCGGTTTCGATGTGCCGCGTGCTTTCGTGCAGAATTTCTACAACCAGCCGAATCGCGGGCGGGCGCAATCGGATGGGCGCGGCGAAGCCGATTGGATCGATTTCGAGAGCGAGAACCACTACCGCTTGGTCAACAGTTCCTTCACCACCTGCAAACCCGGCAATGACGATTGGTACGTCAAGACCAGCGAACTGAAGCTCGACTACGACCAGGAACGTGGCGACGGCAAGGATGCGACGGTGTATTTCAAGGATGTGCCGATCCTGCATTCGCCGTGGCTGCCGTTCTCGCTGAACCGCCAACGCAAGTCCGGACTGCTGGCGCCGACCTTCGGCACGACGACCAACAGCGGCATGTCGCTCAGCGTGCCGTATTACTGGGATATCGCGCCGAACATGGACGCGACGATCACGACGCGGGAAATGGCCAAGCGCGGCGTTCAGCTCAATACCGATTTCCGTTACCTGAATACCTCCTATGGCGGTATTTATTCGGGCGAAGCGCGTGTTGAAACCTTGCCCGGCGACAAAGCCAAGAGCGGCGATTCGCGTTACGGCATTTCGCTGCAACACCGGCAGAGCACGGGCAACGGCTTTACCGGGTTGGTCAACTACAACAAGGTTTCGGACGACACGTATTTCACCGACCTGTCGAGCAACATCACCGCGACCTCGCAAACCCAGTTGCTGCAACAGGGAATGGTCGGCTACAGCGGTGGCGGCTGGTGGAATGCCACGGCGAACTTCCAGACCTACCAGACGCTGCAGCCCGATGCCGCCAACCCGGTCGCCGAACAGTACCGCATGTTGCCGCAGATCACGGTCAATGCCCGCCGGCCGGATCTATGGAATGCTGACGGTATTTTCATGGGGCAATACACGGCCTTTACCAAGCCGGTGCAGATCATCAACGGTACCAAGATCTCGGACCCCGAAGGGCAGCGGCTCGTGCTCTATCCGCAACTCGCCATGCCTTATGTCACGCCCGGCTGGTACGTGACGCCGAAGATCGGCCTGAACATGCGGCAGTACGCCTTGACGCGGCAGGCGACCGGGGTGCCGGCGTCGGTCAGCACGAGCGTGCCGATCATGAGCTTCGATTCCGGCATGACCTTCGAGCGCTCGAGCCAGTGGTTCGGCCGTGACTATACGCAGACCCTGGAGCCGCGCCTCTATTACGTCAACATTCCGTACCGGAACCAGGACAACATCCCGGTTTTCGATGCGGCGCTGGCCGACTTCAACTTCGCCCAGATCTTCTCGGAGAATCAGTTCTCGGGTTGGGATCGCATCAACAACGCCAATCAGTTGACGGCGGCGGCGACGAGCCGCCTGCTTGACCCGAAGACTGGCGCCGAGATCGTCCGGGTGATGGTTGGCGAACGCTTCTATTTCTCGCGTAACCAGGTGGCGTTGAGTTCCAATACGCTTGCCAGCGCAAACGACCGTTCCTGGGATAAGTCCGACTTCCTGTCGGCCTTTAGCGGCCAGGTGCTGCCGAAGGTATATGCCGACCTTGGAATGCAGTACAACTTCGCCGACCAGCGCTTCAAGCGGCAGTCGCTCGGCATGCGTTACCTGCCGGAACCGGGCAAGGTACTGAATGCCGCCTATCGCTACAACGCCGATCAGAGTGCGCCGACCAACCAGGTCGACTTTTCCGGGCAGTGGCCGCTCGCCGGCCGGCTCTATGGCCTCGGGCGTTTCAATTATTCGTTCAAGGATACCGGAACCACCTTGTCGACGACGAGCCAGACCGGCCGCGTCGTGCAGGCCGTGGCGGGCGTCGAGTACAACGGCGGTTGCTGGGTGGTGCGCGGCGTCATCCAGCGGACGGCGCTGACCTCGTCGACGGCCTCGTCGGCTTTCTTTATCCAGCTCGAACTCAACGATTTCGCCAGTGTCGGCTTCAATCCGGTCGGTATCTTGCGGCGGAGTATCCAGGGCTACAGCCTGATCAACGAACCCAGTACCGGGTCCGATTACTTGCAATGAGGGTGAACGCATGAAGCGTCTATTTCCGTGGCTATGTCTGTGTTGTCTGCTGAGCGGAACGGCGTGGGCCCAGGGGGCGGGGCGCGGCGTGCAGGCCGCGGACAGGATCGTCGCCGTCGTCAATGATGAAGTGGTGACCTATGTCGAACTGAACGATCGCCTCGAACTGGCGCTCAGCCAACTGCGTCGGCAGGGAACGCGTTTGCCGCCGCGCGATGTGCTGGAACGACAGATGCTCGAGCGCCTGGTGACGGACAAGATCCAGTTGCAGCGGGCCAAGGAAATCGGCTTGCGCGTCGATGACGGACAGCTCGAGCAGACGCTGCAACGGATTGCCGCCGGTAACAAGATGTCGCTGGCGCAGTTCCGCGATGCCTTGCAGCAGGATGGCATCGCCTTCACGAAATTCCGTGAGGATATTCGCGCCGAGATGACGATTGCGCGACTGCGCGAACGTGAGGTCGACGCAAAAATCGTCGTTTCCGAAGGCGAAATCGACAATTATCTGAGCGGCGAATCGGCTGTCGGGTCGTCCGGCGAGGAATACGAGATCGCGCACATCCTGTTGCGGGCGCCGGAAGCGGCGAGTCCGGAACAAATCCAGCGCTTGCGCGCCAAAGCCGACCAGATCTACGACCGCCTGAAAAACGGCGAGGATTTCGCGGAAATGGCGGCTTCCTATTCGGATGCCCCCGACGGTTTGCAGGGCGGCAGTCTCGGCATGCGTCCGCTTGACCGCTTGCCGAGCGTGTTTTCCGATGTCGCGGAGAAACTCAAGGTCGGCGAGGTGGCGCCGCTGATTCGTAGTTCGAATGGCTTCCATATCGTCAAGCTTGTCGCCAAACGCGGTCTGTCGGCGATGGCGCCCGTGAAGCAGACGCGGGCGCGCCATATCCTCATCAAGGTCAATGAGCTGGTCTCGGATACCGAGGCGCGACACAAGATCGAGGACTTGCACGAGCGGCTCAAGAACGGCGCCAAGTTCGAGGAACTGGCACGGCTCTTCTCCCAGGACGCCTCAGCGTCCAAGGGCGGCGATCTCGGTTGGTTGTATCAGGGCGACACCGTGCCGGAATTCGAGCGCGCGATGGACGGCCTGAAACCCGGGGAACTCAGCAGCCCGGTCCGTTCGCCCTTCGGTTATCACCTGATTCGTGTCGAGGAACGGCGCGTTCAGGAAGCCTCCGGCGATCGCAAGCGCGCATCGGTGCGCCAGTTGCTCAAGGAGCGCCGGCAGGACGAGGCCTATCAGGACTGGTTGCGCCAGGAGCGCGATCGCGCCTATGTCGAGAGCCGGCTCGATGAGCCCTAGCAAGAGCGCGCTGCCGCGCATCGCGGTGACGTCAGGAGAGCCTGCCGGCATCGGTCCGGAGCTTTGCCTGCGTCTGGCCGGGGAGGGCGCCTGGCGGGGGCGTGCCCAGCCCGTCGTGCTCGGGGATATCGACCTGCTGGCGCAACGCGCGCACGAGACGAAGATCGCGTGCCAACTGCGTCCGTGGCAGCCCGATCGCGCGCCGGAGGATGGCGTACTCGACGTCCTCTCGCTGCCGCTCGCCCGGCCGTCGACGCCGGGTCGGCTCGATCCCGGCAATGCCGGCTATGTGCTGCAATTGCTCGATCGCGCCCTGGCCGGCTGCTGCGCCGGTGAATTCGCGGCGATGGTGACGGCGCCGGTGCACAAGGGTGTCATCAACGACGCCGGCATCGCTTTCACCGGGCATACCGAATACCTGGCCGAGAAGACGGGAACCGGCCGCGTCGTGATGATGCTGGCCGGCGGCGGTTTGCGCGTTGCCCTGGCGACGACGCATCTGGCGTTGCGCGACGTGCCGGCGGCGATCACCGCCGAATCGCTGGAAGAAACCCTGCGCATCCTGCAGGCCGACATGAAGCGGAAATTCGGCATTGCGGCACCACGCATTCTCGTCGCCGGACTGAATCCGCATGCCGGCGAAGGCGGCTATCTCGGACGCGAGGAGATCGAGGTTATCACGCCGGTCCTCGAACGGCTGCGTGGCGAAGGCATGATGCTGACCGGCCCGTTGCCGGCCGATACGATGTTCACCCCGCCGCTGCTGGCCAAGGGCGACTGCGTCCTGGCGATGTACCACGACCAGGGGCTGACGGCCCTGAAATACGCGAGTTTCGGACAGGGCATCAATGTCACGCTCGGCTTGCCGGTGATCCGCACCTCGGTCGATCACGGCACGGCGCTGGAACTCGCCGGCACAGGATCGGCCGACCCCGGCAGCCTGTTCGTCGCTGTCGAGCAGGCCATCGACATGGCGGAGCGGGCGCGATGAGTGCGCATATTGCCCGTAAGCGTTTCGGCCAGAATTTCCTGATCGACGATCAGGTCATCGCCGACATCATCAACGCCGTCGCGCCGCGCCGCGATGCGCGCGTCGTCGAGATCGGCCCCGGTCTTGGCGCGCTGACCGGGCCGCTGCTCAAGCGTCTCGACCACCTCGACGTCGTCGAGATCGACCGCGACATCGTCGCCCGGTTGAAGCAGCGCTTTCCGGCCGAAAAACTCAGTATTCACGAGGGCGATGCGCTCGCCTTCGATTTCGCCCGCCTGTGCGGCGAAGGGGCGCCGCCGCTGCATGTCGTCGGCAATCTGCCCTACAACATCTCGACACCGCTGCTCTTTCATCTCGCCGGCTTTGCCGATCATGTCGCCGACATGCACTTCATGCTGCAGAAGGAAGTTGTCGATCGCATGGCGGCGCTCCCCGGAACGGCCGATTACGGGCGTCTGTCGGTGATGCTGCAGTACCGGTTTTATATCGATCGGCTGTTCGACGTGCCCCCCGAGTGTTTCGATCCGGCACCGAAGGTCGATTCGGCGGTCGTTCGCCTGATTCCGCGTCCGGCTGCCGAGTTGACGGCGCGGGACCCGGCCCTGCTGACGACGCTGGTGGCTGCGGCTTTCTCGCAGCGGCGCAAGATGCTGCGCAACACGCTGCGCGATCTCGTTGCGCCCGAATTGTTCGAGCGCCTTGGCATCGCCCCGACGGCACGTGCCGAGGAACTGGCCGTCGAGGATTACGTCCGCATCGTCAACGCCCTGGCTTAAGAGCCTATTTCGGTAGAGCTCGCGGCCCACGATCCCTACCGAAATAGGCTCTAAGGTGATGCCCCACCCCGGCGCTGCCGGGGCGGGCGGGTACAGCGTCTCAGGACTTGCCGAAGACTTCGTTCAGCTGCTGCGTGACGCGGACGAAGGTCGTGCGCTTCGAGAGTTCCTTGAGCTTGGTCGCGCCGACGTAGGTACAGGCCGAACGGACGCCGCCGAGGATGTCCTGCAGCGTCGCCTCGATCGGGCCGCGTGCGTCGAGGAGGACTTCCTTGCCTTCGGAGGCGCGGTAACCGGCGACGCCGCCGGAGTACTTGTTCATCGCCTCGCGCGAACTCATGCCGTAGAAGCGCATCTTGCGCACGCCGTTGACCTCGACGAAGTCGGTGCCGCATTCGTCGTGTCCGGCCAGCATGCCGCCGAGCATGATGAAGTCGGCGCCGGCGCCAAAGGCCTTGGCCAGGTCGCCCGGCGAGGTGCAGCCGCCGTCGGCGCAGATGAGTCCGCCGAGGCCGTGCGCGGCGTCCGCGCATTCGATGATTGCCGACAACTGCGGATAGCCGACGCCGGCCATCTTGCGCGTCGTACACACCGAGCCGGGGCCGATGCCGACCTTGACGATGTCGACGCCGTCGAGGATCAGTTCTTCGGTCATTTCGCCGGTAACGACGTTGCCGGCCATCAGCGTGATTTCAGGATAGGCGGCACGCAGCTTGTGGATGAAGCTGATGAAGGCCTTGGTGTAGCCGTTGGCGACGTCGACGCAGACGTTGGTGATCGTGCCGTTGGCCTTGTCCATGATGCGCCTGAATTTTTCCAGGTCTGGAACGGTGATGCCCATCGAGTAGAAGTGGCTGGCGCCGGCGCCCGGTTCGGCGAAGAATGCGAGCAATTCCTCGTCGCTGTAATGCTTGTGCAGGGCCGCCGACAGCCGGTGCCGCGCCAATGCCCGCGCCATTTCAAGGGTGCCCGTGGCATCCATGTTGGCGGCGACGATAGGAATGCCGCTGTACTTTTTCTTGGAGTGCAGGAAAACGAACTCGCGAGAGATGTCGACTTCCGAGCGCGACGTCAGCGTCGAGCGCTTTGGCCGGATGAGGACGTCCTTGAAGTCGAGCTTGATGTCCTGTTCGATACGCATGGCTATGCTCCTGTGTTGCAGTGATGAGTGATAAAGGGGAGGGGCGGACTAATTCCGGTCCGCGTCGGAACGTGTGTCGGTGATCAGCGCTTGCAGCTGGGCGAGCAGATTGTCGCGCAGCTGGCGAAGTTCTTCAATGCCGGCGACGCGAATGTCGGCGGCGAGGGGCGGTTCGGCGCTGCACAGCCGGCTGGCGAGCTGGTGGATGTCGCGATGCAGTTCAATGACCGAGATGAAGGCGGGGCGGTCTTCGTGCATCGCCCGGCCTTCCTCGTCGAGCCAGGCGCTGAACCGGCACTGGTGGTGCGAGAGCGGCAGGCCGCTGCGGCGACCGTTGAGGAAGTCCTCGACGGCGGTGACCCAGGCCCGGTGTTCGACGCCGGCGAAGAGCAGCGGCAGGTCGTCGCGGCTGGCCGCTTGCATGCTGGTCCAGGCCTCGTTCGGTTGCCAGGAGGCGATCCAGCCGGGAATCGCCTCGGCCGGCATCGGCCGGGCGATGCCGTAGCCCTGCGCCAGTTCGCAGCCGAGTTGCAGCAGCATGGTGCCATGCGCCACGGTCTCGACGCCTTCGGCGATAACTTGCCGGCGGAAGGCGGTCGCCATGTTGAGTACCCCGCCGAGAATCGACAGGTCGTCGGGGTCGTCGAGCATGTCGCGGACGAAGCTCTGGTCGATCTTGAGCTGATTGACCGACAGCCGCTTGAGGTAGGTCAGCGACGAGTAGCCGGTGCCGAAGTCGTCGAGCGCGAAACTGACGCCGAGCGCCTGGCAGTCGTTGATGATCTGCGAGACGCGGACGAGATCCTCGAGCGCACTCGTTTCGAGCACCTCGATCTCGAGTTGCTGGGGCGCTACGGCGGGGTGCCGGCCGAGCGCGTCGCGCAGTCGTTGCGTGAAGTCGCCGTGCAGCAGTTGCCGCCCGCCGACGTTGACGCTGACCGGCAGGTTGATTCCCTGATGCTGCCAGTCTTCGGTCTGCTGCAAGGCATGCTCGATCACCCATTCGCCGATGTCGACCGCCAGCGGGTGTTCCTCGACGACCGGCAGGAAAATGCCGGGCGGGAGCAGTCCGCGCTCCGGGTGCGCCCAGCGGATCAGGGCCTCGGTGCCGATGATCGCGCCGGTGCGCATGTTGACCTTGGGCTGGTAGTGGAGCACGAGTTCGCGGGCTTCGAGCGCGCGCCGGATGTGCTCGAGGCTTTCGTGGTGGCCGCGCACGTTGCGGTCCTGCTCGGCGTCGAAGAGGTGGAATCGGTTCTTGCCGGCCAGTTTCGCCTGGTACATCGCCTGGTCGGCCTGGCGCAGCAACTGGTCGGCGTCGACGTCGTCGGCCTGCGGGAAGTAGGTGGCGCCGAGACTGGCCGAAACGCGCAATTCAAGGTCGCCGACGAGCACCGGCGTCGCCGCCGCTTCGAGCATGCGGCTCAGCAAGGGCAGGCTGGCGCTGGGCGAGCCGAGGTCGCCGAGCACGGCGATGAACTCGTCGCCGCCGAGGCGGGCCAGCGTGTCGCCCTCGCGCAGCGACTGTTTCATCCGTTCGGCCAGGGCGATCAGCAGGCGATCGCCGGTTTCGTGACCGTGCTGGTCGTTGACCGCCTTGAAACCGTCGAGGTCGAGATAGGCGACGCCAAGCAGCTGGCCGCGCCGCAAGGCGTGGGCCATCGCCTGCTTCATCCGGTCGGCGAGCAGGACGCGGTTGGGCAGCGTCGTCAGTACATCATAATGGGCGACATGCTCGAGTTTCTTCTCGTGTTCCTTGAACGCCGTGATGTCGGAGAAGAGCGCGACATAATGTTGGGGGACGCGACGGGCGTCGAAGACCGTGCTGATCGTCTGCAGGCTGGCGTAGAGGTCGCCGCTCTTGTGGCGGTTCCAGATCTCGCCGTACCAATGGCCTTTCTCGCGCAGCGCCTGCCAGAGTTCGGCGAAGAATTCGCGTCCCTGTCGTCCCGAATCGAGCATGCGCGGATTGCGGCCGATGACTTCGCCGCGGGCATAGCCGGTGATGCGGGTGAAGGCGTCATTGACGTCGATGATCGTGCCGTCGGCGCGGGTGATCATGATCGCTTCGCGCGCATGCGAGAAGACGCTGGCGGCGAGTTCGAGCTTTTCTTCGGCGCGTTTGCGCTCGGTGATGTCGTGGATGATCGAGAAGAGCAGCGGACGGTGGTGCTGATCGATCGGCGAGAGGTGGGTCTCGACGTCGCGCAACTCGCCCGAGGCGAGGCGGTGCACGAAGTAGAAGACGTTGCATTCGTTGTTCAGCGCCCGCAGGCGCTGCTCGGAAATCTGTGCCGGCGCCATGGTGTTGATGACGCTGATGTTCATGCCGATCATCTGCTCGCGCGTGTAGCCGTAGTAGCGGCAGGCCGATTCGTTGACGTTGACGATTTCGCCGGTGAAAGGCTCGGTCAGGAGCATGACCGATGAATTCTTGTGGAAGAAGTTGCCGAAGCTTTCCTCGCTTTGCCGCAGCGAGTCTTCAGCCTGTTTGCGCGCGCCGATGTCGCGGAGCTCGGTGACGCGGAGCGTCCGACCCTTGTAATGAATGTTTTTGCCGGCGGCGCTGATGTCATAGCGCGAACCATCCTTGCGCAGGCCGATTCCCTCGATCGCCTGTTCGTAGCCGCTCTGGGCATGTTGGCGGATGGCGTCGCGGCATTCGGGCGTGACGAGCAGGAATCCGTCGCTGCCGATGAGCTCGTCGCGGCTGTAGCCGGAGAGCTCGCAGAGCCCCTGGTTGCAGTCGATAATAATGCCGTTATCATGGATCATGATGCCGCCGAAGGAGGCGTCATAGAGGACCTTGAAGCGTTCCTCACTTTCGCGCAGGGCCGCTTCGCGTTGCCAGAGCGTCTGCAGCACGCGGTTGAAGCGCCGGATCAGTTGCCCGATTTCGTCGTTCTGCGCCACCGGCAGGGCTTGCCGCGGCAGGGAATCGTCCGGAAGCGCGGCGAGCAGGCGGGTGGCGTGGTCGAGCGGCGACAATTGCCGCCGCAGGATCCAGCCGATCAGGCTGACGGTCACCAGGCTGAGCAGGAGGGAGACGATCCAGACGCGCCACTGCATGTCGCGGATCGGCTCGAACGCCTCGTCGGTCGGCAGGTCGGCGACCACCAGCCAGCCGGCCGATGCGATACGCTTGACCGAACTCAGCACTTCGACGCCTTGCACATTGCGATGGATCTGTGAGCCTTCCCGTCCGGCTACAAACGCATCGATCATCGGTCGGGTACCCAATGGGGGCAGGCGTTCAAGGACGCGTCGCTGGCCGGTGCTGGTGATGATGAGGCGATGACGGCCGTCGACGAGCAGGTAGTGGCCGGTCCGCCCATAGCGGTTGTGGGAGATCGAGTCGAGAAAGTTCTGGCCGTCGATGTCGGTGATCCCGATCAGCGCCCCGATGACTTTGTTGTCGCGACCGAAGACCGGCGTGGCGATCGCGAACCGTGCGCTTTGAGCGTTCCGGCCCTGCGTCGGTCGGCTGACCGTCGCCTGGCCGTTGCGCAAGAGGTTGCCCAGCGTCTCGGCATCGATACCGAGGGCATCGGCGCGGCGGCGCGGCGGTGCGCTGTCGGCAATGACCTCGCCTTTGGCGTCGGTGACGACGATGCCGCCGTTGAACATCGCCATCAGATTGACTCGGCTGTCCACAAAGGTCTGCAGGGCGGCATTGCCGTGCCCCATCGCTTCGGCGACCAGGCTGTTGGTCCGGTTCAGGGCGAGGATGCGTCCCGCCATTTCCTGCTCGATCTGCGTTGCGATCAGTGTGACGATGGAATATTGCTGGTCGCCGAGCATGCGCTCGATGTCACGCCGCAGCATCTGGTTGGCGAAGAAGGAGAGCGACCAGATGCCGGCCAGCAGAATGACGAGTGCGGTGACCGTGATGCGCGCCTTGAGCGAACCCAGCCGCGGCATCGGCGGCGGACTCCAGGGCGTTTTGCTCGGCGTGGCACTCATCGGGAAGGGTCGGGGGACGGCAGTGGGCGGAATTTACGATATTGGAATTGTCACCGACATTCCCGGATTTGTCGACAAACGAAGGGAGCGGCATCGAGGCTGCGCCGGGGCAGCGCATCCCAGCAGCTACAAACGAAACGGGCGCTTGGTGTAGGATTCGCTTCCCATGCGTATTGAATTCCTCCGAGAGCGGCTCGAGTCGCTCGGCGCCAAACCCGGCCATGTCCGTCGCATTCTTGCGGCCTGGCTGGCGGCGCGTCCGCTCGACGCTGGCGCGCGCCGCCAGCCCGCTGAACATTGCCTGCCGCGCGCTTTGCGCGAGGCGCTGCCGGCGCTCGCCCATGAATGGGCAAATCTGGCGTGCTTGCGCTCACGGCACCCGGGCGGCGACGGTTCGGCCCGCCTGCTGGTCGGACTGGCCGACGGGCAGACGGTCGAGAGCGTGCTCCTGCCGCGTGATGGCGTTTGCATCTCGACGCAGGTGGGCTGCGCCGTCGGCTGTGCTTTTTGCATGACCGGAAAGAGCGGCCTTCTGCGTCAACTCGGCAGCGCCGAGATCGTCGCCCAACTGGTGCTGGCGCGGTCGCTGCGACCAGTCAAGAAGGTCGTATTCATGGGCATGGGCGAGCCGGCGCACAATCTCGACGCCGTGCTCGAAGCGATCGCGCTGATGGGCAGCGAGGGCGGTATCGCCCACAAGAACCTGGTGTTGTCGACGGTCGGCGATCGCAGGGTTTTCGATCGCCTGCCGCATGCTCCCGTCAAGCCGGCGTTGGCACTCTCCTTGCATACGACCGATCCGGCACTGCGGCGGCAGTTGCTGCCGAAGGCGCCGGCGATCGAACCGGCCGAACTCGTCGCGCTTGGCGAAGACTATGCACGTGCCTGCGGCTATCCGATCCAGTACCAGTGGACGCTGCTGGCGGGCGTCAACGACGGCGATGCCGATATCGATCGGATCGCCGACTGGCTGGAAGGCAAGTACGCGATGATGAACTTCATCCCCTTCAATCCGGTCGACGGGTCACCCTTCCGCCGTCCGTCGCCGGAACGCCTGGTCGAGGTCGTCGCGCGCCTGCGCCGTCGCCGCATCGTCGCCTGCCTGCGCGATTCGGCCGGCCAGGACGTCGATGGCGGCTGCGGCCAGTTGCGCGCCCGCAGCCTCGCCGACGGCGCTGCCTAGCCAATTCGAGCGTCATCACCGGCGGCGGGCTATACTCCGCCCATTCGAACAAGGAGAATCCAATGGCCGCATCCCCCGAAACCGTCAGCATGGCGATGTTCTGCGATTTCGAGAACGTCGCGCTCGGTGTGCGCGATGCCAAGCTCGAGAAATTCGACATCAAGCCGGTGCTCGAACGCTTGCTGCTCAAGGGCAGCATCGTCGTCAAGAAGGCCTATTGCGACTGGGATCGCTACAAACCGTTCAAGGCCGGCATGCACGAGGCCAATTTCGAGCTGATCGAAATTCCGCATGTGCGCCAGTCCGGCAAGAATTCCGCCGACATCCGCATGGTCGTCGATGCGCTCGACCTCTGCTACACCAAATCGCACGTCAATACTTTTGTCATTGTCAGCGGCGACTCGGATTTTTCGCCGCTGGTTTCGAAGCTTCGCGAAAATGCCAAGTACGTGATCGGCGTCGGCGTCCGCCACTCGACCTCGGATTTGCTGATCGCCAACTGCGACGAATTCATCTTTTATGACGATCTCGTGCGCGAGAACCAGCGCAAGGCGGCGCGGCGCGATCCCAAGGCGGCGCAGTCGGCACCGCGGCGCTTGCCCGGGGAACTCGAAGCGCGGCGCAGCGAGGCGGTCGAACTGGCGGTCGAGACGCTCGATGCACTCGTCGCCGAGCGTGGCGACAGCGGCAAGATCTGGGCGTCGATGCTGAAAGAGGCGCTCAAGCGGCGCAAGCCCGATTTTGCCGAGAGTGCCTACGGTTTCCGCAGTTTCGGCAATCTGCTCGAGGATGCGCAGTCGCGCGGCCTGATCGAACTCGGACGCGACGAGAAATCGGGCGCCTTTGTCTCGCGCAGCGCCCTGCCGGTCGGTCGGGCCGACGTCCTGTCTCTCGCGCCGGAAGCGGCGGTGAGCGTTGTCGTGCCGGAGGCGGCAGTGGTCGAGGCTGTTGCCGAGACACCGGCGCCGGAGGGCGAGGTCAAATCACGCAGCCCGGTCAAGCGGCGCGGACGCGGCAAGCGGGTGGCGGCCGAGGAAGCGCCGGTTGCCGCCGCTCCCGAGCCTGCGCCGGTCGTGGCGAGCGTTCCCGAGTTGCCGGTCGAGGTGCCGGCGCTTGTCGCCGAGGCGGCGCCGGTTGCGGCCGCATCCGAGGCCAAGGCCAAAGCGGCGTCGCGCAGTCGGCGGCCGCGTAAACCCAAGGCGGCTGCCGCCAAGAGCGACGGTGGCGCGACCTCCTGAGGAGACCCTCATGATCGAACTCTTTACGGCGGCGACGCCGAACGGACACAAGGTCTCGATCGCGCTCGAGGAACTCGGGCTGCCCTATGAACTGCGCGTGCTCGATCTCGGCAAGCTCGAACAAAAGGAACCGTGGTTCCTGGCGATCAACCCGAACGGCCGCATTCCGGCGATCATCGATCATGACGCCGACGATTTCGCCGTCTTCGAGTCGGGCGCGATCCTGATCTACCTGGCCGAAAAAACCGGACGGCTGTTGCCGGCGGACGCCAAGGGGCGCTCACGCGTGCTGCAGTGGCTGATGTTCCAGATGGGCGGCATCGGCCCGATGATGGGGCAGGCCAATGTCTTTTTCCGCTATCTGCCGGAAAAGATTCCGGTGGCGATCGACCGCTATCAGGGCGAGACGCGCCGGCTGTTCGGCGTGCTCGACGGCCAGCTCAAGGATCACGAATATCTCGCCGGCGATTTTTCGATCGCCGACATCGCCAACTGGGCCTGGGTGCGCACGCACCGCTGGTCCGGCGTCGAGGTGGACGATTTTCCGCATCTGCAGCGCTGGATCGCGGCGATCCGCGCCCGGCCGGCGGTGCAACGCGGCATCCTGAGGCCGCCGTCGAACGTCGACGCCCGCAACGATCCCGACACGGCGCGCAAGTTTTCCGAGGAAGCGCTGAAAATGGTCGAGACCGGCAAACGCTGAAAAGGAGAACGGGATGAAACTCTACACCGCCCCCCGGGCGCCGAATCCGCGGCGCGTCGAGATCTTCATCGCCGAAAAGGGCATTGCCGGCATCGAACGCGTCGCGGTCGACCTCAACGCCGGCGAGCATCGGACCGAGGCCTTCCTGCGCCGCAATCCGCTCGGTCGCGTGCCGGTCCTCGAACTTGACGACGGCCGCTGCCTGTCCGAGTCGCGGGCGATCTGCGCCTACCTCGAAGGACTTTGCCCGGAACCGAACCTGATGGGCCGCGACAGCGACGAGCGCGCTTTCATCGAGATGGCCGATCGCCAGATCGAATTCGGCTTCTTCGTGCCGCTGATGCAGCACATCCGTCATACGCATCCCGGCTTCGCCCCGCTCGAACAGCCGCAGTTCGCCGACTATGGTGCGGTGCAGGGCGTACGCATGCGCGAGGCAGCGGCGACGCTCGACGCGACGCTGGCCGGGCAGGCCTTTGTCGCCGGCGAACGCTTCACGATCGCCGACATCACCGCCTTCTGCGCTCTCGAATTCGCCCGGCTGATTCGCTTCCGCGCCGGCGACGCCGGGCTCGCGCACCTGCAGGCCTGGCGCGACCGCATCGCGGGGCGGCCAAGCGTCGGCTGATCCCGTTCGGCCGGACTGGACCCTCTACGCAACACCCGGACGCCGGCAACGCGCGTTTTTGATGCCGATCAAAAAAATACGGCGGCGCCCGTGCTAAGTTCGCGGGCGAGGAACGTCGTCGACGGCGTTCCGGAAAAATGACATTGCGCTTCCCGGCCGGTTACCTATACTGCCGGAAGTGCCAAAGTCATTCCATCTCACGGGAGGCCCCATGCGAACGAAAAAAATCAAGGCGGGTTTGGTCGGTGTGTTGGCGATTTGCGCGACGGTGCTCGGCATCGGCGTTGCCGAGGCACGACAGCCCGATCCGGCGGTCGTCAAACAGCAGGATCAGGTGACGCAGAAGACGCTCGAGCAGGTCCGCGGCGCACTGCCGAAGACGGCGATGGCCAAGGACAAGCAGGCCGATGTCGCGGCGTGCTATTCCTGCCACAAGGACATCAAGGAATTCCACGTCTCGAGCAAGCATGCCAGCGTCAATTGCGCGACCTGTCACACCAATTTCGACGAGCATGTGGCCAAGGACGGCAAGGCGCCGATCGCCACGCGTACCGACCACGCGGTCTGCGGCACCTGCCACCAGCCGCAGTACGAATCCTTCCTCTCGGTCAATTACGAATCGAAGGCGCGCATCGAAAAGGCGACCTACAAGGGCCGCTCGCCGCTCTTCGACAAGCTGATGGCACCGCATGGCTTCACCAAGGAGCATACCGAGCCGCGCAGCCACATCTTCATGCTGCTCGACCAGTTGCTGATCGACCGTAGCTATGGCGGCCGTTTCCAGCTCAATGACTGGAGCATGCTGGCCGACGGCAAGGGCGCCGAGACGCAGCTCTGGAGCGCGCTGCTCAAGGATGCCGATCCGTCGTCGAGCGATCAGAAAGTGTTCATGCCGCAGACGGCAACGGCATCGAATCCGGTCTGCCTCAACTGCAAGACGCAGGATCACATCCTCAAGTGGAAGTACATGGGCGATCCCGATCCGAAGGCGAAGTGGTCGCGCACCTCGAAGGTCGTCGATTTCGTCCGCGATCTCAAGCACCCGATGAACTGCTACACCTGTCACGATCCGCACTCGACGGCGCCGCGCGTCGTTCGCGATGCGCTGATCGAGGCGGTCGTCGATCGCGGCATGGGCACCTATCCGCAGGACAAGGCCAAGAGCGGCAAGGTGACGATGACCAAGGTGACCTTCCGCGACGGCTTCCGGGCGATCGGCGTGCTCAACAAGCCCGATTCGAACCTGATGTGCGCGCAGTGCCACGTCGAATACAACTGCAACCCGGGCTTCGACACCAAGACCGGCGAGCTCAGCGTGACGATGGCCGACCGTCGTGCCAACCACTACTTCTGGTCGAACGTCTTCGACTACAAGGCAGCGGCCGAGAAGATCTCGTTCAAGGACTTCAAGCACGCGACGACCGGCGCCCTGCTCTCCAAGATCCAGCATCCGGAGGCCGAGACCTTCTGGGGTAGCGCGCACGAACGCAACAACGTCGAGTGCAAGAGCTGCCACATGCCGAAGATCAAGCAGGACGGCAAGACCTACACCTCGCACTTCCAGCGTTCGCCGCGCTACAACGTCAAGGACACCTGTCTCAAGTGTCATAACGACATGAACGAGCAGCAGGCCGTGTATACGATCGATTCGATCCAGAACTACACGCGCGGCAAGCTGGCCAAGGCGGAGTACTGGCTGGCGCAGTTGATCGACACCTTCCCGAAGGCGCGTGCCGCTGGCGTGCCGGATGAGGCGATCAAGAAGGCGCAGGCGCACCACGACCAGGCGCACATCTACTGGGAATGGTGGACGGCCGAGAATTCGGACGGCTTCCATAACCCGGGTGCCGCGCGCGAGTCGCTGACGCGTTCGATGGACGCGTCGCAGGCCGGCATCAAGGTACTCAACGACGCCATTGCGGCGCTCGCCAAGAAGTAGGCACCCGTAGCAAGCATCGGGGGCGCGGAGGCGTTTTTCTCCGCGCCCTTTTTATGTGTGGAGCAACATGATTCCAGAACTTGGTCATATCGGCCTGATCGTGGCGCTGCAACTGGCGCTCGTGCAGGCGGCGCTCGGTTTTTCCGGGGCACGCGGGCGAATGGCCCACGCCGCGGCGGCGCGCGGCGCGGCGATCGGCCAGAGCCTGCTCGTCGTCTTCGGCTTTGCGACGCTTGTCTGGGCGTTCGCCGTCAATGATTTCTCGGTGCTCAACGTCGCCGAGCACTCGTCGCGCCATCTGCCGCTCGGCTATCGCATCACCGCCGCCTGGGGCTCGCATGAAGGCTCGATCCTGCTCTGGGCGGTGCTGCTTGGCTTGTGGACGGTGACCGTCGCCGTCTCGCGTGGTGCCGCCGACGATCTTGGCAGCGGTGCGCTGGCCGTGCTCGGCGCCATCAATGCCGGCATGCTGGCCTTCATCCTGTTCACCTCGAATCCCTTCCAGCGGCTCGATCCGCCGCCGCCCGACGGGCTCGACCTCAATCCCCTGTTGCAGGACCCCGGCATGGTCGCGCATCCGCCGCTCCTGTATCTCGGCTACGTCGGTTTCGCCGTCGCTTTCGCCTTTGCCGTCGCCGCCTTGCTCTGCGGCCGGCTCGACGCCGATTGGGCGAAGCGCGCGCAGCCATGGACGCGGCTGGCCTGGGCTTTTCTCACCCTCGGCATTGCCGTCGGGTCGGGCTGGGCCTATTACGAACTCGGCTGGGGCGGCTGGTGGTTCTGGGACCCGACCGAGAACGCCTCGCTGATGCCCTGGCTGGTCGGCACCGCCCTGCTTCATTCGCTCGGCATGACCGGCCGGCGCGGCGGCTTTCAGGTGTGGACGATGAGCCTGGCGATCGGGACCTTCGGCCTGTCGCTGATCGGCACCTTCCTCGTCCGGTCGGGCGTGCTCTCGTCGGTGCACGCCTTCGCCCAGGACCCGGCGCGTGGCTTCTTCCTCTTGTTGCTGCTCGCGCTACTCGTCGGCGCCGCGCTGACGATCCTCGCCCGGCGGGCATCGGCGGCGGCGCCGACTGCGCCCTTCGCCTGGCTGTCGCGCGAGACGCTGGTGCTGGGCGGCAACATGCTGCTGCTCGTAGCCACCGGGTCGGTGCTGCTCGGCACGCTCTATCCGCTCGTGCTCGACGCGCTTGGGCAGGGCAAGGTCTCGGTCGGGCCGCCGTATTTCAACGCCGTCTTCGTGCCGTTGATGGCGCCGGTGCTCCTGCTTGCCGGCGCGGCGCCGTTTGCCGGATGGCAGCAGGCCGACCGGGTGGTTTTCTGGCGCGGGCTGCGCTTGCCGGCACTCTCGGCGCTGGTAGCCGCGCCGCTGCTCTCGCTGGCGCTTGGCGGCGAGGTGCAGGGATGGGCCGTGCTGGCGCTCGCGCTGTCGGTCTGGATCGTTGTCGCCACGGCGATGGGCGTGATCCGCGCCGGCCTGTCGTGGCGGCGCCTCGGCATGGCGCTGGCGCATGGCGGGCTGGCCGTCGTCGTCGTCGGCATCGGCCTCGTCAGCAGTTTCGAAAGCGAACACAGCCTGACCGTAACGCGCGGCGAGCGTTTTTCATTTGCCGGGTATGCGCTGCGTTTCGACGGTGTCGTCGAAGTGCCGGGGCCGAATTATTCGGCCGTGCGTGCCACGGTTGCCGTGCTTGGCAGCGGCGATACGCCGCTGGCGACGCTGTCGCCCGAGAAACGCATCTATCACGCCTCGAAGCTGCCGATGACCGAGTCGGCCATCTTGTCGCGGCCGGGCGGCGATCTGTATGTTGTGCTCGGCGATCCGCTCAGCCTCGATGCCTGGACGTTGCGCGTACTCGCCAAGCCCTTCATCGCCTGGATCTGGGCCGGCGCCGTGCTGATGGCGCTCGGCGCCGTGCTGGCAGCGATGGCCGGCCGCAAGTCCCTTGCCGGAGAATGCGCATGATGACCTTCGGTTTAGCCGCTGCCGGCCTGGTTCTGGTCGCGCTGGCCAGCGCGCTCGTGCCGCTCTGGCGGCGTCGCACGATCGGGGAACAGCCGCGCTGGCTCTGGCTGCTCGCCCTTGTCGTACCGCTGGCGACCTTCGGGCTGTATCGCCAACTCGGTGCGCCGGCGATTCTCGATGTCGAGCCAGCCTTGCAGGGACGCAGCCACGACGCCGAGGCGATGCTGGCAGCGCTCGAAGCGCGGCTCAAGAAACAACCCGACGATGCCGAGGGCTGGTATGTGCTCGGACGCGCCTATCAGGCGCAGCAGCGCATCGCCGAGGCCGAGACGGCGCTGGCGAAGGCGGTGAAGCTGGCGCCGACGACGGCGCGCTATCTCTCGCATCATGCCGAAGCGATGGCGCTGGCCGATCAGGGCGATCTGCAGAAGCGTGCGCGGGCGAAGGTCGAGGCCGCGCTCGAACTCGATCCGCAGGAAGAAAAGGCGCTCGAACTCGCCGGGCTGGCCGCGTACCAGCGTCAGGAATGGGCGCAGGCGGCGTTCTACTGGCGGCACCTGCTCAAGCGCCTGCCGCCCGGCAGCGAGTTCTATCAGGATATCGAGACGGCGCTCAAGCAGGCGCGCGGTAAGGCCGAGCACGCCGCCGGTCTTGGCGAGGCGGCGGCGCCGGCGTCATCGCCGAAATAGGGGGCTAGTCGCGGCCGAGGGCGTCGGCGAGCGCGCGGATGTCACCGGCGCTGAGGCTGCGTGCCGTTTCCGTCATCGCCGGATCGGTCCCCCGCCGGCCGCTCCTGAACGCTTCGAGCTGCGCGACGAGATAGGCCTTCTTCTGGCCGGCGAGGCGCGGAAAGCGCGCGTTGCCGACGCCGTCGGGCTGGTGGCAGGTGACGCAGGCCGGTGTGCCGATCTGCGTCCGGCCTTCGTCATAGAGTGTCTGCGCGGCGCCGGGACGCGCTGCGTCGCCGGCCGGGAAAGGCGGTCGGCTGGCGTACCAGCGCAGGAGGGGCGCCAGGCGTTCGGCATCGATGTCGCCGGCCAGCGTGCTCATGTCGTCCTGGCGCCGCCGGCCGTCGGCGAAAGCGGCGACCTGGCGGCTCAGGTAGCCGGCGTCGAGACCGGCCAGATGCGGCGTCGCCGGGTCGGTGGCGATGCCGTCGACACCGTGGCAGCGCGCGCAGGCCTCAAGCCCGGCCGGCGCGGCGAAGGCGAGGGTACTGAGGAAAGCGGCTGCCAGGGCGGCGAGTGTCTGGCGCATCGGATGGCTAGAGCGGCAGGCCGCCGGGATAACGCTGGCCGAGATAGGCCAGGATGTCGCCCGGCACATCGATGAAGCGCTTGCCCTGGGCTTCCTTGATGGCGATGCCGGGCAGCGTCGGTGACGACGCGGCGAGGACGAGCACCGGTGCGCCCTGGTTCGCCTCGCCGAGCAGCGCGACGATTTCGGGGCGCGGCCGCGGTGGCGCGACGCGACGCACGTCGATCGCGTTGGCGACGGCCGGATAGAAACTCAGATAGCCGGCCACCAGCGCGCAGTCGGGACAGTAGCGGAACTTGCCTTCGCTCTGGATATGGTCCGGGGCCAGCAGGAACAGGATGTCACGGCTCATCAGGGTCTCCTTGGAAAAAGCGGGGGCCTTGCCGCCCCCGGGGAATGCCGTCTGGAATCAGGCCGGCAGGTAACGGACGCGCAACACGCCGCCGATCGTCTTGAGCTGGTCGATCAGCGTCTGCGGGACGGCGCTTTCGACATCGACCAGCGTGAAGGCGAAGTCGCCGCGTGACTTGTTGACCATGTTGTGGATGTTGAGCCCGGCGCCGGCGAGCGCGGTCGAGATCTGGCCGAGCATGTTCGGCACGTTGGCGTTGGCGATCGCCAGTCGGTACGCCGATTCGCGCGGCATCGAGATGTTCGGGAAGTTCACGGCGTTGAGGATGTTGCCGTTCTCGAGATAGTCGGCGACCTGTTCGGCGACCATGATCGCGCAGTTTTCCTCGGCTTCCTCGGTCGACGCGCCAAGGTGCGGCAGTGCGACGAAGTTCGGATGGCTGCGCAGCAGGTTGCTCGGGAAGTCGCAGACATAGGCGTGCAGGCGGCCTTCGTTGAGGCCGTCGAAGGCGGCGCGGTCATTGACGATGCCTTCGCGCGAGAAGTTGAGCAGGATGGCGCCCTTCTTCATCAGCTTGATGCGTTCGGCATTGATCAGGTCCTTGGTCGCGGGCAGCAGCGGCACGTGCAGGCTGATGAAATCGGCGCGCTTGACGAGGTCATCGACGCTGGTCGCCTTGCGCACCTGCGAGGGCAGTCGCCAGGCGGCGTCGACGGTGATTTCGGGGTCATAGCCGACGACGTTCATGCCGAGCTGGATGGCCGACTCGGCGAGCTGCGAGCCGATCGCGCCGAGGCCGATGATGCCGAGCGTGCTGCCGCGCAGTTCGTGGCCGACAAAGTGCTTCTTGCCGGCTTCGGCCTGCTTGAGCAGCGATTCGTCGTCGCCGACGAGGCCGTTGACAAAGCGCAGCGCCGGAAACAGGTTGCGCGTGCCGAGGAGCATGCCGGCGATGACGAGTTCCTTGACGGCGTTGGCGTTGGCGCCGGGCGCGTTGAAGACGACGACGCCCTTGTCGCTCATCGCCTTGACCGGGATGTTGTTGGTGCCGGCGCCGGCGCGGCCGATGCAGAGCACGCTGTCGGCTATCGCCATGTCATGCATGAGCTGCGAGCGGACGAGGATCGCGTCCGGCGCGGCGATGTCGTTGGCGACGGTGTAGCCCTCGGGCAGGCGGGCGAGGCCCTTCTTGGAAATCGAGTTGAGCGTCTGGATCTTGCGGGTCATGAATATGTCCTCGACATTAAGTGTCGTGACCGGCGCGGACGATGCGCCGGGCGCATGTTGTTGGCATCAGCAAAAAGCGCCCGGGCCGCGCAGGGCGGCCGGGGCGTTGCGGCGGGCTCAGCCGTGTTGCTGTTCGAATTCCTTCATCAGCGCGACGAGGGCCTGTACGCCTTCGATCGGCATGGCGTTGTAGATCGAGGCGCGCATGCCGCCGACCGAGCGGTGTCCCTTGAGCTGGACCATGCCGCGGGCCTTCGCCGCCTTGAGGAATTCGTCGTCGAGCGCCGCGTCCTTGAGCGTGAACGGAATGTTCATCAGCGAACGGTTCTCGACGGCGACCGGCGACTGGAAGAATTTCGACTGGTCGAGGAAGTCGTAGATCAGCTTGGCCTTGGCGCGGTTGACCTTTTCCATGGCGGCGATGCCGCCGTTCTTCTTGAGCCACTTGAAGACCAGGCCGGCGATGTAGATGGCATAGGTCGACGGGGTGTTGTACATCGAGTCGTTGTCGGCGGCGATCTTGTAGTCGAACATCGTCGGCGTGCCGGGGACGAGTTGTCCGAGCAGGTCTTCGCGGACGATGACGATGGTCAGGCCGGCCGGGCCAATGTTCTTCTGCGCACCGGCGTAGATCAGGCCGAATTTCGAGACGTCGATCGGGCGCGAGAGGATGTCCGAGGACATGTCGGCGACGAGCGGCACATTGCCGGTTTCCGGCGTCCAGAAGATTTCAACGCCGCCGATCGTCTCGTTCGTCGTGTAATGCACGTAGGCGGCGTTGGGGTCGAGCTTCCAGGCGCTTTGGGCCGGCGCGTAGGTGAAGTTCTTGTCTTCTGAGGAGGCGACGACGTTGACCTTGCCGTACTTCTGGGCTTCCTTGATCGCCTTCTTCGACCACTCGCCGGTATTGAGGTAGTCGGCCGAAGCTTTGCCGCGGAAGAGGTTCATCGGCACCATGGCGAACTGCATCGAGGCGCCGCCTTGCAGGAACAGCACCTTGTAGTTGGCGGGGATGTTCATCAGTTCGCGCAGGTCGGCTTCGGCCTCGGCCTGGATGCCCATGTATTCCTTGCCGCGGTGCGACATTTCCATGACCGACATGCCGCAACCCTGCCAGTTGACGAGTTCGTCGCGAGCCTGTTCGAGGACGGCCTGCGGCAGCGCGGCGGGGCCGGCGCTGAAATTGAAGATGCGATCCATGGAAAATCCTTTCTGAATGGAAGGTGAAAAGACGGGCAATCGGAAAAAGGCAAGGATCGTCATACCGGGGCATGACGATCCAACCCGGCAATTTTAGCGAAATTACGGGGTTTCCGCCGGGAACGGCTTTTTATTGCCCGGCCGTCGCCTTCGCCGATCGCCTGCGGCTCGCGCCAAATCGTTGCCCGGAGGCCGTTGCGGGGGATACACTGGATGCCGATGCGATGCCGGCGGGGGGCAGAATGGACGTGGGAGACTTTCGGCTGCGGGCAAGTCGCGTCGTCGGCATCGCCGGCGGCGTGCTGATGGTCGCCATGGCCGTCGTTGCGATCGTTGCCGTGCTGGCCTTGCGCGAACGCGAGATCGAGGACTGGCAGCGGCAGATGAGCACCATGTCGCTGCTGCTTGCCGAGCAGACCGAACAGACGGTTTTCGCTGCGTACCTCGTGCTCGACTCGGTGACCGACCGGGTTCGTGCCGCCGGCGTGCGGGATCAGGCGGCGTTCCGCCAGAAGCTGGCGACGCCCGAGATCCACGAGATGCTGCGCGAGCGCATCCGTGGCCTGCCGCAGATCGATGTCGCCAGCATTGTCGCAGCCAACGGCGACAACATCAATTTCAGTCGCGCCTATCCGATCCCGCCGATCAATCTCGCCGAGCGCGACTATTTCAAGGCGCACGTCGATAATCCGGCGCTCGGCGACTTCATCAGCCAGCCGGTGCGCAACAAGGGCAACGGCAAGTGGACCTTCTACATCAGCCGGCGGCTCAACGACGCGTCGGGTGAGTTTCTCGGCATGGTGCTGGTCGGCATGTCGGTCGATGCGTTCACCGACTTCTTCGAGCGCATCGCAAAAAATACCGGCGAGGGCACGACGATCAGCCTGTTTCGCAACGATCTGACCTTGCTGACGCGCTGGCCGTACCGGGACGAGGTGATCGGCACGATCAACCGCAGTGGCGGCGCTTACGAGGTGATTGAGCGCATGAAACTGCGCGATGCCGTGCTGTTGCGCAGCACGCCGCGCTTTTCGACCGGGCAGCCCGAGCTGCGGCTGACGGCGGCGCGGCAGCTTGACCGCTATCCGCTGGCAGTCGTGCTTGTCATTCCCGAGGATCTTTTCCTGGCGCGCTGGCGTACTTCGGCCTGGACGATTGCCGGCATGTCGGCGGCGGCCATGCTGGTGCTGCTGCTCGCCCTGCTCGCCTTGCTGCGCATCCTGTCGCAGCGCGAGGCGCATCTGGCCGAAATGAGCCGGCTCAAGGCCGAGGCCGAGTCGGCCAATCTCGCCAAGAGCCGCTTCCTGGCGACGATGTCGCACGAAATCCGCACGCCGATCAACGGCATCCTCGGCATGGCGCAACTCCTGCTGATGCCGAAAACGGCCGAGGCCGAGCGTCAGGAGTTCACCCGGACGATCCTGACGTCCGGCCAGTCGCTGCTCAATCTGCTCAACGACATCCTCGACCTCTCCAAGATCGAAGCCGGCAAGATGGTGCTGGAGCCGGCCGTGTTCGCGCCGGACCAGCTGATCCGCGAGGTCGGCCATCTCTTTTCCGGGTCGGCGACGAGCAAGGATCTGCAGTTGCAATGCGAGTGGCATGGCGATGCGGGACAGCGCTGCCGCGCCGACGTCTATCGTCTGCGCCAGATGCTGGCGAATCTCGTCAGCAATGCGATCAAATTCACGCCGAGCGGCAGCGTCACGATCGAGGGCCGCGAATGCGGGCGCGGCGATGGCGCTGCCTTGCTGGAGTTTTCGGTGCGCGATACCGGCATCGGCATCGCCGCCGACAAGCTGGCGGCGTTGTTCGAGCCGTTTTCCCAGGCCGACAACTCGACGACGCGCGAATTTGGCGGCACCGGTCTCGGCCTGTCGATCGTTCAGAGTCTGGCACACCTGATGGGGGGCGAGGTCGGTGTCGAGAGCGTGCCCGGACAGGGGTCCCGTTTCTGGTTTACTTGCGAGACGGAAACGGTTGCCGCCGGCCAGGAAGCGCGTCAGGGCGAGCGTGTGTCGACCGCCGACGGCGTGTGTCGCGGCATGCGCGCGCTGGTCGTCGAGGATAACGCCGTCAATCGCAAGGTGATTTCAGCCTTGCTGGCCAAGCTCGAGGTCGCCGTGTCGATCGCCGAGGACGGTCAGCAGGCGGTGGATGCGGTGGTCGGCGGCGCTGTCCCGGATGTCATCCTGATGGACATCCAGATGCCGGTGATGGATGGGCTGCAGGCGACACGGATGATCCGCGCCTGGGAGCGCCAGAACGGCAATACGCCTCCGATTCCGATCGTCGCCATGACGGCCAATGCTTTCGACAGCGATCGGCAGGAGTGTCAGGCGGCGGGAATGGACGACTTCATCAGCAAGCCGTACCGCTTCGAAGCACTGGCAGCGGTGCTGGCCAGGCTGCGCCGGGCGGACGACGCGCGTCCGCCGGTCGGATGATCAGGCTTTTTGCGTCGGGATGGTGTCGCCGGTGCGCGCGATACGGTTCTGCGCGTCGGCGTAGATGAGCTTCGGCTTGTGATTCGCCAGTTCGGCTTCGTCGTAATTGGCGAAGCTGGCGATGATCAGGAGGTCGCCCGGGGCGGCACGGCGAGCCGCCGAGCCATTGACCGAGATGATGCCCGACCCGCGTTCGGCGCGGATGGCATAGGTCGTGAAGCGTTCGCCGTTATTGACGTTCCAGATCACGATCTGTTCGTTCTCGATGATGTCCGCTGCTTCAAGCAGATCGTCGTCGATCGCACACGAGCCCTCGTAATGCAACTCGGAGTGCGTCGTGGTGACACGATGCAGCTTGGATTTGAGCATGGTTCTTTGCATGATGATGTCTTGATGCGCTGGCAGGTTGGGAAACCGGGAGGGAGATTCTAGACCCTGTGTCGGGGCTGTCAAGTTGTGGCTTTACGTAACAACTTAGGCAGGCAGTTGGAATTCGAGGTTGTCGATCAGGCGCGGCGTGCCGAGACGGCTGGCGGCGAGGACGACGAGCTCGCGATCGCCGGGTTCCGGCGTTTGCAGATCGGACTGCCGGCGGATGGCGACATAGTCGCTGCGCCAGCCATGCGCGTTGAGCTCGGCGACGGCGGCGCGTTCGAGCTTGGCGAAGTCGCGTTCGCCGGCTGCGGCGGCCTCGCGGATGCCGGCCAGCACGCGCGAGAGGCGCGGCGCTTCCTGGCGTTCGTCGGGCGTCAGGTAGCCGTTGCGCGACGAGAGCGCCAGCCCGTCGTCGGCGCGCACCGTGTCGCTTCCGACGATTTCGATCGGCAAGGCGAGCTGGCGCGTCATGTTGCGCAGGATCATCAGCTGCTGGTAGTCCTTCTTGCCGAACAGCGCGATCTGCGGCTGCACGATGTTGAAAAGCTTGAGCACGACGGTGGCGACGCCGCGGAAGTGGCCGGGCCGGAATTCACCTTCGAGCTGGTTCTGGATGCCGGGCGGATCGACCTGGTACTGCTGCGGCTCAGGGTAGAGATCGGTTTCGGTCGGCGCGAACAGCACATCGACGCCGGCGGCTTCGAGCTGCGCGCAGTCGGCGGCGAAGGTGCGCGGGTATTTGTCGAAATCTTCGTTCGGGCCGAACTGCAGGCGATTGACGAAGATGCTGGCGACGACCGTGTCGCCGTGCTGGCGCGCTTCGCGCATCAGCGTGATGTGTCCGGCATGCAGGTTGCCCATGGTCGGGACGAAGACGATGCGCGAGCGGCCCTTGAGGGCGGTGCGCAGCGCCGGGATGGAGGCGTGGATTTCCATGACGTCGGTTTCTCCGGTCCGGTCAGTAGCAATGCTCGGGGGCCGGGAAGCTGCCGTCCTTGACGGCGGCCGAATAGGCCGAGAAGGCGCCGACGATCGAGTTCTGTCCGGCGAGGAAGTTGCGCACGAAGCGCGGCACGCGGCCGGAAGCGACGTCGAGCATGTCGTGCAGGACCAGCACCTGGCCCGAGCAGTCCTTGCCGGCGCCGATGCCGATGGTCGGGATGACGAGCTTGGCGGTGACCTCGGCGGCGAGCGCTGCCGGGATCGCTTCGAGGACGATCAGCGTCGCACCGGCATCCTGCTGGGCGAGGCTGTCGGCCATGAGCTGGGCGGCACCGGCGTCGTCCTTGCCCTGGACGCGGTAACCGCCGAGTTGATGCACCGATTGCGGCGTCAGGCCGACGTGGGCACAGACCGGGATGCCGCGGGCGGTCAGGAAACGTGTCGTCTCGGCCATATCGACGCCGCCTTCGAGCTTGACCATCTGGGCGCCGGCGGCCATCAAGGTGACTGCGTTGCGATAGGCGACCTGCGGGCTTTCCTGGTAGCTGCCGAAGGGCAGGTCGGCGATGATCAGCGGCCGGCGGCAGCCGCGCACGACGGCACGGGTGTGGTAGGCGATGTCCTCGACGGTGACGGGCAGCGTCGAGTCCTGCCCCTGCACGACCATGCCGAGCGAGTCGCCGATCAGGATCGATTCGATGCCGGCGGCATCGCAGGCGCGGGCAAAGCTGGCGTCATAGCAGGTCAGCATGGCGATTTTCTCGCCCGCGGCCCGCATTTTCGCGAGGTCCAGGTGCGTCAGTCGGCGCGAGGTGGTTTGTGCGGACATGAGTAAGGTCTCAAGGTGGAAATGTTGGATGGGCGCAAGGATATACGGACTTCGGGGCCTTGCGTCAATTGTGGATGTCTGCAGGCAGGCGCTCGATCGCCTGCATCTGTGTTGCCGGACGCCAGGCGGCGGCGCTGCCGCGGCCGGGAATGCGGCAGTCGGGGGCGATTTCGAGCAGCGGTGCGAGGACGAAGGCGCGCAGGTGCATGCGCGGGTGCGGCACGCTCAGCGTCGGGGTGTCGATGACGCAATCGTCGAAGAGCAGCAGGTCGAGGTCGAGCGTGCGCGGCGCGTGGTAATAGTCGCGGCGGCGGCCGAAAACGGCTTCGATGGCGAAGAGTTCGTCGAGCAGCGCCGACGGAGACAGCGTCGTTTCGAGCGCGGCGACGGCGTTGATGAAGTCGGGCTGGCCGTGGATGCCGACCGGCGCGGTGCGGTAGAGCGAGGAGGCGCGCTGCAGACGGGCGCCGGGCAGCGCCTTCAGCGCGTCGAGGGCACGGCGCACCTGGGCGACGGGGTCGTCGAGGTTGGCGCCGAGGGCGACATAGGCAATGGACATGATGACCGGGGTGACTGCGGGGCGATATCCGGGAAAGGCGGTGGGCTCAGTCGGCGGCCGCAGCGGCGCTGTTCGGCTTGCGCTTGCGCCGCCGGCGCTTCTTGGCGTCGCCGGGTTGGGCCGGGAGCAGGAGCGCGGCGCGTTCCTCGCCGTCGGCGTCGATAAAGCGCGTCCACCAGTCGGCGAGTTCCTGTTCGATCTCGCCCGATTCGGCGCGCAGCAGCAGGAAGTCGTAGCCGGCGCGGTAGCGTGGCTGCTCGATCAGGCCGTAGGGGCGTTTGCCGGTGCGCTGCTCGAAGCGCGGCTGCAGCGCCCAGATGTCCTTGATGTCGCCGGCGACGCGGCGGGTGATCGCGAGCTTCTCCGCCTGCACGTCGAGCACTTCGTCCATGGCCTGGAAGAGCGCCGGAATGGCGCGCTCGCCGCCGGCTTTGAGCGCTTCCCATTTGCTCAGGACTTCGTGCCAGAGCAGTGTGGCGAAGAGGAACCCCGGCGAGATCGCCTTGCCGGCGCGCACGCGCCGGTCGGTGTTCTCGAGCGCGAGCATGACGAAACGTTCGCCGAGCGGCTGTTCGAGGATGACGTCGAGCAGCGGCAGCAGGCCCTGGTGCAGGCCTTCGGCGCGCAGTTGCTCGATGCAGCGGACGGCGTAGCCCGAGGTCAGCAGTTTGAGCATCTCGTCGAACAGGCGCGACGGCGGCACGTTCTCGATCAGTACGGCGAGTTCGCGGATCGGTCGCCGCGTGTCCGGGGCGATCGTCAGGCCGAGCTTGGCGGCGAGGCGCACGGCGCGCAGCATGCGCACCGGGTCTTCGCGATAGCGCGTGACCGGGTCGCCGATCATGCGCAGCGTCTTCTGCTTGATGTCGGCGACGCCGTGGTGGTAGTCGAGGATGGTTTCCTTGCTCGGGTCGTAATAGAGCGCATTGACGGTGAAATCGCGTCGCGCCGCGTCCTGCAACTGGTTGCCGAAGACGTTGTCGCGCAGGACGCGGCCCTCGGCGTCGGTTTGGGCGCGGGGGCCGCTCTGATCGTCGTGGTGGCCGCGGAAGGTGGTGACCTCGATGGTTTCCGAGCCCATCATGACGTGCACGATCTGGAAGCGGCGGCCGATGATGCGCGAGCGGCGGAAGCATTGGCGCACCTGCTCTGGCGTGGCGTCGGTGGCGACGTCGTAGTCCTTGGGCGAGATGCCGGCGATGAGGTCGCGCACGGCGCCGCCGACGACGAAGGCCTGGTAGCCGTGTTGTTGCAGTGTTTCAACGGTGCGGCGGCTGCCGCTGCTGAGCGCGTCGCGGCGGATGCCGTGCTGGCTGACGGGAATGACGGCCGGCGCGTCGGACTTGCCGGGGTGGGTGGCGTGTTTGCGGCCGAAGACGCGGGAAATGAGTTTGCGAATCATCGCGATGTGTTGGAAGTCGGTATTCAGAGATGTAAGTGAAGAACGGTCCAGCCGGCGCGCTCGGCATGCGCGCGCAGCGTTGCGTCGGGATCGACGGCGACCGGGTCGCTGACCAGGCCGAGCAGCGGCAGGTCGTTGTGCGAGTCGCTGTAGAACCAGCTGCGTTCGAAGCTGCCCCACCACAGTCCCATCGACTCGAGCCAGGCCTCGACGCGCGTGATCTTGCCTTCGCGGAACGAAGGCGTGCCGCGCGGCTTGCCGGTGAACTGGCCGCCTTGCTGGGCGGGAATCGTGCCGATCAGGTGGGCGATGCCGAATTCGCGGGCGATCGGCCCGGTGACGAAGCTGTTGGTGGCGGTGACGATGGCGCAGAGGTCGCCGGCGTCGAGGTGGCGGCGAACGAGGTCGCGTGCCTGCTGCGAAATGCGCGGCAGGATGCTGTCTTCCATGAATTCCGTGTGCCAGGCGTCGAGGTCGGCGCGCGGGTGCTCGGCCAGCGGCCGCAGCTGGAAGTCGAGGAATTCGAGGATGTTCAGCGTGCCGGCCTTGTACTGCTCGAAGAAGGCGGCGTTCTGCCGTTCGAAGCTGTCGCGGTCGACGATGCCCTTGTTAACGAGGAACTGGGTCCACTCGTAGTCGCTGTCGCCGGCGAGCAGCGTGTTGTCGAGGTCGAACAGGGCGAGGTGCATGGGCGGTGTCTTCCGGGTCAGCAGCGTTCGGTTTCGGGCGCTGCGTGAAGCACTTCGCGCAGCAGGGGCAGGGTGATCGGGCGCTGGTGTTCGAGCGAGAAGCGGTCGAGTGCGGCGAGCAGCGCCGAGAGGCTGCGCATGTCGCGCGGCGCGCGGGCCAGCAGGTAGGTGAAGGCTTCCTTCGGCAGGCGCATGCCGCGGGCCAGTGCCTGGGCGCTGAGGGCGGCGATCTTCTCGTCGTCGGTGAGCGGCTGCAGCCGGTAGATCAGGCCCGAGCCGAGCCGGGTGCGCAGGTCCTCGCGCAGGCGGAGACCGATCGGCGGTTGGCTCGCTGCGGTGAGCAGGTGCTTGCCGGCGGCACGGCGACGGTTGAAGAGGTTGAAAAGGGCGATCTGGCCGCCCAGGCTCAGGGCTTCGATGTGGTCGACGGCGAGGCAGTCGCTGTCGTCGTCTTCGAGGGGGGCGACGGCGGTCAGGTCGGGATCGGCGGCGGCGTCGCAGTAGGGCATGCCGCAGGCGCGCAGCAGATGCGTCTTGCCCGAGGCGGCCTCGCCCCAGAACAACAGCGAAGTCTCGTGGTTGTCGGGAGCGAGCCAGGCGGCGAGGCCGGTCACGGCTTCGCCGTTGCCGCCGACAACGAAATTGTCGAGGCTGGGCGGAGCTTCCGGAAGGAGGTCGAGGAGCAGTTGGCGCATGGCAAACAGGGCGGCAACACGGCGCGGGCGGCCCGTAATGCGGTGATTTCGGTTAAAATTCCGCCTTTTGCGGACGAAGTCGCGCATTTTAACACTATCGTGCGCCCTTCCGTCTTCCCTTTGCCCCGTTCGGACGACTTCCAGATGAATCAGCAATCCCTTTCCTACCGTGATGCCGGCGTCGATATTTCGGCTGGCGACGAACTGGTTGAACGCATCAAGCCCTTCGCCAAGAAAACGCTGCGCGAAGGCGTGTTGAGCGGTCTTGGCGGCTTCGGCGCACTGTTTGAGGTGCCCAAGCGCTATCGCGAGCCGGTGCTGGTGTCGGGAACGGACGGGGTCGGTACCAAGCTCAAGCTGGCCTTCGATCTCAACCGGCATGACACGGTCGGCATCGATCTCGTCGCCATGAGCGTGAACGACGTGCTCGTGCAGGGCGCCGAACCGCTGTTTTTCCTCGATTACTTCGCCTGCGGCAAGCTCGACGTCGATACGGCGGCCAGCGTCATCGCCGGCGTCGCCAAGGGCTGCGAGCTGGCGGGCTGCGCGCTGATCGGCGGCGAGACCGCCGAAATGCCGGGCATGTATCCGGAAGGTGAATACGACCTCGCCGGCTTCGCCGTCGGCGCTGTCGAAAAATCGAAGATCATCACCGGCCAGTCGATCGTGCCGGGCGACGTCGTCCTCGGTCTGCCGTCCTCGGGCGCGCACTCGAACGGCTATTCGCTGGTGCGCCGCATCCTGGCACGCGCCAACCCGGCGCTCGATGCGATCTTCGACGGCAGCCGCACGCTGGCCGAGGCGATCATGGAACCGACGCGCATCTACGTGAAGCCGATGCTGGCGCTGATGGCCGAGCTCGAAGTCAAGGGCATGGCGCACATCACTGGCGGCGGCCTGACCGAGAACATCCCGCGCGTCCTGCCGGAGACGGTCAAGGCCGTGGTCGAGCAGTCGGCGTGGCAGCGGCCGAAGCTGTTCCAGTGGCTGCAGCGCGAGGGCAACGTCGCCGAGAGCGAAATGCACCGCGTCTTCAACTGCGGTATCGGCATGGTCGTCATCGTCGCGCGCGAGAATGCCGCGCGGGCGATCCAGTTGCTCCAGGCCGCTGGCGAAGCGCCGGTCGAGATCGGTCGCATCGAGCCGCGCAACGGCGACGAGGCACAGACGATCGTCGTCTGAGGGGTCTTGTAACAGTTTGGATTACCGAGGCCATTCGTGGCCGGCGAGTAGTTTTTTGCGGGGAAGCGAATGCTTCCCCGTTTTTATTGGCGTGTCCGATGATCCGCTCTTGGGCTGCGTCGTATCGTTCGAGAGGGGTCCTGTTCAGGCGCAACGGAAAATCGACAGCTTGGGTTGCGCACGCTGGTTTTTGGCACGATCGGGGTGAGTTCCGCGAAGGATTTCAGCGCCACATCCGTCAGCAACGAGAGGGGGAAGCATGCCCTTGTGGTGACTCGGTTACCGGCTTGCACGCGTCACCCCGCGGCAACGATGGGCGTGGATGGAAACAGTCGCCCTGATCTGCTTTATGCGAGGGCCGGGCGTTCGACATCGGCGCCGGCCCGCCGATCGCGCGTGCGCGTGTCGAGCATGACGTTTCGCCGCGCCTGGCGGCGCTGGGCGATCCGCCGTTCCGGTCCAAAATAGTTGTGTCCCGATACGGCCGCGGCAGCACTGCCGTTTCCGGCCGGCCGTTGGTCGCCGGTCGGGCGGTCGGAAAGTTCATGGCGCAGTTCGGCCGAGGCGCCGATCGGCTCGGCACGCAGATCCTGCCGGCGATGGATGCCCGCTTCTGCGCTTTTCAGCGCCGCGCCCGTCGCTTCGATGATCGTCATGGCCGCTCCTTGTCCGCTCACCCCATGCATCAGGTATCGGCAGCGCCGGCACAGACTTGAATCATCCGCCACCGCCTATGTCAATTCGTGTAATGAGGCCGCCCCGCGCCTTGACGGCGCCGGGTGTCGGCACTAACGTGCACTAGAGGGTTGTTATGCAAAGATAATGGGAGGGGTGATGGCGCTCTATGAAATGCGCAAGTTCGTTGCACCCGAGTTTATCTTTGGCGTCGGTGCCCGGCACCGCGTCGGTTTTTATGCGCGCAACATGATGGCGCGGCGGGTGCTGGTGGTCTGTGATGCCGGTGTGATCGCCGCCGGCTGGTTGCGCGAGTTGGAGGAAGACCTGGCGGCAGCCGGGATCGAGAGCGTGGTTTTCCAGGGCCTCTCGCCCAATCCCAAGGATTTCGAAGTGATGGCCGGCGCCGCGCTCTACGCGCGCGAACATTGCGACGTCATTGTCGCGCTCGGCGGCGGCAGCGTCATCGACTGCGCCAAGGCGATCGGTGTCGTGCATACCAATGGCTGCAGCGTGTTGCAGTTCGAGGGCGTCGATCAGATCGAGGTGCCGGGGCCGCCGCTGATCTGCATTCCGACGACGGCGGGGACGGCGGCCGATATCTCGCAGTTCTGCATCATCGTGAACAGCACCGAGCACTACAAGATGGCGATCATCAGCAAAACCGTGGTGCCCGATGTCGCGCTCGTGGACCCGGAGACGACGCGCTCGATGGACCCCTACCTGACCGCCTGTACCGGCATGGACGCACTGACGCATGCGATCGAGGCCTATGTGTCGACGGCCTGTTCGCCGATCGTCGATGTGCACGCGCTGGCGGCGATCCGCCTGGTGATGGGCAATCTCGATGGCGCCGTGGCGGCGCCCGGCGATCTGCCGGCGCGCGAGAACATGATGCTGGCCAGTCTGCAGGCCGGGCTGGCCTTTTCCAACGCCAGTCTCGGTGCCGTGCATGCGCTGGCGCATTCGGCCGGCGGTTTTCTCGATCTGCCGCACGGCGAGTGCAATGCCTTGCTGCTCGAACACGTGGTGCGCTTCAACCTGCCGGCGGCGCCCGAGCGCTACCGCCAGATCGCCGAGGCGATGGGCGTCGATACCCGCGGCATGGAGGCGAAGACGATCGCGGCGCGCATCACGCAGTCGATCACCGATCTGCGTCGGCGTGTCGGTATCAGCAACGGTCTCGGCGCGCGCGGTGTGCGCTCGGCCGATCTGTCGGAACTCGCCCGGCATGCGATCCGCGATGCCTGTGTGGTGACCAATCCGCGTCGGGTGAGCCGGGCCGACGTCGAGGTGATCTATGGCGACGCCCTCTGATCCGGACGACTGGGAACTGCGCAAAGGCCAGATCGTCGGTCTCGGCGAACGCTCGTTCCGCAAGAGCTACTATCCGCAGCTGCGCCAGAATCTCGACCGCCTGCAGCGTTTCCGCCTGCTGCTCGATCGTACGACCGATATCGTTGTCATGCTCTCGGTGCCGGAGGGCAAGGTCGTCGATGGCAACGAGGCCTTCGGCGTGCTGCTCGGCGAACCGGTCGAGGCGCTGATCGGCCGTGACTTCGCTTCGCTCGGCCTGGGCGATACCGCGCGTATTCTGGAAATCCTCTCCGAAGACGCCTGTTCGGCGGCGCGCGACCGGCCGGTCGATAGCCATTCGATGCTGACCGAGTTTTCGCGCGACGGCAGGACGATGTGCTTCGACCTGTCTCTGCGCACGACGCTGCTCGATAACGAATGCTATTGCGTCCTCGTCGCCCGCGACGTGACCGAGCGTCAGCATGCGCATGCGATGGTGGCGGCGCTGCTGGCCGAGAAGGAGGCGCTGCTCGAAAACGCGCTGGTCGGCATCGTCCATACTCGCGAGCGTCGGATCGTCGCCTGCAACCGGCGCATCGAGGAGATTTTCGGCTATCCGCCAGGCGGCATGATCGGCTTGTCGACGCGGATTTTCTATCCGACCGACTACGATTTTTCCTCGGTCGGCGAGGAGGCGTATCGTTCGCTCGGCGAGTCAGGCAAGCAATTTTCAGTGACGCTGCAGATGCAGCGCGTCGATGGGACGCCGATCTGGTGCGAATTGTCGGGACGGGCGCTCGATTCGGAAAGTCCGGTGTCCGACTCGATCTGGGTGATTTCCGACGTGACCGAGCGGCACGACGCCGAAGAGCGCGCGCGCTTTCTCGCCTATCACGATGTCCTGACCAGTCTGCCGAATCCGCAGCTCTTTCAGGACCGCCTGCAGCAGGCGGTGGCCTTCGCCGTGCGGGCGGGGACGAAGGTGGCGCTGCTGCTGATCGACATCGATCGCTTCAAGGCGATCAACGACGTCCTTGGTCATGAGGTCGGCGATCGCCTGCTGGTCGAAGTCGCCCGGCGCATCGAGCAGAATACACGGGCGACCGACACGGTCTGTCGCCAGGGTGGCGACGAATACCTGCTGCTGCTCACCAACGTGTCCGAGCCGGATGCGATCGCCACGTACGCGGCCGAATTGATGGCGAATCTGGCCGAGCCCTTTTCCGTCGACCATCAGGAACTCACCATTTCGGTCTCGGTCGGCGTCGCCATCTATCCCGAGGATGGCGCCGACTACGGCACGCTGCTCAAGAAGGCGGACATGGCGATGTACCGCTCGAAGGAGTCCGGGCGCAACACCTACCGCTTCTTCAACGAGGAGATGAACGACGACGCGGTGGCGCAGGTGACGCTGTTTTCGGGCTTGCGGCGCGCGCTCGATGCGCGCCAGTTCGTGCTGCATTACCAGCCGCAGCTGGAAATGGGCAGCGGGCGCCTGCTTGGCGCCGAGGCCCTGATCCGCTGGAATCATCCCGATCTCGGGCTGGTCTACCCGGGGCGCTTTATCCCCGTCGCCGAGGAGACCGGGCTGATCGCCGAGATCGGCGACTGGGTGTTGCACGAAGCCTGTGCCGAAGCGGTCGAATGGCGGCGTGTCCTGGGGCAGGACCTGGCGGTGGCGGTGAATCTGTCGGCGCTGCAGTTCAAGCGTGGCGACATCGAGAAAACGGTGGCCGAGGCGCTCGAGGCGACCGGCCTCGATCCGTCGATGCTCGAACTGGAATTGACCGAGTCGATCCTGATCCGCGATACCGAATCGATCCTTGCTGCGGTCAAGCGCCTCAAGCTGATGGGCATCCGGCTGTCGATCGACGATTTCGGCACCGGTTATTCGAGCCTCTCCTATCTCAAGCGTTTTGAGGTCGATAAGCTCAAGATCGACCAGTCCTTCGTGCGCGATCTGGCGCACAACCCCGAGGACGCGGCGATCGTCCGCGCCATCATCCAGATGGCCCACAGCCTCGGCCTCAAGACGATCGCCGAGGGCGTCGAAAACAAGGAGGTGCTCGATCTGCTGCGGCTTTACCGCTGCGACGAGGCGCAGGGTTACCACTTCGCGCGGCCTTTGCCGGCCGATCGCTTTCTTGCCTTTGCCGCCGAACGCGGCATCTGAACGCAGGTTTCTCGGCGCAAAAAAAAGCCGCCCCGGCGGAAACCGGGGCGGCTTTTCAGTCGGGGCTTGCCTAGAGCAACTGGCGGTAGACGGCGCGGATGTCGTCCTTGTTCATCGAGCGCGGATTGTTGTCGAGCAGGCGCGTGACCTTGGCAGCGCCCTCGACCAGCGTGTCGAGGTCGGCCTCGGTGATCGCCCAGCGCTTGAGATCCGCCGGGATGTCGAGATCGCGGTTGAGCGCGTAGAGCGCGTCAATCATCGCCGTGGCGGCGTCGGCGTCGCTCTTGCCGGCAATGTCGAGTCCCATCGCGGCGGCGACGTCGCGGAACTTCGCTTCGTTGCCGACGGCATTGAACTGCATGACATAGGGCAGCAGGATGGCGTTCGAGATGCCGTGGGCGATGCGATACTTGCCGCCGAGCGGGTAGGCGAGCGCATGCACGGCAGTCGTGCTCGAGGTGGCGATGCACATGCCGCCGTAGAAGGCGCCAAGGATCATGTCATGGCGCGCGTCGACGTTCTTGCCGTCGCTGAAGGCCGTGCGGATGCTGCGCGAGATGAGGCCGATCGCCTTGAGCGCGATCATCTCGGCGAAGGGATTGCCCTTCTTCGAGGTGTAACACTCGATGGCGTGTGTCAGCGCGTCCATGCCGGTCGAGGCCGTGATCGCCGGCGGCAGGCCGAGCGTCATCAGCGGGTCGAGGATGACGCAGTCGGGCATCAGCTTCGGGCTGACGATGCCGACCTTGAGTTCGTCCTCGGGGACCAGGATGATGCTGTTCGGTGTCGCTTCGGAACCGGTGCCGGCAGTCGTCGGCACCATCACGGTCGGCACGCCGCGGCGCGGGATCGGCGCCTTGTTGAGCAGGTCGCGCAGCTTGACGTCGTTGCCGAGCATGACGGCAACAATCTTGGCGACGTCCATGGCGCTGCCGCCGCCGATGCCGATGACGAGATCCCAGGTGGCGCCCTTGGCGGCTTCGAGGATGGCTTCGACCTGGCCGACATCGGGTTCCGGCGGGGTGTTGTCGATGAGCTTGACGCGGGCGCCGGCGGCTTCGATCAGCGCCTGCGGCTGCGCGATCAGGCCAGCGCCGGCGACGCCCTTGTCGCTGATGATGAGGACATTCTTCGCGGCGAAGTCGGCGACGACGTCCTTGAGGCTTTCGATGCTGCCGGGGCCGGCGTGGATGCGGCCGGCATTCAAAAGGGTGTAGGTGCTCATGCTCTGTCTCCTGTTCGGTGGCGGTCAGCCGTTGACCCAGTCCTCGGTGACGCGGACATATTTGATCTTCTGGCGCCAGTAGGTATAGGCGATGTGGATGAAGCCGTCGGGCGTTTCCTTGATCGACGGATAGGAAAATTCGCGATTGACCTTCTTCTCGGAATTGTTCGACATGCAGTAGCCGTCGCCGACTTCGAGGTTGCGCTTGTACGGCCAGGTCTTGCCACCGTCTTCGGAAATTGCCAGCGTCATCGGTGCGCGCGGCGTGCCCCAGAAGGCGGTGCGTCCTTCGCTGGCGGCGGCGGAAGCGACCTGCGGCGCGCCGGGCGCGTCGCCTTCGTCCTCGATTTCGTCATAGAGCGAGACGCGGCGTTCGGTCGCCTGGGCCGAGCTGATGTCGTTGTACACGATGGCGAGGTGACCGTTGGCGAGACGCGTGTATTGGATCGACGAGTTGTTGTTCGGCAATTCGGTCGGCTGCGGTGCCGACCAGCTGCGGCCGTTGTCGATCGAGCGGCTGCTGTAGACGTGGTCGGCCCAGCGGCTGCGGAACAGGGCGAGCAGGCTGCCGTCGTCCAGCTTCTCGATGTTCATGTGCACGCAGCCGACGCTGTCGGGGACTTCGACCTCGCGCCAGTGCGCGCCCTGGTCGGTCGAGATCATGACGGCGCTGATGTCGTTGTTGCCGACCCATTTGTCGCCGGGGTTCGTCCGGCAATAGAACACCGGAATCAGCCAGTCGCCGTTGTCGAGCACCACGACCGGCTGGCGGACGAAGGTGCCGGCCTTCTCGAAGAGCGTGCCGATCGGCCCCCAACTGATGCCATTGTCTTCGGAAATGCGGTAACGGACGATCGCCGTGTCCTGATTGCCCGATTTTTGCGCGGTGTAGATCAGCCACAGCTTGCCGTCGGGGGCCGGGAAAAGGATCGGGTTCTGCTCCGAGCGCGTCGGGTCGTCGGAGAGCTTGACCGGCGTCGACCAGGCGGCGGCGTCGCGCGCCAGGCGCGAGAAGTAGATCGAGATGTCGGCGATGCCTTCCTGTGTGCCGCCGAACCAGACGCAGCCGAGGTCGCCTTCGGCGAGCGGCATCAAATTGGCGGCGTGGTTCTGGATACAGGGCGCAGGAATGTCGGCCTCGACCCGCTTGGGGTCGCCGGCCGGCGAGTGGAGGCGCAGGGCAGAATCAGTCATGGTACGGATCTCCTAAGCGAGGTCGGTGTCACAGGCCCTTCTTGCGACGGCCTTCGAGCAGCTTGAGTGCATATTCGGCCGCGTCGATCATGCTTTCGGCATTGGCGACGCCCTTGCCGGCGATATCGAAGGCGGTGCCGTGGTCGACCGAGGTGCGCAGGATCGGCAGGCCGAGCGTGACGTTGACGCCGCTGATCGCTTCCCATTGGCCCGTGGCCGGATTGACGTTGAAGCCGAGCAGCTTGACCGGGATGTGGCCCTGGTCGTGGTACATGGCGATGACAGCGTCAAAATGGTTGCCGCGCAGCTTGATGAAGACGGTGTCGCCGGGCACCGGGCCGGAGACGGCGATGCCGCGCGCGGCGTAGTCCTGGATCACCGGCGTGATGATGTCGGCTTCTTCCTTGCCGAGGATGCCGCCTTCGCCGGCATGCGGGTTGAGGCCGGCGACGCCGATGCGCGGCGTGTCGATGCCGAGGCACTCGAGTGCCTCGAGGGTGACGTCGATGACGCGCTTGAGTCGGATCGGCGTCACGCGTTTGGCGATGTCGCTGATGGCGCAGTGCGTGGTAACGTGCGAGACGCGCATCGGGCCGTGTGCCAGCATCATGACGGCGTCACGCTGGCCGGTGAGGTGCGCGAGCAGTTCGGTGTGGCCTTCGAAGTGGTGGCCGGCCATGTGCAGCGCTTCCTTCGACAGCGGTGCCGTGACGATGGCATCGGCCTCGCCGGCCTGCACCATCTCGACCGCCTTCTTGACGGCGCGGTAGGCCCACTCGCCACCGACGGCGGTGATCTTGCCGGTCTGGATCTCGCCGTCGACCGGGCCGACATCGATCATTGTCAGCGGCACGCTCTCACGCGCGAGGCCGGCTTGCGCGCAGGCCGTGTCGAGCGCGCGGGCGTTGCCGAGAACGATGAATTCCAGGCGGCCGGAGGCGATGTCCTCGCGCAGCTGGTGCGCGGCCTTGGCGATGATTTCGGGGCCGATCCCGCTGGGATCGCCCATGGTGACAGCCAAACGGATTGCCTTTGTCATTTACTTTCCTTTCTCGAAATTCGTGTCGCGGCGAAGCCGCTGCATCATCTGGATCAAATCATCGGGCTTGCCGAACGCGCCCGAACGCGAGTGGCAGTGGGTTCCGTGCCAGCGGCCGCCGACCAGCGTCGCGCGGCCCCAGCCGTTCTGGATCGAGGCGCCGGCGAGCAGCGCTTCGGCGCCGGTGGCGCGGCAGATCGCCAGCAGCGTGTCGCCGCCGACGATCATCAGTTGCTTCGGCGCCGGCAGCCCGGCGGCGATGCGTTCGATGTTCTGTTGCAGGAGTGCGAGCGACTCGGTCTGCGTCATCTCGCGTCGCGGCGAGAGGTCGAAGCGGACGTCGGCGGCGCCCTGTTGTGCCTGCGCCAGTGCCGCTGCGATCTCGTCGGGGCGCGCCCGTTCGGCGATTGCCGGCGTCGGTGCCGCGGCTTTGAGCGCTTCCCATTGGGCATAGAGGACCGGCTGGAAACTGGCGCTGATGAGCACCGTCGGGCCGTCGATGTCGGTCGCCGCCGGGCTGGCGTCGGCGTGCGGCGTCAGTCCTTCGTGGCGGGCGATCGCTTGGGCGAGTCCGGCGCTACCGCACCAGAGCGCGCGCCGTGCGTGCGGCATGTCGAGCCGGGCGGCGATGGCGTCGAGTTCGGCGTCGGTGCGAACCTCGGGAATCCAGCTGGCATTGTCGTCGAGTCGATCGGCGGGTGTTGTGGCTGCCGTCATGCCGAAGGTCGAGAAGGCTTCGCGCAAGGGTTGGGCGACCGCCTCGGGCGGCTGTCCGGGCTTGACCACCCACTGTCGGTTGTCGGTGGTGATGCGGCCCTGTCCCGGGAAGGCCGGGGCGAAAATGACGCCCGGGAATTTCCCGGCGGCGCGCAGCCAGCCGATCTCGGCAAAGGTGTTGCCGCGCAGCAGGCTGTCGACTTTCTTGTAAGCAAGATCGCCGGCGACGAACCAATCGAGCGTCGGTGTCAGGGTGTCGGGCAGGGTGGCCGGCAGGACGTCGCGCGTCGGCGTCGCCACGACGCTGACGGCAGCTTGCCAGTATGGGCTGTCGGCCGCCGGCGGCCGGTCGATGAAGACGGGCACCTCGCCGGCAAAGGCGGCAGCGGTGTCGAGTGCGCCGGTCAGGTCGTCGGCGAGGATGCGCAGGCGCGTCATGCGTGCGTCCCGGCCAGGGTGACGCGCACGCCGGTCGAGCGGATGCGCTCGATTTCCTCGTGCGGCGCGTTGTCGTCGGTGATGACTTCGGCGATGTCGCCGATTTCGCAGACCGTCATGAAGACGCGCGGGCGGAATTTCGAGGCGTCGACGAGCAGGCGGCAGGAATTGGCCGATTTCATCAGCGTGCGCTTGACGGCGGCGACTTCCGGCGAGGTTTCCGAGACGACGTTGTCGGTGATCGCGTGGGCGCCGAAGAACAGCACGTCGGCGCGGATGTTGCGGGCGGCCACCTGTACCTGTTCCCCGACCAGCGTGTTGCTGCCCGAGCGCAACTGGCCGCCGAAGACGTGCACCTGGACGAGCGGGCTGCTGTTGAGCACCTGCGCGATCTCGATGTCATTGGTGATGGCGATCAGCGGGATCTTGCGGGACACCACCGCGCGGGCGGCTTCAAGCACGGTGCTGCCGCTGTCGAAGATGACGCTCTGCCCGGGGATCAGTGCCGCTGCGGCGGCTTCGCCGACGATGCGCTTTTCGCGCGGCGAGAGGTCGCGCGCCGCCGTGATGTTGGGTTCGAAGGTGCTGTATTGCTGGTGTTTGAGCAGCGCGCCGCCGTGCGTGCGTTCGACGATGCCTTCTTCGGCCAATGCGTCGAGGTCGCGTCGCAGGGTCGAGAGCGAGACGTGCAGCGCGTCGGCAAGCTGTTGCAGGGTGACGGCACCGTGATGCTGGAGGAATTCGGCGATGTGCTGCCGTCGCTGGACCGGCAGCAGGGGCGTGTTTTCCTGTTCGTTAGGCATCTCGAGGACGGCGGGCGCTTCCACGGCGGTTCTCCTGGGTGGCGAGGGCAGATCGTCGGTGGTGATGACGAGGTTTTTGCTCATGACTGGTAGATTATGGGAGATTGTTGCGCAAATTGCAATCGATACTTTGGCTGTCTTGGCTTGTTTTGGTGTCCTCGCTTTTCGCTTGTATTCGTCGGTATTTTTTTTGTTTTATTCAATAATGCTGGGGGGTTACCCTGATTTTGGCAGGGTCTTTGCAAGCGGCGGTGATGGTTTTCGATCGATGCCAGGCGCCGGGTGTTTTGGTGTTTTGTGATAGATAGTGGGAAAAACGCGCGCTGTTTGTTGACAAATGTCTCAACTTCAACCACCATGCTTCCAGCGTGTTCCGATCATTCGTCAATCGGCGTCGTCGGGTTTATGCCCCCGCGTGCGCCAGCGTGAGTCAAGGAGAGATGCAAGTGAAGAAACAGATTCGTGGAGTGCTGACCGCCGTCGTGACGCCGTTCGATCCGTCCGGTGAAGTCTGTCCGCAACGCCTGCGCGCGCAGGTGCGGCGCCAGGTCAAATACGACAATGGCGTGTTCTGTAATGGCACGAATGGCGAATTCTTTGTTCTCAGCCTCAACGAGAAGCGTCTCGTCACCGAGACCTGCGTCGAAGAGGTGGCCGGCAAGGTGCCGGTGGTCGCGCATATCGGCGAAATCTCGACGGCGACAACGATCAGGCTGGGCAAGGACGTCGCGGCGATGGGCGTCGATGCCGTTTCGGTGATCACCCCATACTTCGTGCCGCTCAAGCAGAGCGAACTGATCGCGCACTACCGGGCGATCGCCGATGCCGTGCCGGTTCCCGTCTTCCTCTACAACATCCCGGGTCGCACCGGCAACACCATCGAGCCGGCGACTGCCGCGATTCTTGCCGATCATCCGAACATCGTCGGCATCAAGGACAGCGCCGGCAGCTACGAGAGCCTCAAGGGCTTCCTCGATGCGGTCAAGGGCAGAACCGATTTCGATGTCCTCAGCGGTCCCGACCACCTCGCCCACCAGGGCTTCCTCGAAGGTTGCTCGGCCTGCATCTCCGGCCTCGCGAACGTGTCGCCGGAAGGCGTCAGCCTGATCTGGAAGAATTTCCGCGACGGCAACATCGAGAAGTCGAAGGCGGCGCAGGATTTCATCAGCGGTCTGCGCAAGGACCTCTATGCCGTCGCCTTCGCGCCGGCAGCGGTCAAGAAAGCGGCGCTGCTGCTGGGCGAGGATGTCGGCGACAGCCGTTACCCGATCGTCTTCTCGGACGAGGATCTGGCGACGATCCGTCAGGTGGTTGCCAAGTACGGCACGGTGCCGGCGCTCTGATCGGCCGGGAAAAACGGGGAATCGCTACATGAAAGTGATCAATACTTCGCCGTCGTTTGCCAAGTACAGCAACCATCCGGTGGAGATGCTCGACGAAAACGGTTTTGTCCTGCGCTCGTTTCCGGCGGATGTTTCGCTGGCCGATCTCAAGGCCGACCTGGCCGATGCCGACGCGCTGATCGTCGCCTTTACCGAGGTGAATGCCGAGCTGCTCGACTGCGCGCCGAACGTCAAGATCGTCTGCAAGCACGGCGTCGGGGTCGATAACATCGATCTCGAGGAAACGCGCAAGCGCGGCATCTGGGTGACGAACGTGCCGAATGCCAACAAGCACGCCGTCGCCGACTTCGCTTTCGCGCTGGTGCTGGCGCTGGCGCGGCAGATTCCGCAGGCCAATGCCGGCACCAAGGCCGGGCGTTGGCCGCGCATTTTTGCTACCGATGTCTATGGCAAGACGCTCGGCATCTGCGGCCTCGGCAACATCGGCAAGCAGGTGGCGCTGCGCGCCAAGGGCTTCAACATGCGCGTCCTGGCCTTCGATTTCTTCCAGGACAAGGCCTTTGCCGAGGCCAATGGCATTAGCTTCGTCAGCAAGGAGGAATTGCTCGGAGAGAGCGATTTCATCACGCTGCACATGCCGCTGACCGATACCACGCGCGACTTCATCGCTGCCGCAGATTTTGCTGCCATGAAGAAGAGCGCCTATCTCGTCAATGCCTCGCGCGGCGGCGTCGTCAACGAGGCCGACCTGTTCTCGGCCCTGTCGGCGAAGACGATCGCGGGCGTGGCGTCGGACGTGTTCGAACAGGAACCGCTTGAGTCGCATCCGCTCTTCGGCCTGGAGAATTTCATTGCCACCTCGCATATCGCCGGCTACACCGACGGCGCCGTCAACGCCATCGGCGAGGAATGCGTGGAAGCCATCGTCGCGGCAATCGTGCATAAGACACGGCCGCAGAACGTCATGAACGGACTCTGAGCGGCGTCCGTTTCGTCATAGCGTTTCAGATCAATGCGGCGCATCGACGCCGCTGCGGAGGAGGGGACGTGGAGGTTCGTAACAAACAGAATTTTGCCGCCGGGCTGTTTTTTCTGGCCTTCGGCATTTTTGCCGCGGTTGTTGCGCGCAGCTATTCGCTGGGCGCGAGCGACGATATCGGACCGGGGTATTTCCCGTTCTGGCTGGCGGTATTGTTGGCCGTGCTGGGTACGGTGCTGAGCGTCAGCGCGCTGGCGCCGAAAGCCGAGGCGACCGAGATCGGCAGGCTCGACTGGAAGGCGGTCGCCTGGATCGTCGGCGCCGTCGTCCTCTTCGCCTTCCTGCTCCAGATCCTTGGCATCGTCTTCTCGGTGCTGGTGCTGGTAATCGTCTCCTCGCTCGGCAGCCACGAGTTCACCTGGAAGGGGACGCTGGCCTCGTCGCTGCTCCTCGCCGCGCTGGTGTACGGCGTCTTCGTCATGGGGCTGCACCTGCAGTTCCCGACCTGGCCGACGCTCTTTTCCTGAGGACTCGCGACCATGGACCTGATTGCCAACCTCTCGCTCGGTTTTGCCACGGCGCTGTCGCTGCAGAACCTCCTCTATGCCTTCATCGGCTGCCTGCTCGGCACCTTGATCGGCGTGCTGCCCGGCATCGGCCCGGTGGCGACGATCGCCATGCTGCTGCCGGTGACCTACGGCCTCAGCCCGACGACGGCGCTGATCATGCTCGCCGGCATCTTCTATGGCGCGCAGTACGGCGGTTCGACGACGGCCATCCTCGTCAACCTGCCCGGCGAGTCCTCGTCGGTGGTGACCGCCATCGACGGCTACCAGATGGCGCGGCGCGGCAAGGCCGGGACGGCGCTGTTTACCGCTGGCTTCGGTTCCTTCTTCGCCGGTTGCGTGGCGACGCTGGTGCTCGCCGCCTTCGCTCCGGCGCTGGCTGAACTCGCCTTCAGCTTCGGGCCTGCCGACTATTTCTCGCTGATGGTGCTCGGCCTCGTCGGCGCCATCATCCTGTCGTCGGGATCGATCCTCAAGGCCATCTGCATGATCCTCATGGGTCTGCTGCTCGGTCTGATCGGCACCGACGTCAATTCCGGCGTCATGCGTTATACCTTTGGCATCCCGGCGCTGTTCGACGGCATCGATTTCGTTTGCGTCGCCATGGGGCTCTTCGGCTTCGCCGAGGTGATCAGCAACCTCTCGCTCAAGGACAAGCGCGAGACCTTCACCAACAAGGTCTCCGGTCTCTGGCCCTCGATGGCCGATTTCAAGCGCATGCTGCCGGCGGTGTTCCGCGGCACGACGCTCGGGTCGGTGCTCGGCATCCTGCCGGGAGGCGGCGCCGTGCTTTCCTCGTTCGCCGCCTATACCTTCGAGAAGAAGATTTCGAAATATTCCGACGAGTTCGGCAAGGGCGCCATTGAAGGCGTCGCCGGGCCTGAGTCGGCCAATAACGCGGCGGCGCAGACCTCGTTCATCCCGCTGCTGACGATGGGCATTCCGTCGAATGCGGTGATGGCGCTGATGGTCGGCGCGATGACGATCCACAACATCACGCCCGGTCCGCAGGTGATGCAGAACAACCCGGAACTGTTCTGGGGCCTGATCGCGTCGATGTGGGTCGGCAACCTGATGCTGGTGATCCTCAACCTGCCGATGCTCGGCGTCTGGGTCAAGCTGCTCACCATCCCCTATCGCTTCCTCTACCCGGCGATCCTGGTGTTCTGCTGCATCGGTGTCTATTCGCTCAACAGCAACGTCGCCAACATTTACATCACGGCGATTCTCTCGGTCTTCGGCTACGTGCTCGCCAAGCTCGGTTGCGAGGCGGCGCCGATGCTGCTCGGATTCGTCCTCGGGCCGATGATGGAAGAATACTTCCGGCGGGCGCTGATCCTGTCGCAAGGGAGCTATTCGACCTTCGTCACCAACCCGATTTCCTTGTCATTGCTGGTCGCGACCGCTGGCCTGATCACCATCATGGCCGTGCCGTCGATCAAGAAGAAGCGCCAGGAGGCGTTCCAGGAGGACTGAGCGCCGCTCGGGGGTTATGCAATTTGCAGTTTCCAAGAGATAGAATCGAACCGCGTCAACCGACTCAAACAAAGAGGGCAATCATGAAAAAGACACTGTTTTCGCTGGCCGTTTCCGCCTGTCTGGGCCTGATCGCTTCGCCGTCGATGGCGAAGGACGAGTGGCCGACCGATACCGTCAAGATCATCGTGCCGTTCACGGCCGGTGGTACCACCGATATTTTTGCGCGCGTCATCGGCGATCACCTGCAGAAGGCCTTCGGCAAGCCGTTCATCATCGAGAACGTGCCGGGCGCCGGCAGCGTCAATGGCATCGCCCAGGTCGCGCGTTCCAAGCCGGACGGCCTGACGATCGGCATCGCCAGTACCTCGGGCCTGGCGATCAATCCGCAGCTGCGGCCCGACCAGGTGCCGTACAAGCCGCTCAAGGACCTGATCCCGGTGACCATGTTCGACAAGGTGCCCAATGTTCTTGTCATCAATTCGGGCAAGCTGCCGGTCAAGTCGGTGCCGGAGCTGATTGAATATCTGAAGAAGAATCCGGGCAAGGTCGCGTATGGCTCCTCGGGCGTCGGCACGTCGCAGCATCTCGCGGCCGAACTCTTCCAGCAGATGACCGGGACCAAGATCACGCACGTGCCGTATCCGGGTTCGGCGCGCATGGTCACCGACATGATCGGCGGCCAGGTGGCGATGACCTTCGACAACGTGCCGCTGCTGCTGCCGCATGTGCAGGGCGGCAAGCTGACGATGCTGGCAACGGCGACGGCCAAGCGCGCCGCCTTCGACGAGAAGGTGCCGGCGGTGGCCGAGTTCCTGCCTGGCTTCGAAGCGGTCGCCTGGCACGGCTTCATCGCGCCGGCGGGCACGCCGAAGGAAATCGTCGACAGACTCGCGGCCGAAGTCCAGGCGTGCATGAAGAAGCCCGAGACGATCAAGAAATTCTCCGAGGCGGGCGCTGAAGCCGTGGCCACCTCGCCGAAGGAATTCGCCGACTACATCGCTGCCGAAATGACCAAGTGGAAGGCCGTGATCGAGAAGGCGAACTTGCAGGTTAAGTAAGAATGCATGTTGTATCGTTTCTGATTCACCCGAATGCCGGGTCCGCTTCAAGCGGCCCGGCGCCCGATTTTCCGATCGATGCTGTGACGCGATCGCTTCGTCAATCCCTCGTCAAGGAATGAAGCCATGACCACTTCGCTGCTCTCCCGTCGTACCTTTACCCGTCTGCTCGCCGCTACGGCGGTTGCCGGTCTCGGCTGTTTCGGTCTCGCCCAGGCGCAGACCTATCCGACCAAGCCGGTGACGCTCGTTGTGCCCTATCCGGCCGGTGGCGCCAACGACATGCTTGGTCGCCTGATCGGCCAGAAATTGTCCGAAGGCCTTGGCCAGCAGTTCATCATCGACAACAAGCCGGGCGCCGGCACGCTGATCGGCGCAACCGTCGTCGCCAAGGCCCCGGCTGACGGCTATACGCTGCTCGTCGGCGGCTTCGCCTCGAACGCGGTCAGCCCGATCCTGTTCAAGGCCGAGTACGATCCGCTCACCGCTTTCGAGCCGATCGGCCTCTTCGGCACCGCGCCGATGGTTGTCATCACCTTCCCGAATTCGAAGTACAAGACGCTCAAGGACGTCGTCGAGGCCGCCAAGGCCAAGCCGGGCGAGGTGATGTACGGTTCCTCGGGCAACGGTTCGCCGCTGCATCTCGCCGGTGAAATGTTCACCGCGCAGGCCAAGATCAACCTGACGCACGTCCCGTACAAGGGCGGCAGCGCGCACATCCTCGACCTGATCGGCGGACGCCTCGACGTCATCTTCGATACCTCGACGAACTCGACGCCGCTGATCAAGGGCGGCAAGGTGCGTCCGATCGCCGTCTCGTCGAAGACGCGCATGGCCGACTTTCCCGATGTGCCGACCTTCGCCGAATCGGGCTACCCCGACTTCACGGTGAACGGCTGGTATGCGCTCTATGCGCCGGCCAAGACGCCGAAAGCGATCGTCGATCGTCTCAGCGTCGAATTGCAGAAGGTGCTGAAGCAGCCTGAGGTCATCGAGAAGCTGCGCGGCGTCGGCGTCGCTCCGGCCTCCGGTGTCGCGTCCGAACTGGCCAAGTACGGCCCGGACGAATTCGCCAAGTACACCAAGCTGATCAAGGACGCCAACATCAAGGCCGACTGAGCTTGAGATAGCATCGATCGACAAGGTGGCGGTCCGGGCGCGAGCCGTCCGGACGCTGCCGGTTTCTCAGCATCACACTGGATTCTCCATGAAAATCAAAAGCCAGAAAGACTTCCTCTCGGGCGTCCTGCTGATCCTCGTGGGTGGCGCCTTCGCCATCGGCGCGACGAATTACAATTTTGGCATCGCCGTGCGTCCGGGGCCGGGCTATTTCCCCTTCGGACTCGGCATCATTCTCGCCTTGCTCGGCATCGTCGTCCTGACGTCGGCCTTCACGAGCAAGCGCACCGACGGCGATCCGATCGGAAAGATTCCCTGGCGGCCGCTGCTCTGCATCGTCGGCGCCATCGTTTTCTTCGGTCTCGCCTTGCCGCGGCTCGGTTTTGTCATCAGTTTCCCGCTGATGATCATCATGACGGCCGCGGGCGGCAGCGAATTCACCTGGAAGGACGCAGTACTCAATGCGGCGATTCTGACCGTCATGTCCTATCTCATTTTCATCTACGGTCTGCAGCTGACCATTCCCTTGTGGCCGGCGCTGTCCTGAGCAGCCCCTCTGCGTGACTTAGAGAAAGATCGAACATGGACTTGCTTCAAAACCTCTATATCGGCTTCCAGACTTCGCTGTCGCTGATCAACCTCTGGTATGCCTTCCTCGGCGCCATGCTCGGCACGCTGATCGGCGTGTTGCCGGGCCTGGGACCGATCGCGACGATCGCCATGCTGCTGCCGTCGATGTACTCGCTGCAGCCGACCTCGGCGCTGATCATGCTGGCCGGTATCTACTACGGCGCCCAGTACGGCGGTTCGACCACGGCGATCCTGATCAATGTGCCGGGCGAAGCCTCGTCGGTGGTCACCGCGCTCGACGGCTATCAGATGGCGCGGCACGGACGCGCCGGCGCCGCGCTGGCGACGGCGGCCCTGGCTTCCTTCTTCGCCGGCACCATCGGCACGCTGGTGGTTGCCGCCTTCGCGCCGCCGCTGACCGCGCTCGCTTTCGAATTCGGCGCGCCGGAATACTGCGCGCTGATGTTCCTCGGCCTGGTCGGCGCCGTTGTGCTGGCGTCCGGCTCGCTGGCCAAGGCGCTGGCGATGGTCGTGCTCGGCCTGCTGCTCGGCCAGATCAATACTGACGTCATTACCGCGGTGCCGCGCTTCAGTTTTGGCATTCCTGAGTTGATGGACGGCATCAACTTCGTCGTCATCGCCATGGGCGTGTTCAGCTTCGGCGAAATCATCGCCAACCTCGGCAAGCCGCCGGAACATCGCGAAATCTTCGTCAAGAAGGTGACCGGACTGTGGCCGAGCAAGCAGGATTTTCATGATGCAGCGCCGGCCGCCTTGCGCGGCACGCTGCTCGGTTGCCTGCTCGGCGTGCTGCCGGGTGCCGGGCCGATGCTGGCGTCCTTCACCTCGTATTCGGTCGAGAAGAAGATGTCGAAGACGCCCGAAGCCTTCGGCAAGGGCGCCATCCAGGGCGTCGCCGCGCCGGAAGCCGCCAACAACTCGGGCGCGCAGACCTCGTTCATCCCGATGCTGACGCTGGGCATTCCGACCAGTGCGGTGATGGCGCTGATGATCGGCGCCATGACGATCATGGGCATCCAGCCGGGTCCGCAGGTGATGACGACCAATCCCGGCCTGTTCTGGGGCCTGATCACGTCGATGTGGGTCGGCAACCTGATGCTGGTGATCCTCAACCTGCCGCTGATCGGTATCTGGGTGAAGCTTCTGACCGTGCCGTATCGCTTCCTCTTCCCGGCGATCATGGCTTTCTGCGCAATCGGCGTTTATACGCTGTCGAACAACACCTTCGACGTCTATTGTGCGGCGGCTTTCGCGGTGGTCGGGTTCCTCTTCAACAAGCTCGGTTTCGAGCCGGCGCCGCTGATCCTCGGTTTCGTGCTCGGGCCGATGATGGAGGAAAACCTGCGTCGGGCGCTCTTGATGGCGCGCGGCGACTGGAGCGTCTTCGTCACGCGGCCGATTTCGGCGACGATGATCGTGCTGGCCGTCGGCCTGATGGTGATGATCACGTTGCCGGCGATCAGCAAGAAGCGCGAAGAGGTCTTCGTCGACGAGGAATAGGATGTCTTGCCGAGACGGCCGCCGGCCGTCTCGATTGCTTCAGCCTGGTGAATAGTTGGTCACCGGGCTTTTTTTTTGAAGCAGAGTCAAAAATCCTAGACGAGCTTCCAGCCGTCGATGACCAACTGGCGGAATCCGAGCAGGCTGCGCGTCTTGATGACGATCGGATCGTGTTCGGGAAACTCTTTTGGCACGAAGACGGTGACACCACTGATCGTCTGGCGCAGGTAGTCCGACGGCGAGGTGGGTTCGCCGAGCGCCACGGCCGGCGATTCGGTCAGGTCGAAACAGCAGCCGCTGACCTTGTAGGGAAGGCCGATATGGATCGGCGAGCGCTTCTCGTTGGCATAGGCAACGGCGTCTTCGGACAGTGAAATCATGATCGAGTCTTCCAGAGAGAGACGGTGGGTAGACCGTCGTGTCGGCGATTGGTTCGCGGCCTCGGATGTCCGCAAATCAGGGGATGGGCGCATTGACCGGGCGAAGGAAGGCTAGGATACTCTGCCTTTCGCCTCGCACGGCCAGGTCTTTTCGGCCGACGCTTTCCAACGATTTTTTTCACTCACCTGTTCAGATCGTCATGGTTGCCAAGCTCGCTGATCGCATGCTCCTTTCCGGCGACGAAGCTGTCGCGCTCGCCGCCTTCAATGCCGGGGTATTGCTCGGCACCGGCTATCCCGGAACTCCCTCCACCGAAATCCTCGAAGCCTTCGCCGCGTTGGGCGGCAAGGCACAGTGGGCGCCAAACGAGAAGGTCGCGCTCGAAGTCGGCATCGGCGTCGCCTTCGCCGGCGGCCGGTCGCTGGTGACGATGAAGCACGTCGGCGTCAATGTCGCCGCCGATGCCTTGTTCACCGCCGCCTACACCGGCGTCACCGGCGGCCTGGTGCTCGTCTCGGCCGATGACCCCGGCATGGCGTCGAGCCAGAACGAACAGGACAACCGGCACTATGCACGCGCCGCCGGCCTCCTCATGCTCGAGCCCGCCGATTCGCAGCAGGCCTACGACTTCGCCGCTGCCGCCTTCGCGCTGTCCGAACAATTCCGCCAGCCCGTGCTGCTGCGCATGACGACGCGCACCTGCCATTCCAAGAGCATCGTCACGCAGACGGCGTTGCCGGGACCGGCGCAGGCGCCGTCTTTCGAACGCAACATTCCGGCGCGGGTGATGATTCCGGCCTATGCGCGTCCGGCGCATCATGCGCTGCGCGACAAGCTGGCACGCGCCGCGGCTTACGCCGAAAACTGCGCGCAGACGATCGTCGAGCCGCGCAGCAAGGCGCTCGGCATCATCGCTTCCGGTGTCGCCGCGATGCACGCCCGCGAAGTCGCGCCGGAAGCCAGCCTGCTGCAACTTGGCTTCTCGTATCCGCTGCCGATGCAGGCGATCCGCGATTTCGTCGCTTCGGTCGAGCGCTGCGTCGTCATCGAGGAGGGGGATCGGATCCTCGTCACCGAACTGCGCGCTGAAGGACTCGCCGTCGAGGGCAAGCCGGAGCGTTTCCGTTTCGGCGAACTCAACGCCGACCGTGTTCGCCGCATCCTTGAACACGACGATTCGCCCGAGGCCAAAATTCCTGGCGGCAAGCCGCCGGCGCTCTGCGAAGGCTGCTCGCACCGGCCGGTGTTCGAGGCGTTGAACCGGCTCGACTGCATCGTTTCGGGCGATATCGGCTGTTATTCGCTCGGCGTGCTGCCGCCCTTCACGGCGATGGACACGCTGGTCTGCATGGGCGCCAGCATCGGCGTCGGACTCGGCATGCGGCATGTGCTGCCGCCCGAGCAGGCGAAGCGCGTGGTCAGCGTCATCGGCGATTCGACCTTTGTGCATAGCGGCCTGACCGGCCTCGCCGAGATGGTGTACAACCCGCCGCCGACCGGCCACGTGGTGCTGATCGTCGATAACGGCACGACGGCGATGACCGGCCAACAGGAGCACCCCGGCACCGGCCGTACGCTGCTGCACGACGCGACCGGGCGCCTGCTGTTCGAAGACATCGCACGGGCGATGGGCATTGCCGACGTCATTACCGTCGATCCGATGGCCAGCGACGTCGTGCTCGACGACGTGCTGCGTCAGGCGCTCGACAGCGGCCGCCTGGTGGTGATCGTGGCGCGTCGGCCGTGCATTCTGGCGGCGCCGAAAATCCGTCAATACGAACGCGCCGCCGCCGAGAAGCGCATCGGCATCGCCGTGCGCGTCGATGGTTGAACGTCAGGGGGAACAGGGAATATGACTCAGGTGATCAATGTGGTGGTCGCAGGACTCGGCGGGCAGGGGGTGGTCAAGGCCTCCGACGTGCTCGCCGACGCGGCTTTTCGCTGCGGGCTCGACGTCAAGAAGAGCGAGATTCACGGGATGAGCCAGCGTGGCGGTTCGGTTGCCAGCGACGTGCGATTCGGGCCGCATGTGCATAGTCCGATGATTCCGACCGGGCAGGCCGATTTCCTGGTGGTCGTCGCGCCGGACCAGGTCGATGTCAATCGGCATGTGCTGAAAGCGGGCGGGCTGCTGGTGTCGCCCGCATCGCTCGAGAAGGTGCCGGGAAAACTGCAGGCCAAGTCGATCAACGTCGCCTTGCTCGGGGTCCTCAGCCGTTCGCTCGAGATTCCGCTCGAGATCTGGGAAGACGCGATTCGCGGTTGTTTCCCCGAGAAACACCATCGCCTCAATCTTGAGGCCTTTGAGCAGGGACGACAGGCCGTCGCGGGTTGATGCCGGCCGGGGATGACAGGGAGAAAAGAACATGATGCGGGAAAACTGGAACGATGTCGGTCAGGGCTTTCATCCGGTCAGTGCGCCGGATTATCTGCCTGCGGCGCAATTGCGCGAGTTGCAGTTGCGGCGGCTGAAGGCGGTGGTCGAACGCGCCTATGCCAATGTCGCACCGTTCCGCGAGCGCATGGTCGAGCGCGGCGTGACGCCGGCCGACATGCGTACGCTGGAAGACATCGCCAAGCTGCCGTTCTCGATCAAGACCGATCTGCGCGACAACTATCCGTTCGGGCTGTTTGCGAGCCCGATGTCGGAAATCGTCCGGCTGCACGCGTCGAGCGGCACCACCGGCAAGCCGATCGTCGTCGCCTACACCCAGGAAGACCTGCAGGTCTGGGCCTCGGTGATGCTGCGCACTTTTTCTGCCGCCGGCATCCACCGCGGCGACATCGTCCAGAACGCCTACGGCTACGGCCTGTTTACCGGCGGTCTGGGGGCGCACTACGGCCTTGAAGCGATCGGCGCCACCGTCGTGCCGACTTCGGGCGGCAACACCGACCGCCAGGTCATGCTGATGCGCGATTTCGGCGTCACCGGCATCTGCTGCACCCCGAGCTACTTCCTCCACCTGATCGAGCGGGCCGGCGAACTCGGTATCAATCTGCGCGAGCTGCCGCTGCGTACCGGTATTTTCGGCGCCGAACCGTGGTCGGAAGGCATGCGCGCCCGCATCGAACAGGAGAGCGGCATCAAGGCCTTCGATATCTACGGGCTGTCCGAGATCATCGGGCCGGGCGTCGGCAGCGAATGTGCGGCGCAAGCCGGGCTGCACATCTTCGAGGATCATTTCTATCCCGAGATCATCGATCCGGAAACCTGTCGCGTGCTGCCTGACGGCGAGGAAGGTGAGTTGGTGCTCACCACCCTGTCGAAGCGCGCCATGCCGATGATCCGTTATCGCACCCGTGACATCACGCACATCATCACCGAACCCTGCAGTTGCGGTCGCACGGTACGGCGCATCGCCCGCGTGGCGCGGCGCAGTGACGATATGTTCATCATCCGCGGCGTCAATGTCTTCCCGTCGCAAATCGAGACGGCGCTGTTGTCGGTCGAGGGCGTGCTGCCGCATTACCGTATCCTGCTTTCGCGCGAACACGGACTCGACCAGATGAATGTCGAGGTCGAGATCGGCGCCGAGCTGTTCAGCGATCAGGTGAGCGCGATGGAAGCGCTGCACAAGCGTCTGGCGCATGCCGTCGAACGGATCACCGGCATTCGCGCCGGCGTCCGTCTGGTCGAGCCGCACAGCATTCCACGCAGCGAAGGCAAGGCGCGGCGTGTCTGGGACGAGCGTGGCGAGTGAGTAGGTACTCGCTCCTGTCACGAATTCATCATCTTTGGGAGGCTTGAGCCGTGAAAGTCACGCAAATTTCCACCTTCATCGAGAATCGTCCTGGACGCTTGCACGCCGCCTGTGCGGCCCTGGCCGACCGTGGCGTCAATATCCATACGCTGTCGCTCGCCGATACCGCCGAGTTCGGCATCCTGCGCTTCGTTCTTGCCGACCCTGCGGCCGGCAAGGCGGCGCTTGAGGCGGCCGGCTACCTGGCCAAGGAGACCGAGGTGGTCGCCGTCGAGGTGCCCGACGATGCCGGCGGCCTTGCCGACATTCTCGCCAAGGCCGACGCGGCCGGGCTCAACATCGAATACATGTACGCTTTCAGCATGGCGGCCGGTCGCCGGGCGGTGGTGATCATCCGCTTCACCGATCCGGACCGCGCCGTCGAAGCCCTGTCCCAACAGGGCGTCAACGTCGTCGCGCCGGTGGAGTTGCTGTCGCGCTAGGGGAAACACGTATCGGCTTGGCTTTTGCGTTGCGCTTGTCTATAGTGAGTTCGTGTCGTGACTTGCGGCGAATCCGATACGAAGTGAAGTGCCCGCCGCGTTTACGGAGACTGTATGGTCGTTAGTTGTTTCCGCTCTTTAAAGATGACAGCGTTGCAACCATAGCAGCTATATGCTGGTTTTCCTGGCCGGGTGTGCCGGGATTGAAGTCTCAAAAAGCCCATGACCCGCAGTCATGGGCTTTTCCGTTTTCTGGCGCGGCAATGGCGTCAATCCATCGTGCTCGCAACCGTTCGATCGGCGGCGGAAATTTGTTGGGTATAATGTCCATGGCATCGCAGGTTATGCTGGTGGAGTGGGCGTTGGCACAAGCCCGATGGGCGACTGTGCGGCGACGAGTGCGTCGTCTGCCGGCGCAAGCATCCGGGCGGCCCGCCCGCTAACTACTCCGTGGAGTAGTCCTCGCAGGACGCAAGGCCGTATATGCTTCGGCTCCCGTTTGTGCATGAGTCGCTTCCGGTATTCCTTTGTTTGCTGAAAAGGCATCCGGAGCCGGTGTGTTGATAGTGTTTCTGGAGAAGCGCGGTGGACGACATCCCCTGCCGTGAGTGTTGTCCGGATCGGTGTGAGCCGGTTCGGTCCGTTGGGCGCTGCGTGCGATGAAATTGCCGTCGGTGCTGACTGCGCGCCGTGTCGGCGCGGTCGTCGTTGGCCTGGTGCTGGCTGCCCTGGTCTGGCAGGTGGCGCAGGCGGGTGGGCGGATGCCAGCGCCGCTGTCCATCGTTTTCGGTCTCGTCCTGATTATTGTTTTGGGCGGGGGGCTGCGTTACGTCGGGGAGAAAACGCCGGTACTCGGGGCCCTGGGGGGCGCGCCCCTGTTGTCGCTGCTGCTGCCTTCGGCCTTGGTGGCCTACGGGGTCTTCCCGCTGGTGGCGATCGATGCGATTGCGGCCGTCATGCAGTCTTCATTGCTGGTCCATGCGTATCTGTCGTGTCTGGCGGTGGCGTGTCTCTATGGTCTCCCCAGGAACGGCTTTCCTCGGGGTTTTCTCGCGCTCTTGCTGGTGTTGGCGGTGGCCACGGCGGCAGCCTTCCTGGTCGGCATCGGCGTCGGACTCTGGTTGGGATTCCCGCCGTATTACACGACCTTCTTCATCCTGATTCCGTTGATGAGCGGCGGATTGGCCGATGGCTTGCATTTCTTGTCGCGGGGATACGCGGAACTCGGCTTGCTTGGCGATGCGACCGTCGAGGTGCTGCCGATACTGCTGCCGGCGGCGTTGAACGGGACGGTACTCTCGGCGCTGGTGGCCGGCGTGCTTGGTGCGTTCGCCCGGCGGGCGATGCCGGCCGCCGACGATGCCGTCGAACTCGGGGCGGCATGCGTGGCGTGCCGCCGGGTGCCGCTTGTCGGCGAAATTGCCCGGCGCGACTGGCTGTGCCTGATCCTCTCGGCCTGCGTGGTGTGCGGCTTGTGGGCAATGCTGGGGTTTTATCCGGATTTTCCGGTGCCGATCCTGGCCATCTTCGTGATGTTGGCTTTGCGTTCCTCGGGTGTGCTTTCACCGGCGAGCGGCGAGCGCCTGGCGCGTTTCTGCGGCGCTGTCGCGGTGCGCCTGACCTGTCCGGTGCTGGTCGGGACGGGCATCATTCATTTGTCCTGGCCGGATCTGCTCAAGGCGCTGTCGCTGGGTTATGTCGGCGTGTGCGTGACGGCGGTCGCGGTGATGGCGGTCGTTGGCGCGCTCGTCGGATGGGCGCTCAAGCTCGATCCGGTGGCTTCGGCGCTGGTCATGACGGCACAATGCGGTCCCGGTGACGTGAGTGCCGTGGCGACCTTGTCGGCGGCGCGCCGCCTGGCCTTGATTCCTTATGTGATCACCTTGTCGCAGCTGGGCGTCGTGCTGGTCGCTGCCGGTGTGGCGGTCGCCCGTCACCTGCTTTGAGTCGGGCGTGACGGTTTTTCTCGCGGGTCAGGCGAGGAAGGCGTCCACGCGTTGCATGATGCGTTCATCGACCGACGCGTCGAGGCAGTCGAAGCGTTCCGGTTGCAGCGTGTTGTTCATCCAGGTGAGTTGCCGTTTGGCCAATTGTCGCGTCGCGTAGATGCCGCGATCGCGCATGTCGGTGCGCGGTGCCAGTCCGTCCTGCGTTTCCCAGACCTGCCGGTAGCCGACGCAGCGCATTGATGGCAAGTTCAGGTTGAGCCGGTAGCGCTGGCGCAGGCTGCTGACTTCGTCTTCGAGGCCGTTGGCGAGCATCGCATCGAAGCGTTGTTCGATGCGACGATGCAGCACGCTGCGGTCGGACGGGGCCAGGCCGAGCGAGAGAAAACGGTACGGCGGGCGCTGTGCCTCGGTCTCCGCCAGCCAGGCCGACATCGGGCGTTGGCTGACGCGGTAGATCTCCAGCGCGCGCTGAAGACGCTGCGCGTCGTTCGGTGAGAGGCGTGCCGCCGTCACCGGGTCGACCTCTGCGAGCAGGGCGTGGACGTGCGGCCAGCCGTGCGCCGCGGCGATCGCGTCGATTTCGGCGCGGGTCTCGGGACTCGCCGAAGGAAGCTCCGCCAGCCCTTCCAGCAGCGCCTTGTAATAGAGCATGGTGCCGCCGACCAGCAGCGGAGTCCTGCCGCGCGCGCCGATGTTGGACATCAGGCGCAGCGCGTCGGCGCGGAACTGGGCGGCCGAATAGGCCTCCTCGGGACTGATGATGTCGATCAGGTGGTGCGGACAGGCGCGAAGCGTCGCCGCGTCCGGCTTGGCCGTGCCGACGTTCATGTCGCGGAAGACCTGCGCCGAATCGACGCTGATCAGCTCGAGCGGGAAGCGGCGCGCGAGTTCGATCGCGATCGCCGTCTTGCCGCTGGCGGTCGGGCCCATCAGGAGGATTGCGGGAGCTTGTGCCGACATGCCTTAGCGCCCGCGCAAAAAGAGTCGGTCGAGTTCGGCGAGCGAGAGTTGGGTCCAGGTCGGCCGGCCGTGGTTGCACTGGTCGGCGCGTTCGGTGGCCTCCATCTGGCGCAGGAGCGCGTTCATCTCGGGAATCGCCAATTGGCGGCGGGCGCGGACCGCGCCGTGGCAGGCCATGGTCGCCAGCAACTCGTTGCGTCGCGCCGTGGTCAGCTGACTGACGCCGTGCTCCGCCAATTCGGCGAGCAGGGCGCGTGCGAGTTCGGTCGGGTCGGCGGCTTGCAGCAGCGCCGGCGTGCCGCGCACCGCCAGTTGGGTCGGGCCCATTGCAGCGATGTCGAAGCCGAGCGCGTGCAGGGCCTCGCTGTGCTCTTCGGCACTGGCGACCTCGATGGCGTTGGCCGAGAACACGGCCGGAATCAGGAGTGCCTGTGTTGGCACCTGGCGTTGGTCGAGCGCGGCCTTGAGCTTTTCGTAGAGGATGCGTTCGTGCGCCGCGTGCATGTCGACGAGCACGAGCCCCTGCCGGTTTTGGGCGAGGATGTAGATGCCATGTAACTGGGCGAGGGCATAACCGAGCGGCGCTTCTTCCGTCGGCAGGGCGGCCGGGGATTGTTGCGCTGCCTGCGGTGATTCGGATGCTTGCGGCATTGCCTCGGTCCTGGCGTGTTCCGTCGCAGTCGGGGCGGGAGCGGCAACCGGTGCTGGCGTGCTCGTCGCTTCTTGCGCGGCCTGGCTGAACGCGTAGTAGGCGCGAGCTGCGGGTTCGCTGACGTTGAGCGATTCCTGACGCATGAAGCGCGGCCGGTTTCCGGCGCCACCGCCGCTCGGGCTGCTATACGCCGGCGACGGCGGTCGCGGGGACGGGATCGCTTGAGCGGTCGGAGCAGTCGATGCCGACAGGGGGACTATCGCCTCTGCCGGCGCGCGTCCGGCCGGTGTCGACAGCGCTTTCTGGACGGCGTGGAAGACGAATTGATGGACGGCGCGGGAATCGCGGAAACGCACCTCGGTCTTGGCCGGATGAACATTGACGTCGACGGCGGCCGGGTCGATTTCGATGAACAGGCAGTAGGCCGGGTGGCGGCTGCCGTGCAGCATGTCCTGATAGGCCTCGCGCAGGGCGTGTGCGAGCAGCTTGTCGCGGACGAAGCGGCCATTGACGTAGCAGTACTGGGCGTCGTTGCGGGCACGTGAATGGGCCGGCAGCGAGCAATGGCCGACCAGGCGGATCGGGCCGGCGCCGGTATCGATGCGGCGCGCTTCGGCGATGAAGTCGTCGCCGAGGATGGCGCCGGCGCGGGCGGCGGCATCGCCCTTTGCCAACTGGAAACTGGTGCGGCCGTTGTGGGCGAGCGAGATGGCGACGCCCGGGTGGGCCAGCGCGATGCGCTTGACGGTTTCGGCGCAGTGCGCGAATTCGGTCGCTTCGGCCTTGAGGAATTTCCGTCGTGCCGGCGTGTTGTAGTAGAGGTCGCGCATCTCGACGACGGTGCCCGCCGCCAGCGCCGCCGGTTCCGGCGTGGCGCCGGTCTCGCCGACGAGGCGCCAGGCGTGGTTGGCACCGGCCTGCCGGCTGGTCAGGGTCAGGCGTGCGACCGAGGCCACCGACGCCAGCGCTTCGCCGCGGAATCCGAGCGTGGCGACATGTTCGAGATCGTCGAGCGAGGCGATTTTCGAGGTGGCGTGGCGCGTCAGCGCGAGCGCCAGTTCGTCGCGGGCGATGCCGCAGCCGTCGTCGCTGATGCGGATCAGCTTGACGCCGCCTTCCTCGATCTGGATCTGGATGGCGGAACTGCCGGCGTCGAGCGCGTTTTCGAGCAGTTCCTTGAGCACCGAGGCGGGACGTTCGACGACCTCGCCAGCGGCGATTTGGCTGATCAGCAGGTCGGGGAGCAGGTGAATCGAGGGGGGCGGCTTCATCCGGCCATTATACCGACCGGGTTCTCGCGCGTCGCGTCGCGGCTACATCCGGGCGGGGTCGAAGCCGGTTTCCTTGTAGATCGCGTCGATAATGTCCTTGCCGATGCGTGGCGCCATTTCGGCGTGCGTCTTGAGCATCAGCTTCTTGAGCTCGGCGCGCTCGGCGGCCGTCGGGGTATAAACGCGGGTCTTGCCGGTCTCGATGATCTTTTTCAGCGCCGTGTCGTTTTCTTCCTGGGCGATACGGTTCGCGTAGGTCGTCGCTTCGCGGATCGCCTGGCCGAGCAGGTGGCGCGTGCCCGAGGGCAGGCTGTCCCAGAAACGGCGGTTGGTGATGACGGCATAGCCGAGATAACCGTGCGCGGTCAGCGTGATGTTCTTCTGCACCTCGTACATCTTTTGCGTGTAGAAGTTCGAGTGCGGGTTTTCGGCACCGTCGATGATGCCGGTACGCGCGGCCTGGTAGATGTCCGAGAAGGCCATGTTCATCGGCACGGCGCCGAGCGCGCGCATCTGCGACTCGAGTACTTTCGAGGGCTGGATACGGATCTTCAGGCCCTTGAAGTCGGCCGGCTTGCGCAACGGCCGGTTGGCCGAGAACGACTTGAAGCCGTTGTCCCAGAAAGCGAGCCCCTTGATGCCCTTGGGTTCGAGACGCGCGAGCAGGCTGGCGCCGATTTCGCCGTCGGTGACCCGGTGCAGCATCTCCATGTTGTCGAAGATGTACGGCAGGTCGAAAAGCTCGAATTCCTTGAAGCCGAGCGGCGCCAGCTTGGCCAGCGACGGTGCCAGCATCTGCACGGCGCCCAGTTGCAGCGCCTCCATTTCTTCCTTGTCCTTGTACAGCGTCGAATTCGGGTAAACCTCGACTTTGACGGCGCCGCGCGTCAGTTCGGCGGCACGCTTGGCGAAGAATTCGGCGGCCTTGCCCTTGGGTGTGTCAGGGGCAACGACGTGGCTGAATCGGATCAGGATCGGCTGCTCTGCGAGCGCGGAGGAGCAGCCCACAACGAGGGCAGCGATCAGGGAAAAAAAGGTCTTCATCACGGAACGACGGGTCGGCTGTTTCCTGGAAAAACTTCGTGAGGCGGAGCCACTAGGGGGTGTTCACAATCAAGCGTTGGTTGCGCAAGGGATTGGCAGGGCGCAGCGCTAGGCGTCGGATGCGCAGCATGGTCATCCATGCAAGCATCCGGCAACAACGCGATGCTCCCTGCCAATCCCTTGCCCTTCGGGTTGCCCCTGCGCCGGTCGTCTGCGGCGTTGCGCGTCTTGTGAAGGGAACGACCCTTCACTGTGACGCACGCCTTGCAGCCGTTCCAGCGCAGGGTGTAACGCAATCCAGCGGTTGATTGTGAACACCCCCTAGTCACTATGACGAAAACTGTCGCCCGTGACTATTGCGGAAACCCGCAGTTTCTGCCGCCGTCCTGTTCGAAATGATGTATGTCGTCTTGTATCTTCCACGTCGGCGCTGCCGTCTGCGTTTTTGACGGATTTGTATTTTTTCTTGTTTTTCCGCGTGTATATCGTGTTGGTTTGGGAATGTGCGCCGGAAGGCCGGGGTTTTGCCGGATTTTATGGCCTTCAATGCTATGATTCGCGGCCCTTTGCGAGCGAAAGCGTGCTTGTGGTTTCCCACAATTGTTATTTTGGGGCGGAAAGTTGATATTTGCGGGGTGTACTGGCTGTTGTTGTACCCCAGTTCCCTCGGAAAATAACGACGCCGCGTCTTGGTGCGTGGATTGTTCGTATCCAATTTGAGCTGTTTTAACCTGATGGAGTCCTGACGATGGAAGGAATGACGAATAAACTGCTGGAGGGCATGCGCAAGAAGCGTGCTGGTGCGATGCTGGGAGGCGGTCAAAAGCGGATCGACGCTCAGCATGAACGCGGCAAGCTGACGGCCCGCGAGCGCATCAACCTGTTGCTTGACGAAGGCTCTTTCCATGAATTTGGAATGATGGCGACGCACAACCTGACCACTTTCGGTCTGGACAAGCAGCGTTTCGCCGGCGACGCCGTCGTGACCGGTTTCGGCAAGATCAATGGCCGTCGTGTCGCGATTTACTCGCAGGACTTCACGGTGCTCGGCGGCTCGTTCTCCGAAATCCAGTCGCAAAAGATCACCCGCATCATGGACAAGGCCCTGGAAGCCGGCATTCCCTGCATCGGCCTCGGCGATTCGGGCGGTGCGCGGATTCAGGAAGGCGTGCGCAGTCTGGCTGCCTACGGCGAAGTCTTCGTTCGCAACGTTCAGTCCTCGGGCGTCATTCCGCAGATTTCGGTCATCCTCGGGCCGTGTGCCGGTGGTGCCGTGTACTCGCCGGCGCTGACCGACTTCATCATCATGGCTGGCAAGAGCTACATGTTCCTGACCGGGCCGGAAGTCATCAAGTCGGTGACGGGCGAGCAAGTGTCGATCGACGACCTCGGTGGTGCTGGCGTGCATATGGGCACCAGCGGCGTGGCGCACCTCTCCGCTGAAAGCGAAGAAGACGGCCTCAACATGGTCAAGAAGCTGCTCTCCTACCTGCCGCAGAACAACAACGAAGAAGCACCGCGCATCGTGCCGGAAGACTCGATCGGCCGCATGGAAGAGTCGCTCAACAGCATCATCCCGGACGGCCCGAACAGCCCGTACGACATGCGCGACGTCATCGCTTCCGTGTTCGACCGCGACAGCTTCTTCGAAGTCCAACCGGACTACGCGCCGAACGCCGTCGTCGGCTTCGCCCGCATGGATGGCTACGCAATCGGCATCATCGCCAACCAGCCTTGCTGCATGGCCGGTGCGCTGGATATCAACTCCAGCGACAAGATCGCTCGCCACATCCGCATCTGCGACGCCTACAACCTGCCGATCGTTACCTTCGTTGACTGCCCGGGCTTCCTGCCGGGTACCAGCCAGGAATACGGCGGTGTCATCCGTCACGGCGCCAAGGTTCTCTACGCTTACTGCGAAGCGACCGTGCCGATGGTCTCGATCATCACCCGCAAGTCCTACGGCGGTGCTCACCTCGCCATGAACTCGCGTCAGATGCGTGCCGACCTCGCGTTCTCGTGGCCGACCGGACAGATCGCCGTCATGGGCGCGGAAGGTGCGGTTAACGTGCTGTACCGCGACGAAATCAAGAAGGCCGAAGATCCGAAGAAGCGCGAGCAGGAAATCCTTGCTGCCTATCGTGAGGAATTCCTCAACCCGTACCGTGCTGCCGATATCGGTCAGATCGACGAAGTCATCGAGCCGTCCGAAACCCGTCCGCGTCTGGCGCTGGCGCTTGAAGTCCTGCGTACCAAGGTCGCGCAGAACCCGCCGCGCAAGCACGGTCTGATGCCGGTTTAATGGGTCGTTTCATCAACTAATAGCGAGAGAAAACAATGGAGAATCTAGGCTGGGGTTTACAGATGACCGTTCTCGGCATGGGACTGGTCTTCTCCCTGCTGGCGCTGTTGTGGGTTCTGCTGACGCTGGTGCTCAAGCTCGACAAGGAAGAAGTTGAAGAAGTGTCGGGCATTGAAGCAACGGACGAGGCAGAAGCCATCGCGGCGGTGGCAGATGATGCCGTTGGGGCGCAAACGCCCGAAAGCCATACCGTTCACGGCATGGCGGCAGACCTCGTGTCGGCGATCGCAATCGCTGTCATGAAACACAAAATGATCCTGCGGGGCGAAGCCGCTCCCATGATGCGCACCGCTTGGCCTGGCACGCAGCCTAGCCGCTGGGCATCTGCAGGACGAGTTCGTCAAACCAACACTTGGACCCCGAGAGGAAAATAATGCGACGCTATACATTGAACATTGGCAGCAGGGAATTTGTCGTTGACGTTCAGGAGACGGACTTCGACCAGTTTGAGGTACAGGTTGGAG
>NZ_FNCY01000034.1 GCF_900099695.1 Propionivibrio dicarboxylicus | reverse complement strand
GGTCGAGACGATCTTCTCGCGACCGGCCGGCGTCGAGACGTCCGCCTGGACATAGACCCAGGGATTGCCGGCCTGCTCGATGCCGGCAAAGTTGGACGCGATGCTTTCGGGTGCCGAGGTCCCGACGGCGACAATGGCATACCCTTCGGTCGCCAGTCGGGTGGCAATGGCATTGCCGATGCCGCGTGAGGAGCCGGTCACAACTGCAACTTTTTGTTTGATCATGATATTTTCAGGAGGAATGGAGAAGTCACTGTTTTTTGTTCTGAAGATTCAGCAGTTTTTTAGCGTTTTCGTAGTAAATCCTTGTGCGATCGGACTCGGAAATATCAAGTGAATCGATGGCAGCAATCGTGTCTCGAATGACGAGTTCTCCGCGCTCTTTGTCGAACGGGAAGTCCGTACCGAAGAGCGTTCTTTGGCTAGCTCCAAAGAAGTCGATTCCGCAGCGAATTGCCGAACGCGAACCGAGAACGGCAGTATCGGTATAAAACTGCCGGAAATAGTCGATGGGGCGCTGCGGCATGCGTTTTAGGATGGATTCATAATCTTCGTCGTCAGTGCGGCTGCCCAACTCGTCCCAGCCATGTCCCACCCGGCCATCGAAGAATGGGATCATCGCACCGGAGTGATGGGCGATTACACGCATGTCTGGATAACGCTCAAAAAATCCGGAAAAAACGAGTCGGGCCATGGCTGCACTGGTTTCGTAGGGCCAGCCGAATGTCCACCAGATTTCGTACTTCGATTTCTTTTCGCTCGCGTAGTCCGAGAACTGTGCCGTTCGCGCCGGATGCAGCCAAATCGGCTTGCCGTGCTTGCCCACAATCAAATCGAGGACAGGCTCGAAATCCGGATGATCGAGCGGCAGGCCCTTGATGTTGGTAAACAGCTGGACGCCGACTGCACCCATTGCAAAAGCACGTTCGATCTCCTCCAGACTGGCGGCCACGTTGTTCATCGGCAAGGAAGCAACCCAAGCCGGAAAGCGATCCGGGTATTGATCAACCAATTCCGCCAGCCCGTCATTGGCAATACGTGCCATCTCGGGGGTTTGATCCGGCCCGGCAAGTGCTTCGAGCGGTGGTGGCGAGAGCGATAGCACCTGAGCGTAGTCCGGGTAGCGATCCATAATCTCGAAACGCGCTTTCAGATCGTAGAGCGTATCGAGATTGAACCAGCGTTTGAGCTTGGCCTTGTCGGTGATGATCTCGTTCAGTTTGGCGAAATAGGCCGACGGGAAGATGTGGGTGTAGATGTCGAGTTTCATCAAAGAACCTTTGTAAACATGGCTGCCGACTAGCTTCCTAACAGCATTCGAGGTGACGTTGCTTACATGTCAGCAGCACCTCATCGGGAGAACGTTTCCACCAGTTGGCTGCGGAGAAAATCTCGACCTCATGAAATCCGGAGTAACCCTCAGCCTCAACGGCGGTTCGCAGACCGGCAATGTCAATGACCCCATCACCCATCATGCCTCGGTCGAGAAGCAGGTCAGTGGTAGGCACCAACCAATCACAGATATGAAAGGCCAGCAGCCTTTGTTTCCCTGCACGACGAATCTGATTGCGGAGATCCGGATCCCACCAAACGTGATAGACATCAAGCGCAATGCCGAAGCCGTCGTCACCGAGCACGTCACACAAATCATTGGCATATGCCATCGTGTTGACGCAAGCGCGGTCGGCTGCATACATCGGATGCAGCGGCTCAATGGCGAGAGGCATGCCAACCTTGCGCGAGTATTGCAGCAGACTGGCAATGCCGTCATGCACTTGCTGACGTGCGCCGTCGATATCTTTTGAGCCTTTTGGCATACCACCGACAACCAATACCAAGCAAGCAGCACCGATCTCTAGCGCCTCGTCGACAGCCCGATAATTATCGTCAAGCGCTGCCAGCTGTCCGGCTTTGTCAATAGCGGGGAACATGCCACCTCGGCAGTAACCGGTAACAGATAGACCATGGTCGCGGATCATCTTGGCGGCCCGACTTAGCCCAATCTCAGCAACCTGATCGCGCCATGGCGAAATGCCTCGAATGTCATGGCGAGCGCACCCTTCGATGATCTGGTCAAGACGCCATTGCGTCTTGACCGTAGCCGTATTGAGCGAGAGTTTCTCTGCAGGAGGAGGGGTATGAAGTGCGTTCATGACAACATCCCAGCTCATGCCTCGAGCTTCGGCAGATCGAGCCAGCGGCGCTCAGCCCAACTCTGTAAGCCGACCTCCACAAGTTGCACACCTTTGGCGGCTTCCAGCAGATTCCACTTGAAGTCACATTCGCCCCAGACGTGCTTGAGAAAGAGCTCCCACTGCACCTTGAAGGCGTTGTCGTAAGTCGTGCTGTCCGGCACCTGCGCCCAGTCATCGTAGAAATTGTGAGTCTGGCGAACGTCGGGGTTCCAGGTGGGACGGGGCGTGTTGACACGAGACTGAGTCCAGCAATCGGTCAGCCCGGCAACGGCAGAACCATGAGTACCATCGACCTGGAAAGTAACGAGATCATCACGACGTACGCGCACGCACCATGAACTGTTCATTTGGACGATCACTCCGCTTTCCAACTCAAAGGTGGCGTAAGCAGCATCGTCGGCGGTCGCCTTGTACGGATTGCCTTTTTCATCCCAGCGCTGTGGGATATGCGTGGCCCCCAAACATGAAACGCTCTTGATCGGTCCGAAAACGTTGTCGACGACATAACGCCAGTGACAGAGCATATCGAGGATCATGCCGCCGCCATCTTCACTCCTATAGTTCCAAGACGGACGCTGAGTCGGCTGTAGGTCGCCTTCAAAGACCCAATAACCAAACTCGCCGCGTACCGATAAGACATCGCCAAAGAAACCAGCCTTGTTCAACATCTGGAGTTTCAACAGGCCCGGCAACCACAACTTATCTTGTACGACGCCATGTTTTACTCCGGCTGCTTTCGCTGCACGATAGAGATCCATAGCCGCTTCAAGGTTAGTGGCCACGGGCTTCTCGCTATAAACGTGCTTGCCTGCAGCAATCGCGCGCTTGAGTAGTCCAGGACGCGCTTGTGTAGTAGCCGCATCGAAGAAAATCGTGTCGTCTTTATTCTTGAGTGCTGCATCGAGATCGGTGCTAACACGCTCGATACCAAATTTGACGGCCAGCGCCTGAATTTTCTCCAGATTGCGCCCGACCAGAATGGGGTCCGGCATCAGACGATCGCCATTGGCCAGCAATACGCCACCTTGTTTGCGGATTTCGACGATAGAACGGATCAAATGTTGATTCATCCCCATACGCCCCGTGATGCCATGCATGATGATGCCGATTCGTTGTTGTGCCATTTCAAGACCTCTTTTTGATGAGATGTAGCGCTGTAACTAATTGAGAGAAGTTGCAACCAAAAGCGACGGGAGCTCGCTCACGGCGAGAGTTCTTCAAGAACCTTTCCCTTGGTTTCGATCGCAAAGAACAGTGTCACTAGCCCACCGACCAATGCGACAGCAGCAAACGCAGCGAACACGTAGCGGATCCCGTAGTCGCCAACGATGAACCCGACCAGGATCGGTCCAACAGAGGACCCAGCACGCAGCCAGGCGCTACCGAAACCGGTACCGATCGCCCGCAATCGAGTCGGATAAAGTTCGGCGGAATAGAGATACAGCGAGAAGGCTATCGTCTGGAGAGCCGCATAGGTCGTGGTCGCCAGGATTACGACCTGGAGCGCCGTCGTTGCACCAAGCCAGGAAAGCGTTACGAGCGGTATCGTGGCAAACAGGAAGGCTGACGCATACCACGCCTTGCGCCCGACCTTATCGATCAGCAAGGCACAGATGATCGAGGCGACCACACCGACAGCAGATGTCGTCCAGCCATAGGCGAGGCTCGTCTGCAGCGGCAACTTGAATACCGACTTGTAGAGCGTTGGCAACCAAGTGACAAGGCCGTTATTAACCATATAAACACAGACCCACAAGCCCCAGATCATGAAGGTTCGTTTCTGGTAGATACCCTTGAACAGTTCACGCCAGTCTGAACGCGCAGTCGCCCTAGGATCGAGCTGACGTACCACAAGGGCCGGTAGCTCAAGGCCATGTGCGGTCGCGTCATCTTCAAGTTTCTTTACAACCGCTTCTGCTTCCGCAATGCGCCCTTTTGAAGCCAGCCAGCGCGGCGACTCGGGTATCAAGAAGTACATCGGAATAGTCAGCAATGATGGTGTCAAGCCCACCACAAACATCGCTTTCCAACCGTAAATTGGTACTAGAAAGTATCCCGCCATGCCGGCGAACATCAGACCGATCGGGAAAATCACTTCGTAAAGGAGGAAGAAACGGCCACGCTTCTTCGCGCCGATGAATTCATTGATATAGGCACTCGCTACCGGCACCTCTCCACCGGTACCAATTCCTTGCAAAAAACGGAACACCATCATCGAGGCACCACTCCATGCAAAGAGACAGGAGATATCCATCGAAACGAACAGCACGATAGTGAGCAAGAGGACTTTCAAGCGTCCAATCTTCTCAGCCAGCGATCCGAAATAGACTGCGCCAATCAACTGGCCTATATAACCAGCCGAAATGATCATTCCAACTTCAGCGGGAGTTAGCTTCCACTCGGATATGAGACTTGGCATCGCAAAAGCAATGCACAGCACCGTGTAAGCATCAAAAAAGGTCGCGGTACCAACGATGATGCGAATTAGCATCAAGCGACGCGTAACTGGAAGCCGCTCAAGCCTCGCAACGAGTTCGGCGTTGGCAGCGTTGTGTGCAGCATTCCCTGCAACATGGGTTGTCATGGCGATGATTCCTCCCGATTGTTATTGCCTTGACCCGAATCGCCTCACGACCCAGCATCCCAAAAAGGCATGGAGTCTCGGGCGGTTTTCTTGCTGGGATGCAGTATAGATAGCAAAGAGATATACTTGAATCCGCAAAACAGACATTTCAGCTATGCGCATTCTGCATAAATACAAAAGGCATTTCTGTGGATTACTCGACCTGGAAATTATTTATCGACGCAGTTGAGCGAGGCAGTCTGAGCAAGGTGGCGACAGCCTATGGAACCAGTCAGCCGCACGTTAGCCGTCAGATAGGTGAGTTAGAAAAGCTGTGTGGAGGGCGCTTGTTCCAGCGCACTGGCAGAGGGGTCGTATTGACCGAGCTAGGGCTGCGAATCGTCCCCCAAGTTAGAGCATGGTTAGCCAGCACTGAGCAACTCGCCAACGACATTCGATCCTCGGCCGAGACACCTATCGGGAAAGTCAGAATCGGCAGTCTTTCATCTACCGCGCACCCGCTTCTCACGACGCTCTATCGGCGACTACGGGAACGCTTTCCGCTGATCCAGCTAACCATTCGAGAAGGGCAAGGGGCACAACTCGAAACATGGCTCGAGGATAGTAGTGTCGATCTCGCGATTGTCTATCGAACAAACTCGACACCCAGGAACGGCGACATTTATTTAGCGGAAACATCAACGCATCTTGTCAGCGCCGTCGGAGATCCGCTCACAGCGCATCCAACCGTAGATTTTTCGGTATTGCATAACCTTCCGCTTGTCACCTTCTGCCGGCCTAGTAGCCTTCGCGGCTATCTGGAGCAAATGAGCATCGAGCAGGGTATCGCCTTGAATGTAGCGCTGGAGGCCGATTCGATCAGCTTGCAAACACACATTGTTGCCGAAGGTGGTATGTATGCTGTTTTGGCCCCTTTTGCCATTGCTGTGTCATCACGATTCTGCCCGCTACGAGCGTCGAAGTTGATCAACCCGACAATTACGCGCTACGTCGCATTGGCCATGGCCCGTCATGGACAGCTGACACCCGCTTGCCGAGCAGTGATACAGGTAATTCAAGAAATTGCACGCTCTGGATCAGAAATTGTGCCTGAACTCATGCCCTAAGATGACGAGTCAAATAGCTTCTTTGCTTTTTTCAAGAACAACGGGTCATGCCTTACGGTTTCCATCGGCGATGCGAGGCCAAGACATCGATCCGCACCCGCATTTCCTTGCCTGACTTGAAATACGGAGAGCATATCGCCCGCACCTGCACTTCGGCTCCGGCCCGAGGGTTTCTCCCAATTCATGGCGGAAAGCAGTTAAAGCTGAAGCGTCCGAATCCACGGTTTTCCGCACGATTGCCTCCAAACCGATTCTCGAACTCCGACCTGCGGCGCTCTCTGGTCTGATTCCGGGGTTGAAAAAGCCATGAAATAAAGGCAACATGCCGCCCCTTTTTGGTTCCCCGTAATCATTCATGATGGCTTTCAAAGACAGCCCTGCCCAATTTCAGATTATCGACGTCTCATTACTCGACCCAGACCCCGAGCACGCGCGACGCAATATCGCAGAGGAGAACCTCAAAGGGCTCGTCAACTCGATCCAGAAGGTTGGGCTTATTCACCCGATCGTGGTTCGACCCGCTGCAACAGAAGGGCGTTACACGGTCATCGCCGGCGAACGCCGTCGCCAGGCAGCGATTCGTGCTGGCGAGCGCGTCGTACCGGTAGTGATCCGTACATGTGCGGCGAATACAGTCCTGGAAGTCCAAGTGTTTGAGAATATCGGACTAGGGGTTCGCTCAGCCTTGGAGCCGCGCGATATGGCGAATGCCATTCAAACGATTGCCGGGCGATTCGAGACCCCGGAAGCCGCTGCCCAGCATTTTGGCCGTGCCCCGACCTGGCTCGGTCAAGCAACCGCCGCGGCCAATCTATCGGAAAAAGTCACCGCCCTGCTCGACTCCGGGAAAATCGCCAGTACCGGAGCCGCCGTGCAACTGGAGCGACTGGCCAAGAAGAGCGAAACTCTTGCGGAAGCGCTCATCGATCAGATCGAGCAACTGCCGGAGGGGGAGAGAGCTTCCAAAAAGGTGGTCGATGACGCCCTGCTCGAGGCAGGTGGGCGCAGTAAAAAAGAACAAGAGGCCCCACGGGAGGCTCCTGTTGTAATGGCGGCCCCCGTCGCGGATTCGCTTCCCGAAGCAAGCGATGCGCGGCCGCCATGGGAAGAAACCCCGGTGCCTCAGGCGGTTTCACCATCAAGTAGTCCTCGAACCAAAGTAAACCCGAGCAAGGTGAAACGAGTCGCCGAACTCCTCGGGCTCAGTGAGGAAAACGAAGAAGACCTTCTGGTACGTCTCATCGACGAATTTTTGGCACTTAAAGACGCTGCCTGAACCAAAGGCTCAGCGACTGCAAAATCGCGGGGACTCAATTGACCATGACCGCTTTTAACAAAATTGCAGACACGCCCCTCTGTCACTTAACTTATTCCGGATAGATCGCACCGGTCAGATAGGCGCCCCAGTTTTTCTCGAAATAGATCTTGCCCGTATCCTCGATCCCGCGCAGCGCCCGCTTGCCGATCTCGAATCCTTTCCCCGGTCGATAGCGCAGCAGAATCTTCTCGGTCCGATGCGCGGTGTTCTCGGGCCGGATACGGAATTCCTCCAACTCCCCGAGCCGGGAGGATGGCACCGGAACCCCGGCCCGATCGCATAACATCCGTGCGCCGCGGCTCCCGCCACCGTCACGCACATAGAAGTCCAGCGCCGCCAGGACTGCTTCCGACAGCAAGGCGGTTTGCGCGCGCAGGATGCCTTCATACAGATGCGTGGAATCGGGCACCTTGACGCCATCTGCCGCGATCCTGCGATTGAGATCGCGCGCGGCTTCGAGCGCTTCGCCGACGCTGTCGACATGGCAGATGTAGCCGGCGTGATCGCTCATGCGATCCTGGATTTCACGGGCCACGTCCTGCAGCGAGAGTCCTTGATGATTCTCCGTGCTGTTCTTGCGGAACCAGGCCAAGGCGCCGGTGAGCGCGTTGTCAAAGCGGGAGAGATCTTCCGGCGTCGCCGGGTGGCGCTTCAGGCGTTCGGCGATATGTGCCGCGCAGCGCCGGCCAAAGACCTGTCCGGCATTGAGCGCCGCGCCGCCGGGGCGGGTGACGCCGTGCGTTCCGGCAATCTCTCCCACCGCGTAACAACCGGCGAGGCTGCTGCGGGCGTGCGTATCGACTTCGATGCCGCCGTTCATGTGCTGGTGATTGACGTTGAACGGAATCGGCGCCTTTTCAAGCTCCATCCGGTACTGACGATAGAGTTCGATGGCCAACGGGTTCATGCAGCGCAAGCGCTCGATCGGCGTCGACTGCAAGGCCTGGTTGTTCTCCAGATAGGCGCGAACGTCCGGGTCGAGGCGCGCCAGGTCGAAGGGCAGGTCGCCGGGAACGGGCTGAGGATTGCGGTTGAAGTCCAGCCAGACGGTTCGGTCCTTGCGGGTTTCCCGGTAGATCGCCAGATCGACCAGGCTCGATCCGAAATCCAGCGTGCGCGAGGCATGGAAGGGCCACTGATAGCCTTTGCGGAAGACGTTGGAGACGAGTTCCTGCGTCGTCCGGTAATAGTCGGCCAGGAAGTTGTACTCGCTGCCGTTCGCGTCGGTCGAGTAGACGTAGGGCATTACCTGCACATAGGTGCCGGAGAGGTTCCAGGGGAACTCGGTGCGGCGCGTGCCAATGCCAAACTGGTGTTCGGTCAGATTGGTCAGTACCAGACCGGCTTCGAGCGCCATCCCCAAGGAGCCGAAGCAGTTCTTCGGGTAGACGCTGTCGCGGTAGAGTTCGCCCGGTCCGCCGCTGGCGAGCACGACATTCGGGCTCAGGACGGCGCACAGACCATACGGATTCTCATGGTCCGAACGAACATGCAGGAGCAGGCCTGCCACCCGTTCGTCATCGCCATCGCCCTGTTTGAGCAGGGCCATGCCCGTCGCATGATCGAGGAAAGGGATGCCGAGGCGAATGGCCTCTTCGGCCAGCACCTTGACCATCAATCGCGAGGTCCGCGGCCCGCAACTCGTGGCGCGCCCATATTCGTCATGGTCGGTCTGGTAACGCAGCACCGCGCCATAGGCATCTTCCGGAAGGGGAAGACCGAGAAACTTCAGGCCCGAGAAGGCATCGATCGAGCCGACCGCCTCGACATAGGCGACGTCGGAATCCATCGCGCCGCCGCCACCGAGCGCCTGCGCCATCTTGGTGAAATCGTCACCGCGGTGCTTGGTGCAGGCCGTATGCAGCGTCTGCTTGTCCGACCCGGAAAAGGCGGACGTTCCCCAGAACAGTTTGCGTGTGACGATCATCACGTCGACGCCGCGCCGTTTGAGTTCGACGGCGGCCCGCAAGCCGGCTGCGCCGCTTCCCAGGACGACGGCCGGCGCACGGTAGACCGGAATCCTGAGCCCGTCGAATTCGACAATCTCGTCGATTTTTGGCGCCGTGACCTCGCGCGGCAG
>NZ_FNCY01000025.1 GCF_900099695.1 Propionivibrio dicarboxylicus | reverse complement strand
CCGGCGGCGCCGAAGGCTTCGAGACGGGCGCGGACGACCTTCTTGGCGCCTTCGCGGGCGGGCTTGAGGTAGTCGCGCGGGTCGAACTTGCCGGGGTTCTCGACGAAGTAGCGGCGAATCGCCGCGGTCATCGCCAGACGGATGTCGGTGTCGATGTTGACCTTGCGCACGCCGTGCTTGATGCCGCGGACGATTTCCTCGACCGGCACGCCGTAGGTTTCCTTCATGTCGCCGCCGAATTCACGGATTTCGGCGAGCAGTTCCTGCGGCACCGACGATGATCCATGCATGACGAGGTGCGTGTTCGGGATGCGCGCATGGATCTCGGCAATGCGGTCGATCGCCAGGATGTCGCCGGTCGGCTTCTTGGTGAACTTGTAGGCGCCGTGGCTGGTGCCGATGGCGATGGCGAGCGCGTCGCACTGCGTCTTCCTGACGAAGTCGGCGGCCTGCTCGACGTCGGTGAGCAGCTGTTCGCGCGTCATGTGGCCGTCGGCGCCGTGACCGTCTTCCTTGTCGCCCTTCATCGTTTCGAGCGAGCCGAGCACGCCGAGTTCGGCTTCGACCGAGACGCCGATCGAGTGCGCGAGTTCGACGACCTTCTGCGTCGTCGCGACGTTGTATTCGTACGAGGCGACGCTCTTGCCGTCAGCCTCGAGCGAGCCGTCCATCATTACCGACGAGAAGCCCGAGCGGATCGCCTGCATGCACACCGCCGGCGACTGGCCGTGGTCCTGGTGCATGACGATCGGGATGTTCGGATAGGCTTCGAGGGCCGCCAGGATCTGGTGGCGGAGGAATGCTTCGCCGGCGTACTTTCTCGCCCCTGCGGAGGCCTGCATGATGACGGGCGCGTCGAGTTCGCTCGCGGCGTCCATGATGGCGCAGACCTGCTCCATGTTGTTGACGTTGAAGGCGGGCAAACCGTAACTATTTTCAGCAGCATGGTCCAGCAATTGGCGCAGTGAAACAAGTGGCATGATTCCTCCTAGCGAAGCAGTTTGATGATGATGCGATAAAAAGTGTGGTCTCTGGTTGAAATCGGTCCTAGCCGTGGTCGCCGACGCGAACGATGGTCATGGTGTTGGTGCCGCCGGACGTGCCGTGGCGATCGCCGTAGGTCAGCACGATGAGGTCGCCCTTGACGACGACACCGGCATCGATCAGGCGTTTCTCGACGTCGCGACGCATGCTTTCGCGCTCGTCGGGGACGTCGTCGATGAGCAGCGGGAAGACCTGGCGGAACAGCGACATCTTGGTCAGCGACTGGCTTTCCTGGGTCAGCGCGAAGATCGGAATGCCGCAGTTGAGGCGGCTCATCCACAAGGCCGTCGAGCCGGTGCTGGTCAGCGCGGCGATGGCCTTGACGTTGAGGTGGTAGGCAGCGAACAGCGACGACATCGCGATCGACTGGTCGATGCGCGTGAAGATGCGGTCGAGAAATTCGCGGTCTAGGGTGATCTGCATCGAGCGCTCGGCGGCGAGGCAGATGCGCGCCATCGATTCGACGGTATGCACGGGGTAGCTGCCGACGGCGGTTTCGGCCGAGAGCATGACCGCGTCGGTGCCGTCGAGCACGGCGTTGGCAACGTCCGAGACTTCGGCGCGCGTCGGCGTCGGGGCGTGGATCATCGACTCCATCATCTGGGTCGCGGTGATCGCCAGCTTGTTCTTCTCGCGCGCCATGCGGATCATGCGCTTTTGCAGCGAGGGGACGGCAGCGTCGCCGACTTCGACGGCGAGGTCGCCGCGCGCGACCATGAGGCCGTCGGACGAGTCGAGGATTTCTTCAAGGGCAGCGACGGCTTCGACGCGCTCGATCTTGGCGATCGTCATCGCGTGGCCGCCAGCGGCGCGGACCAGTTGGCGCGCCATATACATGTCGGAGGCGCTTTTCGGGAACGAGACGGCAACGAAATCGGCGCCGATCTGTGCCGCCGTCTTGATGTCGTCCATGTCCTTGGCCGTCAGCGCCGGCGCCGACAGACCGCCGCCCTGGCGGTTGATGCCCTTGTTGTTGGACAGGTCGCCGCCATGGCGGACGACGGTGAAAATTTCGTGGCCGATGACGCGCTCGACTTCGAGCACGATGCGACCGTCATCGAGCAGCAGCGTGTTGCCGGCGTTGACGTCGTGCGGCAGGTCCTTGTAGTCGAGGCCGACGCGTTCCTGGTTGCCGAGTTCGCAACGTGCGTCGAGGATGAAGCGGTCGCCGTCGGCGAGCGTGATCTTGCCATCCTCGAATTTGCCCACGCGGATTTTCGGACCCTGGAGATCGGCGAGGATGCCCACCGGTCGGCCGATTCGTGCCGCAACCTGGCGCACCGTCGAGGCGAGCGCGATGTGATCCTCGGCCTTGCCGTGCGAGAAATTGAGGCGGACGACATCAACGCCTGCCTGCAGAAGCTTTTCCAGGGATTGCGGGGTATTCGAAGCGGGGCCGAGGGTGGCGACGATCTTGGTGTGACGGGTCATGGAGTTCCTTTGGTGGTCTGCGCCGGAAAGGGACGTGGCGCGGGGGTGAAATGTGCAGCTACAAACCAGGATTTTACCGCAAATTCAGGGGGCTATTTGCCGCCGGGCGGCGCCGATACGGCGTCTCCGGCGGGGGAGGAGCGATCAGACGTTGGCCGACCGCCACCATTGGTTGTAGTTGTCGCGCAATTCGCGATGGGAGAGCATCGGATAGAAGGCAATGTCGTGTCCGTTGCCGACGTAGAAGCCGCGCTTGACCATGCGATACGGGAATTCGAGCGAGTGCACGCGGTGCACCATCTTGGTTTCCTTCGTGCTGGGCTCGTTGCCGGCCGGCGGCTTGAGTTCCAGCAGGGCTTCGCGCAGGTGGTGAATGAACGAATAGGGCAGGTCGCCGATGTTGCCGTTTTCCGGGTCTTCGGCCAGTTCGCCGAGTTCGAGTTCGACGAAGAACAGACCGGGGAAGCGGATGAACTTGAGCGGGTGCGTCGTGACGCTCTCGTAGAAACCGACCGGGTCGAGGTTGCTGACGACCAGGCTGTTGGTCGGCACCATGTCCTGGTAGAGGTGCAGGCTGTACGACGTGTCGCGCGGCACTTCGGCGCCGCGTTCGAGGCCGATCGTGTGACCGTAGGCCGTCGTCAGGTAAAGCTTGCCAAGCGCCTTGATCGGCAGGTGTTCGAGGACGCGATAAACCGAGATATAAACCGAGTGCTTCGGCGTGCCGTCAGCCTTCGGTACGCACCGCGCGACGGCGGTGTCGATGTCGAAATAACCGCTGCGGAACTTCGGATCGACTTCGAAGAAAATGCATTGACCCTTGGATTTGTAGCTGCTGCCCGTCGCGTAATACTGACCGAATTTCTCCGGCGGCAGGTTGGAGGCGATCAGCGCTTCCGGGATCAGGGAGAAATAGAGATGAACATCCATGGTGGCACACCCTCTTATTTGTTGGTTGGCTTGTCGATGTTTCCGGTGCGGAACCGGATCGGGCAAACGGCCCGCGTTTGAAGGCAGAGGCCGCGTTGCCGCACTGGCGCTTCGATTATAGGACGCGGGGCGTGCGGTGTCATCGGGCGGGGGCATGCGTATGCCATTGTGCCGTCGACCGGGTGCCGGCCCTGGGGGCGGGCACCCGGCGTCGATCGGTGTCGTGCCTTAGTTCGCGAAGCGCGACTCGAGGATGTCGACGGCAGGCAGGCGCTTGCCTTCGAGGAACTCGAGGAAGGCGCCGCCGGCGGTCGAGATGTAGCCGACCTTGTCTTCGATCTTGAAGACGTTGATCGCCGAGACGGTATCGCCGCCACCGGCCAGCGTGAAGGCCTTCGACGTGGCGACGGCCTTGGCCAGCTCCTTGGTGCCGCCGGCGAAGGGTTCCATTTCGAAGACGCCGACCGGGCCGTTCCAGACGACGGTGCCGGCCTTGGCGATGATGTCGGCCAGGGCCTTGGCCGATTGCGGTCCGATGTCGAGAATCATGTCGTCATCGGCAACGTCGTCGACGCTCTTGACCGTGGCGGTGGCCGTCGCCGAGAACTCCTTGGCAACGACGACGTCGGTCGGCAGTGGCACGGCGACCTTGGCCATGACGGTCTTGGCCTGCTCGACGAGATCCTTCTCGGCCAGCGACTTGCCGATCTTCTTGCCCGAGGCGAGCAGGAAGGTGTTGGCGATACCGCCGCCAACGACGAGCTGGTCGACCTTGGCCGAGAGGCTTTCGAGCACGGTCAGCTTGGTCGAGACCTTCGAGCCGCCGACGATGGCGACGAGCGGACGGGCGGGTTGCGCCAGTGCCTTGGTCAGCGCTTCGAGTTCGGAGGCGACGCAGGGACCGGCACAGGCGATCTTGGCGAACTTGCCGATGCCATAGGTGGTGGCTTCGGCGCGGTGCGCGGTGCCGAAGGCGTCCATCACCCAGACGTCGCACAGCGCCGCCATCTTCTGCGACAGTTCATCGCTGCACTTCTTTTCGCCCTTGTTGCAACGGGCATTTTCGAGCATGACGACTTCACCCGGCTTGACGTCGAAACCGCCGTCGACCCAGTTCTGGACGAGGCGAACGTCCTTGCCGAGGAGTTCGGACATGCGCTTGGCGACCGGCGCCAGCGAGTCTTCGGGCTTGAATTCGCCTTCGGTCGGGCGGCCGAGGTGCGAGGTAACCATCACGGCCGCGCCCTTGCCAAGAGCATACTGGATGCCGGGCAATGCCGCGCGAATGCGGGTGTCATCAGTAATGGCGAGCGAGTCGTCCTGGGGGACGTTGAGGTCGGCGCGGATGAAGACGCGCTTGCCGGCGACGTCGAGATCGGTGAGGCGTTTGAAAGTCATGGCAATAGTCCGTACGAATTGAAAACTGGAGACAAAAAAGGGAAGGGGGCGGAGCGAGACGCTCTTCTCCCTTCCCCCTGCGGGATCAGACCTGAATTACTTCGAGGCCATCACGCGGACCATCTCCAGCACCTTGTTGGAGTAGCCCCATTCGTTGTCGTACCACGAGACCAGCTTGACGAAGGTCGGGTCGAGCGCGATGCCGGCTTCGGCGTCGAACACCGAGGTGCAGGTCTCGCCACGGAAGTCGGTCGATACGACCTTCTGTTCGGTGTAGCCGAGCACGCCCTTCATCGAGCCTTCCGACGCTGCCTTCAGGGCGGCGCAGATTTCCTCGTAGGAAGCTGCCTTGTTCAGTTCGACGGTCAGGTCAACCACCGAGACGTCCGAGGTCGGCACGCGGAAGGCCATGCCGGTGAGCTTCTTGTTCAGTTCGGGGATGACCACGCCGACGGCCTTGGCGGCACCGGTCGAGGACGGGATGATGTTTTCCAGGATGCCGCGGCCACCGCGCCAGTCCTTGTTCGACGGCGCGTCAACAGTCTTCTGCGTGTTGGTCGCTGCATGCACGGTCGTCATCAGGCCGCGCTTGATGCCGAAGGTGTCGTTGATGACCTTGGCGAGCGGGGCGAGACAGTTGGTCGTGCAGGATGCGTTCGAGATGATCGTCTGGCCGGCGTATGACGTGTGGTTGACGCCGTAAACGAACATCGGGGTGTCGTCCTTCGACGGGGCGCTCTGGATGACTTTCTTGGCGCCGGCGGCGATGTGCTTCTCGCAGGTGTCCTTGGTCAGGAACAGGCCGGTCGATTCGACGACGATCTCGGCGCCGATTTCGTTCCACTTGAGTTCGGCCGGATCCTTGACAGCGGTCAGGCGGATCTTCTTGCCGTTGACGATCAGGTAGTTGCCTTCGACCGATACTTCGCCCTTGAAGCGGCCATGCACGGAGTCAAACGACAGCATGTAGGCGACGTAGTCCGGCTCGAGCAGATCGTTGATGCCGACGATCTCGATGTCGTCCTTGAAGTTCTGAACTGCGGCGCGGAACACCATTCTGCCGATACGACCAAAACCGTTGATGCCTACTTTGATAGCCATGATTGTTTCCCTTATTCAATAAAAAATCGCACCATACAATGGATGTCGCCCAACGGAGGGAATCCGGCGGCTGTCGGACTCGCGCGTCTGCGGCTAAATGGATGATAGCCTGTACGACGCTTTGACGCCGGTTGAATTCCCGCCCGAACCGATCATTTTTGCGCAAGACGCCCGGTCGTGCGAGCATACGGTTCATGGGTGGCACCGTTCGGGCGGGTGAGAAGCACCTTTCCGAAACGAAGCGTAGTGTATTACATATGTATTTGCGAAACAACATTTGTTTCGGGGTGAAAGGGTGTTTGCCCGCCCGGTGATTTGATCACTTTTTACGGCGGGAAGTCGCGACGGGCCAGAACTTTGGCATAGAATGTCCGAAACACGCGCTAGCGCTGGCGCTGCAGCCCCAGTGCCGCGAGGCGGGACGAAGCTCCCGGTCAGGACAACAGGAGAAAGGATGCTTTTTATGACATTCACACGCTCGAAACCCTGGGACGCCCTCGTGAAACATCGGCAGGATCTGGAAGGAACGCATTTGCGCGAACTGTTCGCGCGGGATCCGGATCGCGTTGCCCGGCTTTCCTTGTCCTTCGACGGCCTCTATTACGATTTCTCCAAGCAGCGCCTGACGCCCGAGACCCTCGGCCTGCTGCACGCCCTGGCGAACGAGGCCGGCATCGCCGACGGCATCCGTCGCATGTTTGCCGGCGAGCGCATCAACAATACCGAAGACCGTGCCGTGCTGCATGTCGCCTTGCGGCGTTCGGCCGGGCCGTTCCCCGGCGGCGATCAGAATGTCATGGACGAGGTGCTGGCGACGCGGCGGCGCATGGCCGCCTTCGCCGAGCGTCTGCGCAGCGGTCAGTGCTGCGGCGCCAAGGGCATGCCGATCCGCGATATCGTCAATATTGGCATCGGCGGCTCCGACCTCGGTCCCAAGATGATGGACTATGCATTGCGATCGATCGGCCATCCGACCCTCGGCATTCACTATGTTTCCAATCTCGACGGCGCCCAAATGGCGCCGTTGTTGCAAACGCTCGATCCGCGCACGACGCTGTTCATCGTCGTCAGCAAGACCTTCACGACGCAGGAGACTCTGTTCAACGCGCGCACGGCGCGCAACTGGCTGCGCGCCAATCTCGGCGATGACGTCGTCCTGCAAAACCATTTCGCCGCGGTATCGAGCAAGCCCGAGCGGGCGGTCGAGTTCGGCGTCAATCCGGATCTCGTCTTCCCGATCTGGGATTGGGTCGGTGGCCGCTATTCGCTGTGGTCGGCGGTCGGGCTGGCGCTGATGATCGCGATCGGTCCGAATGCCTTCGACGAGATGCTCAAAGGTGCCGAACGCATGGACGAGCATTTCGCTTCGGCCCCGGTCGAGCGCAATTTGCCGGTGACGATGGCGCTGGTCGGTCTCTGGAACACCAGTTTCCTCGGCGCCGAGAGCCTAGCGGTGCTGCCGTACAACGAATCCTTGAAATATTTCCCGTCCTTCCTGCAGCAGCTTGAGATGGAAAGCAACGGCAAGTCGGTGACGCGCGACGGCGAGACCTTGCCGGCCCCGGCGTGTCCGATCGTCTGGGGCGAACTCGGCAATAACGGGCAGCACGCCTTCTTCCAGTTGTTGCATCAGGGGGGGCGGTTGGTGCCGTGCGACTTCATCGCCGCGGTCTGTTCCGATTTTCCGCTGCCGGAGCATCAGGAGGCCTTGCTCTCGAACTGCTTTGCGCAGAGCGCTGCGCTGGCCTTCGGCAAGACGGCCGAGGAAGTGCGCAAAGACATGGAGAAGGCGCTGCAGCGTCCCGAAGAGATCGAAATGTTGTTGCCGCATCGCGTCTTCAAGGGTAACCAGCCGTCATCGACGCTGCTGCTCAACAGCCTGAGTCCGGCCTCGCTCGGCGCGCTGGTGGCGCTATACGAGCACAAGGTCTTCGTCCAGGGGCTGATCTGGGGCGTCAATTCCTTCGACCAATGGGGCGTCGAACTCGGCAAGGCGATGGCCAGCCTGATCCTGCCGGCCGTGCATGATCCCGAGCGCGCCGTCGGACTCGATGCCTCGACACAAAAGCTGCTGGCGTACTGCCGCAGCCGTCTGGGATAGGAGGTCGCGCGACGAAACCGCCTTGCCCATCAAAAAAATCGCCAACTACCGATCAGGGAGAATGAAATGAGCATCACAACGGTGAACACCCGTCCCATCGCGGGACAGAAGCCGGGAACCTCGGGCTTGCGCAAGAAAGTCAAGGTGTTCAGCCAGCCGGGCTATCTCGAGAATTTCGTCCAGTCGATCTTCGACAACCTGAATGGGCAGGCGGGAAAGACCTTGGTTCTTGGCGGCGACGGCCGCTATTTCAACGACGTGGCGATCCAGACGATCCTGCGCATGGCGGCCGCGGCCGGCTTCGGTCGCACTTTGGTCGGCAAGAACGGCATCCTGTCGACGCCGGCCGCCAGTGCCGTCATCCGCAAGCATGGCGCCTTCGGCGGCATCATCCTGTCGGCGAGCCACAATCCGGGCGGCCCCGACGATGACTTCGGCATCAAGTACAACCAGGGCAACGGCGGTCCGGCCAACGAGACCTTTACCGACGCCGTCTATCAACGCACGCAGGAAATCTCGGTCTATCGCCTTGTCGAGGGCGCCGACATCGACCTCGGACGCCTCGGCACCACACAGATCGGCGCGATGCAGGTCGAAATCATCGATCCGGTCGCCGATTATGCCGAATTGCTGGAATCGCTGTTCGATTTCAAGCGCATTGCCGCGCTGCTGCAGCGGCCGGACTTCCGCATGCGTTTCGACGCCATGCACGCCGTTACCGGGCCTTATGCCAAAGAGATTCTCGAGCGGCGCCTCGGCGCACCGGCGGGCACGGTCGTCAATGGCACGCCGCTGCCCGATTTCGGCGGCGGTCATCCCGATCCGAACCCGGTCTATGCCGCCGATCTCGTCGCGGCGATGGCCGATCCGGCGCTCGGCCTGTCTTTCGGCGCAGCATCGGACGGCGACGGCGATCGCAACATGATCGTCGGCGCGAATTTCATCGTCAGCCCGAGCGACAGCATTGCCGTGCTGGCCGCCAACTACGCGCTGGTGCCGGCCTATGCCAAAGGTCTTGCCGGCGTCGCCCGTTCGATGCCGACGAGCTGCGCGGTCGACCGCGTCGCCGCAGCCTTGGGGATTCCCTGCTTCGAGACGCCGACTGGCTGGAAGTTCTTCGGCACGCTGCTCGACGCCGGCAAGGCGACGCTGTGCGGCGAGGAAAGCGCCGGCACCGGGTCGAATCACGTGCGCGAGAAGGATGGCTTGTGGGCCGTGCTCTACTGGCTGAACATCCTGGCGGCGCGCAACGAGGCGGTCGAGCAGATCGTGCGTGATCACTGGCGGCGTTATGGCCGCAACGTCTATTCGCGCCACGACTACGAAGGCATCGAAAGCGCCAAGGCCGAAGCGCTGTTCAGCGCCCTGCGCCAGCAGTTGCCGGCGCTGCCCGGACAGATCGTTGCCGGCCAGCGCGTCCAGGCTGCCGACGACTTCGCCTATACCGATCCGGTCGATGGCTCGCGCAGCGAACGGCAGGGCGTCCGCATCCTGCTCGACGACGGCTCGCGTGTCGTCTTCCGCCTGTCAGGGACGGGGACCGAAGGGGCGACGATGCGCGTCTATCTCGAACGTTACGTCGCCGATCCGGCGCAGCACTCGGTACCGACACAGGAAGCGCTGGCGCCGTTGATTGCGCTGGCAGAGAAGGTCGCGCGCATCGTCGAGATGAGCGGCCGTGACCATCCGGATGTCATCAGCTGAGGCGACAGGGTTTCGCAGTTTGAATCAAGCAGACAGCAAGGGAGCAAGATCATGATTGAAAGACGCACATTCCAGTTGCCCGGTCGGGCAGTGGCTCTCGTTTTGGCAGGCGGGCGCGGCAGCCGTCTCTATGAATTGACCGATACCCGGGCCAAGCCGGCGGTCTATTTTGGCGGCAAGTTCCGGATTATCGACTTTGCCCTGTCCAATTGCGTCAACTCCGGCATCCGCCGGATCGGCGTGGTGACGCAGTACAAGTCGCACAGCCTGTTGCGCCACCTGCAACGCGGCTGGGGCTTCCTGCGCGGCGAGGTCAACGAGTTCGTCGACCTGCTGCCGGCCCAGCAGCGCGTCGATGAGGAATCGTGGTACCGCGGCACGGCCGACGCCGTGTACCAGAACCTCGACATCCTGCAGAACTATCGTCCCGGACCCGAGTACGTCGTCATTCTGGCCGGCGATCACATCTACAAGATGAATTATGCCGCCATGCTGGTGGACCACGTCGAGGGCGGTGCCGAGTGCACGATCGCCTGTATCGAAGTGCCGCGTCGCGATGCCACCGGCTTTGGCGTCATGGCGGTCGATGGTCGCTGGAACATCACCGAATTCGTCGAGAAGCCTGCCGATCCGCCGCCGATGCCGGGCAAGCCTGATTACGCGCTGTGCAGCATGGGCATCTACATTTTCAACGCCAAGTATCTGTACGCGGAACTTGAACGGGATATCGCCGATCCGACCTCGAGTCACGATTTCGGCAAGGACATCATTCCGCGCGCGGTGCGCAACGGGCTGGCCAAGGCGCATTCCTTCGACCGCAGCTGCGTGCATGCGCCCGAGGAAGCGCCGGGCAAGGAAAATTACTGGCGCGACGTCGGGACGGTCGATGCCTATTGGGAAGCCAATATCGACCTCACCGCCACCGATCCGGCGCTCAACATCTACGACCGTTCCTGGCCGATCTGGACCTACCAGCAGCAATTGCCGCCGTGCAAGTTCGTGCATAACCAGATCGATCGGCGCGGCGTCGCCATCGAGTCGACGGTGTCCGGCGGCTGTATCGTCTCGGGCGAAATGAACCGCTCGGTGCTGTTCTCGGCATGCCGTGTGCATTCGCATGCACGCGTCGATTGGTCGGTGCTGTTGCCGGATGTCGAGGTCGGTCGGCGAGCGCGCCTGAGTCGGTGCATCATCGACCACGGCGTGCAGATTCCGGAGGGGCTGGTGATCGGCGAGGATGCCGAGGAAGACGCGCGCCGCTTCCGGCGCACGCCGAACGGCATCACCCTGGTGACGCGCAAGATGATCGAGCGTCTGACCTGATTTGATTCATTTGCTATAAAAACAACATGCAGATTCTTCACGTTGCTTCAGAAATCTTCCCGCTGGTGAAAACCGGCGGCCTGGCCGATGTCGTCTCAGCCCTGCCGCCGGCGCTCGCCAAGCGCGGCCTCGACGCGCGCGTCTTGTTGCCGGGGCTGCCGGGCGTGTTGCGCGGGATGGTTGGACTCAAGCCGGTGACGACGATCGGGCCGGTTTTCAGCGCGGCGTCGGTGCGCCTGCTGCTCGGGCGCCTGCCCGACAGCGGCCTTCCGGCCTACGTTATCGAGGCGCCGTTCCTTTACCGCCGCGACGGCAATCCCTATGTCGCTCCGGACGGCAACGACTGGATCGACAATCACCGGCGTTTCGGCCTGCTCGGCTGGGTGGCGGCGCACCTGGCGTCGGGGGAACTCGATCCCGACTGGGTGCCGGACGTCGTGCACGCGCACGACTGGCATGCCGGCCTCGCGTCGGCGTACATCGCCCAGAATCCGGCGTTGATGACCGGGACGGTCTATACGATTCACAACATGGCCTTCCGCGGCATCTTCGCGATGGACTGCCACCACGACCTCGGTTTGCCGGCGCGCAAGCTGACGCCGCTGGGTATGGAATTCCACGGCAAGATCTCGTTCATGAAGGCGGGGCTCGTCTACTCGAACAAGATCACCACCGTCAGCCCGACCTATGCGCAAGAAATCTGTACGCCCGAGTTCGGCTGTGGCCTCGAGGGCGTGATGCGTGACCGCGGTCGCGACCTGTCGGGGATCCTGAACGGGGTCGATTACGCCATCTGGCGTCCCGACGATCCCGCGATTGCCGCGTCGTACAGCGCCACCGACCTCGGTGGCAAACAGGCCTGCAAGCGGGCGCTGCAGGCCGAATTCGGGCTGTCGCCGTCGGCGGGTGGCCCGCTCTTCGCGGTGGTCAGTCGGCTCACCTCGCAGAAGGGGATGGACATGCTGCTGGCAGCGCTGCCCGACCTGCTGCGCGAGGGGGCGCAACTCGTCGTGCTCGGTTCCGGCGATGCCGATCTCGAGGCCGGTTTCCGCTACGCCGCCTCGGTGAATCCGGGCAACGTCGCCGTCCATGTCGGTTATGACGAGGAAATGTCGCACCGGATCATGGCCGGCGCCGATGTGCTGCTCGTGCCGTCGCGCTTCGAACCCTGCGGGCTGACGCAGCTCTATGCGCTGCGTTACGGCACGCTGCCGCTGGTGCGCCGGGTCGGCGGGCTGGCGGACACGGTGGTCGATGCGACGCAGGAAAATCTCGCGGCGGACCGTGCCACCGGTTTCGTCTTCAACGAACCGTCCCGCTATGCCTTGAGCGCGCGGATTCAGGACGCCTGCGCGTTTTATCGGGATGCTGCGGCCTGGGCACAGGTACAGCGATGCGGCATGGCCCAGGATTTCTCCTGGGACGATTCGGCGGCGAATTACGAGGCCTTGTATCGCTCCCTGATGCCTGCCCGCGCCTGAGTTTTTGGACGGGCCAGAACGGGCAGTTCCCCGTTTATCGGGGGGCTGCCTGTTTTATTTTGGGTCGGCGCAGGAGGCGTTGCTTAGCGGGCGCTGCCGCTTAGCAGTGCCGTGATGTCCTTTTCGGCCTCGATCCAGTCGCGCACCGGGTCGCTGCGGAAATGGTTGCTTTCGGCCCGGTAGTAAGCGGCTTCGGCGATCATGCGATAGCGCTGCTCGTCGGTGACCAGCATGACTTTGGGCGCGTCGACTTCCATGATGCCGGGCGTGATGCCCGTCTTTTTCACGGCGGTCTTCTTGGCTGCCGGGGCTTTGGGCGCGGGCGCTTTCTTGCTCGCGGCATTGGCGGCGGCCTTCGGTGCGGCAGCCTTCGGTGCGGCGGCTTTGGGCGCAGCAGCCTTCGGGGCTGCGGCCTTCTTGACGGCCGGTTTTTTCTCGGCAGCGGGTGCCGCGCTCGTCTTGGCGACGGCTTTCTTGCTTGCGGGCTTGGCCGGGGCGGTTGCAGCGGCGGACTTCTTCGTCGTCTTGCTCGGTGTGTCAGCCATCTCCATTCCTTTCGAGAAATTGAGTCGACATGAAAATCGTGCCGGCTCTGCTTACTATACTATACAAAACGAATAGCCCATGGGTGGGTTTCAGAACGAAGGAATGGGCGCATCCGCCGTTCGTCCGTACAAAGTAGCAAGTTCAGCGAGCCGCTCGGCGTGCCACGATTCGACCTGCCGCCAGGTGAAGCGCCATTCCCAGAAGCCCTCCGGTTGGCCGGGTTGGTTCATGCGATCCTCCGAAGTGAGACCGAGTACATCCTGCATCGGCACGATGGCGGCGACGGCGACCGAGGCGGTGGCGGCGCGGATCAGATCCCACTGGATCGTCTCGCCGGAGATGCCGAGATAGCGTCGGACATGATCCTGCATCGCCGGCTCCAGCGTTCGCCACCAGCCGACGGTCGTGTCATTGTCATGGGTGCCGGTATAGACGACGGTGTTCGGGGCAAAGTTGTGCGGTTGGTAAAGATTGTCGCTTTTGCCGTCGAACGCGAATTGCAGGATGCGCATGCCGGGGAATCCGGCGGCGGTGCGCAGCGCGTTGACCGGGGCGGTAATGATGCCGAGGTCTTCGGCGATGATGCGCAAGGCGTCGGCCGACGGGCCGTCCGTGCCGGCCAGGATCGGCCGGATGGCGTTGAAGAAGTTGAGTCCGGGACCCGGCTTCCAGCAGCCGTTGATCGCGGTGTCCGAATGGGCCGGGATCTCCCAGTAGGATTCGAAACCACGGAAATGGTCGATGCGCACGATGTCGCAGAGCGAGAGCATGGCGCGCAGGCGGGCGCACCACCAGCGGTAGCCGTCGCGTGCGTGTTCGGGCCAGCGATAGAGCGGGTTGCCCCAGCGTTGCCCGGTCTCGCTGAAATAGTCGGGCGGGACGCCGGCAATGACGCGCGGATAGCCCTTGTCGTCGAGGTCGAAGAGCTTCTGGTGGGCCCAGACGTCGGCGCTGTGCGGCGAGACGAAAATCGGGATGTCGCCGACGATCTTGATGCCGCGGTCATTGGCGTAGCGTTTGACCGCCAGCCATTGGGTGTTGAAACACCATTGGCAGAATTTCCAGAAGCGGCATTCGTCGGCGAGCGAGAGGGCGGCGTCGCGCAGGGCCTTGGGTTTGCGCTGCGCGATCGGCGCCGGCCAGTGCTGCCAGACGCGGTCGATGCCGCCGTGATTGCGGTCGAGGGCGCGGAAGAGTGCGTAGTCGTCGAGCCAGTCTTCGTGATGGGAGCAGAACTGGTCGAAGCCATTGTGCGAATCGGGATGCCCTTCGGCAAAGAAGCGTTCGGCTGCCAGGCGCAGCCGCGACATGCGGAAGCGCTGGATGGCGGGGTAGTTGACGCGATCCTCGCGGAACAGCGGGTCGGGCTCGATATCGATCGCCGTCAGCCAGCCGGCGTCGCGCAACTGGGTGAGGTCGATCAGCAGTTCGTTGCCGGCGAAGGCCGACGGGCTCATGTAGGGCGAGTTGCCCGGTCCGATACCGCCGAGCGGCAGCACCTGCCAGAGCGTTTGCTTGGCGCTGACCAGCCAGTCGATGAAGTGGCGGGCCGAGGGGCCGAGATCGCCCGAGCCGTGCGGGCCGGGCAGCGAGGTCGGGTGCAGCAGAATGCCGCCGTAACGTTTTCCGGGCATGGCCTTACTCCTGTAGCAAGAGGTGGACGCTGCGGCCGTCGACCGGGTCGCGGTCGGCGATGAGTTCCACCGCGAACGGCGCCTGGCTGGCGCTGCGGCAGAGTCGCTGCCAACGGCCCGGCGGCAGGTGCACGTTGCGGGTGGCGGCGTCGCGGTTGATCAGGACGAGCACGCGGACCTGGGCGTCGGCGAGCAGGAAGCCGAGCGCATCCTGCCGGGCGCCTTCCCAATCGGCATGACCCATTTCGCGCCCGTCGGGATGCCACCAGACGATGTCACGCCGTCCGGATGCGCCGGCGTCGCCGGTCAGCCAGTCGCGGCGGCGCAAGGGCGCCAGGCGGCGGCGCAGGGCGATCAGTCCGGCGGTGAAAGCGCTCAGTTCGCGGTCGGCGTTTGGCCAGTCGAACCAGGTCAGTGGATTGTCCTGGCAGTAGGCGTTGTTGTTGCCCTGTTGCGTGCGGCCGATCTCGTCGCCGCCCTGCAGCATCGGCACGCCTTGCGCGACGAAGAGCGTGGCGAGCAGGGCGCGCTGCAAGCGCCGGCGCGTGTCGAGCACGTGCGGGTCGCTGCTGTCGCCTTCGCTGCCGCAGTTCCACGAGAGATTGTGACCGTGTCCGTCGCGGTTGAACTCGCCGTTCTGTTCGTTGTGCTTGTCCTGGTAGCTGACGAGGTCGCGCAGCGTGAAGCCGTCATGTGCGGTGATGAAATTGATGCCGGCCTGCGGCGCGCGTCGGTCGTGGCCGAAGATTTCGCTCGATCCGGCCAGCCGCTGTGCGAGGGCGCCGACGCCGACTTCGCGCGTCAGCCAGAAGGCGCGCACGTCGTCGCGGAAACGATCGTTCCATTCCGACCAGCCGGGCGGGAAACGCCCGAGCCGATAACCGTCGCCGCCGAGATCCCAGGGCTCGGCGATCAGCTTGACGCGGGCCAGCACCGGGTCCTGCCGGACTGCGGCGAGGAAGGCGCTGTCGCGGGTCAGTGCGGCGGCGAGATCGAAGCGGAAGCCATCGACATGCATCTCGGTAACCCAGTAGCGCAGCGCGTCCATGACGAGTTGCAGCACGCGCGGATGCGCGAGCTTGAGGGTGTTGCCGCAGCCGCTGTAGTTCTCGTAGAGCGTCGGATCGTCGCTGCGCAGCCGGTAGTAGCTGGCGTTGTCGATACCGCGGAAGCATACCGTCGGGCCGAACTCGTCGGTCTCGGCAGTGTGGTTGAAGACGACGTCGAGGATGACTTCGATGCCTTCCGCATGGAAAGCGCGGACCATGCGGCGGAACTCGTCGATGACCGGCTCGCCATTGATGCGGGCGGCATAGCGCGGCTCCGGCGCGAAGAAGGCGAGCGTGTTGTAGCCCCAGTAATTGGTGCGGCCGCCGGCGACGAGGCGCGCCTCGTCGAGGAAGGCATGCACCGGCAAGAGTTTGACGGCGGTGACGCCGAGCGCCTTCAGGTGGCCGAGCATCGCTGGCGAGGCCAGCCCGGCGTAGGTGCCGCGCAGGGCTTCGGTGACCTCGGGGTGCTGGCGGGTGGCGCCGCGCACATGCAGTTCGCAGAGCACCGAGTCGGCCAGCGGCGTTGCCGGCGGTGCGTCGTCGCCCCAGTCGAAGGGCGCATGCACGACGCGCGCCGTGAACGCGTCCGGCGTCGATGTGTCGGCGTCATAGCGGAAGCTGCCGGCCAGGTCGCGGGCGTAGGGGTCGATGAGCAGGCGCGACGGATCGAAGCGATGGCCGGGTCCGGCCGGGCCGTGGACGCGGAAACCGTAGCGCAGTCCCGGTGCGGCGCCCGGCAGGTAGCCGTGCCAGACGTCGTCGCTGCGCACCGGCAGAGCCAGACGATGCTCGCCGGCGTCGTCGAAGAGGCAGAGTTCGACGTGCTCGGCATGGGCCGAGAAAAGCGCGAAATTGACGCCCTGGCCGTCCCAGTGCGCGCCGAGCGGCCAGGGGCGGCCGCCCTGCAGCGCGGTGTCGGGGCTCAGTGTTCCCATTCGAAGACTACCGTCGCCAGCGGCGGCAGCGTCAGCGCCACCGACCATTCGCGGCCGTGCGCGGCGATCGGTTCGGCGTTGACGATGCCGAACGGGTTGCCGACGTTGCTGCCGCCGTAATATTCCGAATCGGTATTGATGCGTTCGTGATAGCTGCCCGGGCCGGGCGCGCCGATGCGGTAGCCTTGGCGGACGACCGGGGTGAAGTTGCAGACGCAGAGCATGGCGTGGGCGGGGTCATGGCCGCGCCGGACGTAGGCGATGACCGAGTTGTCCGAATCGTTGGCCGAGATCCATTCGAAGCCGCCGGGTTCGAAGTCGCGCTCGTGCAGGGCCGGCGTGCGCCGGTAGAGCCGGTTGAGATCGCCGATCAGGCGGCGGACGCCGTCATGCATCGGGAAATCGAGCAGGTTCCAGTCGAGCGTGCCGGCGTCGTTCCATTCGTTCCACTGGGCGAATTCGCCGCCCATGAACAGCAGCTTCTTGCCCGGATGCGTCCACATGAAACCGTAGAGCGTGCGCAGGTTGGCGAACTTCTGCCAGGTGTCGCCGGCCATCTTGTTGATCAGCGAGCCCTTGCCATGGACGACTTCGTCATGCGAGAGCGGCAGGACGAAATTTTCGGTGAAGGCGTAGAGCAGCCCGAAGGTCAGCTGGTTGTGGTGGTAGCGGCGATGAATCGGGTCGCGGCCCATGTAGTCGAGGATGTCGTGCATCCAGCCCATGTTCCACTTGTAATGGAAGCCGAGGCCGCCCATCGAGGGCGGGCGGCTGACCGAGGGCCAGGCCGTCGATTCTTCGGCGTAGGTGGCGGCGCCGGGGCATTCCTGCCCGAGCACTTCGTTCATGCGGCGCAGGAAATGCACGGCCTCGAGATTCTCGCGGCCGCCGAAAACGTTCGGGATCCACTCGCCGTGCTTGCGGCTGTAGTCGCGATAGAGCATCGAGGCGACCGCGTCGACGCGCAGTCCGTCGACGCCGTAGCGCTCGATCCAGAACAGCGCGTTGCCGACCAGGTAGTTGAAGACCTCGCGGCGGCCGAAGTTGTAGATCAGCGTGCCCCAGTCCTGATGCTTGCCTTCGCGCGGATCGGCGTGTTCGTAGAGGGCGTGGCCGTCGAAGCGGCCGAGACCGTGTTCGTCGGTCGGGAAATGCGCCGGCACCCAGTCGACGATGACTTCGAGTCCGGCGGCATGACAGGCGGTAATGAAGTTGCTGAAGCCCTGCGGCGAGCCGAAGCGCGCCGTCGGCGCGTAGAGGCCGAGCGGCTGGTAGCCCCAGGAACCGTCGAAGGGGTGTTCCGAGATCGGCAGGAGTTCGAGGTGGGTGAAGCCGAGCTCGGTGACATAGGGAATCAGGCGCCGGGCGATCTCGTCCCAGTCGAGGAAGCCGCCGTCGTCGCCGCGCTGCCACGAACCGAGGTGCACCTCGTAGATCGAGATCGGCCGGTTGAGGCGGTTGCCGGGCGGTGCCGTGGGCGGTGTCGGAGCCGGCGGCAGCTCGCAGACGACCGAGGCCGTCGACGGGCGCAACTCGGCCGAAAAGCCGTAGGGGTCGGCCTTGTGCGGCAACAGGTGGCCGTTGCGGGCGCGGATTTCGAACTTGTAGCGCGTGCCGGCGCCGACGCCGGGAATGAAGATTTCCCAGACGCCGCACTCGCGCCGCAGGCGCATCGGGTGACGGCGCCCGTCCCAGGTGTTGAAGTCACCGATGACGCTGACACGCTGGGCGTCGGGCGCCCAGACGGCGAAGGCGATGCCGTGCACGCCGTCGATCTCGCGCAGGTGCGCGCCGAGCCGCTCGAAGGGACGCAGGTGCGAGCCTTCGGCGAGCAGCCAGACGTCGAGTTCGCCGAGCACCGGCGGGAAACGGTAGGGGTCGTCGACCTCCTGCACGCCGCCGGGCCAGCTCACGCGCAGGCGGTAGCGGATATCCTCCTTGCGTCCGAGCGGCGATGCCTCGAAGAAGCCGGTGGGGCCGCCGAGCGCCTCGATGTGGCGTTCACTGAGTTCGAACAACAATTCGCCGCTGTCGGCATCGATGGCGGATACCGCCGTGGCGCCCGGTTGCAGCGTCCGCAGCCAGAAGCGGCCCTTGCTGTCGATGTGCGGGCCGAGGACGGCGAAGGGGTCGCCGTGTTCGGCCCGGCAGAGCGCCAGGACTTCAGCCTTGTTGAGCATTGCGGTCCTTTCAGATCGGTTTCAGGAGTTGCTCCATGCCCCAGGTGTCAATGGCATATTCGCGAATGGTGCGGTCGGCCGAGAAAGCGCCCATGCCGGCGACGTTGAGGATCGCGCGGCGCTGCCACTCGTCCGGTGTGGCGTAGAGCGCGTCGACGCGGCGCTGCGTGGCAATGTAGTCGGCATAGTCGGCAAGCAGCATGTAATGGTCGCCGTAATTGACGAGCGCATTGAAGAGGTCATGATACCGCTTGCGCTCGTTCGGCGAGAAGAAACCGCCGTCGATCCGGTTCAGCGTCTCGTTGAGTGCCGGGTCGTTCTGGTAGATGGCGCGCGGATCGTAGCCCGAGGTACGCAGCGCCGCGACCTGCGGCGTGCTGTTGCCGAAGATGAAGATGTTCTCGGCGCCGACGTTGTCGCGGATTTCGATGTTGGCACCGTCTTCGGTGCCGATCGTCAGCGCGCCGTTGAGCGCGAACTTCATGTTGCCGGTGCCGGAGGCCTCGGTGCCGGCCGTCGAGATCTGCTCCGACAGGTTGGCTGCCGGGATGATCATCTCGGCCAGCGACACCCCGTAATTCGGGATGAAGACGACCTTGAGGCGATCCTTGACGCGCGGGTCGCCGTTGATGGTGGTGGCGACGTCATGGATCAGATGGATGATCTGCTTGGCCATGTAATACGACGAGGCCGCCTTGCCGGCGAAGATCACGCAGCGCGGCGTCGCATCCTCATCGACGCCGTGCAGCAGGGCGTTGTAGCGCGTGATGACGTGCAGGACGTTGAGCAACTGCCGCTTGTATTCGTGGATACGCTTGACCTGGACGTCGAAGAGACAGTGCGGATTGAGGATGATGCCGGTTTCGCGTTTGACATAGTCGGCGAGGCGCAGCTTGTTGACGTGCTTGGCGGCGGCGAATTCGTTGCGGAATTCGGGGTCGTCGGCGGCAGCGCGCAGCCCCTTCAGACGGTCCAAGTCGAGCCGCCATTCCTTGCCGAGGCGGCGATCGAGCAGCGTGGCGAGGTTGGGGTTGGCCTGCGCCACCCAGCGGCGCGGCGTGACGCCGTTGGTCTTGTTGTGAAACCGGTCGGGATAGAGGCGGGCGAAATCGGCGAAGATCGTCTGCACCATGAGGTCCGAGTGCAATTGCGACACGCCGTTGATGCGATGGCTGCCGACGATCGAGAGGTGCGCCATGCGCACGCGCTTGTTGTCGGGATTGCCGTCGGCATCGTCGATCAGCGAGATGCGGCGGATCAGATCGATGTCGCCGGGGAAGCGTTGCGAGACCTCGTTGAGGAACTCCTGGTTGATGCGGTAGATGATGCGCATGTGGCGCGGCAACAGGTACTGCATCAGGCCGACCGCCCAGGTTTCCAATGCCTCCGGCATCAGTGTGTGGTTGGTGTAGGAGAAGATGCGCTTGCACTGGCTCCAGGCCTGTGACCAGAGCATGCCGTAGTCATCGCAAAGAAGGCGCATGAGCTCGGCGACGCTGATCGCCGGATGCGTGTCGTTGAGGTGGATGGCGATCTGGTCGGCGAGATTGTTGAGATGCCCGTGTTCTTCCAGGTGATGGAAGAGGATGTCCTGCAGCGAGGCGGAGACGAAGAAGTACTCCTGGCGCAGGCGCAGTTCGCGCCCGGCCGGGGTGCTGTCGTTCGGGTAGAGCACCCAGGAAATGTTCTCGAAGCGGTTCTTGAACTCGGCGGCGCGGGCGTAATCGCCGGAGTTGAAGGCGTTGAGGTCGATCTGCGCCGGCGCGCCGGCTTTCCACAGGCGCAGGGTGCTGACGCGCTCGGTGCCGTGGCCGGGAATGACGTAGTCGTAGGCGCGCGCCTCGACGGCCTCGGCCGCGTTCCACTCGGCCCATTCGCCGCAGTGCTCGGCGCTGCCGCCGAAACGCACCGGGAAGACGGTGCCCGGCCGCGGGAATTCCCAGGGCGTGCCATCGACCAGCCAGGAATCCGGGTGTTCGACCTGGGCGCCGTTGATGATCGACTGGGCGAACATGCCGTATTCGTAACGCATGCCGTAGCCCCACGACGGCAGTTCGAGCGTCGCCATCGAGTCGAGGAAGCAGGCGGCGAGGCGGCCGAGACCGCCGTTGCCGAGCGCCGCGTCGGGCTCGCATTCGAGCACGTCGGTGAGCGCCGGGCCGCCGACCGCCGAGAAGGCGGCGTCGGCCGTGTCGCGCAGGTCGAGCGCCGACAGCGCGTTGTTGAGCGCGCGACCGACGAGGAATTCCATCGACATGTAGTAGATGCGGCGGGCCTTGGCCTTGCGGTCTTCGACCTGCGTCTTGACCCAACGCTGGGCGAGCTGCTCGCGGACCAGCAACGACAAGGCCTTGTACAGCTCCTTGGTGTTGGCGGTTACCGGTTCGGCGGCGACTTCGGTGAGCAGCTTCCTGTCGATTTCGGCGCGGAATTCTGCGCCTTCATTGGCAAGGGGATTCGAGGCGGGCATAAACGTCTCTCCACAGTGTCGGTCGTTACGATATGGGCTGATTCTACGGCAAGCGCGCGCGTCCGACAAAAGCGCTCATGCCGCCGTGTTAAAAGCGAGCAAGACCGGTGCCACGTGCGCCGGTGTCGGCAATGGCCGGAATCTGCGCCGGAGGCGGCGCCATGACTCGCACCGACTTCGTCGCAGCCGGTGCGGCGTTGCCCCATTGTGGGGCGTGGCAGGCGGCCGCTCAGGGGAGCTCGCGCAGGTCGGCGGTCGGCGTCTTGCCGAAATCGGCGCCGAGCGAATAGTCCACGATGCGCCGGGCGGCTTCGTCGGGCGCCGTCAGCAGGCCGTTCTGCTTGAGCTGGCGGAAGCGCTTCAGCAGCGGGAAGTGCGCTTCCGGCGTTTCCCGAATTTCCGTTTGCATATCGGTATCGACGACGCCCGGGGCCAGGCTGCAGATGCGCAGCGCCGGGTTCTGGTCGGCGGCGACGGCGCGGGCATGATGGTCGAGCGCCGCCTTGGTGGCGCAATAGACCGACCAGCCGGCGTAGGGCGAGCGGGCGGCGCCGCTCGAGATATGAACGACGCGTAGCTCGCCGGCATGGTCGCGGGCGGCGGCGCCGGCCAGCATCAGCGGCGCGGCGACGTTGATCTGTACCGCCGTGGCGATGGCAGCAGCGGCCTGCGTCTCGATCGGGCCGACCGGGCCGAGTGTGCCGGCGTTGTTTATGAGCAGCAGCGTGCCGGCGTCGGCACAGAAGGCGCGGAGGTCGCTACCGTCGATCCAGGCCGCCAGGGCGGCGGCGTCGGCCATGTCGATGGCCGCTTCGCTCAATCGATCGGGATAACGCGCGAGCAACTCGGGATTGCCGCGCCGGGCGAGGCCGAGGACGGGAATGCCGCGGGCAAGACAGCGTTCTGCGATGGCGGCGCCGAGTCCGCGCGAATGGCCGGTGACGATGGCCTTGATCGGGGTGGTCATGCGGTGTCTCCAGTGGGTGGCGGGCGGCGGACGGCCCGGCCTTGCCCGCTATCATGCCAGAATCATCGGAGGCGGGGGCGGCGGGGGGCGGTGCCGAAGTGTTGTATCGGCGAGGCGGAAGCGCCTTTTTCGCAGCAAAATACCCCGCCGGGGCAAAGTTGGCATCGTTCCGGCACCGGGGTTTTCTATAATATGCGCATGAATGCTCCCCGCTTTTTCTGTCCGCTGCCGCTTGTCGAGGGCGCTGCGCTCGATCTGCCCGAAGACGCCGCCCGCCATGCCGGGCGCGTACTGCGCCTGCGCGCCGGCGACGCCCTGACCCTGTTCGACGGCCGCGGCGGCGAAGTCGACGCCGTCATCGACGCGGTGGCGCGCGACTGCGTCAGCGTGCGCCTCGGCGCCCGGCATGCGGTCGAACGCGAATCGCCGCTGGCGATCACGCTGGTGCAGGCCTTGCAGACCGGCGACAAGATGGATGCCACCGTCCAGAAAGCCGTCGAACTCGGCGTTTCGCGTATCGTGCCGGTGGTATCGCGGCGCAGCGTGCTGCGGCTCGATGGCGAGCGCGCCCGGCGTCGCGCCGCCCACTGGCGTGGGGTGGCGGTGGCCGCTTGCGAGCAGTGCGGGCGTAACCGTGTGCCCGAGATCGAGGAGATCGTCGCGCTCGACCGCTGGCTGGCGCAGCCGGTTTCGGGCGTACGGCGGCTGATGCTGGTGCCCGAGGCCGAGGCCGTGCTGCTGACGCTGGCGCCGCCGACACCGGGGCAGGCGATCGAATTGCTGATCGGCGCCGAGGGCGGGCTGGCGCCGGAAGAGACGGCCCTGGCGACGAGCGCCGGGTTCTGCGGGGTGCGTCTCGGGCCGCGCGTCCTGCGCACCGAAACGGCCGGGATGGCGGCGCTGGCGGCGATCCAGGCGGTATGGGGCGATTTTGCCTGAGGCGGCATTGGCGGAGGAAGAAATCATGTTCGAATCGGCGGAACTCGGGCACAGCATCGACAAAGCGACCTATCGCAAGGAAGTGCCGCAGCTGCGCGCCAGCCTGCTCGACGCCCAGTTCGAGCTGCGCGAGCGCGGCAAATTTCCGATCGTCATCCTGATCAGCGGCGTCGACGGCGCCGGCAAGAGCGAGACGATCAATGTGCTGTACGAGTGGATGGATGCGCGCTACCTGTCGACGCTGGCCTTTTCGGCGCCGACCGACGAGGAACGCGAGCGCCCGTACATGTGGCGTTTCTGGCGCGCATTGCCGCCGAAAGGGCGCATCGGCATCTTTGCCGGCTCGTGGTATTCGAGCCCGATCGCCGAGCGCATCGCCGGCGATGTCGGCAAGGCGCACCTCGACCAGCGCATCGAGCAGATCAACCGTTTCGAGGCGATGCTCGCCAACGAAGGCACGCTCGTCCTCAAGTTCTGGATTCATCTGTCCAAGGACGGGCAGCGCAAGCGCCTGAAAGCGCTCGAAAGCGACCCGCGCACCGCCTGGCGCGTCACCCAGGCGAGCTGGGACCGGCTCAAGACCTATGACAAGCTGCAGGAAGCCGCCGGCCATGTGCTGCGCATGACCAACACGCCGTGGGCGCCGTGGATCGTCGTCGAAGGCACCGACGACCGCTACCGTTCGCTGACGGTCGGCCGCGTCATTCTCGAAGCCATGCAGGCCCGCCTGGCGGCGCCGCAGGCGCGGGATTTCGCCGTGGCGGCGCCGATCGTCGCCAAGGGCGACAGCATCGACGTGCTGACGACGCTCGACCTGACGCAGAAACTCGACAAGAAGAGCTACGAGACGCAGCTGGCCAAGTGGCAGGGGCGGCTCGCCGATCTCGTCCGCCATCCGGCCTTCGGCAAGCGCTCGCTGATCCTCGTCTTCGAAGGCTCGGACGCCGCCGGCAAGGGCGGCAGCATCCGGCGCGTCACGGCGGCGCTCGACGCGCGCCAGTACCAGATCGTGCCGATCGCCGCGCCGACCGAGGAAGAACGGGCGCAGCCGTATCTGTGGCGCTTCTGGCGGCATCTGCCGCGCGTCGGTCGCGTCACCATCTTCGACCGCTCGTGGTACGGCCGCGTGCTCGTCGAGCGTGTCGAAGGCTTCTGCAGCGAAGGCGACTGGCTGCGCGCCTATGCCGAAATCAACGACTTCGAGCACGAGCTGCATGAGGACGGTGCGATCGTCATCAAGTTCTGGCTGCAGATCAGCGACGAGGAGCAGTTGAAACGCTTCAAGGAGCGCGAGGAGGTCGAGTTCAAGCGCTTCAAGATCACCGAAGAAGATTGGCGCAACCGCGAGAAGGCCGGGTTGTATCATGCCGCCGTGTGCGACATGGTCGACCGCTCCAGCACGAGTTCGGCGCCCTGGACCCTGGTCGAGGCCAATGACAAGAGCTTTGCCCGCGTCAAGATTCTGCGTACCATTTGCGAGCGTCTGGAAAAGGCGCTGCTGACCGAGAAAACGAAAGAGAAGGAAAAGGACTGAAACCGACATGGCCGAAGAATTGAGCTCCGCCCACTTTGTCTCGCTGTTTCGCGCGGTGGCGCCGTATGTGAACCTGTTCCGCGGCAAGACCTTCGTCATTGCCTTCGGCGGACGTGCGATCGCCGGGCCGCTGGCCCGCTCGCTCGCCTACGACGCCAACCTGCTGGCAGCCCTCGGCGTGCGCCTCGTGCTGGTGCACGGCGCCCGGCCGCAGATCGAGGAGGAATTGCGCGAGAAGGGTCTCGAATCGAAGAACCATTCGGGCTATCGCATCACCGACGCGGCCGCGCTCGACTGCGTCATCGACGCGGTCGGCAGCGTTTATCTCGAAATCGACGCGCTGCTCTCGCAGGGGCTGCCCGACACGCCGATGGCCAACAGCACGATCCGCGCGGTGACCGGCAACTTCATCGTCACCAAGCCGCTCGGCGTCATCGACGGCGTCGACATGCAGTATGCCGGCTGCGTGCGCAAGATCGATGCGGAAGGCATCAAGGCGCAGCTCCGCATCGGCAACATCGTCATCCTCTCGCCGCTCGGCGCCAGCCCGACCGGCGAGATCTTCAACCTGGCGATGGAAGAGGTGGCCGAGGCGACAGCGGTCGCCATCGGCGCCGACAAGCTGATCTTCCTGACCGACAGCCAGGGCGTCACCGACAGCGACGGCCGTCTGCTCGACGAGATGACCACCGACGCCGCCGACCGGCTGGTTACCTCCGGCGAGTGGCTGTCGACCGACATTCGCCGTTATCTGCCCTGTGCCGCGCGCGCCAGCCGTACCGGCGTCGGCCGCGTGCATCTGATCGGCTACAACGAGGACGGCACGCTCCTGCGCGAACTCTTTTCGCGCGACGGGGTCGGAACCATCATCACGCGGGAATCGCTGGAAATCCTGCGCGATGCGCGGCCCGACGACATCGGTGGCCTGGTCGCGCTGATCGAGCCGCTGGAAGAAGCCGGCATTCTCGTGCGGCGTTCGCGCGAACTGCTCGAACGCGAGATCACGCGCTTCTCGGTGGTCGAGCACGACGGCATGATCGTCGGTTGCGCCGCGCTCTATCCCTATGGCGAAGAGCAGGCGGAACTGGCCTGCGTGGCGGTGCATCCGCACTTCCGTCGCTGGGGCTACGGCGAGCAACTGCTCAAACGCATCGAGATGCGCGCGCGGGCGCTCGGCATCCGCTGCCTGTTCGTGCTGACGACGGTGACGGCGCACTGGTTCCGCGAGCGCGGCTTCTCCGAGCAGTCGGTCGCCGATCTGCCGGAAGAGAAGCGGCTGGTCTACAATCTGCAGCGGCGTTCGAAGGTGTTCTCGAAGCCGCTGTGAAATGCAAGCGGCCATCGGCCGGAAGAACGATCGCACCTGAAACTACGGAGTTATGCACATGGCAAGAATGGTGAAATGCGTCAAGCTTGGCCGCGAGGCCGAAGGTCTCGATCTGCCGCCTTATCCCGGCGAGCTCGGCAAGCGCATCTATCGGAGCGTCTCGAAGGAAGCCTGGCAACAGTGGGTTCGCCTGCAGACGATGATCATCAACGAGAACCGCCTCAACCTGGCGGACGGCGAGCATCGCAAGTACCTCTCCGAGCAACTCGAAAAGCATTTCTTCGGCGACGGCGCCGACCAGGTGCAGGGCTACGTGCCGCCGCGCTGAGCGCTGGCCGGGCGTATTCCTGGAACAAGGGCTCCCGCGGGAGCCCTTGTTTTTTGCCGCCTAGCGACGCTGCGGCCACATGCGCCGCAGGGTGTCGTCACGCATCAGGTGGTGGTGGACAAGTGCCGCCGCGGCGTGCAGTCCGATCAGGAGCAGGCCGAGATTGGCGCCGGCTTCGTGGAGATTCTCGATGCGCTTGGCCAATGAACGGTTGGCGTCGATCAGCGGTGGCAGTTCGATGCCGAAGAAGGGAATCGGCTTGCCTTCGCCGCTGAGGATCAGCCAGCCGGTGAGCGGCAGCGCCAGCAGCAGCGCATACAGTGCCACGTGCATGAGTTTGGCCGACACGGCCTGCCAGTGCGGGGACGGCGGCGTGATGCCGGGGCTGGCGTTGGCCAGGTTCCAGGCCAGGCGCAGGGCGCTCAGCCCGAAGACGAGCAGGCCGAGCATGAAATGCCAGTGTTTCAGGAGATTGCGCGGATCGCTGCCTTTCGGGAAGAACTCGCGCAATTCGATGCAGGCATAGACGGCGGCGAGCAGGACGAGCGTCAGCCAGTGCAGCCCGATCGAAATCGTCCCGTAGCGTTCATGCGTGTTGCGTAGCGTCATGGTCGTGTTCCGGAGAAAGGTGGACGAGCGCGGGATAATACACGCCGCCCGCGCTTGACCGCCGCAACGCCCGAAAAGTTCAGTCGCGTCCCCTTTGATCGCAGTACCGCTCAGCGTCAGATTCTCGACATTGTCCGTCAGCGTGTAATCGACCGACGACAGCACCAGATCCGTCCCTTCGCCGGCGTACTCGACCATCTACCGTTTCGACCGCGTCAGCGGTGCCGACACGATCATCGAGAACGATGCGACGACGGGCAATCGGGATACGCTGTTCATCGACGCGCGGGCCGATCAACTGTGGTTCCGCCGGCGCAGCAACGATCTCGTGATCGACATCATGGGCAGCCAGGATATGAGCGGCAATAACCCGAGCAACACGGTGACGATCCAGAACCACTATGTCGGCACGCAGTATCAGGTCGAGCGGATCGTGTCGAGCGACGCCAAGGTGCTATTGGCGTCGAATGCCAACGCGCTGGTGACGGCACTGTCGAATCAGCTTGAGACGAGCGGTGCGCAAAGCTTCAACGATTCGTGGATGCTGATCCAGAAGGGGGCCTGGCAAACCGCGGCGAATACGGCATGGAAGTCCGACACCACCGTCAGCAACCTGATCACCGCAATGGCACAGATGGCGCCGCCGGCGGCCGGAACGGCGTTGTCAACAGCCGACTTCCAGACCCGCGTGACGGCGATATACGCGGCGAATATCATGGTGTGATTTGGGGGGCCGTGCTGTCGTAAGGCAGCACCGGTGTGGTGGCGGTGCCGTCGGGCGTGCGTGAGAGCCACGCCCGACGGTGCCGCCTTTTTTTGGGCGAGGTCGCCATGCGCACTGCGAAGAATTTCGCGCGGCCCGCCAAGAATGCCGGTGGCGTCGGCCGCATCGATGCGGCCGCGGGCCTTTAGCGCCGAGCGTGGCATGGCGGTGATCGATGAACCGAAAAATCTGTTCGGTATCGAGACGAACGTAATCGGCGGCGGCAGACGCGCCCCGGGTTTCTCGTACGGCAAGCCGCCGGTCAGCGCGGCGTGACGCTCAGTCGGCGCTCAGTGTGATGACGCCCTTGTCGGTACCCATCAGGCAGACGTTGGCGGCGCGGCGGGCGAAGAGACCGTTGGTGACGACGCCGGCGAGGTGGTCGATTTCGCTTTCAAGCGCCACCGGGTCGACGATCTGCAGGCCGTGTACGTCGAGAATGATGTTGCCATTGTCGGTGACGAAGCCTTCACGCAGCACCGGACGGCCGCCGAGGCGCGTGAGTTCGCGCGCGACCTGGGCACGCGCCATCGGAATGACTTCGACCGGCAGCGGGAAGCGGCCCAATACATCTACATACTTCGAAGCGTCGACGATGCAGACGAACTTCTGCGCCACGGCCGAGACGATCTTCTCGCGCGTCAGCGCGCCGCCACCGCCCTTGATCATGTGCATTTCGGCAGTGATTTCGTCGGCGCCGTCGATGTAGACCGGCAGGTCGGTGACGTCGTTGAGGTCGTAAACGCGGATGCCGTGACCTTCGAGGCGGCGGCGCGTGTCCTCGGAACTGGCGACGGCGCCGGTGATGCGGTCCTTGATGCCGGCGAGCGCTTCAATGAACAGGCGTGCTGTGGAGCCGGTGCCGACGCCGACGAGTCGGCCTTCGACGACATGCGCGAGCGCCGCTTCGGCGACGGCTTGTTTGAGTTCGTCCTGGGTCATGATGAGAGATTGGCGATGGTCAAAGCAAGCATTCTATCGGAATGTCCCGGCAACGCACAGGCGTGCCGGTGCGCACCGCCATGGTGAGTAAAGTGCGTGAGACCGAAGGCGGTATTCAACAAAATGTCTAGACTTTCGCCTGGATTCGGGATGAGCCGGTGATTTTGTCGAAATTATGTGAATTAGTTAATACTTTTATTTTTTTAGACTACTTAAATTAGCTTCGCCGGACAAAAATTCCATTACGGTAACTGACCAATAGCCTCTCAATTATCATTTCTCTGACCTTCTCCCAGAGAATCAATCAATCGTTCGCCGATTGCCTTTTCGGTAGCCTCTGTCAGATCCGACTTTCCAAACTCTGACGACATGGAACCAGCCCTGTTCAAATGGGGTTGGGGTAGCGCTTACATCTGGAGCACAGGCATGTCACGAACGACACGATTGAGTCGTGCGTCAGGATACGCGGACGGTAATCGGGATACGTTGTTCATCGACGCGCGGGCCAATCAACTGTGGTTCCGCCGGCGCGGCAACGATCTCGTGATCGACATCATGGGTAGCCAGGACGGGATGGGCAATAATCCGAGCAACACGGTGTCGATCCAGAACCACTATGCAGGCACGCAGTATCAGATCGAGCGGATCGTGTCGAACGATGCCAAGGTACTGGCAGCGGCCGATGCCAATGCGCTGGTGATGGCACTGTCGAATCAGCTTGAGACGAGCGGTGCTGGAAGCTTCGACGATGTGTCGATGCTGATTCAGAAACGGGTCTGGCAAGCGCCGGCGGATGCTGCGTGGAGGCCCGACGCCACCGTCAGCAACCTGATCACAGCAATGGCGCAGATGGCGCCGCCGGCGGCCGGGACGACGTTGTCCGCGGCCGACTATCAGAACCGCGCGTCGGCGATTTATGCGGCGAATGTCATGGTGTGATTTGGGGCCCGTGCTGTCGTAAGGCAGCACGGGTGTGGCGGTGGTGCCACATGCCTGCCCGGCGATGCTTTCGAAATTATGCAAATGGCAGTTGTTGGCCGAGGCGGCCCGGCAAATAGATGAAGCAGATGTGTCGATCGGTGGGGGCGAAGTCGACCATGGGGGCGCGAATTTACGCGCCGCGATGGCGTCAAGCGCGCTCCGAAGAATACAACGCGATGCGGCGAGGATGTCGGGGTGTGAGACTTACAGGGTCAACCACATCCGTCGGTATGGACAATGACGCGGTAGCTTTTTGGTGTGCAGTAAGTTGTGTCTTGGACTGTTGTGTTGCTCTCACAGTATGTGACCGAACACGAGTTTGGCACCGGTGCGTCGGGGACCGAAAAACGGATGTAGAAAAAATCCGGTTTCGTCACGGTGAAACCGCTCGTGTTGATCAACGTCTCGATTTGATAGGGGCGCGCGTCGCCAGCGTTCGGATAGCCATTGATGATGTTGGCGGAAATGCCGTTGTACAAGATCTCGGCTTCGGCGTATAGGCACTTATGGCTGTCGCTGCTCAGCATGCAGGCGGCATTCCATAAATAGGCCGTCGTATGCAGTGCGCCGGCAAGCGCATTGAGCTTGGCGATACGAGCGTCCTTGGCGAGATCGACAAATCGCGGCATCGCGGTGGCGGAAAGAATGCCGAGAATGACAATGACGCAGATCAGTTCGATCAGCGTAAACCCCTTTTCGCGTGGTGTGGCGGCCATAGCACGACTCCAGAAGCAATGGGAGAGGGTGTCTCGCCAGACGGGCGGAACAATGTCTCATGGCTGTTTTTTTGGAGTTCGACAAAGGGGTAATTCGCTATTTCAAGCGGTTTTGTCGATTAGGCCGGTGTTGTTATTGTGTATGAAGTGTCTTGATTATCGATCATAGACCAGATCGATTCGCGCAGGCAAGGCGAACGACAGCGGTGCGAGTAGCGGCCCGTTGTCGGTGATGTCCGCGCGCGTCGATGAACTCCCGGGGCGGCCATTTTTTCGACGGCGTCAACGGAAAACGCACCGGCGCCAGGGGCGTCCGGTGCGTTGCGGGGGGCGTCGTCGTGTCAGCGTTTGCGCGCCGGCGGAATATCGGTGCAGCTGCCGTGAGCGACCTCGGCCGCCATGCCGATCGTCTCGCCGAGCGTCGGGTGCGGATGGATCGTTTTTCCAATGTCCACGGCGTCGGCACCCATCTCGATGGCCAGCGTGATTTCACCGATCATGTCACCGGCCGAGGGGCCGACGATCGTGCCGCCGATGACGCGATGCGTTTCGGCGTCGAAGACGAGCTTGGTAAAGCCGTACTCGGCGCCGTTGGCGATGGCGCGGCCCGACGCCGCCCACGGGAACTTCGCCGTTTCCACCGAACGTCCCTCGCGCTTGGCCTGGTCTTCGCCGACGCCGACCCAGGCAACTTCCGGGTGCGTGTAGGCGACGCCAGGAATGACCGTGGCATCGAAGCCGGTTTTCTGGCCGGCGGCGACTTCGGCGGCGACGTGCGCTTCATGTACCGCCTTGTGCGCCAGCATCGGGTTGCCGACGACATCGCCGATGGCGAAGATGTGCGGCACGTTGGTACGCATCTGCGCATCGACCGGGATGAAACCGCGTTCGTCGACGGCGACGCCGGCGTTCTCGGCGGCGATCTTCGAGCCGTTCGGACGGCGTCCGGCCGATTGCAGGATCATGTCATAGCGCACGGCGTCGGCCGAGGGGGCGTTCTCGCCATCGAACTTGACCCAGAGGCCGTCGTCGCGGGCGTCGACGGCGACCGTGCGGGTTTTCAGCATGACGCGCTCGAAGCGGTGTCCGTTCTGCTTCTCCCAAACCTTGACGGCGTCGCGGTCCGGTCCCTGCATGATCGCGTCGAGCATTTCGACGACATCGACCTTGGTGCCGAGGCTCGAATAGACGGTGGCCATTTCGAGGCCGATGATGCCGCCGCCAATGACAAGCAGTTTCTTGGGGATGGCGCCGTTGACCGTGCGCAGTTCAAGTGCGCCGGTCGAGTCGACGATGCGCGGGTCTTCCGGGATGAAAGGCAGGCGCACGGACTGCGAGCCGACGGCGATGATGCACTGCTTGAAGCGCAGTACCTTCTTGGCGCCGGTGGTGTCCTGGCCCTTGCCGTCGGTGACGGCGACTTCGAGGTGATGCGCGTCGAGGAAGCGGCCGAGGCCGCGCACGACCTCGACCTTGCGTGCCTTGGCCATGCCGACGAGGCCGGTGGTCAGCTTCTTGACGACCTTGGCCTTGTGCGCGCGCAGGGCGTCGATATCGATTTGCGGCGGCGCGAAGCTGACGCCGCAGTCGGCGAGGTGCTGCGTTTCGTCGAGCACGGCGGTGACGTGCAGCAATGCCTTGGAGGGAATGCAGCCGACATTGAGGCAGACGCCGCCGAGCGTGCCATAGCGTTCGACGAGCACCGTCTTGAGGCCGAGGTCGGCGCTGCGGAATGCAGCCGAATAACCGCCGGGGCCGGCGCCGAGGACGAGCATGTCGCAGTCGATGTCGGCCGTGCCGGAAAATGCCGATGCTGTCGGCGCGGAGGCGGGCGCGGGGGCTGCGGCGACCGGCGCGGCCGTGGGTGCGGCGACCGGCGCGGCCGTGGGTGCGGCGATGGGTTCTGCGGTCACCGGGGCGGCGGCGGTGGCGCCGGCCGCATCGATGATGGCAACGATCGTGCCTTCGGAGACGCGGTCGCCGACCGCGACCTTGAAGGCGGTGATGACACCGTCACAAGGGCTGGGGATGTCGATGGTGGCCTTGTCCGATTCAAGCGTCAGCAGCGGATCTTCGGCTTTGACGGCATCGCCGGGTTTGACGGACAGTTCGATGATCGGCACGTCGTGAAAATTGCCGATGTCGGGGACCTTGACTTCGATGAGTTGGCTCATGTCCGGTCCTTTCAGATCAATGCCCGACGCATGTCGGAGAGCAGCTGCGCGACATAGGCATTGAAGCGCGTGCCGAGCGCGCCATCGATGACGCGGTGGTCGGCCGAGAGCGAGAGCGGCAGGATCAGGCGCGGGATGAAGGTCTCGCCGTTCCAGACCGGCTTCATCACCGACTTGGAGACGCCGAGGATGGCGACTTCAGGCGCATTGACGATCGGCGAGAAGCTGGTGCCGCCGATGCCGCCGACGCTGGAGATGGTGAAGCAGGCGCCGCTCATGTCGGCCGGGCCGAGCTTGCCGTCGCGTGCCTTCCTGGCGAGTTCGCCGCATTCGACGGCGAGCTGGCTGACCGATTTCTGGTCGACATTCTTGATGACCGGGACGACGAGGCCATGCGGCGTGTCGGCAGCGAAACCGATGTTGAAGTATTTCTTCAGGACCAGGCTGTCACCGTCGAGCGAGCTGTTGAATTCCGGATACTTGGCGAGCGCGATCTGGCAGGCCTTGATGACAAAGGCAAGCATCGTGATCTTGGCGCCGCCTTTCTCGTTTTCCTTGTTGACCTGCAGGCGGAAGGCTTCGAGTTCGGTGATGTCGGCTTCGTCGTGGTAGGTGACGGCCGGGATCATCACCCAGTTGCGCGCCAGGTTCTGGCCGGAGATCTTCTTGATGCGCGAGAGCGGTTGGCGCTCGATCGGGCCGAATTTCTCGAAATCGACTTTCGGCCAGGGCAGCAGATCGAGTCCGCCGAGGCTGGCGCCGGCCGGGGCCGGTGCCGCCGCTGCGGCGACCGGTCCGGATTGCATGACGCCCTTGACGTAGGCGATGACGTCCTCGCGCAGGATGCGGCTTTTCGGTCCGGAGGCCGGCACTTGCGTCAGCGTCACGCCGAGTTCGCGCGCCAGCAGGCGCACCGAGGGGCTGGCGTGGGTGTGGCTGATCGGCGCGTTCGGCGAGGTCGGGATCGGCGGCGCAGCCGGCGGCAGGCTGGCGGGCGCCGCTGCGGGCGCCGGTGGGGCGGCCGGGGCTTTTTCTGCGACCGGGGTGGCCGCTACGGCAGCCGGGGGCGGGACGACCGAAGCCACCGGTTCGGACGGCGCGGCGGCAGCGCCTGCGGCCTCGACGATCGCAACGATGCTGCCCTGCGAGACGCGGTCGCCGAGCTTGACGCGCAGTTCCTTGACGACGCCGGCCGCCGAGGCCGGCACGTCCATCGTCGCCTTGTCGGATTCGAGCGTGACGAGCGCGTCGTCGATCGCCACCGTGTCGCCGACGGCGACGCAGAGTTCGATAACCGGAATGTCGGTGTAATCACCGATGTCCGGGACCTTGATTTCGATATGCTGACTCATGTGCGGTTCTCCCTGGTTATACCGTCAGCGGATTCGGCTTGTTGATGTCGATTCCGTATTTTGCGATGGCTTCGGCGACCGTGCTTGCGGCGATGACGCCGTCGTCAGCGAGCGCTTTCAGCGCCGCAACGGTCACCCAGTAGCGATCCACCTCGAAGAAGCGGCGCAGCGCTTCGCGCGTGTCGGAGCGGCCGAAACCGTCGGTGCCGAGCGTGACGTAGCGGCGGTCGATGAACGGACGGATCTGTTCGGCATAGAGGCGGACGTAGTCGGTGGCGGCGACGACCGGGCCGCGCGTTTGGCCGAGGCGCTGCGCGACGTGCGATTGGCGCGGCGTGTCGGTCGGATGCAGCATATTCCAGCGCACGGCGTCGTTGCCGTCGCGCGCGAGTTCGCTGAAGCTCGGGCAGCCCCAGAGGTCGGCGTCGACGCCCCAGTCGTTCTTGAGCAGTTCGGCAGCGGCGATGACTTCGCGGAAGATCGTGCCGGAGCCGAGCAGTTGCACGCGCGGCGTCTTGGCATCGTCTTCGGCGCCACTGCGGAAGCGGTAAAGGCCCTTGACGATGTCCTGTTCTGCACCGGCCGGCATTTCCGGATGCTCGTAGTTCTCGTTCATGACGGTGATGTAATAGAACACGTCCTGCTGTTCGGCGAACATCCGGCGCATGCCGTCCTGCATGACGACGGCGACTTCGTAGGAGAAGGTCGGGTCGTAGCTGATGCAGTTCGGGATCAGGCCCGAGAGGATCAGCGAGTGGCCGTCCTCGTGCTGCAGGCCTTCGCCGTTGAGCGTCGTGCGGCCGGCGGTGCCGCCGATCAGGAAGCCGCGCGCGCGCTGGTCGGCGGCGGCCCAGTAGAGGTCCATGGTACGTTGCAGGCCGAACATCGAGTAGCAGATGTAGAACGGGATCATCTGCTCGTTATGCACCGAGTAGGCCGTCGCCGCGGCGATCCAGTCGCTCATCGCGCCGGCTTCGTTGATGCCTTCCTGCAGAACCTGGCCGGTCTTCGATTCCTTGTAGAACATCAGTTGGTCGTGGTCTTCAGGCACGTAGTTCTGGCCTTGCTGGTTCCAGATGCCGATCTGGCGGAACAGGCCTTCCATGCCGAAGGTGCGCGATTCGTCGGGGACGATCGGGACGACGCGCTTGCCGATCTGCTTGTCCTTGAGCAGGATGTTGAGCAGGCGGACGATGGCCATCGTCGTCGATACTTCGCGTCCTTCGCCCGAGGCCTTGAGCAGCGGTTCGAAGGCCGCGAGCGGCGGCACTTCGAGCGGCTCCGCGTGCGTGCGCCGGCGCGTCAGGTAGCTGCCGAGCGCGGCGCGGCGCTCGTGCATGTATTTGTATTCCTCGGAATTCTCGGCAAAGCGCAGGTAGGGCAGTTCGTCGATCTTGTCGTCGGGCACCGGCAGCTTGAAGCGGTCGCGGAAGCCGATCAGCGCCTCGCGGTCGAGTTTCTTCTGCTGGTGCGAGATGTTCATCGCCTGGCCCGATTCGCCCATGCCATAGCCCTTGACCGTCTTGGCCAGGATCAGCGTCGGCTGGCCCTGGTGCTCGGTCGCCGCCTTGAAGGCCGCGAAAATCTTGAAGATGTCATGGCCGCCGCGGTTGAGTTCGAAGAGTTCGCGGTCGGTGTAATCGGCGACGAGCGCCTTGAGTTCGGGCGTGTTGAAGAAGTGTTCGCGCACGTAGGCGCCGTTCTTGGCCTTGTAGGTCTGGTATTCGCCGTCGACCACGTCCATCATGCGCTTCTTGAGGATGCCCTTGGTATCGCGGGCGAAGAGCGGATCCCAGAAGCGGCCCCAGATCAGCTTGATGACGTTCCAGCCGGCACCGCGGAACTGACCTTCGAGGTCCTGGATGATCTTGCCGTTGCCACGCACCGGGCCGTCAAGCCGCTGCAGGTTGCAGTTGATGACGAAGATCAGGTTGTCGAGGCGCTCGCGCGCGGCCATGCCGATGGCGCCGAGCGTCTCGACTTCGTCGGTCTCGCCGTCGCCGAGGAAGGCCCAGACCTTGCGATCGTTGGCCGGGATGAAGTTGCGGCTCTGCATGTACTTCATGAAGCGCGCCTGGTAGATCGCCTGGATCGGACCGAGTCCCATCGACACGGTCGGAAAACGCCAGAAGTCGGGCATCAGCCAGGGGTGCGGGTAGGAGGACAGTCCCTTGCCGTCCACTTCCTGGCGGAAATGGTTGATTTGGTCTTCGCTCAACCGCCCCATCATGAACGCGCGGGCATAGACGCCGGGGATCGAGTGGCCCTGGAAGAAGACGAGGTCGCCGCCGGAGGCGTCGTCCTGGCCGCGCCAGAACCAGTTGAAGCCGACGTCATAGAGCGCGGCCGACGAGGCGAAGGAGGCGATGTGGCCGCCGACGTTGGTGTTCTTGTTGGCGCGCACGACCATCGCCATGGCGTTCCAGCGGATGTAGTTGCGGATCCGGATTTCGATGTCGGCGTCGCCCGGGTAGTTCGGTTGCCGGTCGGTCGGGATCGTGTTGATGTATTCGGTCGTGGCGCTATAGGGCAGGTCGATGCCTTTTTCACGCGCCTGTCCGATCATTTGCTCGATCAGGAAGTGGGCACGCTCGGGGCCTTCGTTCTCCAGGACGGCAGCGAGTGCGTCGAGCCATTCGCGCGTTTCCTGCGGGTCGGCGTCCGTATCCGCGACGGCGGGGATGGTGTTGGTTTGCGGTGCCATGCATGTTCTCCTGAGGACCGGTTGATGAGGTGGCCGACAGTCGCGCGTCTTCATCGGGAAGGATTGAGCGACTGGCAATACGCCGAGTTTCGATTTTTCGCAATATGAAATGTTATGCTGTAATGCGAAATTTCGTGTTTTTCGTGTGACCTGTTTTTTCCCGGATGGTTCCATTACGAACGCAAAGGATGTCATCGTACTTTAGCGCGGCGCGTCGGGGTAGCGCCGTGTGCCCGGGGTGAAGATGCCCTTGGCTGCGCCGCGCCATGTTTCCGGCATTGCGCCCAAAAGGGGCTGTCGGGAAGTTGCGGGCAATGTGGCACCGTCCATGCCGATCGGCATTGTGCGCCGTTTGTTTAAGGCGGTTATGTATACTTCGTACAGAGTCGTTATTGTCCGGTTCTGTGTGGCATTCCCGTCTCCTGCTTTGGCAAAGTATGGCGTTCATCCAGTTGATGGTGGTCTCGCCGGACTGTTATATCTGACAGGTCAATTCCGATTCGATGGGGAATACAATGGCCTGATCAATGATATTTCGATCGAACGTACAAAAAAAGCAATACGCGAGATGCCTGGCAAACGCCGTATTGCGGATCGGCGAAGACATGGGAGGAATGTATATGACCGTCGCCTGCGCAAGACGTTGCCAAGTCCCGTTGCCGTCGTCAGGGGGAGGCATGAGCGATCGCCTCGTCATGGCAGGGTGATTTTCATGGGAGATGCGACCATGAACACTGTCGCGCCCGCGACGCTGCCAGCGGGCGGCAACTACATTATCGTCAGTCAGGTGGAATCGAATCGGGTCGTGTATTTCACCGACAACCCGGAGTATCGGCCGCCAATGAACGGCCGTTGGTATTGGGTCGGCACTTATGTCGGCATCTTGCCCAGCGCGATGACTCTCAGGAACTGCTGGGCATGGCGATTCAATGGCCAGGTTTTCTCCGGAACAGCGGAAGAGCCGGTGCCGGCGCTGGAAACGTCCTCGCTCGATGGCGAGAAAGCGTCCTTGCTGCGGGCGTTGAGCGAAAAGATCGAAAGCGTGCGCGCCCCGTTCATGCCGTCCTGCCTGTTCGGCGAGTTGGCCCGCCGGGAGAAATTGAAAGAGGCGCGGGATTACCTCGCCCGGGCGAAAGGCCGGGTACCGGAGGAAGAAAAATTCGAACTGCTCGAAGCCGTGGCGGTTGCGCGGGGTTGTGCCATGTGGCAGGCGGCGAGACTGATCGTGATCAAGGCCGAGGAAACCGAGCGCGTGGTGAAGGAGAGCGAGCGTTTTCGTGAAAAGATGAATCAGGCGATTGCCGCCGCCGGGAATCAAGCGACCTTGCTGGAATTGCGGGAACGTCTGCTTGAGGCGAGCTTTCCCGGGCTTTCGACGCGATTCGAGAGCGACGCCGATCGGATGGAACCCGTCAATCATCAGGGGGTGCTGGGCGAAGTCCATCGACGGCATGAAATGTCGCGTCTGAAAGCGCAACTGCGCGAGACGATCAATCGCAAGCGACGGCTCAATCATTCCGACTATATCGGCAACGACGAACTTGTGCGTCATAAGGCATTGCTGGCGCGAAGCCTCCTGGAAAACGGCGGGAAGCCTCGGGAGCGCGAAGATTATTCCATTCTCGAGAGTTATGCCGTGGCGCGCGGCCTGCCGCTGGCGAAGGCGGCAGTGCTGCTGGCCAGCGCCGTTGGCGCCAATTGGGAGCGCCTGACGAGCACGGAGCGGATCAAGGACACCATCTTGGCGCGAATCGATGCGATCACGACGCTGGGCGACATCGATGACATCGAGGAAATGATCGCGGTGATCTAAGAGCTTGGTTCGGTAGGGCTCGTGGGCCGCGAGCCCCGCCGAAATAGGCTCTAAGCCTTGTCTGACAGCCAAAACCGACGGCCCTGTCATTCGCTATGACGCGATAACCATGAAAAATATTTTTATTGAATAAGCGATTCTCAGGAAATAGTTGGCATTTTGATTTTTCGATGACTGGCACAATTCCTCCAGTCGCTGGCAGATATTCAGGCCGAAGCGGCGCAACCGCGAAGATCAATTCTACTGGCGGGCGGTGTTCGATCAGGGGCCTGCCGACAGGGGGAGAGAATGATGGCAGAGAACAATCAAGAACCACTGGCGTCCGCCATGGCGGCGCTTGAGCAGGCCAGGGAAGGATTTGCGCGGTTGCCGCTGATTGGTCCGGCGCTCTGGCTATACGCACGGGATCCGTTTCGCAAGTTCCTGTTCGTCGCCGATATCGACTGGGCGATATTGCCGCCAGTCATGCTCGATCAGTGCCACCTCTATTACAAGGATGGCGTGCCCAGTGCCTACTTCTCGTGGGCGCTTGTCAATGAGGCGGTGGCAGGAAGAATGCGGGCGTCGTTGCCGAAAATCGCACCCCATGAATGGCGATGCGGCGAGGACGTCTGGATCATCGACGTTGTGGCACCGTTCGGCGGTGCGGAAGAGCTGTTCACGGAGCTGCGCCAAACGGTCCTTGCCGGGCGCAAGGTCTCGATGATGATCCTGGATCCGGAGACTCCGGGGATGTTCACCGTTCGCGAGTACCCGCCGGAGGCGCCTCGGGAATCGTCGCAGGCGGCGCCCGGCGAGTCCTTGCCGGAGGAACCCGCGGAGACTTCGCCCACGCTTTGACGGCGGCCATCCGGCGGGAGAGGAATGCGGTCCAGCGGTTTTGTTGCAGGCAGCACCGTTTTTGAAGCAGGTCATGTGATGGCGCCGGGGGGCGTGCGGGAGGCGAGGGGGGCGCCTCCCGCCACTGTTCGTACGCGATGACCCCGGCCCCACGAATCCGGGCGAGCCCGGCGAGCGGAATGTCCGATGAGGCTGCGTCAACAAAGCGCGTTCAGTGCTGCCGTCGAGAACCGGAGCCGGGTGCTTGCCGGCGGTTGAGCGAATCTGGCCTGGAAGGGCGCGTTCTGGCCGGAGATGCGCGGTTCCAGGATCTATCAACGCTTCAGAAAAGCGGGCGTGAGCGATGAATCAATTCAATTCATGGAAGCGTCGTCTGTTCCGATTCTGCTCCGGGATCGTTGTGCTTGTCGGCTTGTTGCAGACGGCGGCTGCGGCCGATTTTCTCGGAATCTACCGTCTGGCGCAGGGGAACGATCCGACCTTTGCCGCCGCCCGCCATGCGCGCGAAGCCGTCGAGCAGCGCCTGCCGCAGGCGTGGGCCAATTTCCTGCCGACAATCAGTGCGACCAGTGCGGATAACAGGACATTGGCAAATACCTCGTTCAACTATGCGACGCCGATCGATCGGACCGTGCGTACCTGGAACTGGAATGTGCAGATGACCCATCCGCTCTTCCACGTGCAGAATTATTACGCGTACATCGAAGCCGCCGCGACGGTCGAGCAGGCTGTGGCGCAATACATGCAGGCTGAGCAGGATCTGATCCTGCGCGCGGCGCAGGCCTACTTCGATGTCGTTGTCGCGGAAGACTCGATCGTCGTTGCCGAGGCCAAGCTCAAAGCGATGAGCGAGCAACAGGCGATCGCCGCGCGGGGCTTTCAGTTTGGAACGACGGCCCTGACCGATGTCCACGAGGCACGCGCGCGTGTCGATCTGGCCCGCTCCGAACTTGTGGCGGCGCGTAACGAACGGGTGGCGAAACGCGCGGAACTCGAGAAAGTCATCGGCGAATCGCCACGGACCTTGTCAGCCTTGCGGCCCCAAATCGTCGCACCACGCCCGCAACCCGACGATGAACAGGCGTGGGTCGGCCAGGCGCGTGAAAATAATCCGGTGGTCCGTGCCGGGCAGGCGGCGCTCGCCGCGACCGACTCGGTGGTCAGCAAACATCGTGCCGAGCATCTGCCGACGCTCGATTTTACGACGACGCTCGGACGGAATTATTCTTCCGGAATTTATTCGATGCCGACCGACTACACGACGCTGGGCCGGACCATGACCACCGGCATTCAAGTGACCATCCCGATTTTTTCCGGCGGCGGGACGAGCGCCCGGGTCGCCGAAGCGATTGCCAATCGTCGCAAGGCGGAGGCCGATCTTGAGGCGGCGCGCCGGCAGGCTGCCACCGACGCGCGCCAGGCTTTTGCCGGGATCGCCAGCGGACTGGCGCAGATGGAGGCCTTGGCGTCGGCAATCGAGTCGGGAGAAGTGGCGGTCACAGGCAACCAGGCCGGGTATCGCGTCGGCATTCGCATCAACAGCGATGTGCTCAACGCCGAACAGCAACTGTATGCCTCCAAGCGCGATCTGACCAAGGCGCGTTATGACACGCTGATGCAAGGTCTGAAGCTCAAGGCGGCGGCCGGGGCGCTGAGCGAGGAAGACGTGCTGGTGATCAACGCCTTGCTTGGGCCGCGCTTCACGGACCTTGGGGCGGGCGAGTAGCAGGATCTTCGTCCTTGCCGGGCGGACAGGACCGCGGCGGGTCAGCGCCGCGGTAGCGGGACTGTTACAATCCGCATCGTCTTTCCCGCCTTTGCAAAGGATGTCAGCGTGTCCGTTATGCCCCCTTCTCCCGAGAAAATCGTCATCGCTTCGCGCGAATCCCGGTTGGCCATGTGGCAAGCCTGTCATGTGCAGGCGCGGCTGGCGGCGCTGTATCCCGGTGCCACCGTCGATATCCTGGGCATGACTACCCGAGGGGACCAGATCCTCGATCGGCCGTTGTCGCAGATCGGCGGCAAGGGCCTGTTCATCAAGGAACTCGAAGTGGCGATGCAGGAGGGGCGAGCCGATCTCGCCGTGCATTCGCTCAAGGACGTGCCGATGGAGATGCCGGAGGGATTCCGCCTGACGGTGATCTCGGCGCGTGAAAATCCGCGCGATGCGTTTGTCTCGCCACGCTACGACAGCCTCGAGGCGCTGCCCGCCGGCGCAGTCGTCGGGACGTCGAGCCTGCGCCGCGAGGCGATCCTGCGTGCCAAGTTTCCGGCGCTGCGCATCGAGCCGCTGCGCGGCAATCTCGATACGCGTCTGCGCAAGCTCGACGAAGGTCAGTACGACGCCATCATCCTGGCGGCGGCGGGGCTGATCCGGCTCGGGCTGGAAGCGCGGATCCGCACGGTGTTGGCGCCGGAAGTGTCCTTGCCCGCGCCTGGGCAAGGGGCGCTAGGCATCGAGATTGTCGACGGTCGCGACGAGGTCGCTGCCTGGCTTGCGCCGCTGCATGACGCCGATACGGCGCATTGCGTGCGGGCGGAGCGTGCGTTTTCCCGTGCACTTGGCGGCAGTTGCCAGGTGCCGCTCGGCGGTTATGCGGTGATCGAGGCCGGTCAGTTGTGGTTGCGCGGCTTCGTCGCAACCTCGGATGGTCGTCGCATGGTCGCCGGCGATCTGCGCGGACGTCCCGAAGACGACGAGGTCTTGGGCGAGCGTCTGGCCCAGCAGTTGCGCGCGCAAGGCGCCAACGAGATTCTGGCGGCGCTGGCCTGCGGCGCGCAATGACGTCGGATTTGCCGCTGCGCGGTAGGCGTGTTCTGGTAACGCGCCCGGCGGCCCAATCTGCGGCGCTGGCCGGCATGATCGCCGCGCTTGGCGGCGAGGCCGTGTGCTTTCCGCTGCTCGACATCGGTCCGATCGATGTTGCCACGGAGGGCGCCGATGACAAGCACGTCCTCGCCTCCTACGACTTCGCCGTTTTCATCAGTCCCAATGCCGTCGATTACGGGCTGCCGCGCGTTCTCGGCGATGGCTGGCCGGCGGCAACGCGGGCTGTGGCGATCGGGCCGAGTACAGTGGCGGCGCTGGCGGCGCACGGGATCGGCCCGGTGCTGGCGCCGAGCGGTCGCTTCGATTCCGAAGCGGTGCTTGCCTTGCCGGAGTTTTCCGCAGCGGCGGTCGCCGGACGCCGGGTGCTGATCCTGCGTGGCAACGGTGGTCGCGAATTGCTCGCCGAGACGCTGCGGGCGCGCGGCGCGACGGTCGACTGCCTGAGTTGCTATCGACGCTCGGCGCCGGCCGACATGTCGCCGTTGGTTGCGCTCTTGCGCAACGGAGGCGTCGATGCAGTGACGCTGTCATCGAGCGAAGGCTTGCGCAATCTGTGGTCGGCCTTGACGCCGGACGATCGTCAGCGTCTGGTGCATCTGCCGGTATTCGTGCCGCATGCGCGAATCGCCGAGGAAGCGGCGGCGCTGGGCTTGCAGCGGGTGCTGGCAACTGCGCCGGCCGACGCCGGACTGGTGGCGGCGTTGACCGCGTTTGACGGATTCTGAGCGACATTCCGGCGGACGATGTCGTTCGCATCACTATTTTCATGCGTCATGTCCTGTTTTTCGCCGCGTATGGCTAGAATGTCGTAATAGCCGTTTGGAATGGAAGGCGTGACGAACATGATGGGTGTCGATCTCCGCAAAATTTACCGATTTTCGCCTGTCGAGCCGGCGCCCGATCCAGCCGCCTTGCCCATCGGCGGCGATCTGTATTACGAGTGCCTGGAATGCACGGTGGTGGTGAGTTCTGTGCCCTTCATCGCCTGCGCGTGCACCTGCGGCAATCTCACGGGCAGCGGCGGGAAAACGACGGTGACGCGGCCCGAGCGAGTCCGCGTCATGCGCGGCAAACTCAAGTAGGCGCGCCGGGCGCTCGCCGCGTCGAAGCGCTCAGACCCAGTCGCGGGGAATCAGGGCTTCGCCGAGTCGCGCTTCGGCGCTGCCGGCTTCGGCATGCCAGTCGTAGCGCCAGTGGGCGACCGGCGGCATCGACATGAGGATCGACTCGGTGCGACCGCCGGATTGCAGGCCGAACAGCGTGCCGCGATCGCAGACCAGATTGAATTCGACGTAGCGGCCGCGCCGGTAGGCCTGGAAGTCGCGTTCGCGCTCTCCGTAGGGAGTGTCCAGCCGGCGCGCGACGATCGGCAGGTAGGCGCCGGCGAAGGCGTCGCCGACTGCGCGCGTCTGGGCAAAACAGCGCTCGAAGCCGCCGTCGCTGAGATCGTCGAAGAAGATGCCGCCGACGCCCCGCGCTTCCTTGCGGTGGGGCAGGTAGAAATAGTCGTCGCAGGCGCGCTTGGCGCGTCGATAGACGTCCTCCCCGAAGGGCAGGAGTGCTGCCCGGCAAGCGCCATGGAAGTGGCGGATGTCGTCTTCGACGGGGTAATAGGGCGTCAAGTCCATGCCGCCGCCGAACCACCACAGCGGGGCGGTCGAGTCGTCGTCGCTTTGGGTCGTCAGGCAGCGCACGTTGAGATGGGCCGTGGGACAGTAAGGATTGCGCGGGTGCAGGACGAGGGAGACGCCGATGGCGGTAAACCGGCGTCCGGCAAGTTCCGGTCGTCGGGCTGTCGCCGAGGGCGGCAGCGCGGCGCCGCTGACGCGCGAGCGGGCGATGCCGCCGCGCTCGAAGACGCGGCCGCCTTCGATGATGCAGGTCAGGCCGTCGCCCTGCATGGCGCTGCCGTCGGGGCGTTGCCACGCGTCGTGGCGGAAACGGCCGCCTTCCGACCCTTCGAGGGCTTCGACGGCGGCGACGAGGCGCGCCTGCAAATCGCTGAAGTAAGCGGCGAGCGCGCCCTGGTCGTGCATCGCGTCAGCGGTTGATGGCGCGATGGCCGATGTCGCGACGGAATTGCATGCCGTCGAAGTGGATGCCGGCGATCGTTTCGTAGGCGCGCTTCTGAGCCAGCTTGACGTTGTCGCCGAGGGCGGTGACGCAGAGGACACGACCGCCGGACGTGACGACCTTTCCGTCCTGTTCGCGGGTGCCGGCATGGAAGACGTGCACGTCCTCGGCTTCGTTCGGCAGGCCGGTGATGACATCGCCGGTGCGCGGCGATTCCGGATAGTTGGCAGCGGCGAGCACGACGCCCAGGGCAATGCGGCGATCCCATTCGGCTTCGACTTCGTCGAGCTTGCCGGCGACGGCATGTTCGAGCAGCACGCGCAGGTCGGACTTGAGCCGCATCATGATCGGCTGCGTTTCCGGGTCGCCCATGCGGCAGTTGAATTCGACGACCTTGACCGAGCCGTCCTTGCCGATCATCAGGCCGGCGTAGAGGAAGCCGGTGTAGGGCATGCCGTCGGCCATCATGCCGCGCACGGTCGGCAGGATGACTTCGCGCATCGCCTTGGCATGGATCGCCGGGGTGACGACCGGCGCGGGCGAGTAGGCGCCCATGCCGCCGGTATTGGGGCCGGTGTCGCCGTCGAAGATGCGCTTGTGGTCCTGGCTCGAGGCGAGCGGCAGGACATTCTTGCCGTCGACCATGACGATGAAGCTCGCTTCCTCGCCATCCATGAATTCTTCGATGACGACGCGGGCGCCGGCGGCATCGTACTTCACGCCGAGTTTGTTGTCCGAGAGCATGTCGTCGATGGCGCGGTGCGCTTCATCGAGCGTCATGGCGACGACGACACCCTTGCCGGCCGCCAGTCCGTCGGCCTTGATGACGATCGGCGCGCCTTGCGCGTCGACATAGGCGTGCGCCGCCGCAGGCTCGCTGAAGGTCTCGAATTTTGCCGTCGGGATGCCGTGCCGCGTCATGAAGCGCTTGGCGAAATCCTTCGAGCTTTCGAGCTGCGCGGCTTCGCGCGTCGGGCCGAAGATTTTGAGGCCGCGGGTGCGGAAGAGGTTGACAACACCGGCGGCGAGCGGCGCTTCAGGACCGACGACGGTGAGATGAATGCCTTCGCGCTCGGCGAAGTCGGCCAGTTCCTCGGGTTGGGACAGATTGACGTTTTCGATCTCGAGTTCGCGCTTCGTGCCGGGGTTGCCGGGCGCGACGTAGATCTTCTGGACGCCGGATGTCTTGGCCAGGCGCCAGGCCAGGGCATGTTCGCGTCCGCCGGAACCGATGACGAGTAGTTTCATATCAGCGTGGTCTTAGGGGGTGGATTAATGTCGGAAGTGGCGAGCACCGGTAAAGACCATGGCAATGCCATGTTCGTTCGCGGCAGCGATGACTTCGTCGTCGCGCATCGAACCGCCCGGCTGGATAACGGCCTTGGCACCGGCGGCAGCGAGCACGTCGAGGCCGTCGCGGAACGGGAAGAAGGCGTCGGAGGCGACCACCGATCCCTCGAGCGACAGACCGGCGGCTTGCGCCTTGATGCTGGCAATCTTGGTCGAGTCGACGCGGCTCATTTGGCCGGCGCCGACGCCGAGCGTCATGCCGCCACCGCAGAAAACGATGGCATTGGACTTGACGAATTTGGCGACGCGCTCGGCGAAGAGCAGGTCTTCGATTTGTTGCGCGCTCGGCTGGACCGTCGTCACCACCTTGAGGCCGGCAGCCTGGGCGCTGAAGTTGTCAGGCGTCTGCACCAGCAGGCCGCCGCCGACGCGCTTGAATTCCAGCGTGTTGAGGGCGCGGTCGAGCGGTACGACGAGGACGCGCAGGTTGGTCTTGCCGGCGAGCGCGGCTTTCGCTTCGGCGCTGAAGGACGGTGCGATCAGCACTTCGACGAAGTGCTTGCGCGCGTTCATCGCCTCGACGACGTCAAGGCCGACTTCGCCGTTGAAGGCGATGATGCCGCCGAAGGCCGAGGTCGAGTCGGTCTGGAAGGCTTTTTCGTAGGCCTTGAGCAGGGTGATGTCAATGGCGACGCCGCAGGGGTTGGCGTGCTTGATGATGACGCAGGCCGGTGCGTCGAAGCTCTTGACGCATTCCCAGGCCGCATCGGCGTCGGCGATGTTGTTGTAGGAGAGTTCCTTGCCCTGCAGCTGCGTGTAGGCGGCGATGCTGCCGGGCGCCGGCGCGAGGTCGCGGTAGAAGGCGGCGCGCTGGTGCGAGTTCTCGCCGTAGCGCAGCGTCTCGACGCGGTCGAAGGCGAACTGCAGCCGAGCCGGGAAGACCGAGGGCGTCGGCGCCGCGTCGGCCGCCTTGGCTTCGACGCCGTCGTCGAGGCCGGTCAGCCAGTTGGCGATCATGCCGTCATAGCGGGCGGTGTGGGTGAAGGCCTTCTTGGCGAGCGAAAAACGCGTCGTCAGCGACAGCGCGCCGTCATTGCCGCGCATTTCTTCAAGCAGTGCCGGGTAATCGTCCGGATCGGTGACGATGGCGACGCCGGTATAGTTCTTGGCCGACGAGCGCACCATCGTCGGGCCGCCGATGTCGATGTTCTCGATCGCTTCTTCGAGCGTCACGCCCGGCTTGGCGATGGTCGCGGCAAAGGGATAGAGGTTCACGCAGACGAGGTCGATCGTCGGGATGTCGTGCGCGGCGAGCGTTGCCATGTGTTCGGGCAGGTCGCGCCGGGCGAGGATGCCGCCGTGGACTTTCGGATGCAGCGTCTTGACGCGGCCATCGAGCATTTCCGGGAAACCGGTGTAGTCGCCGATTTCGGTGACGGCGAGGCCGGCGTCGCGCAGAAGCTTGGCGGTGCCGCCGGTCGACAGGAGCTTGACGCCCTGGGCGGCGAGTCCCTGGGCGAATTCGAGTGCACCGCGTTTGTCGGAAAGGCTGATGAGGGCTTGACGGATTTTCATGGGCAGGATCTTGGGTCAGGGATCGGGAAAGGCGTTAGACGAGATTGTGTTCGATCAGCTTCTTGCGCAAGGTATTGCGGTTGATGCCGAGCATCTCGGAAGCCAGCGTCTGGTTGCCGCCGGCGTGTTCGAGGACGACCTCGAGCATCGGACGTTCAACGCTCTTGAGTACCATGTCATAGATGGCGGCCGGCGGTTCTCCGTCGAGATTGGCGAAATAGGTCTTGAGTGCGCCGTGAATGCAGGCACCGATATCGTGTTGTTGTTTCATGCGGCGAGTCCCCCCTCGGTGTCGCTGTTGTCGCTGTTGTTCTGATTGGTGTATTGCAGATGCTCGTGTTGTTCGGCCAACTGGAAAAAGAAGTCGTTGACGGCGCGGCGCTGCACATCGATATCCGGCAGCTGGTTCATGTGATGGCGGAAGGCGGCCGAGCCGACGAGTCCCTTCGTGTACCAGGAGATGTGCTTGCGCGCAACACGCACGCCGGTCTCGTGGCCATAGAAGGCGTAGAGGTCTTCGAGGTGCGCGAGCAGGATGGCGTGAATCTCGCTGACGCGCGGCGGCAAGAGGTGCGTGCCGGTGGCCAGGTAGTGCTCGATTTCGCGGAATAGCCACGGCCGGCCCTGCGCCGCCCGACCGATCATCAGTGCGTCGGCGCCGGTGACGTCGAGGACGTGACGGGCTTTTTCGGGCGAGGTGATGTCGCCATTGGCGATGATCGGAATGTGCGCGGCGGCCTTGATGGCGGCGATCGTTTCGTATTCGGCGTGGCCGGTGTAACCGTCGGCGCGCGTGCGTCCGTGCACGGCGAGCGCGCGGATGCCGGCCTGTTCGGCGATGCGGAGAATGGCCGGGGCGTTGCGGCAGGAGGAGTCCCAGCCGGTGCGGACTTTCAGCGTCACCGGCGTTTCGGGTACGGCACGGACGACCGCCTCAAGGATGCGGCCGACCAGCGCCTCATCCTTCATCAGCGCCGAGCCGGCCATGACGTTGCAGATCTTTTTGGCCGGGCAGCCCATGTTGATGTCGATGATCTGGGCGCCGTGGTCGACGTTGTAGCGCGCGGCCTCGGCCATCATTGCCGGCACCGAGCCGGCGATCTGCACCGAGATCGGCGCGACTTCGCCGGTGTGGTCGGCGCGACGCCGCGTCTTGGCGCTACCGTACAGGAGCGAGTTCGAGGTGACCATCTCCGAGACGGCCAGTCCCGCGCCCATCTTCTTGCACAGTTGTCGGAACGGACGGTCGGTGACCCCGGCCATCGGCGCGACAAAAAGATTGTTTCGGAGAGGGAAACCAAGGAAGTTCATGCGATTGGCATTTTTCGACAGGGCAAGGGGCGAATTCTACCTTGTTTGCTGCTTAAAAAATAGTCAATTCGGTACTTGGGAACGGTGCTTTTTTGCTCAACGCGGTATTTGGAGCCTGTCTCGGCGGAGGTTTCGGCCTCCGCCGAAATCGGCGCTTAGCGCGTGCCCCAGATCATCTGGCGGGCGAGTGGCGCACGCAGCGGCGGGGTGAGGTCGAGCGTGAGCAGGCCGAGTCCTCGCAGCGCCCGTAACGGACCGATATCGTTGGAGAACAGGCGGACGAGGCCGTCGGTCAGCAGCGTGCCGATCAGGCGGTCGGGCTGGCGTCGCCGGGCGTACCGGGCCAGTGTCGAGGCATCGCCCGGGTCTTGCCGGCGGGCGTCCCAGAGCGTGTCGGCGAGCGTCCACGCATCGCGCAGACCGAGGTTGAAGCCCTGGCCGGTCACCGGGTGCAGCGTTTGCGCGGTGTTGCCGATCCAGACCTGGCGCGGGCCGGCGAGCTGTTTGCGCAGGCGCAGCGCGAGCGGGAAGGCGGCGCGCGGGCCGCAGGCGACGATGTCGATGCGCTTGCCGAGCCGTTCGCGCAGCGCGTCGAGGAAGCTGGCCTCGTCGCCTTGCAACAGGCGCTGCGCCGTCGCCGTCGGCGCCGTGAGGACGATCGCATAATCCGGGCCGAAGGGCAGGAGCGCGAGCGGGCCGTCGGGGGTGAAGCGTTCCCAGGCTCGGAAATTGTGACTGCTCGCCGGCCGGACTTCGGTGACGATGGCGAGCTGGCCGTAGTCCCGGACATGGACGTCGGGGCCTTCGGCAGGCGCGCCTTCGGCATGGACGAGCAGCCGGGCGGCGATCTCGGCGGGGCCGTCATCGGTACGCACGTGCAGCCGGACGCCGGTGTCGTCGCTGTCGATGCGCTCGACCGTCGCCGGTCGCAGGGTGGGGATCGTGTCGGTTTCGCGCTCGAGCCGGGCGGCGAGATCGCGATAGCGCAGGACATAGCCGAGTGCCGGCAGGCCATGCTCTTCGGCGCAGAGTTCGGTGCGGCCGAAACCGCCCTGCTGCGAGACGTGGATGCGGCGGATGTCGGTGGTGTCGCCGACGTTCCAGGCGTCGAGTCGTTCGAGCAGTTGGCGGCTGCCGTGGGCGATGGCCAGTGCGCGCGGGTCGTTCGCCCAGGCGCGGCGCGGCGCGCGGTCGATCAGCAGCAGGTCGAGGCCGCTGCCCTTGAGGGCGCGGGCCAAGGCCATACCGACCGGGCCGGCGCCGAGGATGGCGATGTCGACGTGACGGAGCGGTTCAGTCATGGCGCATCAGCGCCTCGATGTCGGCGACGGTCTTCGGCGCGGTGGTATAGACGTCGGCACCGTCGTCGGTGATGAGCACGTCGTCCTCGATGCGGATGCCGATGCCGCGCAGTGCTTCGGGAATCGCAGCGTCCGGGCGCAGGTAGAGGCCGGGTTCGACGGTCAGGACCATGCCGGATTCAAGGCGCGCCCACTGGTCTTCATCCTTGTATTCGCCTGCGTCGTGGACGTCGAGGCCGAGCCAGTGACCGGTGCGGTGCATGTAATAAGGCTGGTAGGCGTTCTGTTCGATGAGGCCGTCGATGTCGCCCTGCAGGATGCCGAGATCGACGAGGCCGCGGACGAGTACGCGGACGGCGGCGTCGTGGTCGTCGATAAAGCTGGCGCCGGGCCGGAGCGCAGCGATTGCAGCAGCCTGCGCAGCCAGGACGATTTCATAGACGTCGCGCTGCGCGCTGGTGAAGCGCCCGTTAACCGGGAAAGTGCGGGTGATGTCGGCGGCATAGCCCTCGACTTCGCAGCCGGCGTCGATGAGGACCAGCGATCCGTCGGCGAGTGTCTGGTCGTTGTTGACGTAATGGAGCACGCAGGCGCCGGCACCGCCGGCGACGATCGGCGGGTAGGCATGGCCGGCAGCGCCGCTGACGCGGAATTCGTGGCTGAGTTCGGCTTCGAGCGCGTATTCGGGCAGGCCCGGCCGACAGCGTTGCATGGCGCGCACGTGGCCGGCCGAGGTGATGGCGGCGGCGCGGCGCATGTGGCCGATTTCGGTGGTGTCCTTGACGCGCCGCAGATGTTCGATTTCGCGACGCAGGTCGTGCAGGACCGTCGGCGCCTGTTTGCCGGCGCGGCGTTGGGCGCGCACGGCGTTGAGCGCGGCGGTGACGCGGGCGTCCCAGCCGGCGTCATGGCCGAGTGTGAACCACAGCGACGGGTGGCCGGCCAGCAGGTCGGGCAGGCGTGTGTCGAATTCGCCGCAGGGATAGGCCTCGTCGACGCCGAAGACTTCGCGTGCGCCTGCCGGGCCGTAGCGGAAGCCGTCCCAGGTCTCGCGCTCGGCGTCTTTCTCGCGGCAGAACAGGATCGTGCGCGGCGCCGTGCCGCCGACCAGCACGAGAATCGCGTCGGGTTCGGGAAAGTTGCTGAGGTACCAGAAGTCGCTGTCGAAGCGATAGGGGTAGTGCGTGTCGCGATTGCGGGTTTTTTCGCGGGCGGTCGGCAGGATGGCGATGCCGTCGCCGATCCGGTCGAAGAGCGCGCGGCGGCGGGCGGCGTGGGCGTCGGTGTTCATGGTGACAGTGCTCCGGTGTCGGTTTGGCGCAGGGCGCGGTCGAGATCCGCCAGGCGCTCGGGGGTTCCCACGTCGACCCAACGGCCGCGGTGATGTTCCCCGGTCAGCCGTCCTTCGGCGATCGCGGCATCGAGCAGCGGCCGCAGTTTCATGACGGTGCCGTCGGGGACGTCGGCGAAGAAAGCGGGGGCGAAGACGCCGGTGCCGGCGTAGGTCAGCGTCGGGCCAACGGCGTCGGCGGCCGTGCGCACGATGTCGCCGTCGAGGCAGAAGTCGCCACCGGGGTGTTGCGGTGGGTTGTCGACGAAAACGAGGTGCGCCTCGCGTTCGGCCAGCGCGTAGGCGCGGCGGAAATCCCAGTCGCACCAGACGTCGCCGTTGACGACGAGAAATGGCGCGTCGCCGAGCAAGGGCAGGGCATGGGCGATGCCGCCGGCAGTTTCGAGTGCCCCCGGCGGTTCGGGCGAATAGCGGATCGACAGGTCCCAGCGGCTGCCGTCGCCGAGCGCCGCTTCGATCTGTTCGCCGAGATGGGCGTGGTTGATGACGATGTCGCGGAAGCCGCAGGCGGCGAGCCGCTCCAGGTGCCAGGCGATCAGCGCCTTGCCGCCGGCGCAGAGCAGCGGTTTGGGGGGCGTGTCGGTGAGCGGGCGCATGCGTTCGCCGCGGCCGGCCGCGAGGATCATTGCTTTCATTGGCGGGGTCTGTTGATGGCCATGTCGGAAGTCGCGCCTCAGAAGGTCAGGCCGGTCTCGGGCGCGCGCGCTTCAAGCTGGTCGAGCAGTTGCGCCAAGGGCTTGAGTTCGCGATAGCGCTGGCAGGTCCGGCGCAGGTACGCCATGACGCGGGGCATGTCCTTGAGGTAGCCGTCCTTGCCGTCGCGATGCCAGAGCCGTGCGAAGATGCCGAGCACCTTGATCTGGCGCTGGGCGCCCATCCATTCATAGTCGCGATAGAAGGCGTCGAAGTCGGCGTGCACCGGCAGTCCGGCGTCGCGGGCGCGTTCCCAGTAGCGGATGACGAAATCGAGTTCCTGTGCTTCCGGCCAGTCGATGTAGGCGTCGCGGTAGAGCGAGACGAGGTCGTAAGTGATCGGGCCGTAGACGGCATCCTGGAAGTCGAGGATGCCGGGATTGCCTGGGTATTTGTCGGCGAGGACCATCAGGTTGCGCGAATGGTAGTCGCGGTGAACGAAGACCTGCGGTTGTGCCAGGTTGTTGGCGAGAATCGCCTCGAAGACGCGGTGCAGTGCCGCTTCCTGTTTGGCGTCCAGGCTGATTTCGAGATGCTTGCCGAGGTACCAGTCGGGGAATAGCCGCAGTTCGCGTTCGAGCAGCGTCCGGTCGTAGTCGGGCAGGACGCCGGGGCGGCTGGCGCGCTGGATGTCGACGAGCGCTGCGTTGGCATCGCCGTAGAGTGCGCGTGCGGTGTCGCCGTTCAGCGCGCTGAGGTAGGTCGTGTTGCCAAGGTCGGAGAGCAGCAGGAAACCGTCGTCGAGGTGGTCGGCGAGGACCTCGGGGACGTGTACGCCGGCGGCATGGAACAGCGCCGCGACGTGCAGGAAGGGGCGGCAGTCCTCGTGCTCGGTCGGTGCGTCCATGACGATGCGCGTCAGGCCGTCGGGCAACGTGATGCGGAAATAGCGACGGAAACTGGCGTCGGCCGAAGCCGGTTCAATCGTCAGTTCGTCGCCCGGACGCAGGTCCGGAAAGAGGTGTTCGAGCCACTGATGTAGCTGGCGGGTGCGCGGCATGCCGCTTCTCCTTGTGTCTTGATGCTAAAATGCGGCGATTTTACCACCCGTCGTGTCGGTCTCTCCGTCGCCGGTACGGCGCAGGGCGGGCTTATTTCCTGAAGTGTCCGGATGACTTTTTTGCCCCGGCGCAAGCCTCTTGCGCGGATTTTCCTGTTGGGTTTCGCCGGTATGATGGTCGGCGGAAACGTGATCGATGCGCGCGCGCAGGCCTCGTCGTCGCTGCGCGTCGACCCGGTGTTACTCGGTTTGCCGCCGGCCAAGCCGGAGGCGCCGAAGGCTACCGCCGAGCCGGTGGTCGAGACGCGCCCGGTGACGGCACCTGTCGTCGAGCGTCAAGCGGTTGATCCGGCGGTGACGCTCGCGCCGGCACCGGACCGCCGTCCGCCGGCCGCAACCCAGGCAACCCAGGCAACCCAGGCAACCCAGGCAACCCAGGCAACCCAGGCAACCCAGGCAACCCAGGCAACCCAGGCAACCCAGGCAAC
>NZ_FNCY01000027.1 GCF_900099695.1 Propionivibrio dicarboxylicus | reverse complement strand
CGGCGAGTTCGATCATGCTGATCGTGGCGGCGTCGATGGTGTCGGCGTGGCTGATCACGATCGCGGACATTCCGGCGCAAGTGACGGAGATGATGGCGCCGTTCATGGACAACCGTCTGCTGCTGATGATCATTCTGATGATTCTGGTCTTTGCGGTGGGGACGGCGCTGGACCTGGCGCCGACGGTGCTGATTCTGACGCCGGTGCTGATGCCGTTGGTGAAGGCGGCGGGGATCGACCCGTACTACTTCGGGATCATGTTCATGATGAACAACGCGATCGGGCTGATCACGCCGCCGGTGGGAACGGTGCTGAACGTGGTCTCGAGCGTTGCGCGGGTGAATCTGGATACGGTGATCAAGGGGATGTTCCCGTTCCTGGTAGCGGAGACGCTGGTGATGTTCCTGCTGGTGGCGTTCCCACAACTGGTGACGGTACCGGCACGGTGGTTCTACTAAAAGAAGCCTCAGCGCAATGTCATTGCGCCCAACAAGGCCGTTGTCATGCAGCAGTTTTCAGTAGTTCAAGTACCTCGCAGTAAAAGACGCACAGCCAAATAGAAGTTGTCGCACACCAATCATTACACGTTACAGGAGGAGCCCCATGAAGCTTAAAAATGCCTTACTCGCATCGCTTGCCGCGGTCGGTCTGCTCGTCACGACGATCGGCAGCGCCCAAGCCCAGATGGTCTTGCGTTTCGCCTCGGAAGCCGCTCGCAGCGACCCGCAAACCGCCGGCGGCGAAAAGATGAACGAACTGCTCAAGGCCAAGACCGGCGGCGCGATGGAAGTCAAAGTCTTTTCCGACAGCGCACTCGGCCACGCCCAGGCCGCCATTTCCAGCGCCCGCGGCGGATCCATTGACATCGTCATTTCCGGTTCTTCCAATTACACCGGAATCGTCCCGTTGCTCGGCGTCTTCGATATCCCGTTCATCTTCAAGGACACGGCACACGCCTACCGAACGCTCGACGGCAAGGTCGGCCAGGACATCATGGACAAGCTCGCCGAGTTCAATCTCAAGGGCCTCGCCTATTGGGATACCGGCTGGCGTGAGCTGACCAATTCGCGCGGCCCGGTCAATTCGCCGGCCGACGTCAAGGGTCTCAAGGTCCGCACCAACGGCAGCCCGGCGCACAATGAAACCTGGAAGCTGCTCGGCGCCAACCCCGTTCCGATGCCCATCGGCGAACTCTACACGGCGCTGGAGATGAAGACCGTCGACGCGCAGGAACAGTCGCTCGGCCTGCTCTACTCGGGCAAGTTCTACGAAGTGCAGAAGTATCTGTCGCTGACCAATCACGCCTACAGCGCATTGCTGGTGGCGATGAACAAGCAGAAGTTCGAGTCGCTCACCCCGGCGCAACAGAAAGCGGTCATCGAAGCGGCGCAGGAAGCCGGAAACTATCAGCGCAAGCTGAATAACGACAACGTCGCCAAGATCATCGCCGAGGTCAAGAAGGCCGGTCTGCAGGTCATCGAGAAGGTCGATCCGCAGCCCTTCTTCGAGGCTTCGAAGCCGGTACGCCAGATGTTCACGTCGAAGTACGGCGGTGAGGAATACATCAAGGCGATCGACGCGATTCGCGACGCGAAGTAAGCATCCGGGCGATGCAAACACGCGCCTGGCGCCTCCTCGTGCCAGGTGCGTGTTTTCCCAGCGGCCGCCGAACGGACCGTCCTGCCGGCGACGATCGTCCCAATCGTATAAAATACGGCCTCCAGCGCCACGCTTCCACTTTCACCGTGACGTCCGCCGAATTAACGAACAGGTCTGTATCGTGCCAAAACTGAAGAAGATCAAGACCGAGTCGCTCCGCTCGCAGGTCTACATGCAGTTGAAATCGCAACTGATGGCCGGCGTCTGGAAAGCAGGGGAAAAACTCCCGTCGGAGAGCGATCTCTGCGAAACCTTCGGCGTCAGTCGCGTCACGGTCCGGGCTGCCATCCAGCAACTCGAGATCCTTGGCCTCGTCGAAACGCAGCACGGCGGCGGCAACTTCGTCCGCGACTTCTCGACGATCAACGCCATGGACACCCTGCACCCGCTGATCCAGATCAGCGAAAACCAGGATATCATCACCGTCCTCGAATATCGGAAGATCATCGAAAAGGGCACCATCGGCCTCGTCGTTTCCAAGATCACGGATCACGACCTCGCGTGTCTCGAAGATACCTACACCCGCATGATCGAACTCTCGACGACACAGGACTGCGTCCAGCAAGCGGCGGCCGATCACCAGTTCCATTACCGCCTCGCACAAATCTCGCAGAATCCGCTGATCGTCAAAGTCTACGAACTCATCAACGTGATTCTCTCGTCGGCCATGGTCGACATCGTCGGCCTGCTCGGCACCGAAATGGGCCTGCGCTATCACCGTCAACTGATCGATGCGCTCAAGACCGGCGACAAGGCACTGTGCGAGAAACTGATGGAAGACCACATCGAAGAGACGATTCAGGGCATTCTCCACAAGACCAAACGACCGCTGGAAAAAACGCTCGGTACCGCCCGCCCCTGATTCCGGGCCGCGCAGTCACCCAGGTTTTGCCACCGTTCTCGCAAAAAAGTCCCGATCCCACACACCGGTGATTCGCTTGACAGCCCGAACCCTTTATGCCCTAATAACATGTATCACAAGTTACAAGTAAGGCGCGCCGGCCGAATCCAGGCAGAAGAAGCAAGCGCCGGCGCCCTCCAATGCATTCACTCATGACAACCAAGGAGAAGCCCGTGGCAGACGAAACCACAGTCAAGGAGCTAAAGCGCAAGGCGCAGCAACTCCGCTACAACGTGCTGGATATGATCGGTGTCGGCGTTGCCGGGCACTGGGGCGGATCGAGCTCGCTGGCCGAGGCGATGGCCGTCCTCTATTTCCATTCAATGAAGCTCGACCCGACCAATCCGCGCCATCCCGACCGCGACCGCCTGTTGCTGTCGAAGGGCCACGCGGCGTTGATCCAGTACGCCGCGCTCTGCGAAGTCGGTTACGTCCCGCGCGAAGAACTCAAGCGCGTCAAGGAACTCAACGGGCTGCTGCAAGGGCACCCCGACCTCAGCATCCCCGGCATCGAAGCGGTCACCGGCTCGCTCGGTCAGGGCCTGTCGATCGGTGTCGGCATGGCGCTCGCCTTCCGCCTCGACCGCAAGGCCAACCGCGTCTACGTCATCATGGGCGACGGCGAGCAGTCCGAGGGACAGCTCTGGGAAGCCGCGATGGCCGCCGCCAACTTCAAGGTCGACAACCTGACGGCCTTCCTCGACTGGAACAAGATCCAGGCCACCGGGCGCACCGAGGACATCTTCAACATTCCCGATCTCGACCAGAAATGGCGGGCCTTCGGCTGGGAAGTCATCGTCACCGACGGCCACGACATCGGCAAGATCATCGCCGCCATCGATCAGGCGCAAACGGTCAAGGGCAAGCCGACGTTGATCATCCTCGACACCATCAAGGGCAAGGGCGTCTCGTTTGCCGAGAATGTCGCGACCTATCACAACGGAATTTTCGATGCGGCCAAGTTCGACGCGGCGAAGCAGGAACTTGCGGCCCAACTGGAGAACATCTGACCATGGAAAAGAAAAGCCTGCGCATCGCCTACGGTGAGGCTCTCGTCGAAGAGGGCCGGCAGAATCCCGACATTGTCGTGCTCGAAGCCGACCTCGGAAAATCGACGATGTCCTGCCTGTTCAAGGACGCCTTCCCCGAGCGCTATTTCGAGATGGGCATCGCCGAGCAGAACATGGCCTCGACCGCGGCCGGCCTCGCGCTTGCCGGCAAGATCCCGTTCTACAGCACCTTCGCCGTCTTCGCCTTCGGCCGTGCCTACGACCAGATCCGCTGCGGCATCGCCATTCCTCAGGCGAATGTACGCATCTGCGGTTCGAGCTGCGGCCTCTCCGACTTCGGCGACGGCAAGACGCACCAGTCGATCGAAGATGCCAATGTAATGAGCACGATCCCGAACCTGACAGTCTTGAATCCCTGCGACGCGGTCGAGACGCGCAAGATGGTCAAGGCGATGCTGACGCATCAGGGACCGGTCTACATCCGCATCAACCGCAACGACCTGCCGGTGTTCACCGCCGACGACGGTATCCCCTATGAAATCGGCAAGATGCAGCGCATTGTCGAAGGCAGTGACGTCGTCATCTTCGCCACCGGAGCGATGGTGTGGAAATCGGTCGAGGCTGCTGAACTGCTGAAGGCGGAAGGCATCTCGGTCGAAGTCATCAACGTCAGCACGCTCAAGCCGCTGTGCAAGAAAGAGATCCTCAAGTATGTCGCCGGCAAGAAAGCGATCGTCGTCGCCGAAGAGGCGACCAAGATCGGTGGTCTCGGCAGCACCATCGCTGCCAAGATCTTCGGCGAAGTGAATCTGCCTTTCGCCCACGTCGGCATCGACGACGTCTTCGGCACCTCGGCCCACAGCTACGGCGAATTGCTCGAACACTTCGGCCTCACTGAAAAACATATCGCGCAAGCCGCGCGCAACGCACTCGGACGTTAAGGGGAACAGCATATGAAAATCGGATTTATCGGCCTGGGCATCATGGGACGCCCAATGGCGAAGAACCTGATCAAGGCCGGCTACACGCTCACCGTCTATGACAAATTCGCCCCCACCGACGACCTCGTCGCGCTCGGCGCCACCGCTGCACCGTCGAACAAGGCGGTCGCCGCGCAGAGCGACGTGATTGTCACGATGCTGCCGAACTCGCCGCACGTCAAAGACGCCGTTATGGGCGCCGACGGCGTGCTCGACGGCGCCAAGCCCGGCACGATCCTCGTCGACATGAGCTCGATCGCCCCGGCCGCCTCGCAGGAAATCTGTGCGGCCTGCCAGGCCAAGGGGGTCGTAATGATCGACGCACCGGTCTCCGGCGGCGAACCGAAGGCGATCGACGGCACGCTGGCGATCATGGTCGGCGGCGACGCGGCAGCGTTCGAAACGGTCAAGCCTCTGCTCGACAAGATGGGCGCGTCGGTCGTGCGCGTCGGCGACATCGGCGCCGGCAATGTCACCAAGCTCGCCAACCAGATCGTCGTCGCCCTCAACATCGCCGCCGTCTCCGAAGCCTTCGTGCTGGCGACCAAGGCCGGCGTCAATCCGGAAGCCGTCTTCAATGCCATCAAGGGTGGCCTCGCCGGTTCGACGGTCATGAATGCCAAGGTGCCGATGATGCTCGACGGCAACTTCAAGCCCGGCTTCCGCATCGAATTGCACATCAAGGATCTGCAGAACGCCCTCGACACGGCGCACGCGCTCAACGTCGCGACGCCACTGACGGCCAACGTCATGGAGACGCTGCAGGCCCTCAAGTGCGACGACATGGGCGCCTGCGACCACAGCGCCATCGTCCGCTTCTACGAGAAGCTGGCGAAGGTCGAGGTCCGCAAATAAGGGATCGCACACCATGAGACTCCAGCACAAGACCGCGCTGATCACCGGTGGCGCCCAGGGATTGGGCGCTGCCATCGCCCGGCGCTTTGCCGAAGAAGGCGCGCGTGTCGTCATCTGCGACCTCAACGCCGAGATTGGCGAAGCGACGGCGGCGACGCTCGGCGGCGGAGCGTTTTTCCAGCGCCTCGACGTCGCTTGCGAAGCCGACTGGAAGGCAGCGATGGCGGCGGTGGCCGAACGTTTCGGTCGACTCGACATCCTCGTCAACAACGCCGGCATCAACATCCGCGAACCGATCGAAGAGATGGCCGAAGGCAATTTCGACAAGATGCTGGCGATCAACGTCAAGGGGCCGTTCCTCGGCATCAAGCATGCGATTCCGCTGATGCGAAAAGGCGGCGGCGGATCGATCATCAACATGTCGTCGATCTGCGGGCTGGTCGGTCACAAGTACACGACCGAGGCCTACACGGTGACCAAGGGCGCCGTCACGCTGCTGACCAAGACGGTTGGCGTGCGCTATGCCAAGGACAATATCCGCTGCAACTCGATCCATCCGAGCACCGTCGATACGCCGCTCGTCCAGATCCTGTTCCAGGACCCGAGCAAGAAAGAGGAGCGTCTCGGTGAAGTCCCGCTCGGCCGCCTGGCCACCGAGCGCGACGTCGCCAACGCCGCGCTCTATCTCGCTTCGGACGAAGCGGCCTTCCTCAACGGCGTCGCCCTGCCGGTCGATGGCGGTTTGACCGCGTATTAAGCACTGGCTGACCGCGTCGGTCGACACAACGGGCGGCGATAGCCGCCCGTTTTCCATTACCGATCCGGATTCGGGACCCGGACCCAGCCTTCCATCAGGCGACGCGCCGAGCGGCTCATCATCGCCTTGGTAACCACCCAGGCGCCGCCCTCCTCGCGCGCCTCGGCGCCCACCGACAGCGTGCCCGACGGATGCCCGAAGCGCACGCGCCCATCGGCCGAACGCCGCGCCAACCGGTTCGGAATCGTTCCCGCCACGGCCACTGCCGAAGCAATCGCGACCGCGCCGGTGCCGGTCATCGCGTGATGCAATGGTCCCATCGAGAACACCCGCGCCAGAAGATCGATATCTTCCGCCCGGACACGCCGCCCGTCCGACGCGGTGTAGGTCTGAGGCGGCGCAACGAACGAGAGCTTCGGCGTATGCGCCGTTTTCCCGGCCTCCTCCGGCGTCGCTGCAAGCCCCATGGCGACGGCGCCGGCGCGGCGGATCGTCTCGATGCGCGCCAGCACCTCCGGATGCGGATTGATGTCGGGCTGCAATTCCGTGCCCTTGAAACCGATACTCTCGGCAGCAACGAAGATCGTCGGCAGCCCGGCATTGATCAGCGTCGCCTCGATGCGGCCGATCCCCGGCACGTCGAGCCAATCGCAGACCCGTCCGGTCGGCAGCATCGCGCCGCCGGCACCCTCGCCTTCATCAGCGCCGGGATCGAGGAACGCCAGCTTGATTTCGGCCGCCGGGAAGGTGACGCCATCGAGCTCGAAGTCGCCCTCTTCCTGAACCTCGCCACCGCGCATCGGCACCTGCGCGATGATCTTCTTGCCGATATTCGCCTGCCAGATGCGCACCGTCGCCCAGCCGTCGGCCGGCGCGGCAACCAGGCCCATGCTGATGGCGTAGGGACCGACGGCGGCGGTGAGATTGCCGCAATTGCCGCTCCAGTCGACGGCATCCTTATCGACGGCCAGTCCGCCGTAGAGATAGTCGACATCGCAATCGGGCCGTTGCGATTTTCCGATCAGCACCACCTTGCTCGTGCTCGATGTCGCACCGCCCATGCCGTCGATGTGCTTGCCATACGGGTCGGGACTGCCGATCACGCGCAGCAGGATGCGGTCGCGTTTCCCCGGATCGGCAGGCAGATCGCTGGCGAGAAAGAAAACCCCTTTACTGGTACCGCCGCGCATATAGACGGCGGGAATGCGAAGTTGCGTCATGAAAGTCTCCCTTGGCTCAGGACCGGCCGAGCAATTCGTTGGCGATGCACGGCAACAAACCGCCGGCGGCGAACAGGCGGCACTCGTCGTCGGTGTCGATGCGCGAACGCACCGTCATCTCGATGACGCTGCCATCACGCCGCGTAATCGCCAGCGTCAGCAGCGCGCCCGGTGCAGGCGCACCGTCAAAGCCGCGCAGCGCATAGGTTTCGGAGCCGTCGAGCGCCAGCGTCTTGCGCGTCGCCCCGTCGGTGAATTCGAGTGGTAGGACGCCCATGCCGACGAGATTGGTGCGGTGGATACGCTCGAAGCTCTCGGCGACGACCGCGCGTACGCCGATCAGCCGCACCCCCTTGGCCGCCCAGTCGCGCGACGAACCGCAGCCGTAGTTGCGCCCGGCGATGACAATCAGTTCCTGCTCGCGCTCGATGTACTGCTGCGCCGCATCGAAGATCGGCATGATCGTGCCTTCCGGTTCGACGCGCGTCACCGGCCCCTCGATTCCCGGACACATCTCATTGCGCAGGCGATTGTTGGCGAAGGTCGCGCGGACTGCGACGATGTGGTCGCCGCGTCGCGTCGTATAGGTGTTGAACTCTTCCTTGGTCGTGCCCTGCGCCAGCAGGTACTGGCCGGCAGCGCTCTCCGGCAGGATCGTTCCCGAGGGCGACAGGTCGTCGGTCGTAACGTTGTCGCCAAGAATGACGATCGGCCGCATCGAGGTCGCACGCGGCAACTGTGTCAGCACCGTTTTCCAGTAGGGCGGACGACGGATATAGGTCGACTCCTCGCGCCAGGCAAACTGCGGCGACACCGGCGCATCGGCCGAAGTGTCGGCACCGCAGACTGCCGCATAGGCCGAACGGAAATGCTCGCCCGAAACATGCGCAGCCATGATCGCTTCGACCTCGGCATCTTCCGGCCACAGCTCGGAGAGCAGCACCGGCAGGCCCTTAGCATCGACGCCAAGCGCCTCGTGCTCGACATCGACGCGGATGCTACCGGCCAGCGCGTAGGCCACCACCAGCGCCGGCGAGGCGATAAAGGCCTCGCTGACGCGCGGATGGATGCGTCCGTTGAAGTTGCGGTTGCCGGACAGCACCGCCGCCGTCGGCAGGGCGCGCTTGAGGATTTCCGCTTCGATCGCCGGCGCCAGCGGGCCGGACATGCCGTTGCACGAGGTACAGGCGAAACCGACGATGCCAAAACCGAGTTGCCGCAGCGGTTCGAGCAGACCGGCCGCGCCGAGGTAGCCGGCGACCGCGCGCGAACCCGGTGCGAACGAGGTCTTGACCCAGGATTTCGGCGACAGACCGCGAGCGGCAGCGTTGCGCGCCAGCAATGCAGCCGTCACCAGATTGCGCGGATTCGAGGTGTTGGTGCAACTCGTGATCGCGGCGATCACCACGGCGCCTTCCGGCAAGGGTCCGCCATCGGCAATCGCGTCGCGCTCGGCGGCCGGCCGGGCGATGCCGGCCGAGGCCAGCGATGCCAACGGAATGCGCTGGTGCGGATTCGCCGGCCCGGCAATCGCCCGACCGACCGTGGCGAGATCGAAACGCAGCGTGCGCTTGTATTCAGCCTGCGTCAGCGCGTCCGCCCACAGGCCCTGCGCACGGGCGTAGGCTTCGGTTCGCTCGATGACCTCGTCGCTACGGCCGGTGAGGCGCAGATAGTCGATCGTCTGCGCGTCAATGGCGAACAGCGAAGCCGTCGCACCGAATTCCGGCGACATATTGGCGATGGTGGCGCGATCGGGCACCGAGAGGCTGGCGACGCCAGGACCGTAAAATTCGAGAATCGCACCGACGACGCCCTGCGCGCGCAGGAACTCGGTCAGCGCCAGCACCAGATCGGTCGCCTGGATGCCCGGCTGCCGCTGCCCGGACAGTTCGACGCCGACGATCGCCGGCACGCGCATCCAGATCGGGCGTCCCAGCATCACCGACTCCGCCTCGATGCCACCGACGCCCCAGCCGAGTACGCCAAGAGCATTGACCATCGGCGTATGGCTGTCGGTGCCGACCAGCGTATCCGGGAAAAGCACGCCGTCTTCGCACTGCACGACCGGAGAGAAATATTCGAGGTTGATCTGGTGCAGGATACCGTTGCCCTGCATGACGACATTGACGTTGTCGAAGGCTTTCTGCGCCCAGGCCATGAATTCGAAGCGCTCGGCATTACGCCGCGCCTCGACCGCCATGTTTTTCTCCAATGCGTCGGGCTCGGCCCCCGAAAACTCGACGTTCAGCGAGTGATCGATCACCAGTTGCGCCGGCACCACCGGGTTAACGCGGCGCGGATCGCCCCCCGCTTCGGCGACGGCATCGCGCAAGCCGGCCATATCGACGAGCGCCGTTCCCCCGAGAATATCCTGCAGCACGACCCGTGCCGGATAGAAGGGGAAATCGGCGTCGTCACGCTGCCCGACGATCTGTGCCAGCGCGGCCGCCCGCGCTTCCGGCGCGCAACGGCGCAACACGTTCTCGGCAAAGATCCGGCACGTCAGCGGCAAACGGGCGAAAGCCCCCGGATACAAGGACTCGATCTGCGCCCGCAGCGCCACCGAGCGGACGCCGTTTTGAGAAAGCTCTCCAGACCGGCTGACCGGTCCCTCACACCATTGGGTTTCCATTTTCACACTCCGTTATCACGAACTCGTGTGCATTTTATTGCAATAAAACGCAATGTCAACGACAATACTGACAGTGGCCACCCCGCCCAGAACTTGCTTCACCGATTGCCTCCAGCGAGAATCACGCGATGCCGTCCACCACTCCACCCGCCTCCGCTCCCGCAGCCACAGATCTCACCGCCTTGCAGCGACGCATCGTGCGCGACATCGTCAGCCTGATGCGGCACGACAACCTCAAGGCCGGCGATCGCCTGGCCGAGTTGTCCATCGCCCGCCAGATCGGCACCTCGCGCACACCGGTCAACGTGGCGCTACAGCATCTCGCCGCGCTCGGCGTACTGACCCACGACCCCAACCGCGGCCATTTCCTCAGCCGGGACGCGAGCGAACTCGGGTCGCTGGCGCACGAATTCCTCGCCACGCCGGACGAACCGCTGTATCTCCGCATCGCCGAAGACCGCTTGACTGGCACGCTGCCCGATGCGGTCAACGAAATCGACCTGATGCGCCGATACGACGCCCCGCGCGGCACCGTCCGGCGCGTCCTGGCCCGCATCCAGCAGGAAGAGTGGATCGAGAAATCGGCGGGACATGGTTGGACTTTCCTGCCGATCATCGACTCCAACCAGGCCTACGAGGAAAGCTATGTTTTCCGCGCTGCGATCGAACCGACCGGCCTGCTCAGCCCGAGCTTCCATGCCGACCCGGAAGAACTGGAAAACCTGCGCCAGCACCAGCGCTTCATCGCCGAACAGGGCTACCGCAGCATCACGCCGATCGAACTGTTCGAAGCGAGCTGTCGTTTCCACGAAACCATCGCCAAGTGGTCGAACAACCGCTTCATCCTGCAGGGCGTGCGCCGCACTGACCAGTTGCGGCGACTCGTCGAATACCGTCACTTCACGCGCGACCGCGATTTCCGCCACGACCAGGCGCTTGAGCACATCGTCATCCTTGACGCGATTGCCGCCGGCGATCGCGTCAAGGCGGCAAACCTGTTGCGACGGCACCTCGAAGACGCCCTGCGCGACAAGGTCCTGACACGCAACGTGTTCACCGAAATGCCCTGACCCCTTCGCCCCGAAAGGAATTCGTCCATGTCCCATCGTTCGCCCGGCGCCGCACTGCGCCAAGCCGTCGCCGAAGAATCGCCGCTGCAGATCCCTGGCGCCATCAACGCCAATCACGCGCTGCTCGCCCAACGCGCCGGATTCCGCGCCCTCTACCTCTCCGGTGGCGGTGTCGCGGCCGGCTCGCTCGGTCTGCCCGATCTCGGCATCTCGACGCTCGACGACGTCGCCACCGACGTACGCCGCATCACCGACGTCTGCGACCTGCCGCTGCTCGTCGACGTCGATACCGGCTTCGGCCCTTCGGCCTTCAACGTCGCCCGCACGACGCGCACGATGATCAAGATGGGGGCCGCCGGCATGCACATCGAAGACCAGGTCGGCGCCAAACGCTGCGGCCACCGGCCCAACAAGGAAATCGTCAGCCAGGCGGAAATGGTCGATCGCATCAAGGCCGCCGCCGACGCCCGCGACGACGACCAATTCGTCATCATGGCGCGCACCGATGCGCTGGCCGTCGAAGGACTGGACGCCGCCATAGAACGCGCCGTCGCCTGCGTCGAAGCCGGCGCCGACATGATCTTCCCGGAAGCGATGACCGAGCTGTCGATGTACGCCCGCTTCGTCAAGGCCGTCGGCGTGCCGGTCCTCGCCAACATCACCGAATTCGGCGCGACGCCGCTGTTCACCGTCGACGAGTTGCGCTCGGTCGGCGTTGCCATCGCGCTCTATCCGCTCTCGGCCTTCCGCGCCGCCAACCAGGCCGCACTCACCGTCTATGACGCCCTGCGGCGCGACGGCACCCAGAAAGCGGTACTCGATACCATGCAGACGCGCGCAGCGCTCTACGACGCCATCGGCTACCACGCCTACGAACAGCGTCTGGACGCACTCTTCGCCCGCGACAAGCGCAAGACCGAGACGCGGTGAGCCCGTCTCGCGCCCGCCCCGCCTAGCGACCCGGCCCCGGTTTGCTTTAAACTGGCGTATTCCGTCGTACTGGCGCCGCCGACCATCGGCAGCGCCCGGCGACACACACGAGGCCAGAGACCACCATGTTCCAGCACATCCCCCCCTATGCCGGCGATCCGATCCTCAGCCTGATCGGCGCCTTCCTGTCCGACCCGCGCGAACGCAAGGCCAATCTCGGCGTCGGCATCTACTACGACGCCGAAGGCAAGATCCCCGTCCTGCCGACGGTACGCAAGGCCGAGGCCCTGCTTGCCGCCCAGGTCACGCCGAAGCCCTATCTGCCGATGGAAGGCATGGCGAGCTATCGCGAAGCGGTGCAGAAGCTGATCTTCGGCGCCGACCATCCGCTGCTGCAAGCCGGTCGCATCGCCACCATCCAGACGGTCGGCGGCTCGGGCGCACTCAAGGTCGGAGCCGATTTCCTCAAGCGCTTCTTCCCGAATTCGCAGGTCTGGGTCAGCGACCCGACCTGGGACAACCACCGCTCGATGTTCGACGGCGCCGGCTTCGTTGTGAACGACTATCCCTACTATGACGAAGCGACCGGCAACGTCAATTTCGACGGCATGCTGGCGACCCTCAAGGGCTTGCCCAAGCAAAGCGTGGTGCTCCTGCATCCCTGCTGCCACAACCCGACCGGTGTCGATCTCTCGCCGGCGCAATGGACGCAGATCATCGACGTGCTCAAGGCGGGCGAACTGATCCCCTTCCTCGACCTCGCCTATCAGGGCTTCGGCGACGGCTTCGAGGAAGACGTCTTCGCCGTGCGCGCACTGGCCGACGCCGATATCAGCTTCGTGGTCGCCAATTCCTTCGCCAAGAATTTCTCGATCTACGCCGAGCGTTGCGGCGGCCTGTCGATCATCTGCCCGGATGCCAAGCAAGCCGAGCATGTGCTCGGCCAGCTCAAGTTCACCGTGCGCCGCAACTACTCGAGCCCGCCGATGCACGGCGCCTCGGTCGTCTCCACCGTGCTCAACGACCCGGCGCTGAAAGCCGAATGGATGCTGGAAGTGGCCGACATGCGCACCCGCATCAAGACGATGCGGCGCAAACTCCATGACGTCCTCTGCGCCGCAGCCCCGTCGCGCGACTTCAGCTACCTGATCACGCAGCGCGGCATGTTCAGTTACTCAGGGCTATCGCCGGAACAAGTCGATCGTCTGCGCGACGAATTCGGCGTCTACCTCGTGCGCTCGGGACGCATGTGCATCGCCGGACTGAACGAAGGCAACATCGATTACGTCGCCCAGGCGATGGCGGCAGTTCTGTAGGCAAGTTATCCCCAGAAAAGACGGACACGCGGCGGCCCCGCCGCCCTGTCCGCCTGACGCAATCGCCGTGGATAACGTCGTTCGGGTACACGCCCGGCGTTGCCCGGAAGGCGCGGCACAAGCCACTCGGCCGCCGCCCGCTGACGCCCCCACTCCGAAGCGACGCGCCCATCATGACACGCGGCTGGACAGCCGCTGCAGGCCTTGATACCGCTGGATTACAGCGTTTGTGCCGCCAACCCCGGCATACGCCGTTTTCATGCCGTATGCGGCTGTACTGGGCGCGACAACGCCAAGCGTTGCGCACCCGAATCGCTCCCGATTGGTCTGACGGGTTGTCCACAATAACTGTGGACAACCCTGTGGACACAAATCGTTACAAAGCCAATGCGAGAGTCATCGGCCCCCCTGCTCAAAAAACAGGCACTGCCGAATTTTCACCCGGCCAGACGCTCAGAAAAACCAGCTGAGACCGGCTGTAAACCGATGCGCATCGGCGTGCTGGAAAGTTCCGCCGACGGCAAAGTCCGCCATGACGCCTTTGCCGACGACGCGGCCGACGCCGAGCAACCAGCGCCGCAGATTTTCGTTCTCGGCGGTTCTGGCGTAACGCAATTCGCCGCCGAGCGCCCATTTCCCGTCGTTCCCGAGACCAGTACGGAACAGATTAACTGCCGACTCCTGCCCGGCGCGAAAATCTTCCGGACGCTTCCGCTCCCACAACTGCCCGATGCCGACCGTCCCGAACGCGGTATCGATGGCGGCAGAAATACCGTTGGAAAGACGCGAATTCTGCCCGCTGGTCGGACGGTCGACGCCGGTCATAACGAGAACATTGATGCCGTTCCACTCGGGAAAGGAATAACGCAGTTTCATCTCGCGATTGGCCGACGAACTCGTGGAATTGTCATCGAAGACACTGCGCGCGCCGCCGTCGAAAGCGATCACCGTGCTGAAGCCGTAGCCCAGGCCGAGAGTAGCTTCGAGTGGCATGGTTGTGCTGCGGCGGCTGCCGCGCTCCGGATGCGTTTCGTGGTCGACACCGCCGACCAGGTGGCCGCTGCCGAACTCGACGCGATCGGCCGGTTCCACCCAGAACGGACGGAAGTGGTAATCGGTTTCGTCCTCACCGGCGAAACAGGCGGCCGAGGAGACCAACGACGCCGACACTGCGGCCAACGCGGCCAATCGAAAAATCGAAGAAGATGCGAAAGTCATGATATGGAGATGCTCTCAAAGGGTTAAGGAAACAATCGATGATTCAAGAAAGGGGGCGTCGCCGTCACCCCGTCGGCTGTCATGTCGAGTGAAAGGGCTCCGAAAGTGACGGCGACATTGATTGTTGCGCCCGGAACGACCGCAGACGCGGCATTCCAGACCGCGTTTCAGGGCGTCGTATCGGATGGCGAACGCTCACGGCGCAAGCGCTCGCGCATCACCGCGCCACCGAGGAAATAGCCGATGAAGCCGGCACCGAGCGCCGCCTGCAGGGCGAACAACAGCGAGGCGATTTCATCGCTGGCCGGTTCCATCAGCGGCTCGAACCAGGGCTCATACTCCGGCGCGATCGTGCCGATCATGTCACGCGCCTTGTCGTCGGCACCGCCAAACAGTTTGACCGCTTCGGCGCCCGGCGCCGCTTCGGGACGTTCGACCACCCACAAGGGCACCACGGCCAAGGCCACCACGGCAAGCCACATGGCAAGATTTTTCGTTGAGCTCATGCCTGCACTCCCGCCCCGATATTTAGACCCAGACCGCGCAACTCCTGCGGATTGAAACGGGCCAACGCATTGAAGATCAGCACCGTCAGCAGGCCTTCGCTGATCGCCAGGGGAACCTGCGTCAAGGCGAAAATGCCGGCGAACTTGGCAAAAGAGCCGAGGAAACCGGTGATAGGGTCAGGGAATGCCCATGCCAACTGGACTGACGTCACCACATAGGTCGCCAGGTCGCCCAGCGTCGCCGCAAGGAAAACCGCGAGCCCCGACGACCCACGCAGCGCCGACACTGCGCGATACACCGCCCAGGCGACGAACGGCCCGACTACGGCCATCGAAAACACATTGGCGCCCAGGGTCGTAAGTCCGCCATGCGCGAGCAGCACGGCCTGAAACAAGAGAACGACTAAACCAAGCGGCGCCATCGCCGCCGGACCGAACAACAGGGCGCCGAGACCGGTCCCGGTCGGGTGCGAACAACTCCCGGTCACCGACGGCAACTTGAGCGCCGACAGCACGAACGCAAAGGCCGCGCCGACACCCAGCAACATGCGCCGCTCGGGCGCTTCGACGATCTGTTTCTTGATGGAAGCCACGCCCCAGGCAAGGAACGGCAACGAAGCCGCAGTCCAGCCGATAGCGTGTTCGACGGGCAGAAAGCCCTCCATGATATGCATGACTCACCTCTTTCGTTAAAAATCTCGCGAAAGGGGGATCCGGCCAGAAGATGAGCCACCGGAAGTCGCAGGAATGCCAGAAAACAGGCAGACATGACCGGCAGCGAATCGTCAGAACCTCACCCCTCACCCCGAGGATTGGCACCACATTCGTTCCAGGCCGGTCTTCTGGCTCGCCTTCATCCTCGTCCGACGCCTTCCCATGCGATCTTCTGCACAGTGGCTTCCTGCCGGATTCGTCAGGCCTACAGCAGCGGGGGGCTGCGCCGGAATGGCTATCGAGGCAATCGACAGCGGCACCGGCTTCCCGTTTCACCCCGATCCGCGGCTGCGGAGCAGGGGCACCTAAAACTGAAAGAAAGTTTAATGAGAAATATTCCCACTGACAATGTGGTTAACCACAATCGGACGGCAAAGGCGTGTCTCATCCGGTGAAGCACTTCAGCCGGGTCGCCGATGCCACAACCACGACGCGCCGACGCCAATTGCTACGGCCATCACCAGGACACCGAGATGATGGACGGCGACGCCCAAGCGATGCGCATGCGGCAACACCCCCAGATGCGAGAGCAGGTAGATCCAGTCGTGCGGTCCGTCCTCGCCGGTATGACCGCCGAGCAGGATCAACTGCGGCGCCAAGGCATCCCAGACGTAAGGCGCGAGATCGACGGCGCTCGCCCCCGCCCACCACAAGCAGACGGCTGCCCCATAGACATCGCGTTGGCGCCACAGGAAAGCGGCGCCGATACCCAAGGGCAGAAGAATCTGGAAGGCGCTCCCGCCGAGGATGCAGATGAACTCGCCAAACGGCATGCCGAACACATGCCCGGCCTCGTGGATCGGCAACAGGATCGCGTGCATGAAAGACGCATTGATCTCGGCCTGGCGATAATCCAGCGCCGCCAACTGCAAGCCCCACAGCACCAGGAAAACGAGAAGAAACGCACGCCCCCAGAAAATGCTCGGTTCAACACGAACCACCGCCTCGGGCATGGCCGGCTCGGGCGCGGGCACAGCGTCGGCGGGGCTCTCGAATTTGTGGAACCAGACCCCGCAACTCGGACATTCCGACGCCAGATCGCGCGGAGGATCGAAGCGCGCGCCGCACTTCGGGCAACGGTAGATTCGAGTCATCCGCGCAACCTTGCGTGAGACGCCCGGCTCCGCCACCCGAACGACGACCGAAGCATTTTCATAACCTCGCGAGCTCGCATCGCATCTCCGGAAATTCAAGCGACGTAACGATCAGTGGTAAAATTGCACGTTTTATTATCAACCATTTGCCGTCACGCTCACCAGCACCGCACGGCACGTATCGAACAGACGAGGTAAGCATGGCCGGACATTCCAAATGGGCCAACATCCAGCACCGCAAAGGCCGTCAGGACGAAAAGCGGGGAGCTGCCTTTTCCAAGATCGCCAAGGAAATCACGGTAGCGGCCAAGATGGGCGGCGGCGACCCGAGCTTCAACCCACGCCTGCGCATGGCGGTCGACAAGGGCAAGGCGGTCAATATGCCCAAGGACAAGATTGAAAACGCGATCAAGAAGGGCACGGGAGAACTCGAAGGCGTCGATTACATCGAGATTCGTTACGAAGGTTATGGCATCGGCGGCGCCGCTGTCATGGTCGATTGTTTGACGGACAACCGGACCCGCACCGTCGCCGACGTGCGTCACGCGTTCAACAAGCACGGCGGCAACATGGGGACCGACGGCTGCGTCGCCTTCCAGTTCAAGCACTGCGGCCAACTGCTGTTCGCACCGGGCACCGATGAAGCGACCCTGATGGACGCAGCGATCGAAGCCGGCGCCGAAGACGTCATCACCAACGACGACGGTTCGATCGAAGTCATCACCCCACCGGCCGACTACATGGCCGTCAAGGACGCGCTGGAAGCCGCCGGATTCACCGCCGAATTCGGGCAGGTGACGATGAAGGCCGAGAACGAAACCGAACTGACCGGCGAAGACGCTGCCAAAATGCAGCGCCTCCTCGATGCGCTCGAAAGCCTGGACGACGTGCAGGAAGTCTATACCAGCGTCGTCATCGGCGACTGAGAATACCGCAGAGGTAGACAACACGACGGCGCTTCGGCGCCGTTTTTTTTGCCTTTACCGCGGAGCGATAATCACGACCCAGCGTGGCTCGCGCTGAATCATGATCGCGTCCTAGCCGAGCAGACGAAAATTGCGGACAAAATCCTCGAAGGCATCGGCCGGCATCGGTTGCGCGATGAAATACCCCTGCGCCTCGTCGCAATCGCGATCGTAAAGATAGGCCATCTGTTCGGCGGTCTCGACCCCCTCGGCGATGGTGCGCATACCGAGGCTGCGCGCCATGCTGATGATCGCCTCGACGATGGCTTTGTCATCAGGGTCGCTGGAGATGTCGCGCACGAAGGATTGATCGATCTTGAGCTTGTACGCCTTGAAGCGCTTGAGATAACTGAGCGACGAATAGCCGGTGCCGAAGTCGTCGATCGACAGCCGCACACCTCGCGCGTGCAGATCCTCCATCAACTGGATTGCCTCGTTGGGATTCCCCAGCGCCACGCCTTCGGTCAGTTCAAGCTCCAGGCAATCGTGCGGCAACCCGTATTCGGCAAGGATCTGCGTGATCAGATCGGGCAAGCCGCCACGCAGGAACTGGACGGCAGAAATATTCACCGCCATGACAAGCGGATTGAAGAAATCGGCGCCCGAGGACTGCCATTCTTTCAACTGCCGGATCGCGGTGCGCAGCACCCATTCGCCGACTGCCAGAATCAGGCCACTGTCCTCGGCAATCGGGATGAATTCGCTCGGCGAGATCGCGCCGAACTCCGGATGCGTCCAGCGCAACAGGGCTTCGACCCCCACCACGCGATTCGTTTCGAGTGAAATCTGCGGCTGGTAATGCAGTTGTAGTTGCCCCAACTCCAGCGCTCGCCGCAAGGCATTTTCGAGACTCAGGACGCGATCGGAATGCTCCTGCATTTCCCGCGTAAAAAAGCGGAAGGTGTTACGCCCGGCATCCTTGGCGCGATACATCGCCGCGTCGGCGCAGCGTGACAGGACCTCGTAGTTGGCCCCGTCATCGGGATAGATCGCGATCCCCATCGACGGCGTCACGATCAATTCGTGCTGATCGATCCGATACGGCTGCGACAAGGCCGCCATGACCTTTTCCGCCACGCGCGAAGAACCTTTGACGCCGGTATCGGGCAAGACGAGGATGAACTCGTCCCCTCCGAGGCGTGCGACGGTGTCATCCTCGCGCAAAGTCTCGCGCAAACGCCCGGCGACCTGGATCAACAACTCGTCGCCGACCCGATGCCCGAGGGAATCGTTCACATTCTTGAAACGATCGAGGTCGATGAAAACGAGCGACATGCGCTCGCTGTTACGGCTGACACGATTGAGTACCTGGCTGACGCGGTCTTCGAGCAGACGACGATTCGGCAACCCGGTCAATGCATCGAAATGCGCCAGCCGCTGGATATGCTGTTGGCTTTGCCGCTGCTCGGAGATGTCGCGGAACATGGCCACGTTGTGACTGACCTGGCCGTCGGCATCGAGCACCCGGCTGATCGACAGCAACTGCGGAAACACCTCGCCGTTCTTGCGCCGGGCGAACATTTCGCCCTGCCACGCCCCCATGCGACGAATCTCTTCAAGCATGACAGGATAGCGCTCGACATCCTCCGGACTCGCCGCCAGGACGAGGGACGACAACCCGCGCACCTCGTCATCCTCATAGCCGGTGATTTCGGTGAATGCCCGGTTGACCTTGAGGATCGTATGATCCGGATCGGATATCACCACCGCTTCAGCGCTCTGTTCGAACACTTGGGCGGCCAAACGCAGCTCCGCCTCGGCCTTGGCCCGTGCCTGTTCCTTGACGAACTGCGTCATGGCAAAGCTGACGTCCTGCGCCATTTCGGTGAGCAAGGCGCGGATCTGTTCGTCAAACGCAGCCACCTCGATCGAAAACAACACCAGCGCACCCACCACCGTACCGCCACGATACAGCGGTAACGCGGCGGCAGATCGCCAGTGATGCGCTTCGGCGAACTCGCGCCATGGCATCGCCGACGCCTCGTTGAGGTAATCCTGCATCCAGCACGGCGCCTCGTTGCGAATTGCGATGCCGGTCACCCCATGCCCATGCGGCGTGTGCGGATCGGCCGAAACCTGCGAGAGCGCCAGGAAATCTGCGCCGGCACCATAACTCGCGACGGGACGAACCCACTTGCTGACCGGATCGAGCACTCCGACCCATGCCATCTGCATTCCACCGTAATCGACGGCGAAACGGCAGATCTGCGGAAACAGTTCGTCCTCGCTCGTACAGCGCACAATCGCCTGATTCGTTTCGCTCAGGGCCGAATAGATGCTGGTCAGTCGCCGGATGCGGGCCTCTGCCGCTTTTTGCGCGCTCACATCGCGAACGGCCGCGAAGAAAAACTCGGGTTTGCCATCGGCATCACGCACGGAACGGATAGCGACCTCGGCATAAAGCACGCTCCCGTCTTTGCGGACAAAACGCTTGTCGATCAATTCGCTGTCGCTCTCGCCCCGCTCAAGCTGTCCGAAGGCGTCGGCGGTAACGGCAATATCGTCGGGGTGACAAACATCCTGCCAGCGCAGATTCAGCATTTCATCGCGCGTGTACCCGAAGAGCTGGCACAGGTAATCGTTCACCATGCTCCAACTATCCGAAGACAGCGGTCGCATTGAAATGCCGACAAAGGGCATATCGTAGAAGCGACGCAGCATCGCATCCGAACGCGCGACCGAAACCAGCTGACGGGTCTGGTCGCGCAAGCGCCGCAGCCGGCCAATGACGGCGCCGACGACGAGCACGGCAAGCAAGGTCACCGCCCCAACGCTGTAGCCCAGATTACGCAGCGGCGCCCGCGCTTCGTCGCACGCTTGCTGGGCGACGAGGACCCAATCGGTTCCGGTAATTGGCCGAAACGCCGCATACACCGACTCGCCGCGATGCCCCATCGCTCTCGCCGTCCCCGGACGAGACGCCTCGAGCGCAAGGGCCGCAACAGCCGCTTCATCGGACGAGAGTGAACGCCGCGGCACGAGCGAAACCGAAGCGCGAACGGTTTCGCTCAGATAGTCGACATTGGCGCCATCGCGACGGATCAGGAAGGTCTCGCCACTACGACTGGCCGTCGGCCATCCTCGCAAGAGCGGCAACAGAAAATCGTCTGCTGCCACGCTCAGGATCAGGAAGCGCGGAGCATCACGACCCGCCTCATCCATAAGCGGAAGAGCAGTGACGACATCGACATAGCGTACGCCACCGGTATCGACAATCAGTCTGGAAAAAGCGCGCTCGCCGCTGTCGGCCAGCCCGCCCGAAAGCGCCGACAAGGTCTCCGGTGCAATGCTGCGACGACGCCCTGAACTGAGCAGCAGATCGCCTTTCACGCCGACCAGTTGCAGCGAATCGTACCGCCCCTCCTCCTGCGCCGCTGCGAACAGTGCATCGAACGCCTGCGCGGCGCGCTCACCGTCACCTTGCCGCAACGACTGCAACAGATCGGCGAAGGCCGGCGACGACGCCAGCGCCCGTCCTCGCCGCTGGCGTTCGCGGAGCAGACTTTCCAGGTGTGCCGCTTTCAGCGTCGCGATCGACGCGAGATGATCAAAGGTTTTCTGCTCAAGCTGCGGACCGTGAACACGAACCGCCAGATAGGCCGCAAGCGGCACAAGACAGACCAGCAGCAGCATGATCGACAGACGCGCGAAAGCGCCGGCCGAACGGGGAGCCGGGCGCTCTGCAACATCAATTGTCGATAAAGGCTGACGACTGTCCATGAAGGCTGACTGTTGTTTTAGGAAGTGTCCACTTCAGGCCAGCCAGCATGATAGGGGAGAAGCCGAAATTTACAAACCTAATTTGCACCACAAGGCATCGACACGCTTTTTCACTGCCTCGTCCATGACAATCGGGCGACCCCACTCGCGCGTGGTTTCGCCCGGCCACTTGTTCGTCGCATCGATACCCATCTTGCTGCCAAGACCGGCCACCGGACTGGCAAAGTCGAGATAATCGATCGGCGTATTTTCGGCGATCAGGGTATCGCGCGCCGCATCGACCCGCGTCGTCATTGCCCAGATGACCTCTTTCCAGTCGCGGATATTCACGTCGTCGTCCACAACGATGATGAACTTGGTGTACATGAACTGCCGCAGGAAACTCCAGATGCCGAACATTACGCGTTTAGCATGGCCCGGATATTGTTTCCGGATGCTCACCGTCGCGAGGCGATACGAACATCCCTCGGGCGGCAGATAGAAATCGACGACTTCGGGATATTGTTTTTGCAAGAGCGGCACAAACACCTCGTTGAGCGCCACTGCCAGCATCGCCGGCTCATCCGGCGGCTTTCCGGTATAGGTGCTGTGGTAGATCGGATTCTTGCGCATCGTGATGCGTTCGATCGTCAGCACCGGGAAAGTCGATTGCTCGTTGTAATACCCGGTGTGATCGCCATACGGCCCCTCGAGCGCGGTTTCGGTCGGGTCGATAAAGCCCTCGAGAACGATTTCGGCAAAGGCCGGCACCTGCAGATCCGAGCCCAGACATTTCACCAACTCGGTCTTCGCCCCACGCAGCAAACCGGCGAATTGATACTCGGAAACGTTATCCGGCACGGGGGTCACCGCCGCGAGAATGGTCGCGGGATCGCAGCCGAGGACGACCGCGACGGGGAAAGGCTTGCCCGGGTATTGCAAGCAATGATCGCGAAAATCGAGCGCACCGCCGCGGTGCGCAAGCCAGCGCATGATCACCTTGTTCGGTCCGATCACCTGCTGCCGGTAAATCCCCAGATTCTGGCGCGCCTTGCTCGGGCCGCGCGTGACGGTCAGGCCCCAGGTAATCAGCGGCGCCACATCGCCCGGCCAGCAATGCTGAACCGGCAAGCGCGACAAATCGACATCGGCGCCTTCCCAGACGATTTCCTGGCACGCCGCCGAGGAAACGACCTTGGGCGCCATGTTGAGCACCTGCCGCAAAACCGGCAGTTTTTCCCAGGCATCCTTGAGCCCTTTGGGCGGCTCCGGCTCCTTCAGATAGGCAAGCAACTTGCCCACCTCGCGCAGCGCCTCGACCGAGGTCTCCCCCATCCCCAATGCCACTCGCCGGGGTGTTCCGAAAAGATTGCCCAACACCGGCACGCTGTGGCCCTTGGGCTTCTCGAACAAAATTGCCGGACCGCCGGAGCGCAATACGCGGTCGCAGATTTCCGTCATCTCGAGGTGCGGATCGACCTCAACGTCTATCCGTTTGAGTTCGCCGAGTTGTTCCAACTGCGCGACAAAATCGCGCAAATCGTGATATTTCATGATCGTGTGAGCGCGTCGCGCCAAAGGAAAGTGAGCGATGAAAAGACGGTCGTCATCGGGCAGTGCTCAGAACAGTACCGCGTTCATGCGCAGATAGTCCAGCGCGATACCGGCAAAGATACTGGCACCCACCCAGTTGTTATGCAGGAATGCGCGGAAACATCGCACCGTATCGCGCTCCCGGATCAAGGTGAAATGGTATACGGCCAAGGCTACGGCAACGCCCAATCCAAGATAAAACCCGAGCCCCATACGGTACTGCGCCCCGACCCACGCAATCAGGCCGAACGTCACGGCATAGCAGACCATCACGGCAGCGACATCGTAGCGACCGAAGGTGATCGCCGACGTGCGGATGCCGATCTTCAGATCGTCGGCACGATCGACCATCGCATACTCGGTATCGTAGGCAATCGCCCAGAACACGTTGGCAAGTAGCAAGAGCCAGGCCGTCGAAGGGATCGCATCGAGCTGGACGGCGAATGCCATTGGAATACCAAAACCAAAGGCCACACCAAGATACGCCTGTGGAATAGCGAGGAAACGTTTGGTGAGCGGATAGCTGGCTGCAAGAAAAAGCGCGGGAACCGACAAAGCCAGCAAATACAGGGAGCGCAAGGGCAGGATCAGCAGGAAGGAGACCAACGACAGCACCACGAAGAGAATCAGCGCCTCCCGGGACGACACCAATCCGGCCGCCAGCGGACGCGCCTTCGTGCGGGCGACGTGCGGATCGAAATCGCGATCGGCCAAATCGTTGATGACACATCCCGCCGAGCGCATAAGGACGGTGCCGCAGACAAAGACGAAGACGACGCCCCAATCCGGCCGGCCCTGCGAGGAAAACCAGAGCGCCCACAGGGTCGGCCACAACAACAGCAGAATGCCGATCGGCTTATCCAGCCGCATGAGGCGCAGATACAGAGGAAGGCGTTCTTTCAAGGAAAAATGAATGGCGGTCATGGCGTTATTTTAGCCGCCCCGAGCGTGGCCGAGCCAATGACGACAGCGTTGCAGGTACTCCCGATCACAGACAAAGAGAAAGCTCGCCATCACGACGTTGACGATGGCCGCAAGCCCGAACAGGGCGGGGATCGACAGGCCGCCGCCCAGCAGCGCCGCGGCACCCAGGGCGCCGACGACCATGAACAGGGCGTTGAGAATGTTGTTGGTGGCGATGAGTCGTGCGCGATGGCGGGGATCGCCGCGTACCTGGATCAGCACATACAGCGGCACGATGAAAAATCCGCCGGCAATACCGATCATCAGAAAATCGAAAAGCACGCGCAGCGTCGACACGCGGGACAGCAACGCAGCGACATCGAGCGGAATCCCACCCGGCACGATCTGCGGCGACGCCAGCCACACATCGATGCCAAACGCGGTCAGCCCGATCGCGCCAAGCGGCACCAGGCCCAACTCCACCTGTTTCCCGGATAAACGCTCGCAGAGCGCCGAACCGACACCGATGCCGACCGTAAACACCGCCAGCAACAAAGTCACCGAAGATTCGTCACCACCGAGAATATTCTTGGCATAGGCGGGGAACTGCGCCAGGAACAAGGCCCCATACAGCCAGAACCAGGAAATGGCGAGGATAGCGAGAAACACCGCGCGTTCGCGACGGGCGAATGCGATATTGCGCCAGGTCTCGGACAAAGGATTGAAATTGATCCTCAGATCGGGGACCGGTGGCGGCGCCGCAGGGATGAAACGACTCGCACCATAGCCGGCCGCCGCGATCCCCAGGCCGGCCAGCGCCACCCAGACGGGATGCCCGCCGGCACCGGCGAGCAGCCCACCCACCAGCGTCCCCAGCAGGATCGCGACAAAGGTGCCGGACTCGACCAGGGCATTGCCGGCAACCAGTTCGTGGGCGTGCAAATGTTGCGGCAAGATCGCGTATTTCACTGGCCCGAACAAGGTCGAATGCAGACCGAGCAGGAAAAGCGCCACGAGCAGAATGCTCAAATCATGAAAATGGAAGCCGGCGGCGGCGAATCCCATGATCGCCATCTCCAGCAGTTTGACGAGCCGCGCGAGGCCCGCCTTGTCGAACTTGTCGGCAATCTGACCGGCGGTGGCGGAGAAAAGGAAAAACGGCAGGATGAAAACGCCTGCGGCCAGATTGGTCAGGATTTCCGGGGGCAGAGAAGTCCATTGCGCCGCCTGGAATGTCAGCAAGACGACGAGCGCATTCTTGAAGACGTTATCGTTGAACGCTCCGAGAAACTGGGTTACGAAAAAAGGCGCAAAACGGCGCACCGACAACAGATGAAGCAGACCTCCTTGCTCGCTTTTCTCGCCGGTATTCATATTTCGGTCATTCCATCGAATCGTCGCGGGACTGCATTCTATCGCGTCGGATCGTTCGGCACGAAGGACAGCTCGGGCAATAAGGGGTCGCACTGAATTCTGCGAAACTTTCTCATTTACGAATGGCCTAACGCATGCCCGGAAACGGTTCGTATGGGCATTGAAAGGAGACCCCCATGAGTACCGTGAAATATTACGCACCCAAAGGTTTTCTTGGAAAGAGAAGCGTGGGCAGCCTGAGTGAACTTGAAGGCGTGCTGAACGTCAGCACCGGCATCGACGGATGCTCGGCGACGATTTCACCGCTGCACGTCCCAAGCTGCGAGGGCGTATTCTGCAAGATCGAAGCACTGGGATACAAAGCCCGCCTTCCGTAGCAGGACATCTGCAGGCGCCTCGGAGCCTGGCACCTATCCCTCCTGGCAAGGCGCGCCCGATGCACGGGCGCGAGCTTGTCAGGCTTTCAGCAGTTCCTCGCGACTGCCCAACCAACGCGCGAGATGCGCTTCTGCTCGCGCTGGCGAGTCACGCAGCATCCTTTCGGCCAAGTCGCGCGCCAGTTCGACCAAGTCGATGTCCATCTCCAGGTCAGCATAGCGCAGCAGCGGCACACCCGACTGACGACTGCCGACGAACTCACCGGGGCCGCGCAAGTGCAGATCCTGCCGCGCAATCTCGAAACCGTCGGTGTGCTCGAAGATAATCCTCAAGCGCGACCGTGCCGTCTGCGACAGAGGCGACTGGTAGAGCAGCACGCATGTCGAGTCATGCGCGCCGCGCCCCACCCGTCCCCGCAGTTGATGCAACTGCGAAAGGCCGAAGCGCTCGGCGTGTTCGATCACCATCAAACTGGCATTGGGCACATCGACGCCGACCTCGATGACCGTCGTCGCCACCAGCACGTCAATCTCTCCGGCGACAAACTCGGCCATCAACGCCGCTTTCTCGGCCGGTTTGAGGCGTCCGTGCACCAGACCGATGCGCAATTCCGCCAACTCAGCGGACAGCACCGCATGCGTATCGATCGCCGTCTGTAACTGCAGTTTTTCGGACTCCTCGATCAGCGGGCAGACCCAATACACCTGCCGCCCTTCCCCAACCGTAGCCCGCACGCCGGCGATCACCTGGTCACGGCGCGCGTCGGAAATCAGTTTGGTGCGGATCGGCGTGCGTCCTGGTGGCAACTCATCGAGCACCGACACGTCGAGATCGGCGTAATAACTCATCGCCAGCGTCCGCGGAATCGGCGTCGCCGACATCATCAACTGGTGCGGGTTTCCGCCCTTCTTGCGCAACTCCAAGCGCTGGGCGACACCAAAGCGATGTTGCTCGTCGACAATCGCTAGACCCAATCGGGCGAAATCGACCCCCGCCTGAATCAAGGCGTGCGTCCCGACAACGAGATGCGCGCTCCCTGCGGCCTGGCTCTGCGATGCCGTCTTGGCCGCTTTGCGCAGGCTGCCGGTCAGCCAGGCGACCTCGACGCCGAAAGGCTCAAGCCAGGTACGCAGTTTGAGGTAATGCTGCTCCGCCAGAATTTCGGTTGGCGCCATGAACGCCGCCTGATAGCCCGCCTCGATGGCCTGGCAGGCCGCCAGGGCCGCAACGATGGTTTTCCCGCTACCGACATCCCCCTGCAGCAAGCGCTGCATCGGATACGGCTGCGCCAGGTCGTCGGCAATTTCGGCAAGAACGCGCTGCTGCGCCGTTGTCAGCGCAAACGGCAAATTCGCCAGCAAACGCCGGCGCAAGGAACCGTCGGCTTTCAGCACCGGCGCGCCCTTCTGGCGCCGCGCAAGGTACGCACGCCGCAGCGACAACTGCTGCGCCAACACTTCGTCAAACTTGACGCGCCGCCAGGCCGGGTGGGAACGCCCCTGCAGAGCGGCCTCTTCGACGTCTGGCGGCGGGGCATGCAGCAAACGAACGGCAGCGGAGAATGGCATCAAGGCGTGGCGGCGACACCATCCCTCGTCAAGCGAATCATCGAGCGCGCTGCTCGCCAGCGCCACGCCGATCAGCTTGCGCAGGGCGGCTTGGGAGACGCCGGCCGTGGTCGGATAAACCGGTGTCAGCGACGTCGGTAGCGGTGTTTCTGCAGTCACTACCCGATAGCGCGGGTGCACCATCTCGGCGCCAAGAAATCCGCGGCGAATCTCGCCGAAGAGGCGGAGCAATTTGTCGCCGTCGCGGGCCTGTTCAAGCTGCTTGACTTGGCTTCCGTAAAAATTGAGGAAGCGCAGCACGAGTTCGCCCGTGCTGTCCGCGACCCGCGCAACCAACTGACGGCGTGGGCGAAATTGCACCGACACGTCGAGGACACGCGCTTCAACCTGCACGGGGACGCCCTCCAACGCGTCCGCCACTGTCACGATCGACGTCTCGTCCTCGTACCGAATCGGCAGATGCAGGATGAAATCGTCATGACGCACCAGACCCAGCTTCTCGAGCTTGGTCTTCAGCGCCGGCGGCACCGGCAGCACGTCGGATGCCATGCAGGATTTAAAGCGCCATTACTCCGTCGGCCTCGACCAGCGCACCGCGCGGCAGGGCAGCCACGCCGATGGCTGCCCGGGCCGGGAACGGCTCGCTGAAATAGCGCGCCATCGCCTCATTCACCTTGGCAAAATTGCCAAGATCGATCAGAAAGACGTTGAGCTTGACGACGTCGGACAAGGATCCGCCCGCCGCCTCGGCAACCGCCTTGAGATTTTCGAAGACACGCTCGATCTGGGCATCGATCCCCTCGACCAACTGCATGCTGGAAGGATCCAGGCCGATCTGGCCGGAGAGATACACAGTGTCTCCGACCTTGACGGCTTGCGAATAGGTCCCGATGGCAGCAGGCGCCTTCGAGGTGGAAATGATCGTTTTGGCCATGGCGTTGTCTACTATGGTGAAAAGCGTATTGAACCACGAAGCGGGGCAAAGCCGAAATTTGAAACCGTCAAGACGAGTCACTGACCATGGATACCGAACCGACGCTCCCACCCAGCATTACGCGATTGGAAAAGCTTCTCGGCGGGGCGCACGATGGTGCCTTGCTCCGTTATGCGCTCGGCAACGAATGGCTGAAAGCAGGCCACCCCAGCCAAGCGGCCGAGTATCTGCGCCAGTCCCTGGCGCTCGACCCAAGCGCGTCGGCAGCCTGGAAATTGCTGGGCAAGGCGCTCTCAGCCAACGGCGAGATCCCGGCGGCGATCGAAGCATTTACGCAGGGCATTACTGCGGCCACATCGCATGGCGACATTCAGGCAGTCAAGGAAATGACCGTATTCCTGCGCCGCTTGCATCGCGGCTCCCCGTCGGCTTAACGCCGCAGTCGGCTCGGCATGAGCATGACGGCGTCGATTCCCATCGACTTCATCTTGATCCGAGCCGCTTCCGCCTCTTCCTTGGAATTGAAGGGCCCCACCTGGACGCGCGCCTCGATCGTCGACGGGATCCCCTCCAGCGTCAGGCGCGCATGCAGTTCCTCGGCGCGCCGCGGCTCGGTGAACACACCTGCCTGAAGAGCAAAACCTGAAAACAGCCGCGAGGGCGAGGCCGGGAGCGGCATCGCCGCCCCTGTTTCGTTGCGCGCGGTCGGCATGGCTGCCCCCGCTCGCGCCGGCAGCGGCTCAAAAACTTTGACAGGCGCAGATGACGGGCCAGAGGCCCCGCTGCTATGCATCGGTGCCGACACTGGCCCCGACGCGGCACGCATCGTCGAACCACTCCCTGACTTCGGCAACGCCGGTCGAGCAGCGACCTCTGGCCGAGGCGGAACATCTAGTTTCGGCGCTGATTTATCGACCGGCGGACTGGTGGTTTCCGGCGCCGGAGTTTCTTTCTTGTCCTCTTTGACCTCGGGCAAGGGTTCGATCGGCTTCACAGGTTGCGTGATCGACTTCCTGGCGACCGGTACGGGTTCGGTGTAGCGGGTCGCTTCCGGCTCGGACTCGACGCGCGCCCCCATATAGTCGAACAAAGCCAAGCCACCTAGCAAGCCAACAATCATCAACCCGGCGACCCCCATTCGCAGAATCAGCTTGCGCCTGAGATTGGAAAGGCTTTGGGAGGGAGTGTCAGGATTCGCGCTTGCCGCCATGTGAGCTTCCGCAGTGGAATATGCCGTTTTCAATTATCGCGATTTCGGACCAGGGCCGCCACCAATTCCGCCTCAGCGCGCGTGATGCCGCATTGCTCGGAGATTTCAGCCGGACTGGCGTCCTTCCGTGCCAACTGCAAAGCCTCGCTATATTGCGGCGCAATCAACTCGGTCACTGCCACGCGGCGCTCTTCTCGAACGACGGCCGGAGGTGGCGGTGGCGGTGGCGCCGCAGCGACCTCGTTCAAGCGCTGAATAGCTTCGCGCAAGACGAGAATCTCCGCGCGCAGACCGCCCACCTCCTTGCGCAGCAAATCGACATCCATTTCGAGCGTGGCGACACGCTGCGCTTCGACATTCGGCGCTGGCGGCTCATTCCAGGGAAATTGAAAGTCTGACGCCCCCAACTCGCTCGGTCCTTCCTCATACTGCTCGGCAGGCTTTCCCTGCTGTTCAGCATGATAGGCCGCGACTGCTGAGGACGACACGAATGCGGCGGCCGCAGTCTCAACACGCAGTGCATCCTGTTTGAGACGATGCATGCGCAGGCAAATGAAGACGATATAGACCGTCAGGAGGCCGATTGCGACCACCAAGGCCTCACGCCAGCCAGAATTGGTCAGAAAATCAAGTTCCATTGGCCGAATCGTCAGAATGAATGCCGAATATTATCCCAGACTCGACTGCATCGGCCACAAACGAGGAAATTGCCGCTCAAAGAACAAAAATGCCCCGACCGGCGGGGCATTTCGCGGCAAGAAACAAACGGGTCAGAAGGCATGCGAGTACTGCGCGCCAACGATCCAGATACTTCCCGTATAGTCACCGCTCACAAGACCTCGACCATCCGCGGTCTGATTGTTATTAATTTCACTCTTCTTGACATGAATATAAGTTAAGCCGAGATCGACTTTCGCTGCTTTACTCAATGTCCACTGCGCGCCCGTCGAGAGCCAAATCCGGTCATTGTCGGGAAGCGAAGTCAAACGAGTGGTTGCGCCTTTAACAGGCGACTGATCATAGGCAATCCCAAATTTCAGTTTCCACTCTTGGCTATATTGATAATTCGCCCCTAAAGCCACGCGCCAGGTATTTCTGAATTCCGTCCCAAGGGATTGGGCCAACAGACCATTCAAGGTTCCCGACGTGCGCATGATGTCAACCTTGGGAATTGACGACCACCCCGTTCTTGACACATCCCCAAGCATCTCCCATTTGTCGCTTAATTTCTGGGTGACGCTCATGATAAGAGTATCAGGAACGGTTAAATCTGCCTTCAAATCGCTCTGGCGCCCCGCTGCCACCAAAGCCGCAAGCGTCGCGTTTCCCGCTGCTGAGCCATCGCTTGCGAGCTTTACATCGCCGGTGGTGTGATATTTAACTTGAGAACGATAGGACAACCCGACCTTTGTTGACGGGGAAACAGTGAAGAGCGCCCCCGCATTCCATCCCCATGCGCTGTCAGAAAGGTTCATCGTCGAGTTAACTGCAGCGGCACCGGCACTGGTTGTTGCGGCTGCTCGAACATATTCAGCCTCGATCTTCTGCCAATTCAAACCGCCACCAATCGACAGGTTGTCGGAGACCTTATACGCGACCGAAGGATTGATATTCAGCGTCTTGATATCAAATTTAATCGATTGTGCAGCCCCCAACCATCTGTTTGTGTATTCGGTCTTGAGCCCGAAAGGCGCGCTTATGCCAAGGCCAACAAATAAATCCTTGCTCACCCCCCACGATGCATAGCCATTCGGGATGCCAACCCAACCTCCGGCATTGCCTCCATTACCGGTTCCCGCTAAAGAACCCACGCTTGAGTTCTTGTCGCTAAAAGTGAAGCTCGGGTTTACCGCGGCAACGCCACCGGACAATTGAACACCTTGCAGCTGCGTCATTCCGGCGGGATTGAAATACACGGTGCTGGCATTTTCGGCGACCGCCGCCGATCCGGCAAAAGCATTCCCAATGCCGCTCGCGCTTTGCTCCAGCAGTTGGAAGCCGGATGCTACCGCTGTTCCGGAAATCACTCCGGGGAGCAGCACCATCGCTACCTTCATGGAAATACTCTTGGCCATACACCCTCCTGATAAAAACCCGCACACGCGGCCACCGCACACGGCCGCAAACTGTCGTATTTTATGTTTATTTGCGTAAATTCCAACTGACTATACAGCGGTCGGCAATGCGCGCTTTTCGCCTTGTTGGTTAATTGCAACATACGTCAGCACTGCCTCGGTGACCTTAACAACACGGGATTCCTGGGTATTCCGTTCAGCATAGACAGCGACATCGACCTTGATCGAGGTACGCCCCGTCTCGACGACCGATGCATAGAAGCTGACAACATCCCCAATACGGACTGCCTGCTTGAAAACGAACGAGTTCACGGCAACCGTCGTCACCCTCCCCTGAGCACGGCGATAGGCTTCCACGCCACCGGCCACATCGACGTGCGACATGATCCACCCACCGAAAATATCGCCGTTATGGTTAGCGTCATAGGGCATCGGCACCACCCGCAGCGTTGGCTGCGCTGAAGGCAGCGAAATGGCAATTGATTCATTCTCGGACATGGATCACCTCCGATAAGACCGGCGCCACTGGGCGCCATTTGAACGAAAAAAAGCCAGGCAACGCCTGGCTTTTTCTTAGGCCGACAGCTACTTACGCGGCTTCGGCGGTATCAGCTTCGACAACTTCCGGCTGGTCGAGCAACATCACCAATGCCATCGGTGCGTTATCGCCATCACGGAATCCGCATTTGAGAATACTGAGATATCCTCCGTTGCGGGTCGCATACCGCGGTCCCAGTTCGTCAAAGAGCTTGACGACGATTTCACGATCGCGCAGACGGTCGAATGCCAGACGACGATTTGCCAGGCTCGGCTTCTTGCCCAGGGTAATCATCGGCTCAACAACACGACGCAACTCCTTGGCTTTCGGCAGGGTCGTCTTGATGGTTTCATGCCGCAACAGGGAAACCGCCATGTTACGCAGCATGGCCAGGCGGTGAGCGCTGGTGCGGTTCAGCTTACGAAGTCCCAAACGGTGACGCATATCAATTCCTTCCTATTCTTGGCCGAGCAGCTTACTTCTCAAGCCCGGCCGGCGGCCAGTTCTCAAGCTTCATGCCCAGCGTCAGGCCGCGCGCGGCCAACACTTCCTTGATTTCATTGAGCGACTTGCGACCGAGATTCGGCGTCTTCAGCAACTCGTTTTCAGTGCGCTGGATGAGATCGCCAATGTAGTAAATGTTCTCGGCCTTCAAGCAGTTCGCGGAACGCACGGTCAGTTCGAGATCGTCGACCGGACGCAGCAGCAGCGGATCCACCTGAACAGCCTTTTGGTGCTCGATCGGCAGCGCCGTCCCCTCGAGGTCGGCAAAGACCGAAAGCTGTTCCATCAACAAACGCGCGGCCGTGCGAATCGCCTCCTCCGGCTCAATCACGCCGTTGGTTTCGATCTCCATGATCAGCTTGTCGAGATCGGTACGCTGCTCAACCCGGGCGCTTTCGACGAAATAGCTCACCCGGCGAATCGGGCTGAACGATGCGTCGAGAACCAGATTCCCGATGCTCTTGCTCACTTCGCTCAGGCGACGCGCATTTCCGGGGACGTAACCACGGCCCTTTTCCACCTTCAGTTCGATGGCAAGTTTTCCACCGGCTGAAAGATGCGCGATCACATGATCTGGGTTGATGATCTCGACATCATGGGAAACCACGATATCGCCAGCGCGAACCACGCCCTCGCCTTCCTTCGAAAGTTGAACGATCGCTTCTTCGCGATTGTGAAGCTTGAAGACGACGCCTTTCAAATTGAGAAGGATGTCGACCACGTCTTCTTGAACGCCGTCGATCGTCGAGTATTCATGCAACACACCGTCGATACTGACTTCGGTTGCCGCGAAACCGGGCATCGAAGAAAGAAGGATACGGCGCAAGGCATTGCCCAGAGTATGGCCGTAACCACGCTCGAACGGTTCCATCACCACCCGAGCGTGCACCGGCGACAAACTCTGTACGTCGATGATTCGCGGTTTCAAAAGTCCACTGCTTTGCATGTCTTGTCCTTTGCCTGGTTCAGTCGCACGAAGCCGCTATTACTTCGAATACAATTCGATCACGAGGCCTTCGTTGATCGACTGCGGCAATTCGCTACGCTCCGGACGCGCCTTGTACGTACCCTTGGCTTCCTTGACGTTGACTTCAACCCATTCCGGGAAACCACGCGACTCAGCCGCAGCCAGCGCTGCCTTCACGCGCAGTTGGTTCTTCGCGCGCTCGGTCACTTCGACCACATCGCCCGGGCGAACCTGATACGACGGAACATTCACGCGACGACCGTTCACCAGCACGCCGTTGTGGCGAACAACCTGACGGGATTCAGCACGCGAAGCCGCAAAGCCCATGCGGTGAACAACCGTATCGAGACGCGATTCGAGCAACTGCAGCAGGTTTTCGCCGGTCACGCCCTTACGACGATCGGCTTCCTTATAAACCTTGCGGAATTGACCTTCGAGAACGCCGTAGATACGACGAATCTTTTGCTTTTCACGCAAATGCACGCCGTAGTCCGACAGACGGGCGCCAGATTTTTGCCCATGCTGACCCGGAGCATACGAACGACGCTCGATGGCGCACTTGTCGGTGAAGCACTTATCACCCTTGAGGAACAGTTTTTCGCCCTCGCGACGGCACTGACGGCACTTAGGATCGAGATTACGAGCCACTTGTCTTTCTCCTTAAATCCGACGCTTCTTGGGGGGACGGCAACCGTTGTGCGGAATCGGAGTCACGTCGGTAATCGCCGTGATCTTCATTCCCAACGCATTGAGCGCGCGAACCGACGATTCGCGACCGGGGCCAGGCCCCTTGATGCGAACTTCGAGATTCTTGACGCCACACTCAACAGCCACTTTGCCAGCGGCTTCGGCAGCGACCTGCGCGGCAAACGGCGTGCTCTTACGCGAGCCCTTGAAACCAGCGCCACCCGAGGTCGCCCATGCCAGCGCATTGCCCTGGCGGTCGGTAATGGTAATGATGGTGTTATTGAACGACGCGTGAATGTGGGCGATGCCCTCGGCGACGTTCTTCTTGACTTTCTTGCGAACTTTCGTTGCGGTCTTGGCCATGTCAGATCCTTTTATTTCTTGCCGGCAATCGCCTTGCGCGGACCCTTGCGGGTACGAGCGTTAGTACGCGTGCGCTGGCCACGGACGGGCAAGCCTTTGCGATGCCGAAGACCACGATAACAACCCAGATCCATTAGACGCTTGATGCTCATCGTGACTTCGCGACGAAGGTCACCTTCAACGGTGAACTTGCCAACCTGTTCACGCAAGCGATCCATTTCGGCTTCCGTAAGGTCCTTGACCTTGACCGACCGAGCGATGCCGACAGCATCACAGATCTTTTGCGCGCGGCTACGTCCGATACCATAAATCGCGGTCAACGCGATTTCGGCGTGCTGATGGTTGGGAATATTTACCCCTGCGATGCGGGCCATTGATTTACCCCAAATATTCGAAACTGTTGATTATATCTTCAATCGTCAGGTACGTTTCAGAGAAACGGTCTGCCGATCAACCCTGACGCTGCTTGTGGCGCGGATCCGAACAGATCACACGCACGATGCCGTGGCGCCGAATAACTTTGCACTTGCGGCAGATGCGTTTAACAGATGCCAGCACTTTCATGGTTAACTCCTAATATTTCGGCGTTCGGCGCAGCCAGCCTTCAGCCTGATTACATCACTTGCGTAGAGATTCTTATTTCGCCCGGAACACAATACGTGCCCGGCTCAAATCGTAAGGCGTCAACTGAACGGTCACCTTGTCACCCGGCAAAATGCGAATGTAGTGCATACGCATCTTTCCCGAGATGAACCCCAGAACGATATGGCCGTTTTCCAGCTTTACCCGAAACGTTGCATTCGGAAGGTTCTCAAGAACCTCCCCTTGCATTTCAATCAAATCTTCCTTGGCCATCGCTATTTCGTCGGAAATCCGGCGCCCTTGAAATTCGCTTTCTTGAGGAGCCCTTCATACTGATGCGACATGGCATACGCTTGAACCTGCGTCATGAAGTCCATGGTCACCACCACGATAATCAACAACGACGTTCCACCAAAATAGAACGGCACGTTCCACTTAAGGATCAAAAACTCAGGCAACAAACACACGATCGTGATGTAAGCGGCGCCGACGAGCGTAAGCCGCATCAGGATCTTGTCGATATAACGGGCCGTCTGGTCACCCGGGCGAATACCCGGAACAAACGCGCCGCTCTTCTTCAGATTGTCCGCCGTTTCCTTCGAGTTGAAGACCAAGGCGGTGTAGAAGAAGCAGAAAAAAATGATCGCTGCAGCATACAGCATCACATAAACCGGCTGTCCCGGTGCCAGACCAGCCGCAATGTCCTTGAGCCAGCGCATCGAGTCACTCGAACCGAACCACCCCGCAACGGTAGCCGGGAACAGAATCAGCGACGACGCGAAGATCGGCGGAATAACGCCCGACATATTCAGTTTCAGCGGCAAGTGCGAACTCTGTCCACCGTAGATCTTGTTTCCGACCTGCCGCTTGGCATAATTCACGAGAATCTTCCGCTGCCCGCGCTCGACGAACACGACAAACGCGGTAACCACGGCAACCAGGAACGTAATGAACAGTGCCGTCAGCGGATGCATCGCGCCGGTACGAACCAGTTCAAGCAGGCCGCCGACAGCGTTCGGCAAACCCGCGGCGATACCGCTGAAAATGATGATCGAGATACCGTTGCCAAGACCACGCTCAGTGATTTGCTCACCCAACCACATCAGGAACATGGTGCCCGTCAACAGCGTAGTAACCGTAACGAAGCGGAACAACATCCCCGGATCGGGAACCAGCCCAGGCTGAGATTCCACCGCGATCGCGATACCGATACCCTGGAAAAGCGCCAGGAACACCGTGCCATAGCGGGTGTATTGCGTAATCTTCCGACGACCGGCTTCACCTTCCTTCTTCAAGGCCTCGAGTTGCGGACTGGCGTGCGTCATCAATTGCATGATGATCGACGAAGAAATGTACGGCATGATTCCGAGCGCGAAGATCGTGAATCGCGACAAGGCGCCACCCGAGAACATGTTGAACATACCCAGAATGCCGCCCTGCTGCTTGCTGAACAGATCCGCCAGTACTTGCGGGTCGATGCCCGGAACAGGAATGTGCGCGCCGATTCGGTAGACGATCAAGGCGCCGATCAGGAAGAACAGACGGCGCTTAAGGTCGCCGTATTTACCACCTTTACTGATCTGTGTCTGATTTGTTGCCAAGGATCGTCACCGTTATCGTCGTTATTCCGTCACACAACCACCGGCAGCTTCGATCGCTGCCTTGGCACCTTTGGTCGCGCCAACGCCCTTGAGCGTGACCTTGCGGGAAATCTCGCCCGACAGCACAACCTTAGCCGACAGCGCATGCTGCGACACGAGATTGGCCTGTTTCAGCGTGAGCAGATCGATCTCATCGATCGGCAACGCGCTGATTTCGGACAAGCAGACTTCCACGTTGCGCGCATTTGTCAAGGACTTGAATCCACGCTTCGGCAAACGGCGTTGCAGAGGCATTTGACCGCCTTCGAAACCAACCTTGTGGAAGCCACCTGCACGCGACTTCTGACCCTTGTGGCCTCGTCCGGCGGTCTTCCCCAAGCCGGAGCCGATACCGCGTCCGACACGCCGCTTCGAATGCTTGGAGCCTTCGCCCGGCTGAATGGTATTGAGCTTCATGTTACCCCTCACACTTCACAAGGTAGGCCACCTTGTTGATCATGCCGCGCACTGCGGGCGTGTCGATCAACTCGGCCGAACTGTTCAGTCGACGCAGCCCCAGACCGCGCACCGTCGCGCGATGCGATTGCTTGGTGCCGATCACACTCTTGACGAGCGTCACTTTGATTTTCTTTTCTGCCATGGCTTACCCCAGGATTTCCTCTACCGACTTGCCACGCTTGGCAGCAATTTCGGAAGGCGTGTTCATCGCCATCAGTCCGTTGATCGTCGCACGCACGATGTTGTAGGGGTTCGTCGAACCGTGGGCCTTCGCAACCACGTTCGTCATGCCCATCACATCGAACACTGCACGCATCGCGCCGCCGGCGATAACCCCGGTACCTTCCGGCGCCGGCTGCATCATCACCGTGGATGCGCCGTGGCGACCCACCACCGTGTGGTGCAGCGTGCCGTTCTTCAGGCTCACCTTGACCATCTTACGACGGGCTTCTTCCATCGCCTTTTGCACGGCAACCGGAACTTCACGGGACTTACCCTTGCCCATGCCGATACGACCATCGCCATCGCCCACCACGGTCAGCGCGGCGAAGCCGAGAATCCGACCCCCCTTCACAACCTTGGTGACGCGGTTGATCGAAATCATCTTCTCGCGCATGCCGTCATCAGGCTTCTCGGCTTGCTGCGTCTTCTTGCTTTGCGGTTTTGCCATTACTTACTCCGTTTCGCGCGGCGATCAGAACTTGAGGCCGGCTTCGCGCGCGGCTTCAGCCAATGCCTTGACTCGTCCGTGATACTGGAAACCACCCCGGTCGAAAGCGACCTGTTCGATGCCCGCCTTCTTGGCGCGCTCAGCGATCAACTTACCGATCACCGTCGCTGCCTTGACGTTGCCGCCATTGGCAAGCTCTTTGCGAACCTCGGGCTCGAGCGTCGACGCCGCCGCGAGCACCTTCGATCCGCAGGGCGAAAACACCTGCGCATAAATGTGAAGGTTGGTACGGTGCACGGACAGACGCAACGCATTCAGTTCGGCAATTTTGATCCGGGTTTTGCGGGCCCGGCGCAACCGCGCTTGGTTCTTGTCAATCATCTATGCACCCTTACTTCTTCTTCGTTTCCTTGAGGACAATCACCTCGCCGGCATAGCGCACGCCCTTGCCCTTATAGGGTTCAGGCTTGCGGTAGGCGCGGATCTCTGCCGCCACCTGGCCGACTTGCTGTTTATCCACGCCCTTGATCACGATCTCGGTCTGCGTCGGGGTTTCGCACTTGACGCCGGCCGGCATCTTGTGCGCGACCGGATGCGAGAAGCCCAGCGTCAGGTTCAGCGTATCACCCTGAGCCTGAGCACGATAACCAACGCCCACCAGATTCAGCTTGCGCTCGAAACCTTTGCTCACGCCGGTCACCATGTTGGCGACGATGGCACGAATGGTTCCCGAAAGCGCATTGGCGTTTGCCGCGCCCTCGACCGGCTTGCACAACAGGGCCGACCCCTCTTGCACGACCGCAACGGCGGGATTGGCCGCCAAGCTGATCGAGCCCAACGGCCCTTTCACGGAGATCTTTTCTGCGCTCAGGGCGACTTCAACGCCCTGCGGCAGAACAATCGGATTTTTTGCAACGCGGGACATCGCTTCTTCCCCTTATGCGACGATGCACAGCACTTCGCCACCAACATTGCTGGCGCGTGCCTTGCGGTCAGTCATCACACCCTTGGGCGTCGACACGATCGCCACGCCAAGGCCATTCATCACTCGCGGAATATCGCCTGCACCACGGTAAATCCGCAGGCCAGGTTTCGAAACGCGGTCAATGCGCTCGATAACCGGACGACCGGCGTAGTACTTCAGGCCAATCTCAAGGGTTGCCTTGCCTTCGACGTCGCGAACGGCAAAATCCTCAACGTAGCCTTCATCCTTCAACACCTTGACGATCGCTACCTTGACCTTCGACGACGGCATGGCGACGGACGCCTTGTTTGCCATCTGGGCATTGCGGATACGGGTCAGCATATCGCTGATCGGATCGCTCATACTCATAGTATCTTCTCCTGCTTACCAGCTGGCCTTGGTCATACCGGGCACTTCGCCACGCATGACGAAGTCGCGCAGCTTGCTGCGGCCCAGACCAAACTTGCGGAAAACGCCACGCGGACGACCGGTCAGCTGGCAACGGTTGCGCAGACGAACGGAACTCGAATTACGCGGCAACGCCTGAATCTTGAGGCGCGCCTCGTAACGATCCTCTTCGCTACGGCTTTCATCATTCACGATCGCTTCCAAGGCTTCACGCTTGGCCTTGAACTTCTCGACCATCTTGCGACGCTTGGCTTCGCGGTTAATCAATGCAAGTTTCGCCATTTTCGCCTCAGTTCTTGAACGGGAATTTGAACGCGCCAAGAAGAGCACGCGCTTCGTCGTCGGTCTTGGCCGTGGTCGTCACGCTGATATTCATCCCGCGCAGCACGTCAATCTTGTCGTACTCGATTTCCGGGAAAATGATCTGCTCTTTAACGCCCATGTTGTAGTTGCCACGACCGTCGAAGCCCTTGCCCGAAATTCCGCGGAAGTCGCGGACGCGCGGCAGCGCAACCGTCACGAGACGATCCAGGAATTCGAACATGCGCGGTCCGCGCAACGTCACCATGCAGCCAATCGGGTAACCGTCGCGAATCTTGAAGCCGGCGATCGACTTGCGAGCCTTCGTCACCACCGGCTTCTGACCAGCAATCTTGGTCATATCACCAACGGCAAATTCCAGGACTTTCTTGTCGGCAACCGCCTCGCCAACACCCATATTCAGGGTGATTTTCGTGATGCGAGGCACTTCCATCGGAGACTTGTAACCAAACTTCTGGGTCAGCTCCTGCACAACGGTGTTCTTGTAGTAATCCAGCAAACGCGCCATGATCGCTCCTTACGCCCCCACCACTTCGCCGTTCGACTTGAAGACGCGCACTTTCTTGCCGTCATCAAGCAACTTGAAGCCAACCCGATCCGCCTTCTTGGTCGCCGGGTTATAGAGCGAGACATTCGATACGTGCAGCGGCATGTCTTTCTCGATCACACCACCAACAACCCCCTTGACCGGATTCGGCTTGACGTGTTTTTTGACGCGATTAACGCCCTCAACCACGACATGCTCCGCGTCGACACGGCGCGCCACAGTACCGCGCTTGCCCTTGTCTTTTCCGGTAATGACGACGACTTCGTCGCCCTTGCGAATTTTTTCCATGGCAGCTCCTTACAGGACTTCAGGAGCCAGGGACACGATCTTCATGAAGCGCTCGCCGCGCAGTTCGCGCGTGACCGGCCCAAAGATGCGGGTGCCGAGCGGCTCCAGCTTGTTGTTGAGGAGCACAGCCGCATTACCGTCAAATCTGACGAGCGAGCCATCGGGGCGACGCACACCCTTTGCCGTACGCACGACAACGGCGTTGTAAACGTCACCTTTTTTGACACGACCGCGCGGCGCGGCATCCTTGATACTAACCTTGATGATATCGCCGACACTGGCATAGCGACGCTTGGAGCCGCCCAGCACCTTGATACACATCACTGAACGAGCGCCGGTATTGTCGGCGACGTCCAGAACCGTTTGCATTTGAATCATCACACTCTCCAACTTATCCCGCGCCGTTTGCAAAACTCGCGGTCAGTCTTGGAACCCGTACGGGAGAAACACCCGGCTGTGATAGCCGGGCGCGAAAGGGGGGCATTATACCCCCAATTGCAAAAATTACAAGCTTTTAAATCGCGACAGCTTTTTCCAGCAACTTGGTCACTGACCAAGCCTTGGTTTTCGAAATCGGGCGGCCTTCCTGGATCTCGACCAGATCCCCCGCCTTGGCTTCGTTACCCTCGTTGTGCGCATGGTACTTCTGCGAACGCACAATGATTTTGTCATACATCGGATGCTTGACGCGACGTTCGACCAGCACGGTGACGGTCTTGTCCATCTTGTCACTCACCACGCGTCCGATCAGCGTCCGCTTGTTCGTCGTTTCGCTCATTGTTGCACCGCCTTTTCACGGAGAACGGTACGGACGCGCGCGATATCGCGCCGCACCTTGCCGATCTGGCTAAAGTTGCTCAACTGCTGGGTCGCTGCCTGCATGCGCAAACCGAATTGGGCCTTCAGGAGATCCAGCAGCTCCTTGTTCAGCTCGTCGACGCTCTTTACTCTGAGTTCACTTGCTTTCATGATCAACCTACCATTCGCGTGACGAACGTCGTCGGGATCGGAAGCTTGGCAGCCGCAAGCGCGAACGCTTCACGGGCAAGGCTTTCGTTAACGCCGTCCATTTCATACAGCACCTTACCGGGCTGGATCTCGGCAACGTAGTACTCGGGGTTACCCTTACCGTTACCCATCCGAACTTCGGCAGGCTTCTTCGAGATGGGCTTGTCCGGGAAAATCCGGATCCAGATCCGACCGCCGCGCTTGATATGACGCGTCATCGCACGACGAGCCGCTTCGATCTGACGCGCCGTCAGCCGTCCGCGTCCGGTGGCCTTCAAGCCGAAATCGCCGAAGCTGACCTTGGCACCCCGAGTCGCCAGGCCAGTGTTACGGCCCTTGTGTTCCTTGCGGTACTTTCTTCTAGTTGGCTGCAGCATCTGTCGTTCCTGCCTTTCTTACTCGTTTTGCCGGAGCCTTTCCTTCGGACCCCGGAGCATCGGCCTTCACGGTACGCGCCCGGGGCTTGTCCCCTTCGCTGCCCGGCTTGCCGAGACGACGGGGCTTGCGGGAAGGCTCATCACCTGCCGGCACATCATTGGCAACCGCCGGTTGCTCGTTGCGATCGAGAATTTCGCCCTTGAACACCCACACCTTGACACCGATGATGCCATAGGTCGTGAGCGCTTCGGAGGTCGCGTAATCGATGTCAGCGCGCAGGGTATGCAAGGGCACACGGCCTTCGCGATACCATTCGCGGCGAGCGATTTCCGCACCGTTGAGTCGGCCAGAGCTCATGATCTTGATGCCCTGGGCGCCAAGACGCATCGCATTCTGCATCGCACGCTTCATCGCGCGACGGAACATGATCCGCTTTTCGAGCTGCTGCGTAATCGAGTCAGCGATCAACTGCGCATCCAGTTCGGGCTTGCGAATCTCTTCGATGCTGACGTGCACCGGCACGCCCATGATCTTCTGCAGCGCCGAGCGCAGATGATCAATCTCTTCGCCCTTCTTGCCGATGACAACGCCCGGACGCGCCGAGAAGACCGTCACGCGAGCATTCTTGGCCGGACGCTCGATCAGCACACGACCCACGGAAGCGTGCTTGAGCTTCGCCTTGAGATAGTCACGGACCTGAACATCCTCATTGAGCATGCCCGCGAAGTCCTTGCTGTTCGCATACCAGCGCGACGACCAGTCACGGGTGACGGCCAGACGAAAACCAGTCGGATGAATTTTCTGTCCCATTTTTGTCCTCAGTTCCCGACGGTCAGGAAAATGTGGCAGGTCGGCTTAATGATCCGGTTACCACGTCCCTTGGCGCGCGCGGTGAAACGCTTGAGCACCATGCCTTTTTCGACATAGATCGACTTCACCTTCAGTTCATCAACGTCGGCACCATCATTGTGCTCGGCATTGGCGATCGCCGATTCAAGCACTTTCTTGATGATACCGGCCCCCTTCTTCGGGCTGAAAGTCAGGATGTTCAGAGCCTTATCAACCGGCAGTCCGCGGATCTGGTCGGCCACCAGTCGACCCTTTTGGTCCGACAGCCGAACGCCGCGCAAAATAGCACGAGTTTCCATATCCATTCCTTTACTTCTTCGCCTTCTTGCCGGCGGTGTGACCCTTGAACGTCCGGGTCAGCGAGAATTCGCCGAGCTTGTGGCCAACCATGTTTTCGGTGACATACACCGGGATGTGCTGCTTGCCGTTATGCACCGCGATGGTCAGGCCGACGAAATCCGGGAGAATCGTCGAACGACGCGACCAGGTCTTGATCGGGCGCTTGTCACTGGTCGCGCGAACAGCGTCGACCTTCTTGATCAGATGGGCATCGACAAACGGGCCCTTTTTAATGGAACGTCCCATAGTGTTCTACCCCTTAGCGTTTGTGACGGCGCTGCACGATCATCGAGTTCGTGCGCTTGTTCGACCGAGTGCGATAACCCTTGGTCTTGGTACCCCACGGGCTGACCGGATCCATACCTGCCGACGTACGACCTTCGCCACCACCGTGCGGGTGATCGACCGGGTTCATGACAACGCCGCGAACCGTCGGACGGATACCACGCCAACGATTGGCACCAGCCTTACCGATCGAGCGGAGGCTGTGCTCTTCGTTGCCGACTTCACCGATCGTCGCACGGCACTCGACATGCACGCGACGGACTTCGCCGGAGCGCAAGCGAAGCTGCGCATACACGCCTTCGCGCGCGAGAAGCTGGGCCGACGTTCCCGCCGAGCGGGCCAATTGTGCGCCCTTTCCGGGGATCATCTCGATGCAGTGAATCGTCGTACCGACCGGAATGTTACGGATCGGCAGAGCGTTACCGGCCTTGATCGGCGCTTCGGAACCGCTGATGACCTGCTGACCGACGACCATACCCTTCGGCGCGATCACATACCGACGCTCACCATCTGCGTAGAGCAGGAGGGCGATGTTGGCGGTACGGTTCGGATCGTATTCCAGACGCTCAACCTTGGCCGGAATGCCATCCTTGGTGCGCTTGAAGTCGATCACACGATAGTGCTGCTTGTGTCCGCCGCCTTGATGACGGGTGGTGATACGACCGTTGTTGTTGCGCCCCGCGTTTTTCGATTGCGGCTCGAGCAGACCGGCGAACGGCGCACCCTTGTGCAGGTTCGCGTTGACAACCTTGACGACGGCACGACGACCCGGGGAGGTTGGTTTGACTTTGACGAGAGCCATTACGCAGCACCTCCATCAACAAAATTGATTTCCTGGCCCGGCTTCAAGCTGACGTACGCTTTCTTCCAATTTTTGCGAGCACCCATGGCGCGACCGAAGCGCTTCTGCTTGCCCTTAACGTTGGCGACCTGGACCGATTCCACTTCGACCTTGAACAGCAGTTCGACGGCAGCCTTGATTTCCGGCTTAGTCGCATCCGAGGCGACACGGAAAATCACCTGCTCGTTCTTGTCGGCAACGAACGTCGCCTTCTCGGAGATCTGCGGTGCAAGGAGAACTTGCATCAGACGTTGTTGATTCATCCCAGGATCTCCTCAAACTTGGCGACGGCGCTCTTGGTCATCAGCACCTTCGGGAAGCGAATCAGCGACACGGGATCGGCTTCATTCACTTCCAGCACCAGCACGTTCGGCAGGTTGCGCGAAGCGAGATACACGTTCTCATCGAGCGCGTCCGTGATGACCAGAACCGAGTCGTAACCCATGCCCTTGATCTTTTGCGCGAACAGCTTGGTCTTCGGCGCGTCGACTTCGAGCGTATCGACAACCGCAAGGCGGTCCTCACGCACGAGCTGCGACAGGATCGAGGCCATACCGGCGCGATACATCTTCTTGTTCAGCTTCTGGCTGAAGTTTTCTTCCGGCGAATTCGGGAAGATCCGACCGCCCCCGCGCCACAGCGGCGAAGACGACATACCGGCACGCGCGTTACCCGTTCCCTTTTGACGGAAGGGCTTCTTCGTCGTGTGCGACACTTGACCCCGGTCCTTCTGTGCGCGGTTACCGCTACGCGCATTCGCCTGGTAAGCAACGACGACCTGGTGAACCAGCGACTCGTTGTAGTCGCGGCCGAACAGGACATCAGACGCTTGCAAGCGGCTGGCTTCCTGCCCTTGTTCATTAATGAGCTTGAGTTCCATTATGCCCCCGCCTTGACTGCAGGACGCACGACCAGATCCGACCCTTTCGAGCCGGGCACGGCGCCCTTGACCAACAACAGCTGACGTTCGACATCAACCCGAATGACCTCAAGGTTTTGCTGGGTACGCTGCACGTCACCCATATGACCGGCCATCCGCTTGCCGGGGAAAACACGGCCCGGATCCTGGTTCATACCGATCGAACCCGGCGCGTTGTGCGACACCGAGTTACCGTGCGTGGCACGTTGCGACTTGAAATTATGCCGCTTGATACCGCCCTGAAAGCCCTTACCGATCGACTGACCGGTCACATCGACTTTCTGTCCGACGGCAAAAATACTGACGCTGATCTGATCACCCGGCTTCAGGGAAGAGAGCTCGTCGGTCGAAACCGTGAACTCCTTGAGCAGATTACCCGCTTCAACACCGGCTTTAGCCAGGTGCCCCGCCAGGGACTTATTGACGCGAGAAGGACGACGCTTGCCAAATGCCACTTGAATGGCTGCATAGCCGTCGTTCTCAGGCGTTTTGATCTGGGCGACGCGGTTGTTCGACACATCGAGCACGGTCACCGGAACGGACACGCCGTCGTCGGTGAAAATGCGCGTCATGCCGACCTTGCGCCCAACAAGGCCTAGACTCATGGTTATTCTCCTCTTGCCGGCTACGATTGGCCGGCGAGCGCTTCAACACAAAATGGATGGTGTCAATGACACCATCCGGCGAAAGGCGGCGATTATAGCCGCAAAACTGCGATTACTGCAACTTGATTTCGACGTCAACACCCGCCGGCAGGTCCAACTTCATCAACGCGTCAACCGTCTTGTCGGTCGGATCGATGATATCCATCAGGCGAAGGTGCGTACGAATTTCGAACTGATCGCGCGACGTCTTGTTGACGTGCGGCGAACGCAAAACGTCAAACCGCTGGATACGGGTGGGCAGAGGAACCGGGCCACGAACGACAGCGCCGGTACGCTTGGCGGTTTCGACAATTTCCAGCGCCGACTGATCGATCAGACGATAGTCGAAAGCCTTCAGACGGATACGAATTTTTTGGTTTTGCATAGTTATTCCAAAGAGCAGAGGACGAGGCCGAGCCTCGTCCTGTTTCAAGAATTACTCGATGATTTTGGCGACGACGCCGGCACCGACGGTACGACCACCTTCGCGGATGGCGAAACGCAGACCTTCTTCCATCGCGATCGGGCAAATCAGCTTCACCGTCATCTGGATGTTGTCGCCAGGCATCACCATCTCCGTGCCTTCCGGCAGCGAGATCGCACCCGTCACGTCCGTCGTACGGAAGTAGAACTGCGGACGATAGTTGTTGAAGAACGGCGTGTGACGACCACCTTCGTCCTTCGACAGCACATACACCTCACCCGTGAAGTGCGTATGCGGCGTGATCGAACCCGGCTTCGCCAACACTTGGCCACGCTCGACTTCTTCACGCTTCGTGCCGCGCAGCAGAACGCCAACGTTATCGCCAGCCTGACCTTGGTCGAGCAGCTTGCGGAACATTTCAACGCCCGTGCAGGTCGTCTTCACCGTCGGCTTGATACCAACGATTTCGATTTCCTCGCCAACCTTCACGATGCCGCGCTCAACACGACCCGTCACCACCGTACCACGACCCGAAATCGAGAACACGTCTTCGATCGGCAGCAGGAACGGCTTGTCAACCGTACGCTCCGGCGTCGGAATGTAGCTGTCCAGCGCATCCGCCAGCGCCATGATCGCGCCTTCCCCCAGATCGCTCGTGTCGCCTTCCAGCGCCTTCAGCGCCGAGCCCTTGACGATAGGAATGTCGTCGCCAGGGAATTCGTACTTCGACAGCAGCTCGCGAACTTCCATTTCAACCAGCTCGAGCAGCTCAGCATCATCAACCATGTCGCACTTGTTCATGAACACGATGATGTACGGAACACCCACCTGACGCGCCAGCAGAATGTGCTCACGCGTTTGCGGCATCGGACCGTCGGCCGCCGACACCACCAG
>NZ_FNCY01000029.1 GCF_900099695.1 Propionivibrio dicarboxylicus | reverse complement strand
GAAATCGGCGTCGGCAAGTTCCTCGGCATCCCGATCCCGATCTACATCATGATGCTGCTGGTCGTCGCCAGCCATGTGCTGCTCAAGCACACCGCCTTCGGGCGGCGGGCGATCGCCGTCGGCGCCAACGAGGTCGCGGCCAAGCTGACCGGCGTCAATCCGGACAAGACGCGCATCATCGTCTATACGATCTCGTCGGTGACGGCGACGATCGCCGGCATCGTCATGGCGTCGCTCACCCAGCAGGCCTACGCGATGAACGCCAGCGGTTACGAGCTCGATGTCATCACCGCCATCGTCGTCGGCGGCACCAGCCTGATGGGCGGTAACGGCTCGGTCATCGGCGCCCTGATCGGCGCCGTCATGGTCGGCTTCATCAACAACGGCCTGAACCTCCTCGACATGCCGTCCGCCTATCACCCGATCGCCACCGGCATCGTCATCCTCGTCGCCCTCATCCTTAATCAGGGCGTCAGCCTGCCGGCGCTGTTCAAGAAGCTGGTGTCGCGGCCCGCTGCCTGATAGCTGCATTTTCCGGTCGCCGTGTGCATCACGGTGACCGGAGGCGATCTCAGGGCGCGAAATATTCCTGAACGCTCATCCACGCCGCCGTCTGCAATCGGGCGGCGACGTCTTTGGGCAATCCGGCAGTGTAGGCGAGACCCTCGGGCGACTCGCGGTAGAGCGCGGCGAAGGCCGTGCAGGCGGCGAGATAGGTGCCGGCCAGACTCGGGTGGCGCTTGTCAGGTTCGTACAGGTTAATGTCCTTGTCGTTAGCGAAGACACGCGCGAAAGCCAGCCCCGCCGGGATGACGGACAGATCGTTGACATTGGCTGCCTGCGTGTATTGGCGGGCGAGCGCGGCGCTCATCTCCGGTTTGTCCTGATAGGCCCAGGACATGAACAGCATCGGGCGCAACCCTTTCTCGCGCAGCAGGCGGGCGTTCTTCGCCACCGTTTCGTGGAAGGCTGCCTGCAGCTTCGGATGGATCGGACACTGGCTACAGTCCATCATGATGACCGTGTCGTACTGGCGGCCTTGCGGATTGAATCGAATGTCATTGTTGCCGACGAAACTGTAGCGGCCGAGACCGTCCGGACGCAGCAGCGAGGCCATGTCGTGCCAGTCGAGACCCGAACCGCTGATCGTTGCCGAGGTGCCGCTGACCTTGTGTTTGGCTGACGCGGCGAGCCGGTTGAAGTGGTTGTGCAGGCTGTTGTTGTAATAGAAGAAGCTGTTGCCGACCCAGAGGATGGCACGCGGTGCGGCTTCCGGTGCTTTATGCTGCAGTCGGGGCGGCGCTTCCTGGGCGTTCAGGTGCAGCGCCGGCGCAAGCAGTGTCAACGAGAGGAGAAGGACCGGAAGCCCGTGTCCGGAAAATACGGTTGGCATGATCGGCGGATCCGTCGAAAGATGATGAACGCTTATAACGCGCGGCCTTCCGGCTGGCAAGCGGCGCATGGCGCCAAGTGCCCGTTTTGGTTGGGCTCGCCCGCTCGCTCTATGTCTCGCCAGGGCCCTTGCGCAACCAACGCTTAATTGAGAACACACCCTGGGGTATACTGTCGGGCTCCCGCGCGCCCCGACCGACGGGTCGGGCCTGCCCGCCACCGCTCACGCCACTTCACGACGCCCCAAGTACATCATGACTGCACATCTTCTCGACGGTAATGCGCTGGCCCAGAAGCTTCGCGCCGGCTTCAAACAAAAGGCCGAGATCCTCGCCGCCCAAGGCGTTCGCCCGGGTCTGGCGGTGATCCTGGTCGGCGAGGACCCGGCCTCGCAGGTTTATGTGCGCAACAAGGTCAATGCCTGCGCCCAGGCCGGTTTCCATTCCGAGAAGTATGTCTTTGCCGCCGATGCGGCGCCGGCCGAGGTCTTCGCCAAGATCGCCGAACTCAACGCCGATCCGAAAATTCACGGCATTCTCGTGCAGTTGCCGCTACCCCGGCACTTCGACGCCGAAGCGGTGCTCGACGCGATCGCCGCCGAGAAGGATGTCGATGGCTTCCGTGCCGAGAACGTCGGCGCCCTGATGCAGGGCCAGCCCTGTTTCATTCCTTGCACGCCCTACGGCGCGATGAAATTCTTCGAAGAGGCCGGGATTGACCTCAAGGGCAAGGAAGCCGTTGTCGTCGGTCGCTCGAACATCGTCGGCAAGCCGATGGCGATGCTGCTGATGCACGCCGGCGCGACGGTCACCGTCTGCCATTCGCAGACGCGCGATCTCAAGGCGCACTGCCAGCGCGCCGACATTCTCGTCGCCGCGATCGGCCGGCCGAAATTTATTACCGGCGACATGGTCAAACCCGGCGCCGTCGTCATTGACGTCGGCATCAACCGGTTGCCCGACGGCAAGTTGTGCGGCGATGTGGATTTCCAGTCAGCGAAGGAAGTGGCGTCCTTCATCACGCCGGTGCCCGGCGGCGTCGGCCCGATGACGATCACCATGCTGCTGGCCAACACGCTAGAAAGCGCCGAACGCGCGCTCGGCGCCTGAACCGAATTTACTGCAAGGAAGGAGAATCTCATGAGCACTCAACCTCTCGTCGGCATCGTCATGGGTTCCGACAGCGACTGGCCGGTCATGCGCGCCTGCGCCGAGACCCTCAAGCGCTTCGGCATCGCCTATGAAGCCAAGGTCCTGTCGGCCCATCGCACGCCGGAAGCGGCCCTCGACTACGCCGCTTCGGCCGAGTCGCGCGGCATGAAGGTGCTGATCGGCGCCGCGGGCGGCGCGGCGCACCTGGCCGGTGTGCTGGCGGCCAAGACCCAGTTGCCGGTGCTTGCCGTGCCGATGCCGTCGAAGCATCTGCAAGGTCTCGACTCCTTGCTGGCCATGGTGCAGATGCCCGGCGGCATTCCCGTCGCGACCTTCGCCATCGGCGAGGCTGGCGCGGTCAACGCGGCCTTGTTCTCGGTCGCCATGCTGGCGCTCGGCGATGCCGAACTCGCGGCCAAGCTGTCAGCCTTCCGCGCGTCGCAGACCGAGAAGGTGCTGTCCAAGACCCTGCCCGATCTGCCGTAAGCCGGACCAGGACGAAAGCATGTCGCGCGATCTGACCGAAGCCGTTCGCCTGCTCCAGGCGGGCGAGCTTGTCGCCTTTCCGACCGAGACCGTGTATGGGCTCGGTGCCGATGCCGCCAATCCCGAGGCGGTGGCCAAGGTCTTCGCCGCCAAGGGGCGGCCGGCCGATCATCCGCTGATCGTGCATCTGCCCGGCGCCGGACACCTCGACCGCTGGGCGCGCGACATTCCGCAGGCGGCCTGGGATTTGGCCGAGGCCTTCTGGCCGGGGCCGCTGACCCTGATCCTCAAACGCGCCGACGCGGTGCCGCTGGCGGTGACCGGCGGACAGGACACCGTCGGTGTGCGGGTGCCGGCGCATCCGCTGGCGCTCGATTTGTTGCGCGCCTATGCCCAGGCCGGTGGTGGGCGCGACGGCATGTGCGGTATCGCCGGGCCGTCGGCCAATCGCTTCGGTCGCATCAGTCCGACCGACGCCGAGCATGTGCGCGAGGAACTCGGCACTGCCGTGGCGCTGGTGCTCGACGGCGGTCCCTGCCAGGTCGGCATCGAGTCGACGATCGTCGATTTGTCGCGCGACGACGCCGTGCCGCGCATCCTTCGTCCCGGCCATATCACGCCCGAACGGATTGCCGCCGTCATCGGCGTGACGCCCGATTTTCCCGCCGGACGCCCCGCCGGCGCCGTGCCGCGTGTGTCGGGTTCGCTCGATGCGCACTATGCGCCGCGCACCGCCTTGCGCGTTGTCGCGTCGGCCGATCTGGCCGTCGTTCTGGCGGAGCTTGCCGCGCAAGGAAAGCGCGTCGGCGTGCTGGCGCGTACGGAATCGGGGGCGGCTGAATCCGCTGCCGGATGTTGTCGCCTGCCGGACGATCCGGAAGCTTATGCCCGCGGGTTTTATGCGGGGCTGCGTGAACTCGACCAGGGCGGCAACGACCTGATCGTCGTCGAGGCGCTGGGCGTCGGTCCCGACTGGGCCGCCGTCGCCGATCGCCTCCGGCGTGCCGCCTGCGGCGCTGGCGAGGGCTAAGCGCTTCTCCCCCCTCTACGGCGTCGGGCGGGCGCTCAGGGCGTCTGGCGCCGTTCCATTTCGTCGATCATCCAGCCGAACTGTTCGGTGATTTCGTGCCGGATGAACGGCCCGCCGAGCAGGCGGGCGATCCCCGAGTCGAGCGTCATTTCCGCGTGGTAACGGAAACGCGTGCCGCCGTCGCTCGGCGCGATTTCCATCTCGCTGCTGTAGGACTTGGTATTGCCGGCAATCTGGCGGGCGAGGATACGCTTCCTCGGTTCGAGTTCGATCTCGCGTTCCGAGGTGAAGGTGTAGCTGAACAGTCCGAAGCGCGCCGTGCCTTCCTGCCGCACGCGCACGGTGTTGCCGCTACGGCTGATGACACGGCTCGTATTGAGGTTGTGCAGGATCTTCGCCATGTTGTCGAAGTCGGTCAGTACGCGCCAGGCGACGCGCACCGGCACGCCGGCCTCGAAACTCGAATCGATGACGAATGTGTCATTACGCTTTTCGACGTTGACCTCGATTTCAGGCGTCGCGGTCACTGCCGTCGATACGGCGCACAATAGCGCGCCCAGAGCCAGGAGGAATCGTCGCATGGCCGCCGTCAGCCTCGATCGCGATGGGAAACTTCTATGACACGTGCACGTGCAGCCAGTTCCGCGACGAGTGTCGCGGCGACGGCGCGGTTGGCGGCGTCGAGGTTGGCATCCCATTCGTCGAGCAGATAAACCGGGTGGTCGGTGCGCGCGACGATCTCGCGCAAGACCGCGATCTGGCGTTCGCCGGATGAAAACCCCCGCCGCTGCTCGGCCTCTTCGCGCGCGCTGATCGCTTCGGCGTCGTCGTCCTCGTCTTCTTCTTCCGTTTCAACGGGGCAGCCTTCGCTGTTGAAGGCGAAGGCGAGGCGGTCCTGCGTCGGCCAGTAGTAGGCGCGGCCGTGCAGATGGGTCTTGAGCGCGGCCAGCAGCGTCGACTTTCCCGAGCCGTTGTCGCCGCGGATCGCGACCAGCCCGGTCGGACGTCCGAGCACGTGACGCAGCGCCTCGGCTAGCGAGTCGCAGACCTGTTCGCGGGCGTCTTCGCGCAGGGTGACGCGGCCGAAGCGGATACGCGCCTCGAAGCCGGGATCGGGGGTCGGACAGAAATGCGCGCAAACGCCGCGGATACGCGTCCACACGGCGACGAGGTCGCTGACGCCGGCGGTCAGCTGGTGCATGTCGAGCGCCATCTCGATCTGGCGCGGTAGCGTCGCGGCAAGCGCGATCAGTAGCGGCGTGTTGCCGGCGTCATGAAGTGCGATCCAGGCGGTGGCGAAAAGGATCAGCGCCAGCGCGATCAGGCCGCTGGCGGCGCTCCAGCCCTCGCGCAGCAGGATGGCGCGGATCTGCGCGGCAAGCGCGTCGCGCAGGCGGCCGCGGAAGTCGCGGTGCCAGACGGCGAAGTTGTAGCGGTTGCCGGTGAAGATGTTGTCCCAGGCGTTGTAGGTGCGCGCCGTCATGCGGTTGGTCATCACCTGGTTATGCAGCCAGGCGTCGGCGAGCGGCTGGCGCAAGCGCCACTGCAGCGCCGAGAGCGTGACGAAGGCGACGGCGAAGGCGAGCGGCAGGTCGCCGTCGATCTCGATGCCGAGCACGAGCGCGTTGAAGAGCAACTGGAAGAACAGGCGCAGGTGGAATTGCAGTGTGAACACCAGCTCGAACAGCACCTGGAACGCTTCGCTGGTCAGGAAAGGTTCGGTTTCCTCACGTGCTTCGGTGTCGCCGAGCAACGGCGTGCGGTGCCGGTTGAGACGGGCGAAGCGCAGCATGTAGCGGGCATAGGCGCCGAAGCCGGCGCGCTCGGCGAAGATCCAGCTGACGGCGCCGGCGAGGTAGGCGATTGTCTGGGCGGCGACGATCCAGGCTAAGTTCGAGACGCTGACGGTCGCCTCGGCGATTTCCCGGGCGATGACGATGACCAGCCAGGTGGTAGCGGCGCCGCAGGATTCCTGCAGCAGGATCATCATCAGCATGCCGACCATTGCCGGGCCGGCAAGCAGGCGCAGGAAACCGGTGGGGCGGATGTCGGCGGCGGGTGGCATGGACGAAAAGAGGGGGGCGGGAATCTGCGTTTGGGGCTGCCGATATGGAAAAAGCAGACGCGTGTCTGCTTTTTCCTTGGGGAAGACAGGGGAAGCCTGTCTTTCCTTACATCTTCGGGGCGGGTTTCTTGCCCTTGGATTTTTTCTTCTTAGCCATGACGAAGCTCCTGATCGTTGGTCGGAAAGTGCAACGCGCACGTCGCAGGGACAAGTGTAGTCGATCTGATCGCGGGTGTCGCGGCTGGCGAATGTAAAGAACGGTTTGGCCCGGAGACGCGGTGCCGGCTGTCGTGCCAAAGCCACATCCATGTCATTGGCATGGTCTGGGCTTGGTGGCGTCTGCGTTGCGCGGAATCAGCGCCGTTCCGTTGATTCCATTTGACTAATTTATTTTTCGCCCCAGGGCATGACCGGCACCGTCGAAATGCTGTTGGCTGGTGCGCCGTTGATCAGCTTGCGGCTGATGGCGAGGTAGACGAGCGTGCGGTGGGCTTCGTCCCACAGGCGCATGACGCGGGTTTCCTTGAACAGCATCGACGTGTCCTCGCTGAAGACGACGGCATCCTTCGGCAAGGACGCCGGCAGCACGATCGGTCCAGTCTGGCGGCAGGCGAGCGAGAACTGCGACGGGTCCTGGGCGAGGCCGAGCGAACCGCCAACGCCGCCGGTGCGTGCCTGGCTGACGTGACAGGTGACGCCCGGCACCTTGGGGTCGACGAAGGATTCGACGCAGACGCGGTGGTTGGCGCCGATCAGTTTCCACTCGGTAGTGACGCAGCCGATCTGTTCGGCACGAAGGGTCGTGGCGGACAGCGCCAGCAGCAGGGAGAGGGCGATGCGTGGCGTCATGGCTGTTGTCCTGAAGAAGCGGGCGCCGGTTTGGCGGGCTCGAATCGATTACGATTGCGCGTGATGTAGACGCCGGCGAAGATGAACAGGGCGCCGACCGTCTGAAGCAGGCCGAAGGTCTCGCCGAGCAGGAAATAGGCGGTAATGACGGCGAAGATCGGCGAGATGTTGTTGAAGATGGCGACGCGCGAGGTGCCGAGGATGCCGGTGCCCCAGATCCACAGGAAATTGCACAGGCAGAGCGCGAGGATGCCGGAAAAGAGGATGCTGCCCCAGGCGACCGCCGGCACTTCGAGCCAGCGCACGGCGAGGGCGTCGGGAAGCGTCGCGGCGAAAAGCAGGGCGGTGGTGAAGAGCATCAGCCCGGCGGTGACCTGGTAGGTCGAATAACGATTCAGCAATTCTTTCGAAAACACCGTGTAATAGGCGTAGCCGAACTGCGAAAGGAAGACCAGCGCGGTGCCGATGAGGTGTGGCCCGGCGAGGCTCAGCTCCTTGCCGGTGCCGACGACGATCATCGTCACGCCGGAAATCGAGCAGGCGATGCCGAGGAGGACGGCGCGCGTGATCGTTTCGAGGCCGTAGAGCTTGTTGAGCAGCAGCACGCCGACCGGCATCAGGCACATGATGAACGAGGCGTTGCCGGCCGTGGTGCGCAGCAGGCCTTCGGAAATGCAGATCTGGAAGACGAAGAAACCCAGCGCGCTGATACGCGCCAGCGTCCACAGGTCGGCGCGCGTCGGCCGCCGGTAGGTGCCCGAGAGCCACAGCGCGATCAGCGAGACGATGCTGGCGACGACGAGCCGGCCGAGGTTGTAGGGTTGCGGCGGCAGATATTGCAGGCCGATCTTGATGACGGGCGGGTTGATACCCCAGACGATGGCGACGAGCAGCAGAACCCCTTCGGCGAGCAGGGCTTTGGGGCTGTGTTTGGGCGGATTCACTTCGATGTCTTTCCGGTGGCGTTCGCAGCCGGCGGCCGGAACCAATGACGGGCGCAGCGCTCCAAGCCGCAGGGTCGGCGCCCGTGCTGCGATTCTAGCAAACCGGACGCGGCCGGGTTGGCAAAGCGTACGACGAGGAAACGAAAATGAAACGTCATGATCTGCTCGGGTCGGAGATTCCGGCCAGCGACATTACCCCGCGCGAAGTCTTCGAACAGCGCCGCGCGCTGATTCGCGCCGCCGCTGCGGGGGCCTTCGGTGCGGCGCTGGCGCCGTGGTTTTCGCGCGCCGCCTTCGCCCAGACGGCATCGCCCAATCCCTCTGCCGGCAAGCTCGCGGCAACGGTCAATCGCCAGTTCGTCGTTATGGACCGGCCGACCGCGTACAAGGACGTCACCGGCTACAACAATTTCTATGAATTCGGTCTCGACAAGGCCGATCCGGCCAAACATGCCCACACGCTGCAGACACGGCCGTGGACGGTGAGCGTCGAAGGCCTCGTCGCGCGGCCGAAGGTCTATGACATCGACGAATTGCTCAAGCTGGCGTCGCTTGAGGAGCGTGTCTATCGCATGCGCTGCGTCGAGGGCTGGTCGATGGTGATCCCGTGGATCGGCATCCCGCTCGCCGAACTGATCCGTCGCGTCGAGCCGACCGGTAGCGCCAAGTACGTGGAATTTTTCACGCTCGCCGACAAGAAGCAGATGCCGGGTGTCTCGGTGCCGATCCTCGACTGGCCGTATGTCGAAGGCCTACGCCTCGACGAGGCGATGCATCCTCTGACCCTGCTCGGCTTCGGGCTCTACGGCGAAGTACTGCCGAAGCAGAACGGCGCACCGGTGCGGCTCGTCGTGCCGTGGAAATACGGCTTCAAGAGCGCCAAGTCGATCGTGCGCATCCGTTTCACCGATACGCAGCCGAAGAACAGCTGGGCGGTGTCGGCGCCGAAGGAATACGGCTTCTATGCGAATGTCAATCCGAGCGTCGACCACCCGCGCTGGAGCCAGGATTCGGAAGTGCGCATCGGCGAGGGCGGCGGCCTGTTCGCCCCCAAGCGCAAGACGCTGATGTTCAACGGCTATGCCGAACAGGTGGCGGCGATGTATGCCGGCATGGATCTGCGGGTCAATTTCTGACGATCGTCCTTATGCCGCGATTCGCGCCCTTCGATGCGCTCCGGCTCGGCGTCTTCTGCGCCAGCCTGTTGCCGCTGGCGCGGCTCGTCTGGCTCGGCGCGCACGATGCGCTGACCGCCAATCCGCTCGAGTTCGTGACGCGCTCGACCGGCACCTGGGCGCTCGTCTTTCTCTGTCTGACCTTGTCGATCACGCCGCTGCGGCGCCTGTCGGGTGAGCCGCGCTGGCTGAAACTGCGCCGCATGCTCGGCCTTTACTGCTTTTTCTACGCCGTGCTGCACGCCGCGCTGTGGGTCTGGATCGATCGCGGGCTGGATCCCGCGTCGATGTGGCAGGACGTGTTGAAGCGCCCGTTCATCACCGCTGGCGCGCTGGCTTTCGTCATGCTCATCCCACTGGCGGCGACCTCGACGCACGCCATGATGCGTCTGCTCGGGCGGCGCTGGGCGCAGCTGCACCGCCTGGTCTATGCCATCGCTATTGCGGCGATCTTGCACTATGTCTGGCACAAGGCCGGTAAGAACGATTTCGGCACGGTCAGCATCTATGCCGGTGTCGTCGCTACCTTGCTCGGGGTGCGTGTGTGGTGGGCGATCGCCGACCGGCGTCGCCGCTAGGGTCTGCCTGGGCCGATATCGGCGAGGATGACCTCGCTCATTGCCGCTGCCACGGTTTCCGGCGCCTTGCGTCCCGGCAGTCCCGGCGCGCGCAGCAGTTGCAATCCGGTTTTGGCCGCGAAACTGCTGTCGACGCCGCCAGGGAAGGAGGAGACGTCGAGCAGGAGCGCGCTACGGTCGAGCGTCGGCAGGTTGCCGGCATCGAAGACCCTGGCCGGGATCGTGTTGATGACGATCCGATACACCGAGAGGTCGGCGAGGTCGGTGCTGCGCAAGGACGCCGGGATGCGCGCGCGTTCGCGCGGATCGGCCGAATAGACGGCCACACGGGCGTCGAGCGCGTTCAGGCGCTGCGCCACGATCCTGCCGACCTTGCCGTAGCCGGCGACCAGAATGTCGCTGCCGGCGAGCGTGAATTCGATCTGGTTGAGCAGCGTCTGCAGCACGCCTTCGGCGGTGGCGACGAGGTTGCGATCGTAGAGCGCGAGGTTCTTGGTGAGGTCGACCGTGCGGCAGCGGGGATGACTGTCAGCTGGCAGCGTCCCGGCATAGAGCGTTGCCGTTTCGGCGAGTGCGTCGAGAAAGTCGGCGATGGCGATTTTCTCGGCGTGGAGCGGCGCATGCAGCGTTTTACCGTCTTCGCTGAACGGGATCGGGCCGACGATTGCGTTGAAGCTTTGCCAGACCGGGTCGTTCCATGCCGGGATCACCGATTTTTCGTCGAGCGCCAGCGTACAAACGGCAAGACCGGCGGCGGCGAAGTGTGCGGCGAGGCAGGCGTTGCGGCGGTCACCGCCGATGATGAGTAGGGAGGGCGTGGACGCTTCGCCCGGTGCCGTGGCAGGGTGGTCGCGATTGGCGCCGGTCATGACGCAAGCCCGGCGCTTTCCGATTGTGCGGGCAGGCCGCGCTGGATCAGCAATTCCTGGGTGTCGCGGAGGCGTTGGGCCAGGATGACGGCGATATTGCGGTAGACCTTCGAGGCGATCGCCGGATTCCGCCAGCAATCGCTTTCCTGTATCCGGATCAGCAGGCAGTCAGTCGCAGCCTCGATGGTCGCCGAGCGTGCTGCCGGATCGACGAGTGCCATTTCGCCGAAGCAATCGCCGCGACTGAGCATGCCGACTTCGTGACGGGTGAAATGGCCGTTTCCCTGTTTCGAGACGCTGGCCTGGCCGTCGATCAGGATGCACATGAAGCGACCGCTGTCGCCCTGTCGCATGATCGCTTGTCCGGCAGCGACGCGTCGCCGTTCGGCGCCGCTCAGGAGTTCATGCAGTTCCTGCGGCGTCAGCCCGGCGAAGACGGGGACATGTTCGATGAGTTTGACCAGCAGTGACTGGAATTCCGCGTTGATCACGAGGCGTCTTTCTCTTGCGTCGTTCAAACACCGGGGGAAGGATTTCGGTGCGTTACGGAATCATTCTAGTTCAGGACCATGCCAAACGACTTAGGATTTTTCCGCTTTGCCTTAAAAGGGAAGGTTTTGGGCTCAATGAGAGCACCGTGACAGACGCCTGGGAAAGCGAGAATTGGAGGGCCGGCCGGCGGGCTGCCCTTGAAATTCGGACGGTCAGGCCCCATACTTGGCGACATGGTTGTAATTCCGGCAATCTGGAAGCGCTTCGGACGCGGGTTCGATTCCCGCCACCTCCACCTAAGCGCATTGCGGCAAGACAGCGTCGTGTTCTTAGGTGGGGGTGCACCGGTTTCGACGGGGTGAGTGAAGGAAAGCAGGCAACTCGTCAGGCGATCGACGTTAATGAAGCAAATCTCCAAACGCCAACGATGAGCGTTTCGCACTGGCCGCTTAAGGCCTATGCCGAGGCTGCTTGAGCCTTGTTACCAAAGAAAAGCCGGCGGGGACTTCGGTCCCCGTCGTCATTTCCGGATCCGGATCGGGAGATGCGCATGACCAATGCCAATGTCACAGTGGTGATCGACAACATGGTGCCGACGCATGCGCCGAAGCCCTTTCTCGGCGAGCACGGCCTGTCGATGCTGCTCGAAATCGATGGCCGGCGTCTGCTGATCGATACCGGGCAGACCGCTGCCGTCGCTCACAACCTCGGCTTGCTCGGTTTCGCGCCGTCCTCTTTCGATGCGATCGTCCTCAGCCACGGGCATTACGACCATGCCGGCGGCTTGCCGCATGTGCTCGAACGCGCCGGTCGCCGTCTGCCGGTGTTCGTTCATGCCGAGGCCTTCGGCGAGAAATATTCGGTGTCGCGTGGCGAGCGGCGTTTCGTCGGCATTCCGATGCGCGTCGAGCGGCTTGAGGGAGTCGGCGCCGATTTTCAGCGGGTCGAGGCGCCGGTCGAGTGGTCGCCGGGGCTGTGGCTCAGCGGCTCGGTGCCGCGCGTGACCGATTTCGAAACCGGCGATGCGCGCCTGGTCGCGCCCGATGCCGGCCGCGGCTGCGACTGCCAGGACCCGTTGACCGACGATATGGCGGTCTTTTGCCGGACGCCGCGCGGTCTCGTCGTGGTCAGCGGCTGCACGCACTCGGGGCTCGTCAATGTCGTGCGCCACGGTCTCGCGTTGACCAGCTGTACCCGTCTGCACGGCTGGATCGGTGGCACACACTTGGGACCGGTCGGCGCGGCGCAGCAGGAGGCGACGCTGGCGCAACTGGTCGCATTCGCCCCCGATTTCGTCGCCGCCAACCACTGCACCGGCTTTTCGATGATGGCGCGTCTGCAGGCGGCGTTCGGCGAGCGCTTCATTCCGGCCTTCGTCGGCACCGAAATCAGCTTCGCATCGGCCTGATCGCCATGGCTATTCTGAAAGCGTTTTGCGGCGACATCACGCGCCTGTCGGTCGATGCCATCGTCAACGCCGCCAACAGTTCCTTGCTCGGTGGCGGCGGCGTCGATGGCGCCATTCATCGGGCGGCCGGCCCCGAACTGTTGGCCGAATGTGCCGCCATCGGCGGCTGTCCGACCGGCGAAGCGCGGCTGACGCGCGGTTACCGTCTGCCGGCCCCGCATGTGATTCACACCGTCGGACCGGTGTGGCATGGCGGCACGCACGGCGAGCCGGTGGCGCTGGCCGCCTGTTACCGCAATTCGTTGCAACTGGCGCAGCGGCACGGGCTCGCGAGCCTGGCTTTTCCCTGCATCAGCACCGGCGTCTATGCTTACCCCTTCGCGCCTGCGGCCGCACTCGCCGTGGCGACGGTGCGGCAGACGCTGGTCGACTGTCCGGCCATCGGCGAAGTCACTTTCTGCTGTTTCTCTGCCGGCGACTTCGAGGTCTATCAGCGTCTGCTCGCGGCCGACGCCGAATCCCGCTAGGCGCGCAGCGCGTCGCCGGCGCCGAGCAGGCCGACGGCCAACAGGAACATCGTCAGCGCGATCGCCGCATCGAGCAGCCGCCAGGCCGTCGGACGGCGGAACAGAGGCGCCAGTCGGCCGGCCCCGTAGGCGAGCGAGAAGAACCAGACGACGCTGGCAGTGACGGCGCCGGCGGCGAAGATCCAGCGACCTTGCGGGCCATGCTGGTTGCCGAGCGTGCCGAGCATGATCACTGTGTCGAGATAGACGTGCGGGTTGAGGAAAGTGAAGCCCAGGCAACTCAGGATCGCCGACGACCGCGACAGGTGCCGGCCGCCGCCGATGACCGCTTCTCGTCCGGCACAGGCACGCCGGGCGCTGAAAAGTCCCGTGGCGAGCAGGAAAACGGCGCCGGCATGGCAGGCGAGCGTGAACAGTTCCGGATGCCGCTGCAGGACGAGACCGATGCCGCCGATGCCGGCGGCGATCAGCACGAGGTCGGCCAGCGAGCAGATCAGCGCGATCGGCAGCACATGCTCGTGGCGTATGCCCTGACGCAGCACAAAGGCGTTCTGGGCGCCGATGGCGACGGTAAAGACGAGTCCGGCAAGGAGTCCGGTGAAGAAGTGGGTGCTCATGATCATTTCCTCTGGGTCTGTTCGGAGCTTAGCCATTCCGGGTAAAATAGAAAAACTAAAGTTTCTAATTAGAGCTTAGAAATTTTTAATTATGAAAACGGATAACGCCCAGTTGGCGGCCTTTGCCGCCGTGTTGCGCAGCGGCAGTTTCGAGGCGGCGGCGCAGGCGCTGCATGTGACGCCGTCGGCGGTCAGCCAGCGGATTCGCTTGCTCGAGGAGCGCATGGGACAGGTGCTGTTGCAGCGCAGCACGCCCTGTCGTCCGACGCCGGCAGGCAAGGCCCTGGCACGTTTTGCCGAACAGGTCAGCCTGCTTGAAGCCGAAATGCTCGGCGAGATCGGTGCCGGCGGCGGTCCCGAGGTCGGCCCTTTGCGCTTGCCGCTGGCGGTGAATGCCGACTCGCTCGACAGTTGGTTCATGTCGGCGTGTCAGGAAGTACTCACTGACGCGGCCGTCGTCGTCGATCTGCGCGTTGAGGATCAGGATCACTCGGCGGTGCTATTGCGCGAAGGCAGCGTCATGGCGGCGGTGAGCGCCAGTCCGCAGGCGATTCAGGGCTGTTCGGTGGCGCCGCTCGGCATCATGCGCTATCGGGCGATGGCGACGCCGGGATTCGTTCATCGTTATTTTCCCGACGGAGTTGCATCGGCGTCGCTGTCACGTGCGCCGATGCTGACTTTCAATCGCAAGGACGAGTTGCCGGTGCGCTTTCTTGGTCAGTTTGGCGAACGTGCGTTGACGCCACCGACGCATTTCATTCCGTCGACGCTGGGCTTTCTCGAAGCGCTGAAGAGCGGCCTCGGGTGGGGCATGGTGCCGGAGGGCTTTATCGGTGAGCAAGTGGCCGTCGGCGACCTCGTCGATATCGCGCCGGGATATCCGCTTGATGTCGCCCTGTTCTGGCATCGCTGGCGCTTCGCCTCGCCGGTGCTCGACCGACTGACGCAGGCGGTGCGCGGCGCCGCCGCGCGCGGGCTCAGGCCGCCGGTGTCTCCGGTTTGAGGCGTAGCCCCCAGGAAACGCCGACGATCAGGAGTGCGATGCCGGCTTGGGTGGTCGCGTCGGGCCAGCGGCCGCGCAGCATGAAGGCATAGGCCAGCGCGGCCAGCGTTTCGAAGACGATCAACTGGCCGGCGAGCGTCGTCGGCAGGCGCTGGCTGGCCTCGTTCCAGCACAGCGTGCCGAGCCAGGAGGCGAACAGCCCGATCGCCGCCATCAGGCCGCAATAGTAGAGCGGGCGGGGACCAAGTGGCATGACGAAGGGATCATCGCCGACGGCCATGAATAGCCACAGCAGCGCATAGCCGGCCAGCGCCAGGGGCAGCGTTGCGATGCCTTGCGCCGTCGCCCACAGGCGCGGACTGCGGTCGGGGTGGGCGCGCAACCAATCGGCATTGCGCAGCGGATACCAGGTCCAGCAGACGACAGCGCCGAGGGCGAAGACGGCGCCGCTGAGATAGCGACCGAGATCGACGTTCCCGTCGGCCGCAAGGGCGCGCATTTCGGCGTGATTGACGCAGCCGATGCCGGCGGCGATCAGCACCAGCGGCGGCAGCAGCGCGCGCCAGGGCAGGCGTCCGTCGCGCCGGTGGTTGCGCCGGTTGGCGGCGAGCGCGATGACGATCGGCAGAGTGCCGATGATCATCGTCGGCAGCGGACCGCCGGCACGCTGGATGGCGCTGGCAAGGCAGAGGTAGTAGAGCAGGTTGCCGATCGCGGCGAGCTTGAGCGCTTCACGCCAGTCGCTGCGCGTCAACGTGGCGAGGCTGCGCCGGCTCATTGCGGCAAGCGGCAGGCAGATGAGGCCGAAGGCGGTGTAGCGGCCGACGGCGAGCAGGGCGGGCGGATACTCCGGCAACAGCAAGGGGGCGATAAAGACGCCGCCCCAGGTGAGTCCGGCGAAGAGTGCGTAGGCGAGGCCGATTGCCATGAAGATGCGGTGATGAGGGTCGAGCGGCGATTATACGGAGTCTACGGCTGCGCCTTCCTGCTGCGTATAATCGTCCATGTCAGGGAGATAACGCATGAAATGCAACATCACCACCATCGGTGGCGGCACCGGCACCTTCAACGTGCTTTCGGGTCTCGGCAAGAATCGGCAGCTCAACCTCGCGGCGATCGTCAGCGTCGCCGATTCGGGTGGTTCGACCGGCGAGCTGCGCGATGAATTCGGCATTCTGCCGCCGGGCGACATCCGGCGCGCCATCGTCGCTTTGTCCGACGATACCGAAGTCGTTCGCCGCCTCTTCGAGTACCGCTTCAAGGAAGGCCGCAGCATTGCCGGGCACACCGTCGGCAACCTGCTGCTGACGGCGCTGTCGGAGATTACCGGCGATTTCGAGCGCGGCATCGAGGAGCTTTCGGACATGTTCGCCGTCCATGGCAAGGTCATTCCGGTGACGCTCGACAACGTCAGTCTCGGCGTTACCCTGGAAAATGGGGAACGCATTGTCGGCGAAAGCGATATCGACATTCCCAAGCATGATGGCGACATTCCCATCCGGGACGCCTTTCTGCTTGGCGGCGGGCACCTCAATCCGCGGGCGCGCGAGGCGATCGAGAACTCCGATTACATCATCATCGGGCCGGGCGACCTGTACACGAGCCTGGTGCCCAACCTGCTCTGCGCCGGCATGGTCGATGCCTTGCGCACGACGCGCGCCAAGATCGTCTATGTCTGCAACGTCATGACCAAGTATGGCGAAACCGGCGGTTTTTCGGTCGAGGATTTTGTCCGTGTGCTTGAGCGTTATCTCGGCGAGGGGCGGATCGACTATGTGCTCGTCAATAGCGGCGAGCTGCGTCCAGACCTCGTCGCCAAGTACCAGGCCGAAGGCAAGTCGCCCGTCGTGCTGCGCGATCGGGATGCGCTGATCCGGAAGGGGATCAAGCTGGTTGAGCGCGATTTCACAAGCGCCACCGACTACCTGCGCCACGACCCGAGAAAGCTGGCGCGGACCGTCGAGGATTTCGCCAGCGGCTGGATCAAGTAAACGAAAGCGGCGTAGCGGCCGCGACCCGGTCGGTCGCAGCCGCTACGCCGTGCATCCTTACTGTTTGGCGATCTTCTTGCCGATGGCCGGGTCGCGGGCGTAGCCGAGGGCCTTCCAGTCGAGGCGCTTGCCGCCTTCATGGCAGTCCTTGCAGACGAGCGCCTTATCCTTCGGCTCGACTTCGTGGAAGATACCCATGTAGCGTTCGGTCTCTATCCAGGCGATTTCGCCGACATCGCGACCGAGCCAGGCCTTGGCGCCGCCCTTGACGCCGACCTCGATCTTGCCGGTCTTGAAGACCGGGCCGACCTGCACCGGCACCATCAGGTTTGTTGCCTTCTCAATTGGCAGGCGGGCCGTGTGGTACTTGAAGGCGTAGATACGCGCCTTCGAGTCCTGACGCGAGCCGTTCGGCGTGTAGAGCGAGACCTTGCCGTTTGCCCCGGTTTGCACGGGTTCTTCGAGATGGGCGATCTTGCCGGTGCCGTTCCACCAGGCGTAGACCGGCGTCACGTCCTTGGCGAATTCGATCTTCGGTTCGAAGCGGCCCTCGCCGACGACTTCCTCGGCATGGCTCCAGTCGCGCCGCATGTCGGTGCGATCGTGCCGGGCGAAGCTCGAAATATGACAGGTGGTGCAGTAGACGCGGCTCGCGTGCTTGTCGTATTCGGGCTTGGAGTGGACCTTGCCCTTGTGGCAGCCCTCGCACTGCGGACGCGCTTCGCCGCTGTCCTTGCCGCCCATCTGCGTACCGCCGCCCAGCACCTTGTGATCCTTGAATTTATGGCACTGGATGCATTGCATGTTGCTGCCCATATGCACGTCGAAAGTGCGGTCGGCGTTGGCATGCACCGTTTCGATGTCGCCGCGCTTGAAGTTCAGGCCGCCGCCAGAGCCGACGTGGCAGCGCATGCAGACTTCATTGCTGGGCTTGCCGACGTTCTGCGCGATCGACAGCATCTGTGCCGGGTTGCCGAGTGCGTTCGGCTGCCAGGTCAGGCTGCCGTCGGCCTTCTTGACGACTTCGCGCCGGTAGTTGTTGGCGTGGCAGACCAGACAGTCGATATTTTCAAGCTGTGCCTGTGTCATTTCCTGTGTCGGTTTTTTGCCGAGGCCGACGTGGCACTTGGCGCAACCGTTACCGATGACCTTGCCTTCGTCGTTGGTGACGATGCCGATCCAGCTGACCGACGGATTGGTGCAGAAATCGTTGGTCGCGTTGATCTTGCCGATCTGGCGCCCATTGGCGTTGCTGATGTTGGGCGCAGCCGCCTTCCACTGGTAGTGAACCGACTTGAAAACGTCTGCTGCCTCTTGGTCATGGCATTCGAGGCAGGTCTTGGTTCCCTCGTACGACTTGACGTGCTTCGTAACGTGGCGGTTTTCCCAGAGTGCGCCTTCCGCGCCCGACTGGGCGAGAGCGGTGCCGGTGAAGAGGACGAGCGCCAGCGCACTCGCCCAGGTTTGCAGGCAGCGTTTGACCATTACTATTCTCCCGTCGTTATATGGCATTCTTCCTGTGGAATGCCATGAGAGAATATTAGGATAAACTAATTAGATGTCAATGTCCTTTATGCTGGTGTGGTCTTGTGAACATAAACAGTCGTTGTTTTTTGGAGAGGCGCATGAGCAAGGAAGAACAGGCGGTTGATCTGTACCAACGGAATTTCAATTGCAGCCAGGCGGTGTTCGTGCCTTTCTGTCCGCCGCAGTTGCTCGCCGAGAAGGACGCGCTGAAACTCGCCACGGCCTTCGGTGGCGGAACCTGCGGTTGCGGGACCGGAACCTGCGGCGCCGCGCAGGGGGCTTTGCTGGCGATTTCGCTGCGTCATGGCATGGCCGATCCGGCCAATACCGACGACAAGGCGAACACCTACGCGCGCGGTCGAACGCTGCTCGAAAAATTCAGCGCCGAAATGGGCGGGCGGACCTGCGAAGAGATCCTCGGCATCAATGTGAGTTCGCAGGCTTACAAGGACGATCCGCAGCGCGCCCAGACGCTACGCGCCGAGCGCTGCGTCAAGGCGGTGGCGACGGCGGCGCGGATCGCCGACGAACTGATCTGAGTTCAGTTCCCGAGGCTGTCGCGGCAGAGACCGGCGAGGCGTTCAATGCCGCGACGGATGTCGTCGGGCTGCGCGTTCGAGAAGTTGAGGCGCAGGCACTGACGACCTTCGTCGCCAACGAAGAAATCGCCGCCGGGGACGAAGGCGACGCCGTGTTCGATCGCGCGGCGGAAGAGCGGCAGCGTGTCGAAGCCTTCCGGGCCGGTCATCCAGAGGAACATGCCGCCTTCGGGCTGTGTCCATGAAAAACCTTCGGGCATCTGCGCGGCAAGCGCATCGGCCATGACGCCGTAGCGTTCGCCATAGGCGGCGCAGACGCGGGCGACGTGTTTCCGGTTGTCGAAGTCGCGCAGGTAGCGATCGAGCACCAACTGGTCGAAACTCGAGGTGTGGAGGTCGGCGGCCTGCTTGGCGATGATCAGCTTGTCGAGCACGTCCTTGGTGGCCACCGCCCAGGCCGTGCGGAATCCTGGCGCGACGGTCTTCGAGAAGGTGCTGAGGTAGATGACGCGGCCGTCGGTGTCGAGCGACTTGAGCGGAGGCAAATGCTCGCCGCGATAACGCAGCCGTCCGTAGGGGTCGTCCTCGATGATCGTCAGGTCATGTCGGCGGGCAATGTCCATCAGTCGATGGCGCCGGGCCAGCGACAGGCTGCGCCCGGTCGGGTTCTGGAAGTTCGGGATGACGTAGAGGAAGCGGAAGCGCGTTTGCGCGGCGAGTTCGCCGACGGCCTCGGGGATGATCCCTTCGTCATCGGTCGGCACCGCCTGGAAACGCGCCTGGAAACACTGGAACGACTGGATTGCCGCAAGGTAGGTAGGATTCTCGGTGAGGATCGCGTCACCGGCGTCGATGAAGATCTTGCCGACGAGGTCGAGCCCTTGCTGCGAGCCGGTGGTGATCAGGATGTCGTCGGCATCGCAGGCAATGCCGCGATCGGCCATTTCGACGGCGATCTGTTCGCGCAGCGGCGCGATGCCTTGTGTCACGCCGTACTGGAACGCCTGGGCGCCGGCCTCGACGAGGACGCGCTCGGCGGCGACGCGGATATCGTCGACCGGAAACAGTTCCGGCGCCGGCAGCCCGCCGGCGAAGGAGATGACGTCGGGACGCTCGGTCATCTTGAGCATTTCGCGGATGGTCGAGGGCTTCATGCTGCGCATGCGGTCGGAAAAGCGAGTGGACACGTCGGGCTCCTGATGAAAACGGGTCAATAAATTGTACGGTCGTGATACAGTACAGACAATAACAAATCCGGGGTTTTGTATGATTTCTGTGACAGTACAGATTGACCGTGAGGCCGCCGAACCCTTGCGTACCCAGATCGCGTCGGCGTATGCCGGGGCGATTCGTGACGGTCGCCTGAGCACCGGGACCGTGCTGCCGTCGGTGCGTGCCTTGTCCGGACGTCTCGGCGTCAGCCCGGTGACGGTCGCCGCCGCGTATCGCGACCTGTGCGCGACCGGACTGGCGACGGCGCTGCCGCGCTCGGGCGTTCGCGTGACCGGCGTACCGGTCACGCCGGCCAGCGAACGGCGCGGCTTCGAACTCAACCGCATCGAGCCCGACCTGCGTCGGCATCCGGTGGCCGAATGCGCGCGCCTGATCGGCGAGGTCGCCCAGGACCCGGCGGCCGGCGGTTATGCCGAATATCGGGGCGAGCGGGCGCTGCGCGAGGCGATCGCCGCTTTCGACCGAACGCTGGGCATCGACGTCGATCCGGCCAGCAGCCTGCTGATCACCTCCGGCGCGCAGCAGGCGCTCAGTCTGCTCGGACGGGTCTGGCCGGTCGGTACGGTCGTGGCTGTCGAGGACCCGTGTTATCCCGGCGCGCGTCTGGCCTTTGCCGGTGCCGGCGCGACGCTGGTGCCGCTGGCGGTCGGCGAGGACGGGCCGGATGCGGAGGCGCTGAAGGTGCTCGCCGAACCGGGACGGGTCGCGGCCTTTTATTGTTGCCCGACGCATGCCAATCCGACCGGCCGCAGCTGGTCCGAAGCCGCTCGTCGTCGCGTACTGGCCGCGGCGCAGCAGGGTGGCGCCTGGTTGATCGAGGATGATTACCTGGGCGATCTCGAAGCGCCCGGGCAAGCCCTGCCGCGTCTGGCGGCGCTGACCGGCGAGTATCCCGGCGCCCGGGTCGTTCGTGTCCGCACCTTTTCCAAAACGCTTCTGCCGGCGCTGCGTCTCGCCGGCGTGTCGGCCGAGCCGGCGCTGATTGCGCGCCTGCTGGCGCTCAAGGTCGCCGACGACCTCGGCTGCTCGGCCTTGCTGCAACGCGCCCTCGCGGCATTCCTCTCTGAAGGCGGCTATCAGCGCCATCTTGAGCGTGTGCGGCCGGGCTATGTCGCGGTGCGACAGTGTCTCTCGGACGCTGTGGCGCGCCTTGCCCCGGCCATCACGTTTGCGGGGCCGTTTGGTGGTTTCTGTCTGCTCGGGCGGCTTGCGCCGGGGATCGACACGACTCGCTTCCTTGGCGAGTGCGCGAGGCTCGGGGTGCAGCTTACGCCCGGTGCCGATTACTGGGCGGACGGCCTCACCGGCAGCGACTGTTTTCGCATGGGCTTCGGCGCGCTGACGCCGGACGAAGTGGCGACCGTCGTCGGCCTGCTCGAACGTGCGGTCGTGCAGGCGGTGACGCCGGCAGCGGCGCGTTCGCTGTTATGATGACGCCCCGTTTTTGCTTGTTCAGGATGATTCGATGACCGCCGACCGCCGCATTCCCGTGACCGTATTGACCGGTTTTCTCGGCGCCGGAAAAACGACGGTGCTTAATCCGCTGCTGCAGCGTCCCGAAATGTGCGGTGCCGCCGTGCTGATCAACGAATTCGGCGAGGTCGGGGTCGATCATCTGCTGGTCGAGAAGGTCGATGACACCATCGTGCTGCTCGGCGCCGGTTGCCTGTGTTGTTCGGTGCGCGGCGATCTCCTGCGTGCGCTCAAGGATCTCTTCATGCGCAGTCTGCGCCGCGAGATTCCGCCGTTGGCGCGCATCCTCATCGAGACGACGGGACTCGCCGATCCGGCACCGGTGTTGATGAGCCTGCACGAAGATGCCTTCATTGCCGAGCGCTTTCGCGGTGACGGCGTCATTACCTGCGTCTCGGCGACGCATGGCCTCGCACAGATCAGCGCACATGCCGAGGCGCTCAAGCAGGCGACGATGGCCGATCGCCTGTTGCTGACAAAGTGCGATCTCGCCACGCCCGAGGAGATCGACGCCGTGTCGCAGCGCTTGCGTGAGCTCAATCCCGGTGCGCCGCAGTGGCGCGTGGCGCAGGGGCAGGTGACACTGGGCGCCGTGCTCGGTGCCGGCGCCTTCGATCCCGACAGCAAACCGGCCGAGGTCGCCGCCTGGCTCGCCGATGCCGCCGTTCAGGCGCAACACCATCATCATCACGATCACCACGATCATGACGTCAATCGTCATGACGAGGCGGTCGAGAGTTTCGTCCTCGAATTCACCGAGCCGTTCGCTTGGGCCGAATTCACCGAGGCCATCGACGTGCTGCTCGGCACCTGCGGCACCCGCCTGTTGCGGCTCAAGGGCCTCATTCATGTGGCCGGGGATCCGCAGCCGCGCGTCATCCAGTGCGTGCAGCACGTCCGCTATCCGTCGGCGTCGTTGACGGCCTGGCCGGAGACCGGTTTGTACGCCGACCGTCACAGCCGCCTTGTCTTCATCGTCAATGACTTGTCGCGCGAAGTGGTGGCCAACGCCTTCCGGCTGTTTTGCAAGGCGCGGCCGCTCGCCGGCTAAGCGTCAATTTCGCTAGGTCTCGCGGACAACGATCACTATCGAAATAGGCGCCAATCCGATTGGCACGGCGGCTGCACGGCGGCGCGGCGCTTGCGGTAGTATCTGCCTCAATCTCCCTTGTCATCCGGACAGCATTTCGCCGTGTTCTCCTTTCTTCGCCGCTACTGGCCGTCGTCGCTACGCCTGCAGTTGATGCTGGTGCTATTGCCGATCGTCGGCCTGCCGATCATCGCCACTGGCTATGTCTTGCGCGAGCATGCGCACGAGGCCTTTTTGCAGGAAAAGCAGGAGCATCTGCAAGGGATCAACGCCTTGCTTGCCCAGCATCTCAAGGACGCCGGCGGTTACGGCGGCCTAGCCGCCGCAAAGGGCGGGGCCGCCCTGAGCCGCGACGCGGCAATCGACCTGCTGAACAGCCGCTTGCGTGATTATTGCGACCAGGTCGCGCAAGCCTTTCCCGGCGTCGGCGTCGGCTATTTTCATCTTGGTCTCAACGCCATCATCACCTACGGGCCGAGCGCCCAGTACGCCAAGACCGTCGGCATGACGATTCCGCCCGAGCATCCGGGCTGGAAGGTGATGCGCAGCGGCACGCCGATGACCGTCAGCGGCGGCCAGGTGCGCGGCAACATCATGAACGCGATGCTGCCGATCGTTGAGGACGGCACGGTCGTCGGCTATATCTGGGCCAACGAGTTCGTCGATGCCATCGAGCGCCAGGCCGGGTCGATGCGCTTTGCCGTGCAGACGATGACGCTGGTCGGCTTCGGCCTGTCGCTGGTCGTCATGTTCTTCGTCATCGCCCAGTTGACCAGCAACCTCGAGAAAATCAAGAGCGGCCTCCTGCGCCTGCGCTTCGACCTGGGCACACCAATCGCGCCGATCAAGGGCGAGATCGGTGAAATCGTCGAGGCGATCAACGGCCTGGCGCGGGCGTTGCTCGAGACGCGCTCGATGCACCACAACATCCTCGATAGCCTCGCCGATGCCGTCATTACCGTCGGTCCGGACAATCTTGTTTCGTACATCAATCCGGCCGGTTGCGATCTGTTCCAGTGCGAGGCAGCCGAGGTCGTCGGCAAGTCCTACCCGGCGCTGTTCCGTCCCGACGTCAATTTTTCCAGCCCGATCGTCGATACGCTGCAGACCGGGCGCGAACACCATGGCATCGAGCTCGATTACCCGCTGGCGCATCGCACGCCGCGCGTGCTGGCAAGTACCAGCCTGCTCTTCGACGGGCGCGGCAAGCCGCTCGGCGTCGTCGCCATCATCCGCGATGTCAGCGAACGCTACGCCTTGCAGCGACAGGTGGCGCAGAACGAACGGCTGGCCCTGATCGGCGAGATGGTCGCCGGCATCGCCCACGAATTGCGCACACCGCTGACCTCGATCCGCGGTTTCGTCCAGTATCTGCAGGGCTCGTCCGATCCAGCCGAGTGGCGAGAATACGGCGGCGTCATCATCCGCGAAGTCGATGGCCTGAATCGCATTGTTTCCGAATTGCTCGACCTTGTCCGTCCTCTGCCGCTGCACCGCCTGCCGACCGATTTCAATGCGCTGGTCGAGGAGACTGTGCGGCTGGCGCGCGAAAGCGCCGGCGAAGCGCACATCGAGTTTTCACTGGCGCTCGACCCGGCCTTGCCGCCGGTGGAGATCGACCGCGGCCGCATCAAGCAGGTGCTGCTCAATATCTTTGTGAACGCCGTCCAGGCGATCGGCGATGCCGGCATCATTCGCATCCGGTCGGTCGGCGAGGCGGATCAGGTCCGGCTGATCGTCAGCGACAGCGGCTGCGGCATCCCTGAAGCGCTGCGCGAGCGGATTTTCGATCCGTTCTTCTCGACCAAACCGTCGGGAACAGGGTTGGGCATGGCAATTGCAAGGCGAATCGTCGATGGGCATCAGGGCAGGATCGAAATCGACAGCGTCGAGGGACAAGGGTGTTCCGTGACGCTGGTTCTGCCGCTGGCCGGAGAGACGAAGGAACCATGAAAGCCGATTATCAGATCCTGATCGTCGATGACGACGAAAGCATCCGGCGCATGCTGGCCGCCGTGCTCGCCCGCGAAGGCTTCCAGACGGCCACCGCGCGCGACGGCGAAGAGGGCCTGGCGCTGTTTCGCAGCGGCTCGCCCGACATCGTCCTGATGGACATCCGCATGCCGGGCCTGTCGGGCATCGAGGCGATGCGGGAGATGCTGGCATTGCGGCCGGGCGCGACGGTGATCCTGATGACGGCCTATGCCGACCTCGATACGGCCGTGCAGGCGATCAAGAACGGCGTCTTCGATTTCGTCATCAAGCCTTTCGACCTCGCCGAGATCGGGCTGCTCGTCAATCGTGCCTACCAGATGCGTGAAATGCGGCGCGAAATCCGCAGTCTGCAGCACGAACTCTCGGAAACCTACCGCTTCGACCGCATCATCACCAACGATCCGGCCATGCTGGCCTTGTGCGACTCGGTCTCGCGCATCGCCTCGAGCAACGCCTCGGTGGTGATCCACGGCGAGAGCGGTGTCGGCAAGGAATTGCTGGCAGCCTCGCTGCATTACAACAGCACGCGGGCGCAGCATCCCTTCGTCAAGGTCAATTGCGGTGCGATCCCGGAAGGTCTGCTCGAAAGCGAGTTTTTCGGCCACGAAAAGGGAGCGTTCACTGGCGCGGTGGCTCGCCGTACAGGCCGCTTCGAGCATGCCGATGGCGGCACCTTGTTCCTCGACGAGATCGGTGAATTGCCGCTGGCATTACAGGTGAAGCTGCTGCGCGTCATCCAGGATCGCGAATTCGAACGGGTGGGCGGCGAAAAAACGCTGAAGGTCGATGTGCGACTGGTCGCGGCGACCAACCGCGATCTGGCCGCGATGGTCGCGGCCGGCACCTTCCGTCAGGACCTGTTTTACCGGCTCAACGTCGTCAGCCTGTCGGTGCCGCCACTGCGCGACCGGCCGACCGACATCGCGCTGCTCGCCGCGCACTTCCTGCGTAAATTCACGGCCGAACATGGGCGCGAGATCGACGATTTCGACGACCATGCACTGGCGGTAATGCAGCGCTATTCCTGGCCAGGCAACGTGCGCGAACTGTCGAACGCAGTCGAGCGGGCGGTCGTCATGGGGTCCGGCAACATGGTCCTGGCCGAGGATCTGCCGCTGTCGGTGGTGCAGGCGACGCGGCAGGCGCCGCTTGCCGGCGACGAGGCCTCGGCGAAGACGCTCAAGGAACAGGTCCGCGCCTTCGAAGCGCGCATCATCCAGCAGGCGCTTGAACGCAATCTCGGCAATCGTTCGCGCACGGCCAATGAACTTGGCATCAGCCGGCGCGCGCTGCTGTACAAGCTGCACGAACTCGATCTTGACGGCGACGACTGCGCAGAAGCTGTCGCGGCCTGTGAATGAAATTGCGCAGTGGGCGCCGGAGAGTGGACGCTTGAGGCGCCGCTAAGTCACGTGCCTGTCGTGGTTTGAGCCGGAAGCGGCGCCAGGCACGCATTCTGCATACGCTCCTTGGAAAAAACCCAAGACAAGGAGTGGAAATCACCATGAGTGCCCCCAGCAAGCGCATGACGCATGCAGACTTGCGTCCGAAACTGAAGGATGGCATGAGCATCATGTTCGGCGGCTTCCTGGCCGTCGGCACGCCGCTCGGCATCGTCCAGGAAATTCTCGACGCCGGCATCAAGGACCTGACCATCATCGGCAACGATACGGCGACGCCTGACATTGGCATCGGCCGGCTGATTGCCGCCAGGCGCGTGAAGAAAGTGATCGCCTCGCACATCGGCACCAACGCCGAAACCGGGCGGCAGATGATCGCCGGCGAGATCGAGGTCGAACTCGTGCCGCAGGGCACGCTGGCCGAACGTATCCGCTGCGGCGGTTCCGGCCTTGGCGGCGTGCTCACGCCGACCGGTGTCGGCACGATCGTCGAGGAGGGCAAGACCAAGCTCAGCTTCGACGGCGTCGAGTATCTCGTCGAGCGTGGCTTGCGTGCCGACCTCGCGATTCTCAAGGCGCATATCGCCGACGAAAAGGGCAATCTCGTCTATCGGCGCGCGGCGCGCAATTTCAATCCCTTGATGGCGCTGGCCGCCGATTTTGTCGCGGTCGAAGCCGACAGCATCGTCGCCGCCGGCGAGATCGAACCGGATCTCGTCATGACACCGGGCGTCCTGGTGGATGCGCTGATTTTGAGCGGGGAGTGCTGAAATGGATGCGAAGAAACTGATCGCTGCGCGTGTCGCGCAGGAACTGAAAGATGGCGATGTGGTGAATCTCGGGATCGGGCTGCCGACGCTGATTCCGGACTATCTGCCGACGGACGTGCATATCACGCTGCAGTCGGAGAACGGCTTTCTCGGCATGGGCCCGCTCGAAGGCGAGCCGCTGCCGGATCTCGTCAATGCCGGTGGCAAGGCCTGCGGAATGGTGCCGGGAACGGCCTTCTTCGATAGCGCGATGTCATTCGCGATCATCCGCGGCGGGCATGTCGATGCCACCGTGCTGGGCGGCTTGCAGGTCGACCAGGAGGGGAATCTGGCGAACTGGATGGTGCCGGGCAAGATGATTCCGGGCATGGGCGGCGCGATGGACCTGGTGACCGGAGCGAAACAGGTGATTGTCGCCATGGAGCACGCGACGAAAGACGGCGGGGCGAAGATCCTGAAGCGCTGCGAACTGCCGCTGACGGCGGCGGGGAAGGTGACGGCCATTGCCACCGAACTCGCGTTCTTCCGTTTCGTCGACGGCCAGCTGGTGCTGACCGAAACGGCGCCGGGCGTGAGCCTCGACGAGATCCGTGCCAAGACCGAGGCCGACTATGTCGTCAGCCCGGAGTGCCGCGAAATGTGTTTGCCGGCGTGAGTGAATAAGAAAGCAGTCATTCGTAGTCATCATCAATCATCCAATCTCGAATTGGAGTCAAGGAGTGAAACCATGAGTCAGGAAAACAGACCCATCCAAGAGGAAGAAGGCGCGATGCAGCGCATGGGCGCGTCGCTCGCCAACTGGGCCGAGAAGTGGTTCCCCGACGCCTACGTGTTCGCGGCGATCGCCGTGCTTGTCGTTGTCATTGCCGCATTGGCGATGGGCCGTACACCGGCCCAGGTGTCGGTGGATTTCGGCAAATCATTCTGGAATCTGATCCCGTTCACCATGCAAATGGCGTTCGTCGTGATCGGCGGCTATATTGTCGCCGTCTCGCCGCCAGTGCGCAAAATCATCATGTGGCTGGCGCAATTCCCGAAAACGCCAAAGGTAGCGGTGGCCTATGTCGCTTTCGTGGCGATGATCGCTTCGTTGCTGAGTTGGGGCTTCAGCCTGATCTTCGCCGGCATCCTGATGCGTGAAGTCAGCAAGCGTGTTGCCGGGGTCGATTACCGTGCGATGGGTGCGGCCGGCTATCTTGGTCTCGGCAGTATCTGGGCGCTCGGCTTGTCTTCGTCGGCCGCCCTGCTGATGGCGACCAAGGGCTCGATCCCGCCGGCGCTGCTCAAGATCAGCGGCGTCATCGCTCTGGCCGACACGCTGTTCACCTGGCAGAACCTCGTCATGATCGTCGTGTTGCTGATCCTCTCCGTGTGGATCTGCTATGCCTCGACGCCGACGGCCGACAAGGCGAAAACGGTCGAAATGGCCGGCATCACCTACAAGGAAGAAAACGAAGACATCGGCACGCCGCAGACGCCGGGCGAAAAGCTCGAATTCAGCCCGGTTCTGACGCTGGTGATCGTTGCCCTCGGTTTGGTCTACCTCTACGACGTCTTCAGCACCAAGGGCGGCTTGGCAGCACTCGACCTCAATACCTATAACTTCATGTTCCTGATTGCCGGCATGCTACTGCACTGGACGCCGCGCTCCTTCCTGCGCGCTGCCGCCAAGTCGGTGCCGATGACCGGTGGCGTGCTGCTGCAATTCCCGCTTTATGCCGGTATTTTCGGCGTGCTGATGGGCTCCGGTTTGAACGAAGTACTGGCGCATTTCTTCGTGTCGATTTCGACGAAGGAAACGCTGCCGCTGGTCGGCGGCATCTACTCGGCGATCCTCGGCTTGTTCCTGCCGTCCGGCGGTGGCAAGTGGGTCGTTGAAGCGCCATACCTGTTGCAGGCTGCCAACGAATTGCACGTCAATCTGGCGTGGATGGTGCAGGTCTACAATGCCGCCGAAGCATTGCCGAACTTCATCAATCCGTTCTGGATGCTGCCGCTGATGGGTCTGACCGGCGTCAAGGCGCGCGATCTGGCTGGTTATTCGACGCTGCAGTTGATTTTCCACACCCCGGTGGTATTGCTGTTGCTCTGGGCGCTCGGTTTGACGCTGCCGTACGTGCCGCCGGTTCTCGGCTAAACTGTTTTAACGGGCGGCCACGACAGCGTGTTGTGGCCGCTTCCTCCATTTTCTGAAGGGTTGATCATGAGCAAGGAAGTATTTGCATTGAGCGCCGTCCGGTCGCCGGTCGGCAGTTTTGGCGGATCGTTGGGCGGACTGGCGCCGGAAGAACTGGGCA
>NZ_FNCY01000030.1 GCF_900099695.1 Propionivibrio dicarboxylicus | reverse complement strand
GGGAAAAGAGAAAGGTAGCAATGGTCATGTTCGTTCGCTCCGCTTATTCGCCAACGCTGCCGCTGAAAGGAATCAACTCTTCCTTCGGCATCCGGCCCGTCAATTGCCGCCAGATCCCGTAGGCCAGCACCAGCGCCATGCCGACGCTCGAAATGAACAGCGCCGACTGGATGATCCCCATCGGAATGCCGGTCACCGGCGCATGGTCGTCCATGCCGATGATCATCTGCTTCCAGGTCCCGTGCGCCAGCAACAAACAGCAGATCAGCGTCAGCGAATCGGCAAGGAAGCGGCAGACGCGCTGCCCACGCTCACCGAACTTCTCGACCACGCTGCTCATCCCCAGGTGTCCGTGATCCTTCATCACGATCAAGGCCCCGATCAGCGTCAGCCACATGAACATGAAGCGCGACACTTCCTCCGAAAACACGATCCCCGAATTGAATCCATACCGCAGCACCACGTTCCCGAACACCAGCACCGCCATGATGCCGAACATCCCCACCAGGATCCATTCGACCAGTTTTATCAATTTCCCAAGCATTTCACATTCCCTCGTGTTCTAAGCAGCGTCATGCCGACTGCGAACGGCAACAACGATGGTTTGACGCCCGTTGAAACGGCGACCGGATATCCCGCCGCCGGTGCGTACGAACTGCGATGATTGACGATGACGCTGATCCGGCCCGCACAGCTGTGGGCGGGCCGGACGTTCTATGCCAAACGTTTAACCAGGATCACTTGCGGATCTTGGCGATTTCAGCGTTGGCTTCGGCCACGGTTTCCGCGCCGATTTCGGGGATGAAGCGATCGATCACCGGCTTGATGCGCTCACGCATCTTGGCCATTTCGGCCGGCGTCACGGTCGTGACGGTCATGCCCTTGGTCTTCTGCATGTCCGTAAGCTGGCCTGCGGCCAGGTCGCGATTCATCTTGCGTTCGTAGTCACGTCCCTCGTAGCAGGCGGTGCGCATCATCTGCTGCTCTTTCGGTTCCAGCTTGTCCCAGAACGCCTTGCTGACCAGGATGATATGCGGCGAGTAGGCATGGTTGGTCAGGCTGATGTACTTCTGCACCTCGAACATCTTGTTGGAATAGATGTTGGTGATCGGGTTTTCCTGCGCATCGACGGCCTTGGCTTCCAGCGCCGTATAGAGTTCCGGCATCGGCATCGGGATGGCGTTGGCGCCCATCGTCTTGAACGCGTCGATATAGACCGGGTTCTGCATGACGCGGATCTTCAGCCCGGACATGTCTTCCATGTTCGCGACGGGGCGCTTGCTGTTGGTCAGCTGACGGAAACCGTTTTCCCAGTAGCACAGGCCGATCATGTTCTTCGCGGTCGTCAGGTCGAGCAGCTTCTGACCGAATTTGCCGTCGAGGATCGTGTCCGCTTCCTTCTCGTTCTGGAACAGGAAGGGCAGGTCATACACCAGGAATTCCTTGATGATGGTCGCTACCGGCGCCGTCGCGACGATGGTCACTTCGAGCGTGCCGCCGCGAACCGAGGCGATCGTCGCCGTTTCGGAACCGAGTTGGCTGTTCGGGTACAGCTTGGCCTTGAACTTGCCGCCGCTTTGACGCGCCAGCGATTCGATCATCTTTGCCGCGCCCTGCGCGCTCGGGTGATCCTCGGGAATACCGATCGATACCCGCATATTGCGCTCGGGGGTGGTTTGTGCGCTTGCGAACGAGCAGAAGCCCGCCGCGAGGAGTGCTACGACAACCGTGCTCAACTTACGAAAACCTTGTGCCATGATGAGTTTCCTTCTTGAATAGGTTTATGGTGCGGATTACAGCAAATGGCATTGACCCTTGATGACAAAGTGATGCATTGAAACGGATGCAGCGACAACTCGTGTTCTGGGTGTAACAAAAGGAAGGGGTGGTACTTACTTCTTGGCGTCGGGCAACTTGATCGCCGGGAAGACTTTGATGACGGCCGAATCGTCCTCGCCACCGTGTCCGGCCGCCGAGGCCGACATGTACATCTGGTGCGCGGTCGCCGACAATGGCAACGGGAAGACGTTTTTCTTGGCATAGTCGAGGACGATACCGAGATCCTTGACGAAGATATTGACGGCCGAGAGCGGCGTGTAGTCGCCGGCCAGGATGTGCGGCACGCGATTCTGGAACATCCAGGAATTGCCCGCACTGTTGGTGATCACCTCGTAAACCTGGTCGGGATCGGCACCGGCGCGGATCGCCAGCGCCATCGCCTCGCCGGCCGCGGCGATATGCACACCGGCCAGCAACTGATTGATCATCTTGACCACGGAGCCTGGTCCGACCTCGTCACCGAGACGATAGACCTTGCCGGCGATGGCATCGAGCACATCCTCGCATTTGGCATAGGCTTCGGGCGAACCCGAGGACATCACCGTCATTTCCCCCGCCATCGCCTTGGCGGCGCCGCCGGAAATCGGCCCGTCGATCATCAGCAGCCCGGCATCGGCAATGCGCTTGCCGAGGGCACGGGCAAAGTCGGGCGACACCGTCGCGCTCGAAATGACGACCGTCCCCGGACGCATCTTCGGCACGGCGCCTTGCGCGCCGAACAACACCGTCTCGGTCTGATCGGCATTGACGACGACACTGATCAGGACATCGACGCGCGGCGCCAGTTCGGCCGGCGATCCCGCTGCGACGCCACCGGCATCGACCACTTTCTGCACCGTCTCGGCACGTATATCGCAGGCATGCACCTCGAAGCCTTCGCGCAGCAGCGACATCGCCACGCCCATCCCCATCGCTCCGAGGCCAATGACGCCCACCGGTTTCTTGACGCTTGCGTTCATTTGCTGACACTCCCGTTTTTGGAAAACCCGTTTTTGACCGGACCCACCGCTCAGGAACGACACGCTCCGCAGCCGATCGACCCGTTTCTATTTACCGCTTCGCAACACTTTCAACCGACCGGCCACCTTGATGCCTGGCCGGCTAAAAGTTGTCATACAATACGACATATGATAAAATTAAAGCATAAGCATCGGACAATGACAAGCCCCTCGACGGAAAAACCAGAACAGCGAGATCATGGACAGCGCCCCCCAATTCAACGTCGAACCCATCGCGGTCACCGGAACGCTGACTGACCGCGTCTGCGAAGCTCTGACCCAACTCATTGCCAGCGAAGACTTCGGCGCCGGCGCCCGGTTGCCGTCCGAACAACAGATGGCGGGCCGCTTCGGTGTCAGTCGCACGGTCATCCGTGAAGCCGTGTCGCGACTAAAATCCGAAGGACTGGTCGAATCGCGCCAGGGCAGCGGCGTTTTCGTGCGCGAGCGCAACATCGACACGCCCTTCCGCATCGACCCGGCACTCATGGACTGCCGCCAGTCGGTCCTGCAGGTGATCGAACTGCGCCAGGCGCTCGAGGGCGAAATCGCGGCACTGGCGGCAACACGGCGGACGCCGGCGCAGATGACGGCGATTCGCGACGCGCTGGCCGGCATTGCCGAGGCAGAAGCCGCGGGCGACGACGGCGTCGATGCCGACATCGCCTTCCACCGCAGCATTGCGGCGGCAACCGACAATCCGCACTTTCTCGCGCTCACCGAATTCCTGTTCACTTTCCTCACCCATGCCACTCGCATCACCCGCGGCTACGAGGCGACCAAGCGCACACTGTCGCTGCAGGTCAAGGACGAACACCAGCACATCGTCGACGCGATCGCCGCCAATGATGCCGAAGCCGCCCGGGCCGCTGCCCGGCAACACATGAAATGCGCCATGCAGCGGCTCGGCTCGGCCAATCTCAAGAAGCTCCGGCAGCCATCCGCCTGAGGCCGCCACACCAGCTCGAAGCGCCGGCAAGGCGATGCGGAAACGCGCTCACGCATTTTCCAGGAACACCTTCAACATCTTGCCTTCGCGGTTATTCTCGAGATCGCGGAACGCCTGCACGCCATCCGCCAGCGGATAGACGTTCGTCATCAGCGGCGACACGTCGATCCGTCCTTGCTCCAGCAACTTCAGGCTGGCCTCGAAACCGGCGAAGTCATAGACATAGTTGCCCTTGATCGTCAGTTCGGTGGTGACGATCTTCTGCATATTCACCTCGACGAGCTTCTGCGCGTTGCCGATCCACACGGCGGTACCGCCGATGCGCAGGCAATCGAGCGAATTGGCCGCCGTCGCGCCGATACCGACGGCTTCGATGGAAAAGTCGCAGAGCCGCCCGTCGGTCAAGGTCTTGACCGCCTCGATGAAGTCGCCGGCGCGCGAATTGATCGTCGCATCCGCCCCCATTGTGCGCGCCACGCCAAGGCGGAAATCGGTCGCATCGGCGACGATGACGTGCTTCGCGCCGCGCAGCTTGAGCAAGGCCACGACCAGCAAGCCGATGGTCCCCGCGCCGATGACCAGACAGTGCGCCGCCTCGGCGATCTCCTGGTCGGACAGTTTCTGCACCGAGCGATACGCCACGGCCAGGGGCTCGGTCATCGCCGCCTCGCTGAACGACAAGGTATCGGCGAAGGGAATCAGGTATTTCTCTTCGACAGCGACGAACTCGGTCATGCTGCCGTCCTGATCGAGCACGCCCATGCAGATACCGGAAGGACAGACATTGACCATGCCCTTCTTGCAGAATTCGCACTCGCCGCAGAAGGGCTTGGGAAAGATCACGACGCGCGTTCCGACCGCGTGTTTCGCCGCCGCCGGCGCCTCGGCAATGACACCCGCAACTTCGTGGCCCATGATCATCGGCGCCAGGCGCCGCCCGGTCTTGCCGAGGTAGCCTTCGACGTCGGAACCGCAAATACCGTTGGCACGCACCTTGACGAGATAGCGTCCCGGCCCGGCCGTCGGCACCGGAATATCGCGCATTTCCATGGATTTCTCGCCAACGTAATACAAAGCTTTCACCGCTGTCTCCTTGAGCAAAATACTGAAATCAAAGACGAGTGCGCACGATCGCGCCCAGGCCTTGGGGCTTACTCCGGCGCGCGCAGCACGGCGCCGTCGGCGGCCGAACTGGCGAGGCGCGAATAGATGCCGAGATAACCGCGCGTAAACCGGGGCGGCGGCCGCTGCCACTCGGCCAGCCGCGCCGCGATTTCCTCGTCGGAGACGTGCAGCTGCAGCAGGCCCTGGGGAATGTCGATGCTGATCCGGTCGCCATCGCGTACGGCCGCCAGCGGACCGCCGTCGGCCGCTTCCGGCGAGATGTGACCGACGAAACAGCCGTTGTTGGTGCCGGAGAAGCGCCCGTCGGTAATCAAGGCGGTCTTCTTGGCCAGCCCCATGCCATAGATGTACTTCATCGCCTTGTACATCTCGCGCATGCCCGGCCCGCCCTTCGGCCCTTCATAGCGAATGACGACAACATCGCCGGCCTGGATCCGGCCGTCGAGGATGGCCGCCTCGGCCGCCTCCTCCGAATCGAACACCCGTGCCGTGCCGCTGAACACGTGCATGGCCGGATCGATCGCCGCCGGCTTGGTCACGGCCGTTTGCGGCGCCAGGTTGCCGCGCAGGATCGCGAGCCCCTTCTGGTTGCCGAACGGACGCTCCATGGTGTTGATGACTTCGGGATTGGCCGGGTACTTGTAACGATAGCCGGCAAGATTCTCCTCGACGCTGGCGCCGCTGACCGTCAGGCAGTCGCGGTGCAGCAGCGGCAAAATCGCCTGCATGACGCGCGGCACGCCGCCCGCCTTGTAGAAATCCTCCATGTCGTACTTCGATGCCGGGTTGACCTTGGCGACCTGCGGCGTCGAGGCGCTCAGGCGGTCATACGCCTCCATCATCTGCGCGCCGCTGATGCCCAGTTCGGCGGCGATGGCGGAAAGATGCAGCACCGCGTTGGTGGACCCGCCGGTCGCCATCAGCACACGAATGGCATTTTCGAGGGCGGAAAAATTGATGATCCTGTCCGCCGTCACCTGCTGTTTGACAAGCGCGACGATGGCCTGACCGGTCGCCTCGCCGAGGCGGAAGCGGTCGTTATAGACACCGGGCACCAGGGCCGCGCCGGGCAGCGACATGCCCATCGCCTCGGCCATGCAGCACATCGTGTTGGCAGTACCGTAGAACGCGCAGGAACCGCAGGTTGGCCCGCAGGACTCTTCGAGATCGCCGTAGGTCGCCGCGTCGATGCGTCCGCTTTTCAGCATCCCAAGCCCCTCGGAGAGCGTCGTCAGGTCGGACTTGCGACCGTCGAACTCGACGCCGCCGAGCATCGGCCCGCCCGGCAGCAGGATCGCCGGAATGCGCAGGCGCGCGGCGGCGATCAGCATGCCGGGTACGATCTTGTCGCAGGACCCGAGCAGGACGATGCCATCGAGCCGGTGCGCCTCGACCATCACCTCGATGTCATTGGCGATCAGGTCGCGCGAAGGCAGGATGAAGTGCATGCCGGCATGCCCCTGGGCGGTGCCGTCGCAGGCGGCGATGACGCCGAACTCGGCGACCGTGCCGCCGGCCATGTGAATCCCCTTGCGCACGTGCTCGGCGACCTGGCGCAGGTTCGTATGCCCGGGGACGAGATCGTTCCAGGAATTGGCGATACCGATGATCGGCCGTTCGAGGTCTTCCTCGGAATAGCCGGCCGATTTATAGACGCTGCGATTGAAGCACCATTCGGGCTTGCCCAGGATATCGCCACTGCGAGTCGTCATCTGCCACTCTCCAAAATATCAAACCGGCATCAGGCCGCGCGCTTTGGCCAGCGTGATGGCGGCATCCTCGATCATGTCTTCCTGCCCGCCGACCATGCGGCGCCGACCGAGCTCCATGACGATCTCGCGCGCCGGAACGCCGTATTTCTGCTCGGCCCGCTTGGCAAACAACAGGAACGAGGAATAGACGCCGGCATAGCCGAGCGTCAGCGCATCGCGATCGACGCGCAGCGGCCGATCCATCATCGGTACGACGATGTCCTCGGCAACGTCCTGCGCCTTGAACAGGTCGATACCGGTCTCGATGCCCATGCGGTTGCAGACGGCGACGAACACTTCCAGCGGCGTGTTGCCGGCGCCGGCGCCGAGTCCGGCGGCGGCGGCATCGATGCGGTTGGCACCGCACTCGACCGCGGCAATCGAATTGATCACGCTGAGCGACAGATTATGATGCCCATGGAATCCGATCTCGGTATCGCAGCGGAGCGCTTCGCGCACCGCCGTGATCCGCGCGCGCACGTCCTCGGGCAGCATGAATCCGGCCGAATCGGTGACGTAGACGCAGTTGGCGCCGTAGGACTCCATCAAGCGCGCCTGTTCGGCCAGCTGCTCCGGCGAGGCCATGTGCGCCATCATCAGGAAGCCGACGGTATCCATCCCCAGGCGACGCCCCAGGCCGATATGCTGTTCCGATACGTCGGCCTCGGTGCAATGCGTCGCGACCCGGATCGTGCCGACGCCAAGGCCATGGGCCATGCGCAGGTGATCGACCGTGCCGATCCCGGGAATCAGCAAGGCCGAGACCTTGGCTTGCCGCATCAGCGGGATGACCGCCGACAGATACTCCTCGTCGCTGAAGGCCGGGAAGCCATAATTGACCGAGGCGCCACCAAGACCGTCGCCGTGCGTCACCTCGATCAGCCGGACGCCGGCCACATCGAGCCCGCAGGCGATCGCCCGCATCTCGTCGAGCGTGATCCGATGCCGTTTGGCATGCATGCCGTCGCGCAGCGACATGTCATGAACCGTCACTTTCCTCGTCGTCGCGTTCATGGCGCCACTCCTTGCAGCGAGCGCGGATCGAAGCGCCCGGCGATGATTTCCTCGGCGAACATCTCGGCGGTGCGCGCTGCCGCGGCCGTCATGATGTCGAGATTGCCGGAGTAACGCGGCAGATAGTCGCCCAGGCCCTCGACCTCAAGGAAGACGGAAACGCGCCGGTCGTCGAAGACCGGTCCATTGACGAGCTTGTAACCGGGGACGTATTGCCGCACCTCGCTAACCATGGCCTGCACGGCGGCGGTGATGGCCGCTGCGTCGGGCGCCGAATCGGTCAGGCAATGCACGGTATCGCGCATGATCAGCGGCGGCTCAGCCGGATTGATGATGATGATCGCCTTGCCTTTGCGCGCGCCGCCGATCTGCTCGATCGCCGCCGAGGTCGTCCGCGTGAATTCGTCGATATTCTTGCGCGTTCCCGGCCCCGCCGACTTCGACGAGATCGTCGCGACAATCTCGCCGTAGGCCACCGGCTGGACGCTCGCGATAGCGGCGATCACCGGGATCGTCGCCTGACCGCCGCAGGTCACCATATTGACGTTCATCACCTGCCGCCCGAGTTGCGCGCGCAGATTGACCGGCGGCACGCAGAACGGCCCGATCGCCGCCGGCGTCAGATCGATCACCAGCAAACCGCGCGCCGTCAGCGCGTCGGAATTCTCGCGGTGCACATAGGCCGAGGTCGCATCGAAAGCGATCTGGATGTCATCATCGCGCAGATGCGGCAGCAACCCGGCGATGCCCTGGTCGGTGGTCTTCAGCCCCATCTCCCGCGCCCGCTGCAATCCGTCGGACAGGGGATCGACGCCGACCATCCACACGGGTTCGAGCACCGTGCTACGGCGCAGCTTCATCATCAGGTCGGTGCCGATATTGCCGGAACCGATCAACGCACAGCGAATCTTCCTGCCCATGACCCCTCTCGTTCTGCGATGGTTGACTTGGCGACAGGGAGATATGCTAGGCAGGCATGACATACAATTCAAATGAAATATTTCTAACAAAGGATGCCATTTTTTATATCATTCGAATCGCAGTTCCCACGTTCATGATTTTCTTCGACCTCTTCCGACATGACTGAAAAGCTACTCGCCGCCCGTGCGCGTTCGCGCCTCAAGACCCGGCAAATGAACCTGCTGATCGCCCTCGATGAGGTGCGCAACATCCATCAGGCGGCGATCGAGACGGACATGAGCCAGCCGGCCGCCTCGAAGATGCTGAAGGACATCGAGGCCATCTTCGGCGTGCCGCTGTTCGAGCGACTGCCGCGCGGCGTCGCGCCGACGATCTACGGCGACGCCGTCATCCGCCACGTGCGCATGTCGCTGTCCTGCCTCTCGCAGGCGCAGGAAGCGGTCGCGACCCTACAGGCCGGGCTTTCCGGGCAGGTCAACGTCGGCGCGATCATCACCCCCTGCCCGGCGCTGATCCCGCAGGCGATCATCCGTACCAAGCGCGAAGCGCCGCGACTGTGCATCAGCTTCGAAGTCAGCACCAGTAACGACCTGGTCGCCCGGCTCAAGCAGGGCCAGCTCGATTTCGTGCTCGGCCGGCTGATGGAACAGGAAGACGAACCCAACCTCATCTACGAGGACCTGTCGGTCGAAACCGAATGCGTCGTGGCGCGCCGCGATCATCCACTGATGACGCGCCCCGATCTCCGCCTCGAAGACGTCGTCGACGCCGGCTGGATTCTTTCGGGCCGGGGCAGCATCCTGCGCAACCGTTTCGACATGATGTTCCGCCGCGCCGGCCTGGAAATCCCGTCGAACACCGTCGACACCACCTCGGTGCTGGTCGTCATGAACATGCTGATCCACACCGATTTCCTCCACATCGTTCCGGTCGACGTCGCCGCCTTCTACATGCGCAGCGGTGAAATCGCACGACTGCCGATCGACGTTCCCTGCACCATGGAAAACTACGGCATCATCCAGCGCCGCGACCAACTGCCGGCGCCGGGCACGCACCTGCTGCTCAAACACATCCGCGACGTCGCCGCCGAGATCTTCTGATCCGGATTGGAATACACTTTCGCAGCAACCCAAACCATTCCGCCAGGACCCGACAATGACCGACACGCCTGAATTCAAGGTCGAAAAAATCACGCTTGCCGGCTCGCTGACCGATCGCGTCTGCCGCGCCCTGACCCAGCTGATCCGTGGCAACGACCTTGCCCCGGGCACGCGCCTGCCATCGGAAGCGACCATGGCCGAGCGCTTCGGCGTCAGCCGCACGGTCATCCGCGAAGCCGTGTCGCGGCTCAAATCCGAAGGGCTCGTCGAATCGCGCCAGGGCAGCGGCGTCTTCGTCCGCGAGGAGAACATCCAGTCGCCCTTCCGCATCGATCCGGCGATCATCGATTCGATTCCGAGCATTCTCAAGGTCGTTGAACTGAGGATGGTGCTCGAAAGCGAAATCGCCGCCCTCGCTGCCGTGCGCCGTACCGCCGCACAACTCGACGCCATCCGTGTCGCGCTCGGCCAGATCGAAATCGAAGAAAAGGAAGGCAAGGACGGCGTCGAGGCGGACATCGCCTTCCACCGCAGCATTGCCGAAGCGACCGGCAACCCGCATTTCCTGGCGCTGATCGAGTTCCTCTTCAATTTCCTGAAGAACGCGACGCAGGTCACACGCAGCTACGAAGCGACGAAAAAGGTCCTGATCAACGAAGTCAAGCAGGAGCATGCGGCGATCGTCGACGCCATCGCCAGCGGCGACGCCGAGGCAGCACGTCGATGCGCGCGGTTGCACATGGAAGGCGCCTCGCGACGCCTCGCGGCACTCGAATCGATGGACGACTGGCAGTCACGGTCGCCCGAACCACGGGCCAGGACCTGACACCTGTCCTGGCTCATCCAACCACGGAGATCCAACGATGAAACCCCGCATTGCCTACCTCGGCCTCGGCGGCATGGGCGCCGCCATGGCGCGACGCTTTCTTGATGCCGCCTTCCCGCTGACTGTCTGGAATCGCAACGCCGACAAGGCGCGCACGCTCGTCGACGCCGGCGCCCGGCTGGCGGCAACGCCGGCCGAGGCAGTGGCCGACGCCGATTTCGTGTTCACGATGGTCTCCGACGACCGCGCCCTTGATGGCATCGCGCTCGGCGACGCGGGCTTCCTCGCCGCGATGAAGCCCGGCAGCATTCACGTCTCGATGAGCACGATCCTGCCGACGACGGCGCGCCGTCTCGCCGAGGAACATGCGCGCGCCGGCAGCGGCTACGTCGCCGCACCGGTCTTCGGCCGGCCGAGCGCGGCGGCCGAAGGCATGCTCTGGATCTGCGTCTCGGGCAATGACGAAAGCAAGGCCCGGACACTGCCGATCCTCGAACCGCTCAGCCAGAAGCGCGTCGACTTCGGGCTGGATCCCGGCGGCGCCAACATCGTCAAGCTGTCGGGGAATTTCATGATTGCCGCGGCCATCGAATCGATGTCCGAAGCCTTTGCCTTCGCCGAAAAGAACGGCATCGACCCGGCGCAGATGAATGACTTTTTCGGCAACAGCATCTTCGCCTGTCCGATCTACAAGAATTATGGCCGCATCATCACCGACGCCGCGTTCGATCCGCCCGGTTTCCGTCTCGCCCTCGGCCGCAAGGACGTCGAACTCGTCGCCGAAACGGCGCGGATCAACGCCGTGCCGATGCCGATCCTGTCGACGCTGGTCAGCCGCTTCGCCGCGCGGGTCGCCAAGGGCGGCGGCGAACTCGACTGGACGAGCATCGCGCTCGACGTCTCGGCCGACGCCGGCCTGCCACCGCGCGGCAAAGCCTAGTCCGGATCGCGGTACTGCACGGGAACGAGGCCGCGCAGCGCATTCCCCAGATAGACCGCCGACGCGGTGAAGAGATCGTCGCGCGTCACTACCTGCTCGACCGCCCGCCCGCTGTCGAGCAGGTGCTGACGCAGGACGCCCGGCAAGAGCCCCGAGGCCAGCGGCGGCGTCAGCCAGATGCCGTCGCGGACGACAAAGACATTGCTGCGGGCCCCCTCGCAGACTTCCCCGCGCCGGTTGAGAAAGATGCGGTCAAACACATCGCCGGGCAGTCCGGCCAAGGCCTTGTCATAACGACCGCGCACGGTGGTCTTGTGCGCGCGCAGGAAATCGCCGTCCGGCAGCACTTCCTCGGCGAGCAGGAAGCGCCAGGCCCGCTGCGACGTATCGAGCGGCGCCGCCTGCAAGTGAAAGGCGCCGCCATGCGCCAGCGACAAGCGCACGCGAAAAACGCCAGCGGCATGGCGTGCGGCCAATTCGACAAGCGCCGCCTCGACCGCTTTGGCATCGAGGGCGAACCCGAGGCAGCGCGCCGAGCATCCGAGTCGCTTGAGATGCAAGGGCAACAGCGGATAACGCCCCTGCTCCAGACGCAGGGTCTCGATCAACTCGAAACCCGGATCGAATTCGCGGATGAAGCGCGCCTTGAGCAAACATTCGGCATATTCGCGGCGCGGATCGCCATCGATGACGATGCCGCTGCCGACGCCGAGACTGGCATCGCCGTCCGGCCCAAGCTCAAGGCTGCGGATGGCGACGTTGAACCGGCAGTCGCCCCCCGGCGCCACCCAGCCGAGCGCGCCGGTGTACAGATCGCGCGGCGCTTCCTCCAGTTCGGCGATACGCTGCATCGCCCGCAGCTTCGGTGCACCGGTAATCGACGCGCAGGGGAAGAGCGCCGCGAAGAGATCGGCCAAGGGGGCCTCGGGCAGTTCGGCCGATACCGTCGACACCTGCTGCCAGACGGTGGGATAGGCCTCCGCCTCGCACAGCGCCTCGACACGAACGCTGCCGGGTCGCGCCAGCCGCCCGAGGTCGTTGCGCAACATATCGACGATCATGACGTTCTCGGCGCGCTCCTTGTCCGAGGCCAGCATCGCCGCACGCAAGGCCGCGTCCTCGGCAGCGGTATCGCCGCGCGGCGCGGTGCCTTTCATCGGCCGCGCCTGCACGCGCGTCCCCGTCCGCTCGAAGAACAGTTCCGGCGAAAACGACAGCAGCGTCGCGCCGGGGACCCCGACGAAGGCGCCGTAGCGCACTGGCTGGCGCCGACGCAAGGCCGCGTAGAGCGCCAGCGGATGCCCAAAGGCGCGGAAGTACAACGGAAAGGTGAGATTGACCTGATAGCAGTCGCCGGACGCGATCCACGCCTGAATCCCGTCCACTTTGGCGCAGTAGTCGGCTTCCGGCAACGACACGCGCCAGTCGGCGACACCGGCGGCACGTTCGCTTTCGGACATTCCTGCCAGGCACGCCTGCAGGCGCGCGTCCACCGCCACGGCGTCGAGCCGCTCGCACCGGGCGAAGACCCAGCCGCGCAACCGGCAACGCTCGCCGGCCGGCACGCGGGCAACGGGCTCGAAAACGCTGCCGAGGCCGTAATCTGCCGCGATCAGCACCCAGCGTCCGGCACCTGTCTCCGCTTCTGCCGCCGCAAAAAAGGTCGCTGCATCGACACTCGACGACGCTTCAATCGACAGTGCGCCGCCGTACCCGCTCAGCCACAGCGCCGCACCGTCGTCGCTGTCCACCAGCGCGAACGGCGCCTCCATGCACGGGCCCATGCCCCGGATCGGCCCTTACTTTCTCCGGAAATAGAACTCGAAGACCGGCCCCGCATCGGAAAACTCGAGCAGGGTATTGCCGGTCTGCCGGGCGAAAGCCTGAAAATCCTTGACCGAACCGGGATCGGTCGCCAGCACGTGAAGAATCTGTCCGCTCTCCATCTCGGAGAGCGCCTTCTTGGTACGCAGAATCGGCAACGGGCAGTTGAGGCCCTTGACGTCGAGTGCGCGATCGCTTTGCATGATGAATCCTGAATAAAGTGAAGACGACTACCAGCCGCTCTTTTTCTGCTTGGCTTCGTCGGCCTGCAGCGCGCGCAGTTCGCGCAAGCGGGCGTCGACGGCAGATTGTTCATAAAAATTCCCGTCGGCCGCCTGCTGGGCGAACTGTAACTGCTCGACCGCCGCACCAAGCTGGCCGCGCAAGACATAGGTCTCCGCCTGGGCCCGATGCTGTTGCAGGCGCTTGCCCAGCGCCGCGTAGGTCTTGGCCTGCAGCGCGTAGAGCGTGGCATCGGCAAAACTGAACTGCACCTGCGACTCCAGGAAGGACAGTACCTGGTCGAACTGGCGCGCGGCGTACAAGGCCTCGGCATAGCCATAGACGAGCGACTTGGCGCCGGGAAAGCGCTGCAAGGCCTCGCGATAGATCGCCACGGCGCCGGGCGCATCGTTCTGCGCGAGACGGATTTCTCCCGCCAGCCCGGCAATCAGCGGCGAACTGAGCTTGAGCGCGTGCAGCGCATCCATTTCGCGCTGGGCCGCGGCGTAATTCTTGGCGCGCATCTGTGCTTCAGCCAGTCCGTAACGGGCGGCGGCGGCCGAAACGTATTTTTTCTCGCGAACCAGCGTCTCGAAGTCGGCTACCGCCTCACGCGGTGTGCCGTTGAACGCCCGCAGCTTGGCACGGACGAGATAGAAATCGAGCGAACTGACGACCTGGCGGTACGGCGATTCCTGCGACCGGTTCTGCATATCCGACAGACGCTCGAGCGTCAGTGGGTGCGACCGCAGATAGACCGGCGCGTTGTTCTCGTAAAGCCGGCTCGCCGTCTGCAGACGCGAGAAGAAATCGCCCATCCCGCGCACGTCGAAACCGGCCTTGTCCAGCGTCTGATACCCCATCCGGTCGGCTTCGCGCTCGAAATCCCGCGTGTAGGCCAATTGCGCCTGAACGGCACCTGCCGATCCCGCCATCATCGTGCCCATGGCCGCCGACGAATTCGAACGCGCCAAGAGGATGCCGACGGCCATCGCCACCATCGACGGGATCGTGTTCTGCTTCTGCTTGGCGATCTGCCGCGCCAGGTGGTTCTGGGTGACGTGGGCAATTTCGTGCGCCATGACGGCCGACAGTTCCGACTCGGTCTGCGCGGTGAGCATCGTCCCGGTATTGACGCCGATAAAACCGCCGAACATGGCGAAGGCATTGACCGAATTGTCGCGGATGGCGAAGAAATGGAAATCGCCGGTCGGATTCGCACTCGACTCGACGAGGCGGCGCCCAATCCGGCCGAGATAATCGTTGACCTCAGGATCGTCGATGTAGCTCGGCTCGCGCTGCCGGATCTCGTTCATGATGCTCTCGCCGATCTTGCGCTCCATCTGCGGCGAGAGTTCCGCGCGCGCAGCCTCGCCAAGTTCGGGCAATTCATCGGCAAGACAACCGCCAGCGAAGGCTGCGGCGATCAGAACGAAGGCGTTCCGGCGGGCAAATCGGCCGAAACGATGAAGGAGGGACAGATTCAAGATGGTCACGCCCCGTCGAAAAATGAAGACGAAACCGCCATGATACCGGAGCCGGGCGGCTTGCGCGGAATCGGCACCGCGCTCCGGCGCCCGGTCACGGCGTACAGGCAAAAAAAAACCCGCCGTAGCGGGTTTTTTCGCAGCACCTGAGATCAGGCACGTGCGATATTCGAAGCTTGCTTACCCTTGGGACCCTGAGTCACATCGAAGCTGACCTTCTCGCCCTCTTTGAGGGTCTTGAATCCGTTCATGGTGATCGCCGAGAAATGGGCGAAGAGATCTTCGCTGCCATCGTCCGGCGTAATGAAACCAAAGCCCTTGGCGTCATTGAACCACTTCACTGTACCTGTTGCCATATTGCTACTTCCTTGAAAAAAGACTGGATCCGGGCATCGCCCGACTTTCATGTTTGGAATTCAACAACTGCCTGAATCAAAACATTCAGTCTTTTTACGCTAGATATAACCGATGCGTCAAGCATTTTAGGCAGGCCCGAAACGGAATTTGTGGCATATCGCGCAAAAAGCGCTTTCAAACGTCGCGTTTTGCGCAAAACGGGACTCTGGTTACAATGAGTTCATGGCAAAACAGCATCAAACAGGCACAACACTCGAGGCACAGCGGACGCGACTGGCACCGCCGCCGCTCTATACCGTCTTGCTGCTCAACGACGACTTCACGCCAATGGATTTCGTCATCCATGTGCTGCAGAAGTTTTTTTCCATGAACCGCGAACGCGCCACGCAAATCATGCTCAAAGTTCATGTGGAAGGACAAGGCATCTGCGGGGTGTACCCGCGCGACGTAGCCGCCACCAAGGTCGAACAGGTGACGAACTACGCCCGGGAAAACCAGCATCCGCTGGCCTGCGTCATGGAGGAGAATTGAATGATTGCGCAAGAACTTGAAGTCAGCCTGCACATGGCCTTTGTCGAAGCCCGGCAGAAGCGCCATGAATTCATCACGGTCGAGCACCTGTTGCTGGCGCTCCTCGACAACCCGTCGGCCGCCGAAGCGCTGCGCGCCTGTGGTGGCAATATCGAACAACTGCGCCGCGACCTCAACAAGTTCATCGGTGAGCACACGCCCCGCATCGAAGGCGAGGACGAAATCGACACGCAGCCGACGCTCGGCTTCCAACGCGTGATCCAGCGTGCCATCCTGCACGTCCAGTCCTCCGGCAAGAAGGAAGTGAACGGCGCCAACGTGCTCGTCGCAATCTTCGGCGAGAAGGATTCGCACGCCGTCTATTACCTGCAAAAGCAAGGCATCACCCGCCTCGACGTCGTCAATTTCATCTCGCATGGCGTCAGCAAGGTGCAACCGAATGCCCCGCGCGCCGAACCGGAAGGCGAAACGGAAGCCGAAGGCCAGCAGAACGCGGCGGGCCCGCTCGAAAGCTACACCATCAACCTCAACGCGCTGGCGCTGCAAGGCAAGATCGACCCGCTGATCGGACGCGATCAGGAACTCGAACGCGTCATCCAGACCCTCTGCCGCCGTCGCAAGAACAATCCGCTACTGGTCGGCGAAGCCGGCGTCGGCAAGACCGCGATCGCCGAAGGACTGGCCCGCAAGATCGTCGAAAACGACGTGCCGGAAATCCTCGCCCAAGCCAACGTCTATGCGCTCGACATGGGCGCCCTGCTGGCCGGGACGAAATACCGGGGCGACTTCGAACAACGCCTGAAGGCGGTGCTCAAGCAACTCGGCGAAAATCCCAACGCCATTCTCTTCATCGACGAGATCCACACACTGATCGGCGCGGGTTCCGCTTCGGGCGGCACGATGGATGCGTCCAATCTGCTCAAGCCGGCGCTGTCGAGCGGACTGATCAAGTGCATCGGCGCGACCACCTACAACGAGTACCGCGGCATTTTCGAAAAGGATCACGCCCTCTCGCGGCGCTTCCAGAAAATCGACGTCAACGAACCGTCGAGCGCCGATACCATCGACATCCTCAAGGGACTGAAGTCGCGCTTCGAATCGCACCACGGCATCAAGTATTCGGCGGCGGCGCTGACCTCGGCCGTCGATCTGTCGGTGCGCTTCATTACCGACCGGCATTTGCCGGACAAGGCCATCGACGTCATCGACGAGGCCGGCGCGGCGCAGCGGATTCTGCCCAAGTCCAAGCAGAAGAAACTGATCGGCAAGCAGGATATCGAGGAAATCGTCGCCAAGATCGCGCGCGTGCCCTCGACCCAGGTTTCGTCCGACGACCGTAGCGCCCTGAAGAACCTAGATCGCGATCTCAAGGCTGTCGTCTTCGGCCAGGACGTCGCCATCGACGCGCTGGCCAAAGCCATCAAGATGGCGCGCTCGGGCCTCGGCACGCCGGGCAAGCCGATCGGCAGTTTCCTCTTCTCCGGCCCGACCGGCGTCGGCAAGACCGAAGTTGCCAAGCAGCTCGCTTATTGCCTCGGCGTCGAACTGCTGCGCTTCGACATGTCCGAATACATGGAGCGTCATGCCGTTTCGCGCCTGATCGGCGCGCCCCCCGGCTATGTCGGATTCGACCAGGGCGGCCAGCTGACCGAAGCCGTCACCAAGAAGCCCTACTGTGTGCTGCTGCTCGACGAAATCGAGAAAGCGCATCCGGACATCTACAGCATCCTGCTGCAAGTCATGGATCACGGCACACTGACCGACAACAACGGACGCAAGGCCGATTTCCGCAACGTCATCATCATCATGACGACCAACGCCGGGCAGGAATCGCTGCAAAAGGCGACGATGGGCTTCACCAGCGCACGCGCCGTCGGTGACGAAATGGTCGATATCAAGCGCATCTTCTCGCCCGAGTTCCGCAACCGGCTCGACGCGATCATCTCGTTCAAGCCGCTCGACCATGACATCATCCTGCGCGTCGTGGACAAGTTCCTGATGCAACTCGAAGAGCAGCTGCATGAGAAAAAGGTCGAGGTGGCCTTTACCGATACACTCAAGGATCACCTGGCGACCAAGGGCTTCGATCCCTTGATGGGCGCCCGGCCGATGTCGCGGCTGATCCAGGATGTCATCCGGGCGGCGCTGGCCGACGAGTTGCTGTTTGGACGGCTCGTCAATGGCGGCCACGTCACGGTCGACATCGGTCCCGACGACAAGATCCGCCTGAGCTACGCGAGCGAAAAGGACCCGGTAGTAGCCTGAACGGCACAGGAGTGCGAAAATAGGCGGTTTTCTCGCCAGGAAAACCCATGCAGCATTTTGCCAGCGACAACTACGCCGGAATCTGCCCGGAAGCGCTTCAGGCCTTGATCGAAGCCAACGTCGGCCACGCACCGGCGTACGGCGACGACGAGTGGACAAGCCGCGTCTCCGACCGCTTGCGCGAACTTTTCGCCACTGACTGCGACGTCTATTTCGCCTTCAACGGCACCGCCGCCAACTCGCTCGCGCTCGCCGCGCTCTGCCAGAGCTATCACAGCGTCATCTGCCACGAAGTGGCTCACGTCGAGACCGACGAATGCGGCGGTCCCGAGTTTTTCTCGAATGGATCGAAGCTCCTGACTGCCGGTGGTGACAACGGCAAGCTCACGCCCGAGAGCGTGCTCGAAGTTATCGAGCGACGCAACGACATCCACTACCCGAAGCCCAAGGTCGTCACCCTGACGCAATCGACCGAAGTCGGCACCGTCTACCGGCCTGACGAAGTCGCGGCGATCGCCGACATGGCGCACCGTCACGGCCTCAACGTCCACATGGACGGCGCGCGCTTCTCCAACGCGGTCGCCTCGCTCGGCGTCGCGCCGGCGGATATCACCTGGCGCGCCGGCGTTCAGGTGCTTTGCTTCGGCGGCACGAAAATGGGCCTGCCGGTCGGTGAAGCCATCGTCTTCTTCGACCGCGACCTGTCGGAAGACTTCGCGCGGCGTTGCAAGCAGGCCGGACAACTCGCCTCGAAAATGCGTTTTCTCTCGGCGCCCTGGCTTGGCATCCTCGACAACGACACCTGGGTCAGGCACGCGCGCAATGCCAACGCCATGGCTCGCCGACTGGCCGACGGTCTCGCGAAGATTCCCGGCACGGCATTGATGTTCCCGGTCGAGTCGAACAGTGTCTTCGTCAATCTGACGCCGGCAATGATCGAAGGCCTGCGTCAGCGCGGTTGGCGCTTCTACACCTTCATCGGTGCCGGTGGCGCGCGCTTCATGTGCGCCTGGGACACCACCGAGGAAAGCGTCGACGCCCTGCTCGCCGACCTGCGCGCGCTCGCCAGCAGCTAAGCGGCCACTACGTCCGGCGCCGGCTGCGGCGCCGGGCGCTTTTTCGGGATGCGAAGGACAAACACCGGCGCCTTGACGCCCGGATCGCCCCGCCCGCATCGCGATCCTGCTGCAGCGGCGCCTGGGACAAGCACGTAAGGCCAGCGCCCGGGCGCGCCGACCAGGCGCCGCGCCCCGCGATTCCTAAAGCACGACCTGCGTCCCGAGTTCGACGACGCGGTTGCTCGGGATCTTGTAGAAGCTCGTGGCACTGCTCGAATTGCGGAACAGGAAGATGAACAGCTTTTCGCGCCAGTACGCCATCTCCGACCCGATCCTCGGCACCAGCGTCGCCCGACCGAGGAAGAACGATGTCGACATCATGTCGATGACGAGTTCCTGTTCCGCGCACAGTGCCAGTGCTTGCGGGATGTTCGGATCGTCCTTGAAACCGTACTGCACGTTCAACCGGTAGAAATTGCCCTTGAGTTTCTGGATATCGACGCGATCGATCTCCGGCACATACGGCACGTCGAAGACCTCGACCGAAACCACCAGTACGCGCTCATGCAGCACCTTGTTATGCATCAGGTTGTGCAGCATCGAATTGGGCACGCGATCGTTGCGCGAGGTCAGGAAGACCGCTGTCCCCTCGACGCGGACCGGTTCCGAGATCAGCAGCGCATCGATGAACATGTCGAGTTCGATCGCCTCGCCGCTAGTGCGCGAACTGAGCAGCTGCCCGCCGCGTTTCCAGGTGCTCATCAGTACGAAGACCAGCGAACCGATCATCAACGGGAACCAGCCGCCGTCGGGAATCTTGAGAATATTGGCATAGAGGAAGGTCAGCTCGATGACGAGGAAGCAGGAGAACAGCGCCACTGCCCGTCCCCAGCCCCAGCCCCAGCCACGCGCGGCAACGACGATGGCGAGCGTCGAGGTGATCACCATGTCGCCGGTCACGGCAATACCGTAGGCCCCGGCCAGGTTGTTGGTCGACTGGAAGCCAAGCACGAGCACGACGACGGCCAGGAACAAACCCCAGTTGACGCCGGGCAGATAGATCTGCCCCTGCTCCTTCTCGGAGGTGAACTTGACGTCGAAGCGCGGCACAAAGCCGAGCTGCATGGCCTGCCGGGTCACCGAGAACGCCCCCGAGATGACGGCCTGCGAAGCGATCACCGTGGCCGCGGTCGACAAGACGACGAGTGGCAGCAAGGCCCAGTCCGGCGCCAGATGATAGAAAGGATTGGAGGCACTGTCGGGGTCGGCGAGCAGCAGCGCGCCCTGGCCGAAATAATTGAGGATCAGGGACGGGATGACGAAACTGAACCAGGCCTGGCGGATCGGCCGCGAACCGAAGTGTCCCATGTCGGCATACAGCGCCTCGGCCCCGGTAATCGAGAGCACGACCGCCCCCATGGCAACGATCGCCAGCCCCGGATTGGCGAACAGGAAACGCAGGCCATAAAGCGGATTGAGCGCATACAGGACTTGCGGATTGGACGACAGGCTGACGACACCGAGCGTCGCCAGTGTGCCGAACCAAAGCAGCATCACCGGACCGAACAAGGCACCGACCGAAGCCGTCCCGCGTCGCTGGAAGAAGAAGAGCGCAAACAGCACGAGCAGGGTCATCGGAATGACATACGGCCGGAATGCCGGCGTCGCCACATCGAGACCCTCCAGCGCCGAAAGCACCGAGATGGCCGGCGTTACCATGCCGTCACCATAGAACATGCCGGCGCCGAGCAAGCCGACCAGCATGATCGCGCGTTCGCGTTTTGGATTGCCCTTGGCATCATGCAGGGCCAGTGCGATCAGGGCCATGATGCCGCCTTCGCCACGGTTGTCTGCGCGCATGATGAAGACGACATACTTGATCGAGACGATGACGATCAGCGCCCAGACGATCAGCGAGAGAATGCCAAGCACGTTATCCGGCGTCAGCGGAATCGGATGGTTGCCGGAAAACACCTCTTTCATCGTGTACAGCGGGCTTGTGCCGATATCGCCATACACCACCCCCAGTGCCGCCAATGCCAGTGCCGCCTGCTGGGCCTTGCTCTGCTCGCCACCCTGATGCATCGTTTCCCCTCTTCGTTTGCCTCCGGACGTCGCCGGCAGCCGTCTTTCTTCTTTTAAGCGCCGAACATTCCGGCGCGGGCGCCGGAACCCGTTTCCGCTGAACTCTCCGGCACTCTTCCGGTCGATATTGTCCTCGATAAAGGGGATTGCCGCAAACCGCTGTAATCGGCGACGCCCCTGTGGCAATCCGCAGAGGAATTGACGCCGTCGCGGACAGCCCCGATACTTTTCACGACATTTTGACCCGACGCGTCATTCACGCGTCATCACGAAGGCCACGATTATGCAAAAGTACCCCCTGAACTACCTTTCGCTGCTCTCCGAAAAGCACCCCTCGATCGAGGCGGCCTCGACGGCCATCATCAACCTCACCGCGCAGCTGCAACTTCCCAAGGGTACCGAGCACTTCCTCTCCGACATTCACGGCGAGCACGAAGCCTTCCAGCATGTCATTCGCAACGGCGCCGGCTCGATCTGGCGCAAGATCGACGAAATGTTCGCCAACTCGATGTCGAAACGCGAACGCCGAAACCTCACGACACTGATCTACTATCCCGAGGACAAGACACCGCTGATGCTGCAAAGCGTGTCCGACAAGGACGAATGGTGCCGGCTCACGCTGGTGCGGCTCGTCAAGTTCTGTCGTACGCTGAGCGCCAAGTACCGCCGCGAGTCGGTGCGCGCCCTGCTGCCCAGGCACCTGGCCGAAACGGTCGAGGAGCTTCTTTACGATCAGGAAGGCGTCGAACACAAATCGGCCTACTACCAGAGCCAGATCGACACCATCGTCTCGACCGGCAGCTCGCAGACCTTCATCACCTGTCTCGCCACGCTCATCCAGCAACTGGCCGTCGAGCGCCTGCACATCATCGGCGACATCTACGACCGCGGCCCCGGCGCCCACATCATCCTCGACGAATTGATGGATCACCACCAGGTGGACATCCAGTGGGGCAACCACGACATCCTGTGGATGGGCGCCGCCGCTGGCTGCGAGCCCTGCATCGCCAACGTCGTCCGCATCAGCCTGCGTTACGGCAACATGGAGACGCTCGAAAACGGCTATGGCATCAGCCTGCTGCCGCTCGCCTCGTTTGCGCTCGAGACCTACAAGGAAGACCCCTGCGAGCCCTTCACACCGAAAGTCGCCGCCAACAGCCTGTTCAGCACCCAGGAGATTCGCCTGATGGCGCAGATGCAAAAGGCCATGGCGGTGATCCAGTTCAAGCTCGAAAGCCAGGTCATCCGGCGGCGGCCGCAGTACCAGATGGAAGACCGCCTGCTGCTGCGCAAGATCGACTATGCCCGTGGCGTCATCACCCTCGACGGCGTCGAATATCCGCTCATCGACACTTTCTTCCCGACCATCGACCCGGCCAATCCGGAAGCGCTGTCCGCCGAGGAACAGGCGATCGTCGACAAACTGATCCTCTCCTTCACCAGCAGCCAGAAACTACAACAGCATATCCGCTTCCTGTTCTCGATCGGCAGCCTCTACCGCATCCACGACGGCAACCTGCTTTACCACGGTTGCATCGCGATGAACGACGACGGCAGCTTCCGCGCTTTCAACGTCGACGGCAAATCCTTTGCCGGCAAGGCCTTCCTCGATCGCGTCGATCGCCTGGCCCGGCAAGGCTATTTCGACACCGACCACCCGGAGCAGAAGCGCTATGGCATGGATGCCATGTGGTTCCTCTGGTGCGCGCCGATGTCGCCGCTGTTCGGCAAGGACCGGATGACCACCTTCGAACGCTACTTCATCGCCGACAAGGCGACGCACCTGGAAAAGCGCAACGCCTATTACACGTTGCGCGACACCGAGGAATCGGCGCGCAAGATCCTGCAGGAATTCCGGCTCGACCCCAACCATGGCATCATCATCAACGGCCACGTCCCGGTGAAAGTGACGAAGGGCGAGCGCCCGATCAAGGCCAACGGGCGCCTGATGGTCATCGACGGCGGCTTCTCGCGCGCCTACCAGAAGCAGACCGGCATCGCCGGCTACACGCTCATCTCCAATTCGCGCGGCATGCTGCTGGCGGCCCACCAGCCCTTCGAATCGAAGCAGGCGGCGGTTTCGGAAGAGTTCGACATCGACAGCGAAACCGAAATCGTGCACACCCACCCGTTCAGACTGCGGGTCCGTGACACCGACCGCGGCATCGAAATCCAGGAAAAGATCGACGCACTCAAGGCCCTGCTGCACGCCTATCGCGAAGGCCTGATCAAGGAGCACGCGCTCGCCTGACGACGCCCGGACCGCGCCATAAAAAAAGCGGCCCCGTCAGGGACCGCTTTTTTTCGCCCGGCCGGAACGAAAACCGCCCGGCCAGTCTCGTGAATCAGCGTGCCAGCCAGCCACCGTCCACGGCGATGGTATAGCCGTTCACATAGTCAGCCGCTTTAGACGCCAGGAAGACGACAGCACCGCCGAGATCCTCGGGCAAGCCCCAGCGCCCGGCCGGAATACGGCCGAGGATTTCGTTGCTGCGCGCCTCGTCGGCCCGCAACTGCGCCGTGTTGTCGGTCGCCATGTAGCCCGGAGCGATGGCATTGACATTGACGCCGTGCTTGGCCCACTCGTTGGCCATCAGCATGGTGATGCCCTTGACGCCGCTCTTCGATGCCGTGTAGGACGGCACCCGGATACCGCCCTGGAAGGACAGCATCGAGGCAACGTTGACGATCTTGCCGCCGGTGCCCTGCTTGATGAACTGACGGGCAACGCCCTGACACATGAAGAACACCGTCTTGAGATTGATGTTCATGACATCATCCCATTCCTTCTCGGTGAAATCGATCGAGTCGTTACGCATGATGATACCGGCATTGTTCACCAGGATATCGACATGACCGAAGGCTTCGACGGCGGTCTTGACGACCTGTTCGACCGGCTCGATGCTGAGCAGGTTGGCCTGGATGTGCAGGTACTTGCGCCCGGTCGCCTCGACGGCGGCCTGCGTTTCTGCGGCGTCCGGCGTATAGGTAACGCCGACGATGTCGGCACCGGCCTGCGCCAGCGCCACGGCCATGCCGCGCCCGAGGCCGCGCTCGGACCCGGTGACGATGGCCACTTTCCCTTCCAGCTTGAATGCGTCGAGAATTCCACTCATTTTTCCGTGCTCCTTATTTGAGGTCGTTGGGGCCGAGGCCGTCCATGTCGTCGAAGGTCTGGTTTTCACCGGCCATCGCCCAGATGAACGAGTACGGACCGGAAGCAACGCCGGAGTGGATCGACCACGACGGCGAAATCACGGCCTGTTCGTTGGCCATGACGATGTGGCGGGTTTCCTGCGGTTGGCCGTGCAGGTGGAACACCCGTGTTTCGGGCGCCATGCCGAAATAGAGATAGACCTCCATGCGACGCTCGTGCGTGTGCGGCGGGAAGGTGTTCCAGACGCTGCCCGGCTCGAGCACGGTGACGCCCATCACCAACTGGCAGCTCTTGCAGACGGCCGGGTGAACGTATTGATAGATGGTGCGCACGTTGCAGGTCTCGGGCGAGCCGAGTTTGCGCGGATTGGCCTTCTCGCGGCTGATATGCACGGTCGGGTAAGTCGCGTGCGCGGGGCTGCTGACGAGATAGAACTTCGCCGGCGCCGCCGCGTCGTCGCTCTCGAACGCCACGGTCGTTTTGCCCATGCCGACATAGAGACCTTCGCCATTGGCCAGCGCCAGCGTTTCACCGTCGACGATGACGCGACCGCTGCCGCCGAGGTTCACGACGCCAAGCTCGCGCCGATCGAGGAAGTTCGGCGTGCCAAACTCCTTGCCGCCTTCGAGCGACAAGGTCTGCGAGGTCGGAACGGCACCGCCGAAAACGACGCGATCGACGTGCGTATAGGTCAGCCGAAGCTCCCCGGTGACAAAAACCTGCTCGACGAGAAAATGACGACGCAATGTCTCCGTGTCATATTTCTTCATGTCCTCGGGATGATGCGAATAACGGATATCGAGTTTCATGCAACCTCCAAAAACTAAGCCTTGAGAAAGTCTTCACGCTGCGGCGTGAAGATGTCGAGCAATCGCCCTTCGACGACACAGGTTGCCCCATGCAGCACCGAGGACTTGATGAAAACGGAATCGCCGGCACGCAGCGTCGTGGACTCGCCCTCGACGGTGAAGACGAACTCGCCTTCGAGGCAATAGCAGACCTGCTCATGCACGTGGCGATGCTCATAGCCGATCGCCCCGGCCTTGAAAAACACTTCGACGGCCATCAACCCGCCACCGTGGGCACGAATCTTCCGGCTGACCTTGCCGGGCTCGATTTCCTCGAGTTCCAGCGCACTATCGGGAAAGAAAACAGCTTCACTCATCGCAACATTCCAATCAAAACAACATTTTCGACAACCACTTCAGCGTGCGTCCGGTCACTTGGCAGCATTGCAGACCTGATGACGACACCCACGGAAGACCCGGAAAAATAGGTCAAATGGCCTGACCAATCACTTTACACGAAGCCCGCGCTTTCATCAAGAAAAAAGGGCTTCGAAAACAACACACAACCCGCTATCGGCGCTGTCGCATCGCGGCGACGAAACCGAGTCGCCGTGAAATTGTCGCCCCCACTTGCATCAGTGCTTCGACCACCTGCTGGCGCTCTTCGTTCAGCCGTTTGATCGGCCCCGACACACTGATCGCGGCGATGACGTTGCCGGTGTAGTTGTAGATCGGCACCGCCAGGCAGAACAACCCGTACTCGACCCCCTCGTCGTCGACGGCATAGCCGTTGGCGCGAATGGTCGCGAATTCCTCGTAGAGCTTGACCCGGTCGACAATCGTTTTCTCGGTCAGGCGCGTCAGTTTCCGTTCGAACACCCGGTCGGTCTCCTCGATCGACAGGTTCGCCAGGATCACCTTGCCCAAGGCTGTGCAATAGGCCGGACGACGGCTGCCCAGATGCGCCGTCGTCTGGATCGAGCCGGTCCCCTCCGCCTTGTAGAGATAAACGACATCGCCGTCGTTGTAGACGGCAAGAAACGAGGTTTCGCCCACCGACATCGACAATTCCTGCAAATACGGAATCGAGACATCGACAACGTCCTGCCCGATCAATCCGGAGAGTCCGATTTCCAGCGCCTTGACGCCGATGTAATACCGCTCGTTTTCCTTGTTCCAGGTGACATACTCACGCCCGGCCAGAATCTCGAGCACCCGGAACGCCGTGGTCTTCGGCATACCGACGATCTTGACGATTTCCGCGAGCGACAAGCCTTTGGCATTCTGCGCCACCGCCTCGAGCACGTTCAGGGTTTTATCGACACTCGAATTGACTTTTTCACTCATGACAAACGTCTATATACCGAAAAACCGTGTTGCCGGTACCGCGCCCCCGGCAACACGGAAAAGGCGCGCACAGCGCGCCGCATAAGCCTTACTTGACGTCGCGGACGGCGTCGATGGCCTTGATCACGTCTTCACCGCCGAACTTGTCGGTGAAGGTCTTGCGGCCCGCCTTCGTCGCTTCCAGGAACGGCGCCGGATCAACCTTCTCCACCACCGCAACGTTCAGCTTCTTCAGGTCCGCAACGATCTTCGCGATGTTCTCGTTGTTCAGCTTGCGCTGGTAGGCGCCCGCTTCACGCGCCGCTTCGACGATCGCCTTCTGGTTCGCCGGCGACAGCGATTCGAACTTCTGCTTGTTCATCACCACCACCAGCGCGCTGTACGCGTGATACGTCAGCGACAGATGCTTCTGAACTTCGTACAGCTTCGCCGACCACAGCACCCCGATCGGGTGTTCCTGCGCGTCAACCGTCTTCATTTCCAGCGCCGTGTACAGTTCCGCCAAAGGCATCGGCACCGGGTTCGCGCCCAGAAGCTTGAACGCTTCGATGTGCGCCGGGCTGCCCGTCGTCCGCATCTTCAGACCCTTCACGTCCGCCGGTACGTTGATCGGGTGCTTCGAGTTGCTCATCTGACGCCAGCCGTTATCCCAGTACGCCAGACCCTTCATGTTGAATTCAGCCAGCTTGTCCAGCATGTCCTGGCCCGGCTTGCCGTCCAGCACACGGTACGCGTGCGCCGTGTCCTTGAACATGAACGGGATGTCGAAGATCCCCATTTGCGGCACCAGCCCGCTGTAGTTGCCCGAGCCCGACACGATGATGTCGATCGTCCCGCCGCGAACACCGCTGATCGCCGCGTCAAACTTGCCCAGCGAGCTGTCCGGATACACCTTCAGTTCCAGCGCGCCCTTCGTCTTCGCCTTCAGCAGTTCGCTGAATTTCTCGCCGCCCTGGAATTGCGTGTCCGAACGCGGCGCTTCCGATGCAAAGCGCAGCGTCTCCGCTTGCGCCGAAGCGAACATCCCCGCCAGCGCGCCCGCCATCAGCAACGTCTTGAACATGCCCTTGATTTTCATTCCGTTTCTCCTCGTTTGATTGAACGACTTACACCTTGCTACTTCGCTTAGTAGAACCACCGTGCCGGGATCGTCACCAGTTGCGGGAACGCCACCAGCAGGAACATCACCAGCGTCTCCGCCACCAGGAACGGGAACATCCCCTTGATCACCGTATCCAGATTCACCCGCGCAACGCTCGAGACCACGTTCAGCACCGTTCCCACCGGCGGCGTGATCAGCCCGATCGCGTTGTTCATCATGAACATGATCCCGAAGTAGTACGGGTCGATCCCCGCCGCCTTCACCAACGGCATCAGCACCGGCGTCAGAATCAGCACCGTCGGCGCCAGGTCCAGCGCCGTCCCCACCGCAAAGACCAGAATCATCAGAATGATCATCAGCAGCAGACGGTT
>NZ_FNCY01000033.1 GCF_900099695.1 Propionivibrio dicarboxylicus | reverse complement strand
GCGTCAGGGTAATAGTATGCCGTAGTAATTTTCCTTCCGAGAGACTACCATGAAAAAAGTCGCATCCACGCTGTTCGCCGCATTGCTGGCGATGTCATCGATTAACGTGGCGTTTGGCCAGGCTGCAGGCGGCGCCGGGACTGGTGCTACCAGCGGGTCTGGTGGTGCTGGTGCAGGTGCTGGCACGGGCACGGGCGCGGGCGGTGGTGCCGGGGCTGGCGGCGCTGGTGCTGGTGCAGGCGGTGCTGGTGCTGGTGCTGGTGCTGGTGCTGGTGCTGGTGCTGGTGCTGGTGCTGGTGCTGGTGCAGCGGGGGCCGGCGCAGGAGCTGCCGGTGCTGGTGCAGCGGGCGCGGGTGCGGCGGCGGGTGCCGGTGCGGCAGCAGCGGGTGCGGCGGCAGCGGGTGCAGCGGCTGTCGGCGGGATTACAGCGGGTGCCATTGCTGCTGGGATAGGTGCGGCTGCGGCTATCGGTGCTGCGGTTGCAGTGGCCACTAGCCAGAGCAATAACAACAATAACACGACGACTTCTACTTCTACTTCTACTTCTACGTCGACGAACTGATCGTTCCAGTTTCAGTTGGGCAAAAAACCTCCGGAAACGGAGGTTTTTTTATGCCTAGTTTCCGTAGGGTTTGGCGACTTCGATTGTGATGATGGGGGTGTTGGGGGAAGTCTGTTGTTCGCTTTTCCAGACGAAACCGGAGGCGTCGGCCCAGTAGCGGTTGGTGAAACGCCATGAGAGGGCAGTGGCTTCGCCGTTTTCCTCAAAGCAGCGGACCTGTCTTATGTGTTTTCCGATCTGAATTGCCGTCATATCGCCGAGGGGGGTGAGTGTCGAATTGACGATCACGGCATAGCGGTTTCCGGGCGACAAATCGATGCTTCGGCGAGCCGATTCTGCGCTGGGCGTGGTCAGTTGCGTACGTTCGAAGAAGTCCGGTGAGTGAAAGACCGTCTTGAGCAGCTCTTCCGGCAGGCCGACGGTTTTGATGATCCGTCCAAAGCGCGTGACCAGGACGCCGCGGTCCTCTGAAATCCAGTGCTGTTCGTCTCCCTCCACTTTGCCAAGAATCAGCAATAGCTTTTTCCAGTTCTTGAAAGTGACGGCAATTGAGGCATAAGGGAGTGTGTCGGGCAATTCTGGATCGAACGACGATGCCTTGCCGAAACGGGCGTCATAAACTTCTCGCAGTGTCTTCAATGACACGTTGTTGGATGAGCAGGCGGCGAGTGCAGTAGCCGAAGTCAGTATGCCAAGGAAATGGCGTCTTTTCATGGCATTGTCTTTAGGAAGTGAATTTGGGCGCAGTGTATAATCCCGGGCTGCGTTTTACAAACCGGTGTTGGCGGGCTGCGGTGTCGCGGCTTTGTCGATGGTATTCCGTGTTGCTCCGTTTTTTCCAACTTATTTTCGGATAGTCGTTATGTCAATCCATAAGCGGTGGTTTGCTGCGCTTCTGACCTGTGTTCTGCTGGCTAGTCCATTGGTATTAGCGCAGGCGTTGGATCCTCTGGGCGCTGCAGATCTGAAGGCGTTGCAGGCGGATCAACTGGAAAAATTCAATACCGCGACCGTGCCATTGTCTGGCGCTGGTGCCAGGAATCGGCAGGTAAACCCCGTCAGCGCGCCGGTCAAGGCCTCTGTTTCTGCGCCGATTGTCGGATTTTCTGCCGGTGGGTTGCGTCCGTTCGGTGAGCAGTTTCTGTCCGGAGGCGTGATTCCTTTTGCCGCCGCGGGCGATATGCCCGTGCCCAACGATTATGTTGTCGGTATTGGCGATACGATCGAACTGCGCCTGTTCGGCAAAGAGAACAGGACTTATCTGCTGCCAGTCGAGCGTACCGGCACCGTGACTTTGCAAGGTATCGGGCCAGTGCCTGTCGCGGGCATGACTTACGAGATGGTGGCCAAGACCTTGCTCGATCAGATCAGTACGCACAAGATCGGCGTCGAGGCGACGGTCAATATGGGGTCGCTGCGTTCGATCCAGATTTTCCTGATGGGCGAAGTGAACAATCCGGCGGCCTACGCGACCGATGCCTTGACGACGGTGGTCAATGCCTTGCTGGTGGGCGGCGGCATCAAGCCGAGCGGTTCGATGCGCAAGATCGAGGTGCGGCGTAACGGCGCCGTTGTCACCCGTATCGACCTCTATGAGGCGCTGCTGCAGGGCGGAACGAAGAACACGATCCGCCTGCGGTCGGGCGATACGATTTTTGTGCCGACGGTCGGTCGGCGCGTCGGTATTGGTGGTGATGTGCTGCGTCCGGCAATCTATGAACTGGCCGGCGAGAAGACTGCCGAGGATCTGATCGCACTTGCCGGCGGCTTGTCGCCGACCGCCTTTCCGGCGCGGTCAAAGCTTGACCGGATTGGCCAGGATGGCAAGCGACAAGTGCACGACATGGCCTTGGCGACGCCGACGCAACGCAAGCTCGAGCTCCTCGATGGCGATATCCTGACGGTGCCGTCGGTCGTCGCACGCTGGGACAAGTCGGTGACGCTGGCCGGCAGTGTCGAGCGTGCTGGCGACTACGAATGGACGCAGGGCATGAAATTGTCCGCGCTGATTCCGTCGTTTGAGGTGCTGGAGCGTGATGCCTACCGTCCGTTGGCGATCATCGAACGCATCGACCCGGCTTCCGGCGCGAAGCGCTTATTGTCGGTCAATCTGCTCGACATCGTGCGCGGTAAAACGGCCGAAGTGCTGGAACCCGGTGACCGGGTCACCGTGTTAAGTCTCGCCGATGTTGATTTCCTCTCGTCGGCAAACGTCCAGTTCGTTTTGGTCGGGCGTCTGCCGCCCGAGGAGGGCGACGCCAACAATCCCGTCGTTCTCGAAGATCGCGAAGCGAACAAGGTGCTTGAAGGCCAGGCGAATGCGCGCAGGTTGGTGCAAGGCGATCTCCTTAATACTGCGAACCGGTTCTCCGACCCCGCCAAACTTCAGGATGCCAACGCAGGTGTCGACGCTGCTCGCAGTATTAATGGTCCCAAAACAGCTCAGGTTCGGTGCGGAGGTTTGGTTGAAGTGTCGGATATCATCCGGCGCGAAGGCACGGAGCGTTTCCGGGCAGCAATCCTGAGTTCCGGGCAGGATGCCCAAGCCAAGCGACTGGTCAGAAGCGCAAGCTGTCCGGCGGTCTTCCAGACCCCGGGTCTGCTGACCTTCGTGCTTGAGAACGTCATTACCGTGCGCGGTGAAGTCAAGCAGCCGGGGGTTCTGCCGATTCCTGAAGGGCTCGCGCTCGATGTGGCGCTGAGTGCTCGCGGTGGTCTCACTCGCGAGGCGGATCCGTCGGGTGTCGAAGTCTCGCGGCAGGTGGCGGTGGCGGCCGGGTCGGCGTCCTTCAACAGAACCATGGTCAAGCTCGGGGCGCTGGCTCAGACCGCGCTCGAGCCGGGGAATCTCGTGCTGGTGCGCAAGCGTTTCTCGGAAATGGATACCGGTATCGTTCGTCTTTCCGGCGAGTTCACCCATCCCGGGAGTTTTGAGATCCGCCGTGGCGAACGCCTCTCGGAAGTGATCGCGCGGGCCGGCGGCATCACCTCCCAAGCCTATCCGCAGGGCGCCGTTTTCCTGCGCCAGAGCGTCAAGGAAGAGAAGCGACAGTACTACCAGAAGGCGGCTTACGATCTGCAGAATTCAATCCTGATGGGGATGACGCGGATGCGGACGGCCAGCACGACCGCGACGGCCGATGCCGGGGCGGGAACGGTGATGATGAGTCTCGTTAACCAGATGCGGACGATGGAGCCGGTCGGCCGCATGGTGGTCGAAGCCGACCCGACCGTATTGCAGGTACGCAAGGAACTCGATGTCCTCCTGGAGCCTGGCGACGAAATCCATGTGCCGCGACGTCCGTCGTCGATCCTGGTCATGGGCGAGGTGCTGAATCCGGGCTCGGTGCAGTTCGTCAGCGGCAAGAAGGCGGCAGACTATATTGCCTCGGTCGGTGGTTTGTCGCAGTTGGCTGACGAAAACCGGATTTTTGCCATTCTGCCCAACGGCAATGCCGAACCGCTCAAGATTTCCTCCTGGAATTTCCGGCCGACGTTGTTGCCGCCGGGCAGCACGATCTATGTGTCGCGCGAAGCACTGCCGACGACCGCGACCGATCTCATGTTGCTGTCCCTGCAGGTCGCCAAGGACTTGGCCTTGTCGGCGGCGGCGCTCAGCGTCATCTCGAAGTAGTCGGGAGAGACAAGACTGGCAGGATTGTCCTGAATGTCGCGTGATTGTCGGGGGCGTCTGGAGGCGCCCCGACTCGGCGCCTTGCGTATCGGTGGGCGATATGCGGCGGTGCTGTGCCTGTTCGCGTCGTTCGGGGCGACGGCGCAGGTTGAGCCGATGCCGCTGTTCGAGACCTATTCGGATATGGGCGGTATCGGTCTTCTGCAGATGCCGACGGCGCGCTTCGCCCCGGAAGGCGATTTTGCTTTTTCCTACACGCGCACCTCGCCCTATATCCGCAAGGCGTTGACCATGCAGCCGCTGCCGGGCGTCGAGGGTGTGCTACGGTACACGACGATTCTCGACCGCTTGTACGGACCGGAGAGTTTTTCCGGCAACCAGACCTACAAGGACAAAGGCTTCGATTTCAAGATCGAACTGCTCAAGGAGTCCGAATATCTGCCGCAGGTCGCATTTGGCATTCGCGACGTCGGCGGGACCGGGTTATTCGCCGGTGAGTATCTGGTCGCCAGCCGGCGCTACTACGATCTCGATGTCAGCCTCGGGCTGGGTTGGGGTTACCTCGGTTCGCGCGGGCAGTTGAAGAATCCGCTCACAATGTTGTCGTCCGGCTTCAAGACGCGACAAACCACGGTTGGACAAGGCGGATTGTTGTCGACGGCCGAGTACTTTCGTGGCGAGCGCGCGTCGCTGATCGGTGGTGTCGCGTATCAGACGCCGATTCAGGGTTTGGTGGCGAAGCTGGAGCTGGACGGCAACAACTACAGGAACGATGCCACCGGGCAGCCGATTGTCGCCTCGTCGCCGATCAACGTCGGGTTGACCTATTCCTATGGCCGCTGGCTCGATGTCTCGTTTGGCGTCGAGCGAGGCAATACCGTGATGTTCGGCCTTGCGCTGCACAGTAACCTGCATGCGGTATCCGGGATGCCAAAGGTCGATCCGTCGCCGCAACCGGTCAAGCCGCGAGATCTGTCCGAGTTGGTCGCGCACAATCGCGCCGGCGGCAATCCGACCTTGACGCCGGCCGGCCAGTCGGCTCAGGAGACGTCGACAAAGCTAGTCGCCGCGTTATCAGCGTCGGGCTACCGTGTCGGTGCCACTGAGATCAGTGAGAAGCGGGCGGTGGTGGAGGCTTCCCAGGAGACCTTCCGCAATAACGCACGTGCAGTGGGTCGCGCGGTGCGGATCATGGCGAACAACGTTCCTGCCAGTGTCGAAGAGTTGACGTATGTCACTCGCGAGAGCGGTTTGGAAACGGCGCGCGCCACTTTGTTGCGCCAAGATCTGGAAAAGGCGGTGCGTCACGAGGGGAGTCCGGAAGAGATAGCGATGCATCTGAGCTATGCCGGACCGGGTTCCGATCGCGAGGCAAAGCCGATGGATGTTCCCGGCGCATACCCGAATTCCAATTGGTTCTGGGCGCCGGCAATGAAGCATCAGATTGGCGGTCCGGACGGCGAGTATTTCTACCAACTTTACGTACGCGGCAGCAATGAACTGCAACTGACGCGCCACTTAAGCGTGACCAGTGGTGTAGCGCTGAATCTGGCGGATAACCTCGATGCCTTGAAGTTGCCATCGGACAGTGTTTTGCCGCACGTGCGCAGTGATATCGTCAAATACCTTAAGCAGGGGAAGACGAGTCTTTCGCAGTTCCACGCCGACTATCTGACCAATCTCCGACCGGATTGGTACGGCCGCGCCTCCGTCGGCTATTTCGAGGAAATGTTCGGCGGTGTCGGCGGCGAGGTGCTCTACCGACCTTTCGACAAGCCTTGGGCGATCGGGGCCGACATCAATCGCGTCAAGCAGCGCGGCTACGACCAGCGCTTCGATTTTCGTGATTACCAGGTCGATACCGGACATGTCGATCTTTACTACCGATTGCCGTTCTACAACATGACGGCGCAGTTGAGCGTCGGCAAGTACCTTGCCGGAGATCGCGGTGCAACATTTGCGCTGGCGCGGCAGTTCGACAGCGGCGTCGTCATCGGCGCCTTCGTGACGAAGACCAATGTTCCGGCCGAGCAGTTCGGTGAGGGATCGTTCGATAAAGGCATCTTCATCTCGATACCGATGGACCTCATTTCCTTGTACTCAAGTCGCAACAGAATGACGATGGGCTGGCGGCCCTTGACCCGGGACGGCGGGCAGCGACTCGCGGTTGCCAAGCGCCTGTATCCGATCGTGGCCGATTCCAACCCGGATAGGTTCATGAGCGATTGGACGCGCGCGCTTGAGTGATCTTGGCGATGATGAAGTGGCGTGGATGTTGGAGCACGACGTTTTTCAATACAATGCACAGGGCTTGAACGGTGCACTCAATACGGATGAATCAGTATGACTTCGGAAAATACGGGCGTGAGCGAAGCGGAGATGGACGACGAGATCGATCTGTTTGAACTCGGTATGACGCTGGTGCAGAACAAGTGGATCATTGCGTTATTCGCCGCCTTGTCTTTCTCCCTCGCTACGGGCTTGGCCTTTTATATGACGCCGAAGTACGAGGCGAAAGTCACTGCGACCTTCGCCGACGAGGGCAAGAGTGGTGGCGGTATGGGCGCGCTCGCCGGACAACTCGGCGGTTTGGCCGAAATGGCCGGGGTGAGTGTCGGTGGCGGGGGCAGCAAGGACGCATCGCTTGCGTATCTCAAGTCACGTGTCCTGCTCGAAGGCTTCATCAAAGATAACGATTTGATGCCCATTTTTTATGCCAAGCAGTGGGATGCGGCGAACAAGAAGTGGCTGAGCACCGATCCTGAGAAAATGCCGACCTTATGGAAAGCCTACGAGTTGTTCTCGAAGAGAATCCTTGCTGTCGCGCACGACAAGAAGACCAATCTGATTACGCTGACGATCACCTGGAAGGATCGCGAACAGGCGGTGGCCTGGGCCAATGATTTGGTGAAGATGGCCAACGCCAACCTGAGACAGAAAACCATCGACGAGACGCGTCTCAGCATCGGTTATCTGGAAAAGGAATTGCAGAAAACACCGGTTGTCGATGTGCAGCAAACGATTTATCGCGTGATGGAGAACCAGATCAAGACCATGATGATGGCCAACACGCAGGAACAGTTCGCCTTCAAGGTCATCGACCCGGCGGCAATCGTCGACGAGAATGCTTACGTGTCGCCGAAACGTGCCTTGATGATGGCGTTGGGCGCCTTGGGCGGCTTGTTTGTCGGCGTGGTCTTCGTTTTTGTGCGCCAGTCGCTCAGGCAGCGCCGCCTGCGTCGATCTGTCACTCAGTAAATCGTGCCGTTGTGCTGCTTGATCGATGAGGAGTAGCCCCGAGAAATCGAGCGCCTGGATAAGTGATATTTCTGCTTCAACGTGCAATGGAAGTCGCCGACCTACAGGAGCAGAGAGCAATGAGAAGACCTCGTCGTAATCACACAGCAGCGTTCAGGGCCAACGTGGCGATAGCCGCCCTCAAAGGGGATGAGACGCTTGCCGCCTTGGCGGAAAAATTAGACGTTCATCCGAACCAGATTGCGCAATGGAAGACGCAGTTGCTGGAGAATGCAGTGGGCGTATTTGCAACGGCCGCCGAGAAACAAGCAGCGGGTCCGGAGTTGAAAGACCTTCACGCAAAGATAGGCCAGTAGGCGCTGGAGATCGATTTTTTTGTCGGCGCGCTCGGTCGCATGGGCGATGCGAGCGCAAAAAGATGATCGACAAGGCACACGGATTGCCCGTGGTTCGGCAAGTTCAGTTACTCGATCTTTCACGTTCGACGGTGTATTACCGGCCGCAAGCGATGTCGGAATGCGATCTTCAGATGGTGCGCCGAATCGACAAGTTGCATCTGGATCATCCCTTTGCCGGGGCGCGCATGCTGCGCGATATGCTCAGGCTAGACAAGATCGTGGTCGGCAGCAAACACATCAACGCTGATGAAGAAGATGGGCATCGAAGCGCTCTGCCGAAAGGCCAACACCAGTCGGCGGAACCAGGCGCACCGGATCTACCCCTACCTCTTGCGTCACCTCACCATCGATCGCCCAGAACCAGGTCTGGGCCATGGATACGACGTACATCCCGATGCAACGCGGATTCGTCTATCTGACTGCCGTTCTGGATTGGACGACACGTGGTGTTCTGGCCTGGCGACTGTCCAACACGTTGACGGCTGATCCGTGTGTCGAGGCGCGAGAGGAAGCCATTCTGAAGTACGGTGCCCCGGAAATCATGAACGCCGATCAGGGCAGTCGATTCACCAGCACGGCTTTCATCAGCGTGCTTGAGCAGCACAAAATCCAGATCAGCATGGATGGCAAGGGCTGCTGGCGCGACAACGTCTTCGTCGAACGGTTATAGAAATCCGTGAAGTATGAAGAGGTTTATCTGCACGGCTATGAAACCGTTTCCGCCGCCCGAGAAGCTCTGAACCGATATTTCGATTTCTACAACCGCCGTCGTCCGCATTCCACGCTTGACGCGAAAACGCCTGACATGGCCTACTTCAACCTCACCAAGCCGCCGCTCGCCGCGGTGGCTTAAAACCCGGTAGAAATATCACTTATAAAAACCAAAATCCTGTCCAACTAACCGGGGCTACTCCTTTCGCCGCGGGGTTGGGAGAACATCAACTTGAGCAGCGACTACATCTGGCGGCAGAACAAGCAGGTTGAGCAAGACAAGTTCCAGCCGCTTCGAATGCTCGGCGAGGCTTAGCGTACGATTTTATTTCGTTTCGTGAGTTGCCCCCAGGATTTTATCCGCCCCCTCCTTCTGCCCAAAATTTCTCAGCCGCGTACAACTTCGGCATCGCCGCCATCGTCGCGCCGGTCGGCAATCAACTCGGTATTTCGACTGAGCAGATCGCTGTCGCATCGATGGTTGGGCAGGCCTGGCGCCTGGCCAGTCCGGTCATTCCGGCACTTTACTTGCTGTGCGAACGTTGCGAAATGAACTTTGTCGATTACCAGAAGCTCTTTTTCAAGCTGACCTGGCCGATCCTGTTCATTTATCTCGCGATGCATACGCTGACGGGAGCGATGCCGTTTTGAGGGCTGGCGCTGTACGGGATTTCTGATATATTGGTGCAGGGGCCTAGCCTTGACACTGGGGCGTCAGGGTAA
>NZ_FNCY01000035.1 GCF_900099695.1 Propionivibrio dicarboxylicus | reverse complement strand
TGGAACAAGAACGGCCTCGCCCAGCAGTATCCCGTCTATGAGCCCGGCACCATCTTCACCCCGGGCGGCTTCGCCACCATGGGCTTCGGTTCCCCCGCCGCCCTCGGCGCCAAGATCGCCCTCAAGGACAAGGTCGTCGTCGCCCTCACCGGTGACGGCGGCTGGGGCCAGAATCCCGCTGTCCTTGCCACCGCCCGCGAGAACGCTATCCCCGTCATCTGGGTGATCATGAACAACCGCGCCTTCGGCACCATCGCCGGCCTCGAGAAGGCCCATTACGACACGACTTTCGCGACCGTCTTCGAGGTCGATGGCGAGAGCTGGTCGCCCGATTATGCCGCCATCGCCCGTGCTTATGGCATCGAGGGCATCACCGTCAATGCCGCCGAGGAATTCCTCCCGGCCATGCAGAAGGCGGTCGCCCTCAACAAGCCCGTCGTCATCGATGTCTATATGAAGAACATCCCGACGCCGACCGCCGGTCACTGGAACATCATGGACATCTATTCGCCGGGCAAGAAGGTGCATCACGTCGCCACCGGCAACTGACGTTCTCACTCATTTCGGATTCGTAGTCTTTTCTTTCACCTTGAGGGCCACCGCCGGTTCGCCGGCGGGTTCCCGCTCATTTCGACCTCGGAGGTCTTATGCCGTATCAGTATTCGCTGGCCCATCTGACCGTACTCAGCTGCCCGCCGCCCGAACTCGCCTATGTCGCCGCCCGCGCCGGCTACGACTACATCAGCCCGCGCCTCATCTACATGGGCCTGCCCGGCGAACCCAACTATGCCCTCGCCGAGAACGGCGAGATGCTCCGCGCCACCAAGCGCGCCCTTGCCTCGACCGGCATCAAGGTCCATGACATCGAACTGGCCCGCATCACCGACGACCTCTATCCGTCCAAGTACCTCCCGGCCATGGAAGTCGCCGCCGAACTCGGCGCCAAGTCCGTCCTCTCCTCGATCTGGACCCCCAACCTCGAATACGCCACCGAGAAGTTCGCCAAGGTCTGCGACCTCGCCGCGCAGTTCGGCCTCACCGTCGATCTCGAGTACGTCCCCATCGCCGCCGTCAATAACCTCGCCGGCGCCGTCAAGGTCCTGCGCGAAGTCAATCGCCCCAATGCCGGTCTCATGATCGACATGCACCACTTCCATCGCGCCCTCGACACGCCCGAGGATCTCGACGCCCTGCCCCGCGAGTGGTTCCACTTCGCCCACCTCTGCGACGCTCAGGGCCAGATCCCCACCGATCGCGCCGAAATGATCCGCATCCTCCGCGAAGAGCGCCTCTACGCCGGCGAGGGCGGCATCGACATCGCCGCCATCCTCAGGCACGTCCCCGTCCCCGTCCTCTCCATCGAACTCCCCCACCTCGCTCGCGTCAAGGAACTCGGTACCGCCGAACACGCCTTCAGATGCATCGAGGCAGCGAAAGCCTACACCGCCGCGCACGGGCTGAGCGCGCCCTTCACGAAGCTGGAGAAAGTCGCATGATCAGCGGCAAGTCGATCCTGCTGCCGATGTTCGGCTATCCGACCGAACCGTTCAAGGCGCCCTACATCTACAACCCCTGGTTCGATGCTCAAGGCATCGATGCCGTCGTCGTGCCGATGGGCATCAAGCCGGAAGACTATGCCGATTCACTGAAGGCGGTCTTCCGCATGAGCAATGTGCACGGTGCGCTCGTCACCATGCCGCACAAGGTCGCCACCGTCGGGCTGATGGACGAGCTCTCGAAGACGGCCCAGGTCGCCGGTTCGTGCAACGCCATTCTCAAGCGTCCTGACGGCTCGCTCGTCGGCGACATGTTCGACGGCGAAGGCTTCGTCCGCGGCTTGAAGCGCAACGGCTTCGTCTGCGAAGGCGCCCGCTGCCTGCTGATCGGCGCCGGCGGCGTCGGCTCGGCCATCGCCGCCTCGCTCGCCGCGGCCGGCATTGCCGCCATCGACGTGATCAAGACGCGCAGCGAATCGGCCAACGTCCTCGTCGAACGCCTGCAGACCTTCTTCCCGGAGGTCGCCGCCCGCGTCGTGTACCAGGACGATGTCGCCGGCTTCGACCTGATCGTCAACGGCACGCCGCTCGGCCTGCCCGGCGACCCGCTGCCCTTCGATCTCAGCAACTTGTCGCCCGCGACCTTCGTCGGCGAAGTCGTCATGAAGCAGGAAATGACGCCGCTGCTAGAGATCGCCAAGGCGCGCGGCTGCCGCTTCGTGCTCGGCACCGAAATGCTGTTCGAGATGATTCCGGCCTACCTCGAATTTTTCGGTTTCGGCAGCACGACGCCCGACGAATTACGCGCCCTCGCGCAAATCAGTTACTGAAGCATAAGCACATCCCATGACATTGGAGAGTCAAAAAATGAAAAAGGTATTGGTGTTGAACGGTATCAACCTGAATATGTTCGGAAAACGCGATCCCAAGCAATACGGGACGACGACGCTGGCAGAGATCGACACGATGCTGCAGAAGCTTGGACAGGAGCTTGGCGCCGAGGTCGAGAGCTTCCAGACGAACTGCGAGGGGACGATGGTCGAGCGCATTCACAAAGCATTCCATGATAAGGTGGACGCGGTGGTCATCAACGCTGGCGCCTGGACGCATTACAGCATTGGCCTGCGCGATGCGCTCGCCATCCTGACAGTGCCGATTATCGAAGTGCATATGTCGAACGTCCATGCGCGCGAGACGTTCCGCCACCATTCTGTTTTCGTGGATATCGCCAAGGGCCAGATCTGCGGATTCGGGGCAGAGAGTTATCTGCTCGGTCTGCGGGCTGCCGTTTCGGCCATCCCGGCCTGACCAGGGCACCGCGGCCATCCGCACCGGAAACTGCCGCGGGCGCCATCGGTCGCCGCTCGGGGGCCCAAGCGCCGCGGCGCGTTCATGACAAAAACAGAAAGCAAGAAAAGGGGAAACATGAATCAGCGTGACTTTGCGAAAAGGAAGGCTTCATGAAACAAATCGTCGACGGCTATTTCCGGCTGCTCAAATTCCTGGTCTTCCTGTGCCTGGCATCGATGGTGGTCCTGGTCTTCGGGAACGTCGTCCTGCGCTACGTCTTCAGCTCGGGCATCACCTTCTCGGAAGAGTTCTCGCGCTGGCTCTTCGTCTGGCTGACCTTCTTCGGCGCCATCATCGCCATGCGCGACCACGCGCACCTGGGCATGGACTCGGTCGTCTCGCGGCTGCCGGTCTGGGGCAAGAAGCTCTGTTATGTCGTCAGCCACCTCCTCATGCTGCTGTGCTGCGTCATGCTGCTCAAGGGCGGCTGGGTGCAGACGGTCATCAACATGGAGACCGAGGCGGCCGCCACCGGCCTGCCGGTCAGCCTGTTCTACGGCATCATCCTGATCTTCGGCGTCTCGGCCATGGCCATCCTGCTCTATGACCTCTACATGATGCTGAGCGGCCAGACCCGCGATGACGATCTCATCCAGATCAAGGAGTCCGAGGAAGAGCTCGAACTCGACGACTACGAGACCACGACCGACGACACGCACGCCGCCGGCGCCGCCAAAAAGGATTGAGGCCAGACCATGACCATTCTCGTCTTTACCTTCTCCCTGCTGGGCGCCATGGCGCTCGGCATGCCGATCGCCTTCGCGCTGCTGGTCTGCGGACTGGCACTGATGTGGCAGCTCGACATGACCGATGCGCAGATCATCGCGCAGAACGTCGTCAACGGCGCCGACAGCTTCCCGCTGATGGCGATTCCCTTCTTCATGCTCGCCGGCCAGACGATGAACGCCGGCGGCCTCTCGAAGCGCATCATCAACTTCGCCTTCGCCCTCGTCGGCCACATTCGCGGCGGCCTCGGCTACGTCTGTATCGTCGCTTCCTGCATCCTCGCCTCGCTGTCCGGTTCGGCTGCGGCCGACGCGGCGGCGATGTCGGCGCTGCTTTTCCCGATGATGATCAGCGCCGGCCATGACCCGAAGAAAAGTGCCGGCCTGATCGCCGCCGGCAGCGTCATCGGCCCGATGGTGCCACCGTCGAGCGGCCTGATCCTGTTCGGCGTCACCGCCGGCCTGTCGATCACCAAGCTATTCCTCGCCGCCATCGTCCCCGGCCTGATGATCGCCGCCGGCCTCTGGGTGGCCTGGTGGTGGGTCGCGCGCAACGACAACGTCACGCCGCCGCCGCGCCGTCCGTTCAAGGAAGTGCTGAGCAGCTTCCGCGACGGCATCTGGGCGCTGATGATGCCGTGCATCATCATCTTCGGGCTCAAGTTCGGCGTATTCACGCCGACCGAAGCCGGCGTCGTCTGCTCGGTCTATGCGCTCGTCGTGTCGATCTACGTCTACAAGGAACTCAAGTGGTCGCAGGTCTACCAGGTCATCTATAACGCCGGCCAGACGACTGCCGTCGTCATGTTCCTCGTCGCCGCCGCGCTGGTTTCGGCCTGGCTGATCGCCATCGCCGACATCCCCGGCGAAGTCATCAAGCTGCTCAAGCCCTTCATGGGCAGCCAGTTGCTGATGATGATCGTGATCATGATCCTCGTCGTCGTCGTCGGCACCGCCATGGACATGACGCCGACCATCCTGATCCTGACGCCGGTGCTGATCCCCGTCGTCAAGGCCGCCGGCATCGACCCGATCTACTTCGGCGTGCTCTTCATCATCAACAATGCGATCGGCCTGGTCACCCCGCCGGTCGGCACGACGCTCAACGTCGTCTGCGGCGTCACCAAGACCAAGATGGATGACATCATCGTCGGCGTCTGGCCGTTCATGATCGCCCAACTGGTGGTACTCGCGTTGCTCGTCATGTTCCCGAGCATCGTGCTGGTGCCGCTCAAGCTATTGCAAGGACAGTGGTAAGCAATTGGCATTACAAGCGTTGTGATTGGCGAGGTCCCCCGTCGGCCGACAGGGCCGGCGGTCTTCCCCGCCGCAAGTGTGGTTGCATCAGAAGCGTATCGGGCCCTGCCCATTTTCCATAACGGAGGAGTTTCATGATCAAGACATACAAGACGGTGTTGGCAGCGATGATGGCCTGCGGCCTCGTAATGACGGCGACGACCGCCAGCGCGCAAATCAAGGAGCGTACTTTCAGAGCCGCGACCAGCAACGTCTCGGGCAACCCGCAGGTCGATGGCCTCGAGAAGTTCGCTGAACTCGTCGGCCAGAAGAGCGGCGGCAAGATGCAGGTCAAGGTCTTCACCGGCGCCGTGCTGGGCAAGGACATCCAGGTCGTCTCGTCGATGCAGGGCGGCACCATCGACTTCGCGACGATGAATACCAACCTGCTCGTCGGCATCGCCAAGGAAGCCGGCCTCGTCGACCTGCCCTACCTCTTCGACAACGAAAAGATCGCCTACACGGTGCTCGACGGCTCGGTCGGCAAGAAAATCCACGGCGCGCTCGAACCCAAGGGCCTGGTCGGTCTCGCCTTCTTCGACATGGGCTACTACAGCCTGCATAACAGCAAGCACAAGATCACCAAGGTCGAGGACCTCAAGGGCCTGAAGATGCGCGTCACCGAGACGCCGATCACGATCGACACCTACAAGGCCTGGGGCGCCGCCACCGTGCCGCTGCCTTACGCCGAGCTCTACACCGCGCTTGAGCAGGGCGTCGTCGACGGCGGTGGCCAGCCGCCGCTCAACATGATCTACGGCAAGATCGGCGAAGTCTCGAAGTACTACACGGTCAACCGCTACTCGTTTACACCGGTCTCGCTGCTGATGAGCAAGAAGGTCATGGACGGCCTGTCGGCGGACGAGCAGAAGGTTATCCGCGACGCCGCGAAGGACTCGCTCGAATTCCAGCGCCAGAGCTCGCTCAAGAAGTCGAACGAGACGCTCGAACAGCTGAAGAAGAGCAAGACCGAAGTGACCGAGCTGCCGGAATCGGAAATCGCCCGCTTCCGCGACGCGGTCAAACCGGTGATCGAGAAGTACTCGAAGCAATACAACGAGGCGCTCGCCACCGAAATGTTCGCCGAAATCGCCAAGGCGAAAGCAGCGAAGAAGTAAGACAGTTGCGGCCGTCGCGATGCCTGGCGCATCGCGACCGCGCCCGGCGGACGAAGGTCGGAACGACCTTTACCGCCGGGTTTTATTTTTTCTGCAGCAGCTCGGCGCAGATGCCGCGCAGCCAGCGGTTGGCGGCGTCGTGATGGACGCGTGCATGCCAGTGCTGCTTGGCGACGAAGGAAGGAATGAAGAAGGGGCAGGCAAAGACGCTGAGTTCGCCGATCCCGGCCAGCGTTTCCCCCATCTGCCGCGGCAGCGTGGCGATCAGGTCGGTCGTCCGCGTAATCACGCTGAGACCGAGATAGCCGGGCAACTGCAGCACGACGCGACGGGCAATCCCCTTGCTTTCGACCGCCGTGCTGAGCAGGCGATGGCCGGTCCCCGGAATCACGTCGATATGCGCTTCGCGTTCGTAGGCGGCCAGCGTCAGCGAATCGCGAATGCGCGGATGCTGCGGCGCCACCAGGCAGATCCAGTCCTGCGAAAACAGGCTCTGCTGATAAAACCCCTTGCCGAGTTCGGGCAGCAGTCCGATCGCCAAATCGACCTCGCCCGACTCCATCGCCTGCGCCGTCTGCTTGTCGATGCGCACCGCCTTGAGGGTGATATGCGGCGCAACGGTACGCACATGCTCGAGGATCTTCGGCAGCAAGGTGATGTTGGCGACATCGGACATGGCGATGCAGAAACGGCGCTCGGCCGTCGCCGGCTCGAACTGGGCATCCCAGTGCGACAATCGGCGCAGTGAATTCAAGGCCTCGCGCGCCGTCGGGATCAGGGCCTCGGCCACCGGCGTCGGCTGCATGCCGGACGGCGTACGGACGAAGAGCGGATCGTTGAGTTGCTGGCGCAAGCGGCTCAGCCAGATACTGACCGTCGGCTGCGCCATATTGAGTTGTTCTGCCGCCCGCGTCACCCGCCGCGTATCATAGAGAACAACAAAGAGCTGCAGCAGATTGGCATCCAGAAGTTGCGGCAAGGCGTCGGAAACTCGTGTCATCATTGCTTTCTGCAGGTATCGGTGCCTGTGATTATTTCATAACTTAGGCCACCAGGGCGTATATCCGCCGACGCAGCGCCCGGCGCTGCCCATCCGTCATCCAGCCCCGTTTTCCGGCCGCGCGGGCAATTCCACGCTCAAAAACACCGGCATTATTTGCAATTGCAATAACACATATTAAGTTTATTGCATGGACTCTAGGATGAGCGCTGTCTAAAGTGTGTTTGCTGATCGTATGCCGTTGTCTGCGCGATTATCGCACAAACCGACACCGGTCACTGAGCAATAAAAAAATACATCCGCATTTCACAGGACAAGGACAGGAACATGAGCAGACAGAATGACATGGCGGAGCGCTACGCGGAGCTGAAGTGCACGCCGGAGCAGATTCAGGAGCTGGACGAGGCGTTTGCACGGGCTGACAAGGCGCAGCGCGAGTTCGAGAAGTGGGACCAGGCGTCGATCGACCGGACGATCCAGTCGATTGCGCAGATCGTGGCCAATTCCAAGACTTTCCATGAACTGGTGCTCCTCGGCATTTCCGAGAGCGATTTTGGCGATCCGATCAGCCGCGAGGCCAAGCGTTTCAAGATTCGCGGCATCCTGCGCGACTGTCTGCGCGAGAAGTCCGTCGGCATCATCGAGGAGATTCCCGAGAAGCGCATCGTCAAGTATGCCAAGCCGGTCGGCGTCATCGGCTGCGTCATTCCTGCCACCAACCCCGACCTGACCCCGGCCGGCAATGCCATTTACGCGATCAAGGCGCGTAATGCCATCATCTTCTGTCCGCATCCGCGCACGCTCAAGACCAGCCGCAAGACGATCGAGTTGATGCGCGAAGGCCTGCGCCGCGTCGGCGCCCCGGAGGATCTCGTCCAGATCCTCGGCTACAAGGGCAAGATCAACAAGGGTTTCTCCGAAGCGATGATGACCAAGGTCGACCTGATCATCGCCACCGGCGGCCAGGGCGTCGTCCGTCGCGCCTACATGTCCGGCACCCCGGCCTATGCCGTCGGCGCCGGCAATGCCACGATGATCTGGGACGAAACGGCCAAGCAGGATCTCAACAAGGCCGCTTTCAACACCATGCGCTCGAAGACCTCCGACTTCGGCTCCGGCTGTTCCGCTGACGGCAACATCGTCATTCACGAGAGCATCTGGGCAGACGCGCTCAAGGAACTCGTCGCCGTCGGCGGTTACATGATGAGCCCGGCCGAGCAGGACGCCATGCGCAAGTCGATGTGGGACGACGAATGCCATCGTCACTCCGACACCGTCGCCTTGTCCGCCGTCGATATGGCCAAGCACGCCGGCTTCGCCATTCCTGAAGACCGCAAGTTCCTCATCGCCTCGCACGGCACCGGCATCTTCAACGAGTCGCTCGAAGGCGTCTGGTGTCGCGAGAAGCTCTCGACCGTTCTCGCCGTCCATCAGTACCGCGGCGAATTCCAGAACGCCATCGACACCATCATGGCCATCCATGAAGTCGGCGGCATCGGTCACTCGGTCGGCATCTTCTCCTTCGATGACGATCACATTCACCGTCTCGCTTCCGTCGCTCGCGTCGGCCGCATCATGGTCCGTCAGCCCCAGTCCAAGGCCAACTCCGGCAGCATGAACAACGGCATGCCGATGACCTCCTCGATCGGCTGCGGCACCTGGGCCGGCAACGCCACCAGCGAAAACATCCACCTCCATCACTACATGAACGTCACCTGGGTCTCCAGAGAGTTCGACAAGCCCGATCCCATGATCGATGCCGAACTCTTCGGCGAGTTCTACGACCCCGAACTCGAAAAAATCCA
>NZ_FNCY01000037.1 GCF_900099695.1 Propionivibrio dicarboxylicus | reverse complement strand
TCGAGGAAGAAACGCTTTGCCATCGATTCAGGCAAGAAGCCAGGAAAACGAACAGCAAAGGAAAAGCGATTGACCAACCATCGGGTCAATCTAAGGCAGCGGAACAATACTCGGGACGAGTATGACGCTGAATTGTATGCCGTGTCTTGAGCACAGCGGAGGGGTGACAACAAAACAACAGGAACAACGCAGCCACGCCGCATTCTTCTTTCTAGTGGGGCTAATTTGCCGCACGAACCATTCCCAATAGCCTGACAAAGAAGACTTCAACGCATGCCGAGGTGCCATTTCTAACTTTGTTATTACCCCAACGGCATTTAATGGATTAGATCTGGTCAAGAATCAGTGATGGATTGTAAAAAAGAACCGCCCGGCCACAAGGGAATAGCCACGATCGGTTGCTGCGGATGCTTTGAAGTAGTAGAGAGAAGCAATCAACAAGACGCTATCGATTACCTCTCTCGCATAATAACGTCTTGCGGCTATTGTCATGGAGAACACAAGAGCAACGCCATAAATCCAGTCACGCGTGCGACGCGTTAGATCCGCGAAAGCTCACCAGAAATTGCAATTTCTACAAATGCTTCTAACTAACTCTTTGACAAATAAATCTTGCCGCCGAAGTCATCAATGATCTCTATCTGTTTACCCGCAGGAGAGGATTCGTTAATGAAGATCTCTGGGCAACAATCAGGACCGCAAGCTGGGCACAAAGTGGCAATTTTCTTTCGCATGAAGTAACTCCTTCGTGGGGGAAATTGTCTTACGAGAGTGCATTCATAGCTTCAAGGAATCAGACCCTATCAGCCAAGAACGGCCGACTGATAACGATAGCATGATTTATTTTCCAATAGTCAACGCCCACTCGCTAACTCCATCGCACACATCTATCACCCACCTGAAGATCAGAGGCTGGCATTGGCGGACAGTGATCCGACGTCAATGCAGCCGTCCAAGTGCTGAAGCGCTGCTAGCGCGAACGCTCTTGGCCTGGGAAGCTTCTCGGCATCCCCTACGCCGGCATAGTACCCACAGATCGGACATGACGGATGGGGCGGTTCCGGAAACACTTTCCGACTCAAACGCTCATGAATTCCGCTTTTCCAACTTTCCAAGATCGAAGTTGCCATGGGCTGCCAGCCACAAATGTAGTTCAGCAGTTCCATTCCGAGTAATGAGGCCGATCGTTGATTGATCGCATAGACGTTCGGCGCCGAAATCTCGGGCTGCTCAGTCACGTAGCCCGCGTTACGACGGGCCTCGGCTGTTACAACATCCTGATAGGCGTCCAGCGTTTTCTGTCGCTGATACAGTTCAATCTGTGTGCATTCCAGACAAGCAGTTACACCAGGCACAATCGCGAAGAAGCGCGCTCTGAAATCCGGCGAATCTGGCTCGATCGTCACATCGACTCCGGCATCGAAGTAAGGTATCTGATATTGCAGACACAGACGATTGAGAAAGTATCTTGCCTCGTCGTTATCCACCCCGGCGACCACGATGTCTGCCCCGACCAGGAATTGTTCGGCCTCTGTCGCGTACAGTGATGAGACGAGAGCCGAAACGCACAGTGCAGGAAACATTCTCTTGAGATTTGCGGCCAAAATCTTCGACTTCGGTTGCCCGATATCTTTGTGGCAGCCACCTTGCCAACGGTTCAGGTTTGAAAGCGAAAGCTCGTCGTCGTCGATCAGTAACATACTGCCGACGCCACAACGCGCCAGACTTTCCGCAAGAATGCTGCCAAGCCCGCCACATCCCACCAGCGCCACAGACAGGTTCGCGAGCATATCTTGCTTGTCGGGCGTGATGAAGTCCTTTTGCCGAGTGAACATGTCGTCAGCGACGCTCGCGTTGCCTCGTATCCCAATTACGGGGCGTTCAAACTGCTCCCCGATGACCGAGAACTTGGTTGCTTTCAAGAAGCGTCGCTTGCTTCGCGTATTCACGAGACGCGCCTCAACGCCCTTCTGCGCCAGGACAAGTGACAGGTTATGAATTCGACGAACTGGGCCGATATGTGGATGCTGGAGCAGCATGGGTTCGAAGGACCGACGAAGATACCGGTCAAACACCAAGTCGTCGCGATCATCGGTTGACGAAAACGTCGTTGTCTCGTCAAACCAATGATCGTGAACGTTGATGAGGCAGTTAAAGTCTGACGCTGCAAAGCCGATCAGCATCCCGTTCAGAACATCGGGACACAACTGAACGTTTCCCGCAGTCTGACGCACGAAACAATCCGGCGCAAACAGCTTGAGAGGTGCGTTGTGAGGGACCAAGACGAGAATCTCTCCTTTTCTTTCCACCGCACGCGCCCAAACGTAGCTCAACGCTTCCGCGTGCTTGCCCGCGGCCAGATGATAGCGACGCAAGCGTTCCATGACTGGAGCAGCAATCCGGATTGAAAGTTTCATGTTGTGCTCTCCTTTAACGTGACATTTCGGCAAAGAATCCGGCCAGGAATTTGGCCGTATTGTCCCCGCGAGCGGGATCTTCCGGGTGATATCGCCAAGAGTTGTTTTCATAGTGGTAGCAAATCCAGGTGAAATTTGGAATTGGTGTGGCGTTGTGGAAAGCGCGCTCGCGAAAGGCGTTAAACCGGTTCGAAATCTGTTCGATCAGTGCGCCGTTCTGACGATGCAGCACGTAGACACCGATGGGGGGACGAGCGGGAAAATCGTCCAGCAAGACCAGGAGGTCGATGTAGTCAGGCTCAAAGCCGTCGGGCAAGGGGAAATTGCGCACATAAATCAGTTCGCCGTTTTCGCCAACTTTGGCGACCCTTTGCTGACCGTTCGTAGGCTCCTCGAAATCATCCAGAAACCGTTGAACAAATGTTGCTTCCTGTTGTAAAAGACCGAACTTGCGATGTGAGACCATTGTTTCCTCCGGCGGGTTATTGACTTGGATTTGAGTTCCTGCGACTGGCGTAGCCACGCGGGTCGCTCCAGAGTTCTGCATTTGCAGTCGTGGCAGAAGACGACGCCCTAACTGATACGGTTTTCCCAGTACTCGGCACATCCTTGACTGGTCGGTTCGTCACAACGCTTTGGGCCGAATTCGAAACAACTAAAGGCTGTCGGGGCGCGACCGGGGCTGCTTCTGCCGGCCCCTTTGCCGTGGTCTTGGCAAGCGATGATATCGCCTGCGACGTTTCCACCGCACCAGTGCGATAGAAGGCGTTGATCAACGGATAGCCGATGGAGGAAACAATCACCAGCACGAACACCCAAAAACCGAACGAATATTTATCTCGCGCCGCTGTGGTTTCCACGATCGGCCGAATCAGTACTTCTGCTGACTCTCTGCCACAAGTCAGGTGGATCAACACCGGTTCCGCGTCGACATTGACACGATGACGACCACGTGTAGGTACAGAAAACGGACCACGACTGCCGATCATCATTTGTCCTGCTTCGTCGCTTGACCAATCGATGACGACGGTCGAACCTGCCTCCGGATTAGGATTGTCGCAACGCAAGGTGACTGCGGTACCGATTCGGCCTCGTGCCGCGTAGCCGGCCAATTCCGCAAAGGTGGCAGCAGAGATCATGACGGTAGTCCTATGAGTATTGGGTAAATCTCTGGGGGTGTACAGAGAATAAATTTATGCTCTCGGCAAATCGAAATGGCACCACTAACGCTAGCCGACGCACCCGATTTCCCGAAAACTGCCCTTTCCAAAAAATGAAGGCATCTTCTCGCGCCCGCAGCGAGGACAGCGATCCATGCCGGCGCCGCAACCGCTATTGAAGATGAATCCAACCTTTAAACACCACATCGCACCGCAGTGGTTGCAGCGATAAATCGTGGTGCCACGTTCATGATTCTTGCAAGTCGGACACTTTTTGTATGCAGCCATGGTTTTCTCCTTAAAAGGACCTCGACATTGAGGATTCTGATAACGCTCCGAAGAGCAACTCTTTGGGCGTGTCGGTTCAGGAGATGAAGCTGAAATGGCGACCGACAGGAGCTCTACGCGGGTAGAGATGGAAGCAGCAGCACAGTGGGGATTTTGCGTCTGAGATTGGAGTGAAGCGACAAGACTTCATGCATGACGCATCGAGGAAGAAACGCTTTGCCGTTGATAAGGCTGAAAGCCAAGGAAACAACAAAGGAATTGCGACTGACCAACCATCGGGTCAATCTGAGGCAGCGGTGCAACGCTCGTGATGCGAACATGCCGCCAAATTGAGTGCCGTGTCTTGAGCACAGCGAAGGGGAACAACAAAACAACAAGAACAACGCAGCCACGCCGCATTCTTCTTTTTAGTAGGGCTAATTAGTTCTGAATTAACGATCCGGATCGATCACGAATTTCCTTACTCACGAGCTGCCACTCGCCGGCCAGGTAAGCCTTGTCCGCCTTCCGTTATTCGCTCGTTGCCAACTCATCGCGAGCCAGACAGGCACGATATCTGGTGTCGACGCGCTGAGCAAACCAACTTGTTGAAAGATTCTTACGCTGAATTTTCGGGCCGGAAAGCTTGATGTTCGGCAACAAGGCCCTAGGAAGCGGCGCCTCTGCGCGTTCATCAGCCAACTTAAATACCCGCCGATACAACTCGGTACTTTCCAACTGTACCGAGCGATGAAGTTTCAAAGCGTTGGCAATCTGGTCAGCTGTGAGGCGGAGCAAAGTCGTCAAAGACTGAGCCGCTCGGAGGGTCTCTCCCGTGTAGGCGCCAGCACTTTCTTCGGTCAAGAGAATACCGTCAAGAGAGAGTGTCGTATTCGAGAGGCGAGCGATGGCGTTCTGGAAAGCAGCATTGCGACTGGCGTAACGCCCCGCATTGTAGTCAGCGAAGCGATAGATAGGGAGATCGTAAGGGGCGGCGTAGTCAAGCAAATGCATAGTGCCGAACAGAACACCTCCTCTCCGAGAAAATCCAAATGCACGAATATGCATCCCATCGGGAATCTTGTCCTTGAATCGGCTCGAATGCTCATTTATGAAGGCGATGCTGACCTGCATCGGCCCGAGAGTCCTGATTGGGTTATACGGATCGGACACATTCCCCAATATCGGTAATTGCAGGTGTCTGAAGAAGTCTTCGTAGGCATCACTTAACTCTTTCTCAGTGCGGGCTGCATCGATACGGGCCCGATAAGATCTTCCGTTAGGCGACCGAAGATCAAGGGCTTTATCAACGAAAACTCGCGGAATGTGAAATTTGTCGCGAAGCCGATCGATTTCTGCTAGCGCAATCGCCGGCAATCCAGTAACTATCGGGTCGGCCTGAAAGCCAGACTCCTGGCCGATAACTGCCATTGTGGCGCAGAGATACTGACTATTTGCCGGCAAATTCAATGCGTCGATGGCGTCAACGATGTCTGAGGCCCATCCATCGCGATCAGTGATACCGTCGGGAAGAAGCCGCCCAGCGAGCGCCCTCGCCTCGTCGCCGCTGGCTTTAGACGCCTTAGCATCGTCTCGTGGTGGCGCAGAATTCTCAGTCGTGACGGCGGGCGTCTCGGAAATCGTTAATGACGTACTGCTCAACGTCTCTCGAACTGTCGACAGCGAGTTTGTTGGGCTCGCTAATCCCTGAGGGTCGACCGCGCGATTGCCAGCGATCTCATGGCGCCTAACTTCAGGTTGTAGGTTCTGCTGAGCCTCGCGTTGCATAGTCAAGACTGGATCTGATCGGTTGTTGGCCGGTGGCACGGGTGGTGATACGCGTTGTGGAACGCTTGCGGATCCGGTTGGTTGCAAAACACGATTGCATCGCCAGGTCGTTCGCCCGTTTTCAACGGCAGCGATCACATACCCTGCTCGAAGCAAGACGTCGGCAACCTTGGAAGTTTCTGGCCGAGGATTGGACGAAACGAGACTTGCGAAAGGAAGGCATCCACCGCCAGGAGGGCTGGGAATCAATGGCCCCGGGTAAACGGCGGGCATCGGCGGCGGAAGCATAGGGCGAGGAACCGTGGAACAGCCTTGCAATACGACAGCCACTGCACAGATTGCAATGATGGAAACCGCAGTTATCCGAGTCGCGTCCATAACATGCCTCCCAAAATGATCGAGATCAATGATGACCAGCCCAATCGGCTCGTCAAAAGCCAGCGAATGGCCGCAGACATCATGTCGCTGGCGACATGAACCGCCACATCGCGAATGAAATTGCCGGCAACCCGATACAACAACCAAATAACAAGCAGCACCAGACACCACCACGGAACGAGTTCTAAGAGCTCGAACGCCGTATCCATGATCAGATATTTGTAATCTGGAGGCAGCCAAGACCAAGCGGCCATCCCAAACAAACTGAACGCCAGCTTTCGCCATCCGAACATCAAGACACCCAATCCCACGAGCAGCAACGCGAGCGCTAGTTCAGTCGTTGCATCGATAGGTATGAATAGCGTGCCGAAACGAAGCGTTCTCATGTTTTTTCTCCGATCTCGTGCGGTCGTTTACCAGTCGGAAACATCCAATCGGTTGCCACCGCTGGCGCCTTTAACGAGTTCGATCGCGTCACGGAAACTGCGCGTCGTGCCGACTTCATAAAGGTCGTCGCTGAATAAGCCGGGATCGACGCGGTAGACATAGAACGTT
>NZ_FNCY01000042.1 GCF_900099695.1 Propionivibrio dicarboxylicus | reverse complement strand
CTCGACATCCCCGCCAGCGAAATCGAACCCCCGCCTTCCTTCGGTGCCAGAATCCGCGCCGACTTCATCTTCGGCATGGGCAAGATCGCCGGCAAATTCGTCATCATCCTCAACATCGGAAAAGTCCTCTCCGTCGATGAAATCGCCATGCTCACCAGCACCGAGGGGCTCTCGGCAGAATCCCTCGCCAGCCTGGCCAACCCGCAATAATCCCGCTGCCTGTCTCGATCGCACGTCCCTGACTCTGATTCTCTCGCTGGAGATTGACCATGTTCAACAATATGAAAATCGGCACGCGACTCAGTATCGGCTTCGCCTTCGTCGTCATTCTGCTCATCGTCCTCTCGGCGCTCTCGTATCGTTGGCTGAGCACACTCAACGACGAACTCAACAATATCGTCAGCGACAAGTTCCCGAAAACGGTCTGGGCCAACGACGTCATCGACCAGGTCAATATCGCCGCGCGCTCCAGCCGTAACGCCCTGCTCGTCAAGACCAAGGACGAGGCGCAAAGCGAACTCGAGCGCGTCGGCGGCGCCAGCAAGATCATCAACGACCGCTTCGAAAAGCTCGACAAGACCATCGTCTCTCCGGAAGGAAAGCGGCGTTATGAAATCGTCAAGGAAAAGCGCAAGGTCTATGCCGCCGAAATCGCCAGTCTCACCAGCCTGATCGCAGCCAACAAGCGCGACGAGGCGACGACGCAGATGCTCGGCAGCCTACGCAAGGCACAGAACGAGTACATCGACGCGATCATGAAGCTGATCGACTATCAGACGGATTTGATGAATGCCGCCGGCAAGGACGCCGACGATCTCTCGAACACCGCCAAGCGACTGATCCTGATCCTGTCGCTCGGCGCCATCCTGCTGACGATCGGTTTCGCCTACTGGCTAATCCGCTCGATCACCGTCCCGACCACCCAACTGGTCGACGCGGCCAACAAGATGGCGGCCGGCGATTTCAACTTCACGCTTGGCGTCGACCGGCAGGACGAAGTCGGCCAGCTCGCCCACGCCGTCGAGAATGTCCAGGGCTCCGTGCGCGCCATGATCACGGACGCGGCGCTGCTGTCGAAGGCGGCGGTGGAAGGCAAGCTCGCAACGCGTGCCGACGCCTCGAAGCACCAAGGCGATTTCCGCGCCATCGTCCAGGGTGTCAATGACACGCTCGACGCCGTCATCGGCCCCTTGAACGTCACCGCCAAGTACGTCGATGACATCTCGAAGGGCGTCATCCCGCCGGTCATCACCGACAACTACAACGGCGACTTCAACGTCATCAAGACCAACCTCAACAACATGGTCAAGATGATGAGCGACCTGCTCGCCCAGACCGACATCATCATCCAGGGCGCCGCCAACGGCGAGCTCGACAAGCGCGCCAACGCCGACCTCTTCGTCGGCGGTTGGAACAAGCTGGTCGTCGGCGTCAATGCCACCGTCACCAACATCGTCGATCCGCTCAACGTCACCGCCGACTATGTCGACAAGATCGCCAAGGGCATCATTCCGCCCGAAATCACCACCGACTACAAGGGCCAGTACAACATCATCAAGGGCAACCTGAACAACATGGTCAAGATGATGAACGAACTGCTCGCCCAGACCGATATCCTGATCAAGGGCGCCGCCGCCGGACAACTCGAGAAGCGCGCCAACGCCGACCTCTTCGTTGGCGGATGGAACGATCTCGTCACCGGCGTCAATAACATCCTCAACAACGTCGTTCCGCCGATCCAGGACGTCCGCCGCGTCATGGCTGCGATGGAACAGGGCGACATGACCCAGACCATCACGCGCAACTACCAGGGCGACTTCGACGAACTCAAGCGCGCCATCAACAACACCATCGCCAAGCTCTGCGAGACGATCACCCAGATCAACACCGCCGCCGACGCCCTCACCAACGCCGCCAGCCA
>NZ_FNCY01000040.1 GCF_900099695.1 Propionivibrio dicarboxylicus | reverse complement strand
CAATATTGGTGTGCCCGCACAAACCGAAAATGTGCTCCACGCCCCGCGCTTCCAGATACTTCACCAGCTGGTTCGAAATCAGATCCTTCATGTCCAACACTCCTTGTTGAGTTTTTATCTACAGGGCATCGGCCGCACGGCGCGCCGCCCGGTTTTCGGGAACCGGCCGGTAACGCGGGCCGGAGTAGGTGTAGGGAATATCCTTGGGCATCGGTCCCTTGCCGCGTTCGCCCTGTTGTTTCTGTTCCCATGCATGCGCGAGGATGCCGACCGAGCGCGACAGCACGAACAGCCCGCGCCCAAGCTCGGGCGAGAAACCGAGTTCGCAATAAATCGCCGAGGTCATGCCTTCGACATTGATCGCGATATAGCGCTGCTTGATGACGCCGAGCGCCGTTTCGGTGGCGCGGGCGATGGCCGCGTAGCGTCCGGAGATGGTCCCGGCGGCGACGGCATTGCCGACGAGATCGAGCAGCGGGGCGACGCGCGGATCGACCGGGTGGAACCGGTGGCCGAATCCGGGAATCGCCTGGTTGCCCGCCATCAGACGATCCTGGATGACGGTGATGGCGGCATCGACGAGGTCGCCGTGCAGTCCGGCTTCGGCGTTGATCTGTGCGAAAAGCTCCATGCACAGCTGTCCGGACCCGCCGTGGTATTCGCCGAGAGCATTGATCGCCGAGGCCATGGCACCATTGACCGGCAGGCCGCAGGTGGTGGCCATGCGGGCGATCGAGATGGCCGGGGCCTGCGGGCCGTGGTCGACGCTGGCGACCAGCGCCGCCTCGAGCAACGCCGCTTCGGCCGGACGCGGCAGGTTGCCGCGCAGCATCAGCCAGATCATGTCAATGAAATTGACCTGGCCGATGAGATCGCCGATTCGGTAGCCGCGCACGGCAATCTCGCCCGGATGGACATCGATGATCTCGGTGCTCCACCACTGGGAGACCGAGTCGAGTTTCTCGCGAGCGAGTTGTTCGGACATTGCCATGATCAGGCGTTGTTCTGCGCTTGCGGCTTTTCTTTGACGATATCGACGCAGCGGCCGGCCTTGAGGACGGCGCTGGACGGCGCGTGACCGACGAAGCTGGCGGCGAGACGGGCGGTATCCATCGCCTTGAGCAGGTCGACACCGGTGTCGATGCCCATTTCATGCAGCATGTGGATCACGTCCTCGCTGGCGACGTTGCCCGACGCGCCCGGTGCGAAGGGGCAGCCGCCGAGGCCGGCGAAGGCGCCGTCGAACATGCGCACACCGGCCTGGATGCCGGCGACGATGTTGGCGAGCGCCATGTCGCGCGTGTTGTGGAAGTGCATCACCCACTGCACCTGCGGGAAAAGCTGGCGCATCGCCGTGCCGAGTTCATAAACCTGGCGCGGGTTGGCCATGCCGGTGGTATCGGAGAGCGAGAGTTCGGTAATGCCGAGCTTGACGAAGCTGCGCACGGCGTTTTCGACCTGCTCGAACGGGACCTTGCCCTGGAACGGGCAGCCGAACGAGGTCGAGATCGCGCCTGACAGCGTCATGGCGTTCTTGGCCGCGAATTCGGCACAATCGGCGAAGCCCTCGATCATCTTGACCGGGGTGCTGTTGAAGTTGGCGAGGCAGTGCGCTTCGCTCGCCGAGACGGTCAGCTTGGCCTTCGAGAGGCCCGCGTCGAAGGCGCGCTGGACGCCTTTGATGTTGGGTACGAGCGCCCGGTATTCGACGCCGTCGACCTTCTTCATCGTGCGGCACAGCGTGTCGGTATCGGCCATCTGCGGCACCGCCTTCGGATGCACGAAGGCGCCGATTTCGATGATCTTGACGCCCGAGGCGACGACGGCGTCGAGCAGTTGCAGCTTCTGCTCGATACTCGGAATGACCTTCTCGTTCTGCAGGCCATCGCGCAGGCCAACTTCGCAGAGCGAGACTTTTTCAGGCCAGGAAATGCTGGGAGTGCTCATGCCAACCTCATCAGTGAAACGTTATGTCTGCGTTCTTTTTGCCGCGGTGCCGCGCGCGGAGGACGCGCGGCGCCGGGGTGTTGCTCAGCGTGTTGCTCAGTAAGGCGAATACTGGATTTTTTCGAGTTCGGGGTCGTAGAACTCGCCGAAGAGTTCGGCATCGATC
>NZ_FNCY01000041.1 GCF_900099695.1 Propionivibrio dicarboxylicus | reverse complement strand
TCCGACAGCCGCGTCAGTTCCGGCAGGTCCGAGGACACCAGCAGGATCGCCACGCCCTGTTGCGCCAGCCGTTCGATCGTCTGGTACATCTCTTCCTTGGCGCCGATATCGACGCCGACCGTCGGTTCGTCGACGATCAGGAGCTTCAGGTCGCGGATCAGCCACTTGCCGACGACGACCTTCTGCTGGTTGCCGCCCGACAGGTTGCCGACCAGGTGATCGGGATTCGCCGGTTTGATGTTCAGCGTCGTGATCGCCGCCTGCGCCCGTTCGAGTTCCTTGGCGTCGCTGACCATGCCGGCGCCGTTGGAGATCGAGTCGAGGTTGGCGATGCCGATGTTGCCGGTGATCGAGATGGCGCCCATGATGCCTTGCAGGCGTCGCTCTTCCGGCACGAAGCCGTAACCGCCGGCAATCGATTTTTCCACGGTCGGTTTATAGGGCTGGCCGAGATAGGCGATCTCGCCCGAATCGTAGCGGTCGATACCGTAGATCGCGCGCATCAGTTCGGTCCGCCCGGAACCGACGAGGCCGCCGAAGCCGAGCACTTCGCCCTTGCGCACGGCGAAGGAGACGTCCTGCAGCTTGCCTTCGGCACAGAGCTTCTTCACCTCGAGGACGATCTCGCCGTCCTTTTTGACCATGCGATGCTGCGATTCGTCGTCGGTGAGTTCGCGCCCGATCATCAGCCGGATGATCTCGGCCGGCGTGATCGCTTCGCCTTCGAGCACCGAGACGAGCTTGCCGTCGCGCAGCACGGTGACGCGGTCGGAGAGGTTATAGACCTCTTCCATCCGGTGCGAGATATAGACGACCGTGATGCCTTCGCTTTTGAGCAGCCGGATGATGTCGAAGAGCCGTTCGCTTTCGGTCGCCGTCAGCGAACTGGTCGGCTCGTCCATGATCATCAGCGAGGCCTTGTTCGACAGCGCTTTCAGGATTTCAACGGTCTGGCGCTGGGCGATCGGCAGGCCGTCGATGATGTCGGTGGCCTTGAGTTCGAAGCCGTACTTGTCGATCATCGCCTGCGCCATCGCGTTCATCTTGCGCACGTCGATGATCGGCAGGCCGGCGAGCAGCGGCTCCTTGGTCAGGAAGATGTTCTGCGCCACGGTCATGCCATGGATCAGGCTCAGTTCCTGGTAGATGACGGCGATGCCGAGCTTCTCCGAGGCGTTCTTGCTGTGCTCGATCGGCACGTCGTGACCTTCGAAGACGATGGTGCCGGCATTGCGGTTGGTGATGCCGGTGATGATCTTGATCAGCGTCGATTTGCCGGCGCCGTTCTCGCCGACGAGCGAATGGATTTCACCGCGGCGCAGCGAGAAATCAACGCCGGAGAGCACCTGCGGGCCGTTGTAGTTCTTGTCGATGCCGCGGCATTCGAGCAGAAGAGTGTTGGTAGCAGCGGTAGCGCTCATGCTTCACCTCCCTGGCGCTGCATGGCTTTCTTGCGCGCGGCCTGCGTCGCCTTCTTCTCGGCGTAGGATTTGTACCAGACGTCCATGACCACCGTAACGATGATGATGCCGCCGATGACGATCGGCTGGATGTAGGGCGAGAGCCCGAGCTTGAGAATGCCGTTCTTGACCAGCGCGATGAACAGCGTGCCGATCAGCGTTCCCCAGATGTCGCCGACGCCGCCGGTGAAGGGCGTGCCGCCGATGACGACCGAGGCGATGACGTCGAGTTCGTTGCCGATGCCGAATTCCGGCATCGCCGTCATCATCCGCGCCGACAGGAAGATCGACGAGAGCGCCGCGCAGAAGCCCGAGAACATATAGACGCCGATCAGCGTGCGCTCGACGTGGATGCCCGACAGGCGCGAGGCCGTCGGGTTCGCCCCGGCCGCGTAGATGTTCGTCCCGGCGCGCGTGCGCTTCATGAAGAACTGCGTGACGATCGCCAGCAGCACGAAGACGATGACAACGATATAGACCGGCCCGACCGTCTCGCCGAAGGAGAGAAAGACCTCGTCCTGGATGAAGACGTTCTTGACGAAGCCCTGTTCGTCCTTGACCGCCGCGATCAGCGCCAACCCCGCGAGAATGCCCCGCGTCGCCAGCGTGAC
>NZ_FNCY01000043.1 GCF_900099695.1 Propionivibrio dicarboxylicus | reverse complement strand
GCGATCTGCTCAGTCGAAATACCGAGTTGATTGCCGACCGGCGCGACGATGGCGGCGATGCCGAAGTAAAAGGCATCCTGCGGCAGGAAACAGATCGCCGGCGCAGCCAATAACGCGTAGATCGGCGCCATATGCACGCCAAGCGATTGCGGCAATACCGAGAGAATGCTGTTCGCCACCGCGGTGGACATACCACTATTCCCGAGGATGCCGGTAAATGCGGCAGCCGCAAAGGTCGCCAGCGAAGGGACCAGCACATCCGAGGCACAATTGCGAACGAGTTCCATTTGAACATCAGTATCATAATTAACGGTCAAGGCGATAGCAGAACCGATCATGAACAGGACACCACCATGGCCGAGGTCAACGACCAACCCGCCGACAACCAAGGCCGTCAGGGCCAGGTTGAAGAAAAAGTAGCGCGGACGCTTGAAGTCGGGCTCGAAATTCTTCACCGATGCAATCATTTCCTCGATGTGCTCGGGCGTCACATTGGCCGAATGCGCCGGATCGTAGTTCAAACGCCTCCGCTCCTTCAAGCCAAGCCAGTAGGCGACGCCAATGACATAGGCCCACGCCACCAGCATACCCGGCAGAATCAGACGGAACAGCGTCGACATATCGACACCGAGCGCCGTCGCATTGGCCACAAGCGGCCCACCCCAGGGCAACTGGTTGAAGATGCCGACCGGCAACGTGATCAGCACCGCGAGATACGACAGCTTCATTTCCATGCGCTTGAACAAGGTCAGAAAGGCCGCCGTGCAAACGACAATAGTCGTCGTCGTGTCGCCGTCGAGCGTAACCATGCTCGCCACCATGATCGTGGCCAGGCAGACCTTGAGCGGATCGCCCTTGGCAAGCCGGATGAAGAAGATACAGAGCGGATCGAACAACCCAGCCTTGAGCATGATGCCAAAATACAGGATGGCGAACAGGATCAGCGCCAGCCCCGACATGACACCCATTCGCACCTTATGCGTTACGGCGTTCTGACTGAAAAAGAGTCCCTTCTTCACCCAGTCGAAAATCAACACCGGATCCTTGCCGGTGATCAGGCAGGCAGCGATACCGAAGACGATCGGTACCAGAATCAGCGCCGTAAACACCGTCAGTTTTCGCAGCGTCAACAACACCAGAAACGCTACGATCATTCCATATGCCAACAACGTAATCATCGATTTCCCCTTGGCAACACTGTTTGAATGCGCGAAAAGCAGGCTGAGCACGTCCCGGCCGGCGGCGTAAAGCCGCTTGCCCAGGAAGCTCTCTGACTGAATGCCCGTCGCGCCAAGAATCGCGAACGCCGTTTATTGTTTTTCTCGACGCTCGCCCCGACCGCCCCGAAACTTTCCGGCGCGGTGCTCTGGCGAAACTACTTGATGAAGCCGACCTGCTGATGGATCCTGGCGACGATCGACGCCTTCTTGGCGTTGAACTCGGCCTTGTTCTTCTCGATCAGGTTGTTGCC